>CAXYDO010000014.1:0-151445 GCA_964276015.1 uncultured Alphaproteobacteria bacterium | reverse complement strand
GTCGGGCCGTGCGAACCTTATCGCCGGGCGCAAAAGCCGGCGCCGCGTCGATCTCACGATTTGCCGGGCGACCCTTGGGCAAAAACGCGATAACCCCCGCCGCATCCACCGGTGGGGTCACGGGTTCTGTATCCGGGTCGCGACGTCCGGCCTGAACCTCGTCCCGGGTGATCAATCCCTTTTCAACAGAAAGGTTCACCACGCCGGCGGCCCATTTCTCGTAATAGCTCATGGTCAGATAATCGCCAGGCGGGAGCTGCTCGAGGGAATGCCGGTTGCCGTCGATGTTCCAGCGTCCCCAGAACCCCATGAGAAACCGTAACCCCAGCACCCGGCCCTCCCAGGCTTCATGGAAAACCGGTTCATCGGTCTCTGTTGGAATCGGCCCAAAGCCTTCCACACCGCCAAGATCATGAACGCTGTCCATCACTTAGCCTCCGGGTTCAATGCAAAACCGGTTCCGATCATCGAATCACGGGTGACCAGATCGGCCAGGTCGGTTTCATCCAGGGGATCAGACCCGGTGGGACGCTGCGGGACAACGAGGTAACGAATTTCCGCGGTTGAATCCCAGACACGTATCTCAATTTCGTCGGCAAGATCGAGCCCAAACTCCGTGAGAACCGCGCGGGGCTCGCGAACCACACGGGCGCGATACTCCGGCGACTTGAACCAGACCGGTGGCAGGCCCAGGACCGGCACGGATAGCAGGAGCAAAGCGTACACACGACAACGTTGTGGACCTGGTCCGAATTCTCGACCGCCACCATATGCTCGCCCTGCATGCCCGAGTAACCAAGCTCGGTGATCGCCGCCGTCGCATCCGCCAGCAGACGCTCACGATAGGCCGGGTCGCTCCAGGAACGGGCGACAACGCGCGCCCCGTTCTGCGGGCCAATGTCATTGGAGAACGTATCGATGAGCGCATCCACCGCGGCCGGGTCGACAAGACCTTTCCCCACAAGAAGTGTCTCGAGCGCCTTGGCACGCAACGCCGGTTCTGACGGCAGGAGCGTGTGAGCATGACCGTGGTCGTGATCGTGATGCGGTTTTTTCGTCATATCCAACCCAACAATTTCAGTTCTGAACCTATACTGCCCCAGTTTTTCGGAGAGCCTGACACCATGATTTTCCCCAATGGAAACCCATGCAGGGGCACTGCTCTTGCCTACTATTCAATAAAACCACCCGGAATTCAAAACAGCGCGGCGCAGCGCGGGAATTCCGATGAAGGGTTGTTGGAACAGGCGAGGCCACATCATTGAGCCAGCGGAGATGCCGCCTCACCCCAAACGGCCTGACTAAGCAGCGGGCGACGAAAACGATATCCGGAAAACCTTGGCGCGCCCGGAAAGATTAAAACTCCCAACCTCCTGATCCATAGTCAGTATTAGGGATGAACCCGTAACTGCCCATGAGGCGAAAAACGTCGGTCATCAGGGCTTTTCTGTCAGCTTTGAATGCCCGCAAAATCCCAGTTTGTCCCGGCTCAACCCGTACAATTTGGATTTACATTGTCTCCCTTCGTTACAAGCGGGAATTCGTTGACGTGGAAGACGTGCGGTTGTACGAGCTAATCACAGAGCCGTTCGCTGAAAAGATCAAGGCGGCGCTAAAAGAATTGATCGCCGGTCATTACGGCCCATTGCACGGTTTGGTCGCGGTCAAAATCGGCAAAGCTGAAAAGGAATGTGTCGGGCCGTTGGTGCGCTAAAAAGATATTAGGGGCCTCTGCGACCACCCACCCATCTTCAATGGGAGGATATGTTGTTACCTCTGTTGCCATTCTGATGCTCCTTTTGCCCCAATTTTACGATGAGGTCTGAAACTTCAAAAGAACATCTGGGTGCGTTAGGATGGTGGCATGATCTGCCTACGATTGATTCTCGTTTCAGTGCAATTCCGAGCAAACCATATGCGAGCCTACGCTTCTCCATGTCGAATTTGGTTCATTGCCTTATATGCGTTGTTTTCCGGCTCTGTTCAGGCGGCGGAGACCGATGTGCGTAACGCCCACGACTTCAGCTTCATAGCAATAGAGGGCGATCCACTACCTCTCGCGCAATTCGCGGGTAACGTCGTGCTCGTGGTGAACTCGGCATCTCAATGCGGTTTTACGCCACAATATGCCGAGCTCGCTGATCTTTGGGTGCGCTTCCGAGACAAAGGACTCGTGGTTTTAGCGGTGCCTTCAAACGATTTTGGAGGGCAGGAGCCGGGCACTGAGGGCGAGATCAAAAAATTCTGTGAAGTTAATTACGGAATCGATTTCCCGATGACTGAAAAGGTTCATGTGCGAGGCACAGAGGCGCATCCGTTTTACAAATGGGCGGCCACCCATTTTGGCCCACTGTCGAAGCCGCGCTGGAACTTCCACAAGTACCTAATCTCTCCAGACGGCGAATTGGTCGGGTGGTTTTCATCCATAACCTCGCCAACATCGGACAAGGTCGTTAGCGCCATCAAGACGCAACTTACCCGCGCAAACGCATCGCCTTAACTTTTCGCTGTTCACGCGGGGAAGGTTGGGCGATTAACCCCTAGAAGATGCGCGATCGGTTGTGTTTTCTTGCGCGTAAGCATTTAGCACCCACTCGACGGGCGGGGGTCTTAAACCCCGCTTTCTGAAGCGCCGTCAGTAAATTCCGTGCCATTTCTTAGCGCGTCATCGATGCGTCGAACTGGTCGAGGCACTTCAGTAAACACAAGCTGATTGGTTGGCCCTTTCCGTGGTCGCTTAAACTGCCCCAATGACCTCCAAACGACCTATCACCATCAGTGCCATCTCCGGCCTTGCCGAGTTCGGCATGACGCTTGGCCTGCATTGCCAGCAATGCGGACGCTGGGATGAAATCATACCGTCCGAGTGGCTGGACGACGGGCGACCCGGCGTTGACTGCATCCTGCAGCGGTTCACCTGCTCGGTGTGCCGCGGCAATCCGGCGGGCGGTCGGTATTGTAGATAAAGAATTAAGATCGGGTGCTAGCATTAATATTAAATTCTACGACACAGAGAGGGTACCTAGCTACTTAACCCGTGGTCTTGGCGACTTTTAAAACTGTTACCTGCCAGTCGGTTAGAGCCTCATCGCCTTCGCATGACTTAGTAAACGGTTCGAGACCTTAAACTCCTGATTGTCATACGGAATGCACCACCCAGTGCATCGTGTGTGCGGAATACCAATATGCAAGTTATTCTACTTTTTTATCTTCGACTCTCGTAGCGCTTAAGGGGCGGCGAAGTGAATTTGGCGTGATGCCAGCTTTTATTGCGGTCATCACGCCAACGGCTTCCCAGTAGTTATCCACTATGTGTAATTGGCCTTCTTCCCAAGGGAGAAGGGTTAGGTCATTTGCCATCAAGTTTGTGTTTTCACGCACAGCTATGACTGGGATACGTTGGTCGAGTGCCGCTAAAGTAGGAAGCCCAACGCATTTATCCGGAATTACAAGGCAAGATACATCTGCCGCGGTCAACAACCCTACTGCCTGCATCGCATTCGGATCGGTAATAATACGGGGGCTGCGTTGCAAACCCTTAAACATACATTGAACAAATGTTAGTGAAACCGCTTCTGCAGCAAGGCGTGGATCAACGATCCCGAGATCAAAATTAGCGACCTTATGACTTTCAAGCATTGGAGAATGTGCTGTTGGAATTTCATAAAGCATCGACACTGTATGTGTAAGCATCGCTTCCACGCCGCCCCATGGATTGACCATTTGACCATCACAGTGGAAATATTGTTCGTGGTATTCGTCTTCACACTCGATAACTGATGCGATTGCGACGGCGTCATACGCCCCCTTGTTTTCATCCAACACAGCACGAATGCGGTCGATCCCTTTAACCTTACCCGCAGCCCGCCCTGATTTCGCAAATTCAGCTGTCATGTGGAGCGGAGGATTAAGTTTCACGACTTTGGGGCAATTGAAACCATAGGTCGCACGTGCAGCACTCACCGCATTAAGAGTATCGTTCGCAAACATCTCAATTTCATGGTCATCAATGATAACTAGCACACGGTTTGACCGCACCTGTTGCAGAGCGGCAGTCCCCATCATCATACGCGTTATGGCGCTACCCTCTACGTAAAGAGCATTTTCTGGTATTTCGTTTAAATCTGATGCATTCACGACATTTGGATGAGTGATCAATCGATCGCACGCTTCGGCCAATACACGTGCCGTCGGCGTGGCGTCTCCGGCGTGGCCCCCGATTTCGGAACCTATTCCCGTTGGAACTAAAAATACCGCATTAAACTCATCCGTGCGTTCGAACTTTCGGGGCTGAAATCGAAAGATAGATTCTAGTCTGTTAGCAGTCGGCGCATCCACACCACTCAGCATTCCAAATTCACACTGATAATTATTTTCATCCATACTAGTGATAGCAAAACGAACGGGGATTATTCCGTCATCTAAATGAAGACTAATAGAATTTTGGATTTGTGCGATCATATTTAGATGATCAGAAACTGCAGGAATTGAAATGCGTCGTTCAGTCAATCGCAGGGACATAATTTAAACTCGATCTAAAACTCTAGCGGAACATGCCTTGGCATCAAACCATTCAACTGAAAATTTCTCTGCAACATTGGGGTCATACTCTTTGCAGGAAAATATATTAATATATACGGCCCTAAGTTGATCCAGTGTGTGGATAACAATTGAGCTGGTGAGAATAAACTGCACCGCTGATGTCCCTTGGGTGTGAGGGGACGTTTGCTTGTCTTCTTCTGAAAGGCCTTCATCATCCCAAAAATGCAGGTCTTCACGTTGCATATCAATTAGCACACATAGACGTTCGAAATACATGGAAATGCTGGAGCGAGTAAATTTTTTAATATCGCAGTTGTGTAAGTCTAAGACTAGCTCAATACCGTATTTACCCGGCATTAATCCTCGAATATTACTCACTGAATTATCTTTGACGCTCATTGTCATTTTATTCCTCTTATGCGCTACGGTATTTAATCTAGGATGATATGAGGAACAAAACGAGAGTCTGTGCTGGTGACTAGTGTTTTATCCTCTCGGATACACAATCCAGCCGATTTTCCCGCAATTATCCAACACCCGACGAGAGGAAAACGTCCGTCATATTCAGGTAAGGGCTGAAAGCCTTGAATAATATGAGCATTTTCGCTATACGGCCCATCACTTTTGTACTGCGTTTGACCGCCAGTAATAATCTCAACATTAGCCCCTTGGCGCGATAACATTGGCTTGCGAACGTAGTTTCCAGTGCTCACGAGTTCAGCAGCCACCGGGTCGTCCTCAAAAAAAGCTGGCAGCAAATTAGCGTGACCTTCAAACATACCCCATAACAAAGGCATCAGACCTTTATTAGAGAGAATTGCTTTCCATGAAGGTTCAATAAATCGAGCGCCGCACGCTGGTACTTTCTTACCAAACTCCTCCGCCATAATCCATTCCCAAGGATACAACTTGACTAAGGTTTGAATTGGCCGATCATCTAGGTCAGTCAGTTGCCCGCGCTCATTTAACCCGATTTCTTTCATGTCAAGAAAGCATGTTTTCAACCCTGCATCTTGTGCGCATTCTTTTAAGTATTCAAGCGTCCCCTTGTCGTCCTCGATATCATAATTGCAAGCGAAGTGAGCCACACCTTCTATCCCCAAAAGGGGAAAGGCCTTGATGATACTGTCATGAACATCATTTAACTGATCGCCCCCTGCTGGGATCAAGCCCATCTCTGTCGCTTGCTCAAACCACTCCCATTGGAAGACCGCCGTTTCATAAAGCGCGGTTGGTGTATCGGCATTGTATTCTAAAAGCTTTGCAGGCCCGTTGCCGTCGTATGATAGATCCATTCTGCCGTAGAGATTTCGGTCACCATTACTCCAGCTGTCAGCGATATAAGCCCAATAAATTTCTGGAATTTCGAGGCGTTGTAAAACGTTTTCATTCCTGACCGCACGGTCAACAACCTCCATGCACATGCCTTCTAGCTCTTCAGTAGGCCCCTCTAGGTCTTCCTCTATCTCGTGAGTACTGAATTGGTAATAGACGCTTTCGTCCCAGCCCGTGATGCCGTCACTCGCACTATATTCAAGACCGTGTTCCGAGGCCGCCTGCATCAGGTCCGGTCGTTCGTTTACAAAGATACGTTGCATGAAGCTAATAGAGCTATAATCGCGATACGTTTAATCAAGTAGCCGCCGACCCAAAGCGACGCCCAGAAGACCCAAACCCGCCCCGTTTCATCGTTGTGGATTTTATGGAAGGCCGTGATGTAGCTGATTTTGCAACTTGGGTACGCCCTGTCGCTGAACCAGCACTTTTATTGTCCGCAGTCCGGAATGTGCCCGGGCTAGACGTAGATCGGTATAGAGGCTGCGACCCAAATCCTGACCGCCCTCCTCTAATAAGAGACCCCATCATGTAGCCCGCCATTACCGGCATAAATATAGAACCGCCAGAGGATGTTCGGTAGGGCGCTCTTTCACATTTTTCCACTCCAAAATCAGCAGCACAGTCTTCTTTCTTTGCATATTTTGGCGCTACGGCAGCATGCTGGGCTTTCGCCTCATTGAAGTTGCTTTCGCACTTATCAGGATCCCCCAAACGGTCTCCCTTACATTGCTCTACACTTTCATAGACAGAGGCTTTAACCTGTGGCTCACCACAGGCGCTCAAGACAAGCAAGCTCGCGCCCATCATTAAACCGACAGAAAGCGTATTTCGGCGTTTCATCTTAATTTTCTCCAACCAATTTAATTTGTCATCGATGCAGCGTTTAAAATACCACCCGCAATTGATGCGGAACCCAGCCAGAGACCACTGGAAATTTCATTTTTTTCAATTCGTTCTGAGATTTTTGAAACCGGAAGACGCACAACAAAAAAGATAGCAATTTGGACAACCAAGGCAACGCCCCCCCATATCACGCAATCCATCAACGAGGCCGAATTCGCGATTGCACTGGCAAGCGGCAAACAGAAACCAATTAAACTGCCCCCGAAGGCTATTGCAGCAGCTGCATTATTCTCCCGGATCAGACCTATTTCATCATGTGGTGTAACCCACATGTAAATGACCACATAAACCAAAACCAAAGCTATAGCTGTTCCCATATAGGCAAGAAACCACGGCAGTTCATGAAGTGATGCGCCAAATATTTCCAAAACACTTAACCCCCCTGTATAAATAATTTTTTATCCATCAATGAAAATATCATGGAAAACAATCCATTTAAAGAGATCTTGTGTGCGATAACTCTTAATATTAGTGCGTTTCGTAATTAGGGCTTCGTCAGGGTTTAGAGCAGGGCGTTCATGATTGCTGTTGATGAGGCAATGGGCGTCGAAGATCCTGAACGACCTGAGCCTCAGCCCTTCGATGCCGAGGCGGAGTGATGCTTCTTGGCTTCGACAAGTATTCGACGACGGTCCGCGTCCAGATTGTTTTTCCAACGAGCCAGGAATACCTGCCCGATACCCGCGATGAAGTGGATCGGGGTCGACTAGCTACCGCTGACGGGCCGTTGGTGCGCTAAAGCAAGGCGCCGTAGGATATTTTATTATTTCATAAACGGGTTGCTTATTTCACGGCAGGCCAAACGGAATGCGGAAGCGATCTTGCCGTGAATTTCGGCCACGCTACTTAAACTCATATTCCCGGGCGTAAATTCGCGGTACATCAAAAAGGTAGGGTCGTCCACTTTATCTGCGAAGCGCCACGACCCCAACACGACCCCGGTGCCAACGCGAGGAATAGGAAAAAAATTCGTCGCCGTTCCGGCTTAGCGAAAGCGCAGATCCCTCCCTCTTAATGTAGATGTTTACCGCATAGCCGGATGGCTCTTTTCCAATTGGTTGGTTTGAGCCAGCGCAATGGAGGAAAACCCAGTCGCAGTCCGCTGCATTCGCGGACGAAGCAGAAACCAAAATTCCAGCAGCGATGATTATAGAAATCACTTTTCGCATGGTCGGAAGCCTAGCGACCAAGACCGCGGCGTGCGCGCTGAAAGCGCAGTCCAAGCTTGATGACTTTACTGGCGATGCGAGCGGTCTTGAGGGCGAGGCGGGCGGCGGTGAGAGCTTTCATACCCAAATCATAGGCCGGAACGCGCGCGGGCGTAAATATCGGTCGAGGGAGGGCGATGACTTTTAACGTAAGATGACCGTAAGATCAGATGTAGAAGCGCGGACCCCAAAATTGGATATCTACTTAACTCACTGATAAAAAAAGAAACCTTGGCGCGCCCGGGAAGATTCGAACTCCCAACCTCCTGATCCGTAGTCAGACGCTCTATCCAGTTGAGCTACGGGCGCATTGCCAAAGGCGCGCGGAAGCTAATCAATCGCCCTATCGATTGCAAGGCCCGCACCCAGGGTATCGTTATGGTTAAATTTGTCGCATAAATCCGGGCCAAAAGCCGCTTGCCGCGAGCAAGCCCAATCGGTAACATCCCCCACAACCGATTGGCTAATCAGCAATTTTTGCGCTTCCGCAGCGTGGGCCAGCTCTCTTCAGGGCAAGCGCAGGGGCACCGAGGGACAAGGGTCGGATGAAAACGAAACGCACCTGGTCGGCAATGGCCGGCGCGGTTCTGCTTTTGGCAGGCTGTGAATTCACCGATAACGTATTGATTCCATCACTGACCGGAGACGATCCGGCCGGTAGTGAACGCGTCCAGATACGCCCGAGCGCCGCGGAAGCCAACCCGAGCGCCGCGGAAGCCAACCCGAGCGCCGCGGAAGCCAACGCGAGCGCCGCGGAAGCCAATCAGCTGCCGACACTCGGCGCGAGCAATTTCGCACCGGCTGGTGTGACGGCGGGGCAACCTACGGGCACCGAAGTCGGGCGCCGGGTGAACCGCTTGCGCGACGACCTTGGCCGCTTGCAGATGAGCGTCGGCCAAGACAATGAAGAACTCCAGACGCTCCGCCAAAACACGATCAAGGATGCCCAGGCCTATCAGGCGCTGATGGCGCAGATCCAATCCCGCTTGCAGGTCGGCACCACGCCGGGCAATCCGAGCATGACGGCAGCCTGGACCGAAGCCCAGATTACCCTGGACCGCATCGCCGACAGCGTGGGCCAGATGGTTTCCCTGTCGAACAAGGCCGCGAATGACAGCTCGTTGTCCGCCTTCATCCTGGAATCGACCCGCGCCACCTACGGCCTGACCGGCGCCGTGGACGAAGACCATCTTCAGCTTGCCGTGCTCGAAGACGAGGTCAACCGGACCGTGGTTCTGATCGACCGTCTGCTGAACGAACTTAATGAAGACATCGCCCGGCAGACAAACTATGTCGGCCGCGAACGCAGCGATCTGACCGTCCTGTCGGTCGCCGTGAAGAACGGTGAGCTGTTCGGCACCAGCCTGGCCAACCGGGCCTTTGGCACTGCCGGCCCGGCCAGCACGGCGGGCAACCTCGCCAATCGTCGCCCGCTTGTCGTGATCCGTTTCGACCGGCCCAACGTGCCTTATCAGCAGCCCCTGTTTACGGCGGTGAGCGAAGCGCTCAACCGACGCCCGGGATCCGTGTTTGATGTGGTGTCGATTGTGCCCCAGCGTGGCACCCCGGCACAGGTCGCGATCAACGCAAACCAGGCCCGGCGCAATGCCGAGCAGGTGGTGCAGAACCTCGCCCAGATGGGACTGCCCAGCGACCGACTTTCGTTGAACTCCACGTCGAGCGGCGAAGTCGCCAGCAACGAAGTACACATCTACGTCCGCTAGCGGATTTAGGTTACCTCTCGTTCAGGCATCGCGCGCGTCCAACGCCCGATCAAATTTTTCCAATTGTGCGGCGACCCGTCCATAGACGGTGTCTGCAGGGTATTGCCCGTCTGCATCCGGTACGCCGGCAGGCAGGCCGAGGAACAGCTCGATCGCTTCGTCCACATGGGCGGCGGAGTAGACGTGGAACCGCCCGGCCGCGACTTCCCCCGCCACGTCATCGTCGAGCACCAGAATAGGCTCGTTGGAGCGCGGGAAAACCACACCTTGCTGACCGGTCAGATCACCGGCTTCAACACAGGCCCGGTAAAACCCTTCGGCCTTATACGTAAGACCGCCGATGGCCTGGACCTCACCGCGTTGATTGACCGAGCCGGTCACGGCTAGGTCCTGGCGCAACGGCAGTTCGGCCAGATCCGAGACGATCGCCAGCACTTCGGCCAGGGACGCGCTGTCCCCTTCCACGCCGCCATAGCTTTGCTCAAAGGTGATCGAGGCGTTGAAGGACAGGGGCATGCGCCGTGCGAACAGCCCGGCCAGAAATCCCTGAATAACCAAAGCACCCTTTTGCTGGATGGGACCGCCGAGCATGGTCTCGCGCTCGATGTTGGTGACCCCGCGGCGTCCCACGGAAACCCGCGCCGTCACCCGGGAGGGTGCGCCAAAGGCATGGTCGCCCGTGTCACGGACGGTCAGGCCGTTCACCTGCCCCACCGCTTCGCCGGACGTTGAAATCATCACGGTACCGCGCTGGATCGATTCATGAACCCGGTCCTCCATCCGCGCATTTCGGTTGCGGCGGCTGGCACGGGCTGTTCGTACATCATTTTCATCGACCTGCTTCTTGCCCGCGGACCGGGCGACATAGATCGCCTCGTTGACGATGTCCTCGACCAGCTCAAATCGCGCGGTGAGTTTTTCCCGGTCAAAGGCGAGCCGCGAAGCGTATCCCAGCAAATAGCTGATCGCGTCAGGCGCACATGTGATCGCGCCATGTTTGTTGGCAAACCCCTGCAACAGGCCCGCGTAGCATGCGACGTTATCGGCCGTGACATCCATCTCGCCATCGATTTCGGCCTTCACCTTGAAGTAGGCCTGGAAGTCCGGGTCGACGGAAAAGAAGGTGTAGTACCAACGCGGATCACCCACGATGACGACTTTGACATCGAGCGGCACCGGCGCGGGTTTCGGTGCTCCCGCAACCGGTACGCTGGTCGTGCGGTATTGCTCTTCCAGACGGATCACCCCGTCCCGCAAGGCACCCTTGAGCTGATCCCAGCTGACCGCGTGGGCCCCCAGGGCCTCGGCCCGCAGCACGAGGACGCCGCCATTGGCACGGTGGAGGGCGCCGGGCTGAACCATCGTGAAATCTGTTTGCAGCGCCCCACCCACCTGTTGGTACTCGATGCGCCCAAAGAGGTTCTCATAGGTTGGATTGCCCTCCAGAACGATAGGGGGGCCACTGACATCGGCATTGTCGACGAGCAGGTTGACCGCATAGCGGGCTTCCGGGGTTGGACGGACCTGCGGTGGCGCGCCCGGCGTTTGCGGGGCTTGCTCGTCACCCGTGTAAAACAGCGCGATGTTCTCAATCACATCGACGCGAAAAGCGGTCAGCCAGCGGTTGAGACCCTGATGGTCCTGGAACCGCTCAGCCAATGCATCGATTAAGCCGCTGACCGCATTCGTGGCCACGTTGTTGTTGAGTTCGCGCACCTGTTCTGCCAGGTCGGCCTGCAGATGTGCCGCGTCACGATTGATGTCAGCCAACATCCGGCTCACGCGCAAGGCGCTTTCTTCCATCCCCTTGCGTTCGGCCTCCGGGAGCTTCGAGGTATCCCGTGGCTCACCGTCTTCGCCGAGGGCGGCAACCCCCAATCCTTCCGGGGACTGCACCAGTGACAGGTCTGATTTTTCCGCCTCCGCGCGCGCCACATCAATACCCTTGCCGATTTCAGCACGCATCGCGGTGTCATAATCCTGCAGGCGCTTTTGGTACTCTTCTCGGTTAAATGCGTGATTTAGGGCTTCGCACAACTGCGGGATCAGCGCGCTCATGGCGTCACGGAACTGACGTCCCTCCCCGGCCGGAAGATACACGGCGAGGGGTTCGTTGCCGCGGTTGAAATTATTCAGATACAGCCAGTCATCGGGCGGGTTGCCGCTCTCCGCGGCGTTGTTCAGATAATCGAGTGTCGCCGTCATCCGACCACTGCGGTCTTCCCCCACCACAAAAATATTAAACCCGGGATCTCGGGCCTGCAGGCCAAAATCGAGGGCCTCGCGTGCCCGCGCGTGACTCGACAACGCGAAAACCCGAGCTTCCGTCTGATCTTCTTTCTCAGACAGCTCAAATTTCGGAAGACCTGCATTCGCAGCGTCGATTTTTTCAATGGCCATGACACTCTCCTCGAACCTTCACAAACTATACCCACTTACTTGGAGAGTGTTGCAATGGTATCCTGGGAAATTCGCTCATATACTCTTCACATGTCTGTTTACCGCAAAATGCTCGTGGGCTTCCTGGCGTTGTTCTGGGTGGCCACTCTGGCCCAGGCCGAGGATCAGCGCGCCTCGTTCGAAATGGCAATCAAGGGCCAGACCGAAGCGTTAGGACGCGATGACAGCGCCGCGGCGTTCGGCTTCGCCAGCCCCGACATCCAGCAAACCTTCGAGACCCCGGAGCGCTTCATACGTATGGTGCGCTCCAGCTTCAAACAGGTCTATCGACCCCGTTCCTATTCATTCGAAGACCCGATCCTCGTGGAGGGCCGCCCGACCCAACCGGTTCGCTTCATTGGCCCCGACGGGTTCGGTGTTGTGGCGCTCTACCGCATGGAGCAACAGGATGACGGCAGCTGGCGGATCGGCGGTGTAACGTTGCACCCGATCGAGGAACGCGGCACCTGAATCCGTCGATCCGTGATTGCGCCACCCCGCTTGCACCGCTTTAATATTTTTTCACCCGTTACCCCGTCAGGACACTTCCACCATGGCTATTTCGCAGCATGATTTTCCCGTTTCCTGGGAGCAACTTCACCGTGACGCCAAGGCTCTGGCATGGCGCCTTGCCGAAAAAGGCCCATGGGAACGGATCGTCGCGATCACACGCGGTGGCCTTGTCCCTGCCGCGATCGTGTCCCGCGAGCTCGAAGTCCGGCTCGTCGATACAATTTGCGTGTCCTCCTACGACCATCAGGCCCAGGGCGAATTGACGATCCTCAAAACGATCGACGGCGACGGCGCGGGCACCCTGATTGTCGATGATCTGGTCGACACCGGACGGACCGCCAAGGTTGTGCAGGAGATCCTGCCCAAGGCGCATCTGGCGACGGTCTACGCCAAGCCTGCGGGGCGCCCACTCGTCGATACCTTTGTCACCGAAGTCAGCCAGGACACCTGGATCCATTTCCCCTGGGATCTCGAGCTGCAATTCGTAAAGCCGATCGCCGCCGACTAGTCGCGCGGAATTTAACCAACCCGCTCGGTCCGCAGTCGCGGGTCGAGAATATCGCGCAATCCGTCCCCGAGAAGGTTCAGGCCAAGCACCGCGAGCGCAATCGCGAGGCCGGGCAGGATCGCCAGCTTGGGATCGATGCTCATCAGGGTCTGAGCATCGAATAACATCCGTCCCCAGCTTGGCGCGGGGGGCTGTGTGCCCAGGCCCAGATAAGCCAGGGCGGCTTCCGCCAGAATTGCCACAGCAAACTGGATTGTTGCCTGAACGATCAGGACCGAGGCGATATTCGGCAGGACGTGGTCGCGGGTCACACCAAACCCGCTTTTGCCGATCGCCGTGCCGGCGCGGGCATACTCCATGCCCCACACTTGCAACGCCGCGCCCCGTGTAACCCGAGCAAATATGGGGATATTGAATATTCCGATGGCAATGATGGCGTTCACCGCGCCCGGCCCCAGGATCGCTGTGATCAAAATGGCCGACACAATCGCGGGGAAAGCGAACACCACATCTGACCCCCGGGCCACAAGCTCATCGACCCAACCACCGCGCGCGGCAGCCAAAAGACCGAGTGCCACACCGGCCACCAGCCCAATCCCGACCGCGACAACCCCGACAAGTATCGAGTTGCGCGCGCCCACCATCAAACGGGTTGCGACGTCACGCCCGAATTGATCGGTCCCCAACCAATGAGCAGCATTGGGTCCCTGCATCCGATCGACGATCGAAATCGCGTCAAAAGCGTAGGGAGTCCAGATCAGCGAAATTACCGCCATCAAAATCAGAGTGCCGGTCAGGATCGCCCCGAGCAGAAAATTGGGATGGCGCCGCATCATGCCGCCCGCCGCGCCCGCGGATCAATCACGGCATAGGCGATGTCGACGAGGAAGTTCACCACCACAACAAAAACCACAAGCAGGAGCACCACATCCCGCACAACCACCAGATCGCGCTGACTGACCGCCTGAAAAATCAGACGCCCCAGACCCGGAAGAGCAAACACGTTCTCGATGACGATCGAGCCCGACAGCAGAAAGGCGAACTGGAGCCCCAGAATTGTGGTCATGGAAATCAGCGCATTGCGCAAAACATGCCCCCAAAGGACACGGCGTTCGTCAAGACCCTTGGCCCGCGCCGTGCGCACGTAGTCAGCGCTCAGAGTTTCGAGAATTGAGGCCCGAGTCACCCGCGCAAGAATTGCGGCCTCGGGCAGCGCGAGAGACATCGCCGGCAGCACAAGGGCCCAAAGCGCCACCCCAAACCCGGCATCCCATCCTGGAAAACCCGCAGCGGGAAACCAACCCAACGCGACGGCAAAAATCAAAATCGAAACAATACCGAACCAAAAATTCGGGATCGCCATGCCGATCTGGCTAAACCCCATCACCCCGTAATCCCCCGGACGTCCCCGATGAGTCGCGGCCAGCATTCCGAGGGGGACCGCTATCAGGGTCGAGACCAGTAGGGCGATCAGGGCGAGTGGAATTGTCACCACAAGTCGTTCACCGATCAGCTCGAAGACCGGAACAGCGTAAGTGTGACTGACACCGCTCGTGCCTGACAAAAGTCCACCAATCCAGGAGAGATAACGCGTGAGAACGGGGCGATCGAGCCCCATCTGGGCCCGCAATGCGGCCAGTGTGTCGTCCTGGGCCTCGATACCCAGAATCAGAAGCGCGGGATCACCGGGCAACACCTCGAGCACCACGAAAATCGCCGCACTCGCAACCACGAGCGTTGCAAGCAGGACAAGAACGCGGCGCACAAGATAGGTCAACATGATGTCCTCGGGCCCTCTGGCCCGCCGGTCCTATTGCCAGCGCACGCCGGTAATATCGGTCGCCTGCACCGGGGCATTGTGCCACATGCCCTTCAGACCCTTGCGCCAGACGCCAAGCCGGGCGAGCTGGAACATGTAGGCGTTCACGGAATCAACGGTGATGATGTCCTGCGCCACCGCCAACAGTGCCGTCCGCGCAACCGGATCACTCGTGGCGTTGAGACGCTTGATCACCGCCTTGAACGCCGGGGAATCATAGTTGAAATAGTATTTATCCCGGGCATAGATCCCGATATCGAGGGGCTCGGTATGGGAAACGACCGTGAGGTCGAAATCGTCACCCCGGAACACCTGTTCGAGCCACTGGGCCCATTCGACCGGAATGATTTCCACCGCGATGCCGGCTTCCTTGAGCTGGGCGGCAACAATTTCGCCGCCACGACGGGCATAGATCGGCGGGGGAAGCTTGAGGGTCAGCTTCAGGTCACTCACCCCGGCTTCGGCCAGCAGGGCCTTCGCCTTGGCCGGATCATGCGGATAGGTGCCCGTCAGGTCGACATAGGCCGGATGATGCGGGGCAAAATGGGTGCCGATCGGCGTGCCAAACCCGAACATGGCACCGTCAATAATCGCCTGCCGGTCAATGGCATGGGCAATCGCACGGCGTACCCGAACATCGTTCAGGGGCGCGCGGGTATTATTGATCGACAGAATGGTTTCACCTTCCGTCGAGCCAATCGCGACTTCAAAATTGGAATCAGCCTGAAACGCCAGCACGGCCTCGGGCGCGTTGAGATTGGTGATCGCATCAATATCGCCGGCCTTCAGGGCCGCAACCTGGGCGGACGGATCCGGGATGAAGCGGAAAACCGCCTTCTGAATTGGACTGTCTTTTGAAACGGCCGCCAGTTCCACCCGGTCACCCTTGACCCAGCGTGAGAACTTGAACGGGCCCGTCCCGACCGGATTTGTCTTGTTTGTTGCGGCAGATTCCGGCGCCACGATAACCGCGTCGCCCCAACCCAGATTAAACAGCAGGGAGCCTTCAGGTCGCCACAGAACGACCTGAACTGTCTGCGGGTCAACCGCGACGACCTTCTCAATGGCCACAAAGAGAGGTTTCTGGGCGTTCACCGAATTTTCGGCCTGCGCCCGATCGAACGAGAACACCACGTCGGCGGAATCGAATGCCGTCCCGTCATGGAACGTCACACCAGTTTTGAGATTGAACGTATAAACCAGCCCGTCTTCGGAAACCGACCAGCTCTCGGCCAGCTGCGGCTGGACCGCCCCGTTTTCATCGATCCGGGTCAGCCCTTCAAACACATTCGCGTAGACCGTGGCGTCAATCGCGCCAGCAGCTCCCGCCGTCGGATCCAGATGCGGTGGTTCCAGTGTAAACCCGATCGTCAGACTGTCTTTGGTCTGGGCTGTTGCTGGAAGGATCGACAGACCGTGGAGTGCGATGGCGGCCACCAAAGCCGGGCCAAGCAGGAGTTTGTTCATGTTCAACCATTCCCCAATGATTTTATTGTGCGCCGCAGCATAGCAAGTTTCGCCGCTTATCGTCCATCGTGGATGGGATAGGCCTGACCGTAGCTCTCCCAGACATCATCGAGGGCCTGCGCATGATAAATCCCACGTGCCACAGCGCGGGTCACACAATCTGCTGCAAGCATGCCGATTTGTGCCACGTGGCGAACGTCGTCGACGGCATGAATCCCGGTCGACAAGGCGAAAACAACGTCCCCGTCCATGGGGGAGAAGACCGGTCGGATCGACCGCGCCAACCCGGCCTGCGCCATCATCGCCACCCGCCGCGCCTGGCGTTGGTCGAGCGCGGCATCTGTCGCCACGACAACCAGGGTCGTGTTCGCGCTTTCCGCCAGATCACCATATTTGTTCAGCGGGTGGTCCAGAACTTCAATCTGAGCCGGGCCGCCACGCCCCCCGAACTCGTCCGCCTGTTCAATCGGGCCGGCCCAGAATTGTCCAGCCTCACTGGCCACAACGGAGCCAACCGCGTTCACCGCCGCCAGCGCACCAATTGTGATACCGCCGTCAATCACAAACGAGGCCGTCCCCTGTCCGCCCTTGAGCTTGCGCCCGTCATGTCCGGTCGTCACGGCGCCATATCCGGCACCCACATTTCCATTGCCGATTGTATCGCCCGCCTCCAACACGGCCTGCCGCGCCAAAGCACGATAAGGTAACGCATCGTCGGCGCTTCCGCTGAAGCCAGCCTTGTCACCCCCATTGAGGAGATCAAACAGGATCGCGGTCGGCACCAGCGGCACGCGCATATCCCCCACCGGAAAACCGCGCCCGTTCTCTGCCAGCCAGCCAGCCACGCCATCCGCGGCGGCCAGACCGAAGGCTGAGCCGCCGCTCAGCACCAGCGCATCGACCGCATCGACGGTGCCGTCGGCACTCAATAATTCAAGTTCCCTTGAGCCGGTGCCGCCACCGCGAACGTCGACAGCCGCAATCGCACGTGTGTCGGGCAACACCACGGTCACCCCGGTCCGTACATCGGCGTCATGCGCCGCCCCCACCCGGAGCCCCGCAACATCCGTGATCCCGTTTGTCACACCTGTCTTGATCATATTTCACTCTTCAACAGATCGAGGGTCGCCCCGGCCATCACCTGCGCCGACGCAACCATGTCGTCAATCTCTATATATTCATCAGGCTGGTGGGCAAGCTCGAGAATTCCCGGCCCATAGGCAACGCAGTTCTCCAGTTTGCCAATCCGACGGACGTGCTTCTGATCATAAGTGCCAGGCGAGGCCACATGGCGCGGCTCAACCCCGAGCACCCGCGTGATGTTTCGGTTCAGCGCCCGGACCAGCGGCAGTTCCGGCGCGGTCATGGTCGGCGGAACAGACCACAGCTCCTTCAGCGCGTATTCGAATTCCGGCCATTCGCGCTGCAGGTCCTCCAGCAACGCAACAACCTCGTCGCGCACATCTTCCTTGTTTTCCTCGATCAGATACCGACGGTCGAGGACAATTCGGCAGCGGTCTGCGACAAGTGCCGAAGGAAAGCCATCGGCGTATTCCTGTTCAGGCAATCCGCCATGCAGCGAATTGAAATTGAGGGTCGATTGTCGCGCAGCATCGGGGATCACCGGCATTTCGGTCCGGCGCTGTTCGAGACGTGGATAGAGTTCACGTTCCACTTTCTCGATGAACGCGCCCATGCCCCGAATGGCTGACACACCGAGAAACGGCATCGACCCGTGTGCGATTCGCCCTTTTACTTCCACTTCGGCCCACCAGACCCCGCGATGGCCAAGACAGACCGCGTCTTTGTAAAGGGGCTCAGGAATGATCACGTGATCGACGCGAGGTTGCGAGAAATATCCCCGCTCAGCCAGCCAGGCGACGCCAGCATAGCCACCGGATTCCTCATCCACGGTGCCCGAAATTTCAATCGCCCCGGGGAACGGAATTCCGGAATCGAGTATCGCCTCCACCGCAACGATGCTCGCCGCCAGACCGCCCTTCATGTCACAGGCCCCCCGGCCATAGACCCGGCCGTCCCGGATTTCGCCACCGAAGGGATCAACGGTCCAGCCTTCGCCCGGAGCAACCACGTCGATATGACTGTTGAAATGCACACACGGCCCGGGGCCGTCACCTTCGATCCGGGCGACAATATTGGTGCGGGGATAAGCGTCGCTATCACCGAGCGCGCCCTCGGCCCGCAAATACTCGACACCAAAGCCGCGTTTCTCGAGCCGCGCACCAATATAGCGCGCGCCGTCGTCATAGACGTCACCGGGAGGATTGACCGTCGGGATACGCACTAGGTCGGCCGTCAAAGCGGCCATGTCTTCGCGACGCTCGGCGATCCGTCGAACCACCTGTTCATGTTCACTCAAGCCCATGACCCCAAGCTAAAGCGTTTCATTCGCCCCGAACAAGGCTCAAGCGCTTCCGGGTCCGACTAGGGGTTCGCAACCCCATTCAGCGACCAATCGTAATCATAGAGTGTGACGTCGAGAACGAGACGGAGCTGCGTGCGGAGCTCGGGTCGCGCATATTCTCGAAGATGGGCCAGAACACCGGTCTCGCTTCCGCCGAAATCTTCCTGAAACCAGTCGTAGATATTCTATAGGGTCAGTTCGCCATTCCGCAGGTCAACGCCACGCGGGTGATTTACATAAGCAATCGCGTTTTCCGTCAGCAACCGGTCCAGCTGGTCTGCGGTATAAGCAAAGGGCAGCAGGTTGGGGCAGCCGATGGACGCGCAATTCACCGCATAGTGGATTCGCGGATCCCGCCAGATTGGTCGCAGGATCCGATGCTCAATATCGTCGAGGGACAGGGCCTCCCCCTCGACAATGACCAGCTTCTTGCCCCAGGGCCCGATGGCAAAGAAGCCGGGCGAGATATCAATTTTCAAAATCGACCCCACAGGATAGTGGTCTCGCACCGTTTTTACGGTCAGGGCGTTGTAAAAATTGATCCAGTAAGCGAGCTGTTCGCCCCGGTTGAGCGCGCTAACACGAACCTTCGACAAGGACACGATATAAGTCTCAAGCGCCTCGCGATCCCGACCGTCCATCCCTCCATAGTCAAACCGTGCGACACCATCTGCATGGGGGCGCTGATGGGTTTCTAGAATTCGGGACCAGGCCGCGTGGTTCACGATTGTCGTTGCCGCTGGGTCATGAGCGTCCCAGCGCAGCCAAAGATCGGATTTCGGTGCGGCCGAGGCGGAAGACGCGCCCGCAAACACAACGATCGCAATAGCGGCCGAACTCATCCAAAGCTTCAAATATTGGGCGGGGAGGTTTGCAATCATGAAACCGATGTTGGTGCGGAGCATCGAATAGAAAACCCTGCTCACGTCAAATTGAGTGAACCCGTTGGCAAAGACCTCCATCGACACAGCCAGAGCGGAGCGGCAAAATGTTACGATAGACCCGAAGCCCTGCTATTTCCCCCTCGACAACGGCGAAAGCCTGCGGGTGTTCGATGGCGTGTTCAACCTGTGCAGTGTATGGGCACGCTGAGCATTTCAAACCACGCTTCCGGGATTGACCACCTAATCCCCGGTGGGAAATGTTAGGCGGAACACCGTGCCGTCGTCGCCGGTGTGCGCCAGCACTATGTCCCCACCATGTACCTGCATGACGTCTCGGGCGATCACCAGGCCCAGCCCGGTCCCGCCCTTGCGTGCTGAGCCCTTGAACGGCTCGAACAGGCCCTCACGGGCCATCCGGGCGAACCCTGGACCATCATCGCTGGCATCCACGGTCAGGCCTGAATCCGGCGTTTCAACCATCTGCAAGGTAACCCGGCGGGCGCCAGCTTCGAACGCGTTGCGTCCGAGATTTGCAAAGATCCTGTAAATCTGGTCGCGATCGGCCTCGATGATTACATCTGCAGAAACCTCGTTTATCACCTTGGGCGCTTCGCCGGCCTGAGCCTCAGCCCCCTCACCCAGCACGGCCAGGTCTGACGCCACCTCATCGAGCAATTCGCGCAGGCGAAAGCGCGTGCGGGTGAGCTCGGGGCCCTCGTCACGCGCATAGGTGAGCGTCTGGGTGCAGAGACCGATAGCCCGGTCGATAGCCTGGATGAGCGGGGCAGCGGTGCGCTTTACTTCCGGATTGTCGACGCTCGACAACCGGTCCGACAGCAACACCGCCGTAGACAGAATACCGCGCAAATCATGGTTGATCTTGCTTACCGCCGAACCCAGCGCGGCCAGGTGTTCCTGCTGGCGCAGTGCGGCGCGCAAATCCTTCTGCATTTCTGCGAGCACGGATTGAGCAACCCCGATTTCATCTCCCCGCCGGGTCGCAACGACGCCCCGCGAAGTATCCTTGGGGTCCTGGGAAAAGCGGGTGATGTCTTCAGTAATGCGCCGCATCGGACGCACCATCAGCCATTGCAGTGACAGATAAAGCAGCGTGCCCGTGATCAGCGAGATTACAACGGAGAGGAGCAGAATATTGCGGGAATGGGCAATCATATCATGGCGCAGATGGGCTTCGTTGAGCACCACCTCGACCTCCAGATCGAGGTCCTGGTCCGTCGGGCTGATCAGACGCAATGTCGGGTCGCCGGTCCGACGCATAGTGGCAAACGCCGCACCGATGTTTCGCAGCAGGCTTTGGCTCCGCAGGTCCACAGTCACGTTTACCGGTGGCGGTGGAGCTATATAGAGCAACAGACGTCGGTCAGAGCGCTTGAGCACCACTGCATAGGCTTGCGCCCGGGTCAGCAGCTGCGCTTTCAGGTCTTCACTGATCAGTTCCGCCGAGGCGGCCTCGAGAGCCAAAACGGCAAGATGCGCGGAGTCGGCCTGATCGGTGAGCCAGTTGATGCGAAAATTCGCAATGGACGGCGCATAGATCAGGATTTCGGCCAGCATGACGAAGGCGATCGTCAGGACCAGAAGCCGAGCCGAAAGCGAACGCGCAAACGGCGGCAGCGAGAATTTGCGCGACCGGATCATACCGCATATGTGTTTAGCAGAAATGCGCGCGGACAGTTAGCCGGGAGCGCGTGGTCATCCAAGTTTTGCCAAAAGACGCACAATTTTGCGGGTGCGGTCGGAAAACAGCGAGGGCGTGTAATACGCGCCGGCCGCGCGCTTGTTCACCTCGCCCAGGGTCGGATAGGGGACGATCATCTGCGCCATGGCACCAATTTTCATTTTCTGAGAGATCGCCAGCACCCAGGGTTGGATCAGCTCGCCCGCTTGGGGACCGACAATGCCGGCCCCCAGAATCCGTCCCTTGCGGCCGATCACCGCCTTCACCAGGCCTTCGGTCTTGTGCTCGGTGCGGGCCCGGTCGTTTTCGGCGAACTCGGCCGTGACCACCCGCACATCATCGCCATGGGCCTCACGCGCCGCTGCTTCGGTCAGTCCGACATTGGCGAGCTCGGGATCCGTATAGGTCACCCAGGGAACCGCGTCGTAGTTTAACTTCGCCGGCATACGAAACAGCACATTTCGGATGACAATGCCGGCGTGATACCCGGCGATGTGGGTGAATTGATATTTCCTCGCAACATCTCCAACCGCAAAAACCCGTTTGTTCGTCGTCCGAAGGCGGGCATCCACTTCGATTCCGCGGCGGTCATGAACAATCCCGGCAGCCTCAAGGTCGAGGCTCGCAAGATTGGGCGCACGCCCAGCCGCCACCAGAATATGACTTCCCGACACTGTGAATGTTTTGCCGTCGCACTCGCAGGCAACCACAACCCCGTCGGCAGCGGCTTCCACTGAGATCACCTTGGTGCCTTCGTGAATACCCACACCTTCCGCGCTCAGTCGTGCCCGCACGACGGCCACCAGGTCACGATCATCGGGGCCCATGATCTGCATCGCTTCGAGCACCGTCACCTTCGCGCCAAGCTGACGATGGGCCTGAGCCATCTCAAGGCCGATGGGTCCACCGCCGACAACGATCAGATGTGCCGGGCACTCGCGCAGGCCAAAGATTGTCTCATTGGTCAGGAAGGCCACCTGATCGAGCCCGGGAATGGGTGGCACGGCGGGGGATGAACCGGTGGCGACGACAAAGCGGCGGGCGCGCACCCGGGTGCCGTTCTCACCCAAAACCTCGCGTGGTCCCGTGAACCGAGCCCCCTCCTGATAGACTTCTACCCCGAGATCCTGAAACCGCTCGACGCTGTCATGGGGGGCGATGCCGCCGATTACCCCATGCACATGGTCGTTCACCGCGCCGAAGTCGACGGTGGCAGAATCCCCGGTCACGCCGAACTGGCTGGTGTGCCCGTAATGGGCGGCCGCATGACCGGCTGCGAGCAGCGCTTTTGACGGCACGCAGCCATAATTCAGACAGTCGCCCCCCATCTTGCCGCGTTCGAACAAGGCCACGCTCGCACCCATCTGCACAGCACCCGCCGCCACCGAAAGGCCACCGGACCCGGCACCGATCACACAGATATCAACGTTTCGAATTTCGCTCATGGCAATCAACCCGTATTCGTAAATCGAGAAAGGCGGCTTAGGAGGTCTGCGACGTCGCAGTTTTCTTCTTTTTCGTCTGATATTTCTTGTAGGCAACGGGAAGCAGCGACAACAACGCGAGTCCAACCAGCGGCCCCAGGACATCAGGGCGGAAGATAATTCCCAGATCCGGAACCTGACCTGCATCGAGAATGGCTCCCAGACCCGCGCCGACTGAGGCAAAGACGAATGTTCCCGGGATGATTCCAAAGAAGGTTCCGACCACATATGTGACGGTCGAAACACCGAGAAACGCGGGAACAAGATTGACCAGCCAGAATGGGAACGCCGGAATCAAGCGTAACACCAGAAGGTAGCTCAGGGCGTTCTCGCGGAACCCATCCTCCATCTTGGCCAAAAACGGGCCAGCCTTTGCCCGCAGCACATCGCCGAGCGTCGTCCGCGCGATCAGGAACAATGCCGTGGCGCCGAGCGTGGCGCCAACCACAACGATCAATCCGCCGCCGACCGTGCCAAACAAAAAACCAGCGGTCAGAGTCATGATGGCGCCGCCAGGGAGTGAGAACGCCACCACGATCGCGTAAATTGCACCAAATCCGAGGACCGCAAGCAAACCATTATCAGTTACGAAAGCTTGCAGGGTTTCTCGGTTCTGCTTCAGCGCATCGAGGGAAGCATAGCGATCAAGATCAAGTACAAAGAATGCCGCCAGCCCTCCAACGAGGATCGACAAAGGTATGATTTTCTTGATGAAAGCAGACTTGCGTGACGCCGGGAGATCGGGATTACTCATTTTAAAACCGTGCCTTGTTGTTGCGACCGTACTTGGTGCATCGCGAATGGGGAAACCATTCACCGATGCGTGAGGAATATTGCGACGTAAACACCGCCGACACGCGTTGACTTCCATCCTGTGAGTTCGTATACAGCGCGCCGAATTGCAAAGCCCCCGAAGGCAATGGAGAATTCGCGTGAAGCGGACATTTCAACCGAGCAATCTGGTGCGCAAGCGCCGCCATGGATTTCGTTCCCGCATGAAAACCGTGGGTGGACGTCGAGTATTGGCGCGCCGACGTGCACGAGGGCGCAAAAAACTCAGCGCCTAAGTGCTGTTGTGTACGGCTGTGCCGTGCCAACACGATCACCAGGATTGATGAGCTATGACAACGACGGCGGTGGAAACGACGCCGACGGCGGGATATTACGCTGTCTCGTCTGTGGCGCGTTTACCCAAAAGAGCTGATTTTCTGCGGGTTGCAGGGCTCAGACGTCGCTGGGCGGCACCGGGGCTCGTGCTTCAGGTCGCCCCCCGTCCCGAAAACGCACTCATCCGCGATGGACAGATACGGGTGGGCTTTACGGCCACCAAGAAGGTCGGCGGGGCGGTTACTCGTAATCGCTCCCGGAGGCGCCTCCGGGCTGCGGTGGGTCAGGTAATTCCCCAATCCGCACGCAATGATTGCGACTATGTTGTGATCGTACGGGCGGGGACGGCGCGCCGCTCATACGATAAACTGATTTCCGACCTGGAGGTCGCCCTGAAGAAATGCGACGCATTGGCGCACACACCGGAAAACGCGTCCTGATGCAATTCGTAGCTCAAACCACAATCCTGCTTCTTAAATTGCCGATCTGGATCTGGCAGTGGGGCGTTTCGCCTGTGCTGGGGAGCAATTGCCGGTATGAGCCAAGCTGCTCGCATTATGCTGCGCAAGCCTTGTCGGCACACGGCCCGCTCAAGGGCAGCTGGCTCGCATTGCGCCGAATTATTTCGTGCAACCCCTGGGGCGGGGCGGGGTACAATCCTGTGCCTCCGGTTTGCACTCACGAAACGGACAATCATCTCGACAATGAACACGGTGCATCCGTGTCGCATCCAGGGGCCTGATCGGCAATGGACCAAAAGAACCTTATTTTCGCAATCGCATTGTCCCTAGCCATCCTTCTCGGATGGCAGATGCTGATCGAACAACCGCGTCAGGAACAGGCCGAAGCCGAACTCCAGCGCATTGAAGAGGCCGCAGGACGCGACCCCAACACGATTGGTATCCCCGCGGTTCCCGCGCCCGGTCAGTCCGCACTATCCGCCGCGCCGGCGCAGCCGCGCGAGCGCGATGACGTGCTCGTGGAAAGCCGCCGGATCGCCATCGAAACCGCCTCATATCGCGGCTCGATCAACTTGACCGGTGGGCGCTTCGACGATCTAACGCTCCGGAATTACCGCCAAACGGTCGAGGCCGGCAGTGAGAACATCACCCTGCTTTCCCCCCGGGGAACCGCGAATCCGTATTTTGCAGAATTCGGCTGGCTCACCGGCAACGGCACGGTAACCGGCGGCGGCAAGACCCTCTGGTCAACTCGGCAGAACAAGCTCACCACGGAAAAACCCCTCGTCCTGACCGCACGGACGGATGACGGTCTGATCTTGACCCGAACCATCGCCGTCGATGCGAAGTACATGTTCACAGTGACGGACAGCATCAAGAACGGCAGCAACGCGTCGGTTAATGTCAGTTCTTTTGGCCGTGTCACGCGCGTCAACACCCCTGACACGCGCGGGTTCTTTATCCTTCACGAGGGGCCCATTGGGGTGCTTAACGAGGATCTGCATGAGATCAGCTATGACGATCTCGAAGATGAGCCGGAGGTGCCCCAGACATTTGCGTCCAAGGGGGGCTGGCTCGGGTTCACGGATATTTATTGGCTGACTGCACTCGTACCGGATCAGGATCAGCAGCTCGATGCACGCTTCCTGTACGATACGACCGGAACGGGTGCCGATCTCTACCAGACCGATTATCGAAGCACGGCCACGTCGCTGGCCCCGGGCGAAAGCCTGGAGAAAACCAACCGACTCTTTGCCGGTGCCAAAGTCTTCAAGACGCTTGAAGCCTATCGCGACGACCTGGGCATCGACCGGTTCGAACTGTCGATCGATTTCGGCTGGTTCTTCTTCCTGACCAAACCGTTGCTCAATGTAATCATTTTTGCGGCGAACTGGCTGGGCAATTTCGGCCTCGCAATTCTGGCCGTGACCGTTTTGATCAAGCTGTTCTTCTTCCCGCTGGCAAACAAGTCCTACCGCGCCATGAGTTCCATGAAGGCGTTGCAGCCGAAAATGGCGGAGTTGCGTGAGAAATACGCCGACGACAAGCAGACAATGCAGCGTGAGTTGATGGGCATGTACCGGAAAGAGAAGGTCAATCCGGTATCCGGTTGCCTGCCGATTGTGCTGCAAATCCCCGTTTTCTTTGCGCTCTACAAGGTGCTTTTCATCTCCATCGAGATGCGTCACGCCCCCTTTTTCGGGTGGGTCCGGGATTTGTCGGCCCCCGACCCCCTTAATTTCTTCACCCTCTTCGGGGCTATTCCGTGGGATCCACCCAGTTTCCTCGCGCTGGGTATCTGGCCCGTGTTGATGGGCCTGACCATGTTCGCACAGCAGAAGTTGAATCCGGCACCTGCAGACCCGGTCCAGGCGAAGATCTTCCTGCTCATGCCCCTGATCTTCACCTTCTTCCTGGCCAACTTCCCGGTCGGCCTGGTGATCTACTGGACCTGGAACAACCTGCTTTCGATCACTCAGCAGTACATCATCATGCGCCGCATGGGCGTAGCCATCGGTGGCGGGAAAACAGATACCTAACGCCATGGAACCGAGCCCAGGCGAAATCGACGAAGCCACACTGGAAAGCGCGCGGCGCCTTTTTGCGCAGGAATGCACCTTTGTGATGGGTGTGGCCGAACTCTCCACATTGCCCAAACCAACCTTGCCGGAACTCGCCTTTGCGGGACGGTCGAATGTAGGTAAATCGAGCCTTTTGAATGCGCTTACGAGCCGCAAAGCCCTGGCCCGCACCAGCAACACGCCCGGTCGCACCCGAGAGCTGAACTTCTTCAATCTCGCCGGGCGCCTGATGCTCGTTGATTTGCCCGGATACGGGTATGCCCGCGCGTCCAAGACTGACATCTCACGTTGGAACCAGACCCTGCGGGACTATCTACGGGGACGCCCCAACTTGCAGAGGCTCTGCTTGTTGATTGACTCCCGGCATGGCTTAAAAGCGGGCGACGAAGAAATGATGGAGATGCTTGATTCTTCCGCCGTTGTTTACCGGGTCGTTCTCACCAAATGTGACAAGCCGAAAGCCGCCGAACTGGCCTCGATAACGGACAAGGTCGCGGCCTCCCTCAAGAAACACCCCGCCGCTCTGCCAGACCTCATTTTTACCAGCGCGCGCAAGAACATCGGGCTGGCAGAATTACGGGCAGATCTGGCGACGCTGGCGAACCCCCGCTGAGTTGGGTTAAGTTCGGGCGCAAACATGCCTCGGGCACGAAGAATGGAACGTAAAATGGGTCCAGACAGCGCACCGCCGCCTGAAGAACTTCTCGCCAAGGCCGGCGTCCTGGCCGAAGCCCTCCCCTATATGCGCCAGTTCAACGGCAAGCGTTTCGTCATTAAGTATGGCGGGCACGCGATGGGCGACAAGACACTCGCGAGTGCGTTTGCACGCGATATCGTGCTGCTCAAACAGGTTGGCATCGAGCCCATCATTGTGCATGGGGGCGGACCACAAATCGGCGCCATGCTCGAACGTTTGAAAATAAAAAGCGAATTCATCGATGGGCTGCGCGTCACCGACGCGGAAACCGTCGAGATCGTCGAAATGGTCCTTTCAGGATCGATCAACAAACACATCGTCTCTGCCATCAACGCTGCAGGCGGACGGGCGGTCGGCCTTTCGGGCAAGGACGGTAATTTGATGTCCGTGCGAAAACTACGCCGCACCCATCATGAGACCGATTCCAATATCGAAAAAATCCTCGATCTTGGGTTTGTCGGCGACCCCTCCCATGTTGATCCAGATTTGCTCGACAGCCTGACCAGTGCGGATATCATTCCGGTGATTGCACCAATCGGCATCGGCGAGGACGGTGCGACTTATAACGTGAACGCCGACACTGCCGCGGGTGCGATAGCTTCGGCTGTTGGGGCGGCACGACTGCTCATGCTGACCGACGTTGTCGGCGTGCTGAACAATGCCGGTGAGCTGATTTCGGATATCGGGATCGAACAGGCACGATTCCTGATCGAGGATGGAACAATTTCAGGTGGAATGATCCCAAAGGTCGAGACCTGCATCGATGCGGTGGAGAATGACGTCGACGCAGCTGTGATCATGGACGGCCGCTCGGCCCATTCGCTGCTGATCGAAATCTTCACCGAACACGGACTTGGCACCGCCATCTGGGCAGCATAAACGCCTGCCGACTCAGCCGACCTGACGCATATGACCGGCCGAGGACTGGCGCAAGGATTAAATGATTCGATTCGCTTCTTCGAGATCCTTCAATTTGGCGGATTCCGTCACCTCAAAAAGGATATGCTCCCGGGCTTCGGAGAACTCGCTCAGCAACGCCATCAGATCGTCGATAAATTTCGGCGTGCTCAGGGAAAATCCCGAAAGATTGACCGCCGTCATATACCGGAAGCCCTGCCCCTGCATTTTGTCCAGCCAGACAAGGACCTTTCGGGATACGGCCAGATCGAAGTCACAGATGATGCCAACTTCTTCGGCGAATGTGATAAATTCAAACGGGCTTGTTTCAACATTGTTGCGATCAAACCGGACCAGCGCCTCGAAATGATGCGGCCGCCCGTCCCGCATGTCACAGATCGGCTGAAATGCAATATCGAACGCCCCCTGGCGGACCATCTCGATGAACTTGTTTAGCCGGTCAACGGTTTCAGATGCCAGAGATGAGAAAATTTCAGAGTGGTTTCGTACCGAGAACCCTTCAGCGGTTTCTTCGCAGAACCGGTTGATCGTGTAGACCAGCGCTTTGGTGGTGTCTTTGTCGGACATCGCTCCGGAATCCACATCTACGGTCGCACTCTTGACCGAAACCCCTTCGCCGGTCGGATCAACCTCTCGCGCGTAGGATGCGATCTGATCCGCCAATGCGGTCACGTCGAGATTAATATCGTGGACCAGCCCGAAGCGGTTGTCGTCGATTTGACCCGCGAGGTCGCCACCCAGAGAACTCGAACGAAACATAGATCCCATGGCGGCAGACAGCTCGGTACGCGCATCGTCATTCAGACGTTCTCGAAGCTCGTCATAGGCCCCGAGCTCGATCATGGTCAGTTTATGACCGTCACCACCGGTGGCGCTGTCCTTCAGAGCGCGCGTTGCCGCTCCGGCAAACGAACCCTTGTCGTGGATTTCGAGCCCTTCAACCCGCACCACCTTTCCATCGGCAAACACCGAAGCAGTCGAACGAACCCGGAAAGAGAGACAGGTATGCCCCCCGAAATCCGACATGTGAAACCCGCTGATCGTCAAAACCGAAGGTTCATCGGTTAGCGAGACCAACGTGATATGGAAGTCGTTAATGCGTGTGCCCGCACGGACATCGCGCAGCAATCGGTCGAGTTTTCCCGTTTCACTGGGATGGATGAGATCGAAAATTCTTACGCCCTGCAATTCGGTCGCACTTCGTCCGGTGAAGACCTTGGTCGCCCCGGCCGCAAACACGACCTCACCGGTCGGATCAAGCTCGAGCAAAAGGTCTGCGCTGCAAAACGCCAGCGCGACAAAACGATCCCGCTCCTGGCGCAGATCATCGAGACTCTGCTGGCCCTCGGGTGATAAAACCAATCTGTCAGAAGATTGACTCAACCCACTGTCTCCGTTTTCCGGTTAGTTGTGCCCAAGCACAGAACGACGCCCCGCACGTAGACGCGCGGATCATCAGAGTTTACCGGGCGCGCAGTTAATGAAGTCTTAACCTCTTGCCGGCGCCAAACCGGCTGAAACCCCGAATTTTTGCGGATTTTTATGTCATGAAGTCTCTCGAACAGTTGCACCAGACCAAAACCTGGGTTTTCGATCTCGACAACACCCTCTACCCGGCATCGTGCGGTCTGATGGCCGAAGTCTCGGCACGGATGACCCGGTTCGTGGCGGCAGCACTCTCACTCGACCCTGACCACGCCCTGATCGAGCAAAAGCGCATGTTTCGCGAGTACGGCACCACGTTACGAGGTCTGATGAACGACCACGACGTGGATCCGATCGAATTCATGGACTATGTGCACGCTGTCAACTACTCGGTGGTCAGCGCCATGCCGAGGCTGCAATCGGTACTCGAGCGCTTGCCCGGTCGCAAGGTGATCTTCACCAACGCCTCGACCGCGCATGCACAAACCGTGCTCGAAAATCTGGGAATCGCCAACCTGTTCGAGGGTATCTTCGATGTGGCCGCGGCTGGTTACATCCCCAAGCCCAATCCCGAGCCCTACGAGGTACTTGCCGAACGCCACGAGATCGATCCCACCCATGCGGTGATGCTCGAAGACATTGGACCCAACCTCGAACCCGCCGCACATATGGGCATGACGACGGTCTGGGTGCGCTACGACACCACCGCTGACCCCTATTGGGCCATACCGGATGCGGATTGTGACTATATTCACTACGAAACCGGCGACCTGGTGGCCTGGCTCGAATCCGTCCTCGGCGCGGCCACATGAAACCGCTGACATAACGTTGACATCCGGGCCTGCGGACCGCCATCTTCGCGCGCTGACAACACTGAAAGACACAGGAAGAAGACATGAGCACCAGTGACCTCCAATCTGCCGTCGAAGCCGCCTGGGACAACCGTGAATCCCTGACGCCCGCCACTACGGGCGCAGACCACGACGCCGTCGTAACTACCCTTGCCGAACTCGACAGCGGCGCCGCCCGGGTCGCCGAGAAGCGCGACGGAAACTGGGTCGTCAACGAATGGCTCAAAAAGGCCGTGCTGCTGTCATTCCGTCTCAACGATATGAGCATGATCCCCGGAGGACCTGGCGACGGCACGGTATGGTGGGACAAGGTCCCATCCAAGTTCGCCGGCTGGAACGCTGGCGACTTCGAGAACGCCGGTTTCCGGGCCGTTCCCAACGCAATCGTGCGCCATTCAGCCCATATCGCACCGGGTGTGGTGCTGATGCCCAGCTTCGTCAATCTCGGCGCCTTTGTAGACAGCGGCACCATGGTTGATACCTGGGCCACTGTCGGCAGCTGCGCCCAGATCGGCAAGAATGTTCATCTATCGGGTGGTGCGGGGATCGGCGGCGTGCTGGAACCCCTGCAGGCCAACCCCGTGATTATCGAAGATAATTGCTTCATCGGGGCGCGTTCGGAAGTCGCCGAAGGCGTGATCGTTGAGGAAGGTGCCGTGCTGTCCATGGGTGTCTATCTCGGAGCCTCGACCAAGGTCGTTGACCGGGTCACAGGCGAAATCTTCGTCGGCCGCGTCCCCTCTTACTCGGTCGTCGTTCCGGGCACCCTGCCCGGCAAGGACCTGCCGGACGGCACACCGGGACCGAGCCTCTACTGCGCTGTCATCGTGAAGCGGGTCGACGAGCAAACCCGCGCCAAGACTTCCATCAACGAATTACTGCGGGACTGACGCGTGACCTATGAGTGATTCCGGCGACCCCATCGCGCTGGCCCAGGCGCTGATCCGCTGTCCCAGCGTCACCCCGGAAGACGCGGGAGCCCTCGGCGTGCTTGGCACCGCGCTCGACGGCCTGGGGTTTGCCTGTCACCGCCTGCGTTTCGAAGACATCGACACGCCGGATGTCGAAAACCTCTACGCCCGAATCGGCAATGCAGGACGCAACTTCTGCTTTGCCGGCCACACCGATGTCGTCCCCGTCGGAGACGGGGATAATTGGTCACGCGACCCGTTCTCAGGCGCGGTGATCGACGGCATGCTGCACGGGCGCGGCGCGGCAGACATGAAGAGCGCCATCGCCGCCTTTGTGGCTGCTGTCGACCAGCTGACCAAAGCCCACGGAAACCCGGACAGTTGGGCCGAACCCGGATCGATAAGCCTGCTGATCACCGGCGACGAAGAAGGCCCGGCGGTTAATGGCACCTGCAAGGTTCTCGAATGGCTTGCCGAACGCGGGGAAAACCTTGATGCCTGCCTCGTTGGTGAGCCCACCAACCCGGACGCCCTCGGCGACATGATCAAGATTGGGCGACGGGGCAGCACCACCGGGGGTCTCATCGTCCGCGGCATCCAGGGGCACACCGCCTATCCCCATCTGGCCGACAATCCGATCCACCACATGGTGCGCATGCTCAACGCGCTGACCGCGGCTCCACTCGACGAGGGCACGCCACATTTTCAGCCTTCAACTTTGCAACTCACCACCGTCGATGTGGGCAATCCGGCCAATAACGTTATCCCCGCGACGGTGCGTGCGACCTTCAACATTCGTTTCAATGATCTGCACAGCTCGGACAGTCTCGCGGTCTGGGCGCGCGAAACCATCGATGCCGCACTGGGCGACAGTGGCGCAACCTATGCGTTGAGCTTTCGGGTGACCGGCGAAGCCTTCCTGACCCCGCCGGGTGACCTGAGCGCCGCGATTTCTGCCGCGATCGAGACGGCCACCGGACGGGTTCCCGAACTCAGCACGACGGGGGGCACATCGGACGCTCGGTTTATCAAGGAATACTGCCCGGTGGCCGAGTTTGGCCTGGTAGGACAGACGATGCACAAGGCCGACGAACATGTCGCCACCGACGACATCGTGAAGCTGACAGCCATATACCTCTCGGTGCTCGAGACCTATTTTGGACTGAACGCCTGACCCTACGAGAGCACACCCGCGCGACATGACCTTGCAGGACGCCATACGAGGATTTTTTGGTGCGTGGCGATTGCTGCATTTCGACCGCACCGGGCTGCAATATTTCCAGGTAAGCCCTACGGCTTTCTGGCATTCCTTCTGGGCTGCCGCGATCGTTCTCCCTGCGGACGCGATTGCAACGCTGCTCCTACTCAGCGGAGACCCCGCCACATCGACGACGTCCGATACGTTGCACACGACGCTGATCTATCTGGAGATCTATGCCCTCCAATGGCTGGTTTTTCCCCTGGTCATCGCGGGTTATACGGAAATGATTCAGCGCAGCGATCGCTTCGTACTTTTCGTGATCGCGTGGAACTGGTCGAGCATCATTCGTGCGGCCATCGTCCTGCCCGCTATCGCCATATTCGCAAATGAAGGTACCGACAGCGCCAGCTGGGGCGCCGCGATCTACATCGTGGTGCTGGGAGTGACCTTCGTCTATGGCTGGTTCGTGGCCCGGAGCGCTCTCGATGCGCCGCCCCTGTCGGCGGCCATGGTGGTGGTGATCGAAATCGTGCTCGCCATCCTGATATGGGCCGGTGCTCAAAATCTCATAGGCCAGGCTGGAGCGGGTTAGTACGCGACAGGCTAGTCCGTTGCGACAAGCCGCAGGGCGAGCAAACCCGTGACCAACAGCAAAACCGCCGCGCCAGAAACACAGATTGCCAGCGGCCAGGCCGTTCCGTCCGGCGCCAGGCTGACAAACAACGCCCCTAATGCCCCACCGCCCATTTCGAAGGTCGACAGCATCGCCGCGCTCATACCGCGACCGTGATCGGGCACCCGCTCAAATGCGAGCACCGGAGCCGTTGCAAATAACGGCCCCAGCGCAAAGGCGAAAACACTCATCGCGGCTGTCAGCGTGGCCGGGGTTTCACCGAGGCCAACGGCGAGGATCACAAACAGACCCGACAGCGATCCGCTCCAGACGCCGATGGCAAACAGGCGCGGCACGCCGATCCGGTCGACAATGCGACTGGCCATCAGACTACCAATAAAGAACGCGAGCACAATCACGGCCTGGTAAAGACCAAAATACCGGGTCTCGATCCCATGCTTGTCGATCAAGATAAATGGCGCCTCGGTGATATAGGCAAAGATCGCCCCGATCGCGAGGCCCAGGGTCGCCGACACAGTGACAAACCCGCCATTTGCCAACAATCGTCCATAGCCCCTCAGAATGGCGGACAGCCGGAGCGCGGTTCGCTCCGCGGTTGGCAGGGTTTCAGGCAATCGCACCAGACCCAGCGCAAACACCAGCACCACGATACCCGCCAGCAGGCAGAAATTGGCGCGCCAGCCAAACCATTCAAAGACAAAGCCGCCGATAATCGGGCCCGCCGCCGGCACCAGCGAAATCACCATCCCATAGACGGCAAAAATCTTGGCCGATTCCTCACCATTATAGAGGTCGCCAATCACAGCGAGAACCAGCACCGCTTCCACACTGGCCGCCGCGCCCATCAGAATGCGGGCTACGATGAGTTGGCCAATGGTTTGAGATATCGCGGCCGCCACTACGGTCAGAGCGAAGGCCCCCATGCCAATGATGAAAATGCCACGCCGCCCGTAACGATCACCGAGCGGGCCCCAGATCAACTGCGCCAACGCATAGGCCCCAAGATTGAGCGCCATTGTGAGCTGCACGGTTGCCGCATCGGTCCCGAAATAGGCGGGCAGATGCGGCAGGGTCGGGGCATAGAGATCCGTCGAAAGAATCGACGCTCCGCTGGCCGCGATCATGATCAACAAGACAATAAGGGGGGATTTTATATCGCTGCCGGCCCGCGGCATCTCAGTAATCCACGCGGACGAGATAAAGCCCATCGGCGGGCGCTGTCGGCCCACCCGCCGGACGTTCCCGCGCGGCAAGGGCGTCGGCCACATCCTTGCGAGTCCACTTCCCCTTCCCGACGAGAGACAGTGTTCCGGCAATATTTCGAACCTGATGGTGCAGGAAGGAGCGGGCTGAAACCTCGATGAGAATCTCCTCACCGTCCCGGCGCACGGTCAGTTTCTCGATGGATTTCACCGGCGACTTCGCCTGGCAGAGCGTGGCACGAAAAGACGTGAAGTCATGCTCGCCGATCAGCTCCTGAGCGGCATCATTCATGGCCTCCACATCCAGCACGGTCGGCACCCACCAGACCTGGCCACGGTTCACTGCCGGACGCGGCCGGCGATTGAGAATGCGATAGCGGTAATGCCGACCGGTGGCGGAAAACCGGGCATGGAACTCTCCATTCACCGCCTCGGCGGCCAGCACGACAATCGGCTCGTCGATCAGGAAATGATTGAGCGCATCGAGCACCGTCTCAGCATCCCGGTCCTGGGCAATATCGATATGCGCAACCTGTCCCAGCGCGTGCACCCCGGCATCGGTTCGCCCGGCCCCATGCACAGCGATGTCTTTGCCGCAAAATGCACGCGCTGCAGTTTCCAACGCGGCCTGCACCGAGTGCCCGTTCTTCTGACGTTGCCAGCCAACATACGGCCCGCCGTCATATTCGAGGAGGAGTTTGAAACGGGTCATGCCAGGCGCGTACCTTTGGCCACGGACCGCCCGCGCAAATATTCCGCCGCGTCCATCGCCCCCCGTCCGGCGCGCTGTAGCCGCAACAGGCGCACCGCGCCGTCGCCGCAGGCCACCATCAACCCATCATCGAGGGCCTCTCCGGGAGGCCCATCACCGTCAGCGGTTTGCGCAACTAGCACTTTGATCCGGTCACCTTCATATTCAAACCACGCCCCCGGCCATGGCGCAAAACCACGTATATGGCGTTCGATCTCTGCCGAAGTATTCGTCCAGTCGATGCGTTCTTCGCCACGTTCGAGCTTGTGCGCATAGGTTGTGCCCGCTTCAGTCTGCGGGGTCGGGGCTATCAAGCCGGCCTCAACGCCCGCGAGTGCCTCGACGATCAATCGCGCACCCAATTCGCCAAGCGCGTCCTGCAGCTCACCGGCATTCATCTCGGGGTTGATAGGAATCGCGGCGCGCAGCAGCTCTGGCCCGGTGTCGAGCCCCTCATCCATTGCCATGATCGTCACGCCGGTTTCGGAATCCCCGGCAAGCAGAGCCCGCTGGATCGGCGCGGCCCCACGCCAGCGCGGCAATAAGGATGCGTGAATATTGATGCATCCGCGAACCGGTGCTTCGAGGACCGGAGTCGGCAGGATCAGGCCATAGGCCACGACCACGGCCGCATCCAGCTCGAGCGCCCGAAATTCGGCCTGGGCCTCTTCATCCTTGAGCGAAATCGGCGTGCGCACATCGATATGTTCGGCTTCGGCGCGTACATGGACCGCTGATTTACGTTCCTTCTGCCCCCGGCCCGCCGGACGTGGGGGTTGGGTGTAGACGCACACGACTTCGCGCCCCGCCGCGAGCAGGGCGTCAAAAGCCGGAACCGAAAAGTCCGGCGTTCCCATGAAGGCGATACGCATGGCAGCCAATGCCTCTTTCGTCGCGGCCCGGCAGCAAGCCGATCCGCATTGTTCTACTTCTATTGCCGTTTAAGCTTCTTCATCTTCCGCAGGATCATGTTGCGTTTGAGCGGCGTCAGGTAATCGATGAACAGCACCCCGTCGAGGTGATCAATCTCATGCTGGAGGCAGGCTGAAAGCAGCCCATTGGCTTCCAGCTCCTGGGACTCCCCCTCCGGGTCGAGATAAGTAACCTTGATCTCGCGGAATCGGGAAACTTCTCCGAAGTGATCCGGAATCGAGAGGCAACCTTCTTCGGCCTGCACTTGTTCTTCGGACTGCCAGGTGATCTCCGGATTGATCATGCGATAGGCCTGCGGCCCCTCGCCGTCCCGCGCGACATCACACACGATCAGGCGGCGGCCATCGGCCACCTGGGGTGCCGAAAGCCCGATGCCCGGGGCGGCATACATTGTATCGAGCATATCGTCGAGACGCGCGCGCACGTCGTCATCGATCACATCGACCGGTTGGCATATTTGCTTCAGCACCGGGTCCGGTGCCAGAACGATCGGCAGCTTCGCCATATCGCGGTAACCTTCAAACCATTGACAATCAGGGCGTTTCGCGCCGATAGGTATGGCTTGCGACCGGCTTCGTCAAGCGCACAGCGAATCCGCCCTCACTGCTAGAATATCAGCCATGTATACCTTTCTTCTTATTACGATTCTGATCGCTGTGCTCGGGGTGGGCGCTTTGCTGGCCGCACTTTTTCTGGCGAGCCGGCGGAACACCGGCGGCACCGAAACCGCCGAACTGGCCATTCGCCTGTCCCAAATGACAGAAGCCCAGGCCGCCCAGCAGGCACAGCTCGCGCAGACCCTGCAAGCCCAGGAACGCGCGCTCGCGAAATCCGTTGATGACCGCCTGCAGCTGCTCTCGGGAAAGATCGACACGACCCTGGAGAAATCCACCAAGAATCAGAAAACCACGCTGGATGAACTAAAAGAGCGCCTGGTCCGGATCGACACCGCCCAGAAAAGCCTGACCGAGCTGTCGTCCCAGGTGGTGGGGCTGCAGGATATCCTCTCCAACAAACAGGCCCGCGGCGCGTTCGGGGAAGTCCAATTGCAGGGCCTCGTCGAATCCGCCATGCCACCGGGGAGCTACACATTCCAAGCCACCTTGGGAAACGGCAAACGCGCGGACTGCCTGCTCGACCTGCCCAACCCGCCGGGTCCGATTGTGGTCGACGCCAAATTTCCCCTCGAAGCCTGGCGCGCCCTCCAAAGCGCAGAAACCGACACGGAACGCAAAGAGGCCGAGCGCGCCTTCCGTCGGGATGTCGCGGTCCATGTGAAGGCAATCTCGGAAAAATACATCGTCCCCGGCGAAACCGCCGACACGGCCCTGATGTTCCTGCCCTCTGAAGCGGTCTACGCCGAACTGCACACCAATTTCGGTGATTCCGTGGACGCCGCCCACCGGGCCAAGGTCTTCATTGTATCGCCGACCACATTATGGGCCCTGCTCAACACCATGCGGGCGGTGATGAAAGATGTGCGGATGAAGGAAGCCGCCGGCATCATTCAGACCGAAGTGCTGAAAATGCTTCAGGATGTCGATCGGCTCGACAAACGGGTCGATCATCTGGAGAAACACTTTCAGCTGGCCGAGAAGGACATCAAGGATATCCGGACGTCAGCCGACAAGGTGAAAAAGCGCGGCGACAAAATTCAGGATATCCAGCTCGACGAAGTTGAAACGGCCGCGATCGAAAGTGCTGTTGAAGACACGCTCGGCGAAGCCCCCCTGCTGCGCAGCGTCGAGTAGACCCGCTCAGACTTCGCGCCGGCTCTTGATTGCGGCGGTCAGGGTCCCATCATCGAGATAGTCGAGTTCTCCACCTACCGGCACGCCATGGGCCAGTCGGGATATCAGCACGCCCGTATCGGCGAGCCGTTCGGTGATGTAGTGGGCCGTGGTTTGTCCGGCAACGGTCGCATTGGTCGCCAGGATGACCTCTTTGACCTCCGGCGACCGGGCACGGTCCACAAGTACGCCGATCCGCAGATCACCGGGCCCGACCCCATCAAGCGCCGACAGGGTCCCGCCCAACACATGATACAGCCCGCCATAGGAGGCCGTGCGCTCCAGGGCCCAGAGATCGGCCACATCCTCAATCACGCATATCACGCTGCGGTCGCGCTCGTAATTTGCACAGATGCGGCACGGATCAACCGTATCGACATTGGCGCAAGCCGAGCAGGTACGAATGGCATTGGCAGCACCTGACAGCGCTTCGGCCAGAGGCTGCATCAAGGCGCCGGGGCGCTTGATCAGATGCAACACGGCCCGTCGCGCAGAACGCGGCCCGAGCCCAGGCAGCTTCGCCAGCAGATCAGCCAGCCGTTCAATTTCAGGGGTAGACATACGCGCGCTGGTGCCGCGATCAGCCGCCGAACGGCAGGTTGAAGCCTGGCGGCAAGTTCAGACCGCCGGTCAAATCCTTCATCTCTTCGGCCTGACGCTGTTCGGCCTTGCTCTTGGCATCCGCGTGGGCGGCCACGATCAAGTCCTCGACGATCTCGGCCTCGTCAGCATTTATCAGGGACGGGTCGATCGAGATGCCCTTCATCTCGCTTTTACCGTTCAGGGTCACAGTAACCATGCCGCCGCCGGCCGCACCCTCGATGGTGAGGTCCGCCAGGCGCTCTTGCATTTCGGCCATCTTGGCCTGCATTTCCTGCGCCTGTTTCATCAGGTTGCCCAAATTTTTCATTCGTCATCCTCAGTTTCGATCGGCAGCTCTTCCTCCGCCGGAGGGTCTTCCGTGACCACGTCACGGGTCACGACCCGCTCGATTTTTGCTCCCGGAAAGGCTTCCAGCGCCGCGCGGACGACCGGATGTTCGGCAGCCTGCTCATAGGCCACCGTTTCGGCAACCTTGTCCTGCTCGGCGAGTGTGGCTTCACCCGGTTCCCGGGAAACGCTAACCTGCCAATGTGTTCCGAACCATTCGCGCAATCGGTTGAGGACCTGGCCCGGCAAATCTGACGGGGCACTTTCGCCCGGCCGAAATTCCAGCCGTCCGGGTTCATAGAAAACCAGATGCACATTTGCATAGAGGTGATTGCGCAGGGTCATTTCCCGCTTGCCCGCGAACAGATCCACAAGCGCCCAAAAACTTTCAGGATCCGCAGGTGCAGCAGGCGCCAGGGCTTGCTCAGGCACCGGGGCCTGGGATTCAGGCTGCGGGGCAGCTGCAGATTGGGCATTTCCTGCGGCCACGGCCTGTGCGCCACCACCGCCGCTGGTGTCGGGTGCGCTGTTTCCAGCCGGCGGCGCGGATCTCGGCGCCGCAGCAGCTTCGCTCTCGAGTTTCTTGATAATATTGCCAGGCGCCGGCATGTCGGCGGCATGGGCCAGACGAATAAGAACCATTTCGGCGGCCGGCATCAATGACGGGGCGCGTTGGACTTCCCCCACGCCCTTGAGCAGCATCTGCCAGGCCCGCGACAGCGCCGCGACCCCCAGCTTACCGGCCATTTCCTGCCCGCGAACCCGTTCCAGTTCTGACACGGAAGAATTATCGGCGGCTTTCGGCACCAGCTTGACCCGGGTGATCCAGTGGCTCAGCTCCAGCAAATCCTGCAACACCGAAAGCGGATCTGCCCCGGAATCATAAAGCGTTCCCAGTCCTTCCAGGGCCTCGGCGATCCGTCCCCCCATCAGGGCCTCGAAGATATCGAAAACCGCGGCGCTGTCGGCGGTGCCCAACATGGCCCGCACGTCTTCCTCGGTGGCGACATTACCATTTGAGCAATGTGCTGAAATCGTCTGATCCAGCAGCGACAGGCCATCGCGTACCGAACCGTCTGCTGCCCGGGCGATCAGGCGCAGGGCGCCATCTTCGAGCTTGGCGTTCTCGGCTTCGGCGATGCCGCTGAAATGAGCGATCAGATCATCGGCTTTGATTCGGCGCAGGTCGAACCGCTGACAGCGCGACAGGACAGTGACCGGTACTTTACGGATTTCCGTGGTCGCGAAAATAAACTTCACATGCTCGGGCGGTTCCTCAAGGGTCTTGAGCAACGCATTGAACGCGTGGCGTGAGAGCATGTGCACTTCATCGATGATGTACACCTTGTAACGCCCGAACACCGGCCGGTAGCGGACCCCGTCGAGAATTTCGCGGATGTCATCAACCCCGGTGCGGCTCGCGGCGTCGATCTCGATCACGTCAGCGTGGCGATCCTCGGTGATGGCAACGCATTGCTCATCATTCGGGTCCGGGTCGATCGTCGGTCCGTCAGTGGCGTTCAGGCATTTAGCGATGATCCGTGCGGTGGTGGTTTTACCAACCCCGCGCACTCCGGTTAGGATAAAGGCATGGGCCACCCGATCCAGTTCGAACGCATTGGTCAGGGTGCGGACCAGGGCCTCCTGGCCAATGACCTCGCCGAAACTCTGGGGACGGTATTTGCGCGCGAGAACCTGATAAGCCACGTCGGCATCATCGCTGCTGGCAGGGGCCGGTGCAGCAGAAGAAACAGGGGCTGTCGCGGGCACAGGTCCGGGGTCCGGCGCTGGCGTCGTAGGTTCAGAAACCAGTTCGGAAACAGGTTCAGGGCCAGCTGCAACCGGCGCGGGAGCCGGCTCGTCGAGAAAACTCACCTGGTTCGGATCGTCACTGGTGGGGCTGCAGTCCTGAGACTCGTCCGGGGCTGCATCGAGCAGATCATCCGTTGGGTCTTCATTGTCGACGGTCATCAAAGGCTGATGCTTCCCGGAGTTACAGCAGGAACACGAATATCTAATTCGGTGTTCGAAGTGGGAGACCGGTTGATACGACCCAGGCGGAACTCGTTACGGCTGCTTCCTTCCGGACCTGACCGAGTTGGCGAGATGCCCGTCCGCCCGGCCTCCCGAAAACACTATATCAGATCAAGCCCGGCAATAAACATCCCCCCGGCAATCTCTCCCCATCTTTCCACAGGCTTGTGCGTATGACACCCTGCCGCCCATTCGAACATCTGCCCTGGATGGCTTAATCGACATGACGCGCACCAATTTCTACTCCGGTGAATATCTAGACCGGGTTTCTCATCTTCGCAATGACGAGGCCTGGCTTTCCGAACAGCTTTCCAGCAACACGAGCCGACTGCTTCCGGTCTGGCAGCACAACAATCTGGTCAAGGGCACCGAAACCGTCGAAGCGGCGATCCTTGACATTACCCATGTCGACAACTTGCGCAGTGACGAGGTCGAACCGATCCTGCTGGGCCTTATCGAGGGCAACGCCTATTTCACGCTAGATGTCAGCCATATTGAAGATCCGCTAACCCATGACGTGCTGGGCGCGGCGGGCCTGTTTGAGGATTTGCGCAAGGTCGGGCCCTATATTCAGCACCAGCAGGGCAACCTGTTGGCCTATGCGCGGGGGATCAACTACTGGCACCAACGCCACCGCTTTTGCGGGGTTTGCGGCAGCCTGACTCTCAGCGTATCGGCGGGACACCAGCGCCGATGCACCAGCGAAGCCTGCATTGCCTCCCATTTTCCGCGTACCGATGTCGCCTGCATCATGCTGGTTCATGACGAGGATCGCATCGTTATGGGCGCTTCACCGCGGTTCAAGGGACGGATGCAATCGGTCTTGGCCGGGTTCCTCGAACCCGGTGAGACACTGGAAGACTGCGTTGCCCGTGAGGTTTTCGAGGAAGTCGGTGTTCATGTCACCGATGTGGAATATCAGCACTCCCAACCCTGGCCCTTCCCGGCCTCGCTGATGGTTGGGTTTCGCGCACGCGCGCTCGACACCGCGATTACCATCGATGAAAAAGAGCTGCTTTCAGCCGAATGGATGTCGCGCGATCAGTTAAAGGCCATCACGCCGGAATCCGAAGTGCAATTGCCGCGGCCGGATTCGATCGCCCGCCGCCTGATCGAAGAATGGCTCGCCGAGGGCTAGACGCCTGGCGATTACTTTTTGCGATACGCGTCCAGCGGGAAGACCCCGAGTATGCGGACATTCTTCGAGAAATAGTCCAGTTCCTCGAAAGCCTGCGCCACATTGGCATCAGCGGGATGCCCCTCGATTTCCAGATAGAAACGCGCCACCGAGAATTTTTCGCCCGAAATATAGCTTTCCAGCTTGGTGATATTCACCCCGTTGGTCGCAAACCCGCCCAGCGACTTGTAAAGCGCCGCGGGAACCGAGCGAACCTCGAAGATGATCGACGTTCCGCTGGCACCCTCACTGGGGTCGGGATCGCGCCGGGCGCGCGACAGCACAACAAAGCGCGTCGTATTCCCGATACGGTCCTCGAAGCGAGACCGCAGAACCTGCAGGTCATAAATTTCTCCCGCCAGAGCCGGGGCCAGGGCACCAATAGTCGGATCACCAAGCTCAGCGATTTCCATTGCGGAACCTGCTGTATCGGCGCGGGCCAGGGTTCGCACACCCAGCTGGGCGAGCTGTTCGCGACATTGCGCCAACGCCTGGGGGTGACTGCGTACCTCGGTCAGGCCTTCGAGTGTCGCATCCCGGGTGGCGAGCAATTGATACTGCACCCCCAGATAATGCTCCCGCACGATATAAAGTTTGGATTCCGGCAACAGATGGTGGATGTCGGCCACACGGCCGCCCAACGTGTTCTCAATCGGAATCATCGCCAGCGCGGCGCGGTTTTCCGTCTCGACCGCAGCGAAGGCGTCCTCGAACGTGGCACAGGCAAGCGGCGTCATCTCCGGAAACGCCTGCATACACGCAATATGCGAGTTGGCGCCGGGGACTCCCTGATAGGCGATCGTGTTGGCCGGCTCGCCAGGCTGTTCGTTCGGTTCGGTCATCGTGCAGGGTTCTTCTGAAAAAGGCGCGCCAGCTAGGATAGCATGGTCCGCGCACGTTCAAGATCAGCGGGAGTATCGACACCGAGTGGAACGGTGTCAACGAGAGCCACATCGATGCGCATCCCAGCTTCCAGGGCACGCAATTGTTCAAGCTTCTCCCGTGTCTCAAGCGGGCTGGCCGGCATCGAGACGAAACGGGCCAGCGCGTCGCGGCGATAGGTGTACAGACCGATATGGTGGAAATGATCCCCCAGGCCAGTCGGCACCGTGGCACGGCTGAAATAGAGCGCCCGCGCTGTGTTCGCATCGCCAGATCGCGCCAGGACCGCTTTCACCACATTCGGGTTGTCCCGTTCACTTTCCTCGGTGATGGCGCAGACGGCGGTCGAGATATCGACCTCGGGATCGCGCAACACATCTACACAGGCGCGCACGATTACCGGATCGAGGGTCGGTAGATCACCCTGGAGATTAACGATCGCATCGTGCTCTCCCGCCGGATCAAAGGCCTCAAGCGCAGCGAAGATACGGTCGGAACCCGAAGGCAGGTCGGGATCGGTAAGCACAGCGCGCCCCCCTGCAGCCGTCACCGCGTCCGCAATTTCGGATTCTGCACACGCAATCACGACCGGCCCGACATCGGCTTCTTCGGCCCGACGCAGACATTGCACAATCATTGGAACCCCCGCGATTTCCGCCAGCGGTTTGCCCGGCAAGCGGGTCGAAGCCATTCGGGCAGGAATCAGAACTACCGGGTTCGACGGCACGGGTCGGGTTTGAGTGGAATTGGTCAGGTTTTTCATCCCTCTGAAGGCGCTGCGACCTAATGCCGCGAGATAGTCATCGGTGCTGGTCGATGGGCTACACGAAAGATATATCTCGACGCAAGCGAACGGAACCGTCTCCCCCGTGGACAGGCGGTGGACCGCTCGCTAAATTCGTGGCGCGCAGGCCAATCCGGTCCAGCGATCGGTCCGGTTGACACGAGGTAAGTGACTTATGGGTGGCGATTTTCACAAGGCTTGGGGTGCAGCGCTGGTGGCGCTGACAGTTGCATTGGCGATCGGTATCGGAGTCAATGAACTGACCCATAGTTCGGGACATGACGAGATGGCCTACAAGGTCGACGTTCCCGAGGGTAAAATGCAGACGGCAGCCGCACCCGTCGCAAAGGTGCTCGTGCCGGTTCTGCCGTTGCTCGCTTCCGCTGACCTTGCGGCCGGTGAGAAAACATTCAAGCGCTGCGCCGCCTGCCACACTTTCGAGAAGGGCAGTCCCAACAAAATTGGTCCCAACCTTTACAATATTGTTGGCAAGCAGATGGCCGCGACGCCAGACTTCACTTATTCCCCTGCGCTTCAGGCCATGGGCGGTGTTTGGAGCTTCGACAAGCTCAACTACTTCCTGAACAAGCCCAAAGACATGATCCCGAAGACCAAGATGAACTTTAACGGATTGTCCAAGGTTCAGGACCGTGCCAATCTCATCGCCTTCCTGCGCCAGCAAGCAGACAGCCCGATTGCGATCCCGGCGCAGTAGTCACGGATAGCAAAAAGCGACTATCTTCAAAGCGGTGCGCAAGCGCCGCTTTGTCTTTGAGGAGAGCCCGCTTTGACCGCAGACCTCGACCCCGAATTCGAGACCCTCGCGCACCGACTGGCCGACGCTGCCGGCGTTGCGGCGATGCAGCATTTCCGAACCGATCTCGGGATCGAGACCAAGGCTGACGACAGCCCGGTGACCCGCGCGGATCGCGAGGCGGAAACCGCCATGCGTACGCTTATCGCGGCGACTTACCCCGATCACGGCATTCTTGGTGAGGAATTTGGCGCCGAGCGCACGGACGCAGAATTCGTCTGGGTGCTCGACCCGATCGATGGCACCAGGGCGTTCATCAACGGTATTCCCCTCTTCGCCACCCTGATCGCCCTCGTACGCGACGGCGTCCCGGTGCTGGGACTCAACGCATATCCTGCCCTCAATGAACGCTGGCTGGGACAGGTAGGACAGTCGGTCCAGCATACAGACAGCAGCCAAACCGTCACCGAGAGCCGGGTACGCCCCTGCGCCTCGCTGGCAGCCGCACGCATGTGCACCACCTCCCCCGACATGTTCGATACCCCAGACAGCGCGCGTTACGCAGGGTTGAAATCAGCGGTTCTGGAAACCCGGTTCGGCACGGATGCCTGGGCCTATGCCATGATTGCTTCCGGCCACACGGATCTCGTCGCTGAAAGCAACATGCAGCCCTATGACTATCTATCCCACGCGGTCATCATTACCGGCGCCGGGGGTACTATCACCGACTGGGAAGGCAACCCGCTGGGAATGGAATCACCCGGTTCGGTCCTCGCTTCCGGAGATGCTGCCGTCCACGCCAAGGCCCTGACGGCCTTGCAGCCCGCCAAGCCAGGAGCGCAATCATGACCCACGACGTGCGGATCGCCCTTTCCTGCCCGGACCGAACCGGCCTTCTCTCTGCGGTAACCGGACGCCTGTTCGATCTCGGCGCGGATATCGGCGACACCAGCTTTGCCGTGCTCGGCGAAGCTGCGGAATTTGCTGCTGTCGCGCGGCTGCCCGATGCCCTGACCGCCGACGAAATCCAAACCGCGCTGACCGCGATTCCCGAACTGGCCGGGGCCGAGATCACCGTGGCCCCGTTTATACTCGGCGCGACCCATGCCGAACACGGCCAGGTCACCCACCGGGTCGAAGTGCGCGGCACCGATCGGCCCGGACTGGTCGCCCGCCTGACCGAGGCATTCTCCGATTACGGCGCAAATATCGTCCGGATGGACTGCGAACGGGTCCGAGGCACGGCGGCCGAGGACTATGTGGTGCGCTTTGAAGCCTGGCTGCCCGCGGCCCGAGCCGCAACCTGCCTCGCAGCCGTCGACAACACCGCCCAGTCCCTCGGCCTGTCCTGCACGGCCGAACCGGTCTGACGTGGAGAATTTCGGCGAAAAAACGCACGAATTGTGGCGTCGATACTGCGGCTTCTAACAAACCTGTGACAGCGGAACGGTTTTGCTTGATCGGCAGGGTCGTATAACCCCATCTAAGAGTGAAATCAGGTTCAGTCCGGGAGGGCGCATGCTTCGCTTCAATATTCTCACCGCGGTCACCAGTATCGGGCTGGCCCTGTCCGCGCCTGCACTGGCGCTGACCGGCACGGACGGACCGGCCCATGGCATGGCCATGCATGGGGACACGAAATACGGGCCTGCCTTCACCCATTTCGACTATGTGAACCCAGGGGCCCCCAAGGGGGGAGAGGATATCCGACGGACGGTCGGCACTTTTGACAGCCTCAATCCCTTCATCATCCAGGGCAACCCCGCCGCCGGCGTCGGGCTGATCTACGATACCCTGACCACGTCTTCGGCGGACGAGCCCTTCACCCAGTACTGCTTGCTCTGCCTCACCATCGAGGTGCCCACTGATCGCTCCTGGGTGGAGTATGAATTGCGCGACGATGCCTTCTGGCACGACGGCATGCCGGTCACGCCGGCCGATGTCATTTTCTCGTTCAACGCACTTCGCGAGAAAGGCGCGCCCTTTTATCGTTTCTATTATCGCGACGTGGCCAAGGTCGAGCAGACCGGGCCGCGCAAGGTCAAATTCTCCTTCGGGGAAGCTCAGAACCCGGAACTGGCCCTGATTCTCGGACAGCTCACCGTGCTTCCAGCACATTACTGGGCGTCCCGCGATATTTCGAAACCGACACTGGAAAGCCCGCTCGGCAGTGGCCCCTACCGCATCGCCGACGTCAAAACCGGACGCTCCATCAGCGTCGAGCGGGTGCCCGAATACTGGGGTCGCAACCATCCGGTAAGAATCGGGCACAACAATATCGATACGCTGCGGTTTGAGTACTTCCGCGATCCTGGCGTTTCGCGTATCGCGCTGATTTCCGGCGATATCGACCGCATAAGTGAAAACTCCTCCAAGGCCTGGGCCACCGAGTACAGAGACACCAAGCCGCTCCGGGACAAGATGCTGGTCCAGCGGGAATTTCCCCACCAGCGGACCGCCCCAATCCAAGGGTTTGTGTTCAACCTACGCAAACCAATCTTTCAGGACCCTCGTGTCCGTGAAGCGGTGAGCCTGGCTTTCGACTTCGAGTGGTCGAATAAAAATCTGTTCTATGGAGCCTATGCACGCACCGATAGTTTCTTCGACAACTCAGACCTCGGCAGTCGCGGCCTGCTCAAGGATGCCGGTGCCGGAGAGCGTGAAATCCTCGAACAGTTTCGCGGCAAACTTCCCGAAGCCCTGTTCACATCAGCTTATGCACCTCCCGCCACGGACGGCTCAGGACCGCGCGGCATACGAGGTAATTTGCGACGGGCCGCCAAACTCCTCGAGGACGCCGGATGGGTGATCAAGGACGGCAGACGGGTCAACGCCGAGTCCGGCGCTTCGTTCGATTTCGAAATTCTGCTGGGCAGCCAGACGTTCGAGCGGGTGGCCTTGCCCTTTGCGCGCAATCTCGATCGGCTGGGAATCACCGCAAACGTTAGGGTCGTCGACGCATCCCAGTACCGCCAACGCACAGATGGTTTCGACTACGACATGATAACGGGCGGCTGGGGGCAATCGGAATCGCCCGGCAATGAACAATTGGACTATTGGAGTTCCCAGGCGGCCACGCGCAATGGCTCACGCAATCAGATCGGCATCTCGGATCCGGTAATCGACGAATTGATCGAGCTGGTGATCACCGCTCCGGATCGTGAAAGCCTTGTCCAGCGCACCCGTGCGCTCGATCGCGCGCTGGTCTGGGGCCACTATGTCATCCCCCAATGGCACATCACCAAAGATCGGGTCGTGTACTGGGATCGCTACGGCATTCCAGAGATTACCCCTCGCAGCGGCGTTCAAACCGACGCCTGGTGGATCGATCCGGCCAAGGATGCTGTCGTCAAAGCCTATCGGGGCCGCCGCTAGCCCCGGCGCGGCGCGGCGCGATAATCTAGCCCCATGCTCGCATATATCGTCCGGCGCCTTTTGCTGATCATCCCGACCTTGCTCGGGATCATCCTACTGAACTTTGCCATCGTCCAGTTCGCTCCCGGAGGGCCGGTCGAGCAGATGATCGCGCGCATCCAGGGCACGGCGGTCGAGGCCACAGCACGCGTCTCGGGCGGAGTTGGCGATGCGGGGGCTCCCGGCACGGACCAGCTGCGTGGCGATGCCACAGCGAATTTCGAATCCAAGTATCGTGGCGCGCGCGGCCTGCCGCCGGAATTCATCGAAGAGTTGGAAAAGATGGTAGGCTTCGACAAGCCGCCTCATGAACGCTTCATTCTGATGGTGAAAAATTACGTCACCTTCGATTTCGGCAACAGCTTCTTTCAGGACCGTCCGGTGGTTGATCTGGTGCTCGAAAAACTTCCGGTTTCGATCACCATCGGGTTCTGGACCACGATTTTCCTCTACGGCATCTCGATCCCGCTGGGCATCGCAAAGGCGGTGCGCGACGGCACGCGATTCGATGCCTGGACCAGCGTGGTGGTGATCGCGGGAAACGCGTTGCCGTCCTTCATGATTGCAATTCTCGGCATCCAGCTGTTTGCCAGCGGCAACTTTGTCGACTGGTTCCCGTTACGGGGGCTGGTGTCGGAAAATTTCGACGAGCTCAGCCTACTCGGGAAAATCGGCGACTATTTCCTGCATATCGCGCTGCCGGTCGGCGCGCTTGTCATCGGCGGCTACGCTGCGCTGACCATGCTAACCAAAAACTCGTTTCTCGATCAGATTTCCCAGCAATATGTGACCACCGCCCGGGCCAAGGGACTCAATCAAGGGCGCGTGCTGTACGGCCACGTGTTCCGCAACGCGATGCTGATCGTGATTTCCGGCTTCCCGGCGGCGTTTCTCTCGATCCTGTTTGGCGGCGCCCTGCTGATCGAGATTATCTTCTCCCTCGACGGGCTCGGCCTGCTGGGTTTTGAAGCCGTGCTGAACCGGGATTACCCGATTGTCTTTGCCACGCTCTATGTCTTTGGTCTGATGGGGCTGATGATCAAGCTGGTCACCGATGTGACCTATGTTTTGGTGGATCCGCGCATCGATTTCGAGAGCCGGGAGGTCTGAGATGGACACAACGGCGACAACTCCTCCCCCGCAAGACAGCGATGCCCACCGCGTTTTCGGCCTGACCATCACACCGCTGACGGCGCGACGACTGGCCAACTTCAAAGCCAACCGGCGGGGCTACTGGTCGCTGTGGATTTTCCTGACCCTGTTCGTTTTATCGCTGTTCGCCGAGTTCATCGCCAACGACAAGCCGCTGATCGTGCGTTTCGATGGCGGGTTTTACACGCCGATCTTCAACGCCTATCCTGAAACCACATTTGGGGGTGATTTCGAAACCGAGGCCGATTTCACCGACCCGTTCGTGATCGAACTGATCGAGGAAAAGGGATGGCTGCTCATGCCGCTTATTCCCTACAGCTTTGATACGCCGGTAACCGATTTGCCAACCCCGGCGCCGTCCCCGCCCACCTTCCAGAACTGGCTCGGGACCGATGATCAGGCCCGAGATGTCATCGCGCGGCTGATCTACGGCTTCCGAATCTCGGTGCTGTTCGGTGTGACGCTGACCGTGTTCGCCAGCATCATCGGGGTAATCGCCGGCGCCGTTCAGGGTTACTACGGCGGCTGGATCGATCTCGGCTTCCAGCGGTTTATCGAAATCTGGGAAGGCATGCCCTTCCTGTTTGTCCTGCTCATCGTGGCCAGCTTGTTTGTGCCCGGGTTCTGGACCTTGCTGTTCATCATGATGTTGTTCAGCTGGACCGGGCTGGTCGGGGTGGTACGGGCAGAATTCCTGCGGGCCCGCAATTTCGACTATGTGCGCGCCGCCCGGGCGCTGGGGCTCGGCAATCGACTGATCATGTTCCGCCATGTGCTGCCCAACGCCATGGTCGCGACCATCACGTTCCTGCCCTTCACCCTGGTTGGCGGGTTGACCGCGCTGACCGGCCTCGACTTCCTCGGCTTGGGGCTCCCCCCGGGATCACCGTCACTGGGCGAGATGCTGAAGCAGGCAAAAGAGAATTTCACCGCCGAATGGCTTACATTTGCAGCCGTGTTCTCGATCGCAATAATGTTGATGCTCGTCGTCTTCGTGGGCGAGGCCGTCCGTGACGCCTTTGACCCGCGCAAGCAGATTTCAGGAGATGCCGGCTGATGACCGAACCGCTGCTCAAAGTGCAGAACCTCTCGGTTGATTTTTCGACGCCCGGTGGCGCCGTTCAGGCTGTGAAGCAGGTGTCCTTCGAGGTCGGCAAAGGTGAAACCCTGGCCCTGGTCGGGGAATCGGGTTCTGGCAAATCGGTCAGTGCGCTGTCGATCCTGCAACTGCTGCCCTATCCGGTTGCCCGCCACCCAAACGGTTCAATCCGCTTCGAAGATCAGGAGATGATCGGGGCACCGGACGCCACGCTGCGCGGCATTCGCGGCAATGACATTGCGATGATCTTCCAGGAGCCCATGACGTCGCTCAACCCGCTCCACACCATCGAGAAGCAAATCAACGAAGTGCTGTTTGTTCACAAAGGTCTCGCGCGCCCCGCCGCGCGGGAACGGACCCTGGAATTGCTGAACCTGGTCGGGTTGTCCGACGCGGAAAAACGCCTCAACGCCTATCCCCATGAATTATCCGGCGGCCAGCGTCAGCGCGTGATGATCGCCATGGCACTGGCCAATGAGCCCAAACTATTGATCGCCGACGAGCCAACCACAGCCCTCGATGTCACCATCCAGGCTCAGATTCTCGAACTGCTCGATGATCTGAAACAGAAATTCGACATGTCGATGCTGTTCATCACCCATGATTTGGGCATCGTGCGAAAGATGGCCGACCGGGTCTGTGTGATGAACCAGGGCGAAATTGTCGAGAACGGCGCGACCGAAGACATCTTCAAAAACCCAACCCATGACTACACCCGGCATTTGCTCGACGCCGAACCCTCGGGAACAGCACTGGCGCCGGATCACGGGGCGCCAAAAATCATGCAGGCCAACGATCTGAGAGTGCATTTCCCGATCAAAGCCGGTTTGATGCGACGCACGGTTGACCACGTGAGGGCGGTCGACGGTATTACGCTGGAGATTCGGGAAGGCCAGACCGTTGGGGTGGTCGGCGAATCTGGTTCCGGCAAGACCACCCTGGGACTGGCCTTGCTGCGGCTGATTTCATCCCAGGGGACGATTGAGTTCGAGGGCCAGAATATCGAGGATATGCGCACCAACGAGTTGCGCCCGCTGCGCCGGGAAATGCAGGTGGTGTTTCAGGACCCGTATGGGTCCCTGTCCCCACGCATGTCGATTGCCCAGATCATTGAGGAAGGCCTGAAAGTACACGGGCTCGGTGACAATGCCGCCGAACGGGACGAGAAGATCGTCACGGTGATGCAGGAAGTCGGCCTCGACCCGGAGGTCCGGCACCGCTACCCCCACGAATTCTCCGGGGGCCAGCGCCAACGGGTGGCGATTGCCCGGGCGCTGGTATTGCGACCGAAATTCATCGTCCTCGACGAGCCCACCTCGGCCCTCGACCGTTCGGTACAAGCCCAAATCATCGACCTGCTGCGCGGATTGCAGGAGAGATACAAACTCGCCTATCTGTTCATCAGCCATGATCTGAAAGTGGTGCGCGCGATCTCCAACCACGTGATTGTCATGCGCGACGGCAAGGTCGTCGAACAAGGCCCTGCCGACGAAATCTTCGACCGCCCTGGTGAGGACTACACAAAGGCGCTGATGGCAGCCGCCTTCGATCTTGCTGCTGTCGGCGGCGATGCGGTTTCAACCTGAGCTGCCTGCCATGGCTGTCCTGATCATTGCGCCCGGATTGAAGTCCGATTGGTGGGCGAGCGAACTGCAAAAGAGAAATCCTGATCTCGATGTCCGCATCTGGCCGGATGCCGGAAACCCCGCCGATATCCTTTACGCCCTGGCCTGGAAGCCCCCGGGAGGGGCGCTCGCGACCTTTCCCAACCTCCGGGTCGTGTTTTCACTCGGCGCCGGGGTCGACCATCTGGTCACGGACCCGGCGTTCCCGAAACAGGCGGCGATATCCCGCGTCGTAGACCCCTATCTCACAGCCGGGATGCGCGAATACGTGCTGATGCATGTGCTGCGCCACCACAAGAACCAACCCGCTCTCGAGGCCCAACAGCGCGACCATATCTGGGACGACAGCGCATACGAGCTCAAGCAAGCTGACGAACGGCGCATTGGTATTCTCGGACTTGGTGAACTCGGGCGAAGCGTCGCCACGGCGCTGGTCTCCCTTGATTTCGATGTGGCCGGCTGGAGCCGATCCCTCAAGGGTATCCCGGGCGTGGATTGTTTTCACGGCGAGGACGGTCTCGCGCAATTGATCGCCACGACGCAGATACTCATTTGCCTGCTGCCCCTGACACCCCAGACCGAAGGCATTCTCAATTCAGAATTACTCGATCAGCTCCCGGCTGGAGCCTGTCTGATCAACGCTGCGCGCGGCGGCCATCTGGTCGAAGACGACCTGATCCCGGCTTTGGATTCGGGACAGCTCGCCCACGCCACCTTGGACGTGTTTCGCACCGAGCCCCTGCCCGACGACCACCCATTCTGGGATCATCCGCACATTACCGTGACGCCTCACAACGCGTCCATCACCGATCCACGCAGTGTCGCCCGGCAGATTGCAGAGGGTATATCGGCTGTTGAACGCGGCGACCTCCTGCCGAATTCAGTAGATTTGACGTTGGGGTACTAGTTACCGGCAGTCCCGACACATGACGGGAACGATTTACGCCAGTTCGATATTCACCCATTTCTCGAACGCAGCGTTCCCGGAAAACGAGGCATACCAGCGCTTGATATTCGGAGCCTCGATCCGGTCGATGTCCAAGTTGAACCAACGATGGGCAATCGGGGCAATCGGAATATCGGCAAGGGTGAACGTCTCGCCCGCGACATAAGCGTCCTCTGCCAACTGGTCATCGAGGATCTGCATTGCGGCATTCCATTGGACGAGCGCGGCATCCATCGCAGCCTGATTTCGATCCTCAGGCTTGGTTCGCACCATACCGATGAACATCGGCACATGGCGTGGGGCAAGCAACGACAACTCCCAATCCATCCAGCGTTCGACAATCTGGCGAGCGGCGAAATCCGAAGGGTAAAGTTCGCTTTTCGATTGCCGGGCGAGATACCGGATAATGCTGTTGGATTCCCACATGACGTGGGCCCCGTCGATCACCACCGGCACCCGTCCATTGGGGTTCATCGCCAGATATTCCGGGGTATCGTTACGGCCAAAGGCGCCGCCAATATCGTTATCATGATCGTAGTCCCGGCCCTGATCATCACAGAACCAGAGAACCTTCTGCACATTGGTCGACGTAGCACGTCCTAGAATTTTCAACATAACCAGGCTCCCTACCGGGTGTTTACACAAAGAAAAAGGGGCCGCGACGAACGCAGCCCCTTCATCATAAACGGTTCGGCGAGGTCGCCGGAACGACTATTCCGCAGCAATGGCCATATCGTGGCCGGCCTTGGCGGTGATCTCGTCGAGCACCGGCTTCACCACTTCGTTGAACTCGATCATGTTTTTAATGACCTTGTCCTTGGGCATCTGAGCATAGTGATAAATCAGCGTGATGAACTCGGCAGGCATCTGCTCCCACTGAGCGGCAAGCTGATCGCGAACTGATTCGGCGGTTCCGATACAGTACAGACCAGAATCGAGCATCGAACCAATAACATCAGATTCGTCGAGCTTCCGGCGACCCATGGCGGCATAGAAGTTCTTCCAAATGTCAAAGTCATGCGCCATCACCGCGTCGACGGCGGCGTCATGGCTGTCTGCAATCTGCAGCCAGCGCACGATGTTCTGGTTCTGACCCGGCAACCAATTGAAACCATTTTCCTTGGCCGTCTCGGCATATTGGAGACCGAGCGGTGCAGCGGTGTTGATGTCGGTGAAGTAGGTCGGGATGAAACCCATCCGCGCGTTGTAGTCGATCGTCTCGGGGCTACCACTGCCGGACACGAAGACCGGAGGATGCGGGTCCTGATACGGCGCCGGGCAAACCGACACATTGACCACATTATTATTCTCATCGACTTCATCGAGAGCACCCATGCGCTGGGTCACACCGACCTGGGCAAGCTGCCAATCATCAACGCCGGTGTCTCCCGGATACGGGATCTGCCAGGCATCGCCCTTATGATTCATCGAATCCTGGGTCCAGGCCTTGAGGACGATCTCAATATTTTCCTCGAAGACATCGCGGTTATGCTGATCGTTCACAACATCCTTGTCGGAAATGTTGAACCCGCTCTGGGCAAAGCCCGCGCCAACGGCCGTCTTGTTGTTCTTAGCCGCTGTCGGCGACTTGGTCGAGGTGGTCCCGTAATGCTGGCCGAACACATTGGTCCAGCGGCTCTGATACCCGCGCGCAAAGCCGACAAAGCTGCGGCCCTGGCTCAGGTGATCTATGATCGCGGTTTCTTCAGCCACGCGGATCGGATTCTGAATGCTCATCACATAGCCAAGCTGGCCCACTCGCACATTCTTGGTAATCGCCGCCCAGTAGGCATCCATGATGGCCGGTGCGGGACCAACCTCATAACCTTCCGACCAGAAGTGATGCTCGATGGTGGCCACACCCCAGAAATGCAGGTCGTCAGCGGCCATGATGACTTCATGCCAGCCCTGAACCGTTTCCTGATAGCGTTCCTTGTTGCGGCCGATGGGACGAAGCGCTTCGCGCTCGGCCTCGTTCTCCGCATGGATGACCGGGTAGGTCTGCAAAATTGGTTTTACCACGAGTTTGTCTCCCCTAGAATTCGTTCGCCGCACAGACGGCTGTTGAACGTAACAGTACTCGTTTCAATTATGTAATAACTAATTATGATAATTAATGAATAATATAAAAATTATCAATATAACCAACGAATATTCAGCCACCACAACCACCACAGAAGGCCCTCACACTGCTCTTGACGGATCACACGCGTTTGCGTCTATCGTCTTTTCATGACGACACACAAAGAGCTTTTTGAGCGTGCCGCCGCATTTGCGCGGGACGGACGGCTGGATGAAGCTTTCAAGACTTATAGTACCCTCCTGCGAAAGGAGCCCGGAAACGATCAGGCACGCTACCGGCTCGCCGTAACAGAACTCATGCGCGGACGGTTCAACGAGGGTACCAAGCTCCTGCGTGTATGTCTGCGCAAGCAACCTGACAATCCGGACATCCTTTTTAGTCTCGGGCGGGCATGTCTGGCATTGGACAGACATCAGGAAGCCATCACGCATCTCGCCAGGGCGGCTGGCAACGCTCCCGATCGAGCCGATGTCCAGTCCGCACTTGGTGATGCCCATTTTCTTTCAGGTGCCACGGGGGAGGCCCTCAGGGTCTAACAGTCGGCCAGCGCCCTGGCCCCAGAAGACCCCCGCATCAAGGCTAATATGGCGAATGCCTTCTCTCGGGCAGGTGACCACACACAAGCGCTTGCTGTTATCCGGGAAGCATTGGAACTCGCGCCGGATCGCCTTGATATTGCCCTCGCATATGCCAACGCCCTGCGGGCAGCCGGCGACCTCGAAACAGCATTGAAATCCATCGATGGATTACTGACCCAGGCCCCTGACAACATCGAGTTCATTGCTTACAAGGCTGAAATTCTGGACCGTATGGGAGATAATGCGGCGGCCACAGCTTTGCTTGACCCGCTGCTTAAGACAAATCCCGCGCCCCACGCACTCGCGCGCGCCGCAGGGCAGATCGCCATCAACGGAGACCAGAACGCGCTCCTCCCCGATCAAGTAGCAATGTTGATCGAAACTGCACTTTCTGCGCAAACCCTCAATCGCTTCGAGCGTCGGGGTCTTTTGTTCATGCAGGCTTCTCTGCTGCAAAAACAGAAAGATACCGTTCAAGCCTTCGCGGTGTGTGTGCGTGCCAACACCAAAGTCAGCGTTACCTGTGACAAGGCTACGGTCAATCAACGCTTCGACCGCTACCGGAACACCTTTTCTCTCGAGCGCCTGCCAAAACTATCCCGTTCGACGATCACCGATTCAACACCGATCTTCATTGTCGGCATGCCGCGGTCGGGCACGACGCTGGTCGAGCAAATTCTCGACAGCCATCCCGAAGCCGCTGGCAGATTATCCCGATGGGCTCGAAGGCCTGAACACTGACGATCTGAACAATATCGCCAGAAAATATTTGACCAAACTTCGAGACATTTCTGCCAAGGCACGATTTGTCACGGACAAGATGCCGAACACCTTGGTTTCATATGGCAGCTATTCCCGAACGCGCGCGTAATCCATTGCCGGCGTCATCCCCTGGCTATCGACCTGTCATGTTTCTTCCAGAATTTTCGAACGGGGAATGAGTTCGCATTCTCGCTCGACGGCCTTGCTCACTACTATCGACACCAAAACGCGCTCATGCAGCATTGGCAAGGAACGCTCAACCCACCCATTCTCGAACTGCGGTATGAAAGCCTCGTCAGAGAGCCACGCTAATGATCGAAACTCTGCTCGAATTTTGCGATCTGGCCTGGGACGACGCCTGTCTGACCTTCGACAAAAACCAACGGTTTGTCGACACGCTGAGCTACGCGCAAGTGCGACGGTCACTTTCGAAAGAGCCCTCAGCGCGCCACGAGAAATACTCCAGCGAACTCGTACCTCTGGCGGCTGCGCTCACCGAAGAAATCGCCCTCTACGAAGCGGAAGCCTGACGTTCCGACTAACCTCAGAAACGATCTGCGATCATCGAGAACGTCGCGCGCAATCCCTGTGCCTCCCCCCCGGACGGACGCCCCGGACGGGATCCTAAATTCCAAGCCATAATGTCGAAATGGGCCCAGGGCACGTCGTCATCAACGAATTCCTGCAGGAACAGCGCGGCGGTAATCCCGCCACCGAACGGACCGTCACTGGCACTCGAAATATCGGCCACCTTGCTGTCGAGCAACGCACGGTAAGGTTTGTGTAGTGGCAATCGCCAGACCGGATCTGACGTAATAGCCGCGTGCTTTTGAAGATCGCTGTAGAGCGAATCATCATTGGCGAACACGGCTGCAAGATCGGTCCCGACCGCCACCCGCGCCGCGCCGGTCAGGGTGGCAAAATCCAATAACAAATCGGGCTTTTCCGAGCTGGCTTCTGCAAGGCAGTCACCGATCACAAGCCGTCCCTCGGCATCGGTGTTGGCATTTTCGACCGTGATCCCCTTGCGGGTGTTGAGTACATCCCAGGGGCGATAGGCATTCCCGGCCACCGCGTTCTCCACCGCGCCGATCAGCACCCGCAACCGTACCGGCAGCTTCGCGGCCATGATCAGCTGCCCCAGGGCCAGCGCATGGGCCGCACCCCCCATATCCTTTTTCATGCGCAGCATGCCTGCTGCCGGTTTGAGATCGAGCCCACCCGTATCAAAACAGACACCCTTGCCAACGAGGGTGACGCGCGGCCCCTTCGTGCCCCACCGCAAATCGATCAGACGCGGCGCATCATCAGAAGCGCGACCAACCATGTGGATCATCGGGTAGTTGGCTTTGAGCAGTGCGTCGCCTGTCGTGACTTTTACATTTGCCTTGAACCGGCGTCCGACCTTTCTCGCTTCACCGGCGAGTTCGGATGGCCCCAGATCTTCGGCAGGAATGTTGATGAGGTCGCGCAACAGCGTTGTCGCGTCAAGCATATCGGCAACCCGGCTTCGATCAGCATTGGCAGGCCAGACCAAATCCGGCGTTTGCACCCGGGATTTGCGATAATGGGTAAATTCATACGCCGCCAGACCCCAGCCGAGAGCGGCATCGCTGGCGGTGGATTTCGACAAACGGCCAAGAACCCGGTAACTGCCCAGCGGCAATTGGGTCGCCAAAAGGCTCCATGACCACATATCGGTTGAACCATCCGTCACAAAGACCGCGCGGTCGACCCCGCCTTGTTTGGCCGGAAGCAACGCGCTTGAGCCTGGGGTGCCTGTAAAACCGGCGCCGGACAACCAGTCGCGCTGCGCCTTGGGCAGGCCCTTGCGCCAGGCCTCAAGCCGGACAGCGGCGACAACCACAATCGGTACAGTGTCCTTACGGGCGCGGGTCAAAAGATTGTGGGCCACGGGCAGATCCTCGAATAGCTTGGGTCGAAGTCCCGACTTTGCCCGAGTGGTCACTTCGCCGCAATGTTACCCGGCACCAAGTACTTCAAACCCCGCGCTTTAGGCACTAGGCTCCGCCGAAAATCTAAACGAGGAAGACAATGGCGATCACAAATGACGGTCTGATTGGTGCCTGGGAACTCGAAGAGACCTACGCGGAAGCCGAAGACGGGACGCGCTCCCACCACATGGGTCGGGATGCCAAGGGCATCATTATGTACACCGCCAATGGGCGCATGTCGGCCATTGTCCATCTGGCAGACCGCTTCCTCCCCGCCGACCGACCCAGCGATGAAGACCGGGCCGAAGCATTCGCGAGCTACTTCAACTATTCGGGCCGCTGGTCACTGGACGGCGACACCGTGAGCCACCAACTGACCCATGCCCTCGACCCCAACATGGTGGGGATGACGCTTGTCCGTGACATCACCCATGAGGTCAATCGCATGGTGTTCACCGGATTCGGCCCGGATGGCGTTACCAAACAGGTGATCATCTGGAAGCGCGCCACCTGAGACGTCTGTTCTGAAACCCACACATATCTTGTGATTAAGCAGTAATTGACCGTACCCGGACGGGCCAATAGGTTCCTTCCAACATCCGAAACGCAGAAATACAGAGGAAGAGGTCTTCGATGATCGAATTTTACACATGGTTCACTCCGAACGGGCGCAAGGTCGCGATCATGCTCGAGGAAACCGGGATCGAGTACACCACTCATTCGGTCAATATCGGCAAGGACGAGCAGTTTGACCCGGCCTTCCTGAAGATTGCGCCGAACAACAAAATTCCGGCGATCGTCGACACCGATAATAACAACTACCCATTGTTCGAAACCGGCGCGATCCTGCTCTATCTGGCCGAGAAGACCGGTCAGTTCCTCAACACCACCGACCGGAACGCCTACTGGCGCACCATGGAATGGCTGATGTGGCAGATGGGCGGCTACGGCCCGATCCTCGGCCAGGTCCACCACTTCACCAAGTACAATCCGGGGATCGCACCCTATGCGCAGGAGCGCTATGAGGCCGAAGCTCGCCGACTTTACACCGTGCTCAACACCCGTCTCGAAGGCCGCGAATTCATCGTCGACGATTACTCGATCGCCGACATGTCAGTTTGGCCCTGGGCTGCCCGCCACAACTGGCAGGAAATCGATCTGAACGAGTATCCCAATGTGCGTCGCTGGTACATGACCATGCTCGACCGTCCTGCCGTCAAGGCGGCCTGGAACATTCCCGAGAATGACCAGCCGCTGCCGATCCCGGAATAATATTCCGCGCATCTGTCTGACGAATGCAAGACCGGCGCCCCGAGGGCGCCGGTTTTCTTTTGGGACCAAGCCGTTCAACGGCAATTCAACAAAACGCGGCTGGTCAGCAGCTCCCCCGCACCCATCTAACGGTGATGACCAATATCTCCACATATCGGTCCCCCCGAGCATTTGCCGGCCTGGTGGTTGCACTGCTCGTTCTTTCAGCCTGTGCGTCGGCCGGATCCGGCGAAGCGGAGGACCTAAGCACTTATGACAAGATTGTTCAGGATCAACTGAATTAGGACTGTCCCAACTGTTGAACCCTGACGCCGAGCGGCTAATGTAGACCTCTGTTCAAACCGAATCAGGATCCGCTACGCCATGAAGTTCTACGACTGTGCCCCCGCGCCAAGCCCCCGCCTGGTGCGCATGTTCATCGCCGAGAAAGGCCTTTCCGAGGCCATTGAAACCGTCGAGGTCGATCTGCGCGAGAAGGAACAGATGGGCGAAGCCTTTCAGGCCATCAATCCGTTCCTGACCGTTCCCACGCTGGAAACCGACGATGGCATGCGGTTTCTGACCAGTAACGGCTGCTGGCGTTACCTGGAAGAAACCCATCCTGAACCGGCCCTTCTCGGCACAACCATCACGGAAAAGGCCCGCATTGCCGACGCCGTGTGGCGGGCCGAGCAAGAAGGCTTTCTGGCCGTCGGGGAAGCGTTACGCAACACTGCCAAAGGCATGGTTGATCGCGCCCTGACCGGACCCCACAACTATGCCCAGATCGCCGAACTTGGCGCCCGCGGCAAGCAGCGTGTCGAACATTTTTTCGAACTGCTGGACAGCACTCTCGCGGACCAGGTGTTCTTCGCCGGGGACGACTTCTCCGCTGCTGACATCATGGCTTTCGTCACGGTTGAATTCGCTGGCTGGCTCAAGCTGGGCCTGTCCGAGGACGCCACCCATGCCCGGCGCTGGTACGACGCGGTCAAGGCACGCCCCAGCGCGGCGGTCTAAAGCGCCTCTAAGCGCCCGTTTCACCCTCGCAATGTCCCGACCTGATGATTTCAGGCTCGACAAGCAGACGATCTGCTCTATTTGATAGGGACAGACCCGCAGAAGGAAGCCGTCCGATGACCATGTCCGCCTACGACAACCAAACCCTGCCGTTCGTCGAGGCCACCGTGAATTATGTGGTCGATAACGGCATTCGGCCCGTGACCTATATCGCCGAGATGGGTGAATCCAACCGGCGCGACGAGGTGCCTGACCACCGCACGGTCCCGATCTATGACGCTCGCCCTGTCGCCGATCAGCTGACCCTCGACAGCAATGGCTTTGCCTTCCAACGGCAGGAAACTGCGGTCACGGACTTCCTCGATTCAAGCCAGATCGAGAGCATTTACAACCCCGAAGTCGAGAAGATCGTGGCGGCGGCCACCGGCGCGTCGCGGGTACTCGTCTTTGACCACACGCTTCGGGTGGCTGACGAAGACACCCGCACCAGCCACAAGCTGCGCGAGCCGGTACATGTGGTCCACAACGACTACACCGACCTGTCCGCGCCGCAGCGCATCCGAGATCTGTTGCCCGCCGACGAGGCCGCGGCGGCGCTGAAGAAACGCTATGTCTATGTGAATGTCTGGCGCTCGATCAAAGGCACAGTCGAAGAAATTCCGCTCGGCATCTGCGACGCCCAGTCTCTGGTCGACGACGACATGATTCTCATGGACCTGAAATACAAGGACCGGGTCGGCGAAATCCACCGCACCCGCTACAGCCCGGACCATCGCTGGGTCTATTTCCCGCAGATGCAGCCCGACGAACTCATCCTGCTGAAATGCTACGACACCGAGCTGGACGGCCGTGCCCGCTGGACGGCGCATACCGCCTTCGAAGACCCGACCAGTCCCGCCAACGCTGCGCGACGCCAGAGCATCGAAACCCGCACGATCGCTTTTTACGACGACTGACCCGCGCCCGCGGGCGTCAGCCCTTCGAGTGCCTGCGTTAGAAGCGGCGCGGCGAATGCCATGAAAGCGCGCACTTTCGGGTCCACAAAACGCCCTTGCGGATAAACGAGATGAACCGGAACCGACGGCGGGATCACCGTGTCGAGCACTGGCACCAGCCGCCCGGCTTGGATCGATTTTGCCACCGTGTAGGAATACACCCCGGTGATCCCGTGCCCGGCCTCAGCGGCCCGAATTGCGGTCGCAGCATCATTGGTTTCCAGACGCGGCGTTACCAGCTGGGTCTTCTCCCGCGCCCCGTCCCGGTACCGCCAGAGACCTTTTTGAATCACACCGGTAAACGTATCACCTGATGGTCTGCCAACCCTGACGGTGTGCCTGGCGCACTATGTGACGCAACATAATCCGGGCTGGCCACGAGCATGCGTCGAACAAAACCGACCCGCCGCGCCATCAGCGTGGAATCCGGTAACGGCCCGATGCGCACAGCGAGACCTGCACCTTCATCGATCAGGTCGACCATCCGTTCTACCTGCAGCATCGCCACGCCGATCTGCGCATGCGCATCCAGAAACCCAGCCACGACCGGGGCCAGCACATAGCGGCCAAACGTCATCGAGGCCGACAGGGTCAGCGTGCCCGACAGGACCTCGGTCTCACAGACCGGTTGGCGCCCCCCGGTGACGCGCCCCCGATAATGCGCGGGTTCGTGATCGACATGGCGGCGCTAGAATGGAATTGCCCAAATACATCACGCCCCGCTAAACCGCAGCGGAAATCAAGGCTCTTTCCGGCAGCACGTGACCGCGGCTCACTCGAAATTACAAATGTTGTAGCCGGTGGGCTGCATCCGCTCGACAAAGGCCATGGCGCGCACGACCGAGGCCTCGTCGAGATAGCGACCGACGGCCTGCAACCCGACCGGCATGCCGTCAGGCGACAGACCGGCGCAGACCGCGCCAGCCGGCTGGCCGGTGAGGTTGAACGGGTAAGTATAATAGACCCAGGACACCAGGTTCCGGTCTGCATGACTGTCGGGAATGTTCTTCCCAACCTCGAGCGAGGACACCGGCAAGACCGGCGAGAGCAGCACGTCGTATTTGCTGAACAATGCCGTCATCCGGTCACGCAACGCGTAGCGGGTGAAGACCTTGGTGTAATAATCCTGCATTTCCTGATCGAGAGCCGGTTCAAGAATATCGGCGACTGCCGGATCGAGCATGTCGCGCTTGTTCTCGAGAAAATCACGCAACTTGATGCCGACCCCGGCGTAAAATTCCGCCGTCCAGAGATCTGCCGGGTCGGCTTCGAACACATCATCAACCTGCTCAACGATGGCACCGGCATCCTCGAATTTGCGGACTGCTGCCTCGACCACGGCAACCACATCCGCGTTGGGACGAGCGTAACCAAGTGTCGGGCTCCACGCCACGCGCATACCTTCGACGGATTGATCACAGGCGCCGATCACATCGGGGACATCGCTGGCGATGCTGAACGGATCCCGGGCGTCGTAACCAGCAATCGCGGAGAACAGCAACGCCGCGTCACGCACATTTCGCGCCAACGGACCCACATGCGCCAGCGTCGGTGTCGCCGATGTTGGCCAGACCGGCACCCGGGCAAAGCTCCCCTTGATCCCGGCCAAGCCCGTAAAGGCACTGGGAATACGCACCGAGCCGCCGCCATCGGTGCCAAGCGCAAACGGTGTCACCCCGGCGGCCACCGAGGCCGCAGCTCCGGCGCTGGAGCCGCCCGGCGTCTTGTCCGTATCCCAAGGGTTTCGGGTGATCCCGGTCAGGGGCGAATCCCCCACCGGCTTGCACCCGAACTCGCTTGTGGTCGTTTTACCGATCACGACACCGCCGGCAGTTCGCACACGCTCAACCGCCGGCGCATCTTCCGCGGCGATATTGCCCTCCATGGTTTTGGATCCTAGAGAAAACGGCGCTCCTCCGACTGCGATCAGATCCTTCACCGAAAGCGGAATGCCGTGCAGCGCCCCCAGCGTGTCGCCCTTCATGACCGCATCTTCAGCCGCGCGGGCAGCCTTCATCGCCTCTTCGGGCAACAGCTCGAAAAACGCGTTGAGTCTGGGTTCAACCTCATCTGCACGTGCCAAAGCCCGTTCGGTCAACGCCACCGGAGAAATGTCCTTGCGCGCGACGCGCAGGCGCATTTCCGTGGCGCTCATATAGTCAAAATCGTGAGCCATCGACGTGCCAATCAATCGTCGACAATAGCAAAGGCGCGGATCGGCGACCCGGAACCGCCCTTGAAGCGCAACGGAACCCCGAAGAATTCGAACTCACCCAAACCGAGCAGCTCTTCCAAGTTTACCAACCATTCCATATGGCTGATACCGAGCTCACGACAGATCCGATGCTGGGCGAACAAGCTGTCAGACGGCTTGTCGGTCGACGGCCCCTCGACCCCGTGCAGGCGCGAACCGCGATCGTACATCCACTGCGTCGCAGCCACCGTGATACCGGGATTGGTCAGCACCACTTCACGGTCGGGATAATGACGCTTGTGCAGGCCCGAACAGAGCAGAACAATATGACCATCGAGCTTCACGCCGGACTCCGCCTCGGCCTTCTCCATGTCAGCAACGTCGATATCCCCGAGGTCGGGAATATGCTGCATATCGAAACACACCGCCTTGCCGAAAAACCGATCGATCGGCATCTCGTCGATCGACGCGCCGTTTGGATCAAAATGGCGCAGCGCATCCACATGGGTTCCCACATGATCCAGCGTGCTGATGAAATTGGTCTGAAACGTGATCGGATCATCCGGCGTGCCAAGATTGAGAGCCTTGGTGTTCTCGTGCGTCATGGCTTTCAGATAAACCGGGCTCTGAAAAAGCTTGTGGGACGGCATGTTGTCTTCGATGTCGAGACTTAGATCGATGATGCGGCGCACCATGTGAATTCTCCTCTTAACGGCAATATTGCTGTTCGAACGCTAGCATTTTTCCTTTCGGGAAATCGAGGTGAGAGTTTCCCCCCTCTTGGCCTCGAACAAGGTTCAACACTATGCTCACTGGCTAAAAGGAGAGCCCCATGGACACGATCGAAATTTCCCAGGAGGAGATGGCCCCGCGCATCGCTCGCTTTGCCGATCAGGAATCTCAATCAGCCCACTATGCCGACACGATCGGCATTCCCCGCGAAGCCTACGAAATCATGGCCGCGAAGACCCTCTATCTGATGATGGCGCCCGAATCACAGGGCGGCCCTATGGCCCAAAAACCCTCGATCCCCGGCGATCCCGGCGCGAGCGTGATCATTGCGCGCTGCCCGCCCGGCGACAAACCACTCCTGCACGCCCATCACTACACAATCGAAACCTTCATGTGCCTGACTGGCCGGTTTCGCATTCGCTGGGGCAGCCAGGCCGATCATCATATCGATCTCGATCCCCACGACATGATAGCCATGCCCCCGGGCGTCGATCGCCAGTTCGAAAATATCAGCGACGAAGAAGCCCTACTTCTGGTGATCATCACGGGCGCCGGAGATGAAGAGTTCGCCGACATTTCCATGCCACCCGATGAAACTTCGATGATTCGTGAGCGCTTCGGCCAGTCGGTGATCGACGCCTACAACAAGGTCGGCGTGGCGTTCCGCAACCCGGACAGCACCATCGACGGTCCGCCCGTGCCCGCGCCAATTGAAATCACCCAATCCGAAATGGCCTCCCGGATCGCCCGAATTGCCGATCTTGAGCCCCTTTCGGCCTCCTCGGGAGATTCCATCAGCGTCCCGCGCGAAGCCCGCGAGTTGGTCGCCGCAAAGAACCTTTTCTTATTGATGGCCCCGGAAAACCAGGGCGGCACGATGGCGCACAAGCCCGCGATCACGGGACCGGAAAACATCAGCGTCCTGGTGGCCGAATGCCCCCCCGGCGACAAACCTCTGCTGCACACCCATCATCACACGGTGGAGAACTTTATGTGCCTGACCGGTGAGTTTCGTATCCGATGGGGTGAAGGCGGCCACGAGCATATCGACCTCAAGCCGTTCGACATGATTTCAGTCCCGCCCGGGGTCGACCGTCAGTTCGAGAATATTTCCGATACCGATGCGCGGCTGCTGGTTGTCATCACCGGATCATCACGCGACGACTACAACGACATCTCGATGCCGCCGCAGGTCACGGAGTTGATTCGATCCCGCTTTGGCCAGGATGTGATCGACGCCTATGGTCAACGTGGCGTGACGTTCCGTAACACCCGGTAAATTGCGAACGGCTTGAGACGCTTGGACAACGCGTCATCGGGCACCTTGCCGATCTGATGAATTCAGCCCAGGCAGAAATTGGGCGCGCGGCCCTGTTAATCGGATGGGGCACCGCGTCCATTCTCACCGAACGTTTACGCCGGTTCCGCGAAGCATCCAGGCCCGGTGTGCTGACCGACTTGCACAACACGCTACTCCGGATGCGGGTTCTCTTGGTGCTGCATAAACGCGCGCCATATACAGGGGCGCCCAAAGCGAGCTTCAGGCGCCAGCGAGTTGCCGATAGAGCAGGCGCAGACCATGCTTGCCCAGCCGTAATATACTGAGGCAAAACCGGCATTCGCGAACGCCACTCGAGGGAACCCAACCCAATGCCCGACGCGATTGTACGTGTCGTCGAGGACGGGCTCGGCTGCTGGCCTGACCAGGTCATCATCGGAAACAATATCGAGATGCGAAACTGGACCCCCGATCAGCACGCGGAATATCGAGGAAGGCTGCAGGAGGGGATCGGTGACATACCCCTGGTCACGGCCACAGATACCGCAGTTGCCGCGCTGAAACTCGTGGGGGCCACGCGCATTGCCGCCCTGTGACCCATGTCGGATGTCTATTCCCAAAGCGTGCAGAAATACTACACGGTGATGGTTTTCGAAGTGCCCTACCACTCCGGGCTGCAAGTCAAAAAAACCGAAGATATCATCAAGGTTTCCATCGAAGATGCGGTGGCTGGATTTCGCGCGCTCGACCACGATGATGTCGACACCTTCCTGCTTGGATGTCGACACCTTCCTGCTTGTCGGCGCCGCATTGGGGATTGTCGACATGGTTGCTGAGCTTGAACAGGAACTGGCACGCTCTATCGTTTCGACCAATATCGCCACCTATTGGTATGCCCTGCGCCGACACGGCATCACCGATCCGCTGGCGGGATTTGGGCAGTTGGCGCAGATATCCGTAATTATCGACTAAGTATTCGGGCTGACTTGGAGGGGGCTTCCGCCCGGGTAGCGCCTACCCGGAGGCGCCCTTTTCGGCCTTACTTCGCTCTATCTCAGCAACCTCAGCCTCGGTTTTGCCCCACAGCGGCGGGTCTTCAAGATATGCCACTTCTTCGAGAGTGCTCACCCGCCCGAGGACGTCGTTCCGATGGGGGAAGTGCCCGAAACGCCGGATTGCCTCACGATGGTCCAGCGCCGATTGGTACGAGCGTTCCTGCCCGAGGTTTTCGTAAAGCGCGCAGGCCCGGTCCTGGTCGGCCAGATCCTCGCTGTGCTCAAACGGAAGATAGAGAAAAATCCGGCGCCAGCTGGCCATGCCCTGGTCATACCCCCGGTCGAGGGCAATCCGGGCAATCTCGCGGGCCTTGGCATCGGTGCCGAACGCGCGCGGCGACCCCCTATACATATTGCGCGGAAACTGATCGAGCATCAGGATCAGCGCGAGGCAATCCCCCGGGTCGTCGACGAAATGGTCAAACGCGCCGCCGCCCGCCCGCTCCTGAATCTCAATAAAACGCGCGGTGAGCTCGGTATCGAAGGCGGGCGTGGAGCGAAACCAAACGTCGCGCCGTTCCATTTCCTGGGTGAGATCAGTGTCGCCAAACCAAAATGTCAGAACGTCTGTGCTCAAGGGGTCCATATGGGGCCTTCTACGCTGCGAAAATTTGCCAAACCTTAGCAGATCACCTGTCAGGGTCACACGCGACACGGATCGAGGTGTTGTTATCGCAGGCCTATATGCGCAAGCGCACAACCGAACAAGGTGGCGACGTGAGAATGCGTAGTGTTCAAGTATTTCTAATTATCCTGCTGACGTCCGGCACGGCTTTGGCTGATAGCTCGTCGCCAAAGCTTGCGGCTTTTTATGATCGGCAAATGGCGATTGTGGCCGGGCAGGTTTATGCGTGGAAGGGACAAAACTCACCCATGATACTGCCGGTGACAGCGCGTCGGGTCGGCGTCGGGCGCGACAAATATTACGCGCTAACAAACAACGATGATCTCATGGTCTTCAGTGGGAATACGAACCAGAAAACCCTATTGATGGCGGGTATAGTGAGGTTTTCGGCTGGCGACAGCGGCGTGCTGGCGACAGCGGCGTGCTGGCGATTACCAATGATTCCGCGCTTTGGTGGCTATCGGACGAAACCAGGCAACATGTGGCCACCGACGTCGCGGTTGCCGCCGTTGGGGATGGGGCAAACTACTAGGTCACATCTTCGGGCGACCTGTTCGTCAAAGGCCGCGCTCATCGCGGGCAATACGGTGATGGCCAGCTGAAATCGACAGATCGGTTTGTACAAACAGCCTCCAACGCTGCCCACATCACAGCCCATAACGGACACTCCATTATGCTCCTGCAAAACGGAGACGTTTTGGACACCGGCGGCAACATCAACGGCCCGGTTGGCATACATGGTTTGGGGGACAAGGCGATCCGGTGGAGCGTGATCATGTCCGGTGCCAAGGCCATTGCGGCCGGTTCATCTCATTCTTTGGCGATCCGCCCCACCGGTACATTGGTTGCCTGGGGTCGCGGCTACGACACCGCACCGATGCCAATATTGAAAGAAGTCATGGCCGTCGCCGCTGGTTCCCGGACTACGATCGCCTTGAAACACAACGACACGCTTGGCAGTGGGATCGACGGGGCAAACCCCGACGCGTGGTACTCCCCGACGGGAAATGACAGCTTGGGTGCATTTGATTGGAGGGGTCCAACCCGATAAGTATACCCCACTAGAACCCGCACCAAGTCGCCAAGCGGGCATTCCTATCACGCAGGGGGTTTTATTTTCGATGTCGGTAGAGTTAGCCAATACAGCTGAAGAAGTTTCACAAATCGCATTCGGCTTCATGGCCTCGAAAGCGCTTTTTGCTGGCCTCCACATAGACATCTTCACCTTATTGGACCGGAAGCCGGGAACCGCTGCCGAGATCGCGGCTGAAACCGGGGTCCCTGAGAATCGCATTATGACCGTGCTTACCGCCCTCAGCAGCATCGGCCTGATCGACTTGAACGACGAAGCCTATACAAACGCGCCCGCCGCAAGCACGTTTCTATCGCGGGAGTCGAAACACGAGTTTGGCGACTACCTGCGGTATCAAATCGACAAGCAGATGTATCCCTTTATGACCCAGCTGAATGAGGTCATCGACGGCACGCTCGACCCCGCGGCTGTCGATTCTTATCAGCACTGGATGTCAGATCCGGAACAAGCGAGCATTTACAGTAATGCGCAGCATGCCGGCTCCCTCGGACCGGGGCGAACACTCTCACGCATCGTTGACCTGTCCGATGCGCGTCAACTTCTCGATGTTGGCGGCGGCACTGGCGCCATGAGCATCCGGCTATTGGAAGCCAACCCCGACCTCGTTTCGACGATCATCGACTTTCCAAATGTTTCAGAAATTGGTTGGCGGTTTGTCAGCGAAGCCGGCATGACGGACCGTATCCGCTTCATTCCCGGGAACGCCCTAAAGACGGAATGGCCCAAGCAGCAAGGGGCCATACTCATGTCTTATCTCCTGAGCGGCATTCCCGAAGACGAAATTACACGGGTCATCGAATACGCTTTTGAATGCCTCGCCGACGATGGCCATCTCATTTTGCACGACTTTATGGTCGAAGATGACCGGTCCGGTCCACATTTGGCCGCGCTCTGGCAGTTGCAGCATATGGCCTTCACGCCGGAAGCACGCTCGGTAACCCCGGGCTGGCTGAAAGACCGGATGTCAGCTTCGGGCTTTAAGGGTATCAAAGAGGATGAGGTCGTTCCCGGTATGACCCGGGTCATCCACGCGCGCAAGAAGAGCTGAGCATTGGCAAAGTCCGACTTCAGTTTTGCCTGGCCGTTCCGCGTCCGTTACTCGGAAGTGGACGGGCAAAAAATCGTTTTCAATGCGCACTACCTGACGTATTTCGACACCGCGGTGACGGAATATTTCCGCGCGCTGCCCTATGACTACATGGGGCAGGTCAACCGCACCGGTGAAGATTTCCACACCGTTCGTGCGCTCGTCGAATTTAAGCGTTCGATCCTCTTCGACGAGGACATTGAGGTCCATGTGCGAACCTCACGGATCGGAAGATCCTCGCTGACCTTTCTGCTTGAAATCCATCCCAAGGGTGCTGACGACATCCGCACCGCGGGCGAAGTTGTTTGGGTCAACGTCGATGCGGCGACGAGCAACGCTGTCCCCTTGCAGGAAGAGCTCGTTGCCAAAATATCATCCCATGAAGGGGAAGGCGTCGAGCGTTGAAAAGTGCGCTTTTACGCGGGCTAACCCACCATAAACACATCATAGGCCGTGGATTTACCTATGATCTGATGGGATGCAGCACCGATACCCTCCATCGGATCGGCCCGCAGGGGCCGCTTTAAGACCACCCGCTTGCGCGCGTTGGCCAGTGCGACCTTCATAACTTCTACAGAATCCTCATCCGTGCCGACTATCTCGCGGACCAGGCGCATTTCATTCTTCACAAGGGCCGATTTTTTGCGCGCGGGGTGCATCGGATCGACCAGCACCACGTCCGGCGAAAGGCTCGGCAACAAATCCTTGGCATCACCATAAAGCAGGGTCATGCGGCTGATGACCTCTGCCACATCACCACCAGCGTTGAGGGCCCGTTCCAGCCCTTCGGCCAAGAGACCATGCATTTCGCGGGACCGTTCGATCAGGGTCACTTCGGCGCCCAGCGAAGCCAGCAAAAAGGCGTCCCGGCCGAGACCGGCCGTCGCATCCACCACGCCTGGGGTTTTCCCACCCTTCATCCCGACAGCCTTGGGCAAAGCCTGACCGCGCCCCCCGCCAAAACGAAAACGGTGTGCAACTGCGCCGCCTGTGAAATCACAGATCAGTCCATTGGTTCCTGATGTTTTATCTTTGCGGGACATCCTGTTCCTCTACGGGATGAATGCGGCACGGCCCAACAAAAAATGCACCCGCATATCAATGAAGAGGAACTCAACGTGACTTCGCACGCGCCAGAACCCTTAAACATTGGCCTCTTCCTCTGGCAAAACTTGCGGCAGGGCCGCACCCTCTCGCGCAGCCGGTCCTGCATTGGTCGAGGCTGACACGTCAGGTTGGAACAGGGGTTTTCATACTGTCCACTAATCGTTGGCCGATGAGAATATCAAACAATGTAAGATTTAGTCATAATCTCCCGAGAGTTGTATAATCGCGAATAGGGCTAAGCGCTGCGGCGAAATTCAAAGCTCCAACAGCAGCCGTTTCGGGTGCCGGTGGCGTGCCACTAAGGTCGCTTCCGAACTCTAAACTGGATGAACCCTTGACGACTTCGCCTTCCGATATCGATCGCCAGTTAGGTAACGACGCGCAGATATTGTGGCGCATCATCCGACTGTGCCTACGCTATCGCGGACGCGTTGCCATCGCCGTCGGTGCAACCGTGATCGCAGCGCTGTTCCAACTCACGGTGCCACCGCTTCTCGGCAGTGCAGTTGATGGCGCGCTGGGCCTACTCGACACCGGGAACGCCACAGCAGCGGCAGCCCGCACCGCATTGTTCCAGACTGCCGCGCTGCTACTCGGCGTCTCAATTATGCGCGGCTTGTTCACCCTCATACACAATTATATGGGCGAAGCCGTCGGCCATATGATGGCCTACGATCTTCGGCTCGCCTTCTACAACAAGCTGCAAAGTTTGAGTTTTTCGTTCCACGACCGGGTTCATACCGGAGAGCTGATCACCCGCGGCATGCTCGACCTGGAAGGCGTACGGATGTTTGTCAGTAGTGGCCTGGTGCGCCTCGTCCTGTTGAGTATTCTGATCGGTGCCGGCGCTTATCTACTGCTCTCGGCCGACCTGCTCCTCGGAGCCATGAGTCTTAGCTTCGTGCCGTTCGTCGCCTGGCAATCGGCCGTGGCTCGACTCAAACTGCGGTCTCTGTGGCTGGCCTTGCAGGAGCGCATGGGGATCATCGGCCGGATCATGGATGAGAACCTCACAGGTATCCGGGTGGTACGGGCTTTCGGTGCCGAAAACTATGAGCTCGCCAAGTATGGGAAGGCGGCAGACGCTGCGATGGCGCTTGCAGACCGACGCATCAAGACCAGGGTGGCGTCGACCACGGTCATGACCTTCGCCTATTTCATCGCCATGGGTCTTGTTCTGTGGGTTGGCGGATTGCGTGTGCTCGAAGGGCGTCTGACCGTGGGCGACTTAACCGAATTCCTCACCTTCATGACGATCCTGCAAGCGCCAGTCCGCCAACTGGGGTTATTGGTGAACTCGTTCGCCCGGGCCTCGACCACCGGGCGCCGGCTGTTTGCGGTCCTCGATCTGGAGCCCACGATCGCCGACCGGCCCGGCGCAAAGCCGTTGGAGATCAAGGACTCCCTGGTTCGTTATGAAAATGTCTCGTTCGGCTATGACGGCGATGACGCCCTCCCAACACTGCATGGAGTCTCGTTCGAGGTCCGCCGTGGCCGGTCGCTCGGGATTGTTGGGCCGCCGGGCAGCGGTAAATCGACAATCGCCCATCTGCTAACCCGCTTTTACGATTGCACGGACGGTCGCATTACGCTGGATGGTCAGGATGTACGCGATGTCACCTTGGAATCGCTCCGCCGCCAGGTGTTGACGGTCCCCCAGGACCCGTTCCTGTTTACGACGTCGCTAGAAAACAACATCGCCTATGGCGATCCATGGGCCGAAGACGAGTCCATCGCCAATGCGGCCTCTTTGGCGCAGATCGATACGTTCATCGGCAGCCTGCCGGGAGGCTACAGCACCCTGGTCGGCGAACGCGGCGTGTCCCTGTCGGGAGGGCAGAAGCAGCGCATCGCCATCGCCCGCACCACCATGCTCGATCCGGCGGTGCTGATCCTCGATGATTCAACTGCGGCGATCGACGCTGGTACCGAGCAGCAGATCCGCGAGCTCCTGAAAGCGCCGATGCAATCCTGCGCAACGATCTTTATTTCCCACCGCCTGAGAACCCTACTCCATGCCGACGAGATCATATTTCTCGAAGGCGGACGAATCATTGAGCGGGGCACACATGAGAGCCTCGTGGCTCAAGGCGGACGCTACGCCGAGCTCCATGCCTTACAAAACCGTCTCGACGACGAACTGGATGACGACCCCTCCAGCATTCAGGGGGCAGCGCAATGACCACGAAAACTGAGGGCACCAAGCACCCGCCAGGGCGCGAACGACCGCCGCGGGCCTATGTTGGTTCGCAGAGCAGTCTCGACGAAGAGATGTTCGGGGCGCTGTTTGATGGGGGCGTGGTACGCCGGTTCATGACCTATGTGCAGCCCTACCGTAAACAGGTTTGGCTCGCGGTCGCCGCCGTCCTGGTCGTCACCGCGGCCCAATTGGCCATACCGTTGATTATTCGGTTCGGCATCGACAATGTCATTTTGGCCAACGATGGCGATGCTGCCGGTCTATTTCTGGTGGTCTTGGTGTTCGCGGCCGTCATTACGGTCAATTATGGCGCCAACTGGCTGCAAGACCGTCTGATCGGGATAACCGGCGAGCATGTCATCTTCGATCTTCGCCAGGCCATGTACGCTCATCTGCAGAATGTATCGCTTTCGTTCATGGACAAAACCGAGACCGGCCGCATGATGTCGCGGCTCACCGGTGACGTGAACTCACTGCAGGAGTTTCTCGAAAACTCGATCACCGCGTTCGGCGATCTGGTACTGCTGTTTGGCATCGTTGCCATCATGCTGACGATGGATTTTGGACTTGGCATCCTCACCCTGTCGGTGGTGCCGACCTTGTTCATTGTCCGCATGATCTGGTTGCCACGCGCGCGGGTGGCATTCCGCCGCGCGCGCGAAACCAACTCCAGCGCCAATGGCGCCCTGGCCGAAGGGATTCGTGCCGTGCGGACCGTGCAGAGCATGCGACGCGAGGCGGTCAATTTCGATCTCTACGACGAGAAAGTTCAGGACAATCTCGGCGCTCACCTGAAGTCAGCTCAAATGGCCCAGGTAATGGTGCCGATCGTCGACACCCTTACCGGTGCCGCGATGGGGATCGTGATCATGGTCGGAGGTCTCCAGGTCCTCGATAGTACGCTTGATGTCGGCGTCATGGTCGCCTTCCTGTTCTACGTGCAACGGTTTTTCGATCCGATCCGCTCGCTCACCATCCAGTACTCCGTGATGCAACGGGCCATGGCGTCAGGCAAACGAATCTTCGAAGTTCTCGACGTCCCCCTGGCTATCGACGACGGTCCCGACGCCATCGACCCCGACAGCATTGAGGGATCGGTCGAGTTTCGCGACGTCACGTTCCGTTATGTCGAGAACCAGCCTGTGTTGCAGAATATAAATTTTGTGGTGGCGCCGGGCGAAACTGTGGCCCTAGTCGGCCCAACCGGCTCGGGGAAAACCAGTATTACGTCACTGCTGCATCGGTTTTACGAGGTCAATGAAGGCGCGGTGCTGATCGACGGTCACGACGTGCGCGACTACGCCAAGGCATCACTGGGCAAGCATATCGCCATGGTCTTGCAGGACCCTTTCCTGTTCACCGGAACCATATTCGAGAACATCCGCTACCGGACCGTCTGGGCGACCCGAGAGGATGTCGAACGTGCTGCGCGCGTGGTTGGTGCTCATGATTTCATCACCCTGCTCGCCAACGGCTACGACACAATTCTCGAAGAGCAGGCCCGCAACCTGTCCCTCGGCCAGCGTCAGTTGCTTAGTTTTGCTCGCGCCTTGGTGGCGGACGCCAAGATTCTGATACTCGACGAAGCGACAGCTAATATCGACAGCCAGACCGAGCGCCAAATTCAAACGGCCCTCAAACGCTTGCTTGAGGGCCGCACCGGCATCGTCATCGCCCACCGGCTGGCTACCGTACGCGGCGCCGATCGAATTATCGTCCTGCAGAACGGCCACATCGTCGAAACCGGGGCCCACGCAGCGCTGGTCGCCCAAGGCGGGCTCTACGCGCGCCTATACGGCCTCAACTACGCTTCGTTCGACGATGTACCGGAAGATCAATTCACGGAATAAAGTTTCGCACACGGTAATACGCGACACTCAAAAAGGCCTAAATCGTTACATGCTGTGCCAATCGCCCGATTGTTCGAACGCCTCTGCAACCCGCAAAACGGTGGCTTCTTCGTAGCGTTTGCCGACGATCATCAGCCCGACGGGGAGACCGTCGACCATGCCGCAGGGCACCGAAATGGCCAGTTGGCCGAGGCGATGAATCTCACAATGCATGATAATCTTGGCGGAGGGAGGGTGCTGTCGGCAACGCCAGTGGATACATCAGACAATCGCGTAGTCGCAGAACCGGCTGCCCGGCGAGGGGATGGTGGCGGTCCATTACGGCTCTTATCGACTAGTAGCTCTAAGACGTGACAAAACGCGGTAAACATCAATCAGGAGAAAATGAGGCACAGTTAAGGCTGCCAGCGAAATAAAGGTCGCCCGGATAACCCCGCTGTCGATATCTACTGCCGGCAAGACGAGCGCCCCGGCAATGACTAGCAGAAAACTGACCAGTGTGAGCAAAGCCACCAAACGAAATGCTGCTGGGCCGAAGGGGGCCAGCGTGGCCACAATTGCGTTCATATGGCGCCAAGAGTGAACGGTGCAGAAATATAAAGCGAACCCCCAGAGTGGCGGCAAAATTATTAAAACGGCTGCTACTACAATCAATTCTCCGGCAGCACGTTGACCGGCCGGGCCAAAGGCCAGGCCGAGCCACACTACCCCGATAGCCCATGCCAGAGCGGCGGCAGCCAAGATTTGGACCAGCCACACGACCTCCGAACCTGATTAAAAGCCCGAAGATTTCAGTCACTTCCCTCTCATGCGCCCACGGAATTATACAAATAAGGGTGCTTCCATGGACGAGGGTACGTAATGTGCGCCGGCCCACAAGGCGGTCGTGCCTGCTATCGAGGGTCCCAAAATGAACCACCGACAGCAGCAGAAAACTGATTAAACTCAGCACAGGCAGCCACAACCAAAAGGCCGCCGCGGACAGAGTGATTACTCCGTAAAGTGCAAAAAATGCGCCGAGCCCGATGGTCCCTCGACGTGCTAGATTGACTGCTAACACTCCGTCAGCAGCGCCATGGGGAAACCCGACTAACAAAACCATCAACATTGGAATTAATACCTCCCAGCTCATCGCGACCCTCTGTCCAAAGCTGCGCTGAGGAATAATACGAGGGGGAGGCCAGACATTAGCCGGAGGCGAGTGGGCCAGCCGCTTTGACCACGCATGAAAGTAGCGAATTGGTCCCCGGTAAGGGCACGCGCCGCGCGGAGAAAAATTTCCGGGGCGCGGTCGGGGGACCGGCGGAGGACCGAGAGGAAGACGTTGTCCATCCAAGCTTCGAAGCTGTCACAGCCGGGCCGTGGACACGCAGGCCGATCCGCTATCAGGTCTAACGCTAAGTCTGCCGCCTGTATCTGAATTTGTGAGAAAGCGTAGCCGCTGGAGGCTCTATGCGTTGCGGCGCGGAGCCCAATGGCGGTGCCAAAAGAATTCGGAGAAACTAGCGGCGCAAGCGGGATGACGCCGGCCTCGCGACCCTCGATGGTGGCTTGTACACCTGAGTAATGCTCGGACAAGTAGGCTTTGATTTGACTATCATACCACTCCGACGACTTGGGCGTCGGAGAGAACACTGTAGATTCAACCAAGGCATGTTCGGCATTAAAGGGTAACAGGTAGATAAAGTGTATTCCCTCATCCTGGGAAACTCTAAAATCCATCAAAATCGCAGTTTTTGTATCAAAAACTGGTCGCTCCATCCGCACATGCCAGCCGCCAAAATGCTGTAATAAGGCGCCGACTGGTGGTTTTGGTGGACGGCTATCAAAAACCGCTTCGGCAGACAGTTCAAAATCATTGTCCAAGGTAAGTCGAAAACCGTCTTTCGTTGGCGTGCAACTCTTGGCAGTTGCGTTAACAAACGTTCCCGAACTGCCCGATATATCCGAGCGCAAACTCTCTTCATAATGCTGTGATGAGAGAGCCCTGTAGCAGAAGCGATCGCCGTTCAACACAACTTTCTGACGTTCCGTGATTACCGCCCAGCGCCGCCAGGAGGCGGAAGAAAGCGGCCGCGGAAGACTTAAATTAGCTCCGCCGTCATCCCAGTAACCCCAGATATGATCCGGCCGGCTGGCGCCGGGATCAATTACTGCCAGCGGCGAAACTCCAGCAGCGGTTAAGTGGCGGGCTAGTGTCAGCCCCGCGCAACCGCCACCGATCACGGCAGTTCTATAGGCTGCCTGTTCAGTGCAAGGCATCGACACTCGCGATTCCCTTCAAGGCTCGGTGAAGCCGTTCATCATGAGGGCCTGGCGCACGGCGGCTAAAGAGCCGCGGCAGGCTTGCCCCAGTAGCCAGAATTTTTCCGCTAACACCAACTACCTGTCGCTTTTTCCACCAGGCATAGCGGCGTCGGCGTAAACGGTGGCCAATGGCTTGGTAAACGGTTGCCGCAATGCCAATCGCAAGATCATTGCGGATCGGCAAATAGGCCAACCCTGCAAGACCAGAGGTGTAGAAAGTTTCAGCTTGAACCAGAACCTTGGCTACGGCCACCGCGACTTCATCTCTGCCAGGAGATAGAGGGGAAGCGCTCGCCAGGCGAATCTCTGACGGGCTGATCGGGCCACACCAAGATGCTGGTAAATAGCGTCGACCTAAGTCAGCGTCTTCGGCGACATCACGGGCTATATTAGTGAGCTGCATTGCTATCCCCAAGTCGATAGCGAAAGCGTCGGCTACGGGGTCGTGACGCCCCAGGATTGGCGACATCATTAGCCCAACGGTCCCTGCTACCTGGTACGCGTAAACGATCAGAGCATCTTCATCAGCCAAAAGCACTTCGCCCTGGTCAAAAATTAACCCGGCGATTAAATCGCGAGCCGCGTTCACGGGAAGATTGATTTCGCTGCTGAGAGAAAGAAATGTGGCGACGTGATCATCGCCGTCAGCTACGCCCACGGCGAGGGCCGCATCAATCGCTTTTAAACGTTCTAGTCCGCCAGGACTATCGGCATCCGCGATATCGTCAAGTCGTCGGCAAAAGGCGTAGAGTAAGGTCGCTTGTCTTGCCGCTACGGGCCCTAAAAAGCGCCGCGCCCAGTAGAAAGACTTACCATGCGCTGCGAGAATCTCATTCGCCGCCGTTTCAGCTGATTTCGAACCGAAGGTGCAGCCCATGATCGAATTTCTCCTCAGACGGTAGCGATAGATTTTTCGCGGAGCAGTGTTTCGACCACCTTGGCGGAGCTTACAACCCCGGGCAGGCCAGCGCCTGGGTGGGTGCCGGCTCCAACGAAGTAGAGATTTCCGATATGTGGATCGCGGTTATGATAACGGAACCATGCTGATTGGCGCAAAATTGGAGCGATTGAGAATCCTGCGCCGTGATGAGAGCGGTAATCATTTCGAAAATCATTGGGATCCATCCAGAATTCGCTTGTGATATGACTTTTTAAATCGGGTAATATAGTATCCGAAAGAGCTTCAACGATGCGGTTGCGAAGGTCTTCACCGACTACCGGCCAATTTAGGTCGGTCTGCAAATTAGGCACGGGGCAAAGTACATAAAAACTGTCACATCCCTCCGGGGCGAAACTAGGGTCGGTCGCAGTTGGCCGGTGGATGTAGAGAGAAAAGTCTTCTGACAACTGACCGCGGTCAAATATGTCAGCAAGTAATTCCTTAAATCTTTGACCCAGCCAGACAGTATGATGCGCTACCTCCGGGTATTTCCGACGGGTACCAAAAAAAAGCACATAAAGCCCCATAGAATATTTCGTCATCGACTCGGGAAGCAAGCGTTTGCGACGCCGCGCAACGCGCCCCCCATCAGACAATAGTGTGCGGTAGACGTTTGGTGGATCTGCGTTACAAATGACGTGATCTGCAGGAAAATTGCGGCCATCCGCAAGAATGACTCCGCTAGCACTATTCCCTGATATAGCGATGCGCTCAACGTCGACGCCAGTGAAAATTTCGATACCTTGTCGAGCCATTAAATCCACAAGTGACGAAACCAGAGCACCGGTTCCCCCCATGCAAAAAGACACCCCCCATTTTCTCTCAAGGTAATGGATTAGAGAATAAATAGAGGTTGTTGTAAAAGGGTTGCCACCAACCAAAAGTGGCTGAATCGAGAAGGCGCGCCGCAATAAAGGGTGACGGATATGCTTGGCGACTAGGCCGCTCACCGAGCGGTCTGCGCGGAGACGAAGCAACGCCGGTATTTGTCTAACCATCGAGCCAAAATTGATGAATGGGCGATGGGCTAATTGGGTGAAGCCAACGTCAAAAATCTTTCGGGATGCGGCCACTAGAGCGGCGTAACCGGCCACGTCTGCGGGACAAAATTTGCTAATTTCGGCCGCCATTCGGTCTTGATCACCGCTATAGTCTAAGCTTCGACCGTCTTGGAAATAGTAACGATACCAAGGCTCTAGTGGTGTGAAGGTGAGGTGATCTTTCAGGTTCTCGCCGAATAATTGGTACAATTCTTCAAACAAAAATGGCGCTGTGATAACAGTCGGACCGGCGTCATGTTTAAAGCCGTCGCGCTCAAAAACTTGAGCGCGACCACCTAAATGATCGAGCCGCTCAACAAGAGTTACCGAGAACCCCATCGCTCGTGCACGCAAAGCTGCAGCCATGCCCCCAAAACCGCCACCAATGACGATGACCCGTCCCGCGCTGTTTTCTGCGTCGAGCGTAATATCGGAAATTCTGGTTGCCTCCATCAAACGCAAATACGCGCAGTATCCATCGCGCGTGCTCGAACGGACGTTGTAGCGTGCTCGAGATAGTTTACTAATGGTGCCAATGCGGATTGAATCTGAACCGGAAGAACATCGCATTCTTGGCGGCAGATGTTCAATTGTTCCTGTAACCGCGCGGCCCAATTTTGCGCGCAGGCCGGGCTTAGCGTTACGGCTTCACTTACCGCCCATGCGGTACGACCACGTAGTAATTTACCAAATTGGCTAAAATGAGAATGCGCTACCTTAAAGAGCGAACTTTTCTTCGTGGGCAAGAGCGCTATTATCGCTTCTTCCAACGCTTCTTCGGATCTCTGTGTTGTACCAACTCGCGGCACGGCTTGCTCCGTAGCCCCGCGAAAGCTCTTGGCAAATTGCCTGTGCAAGACGGTCCCCCTTAAAAAAAGTAAGGTATGTCCGACAGCTGTCGGACATACCTTGACATTTACCAGACTATTAAGAAGCCGGTTTGCTGGCGCTATCAGACGTTGCAGCAGCCCAGATCACTACTCCAAAGGCGATTTTGTTCACAAAATCAGCCAAGTTGTAGATCAGATTAAGCCCAGCGACATCGCCGCCACCGACATATCCGTAGATGTAGCCGAGCGGGTAAATAGCCCACCCGACGGTGACTATCAAACGCAGTGCCCCGAAAGCCTTCTGGCCAGCGACAGTGCCTTCACTTGCATTAATGCGGCTCGCTTCGCCTGCGAAGATTTCGTACAGGATGTAAATCCAGCCAGCCATACCAACGATGAAGAATCCCCACAGTGCCGTTGGATTGGCGCTATTTACCTCACCGAGATAACCAGCAATCAGCATCACCAAAGAGGCGACGAGTAGCCGCCAAAACAATCCGGTCGCAACGGCCGTCATTGCAGCCAGGATGAGGTAGAACTCAACAATCTGTAGCGGGACAGTTAGCAACCAGTCTACGTACCGAAGGACCGTTGGACTTTCACCGGTGTAGACCCAACCTTGGCGCATATACATATAATGAATGGCCGCAATACCAGTTACCATCGCGGCGACCGTAAGGGACGTTTTCCATTTGCCAACCGCTCTATCACGCTCAACCCAGAAGAAAAACGTAGCGGCGACCATTGCAGCTGAAATGATCCAAAAACTTACCCCAACATAATCGGCGGGGTTAAGCATAATTAACTTATCCATGATATTCCCTGTTTGTTGTTAAATAGCACCCAAATTTACATGTGGATCTATACGTATAAAGATAATCTTTGGTTTTGAGAACGACTATCAAATAAAAATTTATCGTAGTTTTGAGACGTGAGGGAGCAAATTGTTCCCTCACCTCATGTTTTTTTTAAAAGCCATAAAAGACTCGAATTAGCGAGCGCCAGGAGTTGACGCCACTCGGCCAGCGCGGAGGAGCGGTTCTGTTTGAAGACGGAGCGGCTGTTGAGGTGGCGGTCGAGATTAAAATGGTTGAAGGTTGAACCATGAACGGCGGCGAATTTCTGCAGGGTTTTTACACCCCTGAATTTCGACATCGCCCCTTCCCGTCTTCGAAACGGCTGATGTGAGTTTTCCGCCCGGTTGTTCAGCCAGCGGCCGTATTCCTGATCGGCGGCATTCCCGATCACATTCATCGCTGCCCGGTATGACCGAAGCCGGTCGGTGACAACCACTTTCGGATGTCCATACCGCTTCATCGCGCGCTTCAGAAACTGAAGGGCAGCCCTACGATCCCCGCGTTTCGTCGCGAAAATTTCGAGCACCTCGCCTCCGTAATCGACCGCGCGCCAGAAGGGCACCTGCACCAACAACCGAACCATGCCTGCCAAAGACATAGAGGACCGTGTGCTGGGTGGGCTGAAAGACAAGCTGATGGAGCCCGAACTCGTTCAAACGTTTGTGGACGAGTACCACGCGGAACTGCAAAGACTGCAAAAGGACGCACGTCGCCGACGCAACACGCACGCCAAGGAAAGGGCAAACCTTGAACGACAGATTGCGCGTCTCGTCGACGCCATCGCCGAAGGTACCGTCAACGAGCTCGGAGCTATCGGCGAGAAATTACGGAAACTCGAGGCAAGGCTCTCGGACCTTGTGGTGTTCAACGACGAGGAACCGACAACGATCGAGTGGCACCCCAATGCGGCCGACCTCTAAAAGCAAAAGATCGCAAACCTGTCAGAAGCCCTTCATGCAGATCCAATGGTACGCGATGAAGCTTCCGCAGCGCTGCGTGGACTGGTCGACCGTATCATAGCCCATCCAGCGCAACAGCGCGGGCAGTTCGAACTCGAACTACATGGCCAGTTGGCCGAAGCGATGAATCTCACAATGCATGATAATGTTGGCGGAGGGAGAGGGATTCGAACCCTCGATACGGTCACCCGCATACACGCTTTCCAAGCGTGCGCCTTCAGCCACTCGGCCACCCCTCCGGCACGTCGAAGAGTGCATAGCCGAACAAGGCCTGTACTGGCAACTGCTGGTGTTTTAACCAATTCCCATCAGGGTAAGCCTTGTGTCCGACACCCGGTCTGCGGTTTAGTATACCTACGTACCAAAACCGCTAAACCAGAACATGGGGCTTATAAGTCGATGATTATCTTGCGTGTCATAGGCTGGATTCTCGTGATCGCATCGGTCGTACTTTTTGCGCGCGATATTCTGACATCGATTGACGCGGGCACGCTCATCCTGATCTCAGCCGGGGAACTCTGGTTCCGCCTCGACAATGGCAGCCTGAACCTGATGCAGGCGGTCACCCAACGTTACGTCCTGCCCGCGCTCTGGGATCCGGTGGTCGTGACGATCTTGCTCTGGCCGGCCACCATGGTGCTCGGCATCCCGGGCATTCTGCTGGTCCGCCTGACCCGCAAGCGGGTCCGTCGAGAAGGCATGTTCAAGTAAGACAGTCGCGACGCGGGAAACGCCCTATTCGTCACCCATCCGCAGGGCCTGAATAAAGGCCGATTGCGGAATTTCCACATTGCCGTAGGCGCGCATCTTCTTTTTGCCCGCCTTCTGCTTATCCAGCAGCTTGCGCTTGCGGGAAATGTCACCGCCGTAGCATTTCGACGTCACGTCCTTGCGCATGGCGCCAACGGTCTCCCGGGCGATCACTTTGCCGCCGATCGCGGCCTGGAGCGCCACCTTGAAGAGCTGGCGGGGGACGAGATCCTTGAGCCGCTCACACAGATGGCGGCCACGGGCCTCGGCCTGGTCGCGATGCACCACCATGGAGAGGGCCTCGACCACCTCGCTGTTCACCATGATGTCGACTTTGACCAGATTGCCAATACGGTACTCATCGAGCTCGTAATCAAAGCTCGCATAGCCCCGGCTGATTGATTTCAGCCGGTCATAGAAATCGAACACGACCTCGTTGAGCGGCAGGCGATACACCGCCATCGCACGCCCGCCCACATAAGTCAGGTCGAGCTGCTCACCGCGCCGCTCCGTGCAAAGCTGCAGGACCGAGCCGAGGTATTCATCCGGCACCATGATCGACGCCTTGATCCAAGGCTCTTCGATCTCCGCGATCCGGGTCACGTCGGGATAGTCGGTCGGGTTATGGAGCTCGATCTCGGACCCGTCGGTCAGGGAGATATGATAGACGACCGAAGGTGCCGTCGCGATGATCTCAAGGTCGAATTCCCGTTCGAGCCGCTGCTGGATGATTTCCATATGCAGCAGGCCAAGGAACCCACAGCGAAAACCCATCCCGAGCGCCGCCGAGCTTTCCGCTTCAAATTCGAAACTCGCATCATTGAGATGCAGGCGTTCGAGCGCGGCGCGCAAATCTTCGTATTCCGAGGTGTCTGCCGGATACAGGGAAGAAAACACCACCGGCACAGAAGGCTTGAACCCCGGCAGCGGCTCAGCCGACGGCAGGCGATCATCGGTGACGGTATCGCCCACATTGCAATCAGACACGGTCTTGATCGACGCCGTGATAAACCCGATTTCCCCCGGGCCCAGAATACCCGTCTCGGTCCGCGCCGGGGTAAACACACCGACCCGATCCACGGAATATGAGTGGCCCGACGACATCATGCGGATCTTCTGGCCCTTCTTCATGACGCCATGCTTCACCCGAATCAGCGCCACCACACCCAGATAGGGATCGTACCAGCTATCCACGAGCAGGGCCTGTAATTCGCCATCCGCATCGCCTTCAGGCGCGGGCAGTTCTGTCACCAGTGCTTCGAGAACGTCGGGGATGCCGATGCCGGTCTTGGCCGAAATCATCAGAGCTTCCGAGGCATCGATCCCGATCACATCCTCGATCTGCTGACGGATGCGTTCCGGCTCGGCGGCGGGCAGATCAATTTTGTTAAGGACCGGCACCATCTCCAGACCGGCGTCGATGGCCAGATAGGCATTCGCCAACGTCTGGGCCTCGACCCCCTGGCTGGCATCAACCACCAGCAGCGCACCTTCACAGGCCGCCAGCGAGCGGGAGACTTCGTAGGAGAAGTCCACATGCCCGGGCGTGTCCATCAGGTTCAAATGATAGGTCTTGCCGTCCTTGGCCTTGTAGGTCAGCCGCACGGTCTGGGCCTTGATCGTAATCCCGCGCTCGCGCTCGAGCTCCATACTGTCGAGCACCTGCTCGGACATCTCGCGCTCGGTCAGCCCGCCGCACTCCTGGATCAGGCGGTCGGCCAGCGTCGATTTCCCGTGGTCGATATGGGCCACGATGGAGAAATTTCGGATATGGGAAAGATCGGTCATCTAGAGGGGAACAAAGCTCGAACGTTGGGGGACATAGCCACTGACATACAGTCTGTGAGATATGGGGATAACTGTCATATTCGGATTATCGAGGTTTCTGAAAAGCATCTTACTCCCGAATTATGACACACGCATAATCTTGTTTTAGTTTTATAATTCAACTGTTTAGTCGTTTTCGATCCGACTGTAACAAGACCGCGCACGATCCATCCTCCCGGTCACCACGTTGTCCACAACGTATAGTGGGCAACATCAACTCCGACATTAACCCCGAAGTGTCCCGCCGGTCACTTTTTCGACAGCTGCGACGATCTTTGCAGAGATATCCTCGATCTCGGCATCGGTGAATGTGGCTTCGGTCGGCTGCAGGGTCACCTGGATGGCCAGGGACTTCTTGCCGTCTTCAACATTATTGCCTTCATAGACATCAAACAACGTGACATCCGTGATGGCTTCTCGTTCGGCTCCGCGGGCGGCGCGCAGCAAATCACCGGCCTGAACATCCGTGTTCACCAGGAACGCAAAGTCACGGCGCACCGGCTGTAGGCTTTCCAGATGCAGCGCCGGACGGGCCGAGCCCTTATTCTTGCGTGGCGGCAAATTATCGAGGAAGACCTCAAAGCCCACCGCCTGGCCGCGCACATCGTGACCGCGCAACACGGCGGGATGGATTTCGCCGAAATAGCCGAGCACGTTCTTGCCGAGGCGCAGCGCCCCCGAGCGACCCGGGTGATACCAGTCTGGCGCGTCGCGGCTGACCTGAACATTCCCCGCCGGCGCACCGGCGGCTTCGATCGCAGCGAGCGCGTCTGATTTTGCATCAAGCGCATCGGCACTGCGTGCCTGGCCCGACCAATGGGCCAGATCCACATTTCCCCGGCGCACGCCGGCTGCCACGAGCTGCTGTCCGTCGAGGCTGGTGTCGCGATAGGCTGGTCCGAGTTCGAACAGACCGAGGTCGCCAAAACCACGATCGGCGTTACGACCGGCCGCGAGCAGAAGATTGCCCAGGATCGAGGGCCGCATGGCGTCGAGCTCGCTTGAAATCGGGTTAGCCAGCATCATGGTTTCGGGGACCTCACCGAACAGCTCGGCCTGGGCCCGCCCCATGAAGGACCAGGTGACCGCCTCGTCGAGACCCTCGGCGGCCAGGGCGCGACGGACATTGCCCGCACGCCGTTGTTCCGGAGTGATCGCCACAGCGGGAAGCGCAGAATCCCGATCCAGGGATACCGGTGCAATCCGGTCAAAGCCGTGAATGCGGGTAATTTCTTCCACCAGGTCAGCTTCGCCACCAATATCAGGCCGCCAGGATGGCACGTCGGCGGACACGCCGGCATCACTTGGCGAAACCCCAAACCCGAGACCTTCGAGAATCTTGGCCTGGCGCGCATGGGGAACTTCAACCCCACCCAGGGTCGCGACCCGGTCGGCGCGCAACTCGACGCTGCGCTGCCAATTGGGCATCTCGCCGGCGCGCACCGGTTCGCTGGTCTCGCCGCCGCAGAACTCGATGATCAGACGGGCGGCAACTTCGGCGCCCCATTCAGCAGATTCCGGATCGACGCCGCGTTCGAAACGATAACGGGCGTCCGATTCCATTTGCAGCTTGCGCCCGGTGGTGGCCACCGAGACCGGATCGAACAGTGCGACTTCGAGGAACACGTCAGTTGTTTCCTCGGTGCAGCTGGATTCGAGACCACCCATGACACCGGCCAGAGCTTCGACCGTATCGCCGTCACCGATCACCGTCATTTCACTGTCGAGGGTACACGCCCGCTCGACCAGCGCCATGAAATCCTCGCCGTCTTTCGCGCGACGCATGGTTAGGGTGTCGTTCTTCAGCTTGGCCGTATCGAAAACATGGAGCGGGCGCCCCAGATCAAGCGAGACATAATTGGTCACATCGACCAGCGCAGAGATCGGCCGCAGCCCAACCGCGCGCAGGCGGTCCTGCAGCCATTTCGGCGACGGGCCGTTGGTCACGCCGCGGAAATGACGTCCCACCACGTAAGAACAAGCATTGCCGTCCCCGGCGATCGCCCAGTTCACCGGGCTGGCATAGCCGCCCCCGACCGGGGCTGCCTCAAACGGTTTAAACTGTCCCAGACCAGCCGCTGCCAGGTCGCGGGCAATGCCGCGCACGCCGGTACAATCAGGCCGGTTCGGGGTTAGTTCAATATCGATGACCGGGTCATCGATGCCGAGAATTTCGGCGAACGGTACCCCGAGCGGCGCATCTTCGGGCAGCTCGATAATGCCATCATGTTCGTCGGACAGGCCCATTTCGTGTTCGGAAACGAGCATGCCGCTGGATTCAACGCCGCGGATTTTTGCTGCTTTTAGCTCAACCTCGATGCCCGGCACCCAGGTGCCTACCGGAGCGAACACGCCATTCATGCCGGCGCGCGCATTGGGAGCCCCACATACGACCTGGACGGTGCCCTCGCCGGTGTCGACAGTGCAGACCTGCAAGCGGTCGGCGTCAGGATGGGGCTCAGCGGCGATCACATGGGCGACCCGGAATGCCGACAATTCGGCGGCCGGGTCGTCGACCGAGTCGACCTCCAGACCAATTTGAATCAGGGTTTCAACGATCTCGCCCACCGAGGCTTCGGTGTCGAGATGGTCTTTCAGCCAACCGAGGGTGAACTTCATGCTCGCCCCCTACAAACCGCGAACCATCGACGGCACAGCCAGCGGCACGAAGCCGTAATGCTTGAGCCATCGGATGTCAGCGTCAAAGAACGTGCGCAGATCAGGAATGCCGTATTTCAGCATCGCGATCCGGTCGATCCCCATGCCGAAGGCAAAACCCTGATACCGGGTCGGGTCGATCCCGCCATATTCGAGCACCTTAGGGTGCACCATCCCCGAACCCATAATTTCCAGCCAGTTATCCGCACCTTCGCCGAAATTACCGATCCGCAATTCGCCGCCTTCACGGGAACAACCGATATCGACCTCCATGGAAGGTTCGGTGAACGGGAAATGGCTCGGGCGGAAACGCACGGGCAAATCGGGGATATCGAAGAACGCCCGGCAGAAATCAATAATGCAGCCCTTGAGGTGGCCCATATGGGTCGTCTCGTCGACGACCAGCGCTTCAATCTGATGGAACATCGGCGTGTGGGTCGCGTCGGAATCACTTCGATAGGTGCGCCCTGGCGCGATGATCCGGATCGGCGGCTTTGAGGTTTCCATCGTACGGATCTGAACCGGCGACGTATGGGTCCGCAACACCGGGGCCGGACGGCCCTCTTCGGCGTTCAGATAAAAAGTGTCGTGCATCTGCCGCGCGGGGTGTTCGGGCGGAATGTTCAGCGCGGTGAAGTTATGGAAATCATCCTCGATATCCGGACCTTCAGCGACGGTAAAGCCCATCTCACCGAAGATCGCGATGCACTCTTCGGTGACCTGGCTGACCGGGTGCAGATGACCTTCGTAGCGCTGGCGCGGCGGCAGGGTGATATCCACCGTCTCATGGGCGAGCCGATTTTCCAGCGCGACGGAATCGAGCGCCGCCTGACGGGCGGTGATCGCTTCCTGGACCGCATCCTTGACCCGGTTGAGCGCCTGGCCAGCTTCCTTGCGGGCGTCCCCGTCGAGCTGGCCAAGGCCCTTCATTTGAGCCGTGATCGCACCCTTCTTGCCGAGCGCTGACACACGCACAGCCTCGAGCGTATCGAGGCTGTGCGCCGAGGCCACATCGGCGAGCAGAGACTCCTGCAACTCGGACGTGTCAGGCGCGGTCATGATTCACCGATAGCTCTTCCTGAAGACCCTGTTGGGTCCCGTTTCAGGCGGATGCGTTGAGGGCGTTCTGCGCCTGGTCGACAATTTCCTTGAAGGCTTCCGGCTCGCGAATGGCGAGATCAGAGAGAACCTTACGGTCGAGCTCGATACCAGCCTGCTTCATTCCGTGCATGAACAGAGAATAGGTCAGCCCGTGCTCGCGAACACCCGCGTTGATGCGCTGGATCCAGAGCGCGCGGAAATTGCGCTTCTTCACCCGCCGATCGCGATAGGCGTATTGCAGGCCTTTCTCGACGCGTTCTTTCGCGACGCGATAAACCTTGGAATTCCGGCCCCGATAACCCTTGGCAGCTTTCAGGACTTTTTTACGCCGTGCGTGGCGCTGAACTGTGCTTTTTGCGCGTGACATGGAGCTAGCCCTTTCTCTGGTAGGGCATCATCGGCTTCAGGATCTTCTCATCGGATTTCGCGATGAGGCCAATCTTACGCGCCTTGCGCTTCATCGACTGAGAGCGCTTGCGTAAGCCGTGACGCATGCCGGCTGGTTTCATTTTGATTTTGCCGGATGCCGTAAAGCTGAATCGCTTCTTGGCAGACGACTTTGTCTTCATCTTGGGCATTTTGGACCTCGCTTATTGCGGGTTAACGCTTGCGCGTATGGTTCAACGGGTAGGCTGCCCTGGGCGTTACAAATCGCCCGGCCGGACCGTTGGTATTTCGAATTCGCGGGGTTATAGACCCGCTACACGGGGCTGGCAAGGGATATCCCCCGGTTTTCGTTGCCTTTCCGGCAGTGCGCCCCTAGCTTCCCCGACAACAATTACACACATAATCAGGGGAACGTCATGGATCTCGGTCTGCAGGGAAAAACCGCCATCATCACCGGCGCCAGCAAGGGCATCGGCAAGGCCATCGCCGAAGTGCTCGCCGAGGAAGGTTGTGACCTTCATCTTGTCTCCCGCACGGAAGCCGATCTGAACGCGGTGCGTGACGATCTGAGCCAGCGTTTCGGCGCCGAAGCGACCGTCCAGGCGTTGGATCTGGCCAAGCCGGAAGCTGTGCAGGCGCTTTCTGACGCCGCGGGTGACGCGGATATCCTGATCAACAATGCCGGGGCCATCCCGGGCGGTGATCTGGCAAAGCTGAGCGATGACGACATCAAGGAAGGCTGGCAGCTCAAGGTGTTCGGCACCGTTGGCCTGGTCCGGCATTTCTATCCGCGCATGTGCGAACGGGGCAACGGGGTGATCATTAACGTCATCGGCATGGCGGGTGAGCGCGGCCGTTCCGCCTATATCGCCGGCTCCATGGGCAATGCCGCCCTGATGCAGATGTCCCGCACCATCGGCGCGGAAAGCATGAACCATGGGGTTCGTGTACTGGGCGTCAATCCGGGGCCAACCCAAACCGAGCGCTTCACGCTGCTGGCAAAGGCCAATGCGGAAAAGCAGTTCGGGGATGCCGAACGCTGGCGCGAAACCATGGGTGGTCTGCCCGGTGGCCGTGGCGGCCTGTCAGAAGAACTGGCTGCCGTGACCGCCTTCATGGCGAGCCCGCGGGCATCCTGGGTCTCAGGAACGGTCATCATGGTCGACGGCGGCCAGCACTCACGCCCCCCGGCATAGACTTAAAACTCCCTTTGGTGACATTGCCTGCGCGCGGTCCGGCGATTAGCCTGCCGCAAAACACGCAACATCATCCGAGGGGGAAATTATGGATCTGGAACTGTCCGGCAAGACCGCATTCGTCACGGGCGCCAGCAAGGGGATCGGCCGTGCCGTCGCCGAGGTTTTGGCCGAGGAAGGCTGTTCGCTCCACCTTGTCTCCCGCACGGAAGCCGACCTGAACAAGGTACGTGACGATCTGAACCAGCGCTTCGGAGCGCAGGTCACCGTCCATGCCCTCGACCTTTCCAAAGAGGAAGACGTCGGCACATTGGCCGCAGCAGCAGGCGATTGCGACATTCTGGTCAACAATGCCGGGTCGATCCCGGCTGGCGATATCACCCGGCTCGACAACGCCACGATCAAGAGCGCCTGGGACCTAAAGGTCTTTGGGTTTGTCGGCCTGATTCGGGAGGTTTATCCGAAGATGTGCGAGCGCGGATCCGGTGTGATCGTCAACGTCATCGGCATGGCCGGGGAACGCCCGCGCGCGGCCTATATCGCCGGCTCCATGGGCAACGCCGCCCTGATGCAGCTGACCCGGGCCCTCGGGGCAGAATCCTATGATCACGGGGTTCGCGTGGTCGGCATCAACCCCGGCCCGGTCGAAACGGATCGGCTGATCAGCCAGGCCAAGATCAACGCGGATATGGAATTCGGCGATGAAAAACGCTGGCGCGAAACTCATAAGGCTCTACCGGGCGGACGCGCCGGTCGGCCCGAAGAAATGGGCTGGCTCGCTGCCTATCTAGCCAGCGACAGGGCGTCCTGGGTGTCCGGCACAATCATCATGGCCGATGGCGGTCAGCACTCCCGTTCGGTACGGGCCTGACGGGACTCGCGAGACTCGCTAACATCCGCACATGGTAAATCAAGCTGTCCCGGTTATAGACATCGCGCCGTATCTCAACGGCGACCGTGATCGCGTCATCGCTGAGGTGCGTGCCGCCTGCGAGGGGGTTGGTTTTTTCACCATTGTCGGACACGGGGTCGAGCCGGAGATCATCGATAATCTGCGCCACAATTCCCGCGCGTTCTTCGCACGACTCAAGGATGAAAAAATCACCATCCACCATGCCGACCCGTCCCTGCCCCGCGGCTACCGGGCGATCGGCGATGAAGGCCTGGCTCTTGGTACCGGCGAAGAAACGCCCCCGGACCTGAAGGAAGTCTTCCATATGGGCCCGCCAGATTTCCCCGACGACGCCTATCACATGGCCCCAGAAGCCGCTGGCCACTTCATCGAGAACGTGTTTCCGAGCGAACCCAAAGCGTTTCGCAACGCCGCAACGGCTTACTACAAACGCCTTGAAACCCTCAGCCAGACCATCGAGGAAATCTTTGCGCTGGCCCTCGACCTGCCACCGGGGTTTTTCCGTGAATTTACCGACCGCCAGATCGGGGCGTTGCGCATCATTCGCTACCCTCCGACCGAGACCACGCCCCTGCCCGGCCAGTGGCGCGCCGGGGCGCACACCGATTACGGCACCTTCACCATGCTGCTCAGCGAGAACCGCCCCGGTGGCTTGCAGGTGCACACACGTGACGGCAGCTGGGTCGACGTCTCGACCCCCGAGAATGCCTTCGTGATCAACATCGGTGATCTGATGATGCGCTGGACCAATGACCGGTTCATCTCCAACCCCCATCGGGTTGCCATTCCGCCGGCCGATGCCGGGGATGCCGCCGATCGCCTGTCCGTGGTGTTTTTTCATCACCCAAATTACGACGCGGAAATCACCTGCCTCCCGACCTGCACGGACGCGGCCAACCCGGCGAAATACACACCGGTCTTCTCGGGTCCTTACCGGGTGTCGAAATACACTTCGACGCGGCTCGAGACTGCGGACGACTGAGGCAGTTTGTGGCCACCTTCCTCCTCATTCACGGCGCTTGGCAGGGTGCCTGGGCCTGGCAACGGCTGGCACCGCTTCTCGAAGCCGCTGGCCACACCGCCGTCGCCGTCGACCTGCCTGGTGACGGGAGCGACGACACGACCCCCGAAAACGTCACCACGATGCTTTACGCCGAACGGGTCGCGGAACTGATCGAGGCGTCCGAGCCTCCCGTCATTGTGGTGGGCCATTCAATGGGGGGCACGGTCGCCTCCCAAGTGTCCGAGCTCTGCCCGGGCCAAATCGCTATCGCGGTCTATCTCTGTGCCTTCCTGCTTCCCGACGGAGAATCAATCGTCGATTTCTACGGCCGTGCCTGGGAGGACTGGATGACCGGCGCCCATGCGCGGGTCAGCTATAGCGAGGACGGTTACGCCTCGATGATCGATCCGAAGTCCGCTGTCGACGTGTTCTACAACACCGCCGACCCGGCCGATGCCATTGCCGCCGCCGCCCAGCTCACCCCGCAACCCGAAGGCGGGCGGCGTTCGAAGATGCAGCTCAGTGCAGAAAAATTTGGGGCCGTGCCGCGCGTCTATATCGAGACCCTGCGCGACCAGTCCGTCTTCAATGCGCTGCAGAAGCGCATGTACACCGAAACCCCCTGCGCTAATCTGTACTCCCTCGACACCGACCACGCGCCGCAACTTTCGGCCCCGGGCGCGTTGGCGAAAATTCTGCTCGAGATCGCAGGGACGCAGACCTAATCTGAAATTTCGTCACCCCCGGGCTTGACAAAAACAGGCACGAAAAAGCCCCAGGCGGGGACCGCGCGGGGCTTCTGCATTTTGTCCTTAGACGAAACCGACTATCTCGGTGACATCACCATCACCATTTGACGGCCTTCCATCTTCGGCATCTGCTCGACCTTGGCGACCTCGTCGAGTTCACCACGGACTCTTTCGAGCACCTGGGCGCCCAGATCCTGATGGGCCATCTCGCGACCGCGGAACCGAAGGGTGACTTTGACCTTGTCACCATCATCGATGAACCGGCGCGCATTGCGCATCTTCACGTCGTAATCATGCGTGTCGATGTTGGGGCGAAGCTTGATCTCCTTGACGTCGATCGTCTTCTGCTTCTTGCGCGCCTCGTTCTTCTTCTTCTGTTCCTGATATTTGAGCTTGCCGTAATCGATGATTTTGCAAACTGGGGGAGCGGCGTTGGGCGAAACCTCGACCAGATCCATCTGGGCTACGGTTGCGCGCTGCATCGCATCCTCGAAGGACACCACGCCAGCCTGCTCTCCATTTTCATCAACGAGGCGAACTTCGGTTGCCTCAATTTCCTCGTTAATCCGTGGCCCCTCTCTTTTCGGGGGACTCACATCTACTGGGCGTCTAGCGATTACCGTTCTCCTTGTGTGGTTCGTTCTGACTTATTCGTACAGTCTTTTAGGTTTAACCTGTTGTGTGTCAGGCGGCGTCTTGGGCCGCCGGGCTTTGCGCTTCGGCGCTAAGTTTGCCGACCACGTCCGCCAACGCAAGTACTTCCTGATCCTTTGTCCCCAGCCGACGCATGGCAACCGTGCCCTCTTCGGCCTCGCGGCGCCCGACAACCAGGATCGCCGGCACGTGCAAATGGCTGTGCTCGCGAATTTTATAATTGATTTTCTCGTTGCGGGTATCGATTTCGACCCGCAAACCCGCGGCCCGGCAGGCAGCAACAACTTCACGGGCGTAGTCATCTGCATCGCTGGTGATCGTCGTAACCACCGCCTGCACAGGCGCCAGCCAGAGCGGGAAACGCCCGGCATAATTTTCGATCAGAATTCCCAGGAACCGTTCGAACGAGCCTAAAATCGCCCGATGCAACATCACCGGACGGGCTTTCTCGCCATCTTCGGCGATATAAGTTGCGTCGAGTCGCTCGGGCAGAACGAAATCCACCTGCAGGGTTCCGCATTGCCAGTCGCGGCCGATCGCATCGCGCAGCACAAATTCCAGCTTCGGTCCGTAGAACGCGCCCTCACCCGGATTGAGCATGAAGTCGAGACCGGCTTCCCGTGTAGCCTCCATCAGCGCCTTTTCGGCGCGGTCCCAGGTCGCGTCATCACCGGCCCGTACTTCGGGTCGATCGGAGAATTTGACCGCCACTTCGGTAAATCCGAAATCCTTGTAGACCGACTGGAGCAGCTCGCAGAAGGCCTTGGTCTCGGCCACGATTTGATCTTCGCGACAGAAAATATGGGCGTCGTCCTGGGTGAAGGCCCGCACCCGCATGATGCCATGCAGCGCACCTGAGGGTTCGTAGCGATGGCACGAGCCGAACTCGGCCATTCGGATCGGCAGGTCACGATAGCTGGTCATGCCCGAATGGCTGTAGATCTGCACATGGCACGGACAGTTCATCGGCTTAACGGCGAGCACCCGGTCGTCCTCAGCATCGATGGTGAACATGTGCTCACGGAATTTCTCCCAATGGCCCGAACGTTCCCACAATGCCCGATCGACCAGCTGCGGTGTCTTCACTTCGATATAGCCGGCGTCATCAAGACGCGAGCGCATATAGTCCTCAGCGATCCGATAGAGGGTCCAGCCATTAGCGTGCCAGAACACAGAACCGACAGCCTCTTCCTGGATGTGGAACAGGTTCATCTCGCGACCGATGCGGCGATGGTCGCGCTTCTCGGCCTCCTCAATCATGGTGAGATGGGCCATGAGCTCCTTCTCATTCCGCCACGCCGTGCCGTAGATACGCTGCAGCTGCGGGTTGCCCGAGTCACCGCGCCAATAGGCACCCGCCAGCTTCATCAGCTTGAAGGCCTTCGGCAATTTGCCAGTGGAAGGCAGATGAGGCCCGCGGCACAGATCGACCCAGTCACCCTGGCGATACATGGTAATGGCTTCGTCAGCGGGAAGCTCGGTCACCCATTCGGCCTTGAACGTCTCACCTTGCTTGGTAAAAAATTCGCGCACCTCTTCATGGATCCAGACTTCTCGTTCGATCGCTTCGTCGCGCCCGACGATTTCTTCCATCTTCTTCTCGATGGCCTCGAAGTCCTCGGTCGAGAATTGTTCCTCCCGGTGGAAGTCGTAATAAAAACCATCCTCGGTCGACGGGCCGAAAGTGATCTGGGTACCCGAGAATAATTCCTGAACTGCTTCCGCCAGCACATGGGCCGCATCGTGACGGATCAACTCCAGGGCGTCGTCATCCTTGATGGTGACAATCGCGAGCTGGGCGTCCGCTTCGATCGCCCGGTTGAGATCGCGCATCTCCCCATCGACCTTCACCGCCAACGCAGCCTTGGCCAGGCCGGGGCCGATATCGGCTGCGACCTCCGCGCCGGTCACGCCACGCGCATGAGTGCGCGTGCTGCCATCGGGCAGCGTGATCGTGATTTGGTCGGCGGAAGCTAGGTCGGACATATCGTCCCCATACTAAAAGATAAAAGGTAAAGGCTGGACTTAATCCAGCTTGAGTGCCGCTTCAACCTCTTCGACGGAAAGTTCCGTTAACAGGTCACGCCGCAGGATCGTTACATCGGTACCCTTTTGTGCGCATAGCGCCGGATCCGAAGCAAAGGAATAGAGCGCGACGGTCGGACAACCTGCCGTCGCGATGATGTGTAGGGGGCCGGTATCGTTGCCGACCGCACCTGCCGCGCCGAGGGCCAGGGCGACAATATCGGCAAAGCTGGTTTCGGCGGTGAGGTCGCGCGCGGCCTCACAAAACGAATCCACCGTGCCTGTCGCATGGGCATCCGCCCCCGCCCCAATCAGCACCGGGGTAACCCCTTTAGCCGCAAGCCGGCGCGCCAGCTCGGTATAGGCTCCCACGGGCCAGCGCTTTTCGGGCCGGTGGACCGATCCGCCCGGTACTAGCAACACATAAGGCTTCTCGATTCCAAAGCGCGAGATATCGGCCTCGACCCAATCCAGGGACGGTGCTGGGGTCTCTGGAATTCCGGCCATGGCAAGCTGCTCGGCCTGACGTTCGATCGTGTGCATTTTGTCGCGATTTTTGTTGGCATGGGGATGCGACGCCAGCCGCGCAATGCCGGACCATTCCGGACGCCGCCCGGGCAACAGAATATGAAAATAGCTACTCGACCGGCCCGAGGTCTGGAGGTCGTAGACCCGGTCGAACCGAGCGCGCCGAATCCGGTGGCGCAGATAAAACCAGCGGCGCCAGTTTCGCCAGCCCGGTCGTTCATCAACCCAAACATCGTCGAACCAATTCGACGTCTCCAGAAATGCGGCGAAGGCCGGACCGGTCATCAAGGTGATATGGGCGTCGGGATGGTGGGCGCGGATCGCCGAGAAGGGCCCCGTCGCCTGCACCACGTCGCCCAACGCGCCGAGCTTAATCACCAGAATACGTTTCATCGGTTCGCTCACAATTTCGATTTTTCGAAGACCGCGGCGTAGATGCGCAAAGTCGCGGCGCACATCCCGGTCTTGGCGTACTGAGAGCGGGCATGCGCAGACGCTTTCTCCGCCAGGGCAGCGCGCGCGCCGGTGTCGAGTGACAGGGCCGTTTCCAGCGCGTCGGCAAATTGCTGCGGATCACCCGGCGCGAACCGCCAGCCGGTGACCCCATCAATGACCTGTTCGGCAGCCCCTCCATGATCAGCCACGACGACCGGGCGCCCCATGGCCTGGGCTTCGGCAATAACCCGGCCAAACGCCTCAGGGTCCGTAGAGGCGGACACGACCACGTCCGAGAGCATGTAGGCTGCCGGCATGTCGTCGCAATGCCCGACAATCTGCACGCTGCCCCCCAGCCCCTTATCGGACACCTGTTGTTCGAGTTCACGACGATAAGCTTCGCGCCCCTGATCGGAGCCGACAAGCAATCCGGTTACCCGGAAATTGTCGGGGCCGCGTTGCGCGCGGAGCCGTGCCAAAGCTTCGATAAACAGCAGCTGACCTTTCCAGCGGGTCAGACGTCCGGGCAGCATGATGACCATATTCTCGTCAGACATACGCCATTGGGTCGCGATCTCGACCATTCGGTTCGGGTTGAAGCCATCGGCATCAAACCGTGCGGTGTCGACGCCGCGTGGCACCACGTGCACCTTCTTGCTGGAGACGGCGTAGTTTTCGTCAATATGGTTGGCGATGAACTGCGAGTTGGCGATCACCGCATCCGCATCGGTCATCACGGCGTTATAACGTTTCTTCAGATCACCCTTCAGGCCGGTGCCAAAATTGTAGGTGCCGTGAAACGTGGTCACAAAGGGCAATTCTTCCTGACGGGCAGCCGCGCGGGCGCTCCAGGCTGGGGCCCGCGAGCGGGCGTGGACGAGCTCAATATTTTCGCGTTCGATCACCTCAGCCAGCCGACGGATATTGCGACGGATCACCAGTGGGTTCTTGGAGGCCAGGGGCAATTCGATATGGATCCCGCCACGGCGTTCCAATTCGACCACCTGACGACCGCCTTCGGAGACCACAATGGCGCGTTTTCCGGCCAGGACGAGGGCTTCAGCAACATCGATAGCGCTGCGCTCCACCCCGCCCCCACCAACATCGAGAGACGGCAGGACCTGCAGCACGACCGGCAGACGCGCAGCCGTGTCCAACGCCGCGTGCGCCGCTGTTCGCCCGGGATCGGGGACGGTGCTAGGCTCGGGACTGTCGTTCATTCAGTTAGCGTTCCTATATCGATGGTTTCCACCAACAGCTCACCCGAATTTATCGAGGCCGAAGACGGCACGCGGCTCGCATTCTTTGCAACCCCGGCGACGCATCCGGACCCCGGACCCGGCGTCGTGTTCCTTGGTGGCTTTATGTCTGACATGACGGGCCAGAAGGCAACCGTTTTGGAGACTCGGGCGCAAGAAACCGGACGCGGCTTTCTGCGCCTGGACTATTCCGGCCACGGCCAGTCGGGCGGCGCGTTCCGTGATGGCACGATCGGACGCTGGTTTACCGATGCGCTCACGGTCATCCGGCACGTCGGCGCAACAATGCCTGGATTGAGTGGAGACCTTGTATTGGTCGGCTCCTCCATGGGCGGCTGGATCGCGACCCTGGTAGCACGGGAACTGCAGAATTCCGAAAACGGACCTCGGGTTGCTGGCCTGGTCACCATCGCAGCGGCGGCCGACTTCACCGAAGATTTGATGCCTGCCCGACTGGGTACCGACGTACTGGCGCAGATCGCAGCCGACGGGTTCTTCGAGGCCCCCTCGGAATATTCCGAGAACCCCTATGTCATCACCCGCGCGCTGCTCGAAGACGGACGCGACCATCTTGTCCTGCGCGAGCCTCTCATTCTGGATCTTCCGGTTCGGCTGATCCACGGCACCGCCGACCCGGACGTACCCTGGACCCAGTCGCAAAAACTGATGCACGCGCTCACGTCTGACGATGTGGAACTGATCCTCGTGAAAGACGGCGACCATCGACTTTCCGAACCGGTCAATCTGACCCGCATGACCACTATCATCGCGCAACTGTGCGATCAGCTGGCCGCCAGCAAAGCGGCCAGCCCGACCCGATAATCCGGATAGATCAGTTCGACGCCGAGCTCTTCCTTGATCCGGGTGTTCGAAACACGTTTGGATTCCGCGTAAAAACTGCGCGCCATCTCTGAAAGTTCTGCATCTTCAAAGGCGATCTCGGGCGGTAGTGCGACACCCAGCAATTCACAGGCATGGACCACCACGTCCTGAGGCGAAGTCGGGTCATCATCACAAACATTATAAGCCGCGCCGGGATTGGGTCGCGCGATTGAGGCCGTCAGGACCGCAGCAATATCATCCACATGGATGCGGCTGAAGACCTGGTCCGGTTTCACAATCCGGCGTGCCTTGCCTTGCCGCACCGTGTCGAGCACGTTGCGCCCGGGACCGTAGATGCCCGCGAGACGAAACAAATGAACCGGCAGCTCATGATCGCGCCAGAGATCACACCATCCTGATTCGGCGGCAACCCGTCGCGCGCCACGCTCGGTCGCCGGGTCGAGGGGCGATTTTTCATCCACCCAATCTCCCGCGCGATCGCCGTAGACCCCTGTTGTTGAGAGATAACCCACCCATTTGATCTTTTCGGCGCACGCGGCAATCTCAGTGCTGTGATGGCGGAGCACCGGATCACCGTCGGCACCCGGGGGCACGGATACGAGGAGATGGGTCACCCCCTCCAGCGCCTCAGAAAAATTAGCCAGCGGTGTCACACCGTCGAACGCATATGTCGTGTGGCCGACATCCGTGAGCGTAAGGGAGGATTTCGCTCCCCGTCTCGTGCCGCGCACCTCCCAGCCTTCACACGTCAACCGTGCGGCCAGCGCGCGCGCGCTAAAGCCGAGACCGAACACGAACAACACGTTGCCAGACATTTGATCCTCCGGGGCCAGACAGAATTTTGCGCAGACTCCGCGCGGCTGCTAGACCGTTCCCCGCACAATAGGAGCCTGCGTGTTGCGCCGTCCATTAATCCTCGTCGCCTTAATTACCACCGTCATCGCGACATCTATGCTGGCGGGTTCGGCACACGCCCAAACCCCGACACGGCTTGCGGATTTACCCTCCACCGACGCCTACCGCGCCTGCATCATTCAGACGCAGGAGAACTCGGAAGCCGGGTTCGAGGCGGCGATTGCCTGGCGCGACGAAGGCGGTGGCCCCCCGGCCCTGCATTGTGTGGCGCTCGCGCTGTTCGGTCTCGGACAGATGGAGGAGGCTGCAGACCGGCTCGAGGAACTCGCCACTGAAATTCCCGACGCCTCGAATGCCGAACGCGCCTCAATTCTTGGTCAGGCCGGGAGCGTCTGGCTGCGCCTGCGCAAGCTCGGCCGGGCCCATGAGCTTTTGAGCAAGTCGATAGAGCTGGACGGAGGTGACCCCGAACTCTGGATCGATCGGGGCGAGGTTCTGGCACGAGGGGGGAAATACTGGGAGGCGATCGACGATTTTTCGTCCGCGCTCGACCGTGTACCAGGCCATCTCGATGCGCTGATCTTTCGTGCTGCGGCCTATCGTCTGCTCGACATCAATGACCTCGCCCGCGACGACATCGACCGGGTTCTCGACGTCGCCCCTGAACAACCAGACGCCCTGGTCGAACTCGGCGCGCTATACCGAAAATCCGGTGCGCTCGACGACGCACGCGCTGTTTGGTTGCAGGTGATCGATAATGTCCCAGGTTCACCCGCGGCCAAAGCAGCCCAATCCGGCATCGAACAGATGGATGTGAAACGTTAGTGCCCAACCACGCGACCCGGGTTTAGAAATCCGGGTTGGCGTAGTGCTTGGGCGGTGGAATTCCGGGAATATGGTCAGCCAAAATCGGCCGCATACTGGGCCGGGACTTGACCCGCGCATACCAGGTTTTGGCCTCTGGGAAGCCCTCCCAGGGAACGTCACCGACATAGTCCACGCCGGATATTTGCGCCGCGGCAGCCACATCGGCGAGAGAGAAATTCTCACCCGCGAGCCAGTTCCGTCGTTCGATTAAATACTCGATATAGGCGAGATGGACGGCAATGTTCGTGTGTCCCGCCCGGATCGCAGAAGAAGATGGTGCGCCCAATCCCAAGAAGCGCTTGTTAACCTTCTCGTCAACGAGATTGACCGTCACTTCGCGCTGGAATTTCAGATCAAACCAGGCCACCAAGCGGCGAATCTCGGCCCGTTCGATGGCGCCTTCCCCGAGCAATGGGGGCTGGGGCTCGATCTCCTCAAGATACTCACAAATCGCGGTGGAATCGACGATCACCTGTGGCTCACAAGCTGCCTCGTTGGCTTCGATCAGCACCGGCACTTCGCCGGCCGGGTTGAGGGCCAAAAAACCCTCGCGACGTTCCCAGACTTTTTCGATTTCCAACTCGAAGGGGAGCTTCTTCTCGGCCAGCACGATTCGAACCTTGCGTGCGAAAGGGCAAAGCCAGAGATGATAGAGGGTCCGCATAGCGCAGCGACCCTAGCGGAGGGGCCCGATTCAAGGGAAGACCCTGACGCGCCGGCCGAGAATGCCGCTAATGCTCATGAGCCGAATCACGAATGATCGTGAGAATGTGCCCAGACAGTAGCGACAGGACCGGCGCAGGCAATACCTGCCCTCAGGGAATGCAACACCATGCGTATCGTCTTTATCGGATCGGTCATGTTCAGCCGTACGGTACTCGACACACTTTCATCCATGCCCGACGTCACAATCGCGGGTATCGTCACGCGCCGTGATTCACCCCAAGGCAGCGATTTCGTGTCCCTGCGAAGCGACGCCGATGCCCTCGCCGTTCCTTGCCTCGAAGTCGACGATGTCGACGCCGCGGCGCTGACATCGTGGATTGGTGCACACGAACCCGACACCATATTCTGCATTGGCTAAAACCGGCTCCTCGGATCGGATGTTTTGACGATTCCGCCACGCGGGGTGATCGGATACCACCCGGCTGCCCTGCCCGCGAATCGCGGACATCACCCCATCATCTGGGCGCTTCTCCTCGGTCTTAGCGAAACCGCATCCACGTTTTCCGAATGGATACCGGCGCCTATACCGGCCCCATCATCGATCAGGAACCCGTCCCGATGGATGATGACGACGACGCCGGCACGCTCTATGCCCGATTGCAGAAACTCGCCCCCCGGCAGCTCCACCGCTTCGTGCCACAGCTCACTGACGGCACGCTCAACCCTCAAGCACAGGATCCAGCAAGCGGCAATTCCTGGCGCAAGCGCACCCCCGATGACGGGCGCATCGACTGGCGAATGCCGGCCGAAAACATCCGCAACCTGGTCCGGGCCCTCCGCCCGCCCTATCCCGGCGCGACCTGCCGAAACGGCACCGCAGAAAGCATCGTGTGGCAGGTCGAAACCGTGGCGGGGGCCGCTGAGGATTTGGAGCCCGGAAAAATTCTAGAAGCCAGTCCGACGGGAATTGTCATCAAATGCGGCCTCGGTGCGCTCCGAATCATCGAACACACCTTCGACCCCTTGCCCGAAACAGGAAGCTATCTATGAGCGTTGTACTTGTTGTCGTCCCCCATCCCGACGATGAAACATTAGGCGTTGGGGGCACCATTCTGCGCCATATCGCCAATGGTGATGACGTCTATTGGTGCATCGTCACCGCCATGCACGAAGCCGCCGGGTTTACGACCGAGCGGATTGAGGCGCGGGACAAAACCATCGCAAGTGTGGCCGAACATTTCGGCTTTGTCGGCGTGCATCAGTTGGGATTTGCGGCCGCCGAGCTCGACCAGGTACCTCGCGCGGATCTGGTCGGCGGATTCTCGGAGGTAATCTCAACGCTCGCGCCGGAACGTCTGTTTCTGCCGCATCCGGCCGATGCCCACAGCGACCACCGAATTACCCTCGAAGCTGCAGCCGCTTGCACAAAATGGTTCCGCTACGGCTCGCAGCGGCAGGTCTTCGCCTATGAAACATTGTCGGAAACCGGGTTCGGAATCGATCCGACCATGACCGCTTTCCGCCCGAACCACTACATTGATATTCCCGACCATCTCGCGGGGAAAGTTGCCGCCCTTGCCCACTACGCCGAGGAATCCGCACCCCACCCGTTTCCGCGCAGTGAGGACAGCGTGCGCGCCCTGGCGACCTTACGGGGTAGTGAAGCGGGGTGTCAGGCAGCCGAAGCGTTCATGCTGCTCCGCGCCCTGGAGGATTAATCGTCGGATTTGGACTTGCTGCCAAAGCTCCAGCCCAGGACCTTCACGCAAAACGCAATGATGACCCAAATGGCTGTCAGGGGAGTTACGACGATCCCGATCGGGAACGCGACAAAGATCAATACGATCGAAACGAAAAATGCGGCCAGCGCGACGCCCATGAATCAGCCCTCCCCGAGATGTTTGCCGAGGAAGACACCCAGGTCTTCCACACAGCGCCGGGCCTCATCGACCACACCGGTGTAGCCAAAATAGGCGTGCAACACGCCGGCATAGACTTCCAATTCATGGGGGTGTCCAACCGACTTCAGTTTCTCGGCATAGGTAAGAGAATCATCGCGGATCGGATCGAGTTCCGCGGCTGCGATAAACACCGGCGGCAGCCCGGCCGGGTCACCCTTTTCGGCAAAGGCCCGCGGATCGCTCCGGTCTGCTTCCTCCGGGAGATACCCGTCATAGACCATCTGCACATAGGCGTTGGTGAGCATGAAGTCGCCGCCGCCAAGTTCGCGCATCGAATCTGATTCCAGATTGTAGTCCAGCACCCCGTAAAGCGAGGCCAATGCGCTGAGCAGGTCGCCGCGGCCCTTGTCGCGCAATGTGAACGCCGCGCCGTGTGCAATGCTCGCACCGGCCGAGGCACCGCCAACAGCAATTCGGTTTGAATCCAAGCCCCAGCTTTCACCATTCTCGGCAATCCATTCGAGGACCGAGACGATCTCATCAACCGGATCCGGGAAGGTGTGTTCGGGCACATGGAGGTAGTCGGCACTGATCACCGCCCCGCCCCAGCTCGCCGCCAGTTCGCGCATCTGACGATCATTGGTCCGTGGACCGCCAATCCGGAACCCGCCGCCATGCAGATAGACAAACACCGGCAACCCGCCTGCTTCAGATGGTTTATAAAGCTGGACCGGCACGTCCCGGAACGGCCCCGGGATGGTTCGGGCTTCATTGGTCGGCAAATCCGGCCCGCCCGCGTTCCAAATCGAGCGGGTTGCTTCTGCGCGCTCGCGAATCTGTTCCACGCCTTCACCCGGCCCCCCAAGGTCGGCGACAATCTCCGCATTACGTTTCAATGCATCGGCTTGTTGCGGGCTGATCCGCGTGGTCGGGTCGGACTGGGTATCACTCGGCATCTCGAGCTCCTAAAAAAGTTGTGCGTCGGCACCGGAGGCCGAAGATTGATCTTCAACCCGCACCATAGGGTCAAGTTTGTACAACATTTCCAGCCCGATCAGGATAGGCGAACAACAGGCACAATTTTGTCCGTGAAGCTCTTAAATGACCACATAACCCGGTGCTATAAGGCCGGTTCGTGTTGTCTTCGGGCCAAACGCTATGACGTTCTTTGAAATATTTGTTCTCTCCGCCATCCAGGGCATCACGGAATTTCTCCCCGTGAGCTCGTCGGGACATTTGCGCATTGCGTCCGACATTCTGGGCCTGACCGAAAACACCCTGGTGATGGATGTCGCGGTCCATGTCGGCACCCTATTTGCTGTCATGCTGTATTTCTGGCGCGACCTGTTTTTCATGATCAGCGGGCTGGCGTCGGCCGCGCGCGGCCGACGCCATGACGGCGGTAAGATTCTGGGCTATCTGGTGATTGCTACAATTCCTGTCGCCGCGGCGGGATTTTTTGGTCAGGCACTGATCGAAAACACATTGCGCACCATCGAGATCGTTGGGTGGACCACGATCGGATTTGCCTTGCTGCTGTTCGCCGCTGACCGGACCGGCATGAAAATCCTGCGCCTTGAGCATCTGAACCTGCCCAATGTAATGATCATTGGTCTGGCCCAGGCCCTCGCCCTCATCCCGGGCACAAGCCGATCCGGGATCACGATTACCGCGGCACGGTTCCTCGGCTACGAACGGGCCGATGCCGCGCGCTTTTCTATGCTGTTGTCGGTTCCCGCGATTGCGGGCGCTGGTTTGCTGATCGGAATGCAGGTCCTCGAAACCGGTAACGCGCTACTCACCCGAGGCGCCCTGCTGGCCGCCGGCCTGTCATTCATCACGGCCTTCGCCGCGATCGCGCTCTTCATGCGCTGGCTGCGTGTCGCCGGTTTCGGCGTGTTTGTCGTGTATCGAATTGTTGTTGGCGCGGTTCTGCTCGCCTGGGCTTACGGCGCCTTCTGATCAGGAAATCGAGTTCCGGCCCAGCCGGCCACCCTTGCGATAGCGATGGACGTACGTCGGAAGAATGGCCTCCGCCGCCGTTGCCGACACACCAAGATCCGATAGCGTCAAAGAACCATCGGCCACCACATTATCCTCGCGCAGAGACTTCATATCGTCACGTGTGAACGGCGGATTGGGCAACAACCCAGCGAAGGTCGCCTGAATATCACCGATGAAAAATGGCACCGGCACCAAAAAACGATCGCGTTGAATTTCGTGTAACAGCAGCTCCATAAGCTCGGCAAAGCTGTAAACTTTAGGACCTCCCAACTCATAATCGTTCCCGTTGGCCGCCGGGTCGTACAGCGCTGCGATGACCGCATCGGCAACATCGGCAACATAGACCGGCTGAAAACTGGTTTTGCCGCCGCCAAATAGAGGCAGGGCCGGAAGCATCCGGGCCAAACCACCGAACAGATTGAAAAACCCATCTTCGCGGCCAAAAATCACCGACGGACGGATAATCGAGGCGGCCGGGAAAGCATCGCGGATGGCGGTCTCCCCGGCAGCCTTGGAACGCCCGTATTCCGACAACGAAGTCCTTGAGGCACCAATGGCCGAGACATGGACCAAAGCCTTGCAACCCTGTTCATGGGCCGCGCTGGCAATCGTGGCCGCAGCATCCACATGCACAGCCTTGAACGTCTGACGCTTTCGCGGGGCTCGAATACCGACCAGGTTAATCACCGCATCGGCGCCCGCAACGGCACGCCGGACGGCTTCCGGGTCGGTCACATCGCAGGCAATCAGATTAACCTGGCTGACCTGCCCCAGCGTCTTGAGGTGTTTTGCAGCCTCAGGGTCGCGCATGGCGGCTTTCACCACCACATCACGGTCCGCCAGCCGTTCCACCACATAGCGGCCGAGGAAGCCCGATCCGCCAAATACTGTCACCCGCCGCAAATTCATCACCATGTTCCCAAGCCACCTGCTGTTATAGGCCGAAACGCTGTATAGCCCCGGGTTACACCTCCTGCCAAGCACAGCGGTTGACACAAACCAACAGGAGACGTTAGCAACCGACGACTGGGTGCAGTTTGTGCGCCGCAACAGACCGGATCAGCGCTTTGGATATCGAACTTCACCATAACGACCTCCCAGACGGCCTTGATCTTGGCGGTACCGTCGCGGTCGACACCGAAACCATGGGCCTCAACCTGTTACGGGACCGGCTTTGCCTGGTGCAGCTATCGGCGGGCGACGGGACCGCACATCTCGTGCAATTCCCGGCCAGCGAGGGCGATGCATATGACGCGCCCAATCTGAAAGCGCTTTTGGGCAACCCGAGCACGCTCAAACTGTATCACTTCGCCCGGTTCGATCTGGCTGCCATCCAGCGCTATCTCGAAGTCGATGCCGGACCCTGCTACTGCACCCGGACCGCCTCCCGACTGGTTCGTACATTCACAGACCGGCATGGTCTCAAAGACCTTTGTCGCGACTTGCTGGGGGTCGAAATTTCCAAGCAGCAGCAAAGCTCAGACTGGGGCGCCGACGTGCTCAGCCGGGAGCAACAGGAATATGCTGCCAATGACGTATTATTCCTGCATGAATTGAAGGCACGGCTTGATGTGATGCTGGAACGCCACGACCGGGTCGGTCTGGCCCAGGCCTGTTTCGACTTCCTGCCCGCGCGCGCCGCTCTTGATCTGGCAGGCTGGCCGGATATCGACCTGCTCGCGCACAGCTGATCCATCGGGCCGAGGCATGCGGGCAAGAGGGTGAAGTTTGACGAAACTCGGCATTCACCTCATACTAAAACCGATTGATTCGTGTGGATTTCTTGCCATTCCAGCGCATCAATTCAAGGCCGCAACGAAACGATCGATACGCGCGTGACCGGATCAGCAAAGTCCAATCCGAAACTGAGAGACGCACAAGCGTCCGCCCGCGATATCGCGGCGGCACAACGTGTCTTTCGCCTTGAAGGCGATGCCTTGCGCGCAATGGGTGAAGCCCTGGACGATACGTTCGTTCATGCGGTCGACCTGATCCACCGCGCCAAAGGCCGTGCGGTGGTCACGGGCATGGGCAAAAGTGGCCATATCGCACACAAGATTTCCTCGACCCTGTCGAGCACCGGCACCCCTTCTTTCTACGTCCATCCCGGCGAGGCTAGTCACGGCGACCTCGGCATGATCACACGCGAAGATGTCGTACTGGCACTGTCCAATTCCGGTGAGACCACCGAGCTGGGTGACGTGATCAACTACTGTCGGCGGTTCGAAGTGCCGCTGATTTCAATCACCGGGCGCACCGGCAGCACGCTAGCCGAGAACAGCGATTGCACCCTGCTTCTGCCCGCGGTGGCGGAAGCGTGCCCGATGGGGCTCGCGCCGACCACCTCCACCACGGCGATGTTGGCCATGGGAGACGCTCTGGCAATCGCACTGCTCGATCGACGCGGCTTCACCGCCGAGGATTTCCAGGTTCTCCACCCAGGTGGAAAGCTCGGTCAAAACCTGTTGCGCGTCGGCGACCTGATGCATGACGGACAGGACCTGCCCCTCGTGCGACCGGCCGACCCGGTTTCCGAAGCGCTGTTTGTCATGACCAATAAGGGCTTTGGCTGCGCCGGGGTCACGGATGACGCCGGCGCGCTGGTCGGAATCATTACCGATGGCGATTTGCGCCGTCACATGTCAGACACGCTGATCAGCTTGCGCTGCGGCGAAATCATGACTGCGGATCCGAAAACCATCCGGGTACAGGCGCTGGCTTCGGAGGCCCTCGGGCAGATGAACGCCACCCAGATCACCAGCTTGTTCGTCGCTCACGACCGTCAACCGGTCGGCATTCTGCACATACATGATTGTCTGCGAGCAGGACTTGTCTGAGCCGATATGAGCGACCCTGGCATCACGGCCGCAACAGACGTTCCCGTCAAAGAATCCCGGCGCACTCGGCAAACGCGCATGAGCAATGCGCCCCGCCGTCGCCGCAGCAGTTTTGCCCGGTCACGCATCGTTTCCACGATGAAGTATTTGCTCCCGGGCGCGGCCTTTGCCCTGCTCGTGCTGGTCGCGATCTGGCCACGCCTGCTCCCCGATCAGGACCGGTTCCGGGTTGATCTCGCCGCTATTGGACCCACCGGGGGCAGCAAGCCACAAGTTCTCAACCCGCGCCTGCAGGGAATAGATGCCGAAAAACGCCCTTTCCAAATCGTCGCCGGTCTGGGTTCGCGGGTGCAAAACGATGCCGGTGAAGAGGTTTACGCCCTGACCAATCCGAAGGCCGATATCGTTCTTAATGATGGATCGTGGATTGCCCTGAACGCCAATGACGGACGCTTCGATTCGTTTTCGAATACCCTGCATCTGAGCGGCGACGTGAACATGTTCCACGATCAAGGCTACGAGTTCCAGACTGCGACCGCACGGGTCGACCTGGAAAACAGTACCGCCTCGGGAGATGAACCCATCGATGGGCAGGGGCCGTTCGGTATTCTGAAGGCTCAAGGCTTCCGGGTTCTCGAATCCGGTGAACGCATTTTCTTTGTTGGCCCTGCAACGCTGACCGTATTTGAAGGAGCGCCGCCACAATGATCCGCCTCTGGACAATCCTGGCCGTCAGCGCGGCCCTGATCGCATCAGTTCCGGTTCCCGGATTTGCGCAATCTCTGGGGTTTTCCCAGGGCGGTGACGGTCCGATTCAGATCGAGGCCGATGAAGGGATCGAGTGGCAGCGCGCCAATCAGCTCTATCGCGCGCGTGGCAACGCCAAAGCCACCCAGGGTGGTGTCGTCGTCGAGGGCGATGAACTGGTTGCCCATTATCGCCCCAACACGGCCGGCGAGAACGAAATCTATCGCATCGACGCCACCGGCAATGTACGCATCACATCCGCCACCGAAGTCGCGACCTCCGACAAGGCCGTCTACGACATCGACGACGGGGTGCTTTTTCTGACCGGACAGACCGTGCGTCTCGACACTGCCGAAGACACGATCATCGCCCGTGAAAGCTTGTACTATTACGAGCAACGACAGATCGCCATCGCCCGCGGCGACGCTCTTGCCATTCGCGGTGACCGACGGTTGCGGGCCGATACGCTGACCGCGCATTTTGGCGAGGGCGGCCGCCGCGCCTCAATGGATCAGATCGAAGCCGCGGGAAACGTTCTGGTTTCAACGCCGACAGATATCATTCGGTCCGAAAAGGGCGACTACAACCCGGATAGTGGCCTGGCCACGTTAACGGGAAATGTCAAAATCACCCGGGGCGAGACACAATTGAACGGCGAACGTGTAGAGGTTAACCTGACCACAGGCGAGAGTCGTATACTCTCTTCGCGCTCGGGCGAGCGGGTGCGCGGCATATTCCTACCCAAGGCCAAGACTGGCGGTGGCCCCGGTCAACAACCTACACTTCAACCCGCCAATCCAGGCGCAACCGGAACCCGATGAGCGACCCGCGAATGACAGGAATATTTGATGACGACGGCGCCCCACGTCTCGTGGCCGACAATCCGGGCCTCGTCGCGACAAACCTGGGCAAGCGTTTTCGCAAGCGCCCGGTGATCCGGGGTGTCTCGCTGCAGGTTCGCCAGGGGGAGGCCGTCGGGCTGCTCGGGCCGAACGGGGCAGGCAAGACAACCTGCTTCTACATCATCACCGGATTGCTGACACCGGATGCTGGCAGCATCTCTCTCGATGGTCACGACATTACCGAATTGCCGATGTACCGCCGGGCGCGGCTGGGTGTGGGATATCTGCCCCAGGAAGCCTCGATCTTTCGGGGTCTGTCGGTCGAACAGAATATTCGCGCGGTACTCGAGGTTATCGAGTCGGAGCGCGATCGCCGCGAAGCCATGCTGGACGACCTGCTGGCCGAGTTCTCGATCTCTCATTTGCGCCGCACACCGGCATTGGCCTTGTCAGGCGGCGAGCGTCGGCGGGTGGAAATTGCCCGGGCGTTGGCCAGTCAGCCCCATTTCATGCTGCTCGACGAACCCCTTGCCGGTATCGACCCGATCGCTGTTTCGGACATACGCGACCTCGTCAAACACCTGAAAGACCGGGGAATTGGGGTCCTGATTACGGACCACAACGTCCGGGAAACACTCGATATTGTGGATCGGGCCTATATCTTGCATGAAGGTTCGGTGCTAATGAGTGGTGACCCGTCGGAAATCGTTTCTCATTCGGACGTTCGGCGTGTTTACTTGGGCGAAAGATTCAGTCTGTAGAAGTCCTTAACCATGGCTCTGACACCACGTCTAGACTTCCGTCAGACGCAGTCACTGGTCATGACGCCGCAGTTGCAGCAAGCAATCAAGTTGCTGCAACTGTCGAATCTTGAACTGGCTGCCTTCGTCGAAAGCGAACTCGAAGAAAACCCGCTGCTTGAGCGGGAAGAGTCTATTGCCGATGCGGGCCCACCCGAATCCGAGGCCCAACCCACCAGTGATGATGGCGACGCCGCCTCTCTGGGCGATAAGGAAGAGCTTTCCTCGACCGAGGCGCCCCTCGACAGCGACTACACCAATGTCTATCCCGACGACCCGTTCCGACCGGCCGGTGGCTCTGCACCTGCAGCCCGCGGCGACAGTGATTCTCTGCCGGGAATTGATCAGACCGCCGCAAGTGAAGTCACCCTTCGCGAACATATGACCGAGCAACTTGATCTGTCGATCGGTGATCCGACCCAACGCCTGATCGGGCGTGCCCTGATCGATTCCCTCGATGACCGCGGATACCTGACCACCTCAATGGACGAACTCGGCGAACAGCTGGGCTGTGATCCGCTCGACGTCGAGGCGGTGCTAAAGATTGTGCAAAATTTCGAGCCGACAGGCGTCTTCGCCCGGGACCTGATTGAATGTTTTGCCCTGCAGCTTATTGAGCGTGACCGCTTCGATCCCGCGATGCAGGCTTTGCTCACCAATCTCGAATACCTGACCATGCACGATATGCCCGGCTTGCGCGATTCCTGCGGGGTCGACGACGAAGATCTGGCAGATATGCTGAACGAATTGCGGGCCCTCGACCCCAAGCCAGCCTCCGGTTTTGATACGGGGTCGGTCGAATACATCACCGCAGACGTGATGATGCGGACCAAACAGGGCGGCGGCTGGGAAATCGAACTCAACAACGACAACCTGCCAAGGGTTTTGGTCAACCGGGCCTATTTCGCGGAAATCAGCGATCAGGCCCAGGGAAAGGAAGACAAGGCTTTCGTCCAGGAGAAATACCAATCCGCAAATTGGCTGGTCCGGGCCCTCGACCAGCGCGCGCGCACGATTCTCAAAGTGTCCGCGGAAATCATTCGCCAGCAGGACGCCTTTTTCCGCCGGGGGGTCTCCCACTTACGACCTTTGGTGCTGGCCGATATCGCTGCTGAGGTGAAACTGCACGAAAGCACCATCAGCCGCGTTACCACCAACAAATACATGGCGACCCCGCGCGGCCTGTTCGAACTCAAATATTTCTTCACCACCGCAATCGGCAGCAGTGAGGGCGGGGAAATGCATTCCTCGGAATCGGTGCGGCACAAGATCAAGCTGATGATCGACAACGAATCTGAGAAGGCGATCCTCTCCGACGACAAAATCGTGAAAATCCTTCGCGAGGATGGTGTGGAAATCGCCCGCCGAACTGTTGCCAAGTATCGGGATTCGCTGAAGATTCCGTCATCAGTCGAGCGTCGACGCATGAAACGCGCCGGACACTGATTTTTTGCTCCACTTCAATGATTTGATTGAACTTCCAAGGCCTTTATCCATGTAGGGGGTAAGGCTTTCCCGGTATTGACACTCTATGGGCCCCTGACTAAGTTCCGCGCCGCACAACAACACCGCTCCGGCACGGTCACCCATGACCGCGAAAACAGTATCGGGCGGGCCTGGATAACGCCGGGCAAGAGGCAAGACGGAATAGCGAAATCAAGCGTCGCGACCGGGTTCCATTGATCCGGCACTTATAATTTCAATAACCAACCCGTGTTCCTACCATGCAGATAACCATGACCGGACAGCAGATTGACGTGGGCGACGCCTTGCGCACCCATATCGAGGATACGATCGCGGACACCACCGAGAAGTATTTCGCCGACGCGATCGAGGCCACCGTCGTTCTCTCGCGCGAAAGCTTCCGGATTCGGGCCACGATCAGCGTGCATGTCGGACGTGGCATCCATGTTCGCGCCCATGAAGAGGCCGATGACGCCTATGCGGCATTCGATGTCGCGCTGGCGCATTTTGCCAAACGCCTGCGCCGTAACAAACGCCGCCTGCGGGACCACCATCGCGATCGCGAGACCATCGCCGCATCGGCCAATGCGCCGGAATACATTCTCGCGCCACAGACCGAGGATGACGCAGACACCCAGCCCAATGACGACAATCCGGTCATCATCGCCGAAAACCACACCGTGATCGAAAACCTGACGGTATCCGAGGCGGTCATGCACCTCGATCTGGCGGATGCGCCAGCCTTCGTGTTTCGCAATTCCAAGCATGGCGGCCTGGGCGTGGTCTGCCGCCGCGACAATCGAAACATCGGCTGGATCGATACCCCGGCGGACGCGAGCTAACCTAATCCATGGAAATCGAAGACATCCTTCCACGTAACGCTGTGATTGCGAACCTGCACGCCACAAGCAAGAAGCAGTTGCTGCAGGAACTATCGAAGGCTGCCGGCACTGCGTTCGGCGTCGAAGCCCGTCACGTCTTCGATATTCTGCTCGAGCGTGAACGTCTGGGGTCGACCGGCGTGGGTTCGGGTCTGGCGATCCCGCACGGAAAGCTGCCCGGAGTCGATGGCCTGCACGGCTTATTTGCACGTCTCGAAAAACCGGTTGAGTTCGATGCAATCGACGACCAACCCGTCGATCTGGTGTTCCTGCTGCTGGCCCCTGAAGGCGCCGGCGCGGATCACCTGAAAGCCCTGGCCCGGGTGTCACGCATCCTGCGCAACAAGGCCTTCTGCGAGAAATTACGCGGCACCGACAACCCAGATGCGCTATACGCATTGCTGGTCGAAGCCGGCATGTCGGCCACCGACCATCTCCGCGTGGCGAGCTAAACCACCCACCAATTAATTATTTTGGGCGTCATCCGTGTCAGTGAACGCTGACCGGTTCCATATCGTGCTGTTTGACCGCCGCGAAGGCGACATCGCGACCGGCCATCATGCCGATCTCGCTGCCATCAGCACTGTGGATCGCATAGACCTTCTGTCCCTCGACGACGGCCGGACGAACATAGGCCACCTTATCCACCCCAAGAGCAGCGAACTGCTCGGGGGAGAACTCTTCCAGCAATTGGATCGTCGTATCTTGGGTCATAACGTGCTTCCTCGGCTCTCAACGTCGATCTCGGGAGATTCAGACGGGGTTTCATCGATTTTAATTTTGCGGATATTGCGCTCGGGCAACGGCAGGGCCACGTCGATGTTGAGCAGCCCGTTATCCAACGTCGCGGAGGTCACTTCGACACCGTCAGCCAAGACAAAGCTGCGCTTAAACATCCGCGTGGCAATCCCGCGGTGCAGATATTCGCGATCATCCTCAGCCGCCTGTCGGCCGGAAACTGTGAGCTGGTTGTCTTCAAGCTCGATATCAAGATCCGCCCGGATAAACCCGGCCACAGCCAGAGTGATCCGCAGACGGGTTTCCCCCGTACGTTCGATATTGTAGGGCGGATAGCCGTCCGAAGACGCCTTGGTGATGCGTTCGAGGGTGCGCTCGAATTCGTCGAATCCGAGCAAGAGCGGGTTTCGCAATGGAGATAATCTGTTCATGCCGTCCCTCCTCCTTGGCGAGCGAGATCCGGGCTGCGCATGCGACACGGGGTCTGACAATGCGCAGACCATGCGGGCCCGAATTCGGCGCCCTATGTTCCTAGAGCCGGAGCTCATCTTAGCCTCTAACCCTGCTCTCTATTTGGTTCCGGAATGGAAAATTTCAAGGATTCAGTCGACCGGGCGGTCGCGTGAAATCCGCGGCCTGCATCAAGGTCCGAAACATCAGCGCATCGTGATTCCCCTCTGCGGCCATCCGATGCAGGCAATTCCAGGCTGCATCCGTTCGGTCGCGCGCGAGTTTCTGTCGCCTTGGCGGCTGCCAACCCTGGGCCTGTGACACAGCAACAAGAGTGGGGATGTTGGCTGACGTAAACGGCGCCGGTTGCCCTGGCTTGATGTCCGGCGTCACGTGCACCGTCGCCGACATCCCTGACCCTGTCGACGACCCGCGGAATGGTGACTGCAGCGGCGCGCCATCGCTCAGGACGAGAGTCGCGATAAAAACCGCGAGGGGCAATCCGCCCATAAGCATGGCTACTACTGCAAGTCCGCGCATCGTCTTCTCCTCCCAAACAGAGCTGAAGCTACGGTGCTGCGGCAACACGGCCATGACGGGGCCGGATTAAGGCAATTTCGGGAAAACCCTTAGCCCGGAAATTCGGCCTCCGGCAGGCCCGCCATCCCCACATCCAGCGCAAACAGCGCTCCGGCGAGAGGTTCACCGGCCAGTTCTTCGGGGCTGAGCATGATTTTGGCCGAGGTCACGTACAGCGTACGCAGATCCGGGCCGCCAAACATCGGACAGGTGGGACGACTGACGGGCAGGGAAATCATTCGATCCGTGGTGCCATCCGGCGCAAACCGGGTAATACGCGACCCGCGAAATTCCGCCGTCCACACGCCCCCTTCGGCGTCGACAATGGCCCCATCCGGCGTGCCGCGCCCGAGATCATCGGGGATCACGGCAAACACCCGCTCGCCCGAGATATCACCGCTCGTGGTGTCGTAGTCCCAGGCCCGTATCGTGCGGGTCGGGGAATCCGCCGCGTACATGGTGGTTCCATCCGGGGACCAGCACAGCCCGTTGGACACCAGAGTTCCGTCGATCATCCGGTGGACCGTGCCATCGCCGTCGAGGCGATAGAAAACCCCCACCGGATCCCGCTCGAAATAGCTCGCTGGGGGTCCTTCAGGATCATGCATGGAGCCCGCCCAGTAGCGCCCCTGTCGATCAATGCGGCCATCGTTCAGGCGGCTCTCGGGCCGGTCGAGTTCTGGATTAACGATCCACTCCACCGCCACGCTGTCTTCACCGGGCGTCAGATACGCAAACCCATCCCGCAGGCCCGCCACAAGACCGCCGCCCGTGCGCAACACAATCGAGCCGGTCTCCTGGGGCAACGCCCAGCTGCTGTTCGCTCCCGTCCCCGGGTTATGGCGGTGCAAAGCCGGTGCCTTGATATCGAGCCACCACAGCACGTCTTCGGCAACCGACCAGACCGGGCTTTCCCCCAAAATCGCGCCAGTCTCAATCACCTTCAAAATCTTTGCGTCTTCGATTTGCGGCATTCGCCTGTCTTTCCCATGACCTCAAGCCGTGTCACGATACACCGACACAACCGGGCGGCAAGATCACGCGGCTCGAGAAAACACGAAAACCGGGAGACAGCGCCATGATCGTCGACGCGCGCACCTACGCCATCCAACCGGGCCAGATGCCCACATTTCTGAAAAATGTCGAAGAGGTCGGCCAACCGCTGCAGCGCAAGCATGGCTTCGAGCCGGCGGGCTACTACACGGTCGAGACCGGGGCCATCAACTCCGTCGTCCATTACTGGAAATGGGAGAGCGCACAAGCTCGCCAGGACTGCCGGGCCTCTCTCTATAACGACCCGGAATGGACCGACTATCGCAACGGCAGCTCCGACAAGCTGGTCTCCCAGGAAAACCGCCTACTGCAGGCCACCGATGTGGTCGAACCCTTCGCTTTTATGGGCAACGGTAGCCCAAAAGGCTTCGTCGACGAGCGCACCTACACGATCCAATACGGCCAGGTGCCGAACTATGTGGCGATCACCAAGGCGCTCGCCAAACCGGTGATCGACCGGGCCGGCTGGCAACTGATCGGCTATTTCAGCTCGATCACCGGCCAGATCAATCAGGTCGTCCATCTCTGGTACTGGGATGATCAGGCCCAGCGCGAGGCTGGTCAGGCCAAGGCCGTCGCCGATCCGGGCTGGGCGGTCTACCAGGCCGGCAACGGCCACCGGGTGATCGACCAGAAGAACCGGTACCTGGTGCCGACAAAGTTCTCGCCCATCAAATAGTGGCTGAGAAACCCAAAAAGAAATCGCTGCGTCCCGTCGATGCCGCGACCATGGTGCTGTGGCGCCGCCGCCGGAACGGGACCCTCGAGGTCCTGATGGGGCGGCGACACCGCAACCACGTCTTCATGCCCCACGCCTATGTGTTCCCAGGCGGCCGCGTGGACCCTGTCGATGCCGCATTGCAGCCCGCCAGTCCGCTGGCCGCTGACGTACAGGCTCGCCTCGAACGCGCCGCCAACCCCACCCGCGCCCGGGCCATTGCCGCAGCGGCCGTGCGCGAGACCTTCGAAGAAGCCGGCTTATTGCTGGGAGACATCGCCGATGACGCTCCGGGCGGGTTTCACCCGGCTCTGGCCAGCCTCGACTATTTCTTCCGAGCGATTACCCCACCGGGCCGGTCTCGCCGCTTCGATGCGCGTTTTCTGGTGGCTGAGGCTGAGGATTTAGCGGGAGAGATAGGCGACGGCGACGGCGAACTACTCGATGTAGAATTCCGCTCCATCGACGACACCCGCGCGCTGGATATTGCAGGGATCACAAGGATCGCACTCGCCGAATTCGAACGCTGGATTGCGGTGCCCCAGGCGCCGAACCCGGAACGCCTCGTCCCGCTCTCGAAGTTCCTGCGCGGGCGGTACTCCATCGCACCGGAGTAAGGCGACTCTCCTGACCAGGCACTCACTTGTTCGACCACGTGGACGGCAGGACTTGTTCCGGCCATCCACGTCAACGGGTCGAGACGTATCCAGATGGGCAGAACGAAGAGGCTATCCCACTGTTAGTCGCGTTAGCCCCCCGCCAACCGATACACATCCCCATCCACCTTTACCCGCCCGGTTTCCGCCATGTGAATCAGGTGCGCCAGCACCGAACGTGCCGCAGCTGGGTAGAGCTTAGGATCAACGGCGGCGTACATGCGCGGGACCATTTCGGCGATGGTCACAGGGCCCGCGGCAAGCTCGGCCATGATCTGGTCTTCGCGTTCGTGGCGGTGGGACAGTAGCGCCTTTACATAGGGGGCCGGGTCCTCGATGGGGGCGCCGTGGGTCGGGATGTAGCGTCCAGCGCCGAACTTTCCGACCTTCTCCAGCGAGGCCATATAGTCGGCCATGTCGCCATCCGGCGGTGAGACGATGCTCGTTGACCAGCCCATCACGTGGTCGCCGCACAGCAGCGTGTCTTCCTCGCGCAGGGCGAAGCAAAGATGGTTCGAGCAATGCCCGGGCGTATGGAGCGCTTCCACGGACCAGCCTTTGCCCGTGACCACGTCGCCGTCCCCCACCCGGTGGTCGGGCATGAAATCATAATCGCCGCCGCCTTCGCTGGCACCGTCTGCGGGAGCTGTCCCGTGGGGGCCATAGGCGTAGCTCGGCGCGCCGGTGGCGGCCTGGACCGCCTTCACCGCTGGCGAATGATCGGTATGGGTGTGGGTAACCAGTATATGGCTGACGGTCTCGCCGCGCAGGGCGTTGAGCAGCGCATCCACATGTTCAGCCAGATCGGGGCCCGGATCGACAATCGCCACCTGGCCCGTGCCGATGATGTAAGTGCCGGTGCCGTGAAAGGTAAACGCGCTCGGGTTGCGGGCGATCACCCGGCGGATCAGAGGCGTGACCTGGTCGGCCTTGCCGTACTCGAATTCGAGCTCGCGGTTATAGGGGATTTCGGTGGCCATGATGGGAGTTCCTGCTTTACCGCGTCATTCCGAACCGAAGGTGAAGCAATCCAGAGCTAACCCGGCCCAATACTGGATTGCTTCGTCGCGTTGCTCCTCGCAATGACAAGAGAGCCACGACGAACCGGAAATATGCATCATCCGTCTTTCCGCCCCACCGCGCCGCTGGCTTTCAGGGCGGCAATGTCCTCGGGCGCGAACCCCCAGGCTTCGAGCGTACTTTCCGTATTTTCCCCGGGCTTTGAGGGGGGCGAATGAATTCGCCCCGGGGTACGCGAGAATTTTGGTGCCGGGGCCGGCTGGGTCACACCGGCGACTTCCACGAAGTTCTCCCGCGCCAAGTTGTGGGGATGGGTATGGGCTTCGCTCATGGACATGACCGGGGCGAAACACACATCGCTGTCCCCCATGATCGCGACCCATTCATCCCGGCTCTTGCCCTTGATCACTTCCGCAAAACGCGCCCGCAGTTCGGGCCAGCGGTCCCGGTCCATCTGGTCGGGCAGGTCTTCGTTTTCCAGGCCAAGTTTTTCGAGCAACAACGCATAAAACTTCTTCTCGATCGAACCAATGGAGACGAACTTGCCGTCGGCGCACTCAAACGCGTCATAGAAAGGCGCACCCCCATCGAGGATGTTGCTCGCGCGCTCATCGGAGAAATAGCCCGAGGCGTGCAGACCATAAATCGGGATCATAAGACTGGCCGCCCCATCGACCATGCCTGCATCGACCACCTGACCTTCCCCGCTGCGCTGGGTCTCATAGATCGCCGCCATCACGCCAAAAGCGAGATAAAGCGCACCGCCGCCGTAATCACCGATCAGGTTGAGGGGCGGGGTCGGCTTCTCCGCCGGGCCGATGGCGTGGAGCGCCCCGGTCAGGGAGATGTAATTGATGTCGTGACCCGCGGTCTTGGCCAGGGGGCCGGAACCACCAAACCCGGTCATCCGCGCATAAACCAGCTTCGGGTTCCGGGCCATACAATCTGCCGGGCCCAGGCCGAGCTTCTCGGTGACGCCGGGGCGGAACGGCTCGATCAGGACGTCAGCACTCTCCAACAGCTTGAGCACGGTCTCTACCCCCTCAGGGTTTTTAAGATCCACAGCTATGGAGGGACGCGAGCGGCTGGCCAGATCGAACTCATAGCCGCGCGGCACGCCAAGCCCCGCATCGGCCGGGCGGTCGACCCGCACGATCTCGGCTCCCAGATCGGCGAGCAGCATGGCCGCAAACGGCCCCGGCCCGATCCCGGCCAGCTCCACGACTTTCAGACCCACCAGCGGCCCGCTTCGTGTTTCAGATGAATTCAACATGCTGTCTCCCCTACGGAATGACTATCTTCCCCTCTGGGGTAAGGCCGGACGGGGCAACGGTCAAGATGTTGGACCACAACGGAATCATCCCAGAGCCGCTGACCCGCGCGGCTCCCGAGCCCAACCCTTTGGCTACCCTGACCAGCCAACCTGCTGTGGCGCTGCTGTTCTGTGACCCCAACCGGGAAAAGCCTATCCGACGATTTGCGGCGGACCGTTTACGGCCTGACCCCCGCAGAGTGTCGGGTTGCCAAAGCCTTGCTGGCCAGGCAAAGCCTTGGGGAAGACCGGCACCCGCAATCAGATTGAGCTTGTGCGCCTGCTCGGAAGTGTGCCACTCGACTTCGAGACGCCTTCGTCGCGTTAACACGTACAGCCTGATCAAGAACCCCCGATGTCCCAGAGCGAAACCATAGCGCAGCCCCGCGCACCCCTGGCGCTATTGGTCACCCTGATGGTGACCAGTCAGGTGGCGATCACGATTTTTCTGCCCTCCATGCCCAGCATGGCCGAAGATCTGGGGACCACCCAGTCGCTGGTCCAGCTGACCGTGTCGGCGTATCTGGGGGCGTTTGCCGTTGCCCAACTGGTGGTGGGGCCGATTTCAGACGCTATCGGACGGCGCAAGCCCATGCTGATCGGGCTTGTCCTGTTTACCCTGGCGAGCCTGGCCTGCGCGGCCGCCACGAGCATCGAGCTCCTGATAGCCGGGCGGATTATCCAGGCCTTCGGGGGCTGCGTCTGTATCGCCATCAGCCGGGCCATCGTCCGCGACACCAGTGACGGCGCGGCCGCCACAAGGGCCATGGCTTATCTCGGCATGTCGCTGGCCGTGGCCCCGACCCTCGCGCCCCTGCTCGGGGGACAGCTCGAGAGTTTCTTTGGCTGGCAGGCCAATTTCCTGTTAACCGCCGCCATGGGCGCGACAGCCCTGCTCGCCACATATCTGACCCTCGCCGAGACCCTCCCGCCAGAAGCGCGCAAGTTCACGACCGCCCCGGCTCTGGCCCGCACCTATGTGCGCCTGTTCGGGATGCGAAAATTCATGGGCTACAGCCTGAGCGTCGGCGCGATGGGCTCAACCTTTCAGGCGTTTCTGGCCGGCTCGCCCTTTGCCCTGATCGTGCTGATGGGGGTGAGCCCGCAAGTGTTCGGCTATTTCATCATTTCGGGCTCGATGGGCTACATCGCCGGTAATTTCATCTCTAGCCGGATGGCCCGCCGCACCAGCCGGGGACGCATGATCTGGATCGGCGGCGCGCTGGCCATCACCGGGACGGGCATCATGGTCGCCCAGTCCCTCATCGGCCTTGACACCCCGATTCCCCTGATCTTGCCCCTGGCGATCTATTCCATCGGGTCGGGGTTTTTGGCCCCCAACTGCCTGGCCGGGGCACTGACGGCGGTCAAACCCGCCACCGCCGGCTCTGCGGCTGCGCTGGGTGGCTTCATTCAGATGGGCAGCGGTTTCATCAGTACCCTTGTTGTGGTGGCTCTGATCCACACCTCTTTCCTGCAGCTGGCTCTTGTGATGTTCGCGTGTACCACCCTGTCCTGGCTGTTTTTTATCGTACTGGTCGCCCCGAAAGAGCGTGAACCTCTGCTATAATATCCACACGCAACCCCATCGAAAGCGACGCTTCCATGTCCGAACCCAAAGTTCTCGAGGTCTTCTCCGACTACGTTTGACCCTGGTGTTATCTCAGTACCGTGCGTATTGAAAAACTCAAGGAAGCCTACGACGTCGACGTGCAGACAGTGCATTTCCCGCTCCACGCCGACACGCCCATGGAAGGCCTGTCGCTCGAAGAGCTGTTCGCTGGCCGCGACATGGACATGGATGCCATGTACACGCGCATGAAGGGCATGATGGACGAAGAGGGCCTGCCTTACGCCAAGCGCACCCACACCTATAACAGCCGCCTCGCACAGGAGCTCGGGAAGTGGGCCGACACCCAGCCCGGCGGCGATGCGATCCACATGAAGCTTTATCAGGCCTATTTTGTGGACCAGAAAAACATCGCCGATATCGACCTGCTGGTCAGGATTGCCGAGGGCGTTGGACTGGATGGTGCCGCGGCCCGCGACGTGGTCGAAAACCGCACCTTCGAGGCCACGATCGACGCTGACTGGGAGAAGTCACGGGGCTACGGCGTCACCGGGGTTCCCACCTATGTCGCCGAAGGACAGGGTGTCGTCGGGGCACAGCCTTACGAAGTGCTGGTGCAGTTCATGGACTCAGTGGGAGCCGCGAAAGCGGGCTAGCCTTCACTCACGTCGTCGTCGGGGATTTCTGCCCCGACCGCGGCGAGGGCGGCCTTGGCCACGACCAGATCCTGCTCACCGGTACCTGACCCGCAGCCGATCCCACCAACGCAAAAACCGTCGATGACGATGGGGACACCGCCCTTGAGCGGCAACACCTTGCCCTGGGTCGACACCGCCAGACCCATACCAATGTCGTATTTGATCGCGTGGGTCGGCATCCGGTGGCTGGCCGCTGTCATCGCTTTGGCGCTGGCTGATTCCATGGCCAGCACCCGGGCCCCATCCATCAACAGATAGCCCACGACCCGGGCCCCGTCATTGGCGACAGCGATGCCCATGGGCACCCCCATCTCGTCGGCCTTGTCGACCGCGGCGTCGATCAACGCGCGGATTCCGTTATGGGTAAGCTTGCGGGACGGTGAGGTGAATTCAGACATGGGTCGCCCTTACTTCATCTCTTCGGGGAAGTCCGGCTGGGCTTGCGGGCGTGCATCGAAGAAAGCACTCTGGGTCATGCACTCATCGAAGACGCGCTTGCAGTTCGGGTAGGGCGAGATGTCGACCTTGAACAGCATCGCCGCGCCAACCTGGGGCACCAGGCAGAGATCGGCCAGCGTGATTTGATCGCCCTCGCAGAACTTGCCCGAGGTCCCGTCATCGGCCAGATGGGCTTCCAGGGCGGCCAGTCCGGCCATCTGCCAGTTGCCGATCCAGGCGTTCAGCTCGTCCTCGCTGTGGCCCATATCCTGGGTGATGTATTTGCGGATACGCGGCACCACCAGCGGATGGGTGTCGGCCACGGTGATCATGCACAAGGCACGCACCCGGGCACGTGCCATCAGGTCGGACGGCATCAGCGCAGGCTCTGGATAGACTTCGTCGAGATATTCGAGGATCGCCATGGACTGGGTCAGCGTGCCGCCGTCATCGGTGACCAGCGCCGGAACCACACCCTGGGGATTGATCTTCAGATAGGCGGGGTCGAACTGCTCACCCTTGATCAGATCCGTGGACACCACGTCAAAGGCCTGGCCCTTGAGATTAAGCGCGATACGCACCCGGAAGGCGGCGAGCGAGCGCCAATAGCTGAAGAGTTGCATTATATTCCCCTGAAGAGTTTGGTCGAATTTGTTGCGCGCAGTGGGCCGCTTTGCCGCCCGTTCTGTCAAGCCGTCACCCGCAGCCCCTTGCGGTTTCGGTAAAGCGAAGCCGGGATAATCGCGGCCAGGGCAAAGGCGAGAAACGGCAGGGTCATTTGCGCCAGAGCGTAAACCCCGATGGCGCGGCGATCAGCCCCCGAGGCCAGCGCGACGGCTTCGGTGGTCAGCGTATCGACCCGCCCGGCCCCGGCGAAAAGCGTCGGCAGGTAAAGCCCGACCGAGACGGCAAAGCCCACGGCGCTTGCGACCAGAATAGGGCGTAGCAGCATCGGCAATTTTACCCGGCAGAAGACCCGCATCGGTGAGGCCCCAAGGCAACGCGCCGCACGAGCGTAGCGGTCATCCCAGGCTCGATAAGGATCGGCCAGGGACAGAAAAACATAGGGCAGCACGAAAACCAGATGCGCCCAGGCGACCGCGATCCACGCGCCATCGAGTCCGCTCATCACCAGCAGGATCTGGCCCCCAAACAGAAACGCGATCTGGGGCACCAGCAGAGGAATATAAAGCAGCAGCAGGGCGCGGTTGGTCACCCGCTTGCCAAACCGGGTTTCGTTTTCCAGGCACGCGACAGTGAGGACCAACCCGACCAGAGCTGCTGCCAGACCAACCGTTACGGTGTTCAAACTCGCCTCACCCAGACGCGGCGCATTGCTGATCCACGGATCGAGGGAAAATCGCGTCGGCAATGCATCAGGAAATCGCCAGCTCCCGGTGATCGACCAGACCGCCATGCTCGCCAGTCCCAAAAAGGCGACCAGAAAACTTAAAATCAGGGCGCCTGCCGCGCCGTAACGCAACGGTCCATCCGCCTGCCCCCGGCTGCCCCGGCGGATCCACATACGGCCCAGATAGGCCACCCCCCGCTCCCCGAGCCACCAGACCGCGAACACCACCAACACGAGGCCCAGCTGCAACACCGCCCCGGCCGAGGCAAGGAACCTTGTCGCCAGCTCAGGATCGTTGAACCAGCGCAGCAGCTGGACGGCAAGCGGCGGCGGCGTCGAGGGCGCCAGCACAATCGCCACATCCACCACAGAGGCCGCATAGGCCAGCACCGCAAATACCGGCAGGCGGATCTGGTAATAGACCAGCGGGAACACCGCTTTCAGCCAGGCTGTCGTGGCGCCGTAACCCATTATGCGCGCCATGGTTCGGGTCCGCGCCGCATCGACCTGACCAATGGCCGCGAGGGTCATCAGGAATAGAAACGGGATTTCCTTGACCGCCAGCCCGGCGATGAAGGCCAGCCCATCCGGGTCCTGGACGATGATCAGATCCGGGGGTCGGTCGAACCCTGTCAGCCAGGGCGAGGTCAGGCGAAAAATCCAGCCTGAGGGGGCCAGCAGGAAGGCCAACCCGAAGGCGACAGTCACATGGGGGACAGAAAGCAGCGGCGAGAGAAACCGCTGGAGCCGCGCAAAGCCCCGCGTGCCGTGCCAGCCCGCCACAAAGAGCATCACCACGGTAAAGGACACCACGGTCACACCGAGCCCCGTCACGAAAGACAGGCGGACCGATTCCCAAATACCGGGTGCTGCGAACAAGGCCCTCCAAGGCTCCAGACTGGCCGAATGGCCGCCAAGCGCGGGGAGGTATCCGAAGGCCGGCAACACCGTGCCGATCAATCCCGCCGCCACGGGCACAAGCAACAGGACCAACGTCAGCGCGGGAACCCAGCGCACGGGAGAAGGGTTGTGTCTAGACAATCAGCACCTCCCCCTCTCCTCCCGAGAGGAGAGGGCCGGGGTGAGGTCGCGGGCGCCAACGGGTGTCAGGTAGGGGCCGTATCGTGACCCCACGACCCACCTCACCCGGCACGCAACTGCGCGCTACCCTCTCTCCCCTAAAGGGCGGAGAGGGTTTTCTGGCGGAACTACTTCCCGCTCGCATATCGCTTGGCCCATTCGCTCTCCAACGCCTTCACCCAACTCGGGTTGGGTTCGAGCTGGGTCGACCCGAGCTCCCCGGGAGACAAAGTTGCGACCCCGAGGTCGAGTTTCGCGAAAGTGGCCTGATCCTTAGCCGGCACTCGATCCAGATCGAGCACGGTAAAGCTGCCCCAGACGTCGGGGTCCTGTTTATGGGCCTGGGCCTCCGGGGACATCAGGAAATTGGCGAGTACCTGCGCGCCCTCACGGGCCTTGGCGTTAAAGGGTATGGCGACGAAATTGGTGTTGCCGATGGTACCGTTCTCCAGCACGAAAGTGCGCACGGTCTCGGGCAATTTTCCCGACGCGATCAAACCCGACGCCTCTGCCGGCTGAAACGAGAGGGCGATCGCCACCTCGCCGTCATCAAGCAAACGAAGCACCGCGGGGCCGTTCTGGGGAAACACTTCGCCCCGCCGCCACATCACCGGGTGCAACGCATCCAGATAGGCCCAGAGAGCAGCGGTGTGCTTGGCCACATCTGCCGCCGGGTTCAGGAGCACCGCCGGGTCGGGGGCAAGCTCGATCAGAGCCTGTTTGAGAAAAGTGGTGCCGTGGAAATTAGGCGGCTGCGGATAGGTGTAACGCCCGGGATTGGCCTTGGCCCATTCGAGCAGCGCGGCGATGCTTTTCGGTGGCGCGCTCACATGGGCGGTGTCGTGCATGAACACCACCTGAGCCATACCCCAGGGTGCTTCGAGATTATCGACCGGCACGGTGAAATCAACCGTCGTGGTCCGCTTATTCACAGTGTCCACATAGCGGTAGTTCGGGGCCTTGTCGGTCCAGGGGCCGAACAACAGATTGTTGCGTTTCATGGAGGCGAAGTTCTCGCCGTTGATCCAGATCAAATCGACCGAGCCGCCTTCCAGGCGCCCAGCAGCCTTTTCGGCGACCACCCGGGCAACGGCCTCAGAGGTGTCGGACAGTTTCACATGCTGCACCGTAACCCCGTAGCGCGCACGGACCTGCTCACCTGCCCAGGCGATATAGGCGTTGATCCGCTCATCCCCGCCCCAGGCGTTCCAGAACACGGTCTGCCCCTTGGCCTTGGCGGTGATCCCACCCCAGTCCAGGGCAACAGCCGGAGCAGACAGGCTCAGCAGGAGGGCAATTACAGCAGCGAGAACACGCATAGAATTCTTCCGTTCGTCAGGATGATACTGCGGTCGCGGGCAGGATAGTCGCGTCCGGTTCAGCCCAGTCCGTGCGCACCTGCGCTATCGTCTCGGGGTCCAAATAATGGGCGACGCGCTCGGCCACATGGGCCACCAGCGCATCCGTACTGAGTTCGGCAGACCAGTTCTCCCCCGGTCCGGCCTGACCGGCCGCCTCGCGGGACTGGACCTTCCACTTGGTGCACCAGGTCACCGACCAAAGCCACATCATCCGCCGCAACGGCAGCAGCCAGGGCGAGGTCGCACTGGCCAGGGCATCGGGCACGGCCGCAAGCCAGGCCCCGTGGAAGGAGGCGACATCCGCATGGGTTAGCACCGCCTGGCTGGCCAAATCCCAGGTGGTCGAGGTGTAAAGACTGGCATGGGCCAAATCGAAAGCTGGCGCGCCATAACGCGCCTTCTCCAGATCGACAAGGACAGCACGTCCGTCATCATCGCGAAGATAATTGCCGGGATGAGCATCAAAAGCGATCAGGGTTTTCAGGGGCCGTCCGCCCCGCGCTAGGATCTGCCCTACCGCCTGTAACTCAACTCGGATCAGCGCCTCGGATTCCGGATGCAGATCGGCCCGGGCGATAAACGCGGATTGCAGCAGAATCTCGGTGAAGGTGTCGGCCAGAGTATCGGTTGGATCTTTCAACGGCGCGCGCTCAAATTCGTTCGGCAGGGGCAGCGCGTGGATAGCGGCCAGACATTGTGCCATCGCTGAAAGGTCGTCGGGTAAGCGTAGAGGCTCCCCCTCGATCCGGTCAACGATCAGGGCCCCCATGGGCAGGGCAGCATCCGGGGAAAGCAGGTCATGCAGGTGCGGGGTGTGACCGCTCGCACTGGCACGCGCAAAGCACGCTTCCTGATAGTCGAGGTTTTCCTGGGCCCCGAGATCGAGTTGGGACTGTTTGGGAATCCGCGCCAGGGTCGCCCTCTCCCCGATCACGATGTGATCATGGGCCAGCCCGGTATCGCTCAGCGGGTGCAGCGTGTCCCCAGAAACCCCCAGACGGGCGGCCAGCGCAGCGCGCACGCCGTCGATCCGGGCGCCGTCAGCCTTCATGCCGCGTGCCGTTTCTTTGCGGCCAGCCGGGTTTCACGCAATCCATCGAGCAACGGCCCGAGCACCTGTTCGTGGAAGCGATCGCAGCCGATACAAAGGTTGCGGTAGGTCTCCCCGGACGGGGTCACGGTTTCACTATGTTCGAGAAACGTCGCTTCATCCCAGCCGAAGGCAGTGCCCATTTTCTCCGGGGCCCCTGCGTTGAGCGCTTCAAAGGCCGGGTGCCCACGCATGCTGTCGAGAATGTCGACGAGCTTTTCCTCGATCAGATTGCCCAGCGGCGACTTGGTCTTCAGGCAGCACGGATAGACATTCCCGTTGGGCTCGATCGACACTTCAGAGCCCAGCTTTCCGTGTTCCATAAAGTTCAGCCCGCCGGACCAGCGGCTGCAGAAATTATCATCGAGCGTGGCGCTGGAGAGTTCATTATCCCAAGCCCGTCCCCGGGGCCAGATCGCGCCGATCCATTCCTCGGGATTGGCCCCCATCATCGAATAGACCGGGGTCAGCGACCCGCGCCCATCGGTGCCGTCATGGCGACGACCGGTCGGCGCCAGTCCCGCAGCCTTAAACATGGCGGTCAGCTTTTCGACCAGCGGCAGGCGTTTATCCCCCTCATGGCCTACATGAAAGTCATCCATCCCGGCGATCGAAACCTGCCAGACCCCGTGGTCAATCAATTCGTCCAGGATCTCCGGGGTCACCAGATCGCCCGTGGTCTGCACCACAACGCGCACCCCGCCCTGATCGGCGTATTTGGCACGCAGCATATCCATCACCGGATAAAGCACCGGCTCGCGGATCGGGTCGAGTAGCACTTCGCCACCCGACAGGATCACCCGGCCGGGCAATTCGGGCCCGTCGGGGGTCTCACGATACGTCATCCGGTCGGGAAGATTGGCGATGATCGCGGCATGACTAGCCAGCGCCTCATTGACCACAGCGTCGCGTTCCTCCCGCACATAGGGGCGGAAGCGCGTGTCATAGCAATGATTGCACTGCCGGTGGCACAACCAGGACAGCACGTAATAAATCGATTCCATGTGATCCCCGTTCGAGGGCTGAGATTGTAGCGTTACCCGCGCGGGAAGGAAGCGCCCGGCCGCGAATTCCGGGCAGCGTCACGGCATTGTTATGTCTGTGGTTATGAATGGCTGCGGCCCCGGTGGCGCGCCCGCCAGGCGTGCCAGGCCGCACCATCGTCAATATCGTCAAGTTCGCCGAGCATCGCGACACGGGCATCCCCCGGCAGACCGGCCAACGTATCCGACAGGGCGTGTTCACTGCTCCAGCGGATATCAGCAAAAAGGCCCCGGCGTATGGGACGGCGGCGCGCAGCCCCGACCAGCCAGTAGCCCCCATCGCCCGCCGGGCCGAAAACCATGTCGTGCTGCCCAAGCGCGGCAAAGCCCGCCATGACGTGTTCCGGTGCAATGTCGGGAATATCGCTGCCCACCACCAGCACCGGACCCGGTGGGAACTCACGCATTGGCCGGGCCATCCGCACCCCGAGATCACCCAACCCCTGGGGCACAACTTGCAGACCCGGCACGGGCGGCCAGAAAGCCGAATTGCTCGCGCTTCCATACGGGGTCACCGAGAGCCAGGTGGTCCAGCGCGGGTCGCGACCCAACCGCCAAAGCAAATTGTGCAAAGTGCGGCGGTAAAATGCCAGTGCAGCATCCTTGCCAATATCGGCTGCCAGACGGCTTTTGACCGTGCCGCGCATCGGTGCCCGCGCAAAAACCACGAGATGGCGCGGCGTGTTCACCGGTAAATCTTCGCGATGGTGAGCAATGGAACCCCAACGAAATAGAGCATCAGGCAAAACACATTACGCGCCGGGCGACGCCAGTAGCCGCCCCGCCGATAACGCACCGCCGACGTGCGCGCGCGCACATCTAACCCGATCAAACTCTCCCGGCCGCCCTGATGCTTGATCCGGTTGATGAAGTTCACATCTTCCATCAGGGGCATGGGGGCAAACCCGCCCAGCGCGTCATAAATATCGCGCGGCAGCGCCAGGCCCTGATCCCCGTAAGGCAGGGCATATTTGTGGCAGCGCCAGGCCACCCAACGCTCGATCCGTCGCGCACCGGAATGGTCATCATCGAGGGCAAAGCGGAAATAGAACGCACAGGCATCCGCGCCGGGTTGGTTTATGGCCTGGCCCAGGACCGCGCCCCAGCCGGCTTCCAGAACCGTGTCAGCGTGCAGGAACAACAAACCCTCACCGGCCACCGCGCCAGCTCCCGCGGCAAGCTGCACACCGCGACCCGGTTCGCTGGTGATCACCCGCGCGCCATGTTCCCGCGCCACCGCCACCGTGTCGTCACGAGACCCACCATCGACCACCACGATATCCAGATCGAACTGCGCGCGCCCACCCTCGAGGGATTGCAGGGCCCCCGCGATCCCGGATGCCGCGTTGAGGGCCGGAATAACAATGCCGAGGCTGGGCTTATTGTCGGGTGAGGTCATGATGCGCCGGTCCCGCAATGGCGGGAGCTAACCTTGCACTGGTCGACGCTGGACCATGCGCAGCAGGCCGAGCATCACGATGGCGAAGGCTGTCGCAACGCCACCGACAATCATCGGGGTCGCCGCGTCGCCGGTGATATCGACCATCAAGCCCGCAAGGATCGGCATGCCGGTAAGACCGATATGATGCACGCTGTAATAAAGCCCGGTGCCGGTGTTGCGATTTTCCGAACGCACAACCTCGACCGTCAAAGCCATCACATTGCCGGTGGGAATGCCGATGAAAATGCCGGCAGCTACAAACAGCACCAGCGGATCCGAAACATAAGGCACCAGCGCGACGGCGACCGCACCAATGGCAAAACTGCCCACCATCACCAGATTGGGTCGCGCCCAGCGTTCCGACAACCACGCCCCCAGGGGGATCGCGATCATGTAGGCGATGGTGCCATTGCTGATCAGCAGCCCGGAAAGCGCCACATCGCTACCCCGCTCCACCATCAGGGCGGGACCGAAGGACATCACCATCAGAAATCCGCCATTGAACATCGTCCAGATCACCCCAGCGATCACCACAAGCGTGACCTCGCGTTGGGAAATTCGGGATTTCGGCTTGGTGGTTTCAGCCACAGCTACAGTTGGCGCGACGGCCTGTCCCGGCGTGCGATAAACGAACGCCACCAGCAGCATTCCGGCCAGCGAGCCCAGCCCGGCCACCAGGAACACCGCGTTCCAGCCCCAGGTTTCGGCAATCACCCCCTGGGTCCACAGACCGATGGCGATCCCCACCGGCCAGCTGTTCATCAGGATCGCCATGGCCGTGACAACTTCGCGCCCCTCAAACAAATCTCCGACCAACTTGACCATGGTGACCGTGATCACGATGCCGCCAACCCCGACCATGAGACGCCCGGCACCAGCAACCCAGAACCCATCGGCCCCGGCCATCACGAAGCCGCCCAGGGCCATCAGCCCGAGCCCGATCAGCACCACGCGCTTTTCGCCAAACCGCCGCCCGGCGATCCCCGCCGGCAGGGCGGTGACAAACCCCAGCGCACTGAAAAACCCGATCAGCGTGCCGACTTCAGTGAAGTTAATGCCCAGATCGAGCACCAGCAGCGGTGCCACTGAGGCCACAGTCTGGAACTGGTAGCCCAGAGAGACGCGCGCCAGAAACAGCGCGCCCAGCATCAGCCAGCGGTTTTGGGTCATGTTCGAAAGGCCATTGAGAAATTACGCATCCTGTTTTCGTGATCTTCGCACAGTAAGCCGGAAAGCAACCATCTGGTCATTGCGAAGCGGCCGTCAGGCCGATGCCGCAATCCAGAGCGGGCATGGCCCGACGACTGGATTGCCACGCCGCATGGCGGCTCGCAATAACCCTAAATGAAAACGCGACCGGCTACTCCGCTGCGTCGGCGAACGCGCCCGAGGCATCGAGAATACGCGTACCCGAAGCGGTCAGCTCGTTGAGCTTCTGGCGCAGACCGGCTTCCGGATAGACCAGCTTGCGGCCGCGTTTTTTGATTTCCCCGGCGATCATCACCGTGTCGATATTGTGCGGCGTCGCCATAAACACCAGCGTCTGAATAGGGTCGTGGAGCGGGCAGGTGTTGATGTCATCCCCATGGGTGAGAATGATATCGGCCTGCTTGCCCGGGGTCAGGGAACCGATCTTGTGGTCCATCCCCAGCGCACGAGCATTACCGATGGTCGCCCATTCCAACGCTACCCGGGTCTTGAGATGTTCGGGCATGGTCTTGGTCGGGCGCGGACGGGCATCCGTATACATGCCGCGTTCGAGCTGCAGCGAGAAGCGCACCACCGAGAACATATCCCCGGAAATATTGGATTCCAGATCAATCCCAAAGGACGGCGTGCCGCCGAGCTCCATCACCCGACCGGTCACCGGATTGCCGTGGCCGAAATTGCACTCGCATTCCGGCGCCACGGTGATCGACCCGCCCGTATCGATGATCAGCTTAAGCTCATCATCGGAAAAGTTATTGGCATGAACAAAATCAGCTTCCGGACCCAGTAGGCCCAGCTCGTGCAGCCGGTGCACCGCGTTCTCCGCAAACAAAGGAATGCCCTGGGCGCCGGTATGGTTTGACCAGCGCAGGCCCATATCCTTGGCAAGGCGCACATCATGCTCGATACAATCCCAGACCGAAAAGCCGATCCCCTGAATGCACATGGCCATGGTGACCAGCCCGTCATCCGACGCCAGTCGGCCCTTCCGCAGCCGCTCGACCCGCTCGCGAGAATGGGGCCGCTCGTTGAAAGGGGCCTCCCCGGGTTTGGGATCGGTCTTGGTCTGGCCGTGGCCATAAATCGCCCGGACGCCGGCTTCCTCCAGGGAATCGATCGCCGCGTCGGAGTGATCCGTGGTCGCGTTGCAATGATGCCAGTCAAACAGCGTCGTGGTGCCCGAATTGATCTGGTTCAGGGCACCACAAAGATTTGCGATCCGCACATCATCCGGCGTGAAATGAGGCACCGCTGTGGCGTGCATTAGCTGGGAGTATTCGAACATGGTCCAGTTCGACACGGTGCCGCGCACCCCGGTCTGCCAGGTATGTTCGTGAGTGTTGATCATGCCCGGGCTGACGATCATGCCCGTGGCGTCGATGACCTCCGCGTCACCACCAACGATGCCGTGACCGACTTCGAGGATCTTGTCGTCTTCGACCAGAACGTCGCCGCCTTTGATGTCGCCAACCGCGTTGTCCATCGAGACGACCCAGCCGCCCTTGATAAGTGTGCGGGCCATAACCCGTTCTCCCCGGTAGGTGTTTTGTTTGTTGGCCGCAGGTTAGCCCGGCGATGCCGTGGAGGGAAATGGGGCGAGGTTCGATAGCCCCCCTCATGTCATTGCGAGATGCCGAAGGCATCGCGGCAATCCAGAACGGCCCTTCACGTGGCTCATACACTGGATTGCTTCGCGCAGCTCGCAATAACAGGTTCGGGTGAAAATCGAGAACTACGATGCCAAAACAAAATGACAAACTGACTACAACACCCAGCACCGGCCCCGTCGGCGCTTTCGTTTCCGGCGTCGGTCTGGTGCATCCACTCGAATCGGTCACAGCGGGCGCGCTCCACGACGCACTGAGCGAACACGGCGTGCTGTTTTCCGGGAACAGGAAATCACCCCCGAACAGCACATCACCTTTGCCGAGACCCTCGCGCCCATCGTCATCAACCGTTTTTTCACTCCGGTCGCAGAATTCCCGCAGATCTCCGAAGTGCGTAAGGAAGCCGACCAGAAGAACAATATCGGCGGCTCCTGGCATGCCGATCACAGCTATGACCAAATCCCCGCCACCGGCTCGATCCTCGTCGCCCGCGAGCTGCCCCCGAACGACGGAGACACGCTGTTCGCCGACATGTACGCCGCCTATGACAGCTTACCCGAGGCGACCAAAGCGCGGATCGACGGGGCTCGCGCGTTGCACTCATCCCGCCATGTGTTTGGTACGGGCGCGGCCCATCTGAGCGATGCAGAAAACAACGACCAGGGCGACCGCTGCGGCAACCCGGAGGCCGCGACCCAGGATGTCTGGCACAAAATGGTCATCCGCCATCCCATCAGTGGCCACAAGGCACTGTATGTGAACCCGGATTTCACGGTGCAGATCGATGGCCTGCCCGAGGACGAAAGTCGCGAACTCCTCGACGAGCTCTTCGCCCATGCCCAGCGCCCTGAACACATCTACCGTTTCGGATGGGAACCCGGCTCCATCGCCTTCTGGGACAACCGGGCCACATGGCATCTGGCGCTAAACGACTACCCCGGCCACCGCCGCCTGATGCACCGCATCACGCTGGAGGGGGTCGCGCTGGAGGAGTAAAGACGGCGAAGACTACGCGGTCTTCCAGCCACCCTCATTGATGTCAAAGAGTTGTCCGTCCGGGTCGCGGTATTTGATTTCGTAGAACGCGCCGGAATCCTTGGCTTCGCCTATCAGCCAGTTGCCGCCTGCGGCTTCGATCTCGGCACCGGCGGCCTCCGGATCATCAACGACGAAGCCGAAATGATGGACGCCGAATTTGTCCGGGTCGCCCCCCGCAGCTTCCGCCGTCTTGTAACGGAGCAGCGCGATATTCATCAGCCCGTCGGTCAAATAAACTGCCGTGGCACCGGGATGGTCGTTTTCCCCCACCCGGGTCATGCCCAGGGCCTTTTCGTAGAAGGCAGCGGCCTTTTGCGGGTCGGGCACGGACAGGGCGACATGGCGAAGTTTGGCGGTCATTGAATCTCTCCGGATAAGTCCCTCGTCATGAGCCTGACGAAGAACGGTCTCTCCCGACCCTCATACTTCGACAAGCTCAGCATGAGGGTCTTCCCCGCTATTTTGTCATGACCGGACCTGTTCCGGCCATGACGGTATGGTTTAGCTCCGCGGTTTCGCACCAATCAGCACGAAGGCGACCGCGGCGGGTTTACTCGACCGGTTGGACCAGGCGTGGTTGGTGCCGCGCTGGACCAGCACGTCGCCCGCTGAAAGCATGGTCTCGCCCTCTTCCATCACCGCCCAGACTTCGCCTTCGAGGACGATGGCGAAATCGGTGGTTTGGGTTTCGTGCATACCCGCGGTTTCCGCGTCATCGTCATGGGCGTCCCCGCTGCCCATATCGCTGAAGGCCGCGCCCACATCGGCGTCTTTCCAGACTTCATCCGGCGGGAAATCAACAATGCGGAAGATCGTGCCATTGGGGTCGTGGGGCTCGATAGAGTTCTCGCGGATCGCCGTATCATCCTGCCCGGTGTTGTTGGCGGGGGCGGTGGTTTCCCACATCTCGTGGAGCACGAGCTGGGGCAGGGGTTCGAGGGTTTGCGGCGCGAGGCCGTCTTTCCAGATGATCGACTTGCCGGCGGCGTTGTGGCCAGTGACCACGCGGCGGAAGGTACGTGCCATGACAGTTTCTTTCTTTGTTGCTGGTTTGTTGCAGGATCGAGCTTAACCGGAAATCGTTTTACGGGTGAGTCCTGCTGTAGATGCCCACAGAACCGCCCCGCCGGGGGTTGTGCTCCTCCGTTCTGATCGCGACGATAGAAGCAACAAGACTCCCAAGGTGACAAAGGATACGACCATGGCCGACGACCCCAACAATCCCTCCGGTGCCCTGCCCGGCGACCCCCGCTACGGGCTCTCGAAAGAGGAGCTGACGGAATACTACAAGACGAAAAGCCCGAGCTGGATCTGCAAAGGGTATTTCAAGACCGAAGGCGGGCTGGAGCTGCGCGAGGCCGGGATGAAAGGCCATCAGGCCCATCTGCAAGGCACCCAGGACCAAATTCGCTTCACCGGCCCCTTGCTCAAGGCCGACAGCAAAACGCCACGCGGCGCGATGGCGATGATCGATGCACCGGACAAAGCGGCCGCCGAAGCCTGGATCGCCGCCGATGGCTACGCCAAGGCAGGCGCGTTTGCGAGCACATCAGTGACCCGCTGGTCATCCTCGATGGATTTGCGCTGGAATACCTATCCACGCACCGAGGGCTGGCAGCAATTCGCGATCACCGCCGTCGACGGACCCGAAGCCAAGGAATGCCGTGACGCTGTGGCCGATGCCCACCACAAGTATCAGGCCTCCGTGATGGACCGCTACGTCGCGCGCGGACCGATGTTTGATAATGATGGGGTCCAGATGATCGGGTCCTTCATGATCGTGGAATATCCCGATTTGGCGGCATGCGAAGAATTCTGGAACGGTGAACCACTGAACTCCGGTGGGGTGTTCGCCGATGTAAACATCGATCGTTGGCGCTACGGCAATACACTCGGGTAGATCACGCGCGGTCGGGTCACTTCACACCGCCACACAATAAGTTGAGTAACCGCCGCCCTGCGCGGCCGTTACTATTTTGCCCAACCAAGCCCAATCAATGGGCGCAGCACCCGACAGAACAAAAAAAACGATGGCGCGTTTTGGCACGATTTCCTATTACCGCAGACCGCTGGGTCTCGGCGAACTCTGGCAGCATTTTCGCAACCCGGTTCCCCCCGATGCGCGGGACGCGCTTGATGCCGCCTGGGCCCGGGTCAATCCGGAACACCGAACGCCCAACCAGATGTTGGGACGCCACGCAGAAGGCTGCGGTGCCACGATCGGCGTAATGCCGCGGTACGATTTCGCCTGCCGGGGCTGCTATCTTAACGAAACCGCTCACACCACGCCGGCGCTTTCCGTTGCCGCCGTAACCGCCCAGCTCGACGTGCTGCGCGCACATCTCGGCCCCTGGGGAAACGTCCAGCTGACCGATGGCGAAGTGACCCTGCGCGACACGGATGAAGTGGTCGAGATTCTGCGTCACGCCCGGTCGATCGAGCTGATCCCGATGCTGATAACCCATGGGGACAGCTTCCTGCGCGACCCGGGCCTGCTCATCCGGCTGATGGTCAAAGGCGGGCTGGAAGAGGTGAGCCTGCATATCGACACGACCCAGCGCGGGCGCCGGGACAAGACCTTCAAATACGCGACGACCGAAGCCGAGCTCATGGATTTGCGGACGCAATTCGCCGAGATGATCCGCCATGTGCGCACTGAGACCGGGCGCAACCTGCGGATGGCCTCGACCATCACGGTCACCGCCGATAATCTGCCTGAAGCCGCGGACATCGTTCGTTTCGCCCAGGCTAATGCCGACGTCTTCCGCATGGTTGGTTTGCTGCCGGTTGCCCCGGTCGGGCGAACCGAGGACGGGATCGGTCGGATCGATGCGGACAAGCTTTGGCGTGAAATCGCCCGTGGCCTGGAAATCGAAACCAGCAATGCCGACCGTCTGACCGCCAACCAGTGGCTGATGGGGCATCCCGATTGCTCCCGCTTCGTGATTGGCGCCACCGTGAATGACGATGACGGGCCCGGCCAGTTCGTGCCGGTCAGCCCGGAAAGTTCAGCCGCGGACCGCCAAATCCTCGAGACGATCTTTGAGAATTTTGCCGGCACCACGTTTCGCGCCGACCGCCCTGCGGTAGCCCTGGCCCGACTGGCCGGCATGATCGCCCGGCAGCCCGGCCTTTTCTTCTGGCAAATACCCCGCGCGGCCTGGAGCTGGCTGCTGCGTCTCCTTGGGCCCTCAAAGGTCACGATGGCGGAGGCCTATACAGAATCCGGTGAAGGCAGCTTCGACCATGGGGTCTTTGACCAGTTGCTGCGCCAGCATGTCAGCGCGCCCGGCTTTGTTGATTATGAGGAACTGGCCGCTGACGCCCACATCCTCGACACCTATCTGGAATCGATCGCCGGGGTTGATTTCGCCGCGCTCGCCCGGGACGAGAAACTGCCGCTCCTGATCAACACGTACAACACCGCGACATTGCAGCTGGTGCTCGACCACTTGCCCCTGACTTCCATCAAAAACATACCCACACGGGACCGCTGGAAAGCACGGCGCTGGAATATCGGCGGGACGGTTTTCAGCCTGGAAGAGATCGAGAATAATGAGCTGCGCTCAAAATTCATCAACCCGCGCATACACTTCGCCATCAACTATGCCAGCCTTGGCTGTCCGAAACCGCGCTGCGCCGCTTTCACGGGCCCGGATATTCACGCCGAACTCGACGCCCACACCCATGACGTGCATGGCGATCCACGCTGAGCAAGGGTGATCGGGCGGCGCATGGAGCTCACAAAAATCTATCGCTGGTATGAAGGGGACTTCGTGCAGGCCGCCGGGTCTGTGTCCGGTTAGGCGGCAGACTATATTCCCGATGTCCCCGAACCCGCTTCCATCAGCTGGTTGCCTTACGGCTGGGCGCTCAACGCCCCCTGACTCCCTGTTGGACCCGCTCGCCGTTCGGGGTCATAGTAAATTCTCAAAGCAGGGTCCCGAACCGGGGGTGGGATAAATCAACGTGAGTGCAAACACCGTCATTGTGATTGCGGATGATCATCCGCTTGTGCGCGACGCGTTACGTCAGACCATCGCGCAGGATTTGTCCGGTGCCGTCTTTCACGAAGCCGCCAGCCTGCCCGAAGCCGAGATCGTGATCCGCACGATCGGCGCGCCGGATTTGGTGTTGCTCGACCTGCACATGCCCGGCATGCGCGGTTTCACCGGATTGGCCTATCTGCGTTCGCAATTTCCGCAAACCCCTGTTGCCATGATCTCGGCCAGCACCGACGGGCGGATCATGCGCCAGGCCATCGATTTCGGGGCCTCGGGCTTCATTCCCAAATCCGCCCCGATGGATGACATCCGCACCGCCGTGCACGAAATTCTCGCCGGCAATTCATGGTTGCCCGCCAGCGCCGATCAGGTCCCCGAGACCGCGGTCGAGGATGCGCGTTTTGCCGCGCGGCTCGCCGCGCTGACCCCGCAGCAACTCCGGGTGCTCGGGATGCTGTCAGAAGGCAAGCTCAACAAGCAGATCGCCTATGATCTGGAAATTTCCGAGGCCACAGTGAAATCCCATGTCTCGGCGATTTTACAGAAGCTGGACGTGAACAGCAGGACCCAGGCGGTCATTCTCGCCGGACGACTTAACGTCGAAGATCCGGCAAGAGAACTCCCGGGCTAGCACCCCATCATCAGGACACTTGTTTGCGGGCCGCCGCGCGCTGGGCGAGCATGCGGGTCATCAAGGCGCGCAAGGCCGCAGGTTTGACCGGCTTGCTTAACACGATGTGTCCACGCCTTGCAGCTTCCTCTCGTAAACTTTCGGACGGATCTGCGGTCACAATGATCGCCGGGATCACCCGTTCGAATACGTCGCACACTTCGGTCACCACGTCGGGGCCAAGCTCACCCCCCTCAAGATGATAATCCGCGACGATCAGATCAGGCGCATCACCGTTCATGACGCGCCGCCATTCCTGGCCGCTTGCCGCGGTGCGAACAACACATTCCCAGCCCCCCAGCAGCGCCTCCATGCCGTCGCGAACATCGGCGTTGTCATCGACACACAGAATAACCGCATTGGCGAGCCCGCCTTCGGGGAAGCCAGGCAATGATCTTACCTCTGCGGCGGCGGGCACCGCCTCCCCCCTTGTCACGGACAATCCGAAGATCGCCCCCTGCCCGGCGTCACTGCGCAGCTCGATCACGTGACCCAGCATGCGGGCGATGCGTTCGACAATCGCCAGCCCGAGCCCAAGCCCCTGGGCCTGGGTCTCGCTCTGGGGCAGACGCTGGAATTCTTGGAATACCGCCTCGCGCATATCCGGCGGAATACCGGGTCCGGTATCGCGCACTTCGATCTTCAGGCGCTCCCCGCCGCCCCGACAACCGATCAACACGCGACCGCCAGATGGGGTGTAGCGGATTGCATTAGAAAGCAAATTTTGCAGGATACGGCGCAGCAACCGGCGGTCAGAGCGCACATAGCAGGACGAGGACACCACCCGAAGTTCGATATTTCGGTCTTCGGCCAGCGCTTCAAACTCGGTCCCGAGGGCCTGGAGCACATCGTCGATCCGGAAATCCTCAATCTGCGGGGCGATACCCCCCGCGTCCAGTTTCGAAATATCGAGCAGCCCGGACAGTAAATCCTCAACCGAGCGCAACGACGTATCGACCCGCCCGACCAGATCAGAATTCGCACCTTCCATTTCCCGTTCTGCCAGGGAGGACAGAAAGAGACGGGCGGCATTCAGGGGCTGGAGCAAATCGTGGCTCGCCGCCGCCAGGAATCGCGTCTTGCCCAAGTTGGCCTGCTGAGCAGCCTCCGAAGCGCGCCGTAGCTGCTCGTTCAGATCCATCAAATCCCGGGTTCGCTCATCGACGCGCAGTTCCAGATCGCGCTTGGAGTCTTCCAGTTCGGCTGCGGCCTGCACCCGATCCGTGACATCCATCAGCGAGACCGCCACGCCGCCTGCGGGCATCGGGCTGGTGCGAACCTCGAGGACCGTGCCATCGCCCAGCCGGCGCTCATAGATCGTCGGTTCACGGCGTTCGTACTGCACCAGCAGATCGTTGACGATCGTCTCCACTTCGCCGGGGCCGTACTCACCGGTTTCAGCGCTGTACCGGATAATGTCCTCGACCGGGACACCCACCCGCCCGAACATATCGGGCAATCCCAGGTGATCGCGGAAGCGTTCATTTAACCAGGCCAGGCGGAGGTCTTCATCAAAGATCGCGATCCCCTGACGCATATTCTCCATGGTGTTCTGGAGAAGTTCGCGGTTGTACTGGATCGCGGCGGTCGCATCGTCGAGCAACGACAGCGCGCTTTGCATGTCGATATCTTCACGCTCCATCGACAGAGCGATCACCAGTCGGGCCGAGGACGCGCCAATGGCGCTGGAGAGAAGTCGTTCGGCAAAGCGCAACACGCCTGCATCAACAGGGTCGCCCAATTGCATGACCGGCTGACGTTCGGCGCAGTACTGCGTAAAAGCGCGCTCAACCGCGCTCGGCCCGAGATATTTGCCGACGAGCTCTACGAGGTCCCGAACCGTCAGTGCACTGCCCACATTGCGCGGGCGGGCTCGTTGGTCAGCGGCCATCACCTCGACAAACGCACGCGCCTGCCCCCGCTCAAGCACACTCGGGCGGCTCACGAACGACAGGCCCACGAACAGCAACGCGTTCACCCCGAGGCTCCAGACCACCCCATGGGTCAACGGATCACCGAGTTCGAGGTTGAACAACGCCCGGGGTCGCAGAAACTCCAACCCGGCCGGGCCCGCCATCAGGAGGCTTTCCGGGAACCAGCTGCTCGCGGCAAACGTCGGCAGCAGCAAGGTATAAGCCCAGACCACGCCACCCGCGCACAGCCCGCCCAACGCCCCTGCCCGCGACGCCCGGGCCCAGAAAATGCCGCCAAAAATAGCCGGCGCGAACTGCGCCACTCCGGCAAAGGAAATCAGCCCGATAGAGGCCAGGGCCTGGCCGTCCCCGGCGACTCGGTAATAGGCAAAGGCCAACAGCAGGATCGCGGTCATCGCAAGGCGCCGGATGTTCAGCAGCGTCGCTCCCACATCCCCGGTATGTCGGTTTCCCCGCCGCCAGTAGCGCAGGAATAGCGGCGTCACCACGTCGTTCGAGACCATCGTCGCAAGCGCCACCGTGGCCACAATCACCATGCCCGTCGCGGCGGACAGGCCACCGAGGAAGACCAGCAGGGTCAGGGTTTCTTGCTGGGCCAGCATCGGCAGGGTCAGCACAAACGTGTCCGCATCCACCCCGCGCCCGTCGAGCAACAGCAGACCCGCGATCGCGATCGGGATCACGAAGATATTGATGGCCACCAGATAGGTCGGGAACAGCCAAGCGGCTTTTTTCAGTTCGCTTTCATCTGCGTTCTCAACCACCGCCACATGGAACTGGCGCGGAAGGCAGATGATCGCTGCGAAGGACAACAGGGTGATGGTCACCCATTTCGACGCGTCAATATCGAAGGCAAAGCGCTCGGCGATGGCCGGTATCGCGCTGGCCCGGGCAATGAGATCGACCGGGCCGGCGAACATGAAGAACGTAACGAACACCCCGGCGGCCAAAAACGTCACCAGCTTGACGATCGATTCAAACGCGATCGCCCGCATCATACCTTCGTGGTGTTCCGTTGCATCCACATTACGGGTGCCGAACATAATCGCGAAAATCGCCATCAACAACGCGACCACCAAAGCCGTATCCGCCCACCACGGGGTGCCCGATATTCCGGCGGGCATAATGATTTCGGGATAGCTGGCCAGCACGTTGAAACTGGTCGAGACCGCTTTCAGCTGCAGCGCGATATAGGGCAGGATTCCGACCACCACGAACAGGGTGACAACGGCGGCGAGCGCCTGGCTTTTGCCAAATCGGGCGGCGATAAAATCGGCGATCGTGGTGATGTTCTCGGCCTTGCCAATCCGCACGATCTTGCGCAGCACCACATAGCCGACGGTAAACAGCAGCACCGGCCCCAGATAGACCGGGATGAAATCATAGCCCGAGTTCGAAGCCAGGCCGACGCTGCCATAGAAAGTCCAGGACGTGCAGTAGACCGCCAGGGAGAGCGCATAGACCACCGGCTTCGGGCGCATGCGCGTGCCCCGGCGCTCCGCCTTGCGATCACCCCAGGAGGCGATCGCGAAGAGGACACCGATATAGCCAAGCGACGCGACCAGAATGGTCCAGTTGTTCAACACGTCAATCACACCCCGTGAGCCAGATGGTCAGGTCAGCCAGATTAGCACAGAGAAAACGAGGAAAAAAAATGTGCAGGGCGATAACCCTGCACATAAATAACTCCTCGGATAAGGAGTCGGGGGAACGGAGGAACGGAGTGCGCCACGAGGTGACGGGAACTGCATTCTCCAGCCCTCACTCAACCAAAACGCGCCCGACACGTCCATTAGACCTTGGTCGGAGGGCGACCCCAAAAACCTGATCGCGGCAGCGAACTATTGCCGTTGCAGCTTGCGAGACAGGAAGTTGAGGCGCCGCGATGCCAAGCCCTGTCCGGCCCCTTCCCTCAGGCGCAGAACCTTGATCGCCGTGTCCCACAATTCCCGCTGCAGAGCACGGGCATCGATCAGCACGTCCAGACAATCGCGATCCGTCTCCCCTGCGATATCCGCCATCATCGCAACCCCAGCCGCCGATCTGGAAGGATCATCCCGGAGCGAAACAATCAGACAGGCATAGTCTCATTCGACCGGGCCGCGCGAAACGTCCTCCCAGTCGATCCACAATCCGGTGCCGTCCGGTCGGTCATCGGTCACCAGCATATTGCCGAGATGGGCATCCCCGTGCAGCGGGACATTCGCGGGATCACCATCGAAGCCTTTGTCGGCAAGTACCGCATCGATAGCCGCCAACCGCCGCACCGTGTCACCGGGGTCGATCGCCCTCAGGGCATCGTTTTGTCACAGCTCGTGGAACAGTTTTCGCGACTCGTTATATCCCTGCAGATAGGGCAGCGGGCCCGGATAGGTTTTCAGTCCGTCGTGGCAGGCGCGCAGCGTGGCAATCTCATCTTGGCGTTCGGTCACCTCGTTCAAATGGCCCTCACGGGCGATATCCCGGGTGAGATCACGCGCCACAAACAGCACGCCGTAAATTTGCCCGTTATGATCTTCAACCGGAGAAACACACTCCGAAATCCGAACGTGGATACCATCCTTGCGCACCCGGCCCGCCCCGCGTATGGCTGCAGGATGGCTCGACAACACCTGCGCAAACATTTCTATGGAATCGCCATCAGCACCCGGCGGCGCGGTTATCGAGATATTCTTGTTGCGAACGTCTTCGAAGCTGTGGCCGAAAAGGGATTCCGCCCCTTTGTTCCAGACCACAATCTCACCTTCGGGCGACAAAACGATCGCCGAATCTTCAAGATGGGAGAACGCGGCCGATAGGGTCGCGTAGAGCGCAAAGCCGACACCCTTGGGCGGACTTTTCTCTGCGGCTATTTTCGACACAAGTTGTGTGTTCACTGCGGATATAAAACCAACATCCCAAGACGACCAAACTGTCCGAAAACCCTACGCCACGGCGCTGTTTGGCCTGAAATTGAGAATGGTCAAAAATGATTAAGGGGAACTTAATTCGCCATGAAATCTGCGGAAGAATTCGGTTTTCGCCGTCAGTGGCAACAAATGATTGCTAAATTTGGCATTTGGCGGCGATGTCACATCGCGGGTGTCGTCACGAAACCCCGATCGGTCTAGAATATAGTCAACCCACAGGAGAGATGTGATGATCAATGTGAATGGATTTCGGTATTGCCGGCTCGGAACGGCAAATCTGGAAGAAACCATCAAATTCGCCACAGACATAATCGGCCTTGAAGAAGTCGGGCGTGAAAATGGTTCTGTGTATATGCGCGGCGATGATCGGGATCACAACATCTGCTATTTCGAGGGCGATCCGAATGATCACACGCTTGGTCTGCAACTGGACACTTTCGAAGAGCTCGATGCCGCCGAAAGCGCGCTGCAGGCTTATGGACTGGAAGTCCACCGCGGGACCGAAGAAGAAGCGACCGCCCGGCGCTGCATGGGCTACATCAATTTCAAGGACCCGAGCGGTAACTCCATCGACCTGACCGTGCGCCCCTTTGCCTCGGGCCGCCGCTATTTTCCTGGCCGCGATGCCGGTATCGACGAGTTCAGCCATATTGGCCTGCGGGTCACCAATCCACGCGAAGCCGAAAAATTCTGGTCGCAGGTTTTCAATTTTCGTACCAGCGACTGGATCGGCTGGTCGGCATTAATGACCTTCGATGCGGTGCATCATCGCTTTGCTCTTTTCCCCTCTGACCGCCCAGGTATCCAGCACATCAACTTCCAGGTCACCGAAACCGATGACGTGATGCGCTCAAATTATTTTCTGATCGACCACCAGGTACGCATCCAGGCCGGCCCGGGGCGCCATTCCCTGTCTGGGGCTCGGTTCCTCTATTTCTTCGGCCCCGACGAGATGATCTACGAATACTCCTGTGGGGTCCGCATGATCGATGACAGCTGGAAGGCACGTCAGTTCCCTATCAAGGACGCGTCCTTCTGTGCTTGGGGATCACGCCCGGATCTAAGCATTCTGGACAACTCCGAAGCTGCCGAATAGGCACCAGCAGCTGACCCCATCCATGATCGACATCGTTGGTATCCGCTACTGTCGTCTGGGCACGGCTGATCTCGACACAACCGTCGGATTTGCCCGATCGGTCATCGGGCTCGAGGAAGTAGGACGTGAGAATGGCGCGGTTTATCTGCGCGGCGACGATCGGGACCACAATATCTGCTACTTCGCCGGGGACCCTCTTGATCACACACTGGGGTTTGCCGTCGAAACTTTTGAGCAACTCGAAGCGGCCGCACAGATCCTGACCGCCGCCGGCGTTGCCGTGCACCACGGAAGCGACGATGACGCGGCGGCACGTCGTGTGATGGCCTATATCAATTTCCCTGATCCGAGCGGAAACTCCATCGATCTGGTGGTTCGTCCCTATCATTCAGGGCAACGCTACTTTCCCTCCCGCGATGCGGGCATTACCGAATTCAGCCATGTTGGCCTGAAGACCACCGATGCGCGCCGCGACGAAGCGTTCTGGTCGGGGCTGTTCAATATTCGCGCGAATGATCGCATCGGGGATGCAGCCCTGATGTCCTTCGATGAGGTGCACCACCGCATCGCGCTGTTTCCCACCGACCATGCGGGCATTCAGCATATTAATTTTCAGGTCGAATCCCTCGACGACATCATGCGATCACACAATTTTTTAACCGAACGCCAGGTGGCAATCCGTTTTGGTCCGGGGCGTCACCCGACCTCGGGCGCGATGTTCCTCTATTACGAGGGGCCGGATGGCATGACCTATGAGTATTCATCCGGGGTTCGAAACGTTGATGCTGACTGGAAGCCCCGCCAGCTGCCGTTCAAGAATGAATCATTCTGCATGTGGGGCGCCCGGCCCAACATCCCCGAATTCTCTGACAATTGATCGGACCACGCATGACCACATATGACGCCCCAAAGGCCTATGAAAATCTTGATTTTCTGCACAGCCGGGAAGCTAGATCGCTGCGAATTCTGGCCGAATACCAGGAACCCCTAAGCCGGTTCGAGCAACACGAGATCGACGACACCATCGTATTCATGGGCTCGGCAAGGCTAAAATCCGCCGAAGACGCCGCCGCGCTGACAAAGGCTGCTGAATCCGGCGAGGGTGATCCCGAAGCCGCGCGTCGGGCCACACGCATGGCGGTCTATTATGAAGCTGCGCGCGAGCTCGCGTTCCAGATAACCGAATGGTCGAAGGGCCTGGGGGACGGCAAACGCCGCTTCGTGGTCTGCACCGGCGGCGGGCCCGGCATCATGGAAGCGGCCAATCGTGGTGCGTCCGAGGCCAAAGGCATCAATATCGGGCTGACCATCTCGATCCCGAACGAACAGTACGACAACCCCTATATCAGTCGCGAACTCAACGTCATGTTCCATTACTTCTTCATGCGGAAGTTCTGGTTTACCTACCCGGCAAAGGCCGTCGTGTTGTTTCCGGGCGGGTTTGGCACGCTCGACGAATTGTTCGAGATCCTCACCCTGATCCAGACCCAGAAAATCAAAAAACGGGTACCGATCGTGCTGTTCGGAAAGGAATTCTGGGACCAGGTGGTCGACTTCGACGCGCTGGTCGAATTCGGAACCATCAACCCCGACGATCTGGACCTGTTCTACCGCACGGACTCGGTCGAGGACGCGTTCACCCATATCACCACTGAACTCATCGCCCATGGCCTCGAAACACCGGGCATGACCCTCTAGAATCGAACGGCAACACCAGAAGAAGCCCCATGACGCTACATATTGAATTCTACAAAATTTGAAACTACGAGCCGCGTGCCCTCCGTGCGAGGGACCTGCTTTTAGAACTGGGCGAAACTGTAGAGATCGCGCCGGGTCGTTCGGCGTCGTTCGAGATTACCCGCGACGGTGCGCCTTTGTATTCAAAACTCGAAACCCATCGCTTCCCCGAAGACGATGAGGTTCGCCCACTGGCCGGTGGCGGCTAGCCGCTCTTTCCGTTACAACCGCGCCACCATGAACGAAAACCCCTATTACCCTCCCGGCGAGAAGAAACGCCTCGTGGTTGGCATTTCCGGTGCGACCGGGATCGTCTACGGCATTCGACTGCTCGAAGTGCTGCGCGAGGCCGAGGTCGAAACCCATCTGGTTATTACCCGACCCGGCCTGATGACACTGGGCTACGAGACCGACATCACCCGCGAAGCGCTCTTCGCGCTAGCCGATCACGTCTACACGCCCAACGATATGGGGGCGGCAATCTCTTCAGGGTCTTTGCTGACCCTGGGCATGGTGGTCGCGCCCTGCGCCGTGAAATCCGCCGCCGAGATTGCGACCGGCGCGACCCAGACCCTGCTCACCCGGGCGGCTGACGTGACCTTGAAGGAACACCGCCGACTTGTGCTGATGGTGCGCGAGAGCCCCTTGCACACCGGCCATCTGCGCACTCTGGCGAAAGCTTCGGATATCGGAGCGATCATCATGCCGCCCATGCCGGCTTTTTACCCGAAGCCGGAAACGATCGAAGACATGGTCGACCACACGATCGGCCGGGTGCTCGATTTGTTTGCAATCGAGCACAGCCTGTCAAAACGCTGGACGGGTAAGCCGGAATAACGGGAGGCGAGTGGTGCGCCCGGCAGGATTCGAACCTGCGACCTCGGGATTAGGAATCCCGCGCTCTATCCTACTGAGCTACGAGCGCATACGAAAAATACATAATTTAACCAATAACTTATTGATACTTCGAATTCTCTGGCTCTTCGATAAGGTTGAATTATATATACCGCGTATATACTTTTTTTACATGGAAAAGGTGTCCATGCGGCCCAACGTAACCCAGCAAGTTCACCCTAAGTAGTTCCCAGCCAAAAATCACAGCCCCAACCAAAATATATAGGTATATGCCAGCGGTCTAAGAGACGGCAGGACATTAGGCCCAGCTCACCATGACCATTACTACTATCTCGCTTTGAAGACGTCGTTGGCGAGCTAGAAAACATACTCGTTAACTGAAGCACGAACCTGCTGCGGGAAGCCCCCCTTCGGACCCCCATGCAATCCGCCGCCAAGACTAATCCCCTAAAAAGGAAGCTAGGCAGAATATGGCTTTGAGCTTTTTCAACTTCGAATCCTCCCATTAGCGGAGGAGAGTTGGAAAGTGGATAATACGTTCAAGTGACGGCTTAGACCATATTGCGACTACTAAGTAGAACTACACAATATGATCCAGAAAACTAATAGGCATTCCATAGACGATTATCTAATTTCGAAAATGCATCCAACCCGTAAGCATATACTTTGATTCTCCAAGTAGAACATTTCCTCGGTGAGCATGAGTCCACTCAGCAGGCCAAATTAAGGTTAGGCCTTTTTTTGGCTTTATATTGATATCGTAATGACTGAAATAGGTCTCCCCACCCTCATCAACATCATTAAGATATGTCATCCAAGCCAAAACACGGTGAAGAGAACCTAAGTCAGATCGTTCTGTATGTAACTTTTGAAAATGCTGACCTTTCTGATACCTTCCGAAATTAAACGCACCGATTTCTAAGCGTTTACCTATCGTTTCTAAAAATGGCCATTGGACAAGATAATCTTTATAGCATCCAAAAAGGCAATCAACATAGGTTTTGAATAACTTCATATTAGGCTGATTAAGTTCATTCGGAGTAATACTAATATCCATTCTATCTTTAGCACCCAGGTCTTTATACCCTCCAGTTATTCCTGCTTCCTGGCGTGAAATGTTCTTTTCAAAATGAGTTATTAACTCATCACACAATGTAGTCGGTGCAATGATCCACGATCCAATAAAAGTAGGTGCTAAATTAGTTTTCTGCAAATCCACTCGGTGCATTTTAAACCTTTCATTACAGGATCACCCAATCATCAATATCAAAGAATATGCTCCCATTACCTATCCTTAACTGGTCAATTCCTTCTTTATGTTTCCCTTTCGACAATAAAACATTTCCTAATCCAACATTTGAGTTTCCTGAATCAAGCTGTAGATTAATCGCTATTCTATGTCTTTCTTCCGCCTCATCTAGCATACCTAGATTTTTCAGTGTGAAACCCAAGTTGCTGTGGGCTTCAGAAAAGTCAGATTTTAGCGCTATCGCCTGCCTGAAGGTTGCATCAGCCTCTCTTAATCTACCGAGTTTTTTGAGCGTGACCCCTAAATTATTAAACGCCACCGCATAGTCCGGGTTGAAACTAATTGCCTGCCTTAGGCTTATTTCTGCCTCGTCTAATTTACCCATCGACTGAAGAGTTGAACCCAAATTATTGTGGGCTTCTGCAAGGTCCGGTTTCAATACTAATGCTTGCCTCAGGTTCTTTTCAGCCTCCTCTAATCTATCTAGGTCTTTAAGAGTTGCCCCTAAGTTGTTGAGGGCCTCTACGTCTTGGGGTGATAAGTCCACCGCTTTTGTATTTGCATTTACGGCATCAGAAGACCTACCCGTCACTTTTAATATTGCGCCAAGAATTTTCCAACCAAAAGGATGTTCCGGAAATTCCTGAGTAATTGACAATGCAAGTCGCTCAGCCGTCCTATATTGTTCAGCTTTATAGAATCCCAGCAGACTTTTTTGCTGCTGCGGAGTTGGCGCATTTCCTTCTAACACCTGCGTTAACTCTACCTCTAAGATACTTAAATTTTCTACGTCGAAGCCCTGCTGCTGCCCCTCTATAATGGCGGTCTTTGCAGTATTAAAGTGTTGTTCCTTGATTAAAGCGTCTATGTAACTTAGCCAAAATTGTTCTATATCTTTATTTGATTCTAAAGCAGTTTTAAATAGCTGTAGTGACTTTTTAGTGTTACCTCCTGAAAAAGCTATGACACCAAGGTTGTGGTTAGCATCCGCATGCTTCGGATCGGATCTTAAGATTGCACGATAAAATTGTTCAGCTCTCTGAAGCTTTCCTTCCCTATGCGCTGCCACGCCCTGTTGCAGTGCTTCTTTAATCGTCAATTCCATTAATTTATATACAACATAAATTTTCGCTTTTGAGTTGTTCTAGAAATAAAAAGATCAAAACAAAATTACCCAATTAATTACTGTTGAGAGGAGGAACGAGACGTGAGAGAGGATATTATTAGAACAAGAAATTACTCTTCCTATCTTAAAATTTGGAAAAATAAGTTAAAACTCGGGGTTAAATATCAGAAGGATTTGTTATTTTGTTAAATCGCTCAGGGTCGCAATCGCCACAAAGCGAGCAAGCCTCAACCTTCCGTACCACGATTTATTGATTTGTAGTTCGTGATATCTATCAATTCCACAAACTGTCTTGATTGTTCGCGGATGAAACATAACTCTCAGCAAGCTTTGTATCTCTTAGCGACACATTCACGGGCAAGTATTTGGCCCTCAGAAATTTGCGCGGGAGTCATTACTCTGGATATTTCACCGATTTCCGAACGGAATTTTTCACCCCGTATTCTGCGGCCATGGCCCACCACGCATATCCTCTTACTAAGTCAAATTTAGTGCCCCGCCCGTGTTGATACGCTATGGCCATTCTAGCTTGAGCTTGCGAATGGCCTCGTTCTGCGGCTCTCCTATACCACATAAATGCGGTCTCCACGGATTGTGGCAGATATGTTCTACCACCGTCATACATCCACCCGAGATTATATTGAGCTTCTACATTTCCCTGTTTAGCCGCTAACTTATACCACTTCGCTGCCATCGAGCCGGACTGAGGAACTCCGTCACCCGTTTCGTAAATAGTTCCCAACTTAAACTGGGCACCGGCATTACCGTTTGAGGCAGCCAGGGTAACGCCTTCTAAACCCATGCCGGTGAAATCAGTTTGTTCGATATTTTTATTCTCTTCACTCTTCGGCTTTAAATTAGCAATTTGTCCAATGCTGTTTTTATTTTTATCAATGTTCTTCTGGGAGTTAATATTCGCTGCGTCTCTTGAAACAACTCCATCTTCTGATGATTGAGTTTTTCGCTTATCGTCAGCTTTTACATTGCCTTGTGCGGGTGAAACAACTTTATCTTTTGATGATAGAGTACTGAGCTTATTATCAGCTTCGAAATTACCCTGTCCGGGTGAAACAACTCCATCTTTTGATGATAGACTATTGAGTTTATCGTCAGCTTCGACATTACCCTGTGCGGCGGCAAGTCTATACCATATCACAGACGTATCGTTGTTTTGAGATACCCCTAAACCGTTTTCGTACATTACTCCGAGATTAAATTGGGCAAGTGCATACCCCTGTTTAGCGGCTAGACTAAACCACTTTACGGCAGCCTTATAATCCCCTCGAACACCTTCGCCATTGGCGTACATAAGACCCAAATTGTATTGTGCAGCGGCGTGTCCCTGTTCGGCGGCAGCCCTGTACCACATCATTGAAGACTTATAGTTCTGAGGAACACCTTTTCCATTACGATAAATGAATCCCAGAGTAGCCTGGGCAGAAACATATCGCTGTTCAGCCGCAAGTTTTAACCACTTAAGCGCAGCTTCATAGTTTCCCCGAATACCTTCTCCGTTGGCGTACTTAAGACCCAGATTATATTGAGCAGAGGCGTAACCCTGTTCGGCCGCAAGTTGATACCATTCCACGGCAGTTTTGTGATTCTTTGAAACACCTTGACCACTATCAAACATTAGACCCAGATTATTCTGAGCCATGGCGATGCCTTTATCCGCGGCAAGCGTGTACCACTTTATGGCAGTCTCATAGTTACGGGGGACGCCTTTCCCTGTGCTGTACATCGAGCCTAATAGCGCTTGAAGCCTGGCATCGCCATTTTGTGCAAGAGGAGCCCACTCACGCAGAGCGGTGGCGAAATCCCCGCTCTTGTATGCGGCCAGACCCCGCTCGAGATCAGCGCCCCAACTCGCTCCCACGCTGCCAAAAACCAAGGCTGTCATGAGGCAGAAGCTAACAGTTAACTTTTTCATTCTGGCATTCTCGCAGAGAATTTAATACTGACCTAGTTTAGATTACTGCGTATTCACCAATCCGAAAAGGTATCTAAATAGAGTACTGCCGAAAAAATGAACCACAGTGACGTAAAGCTAGCAGTGGCTAAACAGCCAATGGACTGATCCATATCTGCTAATGGACAGGCTTAATTTCCAAGCATTGCGCCTAACATGAATGCATCGGGGACGTTGTTACCCGCGATATTTTTTTGTTTCTTGAATGCTTGAATAGCCTTGGCCGTCCCCGGACCAAACAAGCCATCGGGTATAATACTATAGCCCTGTTTGCTTAAGAATTTCTGGACCGCGACCATAAAGGACCTATAAACAACAATTTCGTTAACGCCCTGTCCTACACTCACCAACTGGTCGTCTTGTTTTTCTGGCGCGTATTTTGATACTGCAAGCAAACCTGCGCGCACGGCCAGCACGAACGGCTTGTCCATATTTTGCGAACAGACGAGCGCGAAATAAGTTATCACCTGTCCTAATGGATCACGGATTGGAAATTCGTCAAATTTATTATTCGCTATATTCATCGCTGTTACGTAGCCAGCGATAAACTGGGAAAAAACTACCAATTTGTCATTGGGCTTATTTGGATTTTGTTACTGTCCTGCACTGCAGCAATGAACTCATCGCACAGAAGAGTACCGGCCCCTCTCACCGAAGAGTTCGCGTCAGCACCCGTTGATAGGCACACCATTAGTCCGAATAACATTAGAGTTAATCTAGTTTTCATTGCCACGTGCCTTCTCATTAAACATTAATTGCTTAATCCGGATCGTGGGACAATAAAATATATAGCTTTTTTGATGAATGCTAATACTAAAGCTAACGCCAGCTGGTTAATTAGCATCTCAAACCAAAAACCGCGCAAATACGCGTTATAGTACATTGTTCTGATAACAGTGGATCTTGACGTGGAGCACCTTGCAACCGGGTTTCTACACATTCAACCTTCATACCGCACACCATCACCGAGATAAGCGACACTGGTAAGAGACAATTACTATTTCCATACAAAATTCCATTAATACTACAATATATTTCGGGATTCAGTAGTCCCTTCAGATTTGAAAAGCCATCGATGATTTCGTCGGAAAACGTGTATATTGTTTGTTAGCGGCGATATTTTTGATTTAGTGGGAACAGGATAGGTTATTCGCTCTCTATTGATCCTTACTTTTAACAACACATTCAAGGGAAACAGTTTTCTAAATCAAACGGCGTCCTGCTACACGTCTAAGAAGTAATTCACCACGACGATAATAGCACACCTATCGTTAATAGCAGAATTGAGCCTCACAATTGCGATCAGGCGCTATATTCGCCCGCAAATTGACTGGCTTACAATATATACAACTCATTATTTAACTTGTCCTACCAAAAGTCTGTGGCAATTCAAATGAAATATTGGTCTGTAGGGAAGCCTTTGGCACTTACTCGTTATTATTTTCCACTTAACATCGACCCGAGCATAAATGCATCGGGTGTTGCAGGGCCTGGTATCGTGTTATCTTTCTTATATGTCTGAATAGCAGAGGCAGTCCCTTGCCCAAATACTCCATCAGTTTTTAGCCGATAGCCCCTTTTAGAAAGATATTTTTGTACTTGAACTAAATACTTCTTATAAACCACCAGTTGACCTTTACCGGTCCCAATAGTTACCAGATCCATGTTACGCTTTTTGGGAATAAACTTGAATGTCGCCTCTAGCGAGCCGTTAACAACCGCCACCAGCGGTACCTTCGTG
>CAXYDO010000013.1:0-126765 GCA_964276015.1 uncultured Alphaproteobacteria bacterium | reverse complement strand
GGCGCTGACGGGTTCTCGCTGGTCGAACATGTTGATGATGCGGGCGGGGCGAAGCCCTTTGGGCGTCTGAAGGGCTTCCATGGGCAGATGGGCATGTTTGTGCGTGCTTATGCCTACATGCTGAGCCACGGCCGTGACGGTCTACGTCAGGTCGCCAATGACGCCGTGCTCAATGCCAATTACGTCATGCACCAGCTTTCCGATGTGATGACCCTGGCTTTCGCCGGGCCGTGTATGCACGAATGTCTGTTTGACGACAGGTTCCTCAAGGATACTGGCGTGACCACACTGGATTTTGCCAAGGCCATGCTCGATGAGGGCTACCATCCGATGACCATGTATTTCCCGCTGGTGGTCCATGGGGCGATGCTGATCGAGCCGACCGAGACCGAATCCAAGCGTAATCTGGATGATTTTATTGCCGTGATGCGTGCGCTCGTAGCGCGGGCCAGTGCGGGGGGTGGTGACGCGTTTGCCGCCGCTCCGATATCGACACCACGCCGTCGTCTCGATGAGACTGCAGCGGCCCGCCAGCCGATCCTGCGCTGGTCCCCGGAGGTTGAGGCCGCGGTTGCAGCCGAGTAATTCAACGTCTGGGAAATTCTGGGTCCGGTTTGGTCCTGATCAAAAGAAAAGGCCCCGAAAACTCCAGGCCTTTCCATGAAATCAATAGCGTTGGTTGGTCAGTTGAGTTTGACCGGGACTTCCGCGATCGCGGCGTTGACCAGGTCGTCACCTTTCTGGCCTTCAACCACGTCCGCCAGTATGCGCCGGGTCGCGTCGATGGCGACGTCAGCTGTCAGTGCACGTACGTCAGAGACGGCCCGTGCTTCTGCTGCAGCAATCATGTCGAGAGCCTGCTGTTCGCGGCGCCCAAGCGTGGCTTCTGCCTTTTCCTGACTAGAACGCTGTAGTCGCTTGGCCTCTTCACGGGCCTCGGCAATGATGCCTTCGGCTTCGGCGAGTGCGTCACGCTGCTTGCGCTGATATTCGGCCAAGGTGTGTTGTGCTTCTTCGCGCAGCCGCTGGGCCTCATCGAGTTCGTTCCGGATCGCGTCCGAACGACTGTCGAGCGCGGCCAGTACCATCCGTCCGACCGGGCGGAAAATGGCCAGAACAAAGATTACGAAAGCCAGGGCAACCCAGGTCTCTGCTTTCTGCAGAAACGGCTCAGCATGGTCGCCCGCTTTGTCCGTACCTGCCGCAAGGGCATGTCCGGAGGTCAGCAAAATGACCGAGATGGCTGTGAGGACGTTGCGAAACATCAGGTCCGTTCCTCCAGGGCCGCACTGACCGCAGAACTGACAGCGGAGGCGTCTGGCGTTGTATTCACCAGCCGTTCCACTGCCTGACGGGCGATGTCTTCGACCATGCCGGAAATGTTTCCGACTGCGTCCTGCCGCGCTGCATTGATGCGCTGCTGTGCGGCATCCGCATCGGCGGCCAGCTTCTCCGATTGCGCAGTATTGCGCTTTTCGGATTCTACCATAGCCGCTTCGGCCGCTTTGTGAAGTTCTTCCTGAGCGCTGGAACGAGCTTTGGCCAGTTCCTCTTCATACGCGGAAAGAACACCTTCTGCTTCGGCTGCGATCTCTTCGGCTCGTGCGATGTCTGTATCGATCCGCTGCTGGCGATTCTCGAGAGTGGTCGAGATTCGTGGCAGCGCGATACGCCATAGGATGAGCCCTAGCGCGACGAACGAAACGACGAGCCAGAAGACCTGCGAAGCAAAAGTCGCGGGGTCGAGTTGCGGCATCGGATTTCTCCTCTTTCGCGCCTAGAACGCGAAGAGAATGAGAAGTGCGATGACGAGCGCGAAGAGGGCGATAGCCTCGACGAGCGCGAAACCGAGCATCGTCATGGTGAAAACTTCACTTCGCGCTGCAGGGTTGCGGCCAACGGCCAAAATGAACGACGAGAAGATGCTGCCGATGCCGATACCGGATCCGATAACGCCGACGACCGCCAGGCCTGCACCGATGAGCTTTGCTGCTTCGACTTCCATGAGTAAATGCCTCCGTTTGGAATACTGTTCTTAGGTTGAGTTTTGTTCGCCCCGGGTCTGCTTAGTGCAGATCCAGTGCGTCCTTGATGTACAAGCAGGTCAGGATTGCAAAGACATAGGCCTGCAAGAATGCGATGAGAATTTCCAGCCCGGTAAGCGCCGTGATCAACAACAGCGGCAGCCAGCCTGCGAGAACGCCGAGCGAGAAGACAAATCCCGCGATGACCTTCAGCATGGTGTGTCCGGCGAGCATGTTCGCGAACAGACGAACCGAAAGACTGATCGGACGGGAGAGATAGGAAATTATCTCGATCGGGATCAGCAGCGGCCACATCCAGATAGGCGCGCCCGGCGGGATGAAGAAGGAAAAGAAGTGTAGTCCATGGCGCGCAAATCCAAGGATGGTCACGCCAATAAAGACCGTAAACGCCATCACGAATGTCACGATGATATGGCTCGTGAAGGTGAAGCTGTAGGGGATCATTCCCAGCATGTTGCCGACAAGGATGAACATGAAGAGGGTAAAGATAAACGGGAAGTAGCGTCGGCCTTCCGCGCCGATTGTCTCGCGGATCAGGCCAGCCACAAACTCATAGAGCATTTCGGCCACGGACTGGAAACGGCCCGGTACGATTGCCCCGCGGCTCGCGGCCAGAGCGACCACACCACCACCAATGACAACCGTCAGCGCCATCATGAGCGACGAGTTGGTGAAGGAGATATCGACTCCACCGACTTCGAGCGGGACGATCGTGTGAATTTCAAACTGTTTAAGCGGGCTTGCCACGTCTTCGACCCCGGTTTTCCTGTGCGTTGCGCTTATTGCGCCCCGTTTTCGCCGCTGCTTTTCCGCTTTTCTTCGCGGGCCGCTTTGGCCTTTGCTTCAATGTTCTGCGCAGTTCGCATGACGTTTATGATGCCCGCTGCTGATCCTAATAGGAAAAACACCAGCAACAGCCACGGTGTTGTTCCAAGCCAGCGGTCCAAAACCCACCCGATCACCACTCCGACGGCAATGCCCGCAACAAGATCGGTCGCCACTCTGATTGCCGGTCCGAAGTCCGACATGGGCGTCCGTTTTGCCTCGTCGCGTTCCCCCGCCGTCTGGCGATTTCGCGCAACCTTCAAACGCTTGTTCAGATCGTCTAACGGTTCATTACCGTTCGGTTTGCTCATATTTCGACCCTGATTCGGGCACGGCAGAAAACCGAAATGACGACTGCCCTGCGTGTGAAGGCGCGCGCAAGGTACTCAGCGCCCAAGGGCAAGTCAAGGCGACATTCCGCACATGCGAGATGGGGATAAATCGCCGGAAATCCGGCGAAAAAAGCTAGGCGATTGCGCGAATTTCCTCAGCCCCGTGCAGGTCGACGGAGACCAGCTGGCTTACACCGCGTTCGGGCATCGTTACACCATAGAGTCGGTCCATTCGGGCCATGGTCATACGGTGATGGGTAACAATCAGGAAGCGCGTGGTGCCGATCTGCGAGATGTAGTCGAGAAGGTTACAGAACCGGTCCACATTGGCGTCATCAAGAGGGGCGTCGACCTCATCGAGCACACAGATCGGTGCCGGGTTGGTCAAAAACACCGCGAAGAGCAGGGCTGTCGCCGTGAGGGCTTGCTCACCGCCGGACAGCAGCGAGAGGATCTGCAGTTTCTTACCTGGCGGACTTGCATAGATCTCAATTCCCGCTTCGAGCGGGTCTTCGGCGTCCGTGAGTTCTAGGTGGGCTCGTCCGCCCCCGAACAGGCGTACAAACAGGTCCTGAAAGTGTCTGTCGACTTCCTTGAAAGAGGTCAGCAGGCGCTGCCGGGCCTCCCGGTTGAGGCTCGCGATGCCGCGCCGCAGTCGGTCGATCGCGGAGACCAGATCCTCGCGCTCGGTAACGATGGTCTCGATTTTTTCTTCCAGCTCCTCGGATTCCTGTTCGGCGCGCAGGTTTACCGGACCCATATTGTCGCGTTCGCGTAGCAGGCGTTCAAGTCGCTTGTCGGAAGATTCGAGGTCGGGCAGTTCCTTGCCCTCCGGTACTTCGGCCAAAGGCAGAACAGCGTCGGGTATGCATTCGAGACGTTCTTCGATGCGCTCAACGATGGTTTGCAGAGACTGGTTGGCCTGGGCGACGAGCGATTCGGTGCGGACCTTGTCTTCGCGCAATTTTCCGAGCTTGGCTTCGTCGTCTCGCATGGCGCGTTCGGCCAGGGACAAACTTTCATCGGCGTGGGCCACGGCGTCGCCGGCGTCGTTGCGTTTGGCTTCGGCGGCGTTGAGCTGGGTCATCAGACCCGAGCGTTGCGCCTCGATTTTTGCCGGTAGTTCCGAGAGCGTATCCAGCTCATCCTTGGCTTCACCCTCACGGATTTCGAGTTCGCCGATCCGTTCCCCCGCACCGGTGTGCCGGGCTTGCCAGGAAGTTTCTTCAGCCGCGAGCGCCGATATTCGGCGGTGGCGTTCCTGTGCTTCACGGACCAAGCGGTCATGCTCGCTCTGGGCGGCGGCAAGCGCGGCTCGGGCCTCGCTGAGCTGCCCGCGCATAGCTTCGGTTGTTGAGCGAATTTCGTCCAGATCGCCGATGGCGGCGCGCCGGGCACGGGCATCGGTCAGCCGGGCGTCGATCTCGGCGATTTCACCTTCAATTCGCGTGAACGTCTCGGTCAGGTTTTCATGGCGTGCCACCCGGGCCACAAACTCGCGGGACAGGTTGGTGTGGGCAAGCCGGGACACCGAAGCTGCATCATCGGCCGTCTCGAGCCCGGAACGCGCGGTGCGGGCGTTCTCGATGGCTGTTTCGGCGGCCGTACGCGCGCTAACGAAATCAGCTTCGATGCGCTCGAACGCGCTCTGTGCGGTGGTAATTCGACCGCCTAGTTCGACCAGGCGATTGCGCTGGCGCAGCCGGGTGGATGCGGATGAGCGGGTGTCACTCAACACAACAAAACCGTCCCAGCGCCAGAGCTGGCCGTCACGATCAACAAGGCGCTGGCCGGGTTTGAGGTCACGGACCAGCCGCTGTCCCATTTCCGCGTCATTAACCACGCCGATCTGGGCGAGGCGGCGACCTAGGGCACCGGATTTTCCAACGAACTCACTCAGCGGGCTGACGCCGGCCGGCAGGGCCGGGTCGTCGACTGCCGGGGTCGTGACGTTCCAATGGCGGGGCGCGCGGTCATCCATGGGCGCGTCGAGATCTTCTCCCAGCGCGGAACCGAGGGCAGCCTCGTAACCCTGGGTGACCTCGATCTCGTCGATCATCGGGGTCCAGTCGGCCGATTCAGCTTCCGCGTCATTGGCGAGGACGTCTTCCAGTGCACCGGCTTCGGCGCGCAGCCGGGAGAGCGCTTCGGCGGACTGGGAAAGCACATCACGAACCCGGTCGCGCTGGCCTTCGGCGGCATCGCGCGCCTGATCGGCGGTTTCTAAAGTTGCACGGGCGCGTTTCAGGTCATCTTCGGCGACGTTCATGTGCGATTCAGCGGCAATCAACTCGTCGGATGTCAGGCCCTGTTCCTCAATGGCTTCCCGTTCAATCCGGGCGTCATTGGCCTGGCTGTCGAGCCGGCGCCGGCGGGCGTCGAGTTCGGCAAGTTCGCGCTCAAGCGCCGCGATTTGTGCCTCACCACTTGCCAGTCGTTCGCTCAGCTGGGTCAGCTCGCTTTCAAGCGCCTGTACCCGGGCAGACCGGGTTTCGCGCGCGGCATCGGTTTCGGCGATCAGATCATCTTCGCCGGCGCAGGCGCGCTGGATTTCGGATTTCTCGGTGCTGAGGCGACCCAGGGCAGCTTTGGCTTCTCCAGCCAGGCCAAGCTCACGTCCGAGATCTGCGGCGATCTGGGTCAAGCGCGTCTGCCATTGCTCCGTGGCCGATTGCGCACGACGTTCTTCGGCGTCGAGCTCCTGGCGGGCGATATTCAAGTGTTGTAATTCGGCGGCCGCATTGGCTTCGGCTTCGCGCAGCGGCACCAGTTTGGCGGCTGCGTCCTCGCGTTTACGCGTGGTTTGCGAGACCAGCCGGGATTGTTCGGCCACAACATTTTCGCTGACGCGCAAATGTTCTTCGGAGCCAGCCACAGCCTGGCGGGAGTTGGTCCAGCGATGGTGCAGGACCGCGGCCTCCGTGCGCCGAATGTCATGCGAGATGTTTTTGTAGCGACGCGCCTGACGAACCTGTTTCTTCAGGCCCTGTAGCTGGGCATCAAGAGTAACAAGCACGTCGTCGAGGCGTTCGAGATTGCTCTCGGCCGCGCGCAGGCGCAGCTCGGCTTCATGGCGTCGGGAATGCAGGCCTGTGATGCCCGCCGCTTCCTCGAGCAACAGTCGACGATCGCCGGGCTTTGCGCTGATCAAGGCACCCACACGCCCTTGGCTCACCAGCGCGGTTGATCGGGGCCCCGTGGCTTGGTCGGCGAACAATATCTGCACATCGCGGGCGCGCACATCGCCGCCGTTGACCCGGTAGGCGGAGCCCTTTTCGCGCTCGATCCGGCGCGATACTTCGACTTCGTCGGAATCGTTGTACTGGCTCGGGGCGGAGCGTTCCTGGTTGTCGAGGCTCAGCACAACTTCGGCTGCGTTTCGGGCCGGTCGGTCAGACGTGCCACCAAAGATCACATCATCCATGCCGCCGCCACGCATTTGCTTGGCAGACGTCTCACCCATGACCCAACGCAGGGCCTCGACGAGGTTGGACTTGCCGCAGCCATTAGGCCCGACAATACCGGTCAGGCCCGGTGCGATATGAAGATCGGTCCGGTCGACGAAGGACTTGAAGCCCGTTAGTCTTAGCTTGTTGAACTCCACTGGTACGTAACCCCTTGAATGCCGTACTTAATTCTTTGCGAGAAGTGGATCGAGAATTTCAGAGAATTCCTCAACCGAACGCGATCCCGGATAGATTTGACCATCGATGGTGAAGGTCGGTGTGCTTTGCACCCCAGCCGTGCTGGCCGCTTGCCGTTGTTCCAGAATGCCATTGGCGAGCGCTTCGGACTGGAGACAGGACTGAAACGCGTCATCCCCGAGTCCTGCAAGCTGGCCAATTTTCCGGAGCTCTGCGACCGGGTCTGATGCCCGAGCCCAATTGTTCTGCGTCTTGAACAGGACCTGGATAATTCCCGGATAACGCCGTGAATCGACGCAGCGTGCCACCATCGCTGCGCGCAGGGCGACGCCGTCGAGCGGGAAATCGCGATAGACGAATTTGACCTTGCCGGTGTCGACATATTTGGACTTGAGATCGTCGAAGACATCGTTGTGGAAGCCTGCGCAATGGGGGCAGGTCAGAGAGAAGTACTCAACGATGGTGATCGGCGCGTCGGCGTCCCCAACCACCCGCTCGGACAGCAGGGCGGTGGTGTCTCCGTGGCTTTGGGCGAGAGCCGGCGTCGTATTTACGACTACAACAAGCGCCAACAGGCCAGCGAGAACGGCCCCAATTCGTCTATATAGGTGCACAACAGTCTCCAAACACAATATATAGCCAATTATGGAACCTGCTTACCGGCGGCACAAGCGCAGAAAAATATAATGAAACCAGATATTTGCAGGACATCACACACAGCCTGACAGTGGAATGTGACGGAATGTAGGCCTGTGGTGGGGCGTTGCTTAGTCCGAATGGGCGCGGGAGCGCCGGGCGATTACGGATTCGCCCAGATCTTTGAGGGCCCGGCGCAACTCAGGGTCTGTGACTGAATCCAGCTGACGTTCCAGGTCCACAAGGTCTTCGGGGGCAGCGCTCGGCCGGGGCGGTGGCGTCGGCCTGAGGGGTTGGGCGATGGGGCCTTGGTGCAGGCGCAGGCGAGCGATCGCCCGAAACCCGTAGAAACTGTTGATGCGTTCAATGACCTGGGGTTCGAGGTGTTGCAGTTCGAGGGCGAGGGGGCCGGTGACCCGTACATGCAGCGTGCCGCCTTCACCTTCCGGGCCGCGTGCCAGGCGCAACGGCACGCACTGGTTTCCGAGCTCGGCGCCGACGATCGCGTTCCAGTCGGAAAACACGCTGGCTTCGAAAAATCCGCGCTTGCGCCGGATCGGAGAGGTGGCGCGGGTGCTTTCAACGCCGATGGCGCGCAGCCCGCCGGCTCGTTTGTTCGTCATGCTGTCGTTTGTCCCTGATGACGCGCGGCTGTCGCGCGCCTTCGCGCATGTTAGAAGGCCTGCTGGAGAACAACAACTTTGGAAGCACTGGCGCGTTGATGCCCGAACCCAAGCCCGCAACAATTCTCGAATGGTATGACCGGCATGCGCGGTGCCTGCCCTGGCGCATGCCACCAGCCCAATCCCGCAAGGGACGGCGGGCTGATCCGTATCACGTCTGGCTGAGCGAGGTGATGCTGCAGCAAACCACGGTCGTGACCGTCAGGCCGTATTTCCAAAAATTTCTGAACCGTTGGCCCCATGTGAGTGATCTGGCTGCCGCTCCGCTTGATGATGTGCTGACCGCATGGGCCGGGCTCGGCTACTACGCGCGGGCGCGCAATCTGCACAAATGTGCCCAACGGGTAGTGCACGACCATGCCGGCGTCTTTCCTGATACCGAGGACGGATTACGTGAACTGCCGGGCATTGGTCCCTACACCGCAGCGGCAATCGCGGCGATCGCGTTCAACCGTAATGCCAGCCCGATGGACGGCAATATCGAACGGGTCATGTCGCGACTATTTGTGGTCGACACTCCGATGCCTGCGGCCAAGCCGCTGATTCGGGAACACGCGATCCGGATGACGCCAAACACGCGGCCCGGCGACTACGCCCAGGCTGTGATGGATTTGGGCGCGACGGTCTGCACCCCGCGATCGCCGAAATGCGAAATTTGCCCCTGGCAGGAGAATTGTCGGGCATTCGCGCAGGGTCTGACCGATGTCCTGCCGCGCCGAACCCCAAAACCTGAACGCCCGGTGCGCCGCGCAACGGCGTACTGGATGGTGCGCAAGGACGGCGCGGTTTTGCTGCGCCGGCGCGCGGAATCCGGCCTGCTTGGGGGGATGATGGAAGTGCCGTCTGGCCCCTGGGAGGAGATTGGGGAATTTCGTGACACGCCGCCGGTTACCGCGGACTGGGTCGATTTACCTGGACTTGTCGAGCACGGCTTCACCCATCTGCGGCTCGAGCTGAAGCTCAAAGCCGCGCGGGTGAATGGGCGTGTGAAAGCGGATGGTGTCTGGATTGCCGTCGCAGATTTCGACAATCACGCCTTGCCCACACTAACCCGCAAGGTGGTGCGCCACGTGCTGGCGCATGTTGGCAAGGGAATTAAGCTCTAGTGCAGCTCGGCGCGGAGTTTCTGGCGCAGCACGTCGATCGGCACCAGCTTGCCCTCAATATCAACATGCCAGTAGGTCCAGCCGTTGCACGATGGGGCACCCTGAACTTCCGCGCCCATCTTGTGGATGGAGCCGCGATTTTCTGAGGTGACGATGGTGCCGTCGGCCCGCACTTTCGCGGCGTGCTGACGTTTGGGCGCATAAAGTTTCTCGCCGGGGCGTAGCAGACCGCGCTCCACGAGCCACCCAAAGGGAATACGCGGTTGTTCGCGCTTCGAGGGGGTCTCGAGCAAGTCGGTTTCCGAAATTCGTCGCGTGTTGGCGATGCGTTCTTCGGCGATTTTGATGTAGCCGGGGTCTCGTTCGATTCCGATAAAGTCGCGACCGAGCTGTTTGGCCACGGCGCCGGTGGTGCCGCTTCCAAAGAACGGATCGAGGATGACATCGCCAACCCGGGTCGAGGCGAGCACCACACGGTGGAGAAGCGCTTCGGGCTTTTGGGTCGGGTGGGCCTTCTTGCCTTCCTCGTTTTTCAGGCGTTCGCCGCCATTGCAGATCGGCAGGTACCAGTCGCTGCGCATTTGCAGATCGTCGTTCAACGCTTTCATGGCGTCGTAGTTGAACGTGTATTTGGAGGACTGGCTCTTGGAGGCCCAGATCATCGTCTCGTGGGCGTTGGTGAACCGGCGGCCTCGAAAATTCGGCATGGGGTTCGACTTGCGCCAGACCACATCGTTGAGGATCCAGAAGCCGAGCTCCTGGAGGATCGCACCGACGCGGAAAATATTGTGGTAACTGCCAATAACCCAGATTGTCCCGTTATCAGTCAGGGTACGTTGCGCCTGAGTTAGCCAGGCTCGTGTGAAATCATCATAGGCTTGCAAGTCGTCAAACTTGTCCCAATCGTCATCCACGCCGTCGACACGCGAATTGTTCGGACGCGTCAGTTCGCCGGCAAGCTGGAGGTTGTAGGGAGGGTCGGCAAAGACAACGTCCACGCAACCATCAGGTAGCGCGGTCAGCTGCTCGATGCAGTCACCTTTCAGAATCACATTTCGCTCAGGCGCGTGAGCACCATCGCGAACTCGGCCAGGGGTTCGCATGGACCGGACGATGGACAAACGGGGACTCCCGGTCAATCAGAAAATCGCGTGTGCCCTGATTTTGTGTTTGAAGTCAGTTGGTTAACGAGATGTTGTGCCTGTTTCGAGCATTCTGCGTATAGGTGCGAAGCTGCGGCGGTGATGTTTGTTCACGCCGAGATTCTCCAGGCCTCTTCGGTGCTCGGCCGTGCCATAGCCGGCATTGCGTTCCCAGCCATAGCCCGGATGGGCGAGCGCCAGCTCGGCCATCAACCGATCACGAGTCACCTTTGCGGCGATCGAGGCGGTGGCGATGGAGAGGATCTTGCCGTCACCTCCGATAATGGCTTCGCAGGGACAGGCAAGAGCAGGGGTTCGGTTGCCGTCGATCAACGCGTGTTTGGGTGCGACCGGCAGGGCCGCGACGGCGCGCGACATGGCGCGCATGGTCGCCTGCAGGATGTTGTGGGTGTCTATCTCTGCCACCTCTGCGGCTTCGATGGTGAGCCACAATTGAGACTTGGCTTCTTGTTCGCGAATAAGCTCGAAACAGCGTTCGCGGGCCGCGCGGGACAATTTCTTGGAATCATTTACCCCGGCACGGTGTAGAGCTTCTGCCGCCACCGGTGTGAGCATGGCGGCAGCGACCATGACCGGCCCCGCCCAGGGTCCGCGTCCGGCCTCGTCGACGCCAGCAACCCCGTTTACATTTGCGTCATATTGCACCGGACTAGTTGCCGGGTCGGGTGTCCGCGTCTTTGCGCGAACGCTTAAACCGAGACGGGATGCCAGGTCGCAGTCTGATGGTCTTGCGGAAAGCTCTCTGAACCGTCGCCGCTTCGCGCCCGAACGCCAGGCGCAGCACATAGCGAACCGAAGCACGCTGATAGGAGGCCGCGCGGTGCAGGCGCCGGATGGCACTCATGTAAAGCGGGGAAATGACCAGAGAGAGCGCAGTCACCGACAGGATGATGCGGAAATCCTCGGGCTGGATGATCCCGCGTTGCAGACCGATATTGCCGATTAAAAAGGAAAACTCGCCAACCTGGGCCAGGATCAGCGCTGTCAGCAGGGCCTGAGCCCAGGGCATGCGCAATGCGGCAAAGATGGACAGGTTGATCGCGGTTTTGCCGATCGTCACGATCAGCAACATCATGATGATCAGGCCCAGATTATCCCAAATCAGCGACAGATCTATGAGCAGGCCGATCGACAGGAAAAACACCATCATCAGCACGCTTTGGATGGGGATAACCATTTCAAGCATGCCAACGCGGAGATTGCTGTTGCCAATGGTCAGGCCTGCCAGGAACGCACCATAGGCAGGTGAGAGTCCGAGCAATGCCGAAATCGTCGCCGCACCAAAACAACACACAAGACCAAGCAGGGGGGTGAGGTCCGAGTGGCCCCGGGTCACGTTCAGGATCGGAATGTTAAGTCGTTGCCGGCGGCTAAGAAACAGGATCAACGCAAGCAACAAGCCAACCGACAAGAGGATCCGTCCGACAGCCAGGACATCGAACTCGCCGATTGCGGCGACATCGACAAGCAGGATCATCGGGACAACCGCGAGATCCTGGGCGATCAGAATTCCGACCGTGATGCGGCCGGTTCGGGTACGCAGCTCGTCGATATCTTCGAGCATTTTTACCGCGACCGCAGTACTGGACAAGGCCAGCACAAAGCCTAGCAAGAGGATGGCGGTCACCGGCCAGTTGAATTGATGGCTGATCAGCCAGACCATCAGCAAGGCGCCCAAGGTCTGCAGGATGACGGTGGTGACCGCGATTTTCCAGATGCGCCGGAACGCCCGCAGGCTCAGCTCCATGCCAATAACATAGAGCAGGAGGAGCATCCCGAGTTCGGCCAGAAGACCGATGCTGGCCTCGTTCTCGACCAGTTCGAGCCCGGATGGTCCGAGGACAAATCCGGCGAAAATGTAGCCGACAACGGCGGGTTGCCGCAGTCGCGTTAGCAGGATGCCGCACGACAGCGCGACAAGGACAACAATGGCGAGAGGAAGCAGTTCGTCGTTCGAAAGCATGATCGCGGCACGCTAACACAAAGCCTGCTGGGTTCGCCGCAAATCAACTTTCAGGGGCGGCGAAAAGATTCAATTGGCCGTCACGGATCTCTTGCAGGTTTGACTTTTGAAACCGTGACGAAACCAGCGGTGACCGGTCTTCGGTGTATCCCTGCTGACGGCACGTCATGCGGAACCGTTCTTCGAGCAGCTTGGCGTCATTGCCGCGACCGCGCATGCGCGCACCGAACCGGCTTTCATACAACTCACCGCCGCGCATCTCGCGCAACCGGTTGAGGATCCGCTGTTTGCGATCCGGTCGGTGGGTCGTCAACCACTCACCAAACAGATCCTTCAATTCTAGGGGCAGGCGCAACAGGATGTAGCTCGCGTGAACCGCCCCGGCCTGGCGGGCCCGGATCAGGATGGCCTCCAATTCATGGTCGGTTAGCGCGGGAATAACCGGTGCCACCATGACTGTGACCGGAATACCTGCTGCCGCCAGAATTTTGATGGTTTCCAACCGACGTTCCGGGCGCGCGGCACGGGGCTCCATCGCCGTGGCCAATTCCGCATCGAGAGTGGTGACGGATACGCCGACCGTTGCGAGCCCCTTGGCTGCCATGGGCGCAAGCAGATCGAGGTCGCGCGTGACCAAGGCGCTTTTGGTGACAACCGACACTGGATGATTATGGGCGGCCAGTACTTCGAGAATTGAACGCGTGATTTTCATCCGGCGCTCGCTTTGCTGGTAGGGGTCGGTGTTCGTCCCCATCGCGATTGGGCGCGCCTCATAGCCCGGACGGGTCAGTTCGCGCTCAAGCAGGCCCGCGGCATTGGGTTTGGCGAACAGCTTGGTTTCGAAATCCAGCCCGGGTGACAGGCCGAGCCAGGCATGGGTGGGACGGGCGAAGCAGTAAATGCAGCCATGCTCGCACCCTCGATACGGGTTGATCGACCGATCAACGCCGATATCCGGTGAATCGTTCCGGGCGATGATGGTTTTGCTTTGATCGAAGGTAACTGTGGTGTCCAGGCGCGGGAGGGGGTCGTCGTCCTGAGTTGTGCGCCACCCATCGTCGATTGCCGAGTTGTTCAGCCGTTCGAACCGGCCGCCAGGATTCGAGATTGCGCCACGCCCAATGCGCGGTTGATCCGTGCGGATCGGGTCTTCCGGGTGATCAAAATTCGCTTGTTCATTCATGCGCTGAACATAGTTTCAAAGTAAGAACAAAACAAGAACTTTGATGTGTACTGATCGATGAACAGACGTGAGTCAGAGGATCAAAGCGCGTGGCTCAGCCAATCTTCCCGGCAGGCAGCGACCGAATCCGGCTTAAACGAATGCTCGATACGGGCTCGGATATGGCTGGTCATCTTGGGGTCGCGCACAGCGACGTGGTCATCTTGGGCCCATTGGACGCGCCAGCGGGCAAACCAGGTGACGGTGCGCAACCAGGTCAGGCGACGGAAGGGTAACAACCAGGGTGTTAATTCGGCGGCGCGGTCCTGCCCGATTCCGTCGAGATAGTTCTGGTAAAAATTTTCGATATCGCGAGGTTGCGGCGACCCGGAAACCTCTGGGTCCCATCCCGTGGAGGTTGCCAGAGTCGCATGGGCTAGATCGATCGGGGCGGCCCCATAGACCGTCTTTTCCAGATCGACGAACCAGGCCTTGCCGCTGGTATCTATCAGGAAATTTCCCGGGTGGGTGTCGGTGCCAACAAAGCACAGGGCAAAGTCCGGTTCACCCTTGCCTGCGATACTTCTTGCCCAGTACAGATCTTCGCGAATTTGCGTTTCGACGTCGGGGTCGAGATTGGCCCAGCGAAGATGGACGGCCTGGTCCTCGATCACCTGCAATGTCGAGGACACCGGGTTGTGATGGACCTGCAAGGGCGCACGATCGGTGGTGGCAGGGAGTGGCATGGAATGGAGTGCCTTAAGCGCGTCTCCGATTGCGACCAGGTCATCGGGCAAAACGGGGGGGCGCCCTTCGATCGCGTCAACGATCAGGGCGCCGCGCGGCAAAGCCAGACTCGGCGGGAGGATATCTAGGCAGCGCGGGCAGTGGCCACTTTCGGTCCCGCGCTGAAATGCTGTTTGCTGATAACTGAGTGCTTCTTCGGCCGGCAATCCCCATTGGTTCATGCGCGGTATTCTCAATACGAGGCCTGTTTCCCCGATGCGCCAGTGATCGTGGGACACGCCTTTGGTCGAGAGGATGGACAGTTCGTCAGTGGTGATGCCGGACGCAATGCCGGAAGTGTGGAGAAGCCCGGCAATCTGCTCGTGATCTGGGAGTTGGGCCACGGTCGAGCGCTAGCCGTCTGCTTCGTGTTCGCGCAGTCGGGGCAGGAGTTCGGCGAAGTTGCAGGGCTTGTGGCGGATGTCGAGCTGATCCTTGAGGATGTCGTCCCAGCCGTCCTTGCAGGCACCCGGCGAGCCGGGCAACACGAAAATATAAGTGCCGTTCACCACGGCAGCATCCGCGCGTGACTGAACTGTCGACGTGCCAATTTTCTGAAAGCTGACCCAGCGAAACAATTCACCGAACCCGTCGATGCGTTTCTCGGCAACATCGGACAACGCCTCGGGGGTGACGTCGCGTCCGGTCACACCCGTGCCCCCGGTGGAGATAATGACCTCGATGTTCTCGTCATCCGACCAGCTGCGAAACTGACCGGCAATCGCGGCGCGATCGTCACGCACGATGTCGCGGCCGACCAGTTCGTGGCCGGCCTCGATAACCCGTGCGGCCAGTGTGTCACCGGATTTGTCATCTGCGGGTGTTCGTGTGTCGGAAACTGTCAGAACCGCGATCCGAACGGGCCGGAACGCGGCGGGGTCGCTATTGGCTGCCATGGGAATCCTGGTGTTGGTATTCGGGCCAGCGCCCGGCGACGACATCGTCGAGCGAGGGTGAAGCTTGGCCCAGCTGGCTTCGATAAATCCAGAGATTGGTCATAATTCGTTCAACGAAGCGGCGGGTTTCGCGTGACGGAAGACTTTCGATGAACAGCAGGGGGTCATCTCCATGTTCGACGGCCCGTTCCCAGCTGCGAAGATTGCCCGGCCCGGCATTGTAAGCCGCGGCCAAGCGGAACAAATCGCCGGAAATGTTCTTGTGAGACAGCAAATGCTGGATATAGCGCTGGCCAAGTTCGAGATTGAGGTCGGGTTCGTAGAGCCGGTATTTGCCGCGTCCGCGAAGCGCACGTTCCTCGCCCATGAAACTGGCCGTGCGGGGCATTAACTGCATCAGCCCCCGCGCGCCGGCACTGCTTTCGGCGCGACGGTTGAAGGCTGATTCCTGACGGACGAAGGAAAGCACGAGCGCCTGATCAACAGAGTATCCACTTTCCGGCTTCCAGGCCGGAACCGGGTAGGCAGCGGCAAGTCGAACGTTTTCGGGCGCATGTCCGGCAAGCTTCAATGCGACGGCGGGCAGGCCCGCATGGCTTGCCAGGGCGAGCACATCGTCGCGCAGCGCCGGGCGCGCGCCAGACAGGCTGAGTAACTCGCGCTCGGCATCATGTTCGCGCCCCGCCTGCAGCAGTGCGATGGCCCGGCTGCCTATTTTGCTGGCTGCGATATCCCGGAATGCCGACAGCTTCAATTCGGGTTTGCGCCAGCCATAGGCTTCATCTCTGCCAAGCGCCCGATGAGAGAGTTGTCCGTAAAACGTTCTCGTATGCGCGGCGCCGATCTCCAGATACGCAGTGACGGAGCTCGGGTGTCCGTTGGCGAGAGCGGTGCGCCCGGCCCAGAAGGATCCTGCCGCCACGAGGGAATCTGACGCACGGCGGGCACGTGCCAGTTCACCAAACAACGTTTCAGCTTCGTCGAGACGTCCCAGGCGCCAGGCAGCCAGGCCGCCCCACCAATATGCCAGGGGGGCATCAACGGGTGCTGCAGCGTGGGATGCGGTTGCCGCTTCGAGGGCGGCTTCGTCTTTGCCGGCCCTGAAATAGCCTTGCGCGATCGCCCGCCAGCATTGTGCGATCTGAACCGGCTCCAGATTCTGGTGCGCGCGGCGGGACTTGAGGACTTCGCGAGCCCCGGTGGGCCATCCGCGCGAGACGCGACGAAGAATTTCGCTGTGAACGCTGCGCCCCTCACGGGTGGCTGCTCGGTTATATAACGGACGGCCTTCTGAAGCGGTGCGTACACTTGAACCTTTAACCGGGGTCGTAAAAGTGATCGGCGGTGCCGGTGCGCGCGCACCCTTGGGCTGACGTAAGACTGCGAGGCGATGAATACGCCGGGCTTGCGGGTGATCGGCGTTGATTTTCAGCCAATCGCGCAATTCGCCAAAACGCGATCGATATTTTGTCGGGTGCAGAAATTTAAGGGCCTGCACATGACCTATCAGGCGCCGGTCTGCCAGACGTTTGATGATCGCGTCAGCGGCCCGCCATTCGCCGGCTTCCTGAAGTGCAAAGATGCGTTCGTAGCGGGCAGCATCGGCGGCTGACAACACGCCTTCGACGGAGCCAATTCCCGGAATCAGAACAGTGCCCGGACCGACAAGCGCAGTCTCGAGGGGCCGTGGCTTTGGCTGTTGTGCCTGAGCGGTAACAGACATGCTCGTTCCGGCCAAGATGGCCAGTGATGCGAGTGTTCTTAAGAGGGCTCTGTTCATGGTTTTGTCCGGAAAGCCGAGCATTCATACAACCAGCGCCATTCGTGGGGCAAGTTGATGTGCCGGGCCTTCAAATTTGGTTAACGCTGCTATTTCCCGTTCGGCAGCTCAAGCTTTTCATGAATGGCGAGCAAATCGAGCCATGCGGCACGTTTCTGCGCGGGCTGACGCAGGAGATAGGCCGGATGCAGGGTCGCCATGGCCGGGATAGGCCCCAGGCCGGCGGCCTCCAGTGCGGGTGATGAATAATCGTGCCAATGTCCGCGCAATCGCGTGATGCCTTCGGTCCGGTTCAACAGGGTCTTGGCCGAATTTCCGCCAAGGAACATCAGAACCCGCGGCGCAACGAGTGCGATGTGGCGTTCGAGGAATGGCAGACATGCTGAGGTCTCTGCCGCGGTCGGCCGGCGATTGCCCGGCGGGCGCCAGGGCAGAATATTGGTGATGTAGACGTTGGATTCGCGGCTCAGGCCAACAAAGCCGAGCATGGATTCCAGCAGCTGACCGCTCGCCCCGATAAAGGGCTCACCCTGGCGATCCTCCTCGCGGCCGGGGGCCTCCCCAATCAACATCAAATCAGCGGTTGGCGATCCCACGCCAAATACCAGATTGGTGGCTGTGGTTTTTAGGGGGCAGCCGTCAAAGTTTTCGAGCGCTTTTCGCAGGTTCGCCAAATCAGCGCATCCATTCGCCAGATCGCGGGCGTTTTCATGGATACTGTCCGTCGCGGCGAGGGGCGTTACCGGTCGGGTGATGCCCGGATTCTCCGGGATGGCAGGGCGTAGGGCTGGTGTTGTTTCCGGTGTCGGTGCCGTGGCCATTGCCGCGGCCGGGGGCGTTCCCTTTTTGTGTTCAGCGAACCGGTCTGCGGCGGTATCGAGGGTCGCTTCGTCCACGCCGGCATCGATTTGCCAACGCAAGGCTGCAAGCAGATCTGCCCGTTCCGTCTGGGGGGTCATTTCGGTTAGACTCCCGACACATTATTTTGCGGCTCACACACAGTGAGCGATCCGCGGGCGATTGGTTGTGCTTCAACGTTCGTCATGGTTCCTTGGCGTCGAATGTGACCAGTCAAAGAGAGTTTCTAGCATGAGCGAAGACGCAATCGAACGCGAGTCCATGTCCTACGATGTTGTGATTGTTGGTGCCGGGCCGTCTGGGCTCGCGGCGGCGATTCGATTAAAACAGCTGGCCGCTGAAAACGACTGTGTAATTGGCGTGTGCGTCCTGGAGAAAGGCTCCGAGGTTGGGGCCCATATACTTTCAGGCGCCGTGCTCGAAACTCGCGCCCTGGATGAATTATTGCCGGATTGGCGTGAGCGGGGCGCGCCGGTCACGACCGCGGTCAGCGCCGAGAAATTTCTGTTCCTCCGCGAGACCGCTGCGACGTCGATTCCGACCACCATTCTGCCGCCGTCCCTGAAGAATCACGGCAACTACATTATTTCTCTGGGCAATCTGTGCCGCTGGCTCGGGGAGCAGGCCGAAGCGCTGGGAGTGGAAATCTATCCCGGCTTTGCCGCGTCTGAGGTGTTGTTCCATGCCGATGGACGGGTGCGCGGTGTGGCGACGGGTGATATGGGAATCGGCGCGGACGGTGTGCCGACCGGCAATCACACGCCGGGAATCGAGCTGCACGCGTCCTATACGTTCTTTGCCGAAGGATGTCGGGGCCATCTCGGGCGCCAGCTGATGGCGCATTTTGACCTGCGCACGGATTGTGAGGCGCAGACCCACGGTATCGGAATCAAGGAACTCTGGCAGGTTGCGCCAGAGCAGCATCAGCCGGGATTGGTGGTGCACACCGCCGGTTGGCCGCTTGATCGAAGTACCTATGGTGGCTCGTTTCTGTACCACCTCGAAGATAACCAGGTCGCCGTCGGCTATGTGATTGGTCTCGACTACAAGAATCCTTATCTTTCGCCGTTCGACGAATTTCAGCGATTCAAGACCCACCCGGCGATCCGATCGACATTTGAGGGTGGCAAGCGAATTTCCTATGGCGCGCGGGCTCTGAACGAGGGAGGCGTGCAGTCGCTGCCAAAAATGGTATTTCCAGGTGGGGTGTTGATTGGATGCGAAGCCGGCACGCTGAACGTTCCTAAGATCAAGGGCACTCACACGGCGATGAAATCGGGCATGCTGGCGGCGGAATCGGCTGTCGACGCCATTCTCCAGGCCGACGCGGCGGCCCCGGTGGCGATCCTTGAAGGATTCGTCACAGCTTTACGTAAATCCTGGGCCTATGGCGAATTATGGCGGGCCCGAAATTTCCGGCCAGCCTTCAAGTTCGGTTTTATGCTGGGCACGTTGCTGTCCGGGTTCGATCAGGTTGTTCTGCGGGGTCGTGCGCCCTGGACCATGAAGCATGGTCACGCCGATCATGAGGCGCTCGACACCAAAGACAAGCACAAGCCGATCGACTATCCCAAGCCCGATGGCGTGGTGTCGTTCGACAAGCTGTCGTCAGTCTATATTTCGAATACCAACCATGAAGAGAATCAGCCGCCGCATCTGACCCTCAAGGATCCCGCCGTGCCAATTGAGGTTAATCTGGCGAATTATGATGCGCCCGAGCAGCGCTATTGCCCGGCTCAGGTCTATGAAATCGTGCGCGATGATGATGGTTCCAATCCGCGTCTGCAGATCAACGCCCAGAATTGCGTTCACTGCAAAACCTGCGACATTAAGGATCCGACACAAAATATTGTCTGGATTGCACCGGAAGGTGGCGGTGGGCCGAATTATCCCAATATGTAAAAGACGGCGAAGAATCGGCGCAGCGGCGTCACAACAGCGTGTGATAGCCGTGCACATTCAGGATCGTTAAATTGATCCTGTTGCAACATGAGGCGAGCGAACCAAATCCATGTCCAGCCTATCGAATATTTTCCGCGGTGCCGCGGTCTGGAGCGCCATTGCCGTGATTGGTGCGGTGGGCAATGCCGCCGCCGCGACGTCGGGTCCCGAAGGCGAGCCAGGCTTGCAGGCTGATATTCAGGGCGCGACCCTCAAACCCGGTTCGGCGACAGCCGGTCGCTTCCTGGCAGCGCGTCACGCCGAGGTGGTTGGTGATCTGGTTTCCGCTGCCGACCTGACGGCCGGAATTATCGCCGAAGTCTCTGACTACGGAAACAACCGTCGACGGGCCCATCTGATCATGGTGAGTGCGGGTCGGTTTGAAATGGCGGCCGATCTAGCCCGGGATGTCATCAAGTCAAACCCTGCCGACCCCCTGGCGATCTACACGCTCTATGTTGAGGCGATGCGCGCGGGACGATTTGACGAGGCGCTTGAGCTTCCCGAACGTGTCCCGACGTCTGGTGTAAATGGAATTGTTGTGCCTCTTCTCAAGGCTTGGGCGTTGGCTGGTCTCGAGCAAACCGATACCGCGTTGCTCATGCTTGAGAAACTCACCGGTTCAAATGGTCTGGCCCCGATCGCGGGTTTGCATCAGGGACTGATTGCGCATATCGGTGGAGATACAGGCCGGGCCGAACAGGCCTTCCGGCTGGCGCTTGAGAAATCAAACGGACGACCCTCCCTTCAGCTGGTCGATTCCTTTGCCCGGTTTCTTGTTGAGCAAGGGCAGAACGCGGAAGCCGCTAAACTCGTCAATCAGTTCACGATCCAGAACCCGGATACGCTTCTGATTGATCCGGTGAAGCGGGTCGTCGCGGGTGACGTGGAACCGGTTAAAACTATTGGTGATGTGCAGCAGGGTGCTGCAGAGGTTTTTCGGAATATATCCGGGCTGCTCAACCGGGAACGCTTGCGGACCGAATCCATGATTTTCGTGCGCATGTCTCTGGGGTTGGAGTCAAATAATCCGACGGCACTGTATTCCCTCGGGCAGTTGCTCGAAGCGCGATCGCGTGCCGACCTGGCGATTGATGTTTATCGCCAGATCGCCACGGATACTCCGTATCACTGGTACGCAAGGCTGAGTATCGCTGACGCACTAAACGGTCAGGAAAAAAGCGACCCTGCGATTGAAATTCTGCGGGCCATGGCGGTTGAACGCGAGGACCGTTCCGACGCCGTTCGTGCGTTGGCTGATGTCCTGCGGATCACCGAACGCTTTGATGAGGCGGTGGAGGCCTATGATCTGGCTTTTGAACGGCAAGGGCGACCGGTGGATTGGCGGCTGCTTTATACCCGCGGCATCGCGCTGGAACGGGCGAAGATATGGGATCGGGCCGAGAAGGATTTCCTGGAGGCCCTGGCGCTGGAGCCAGATCAACCGCTGGTGTTGAACTATTTGGGATACAGCTGGGTTGAGCAGGGGATCGAGCTCGAACGCGCCAGAGCGATGATCGAGACCGCCGTCGCAAAACGGCCTAATGACGGCTACATCACGGATTCACTCGGATGGGTTCTTTATCGTCTGGGGCAATATCCGGCCGCCGTTGAACACCTGGAACGCGCCGTCGCGCTGGAGCCCGGTGACCCGGTCATCAATGACCATCTCGGCGATGCCTATTGGCTTGCCGGGCGCAAACAGGAAGCCCGATTCCAATGGGTACGCGCGCTTTCGCTGAACCCCGAGCCGGAAGCCGCGACGGAAATTCGCATGAAAATTGATGGTGAAAAGGTGCCCGAGCCGCTGTTGCCGGGCAAGAAGCGCGATATCTGACTACTGTCCCCTGATGAATGATGTGCAAGAGATAGCGGCTCTGCAGGAGCACGCCCCGGCGAAGATTAATCTGTTCTTGCATGTGGATCGTCCTCGCTCCGATGGATATCACGAACTCGAAAGCTTGGTCGTGTTCACCGATTTTGGTGATCGCGTTTGGATTACAGATTCGGACACGCTGTCCCTTGAACGTTCGGGGCCCTTTGCGTCAGCTTTACCGGCGGACCCGCAGGATGATTTGTGCCTGAGGGCTGCGCGCGCGCTGGGTGCTGTCTTCAATCGGGATGAGGCGGTGCACATCGCCCTGGAAAAGAATATTCCAGTCGCAGCTGGAATCGGGGGCGGTTCGACCGATGCCGCGGCCGTCCTGCGGGCGCTGTGCCGAATGTGGAAAATTGATGCCGCGGAATCTCGCGTGGGCGACGTTGCGGCCGGGCTGGGTGCTGATGTTCCGGTTTGTTTGGGTGCCCGGGCCGCCTTGATTGGCGGGACCGGTGAAATCGTCGTGCCGCTGGTGACTGCACCGGAACTTCACCTGCTGCTGGTCAATCCCAGTCGACCCCTGTCGACCGCAGCTGTCTTCAATGCCTATCCCGGTCCGCCGCAGGCATTTCACCCGGTTCAGGACGAGTTCGCGGGTTTGCAGGGCCCCGCCATGGTTTCCCGCCTGAGCGAACATCGAAACGATCTGAGGGCTGCAGCCTGTGAGCTGTGTCCCGACATACGTGATGTGCTCGGCGCCCTGGGGTCGGCTCCTGAGTGCCGACTGGCCCGAATGAGCGGGAGTGGTCCGACATGTTTTGGAGTGTTCGAGACCTCCAAGGCGTGCGACAAGGCCGCCGAAGTGATCGCGGGGGGGCATCCCGATTGGTGGGTTCGAGGAACACGAACCCGTGGCTAATTAGCTCGCGTCAGCGACCCGCTGCAGCTCTTTGAGAAACGCTGTGCTCGGCTCACCATCCACCGGAAGTTTCAATTCGCGTTGATAGGCACGAATGGCCTCGCGCGTTTGTTTCCCGATCAGGCTCCATGGCATGCTTGGCTTATCCATAGGTATGGCGTCCTTGTGTGCGCTTTGTGTCGCCAAGTATAGTCCGGCGACTCATACATTTATACCGGCCGACCTTCGGGTCGTGCACTCATTATTGTTGGAGTAGTTGGATGGCCAGGGACGTCGCTCTTATCACTGGTGTCACGGGGCAGGATGGTGCCTATCTCGCAGAACTGCTGCTCGCGAAAGGCTACGAGGTTCACGGGGTGAAACGCCGATCTTCGTCGTTCAATACCGGGCGTGTGGATCATCTGTATCTCGATCCGCACGAATCCGGCGTGAAGTTTCATCTCCATTTTGGCGATATGACCGATGCTACGAATCTGATTCGCCTGATCCAGGAAGTGCAGCCAACCGAGATCTATAATCTAGCTGCGCAAAGCCATGTGCAGGTCAGTTTTGAAACGCCGGAATACACGGCCAATTCGGATGGGCTCGGCACGCTGCGACTGCTCGAAGCGATGCGAATTCTGAAGTTGGAAGACAGCACGCGCTTCTATCAGGCATCGACGTCGGAACTTTACGGCAAAGTGCAGGAGACCCCGCAAAGCGAGACCACCCCCTTCTATCCGCGCAGCCCTTACGCGGCGGCCAAAATCTATGCCTACTGGATCACGGTGAACTACCGCGAAGCCTATGGGATGCATGCCTCCAACGGAATTTTGTTCAATCATGAAAGTCCGATCCGCGGCGAGACATTCGTGACCCGAAAGATCACCCGCGCGGTGGCCGCGATCGAGTTGGGATTTCAGTCAAAACTCTTCTTGGGAAATATCGATGCCAAGCGCGACTGGGGTCATGCCCGTGACTATGTCGAGGGTATGTGGCGCATCGTGCAGCAGGACAGCGCCGATGATTTCGTCCTCGCGACAGGTGAGACCCACGCGGTACGTGAATTCGTGGAACTTGCTTTCGCCGAAATTGGACGCGACATCGAGTGGCGCGGAGAGGGTGTCGATGAGGTCGGGCTCGACAAGGCTTCAGGGGACGAGCTTGTCGCGATCGATCCACGTTACTTTCGACCGACGGAAGTCGACCTGCTGCTCGGCGATCCGACCAAGGCAAAAACAATTCTGGGCTGGACGCACAGCACGCCGTTCACGCAGCTCGTGAACGAGATGGTCGAAGCCGATCTCGCGCTGCTGCGCAAGGATGGCGATATTCACCAGAGCTTCGAATAAGCGATTGTCATTCGACACCGACTTGCGGTGCGCGAGCACACGCGCGATATAGGGCGCGCGCAAATGATTGGGGCGTAGCCAAGTGGTAAGGCATCGGGTTTTGATCCCGTGATCGCAGGTTCGAACCCTGCCGCCCCAGCCAGCGCCGGCTGAACTCCAAACTTAATTGGAATCGTCTTGGTGTACTAGTTTGTGCAGCCGGAAGAGATATGAATCGTGGATGCCGTTCGCGCGCATATGGGTCACGGTTTTGTCGAGATATTCAGCACAACTGCCGAGATAGCCCGACGCGTTGGCGAGACGGTCAACGAGTTCGGTTTCGGGCAACCGGCCCACATAGCGGTCGCTGGTCCGGTTGATGGCGAAGGTCAGGGCATTGACCGGACCGCGCGGCGTGGCCGCCCGGACCCAGATGGCCCGATAGCTGTCGGCGATCGCCATTTCCCGTGCCCAGACAACGGAAAGTTCCTCGCGTAGTCGCCTGGCGGGAAGGCGAAACGCGACGCCGTTGCACGACCCTCCCGCATCCAATGCGAGAACGAGGCCAGGATTGTCGGGTGTACCGCGACCCAAGGGTGTCTTGATACAGAATGACCGGTGATAGCCGAACACGCGCGCTGTGCTTTGTGCGGTGTGATCGAAAGCCGGATTCCAGATCAGCGACCCGTAACCGAAAACCCAGATCGGTCCCTTTCGGGGCCCGCGCGCCATGAACTTGTCGAGCGCGACATCACGTTCAGCCGTAGTTAGGGGCCGAATATTAGTCACATGCTCCTGTTCCTTCAGCATGCGGTAGACATTGCCGTCGCGGATGGATTCTCGGCTGAGTTTATTGGTCATATGAAAACAGGTGGCGAATGGGAACCGCGTGTATATCAATTAGGACGCAGAAAAAGAACCGCCCAGAGGAGACAACAAGCATGGCCATATCACCCGAAGACGTTCTGGCATTTTGGTTCGATGAATCCGGGCCGGAAAAATGGTTTGAGCAAAGCAATCAGTTCGATGACGAAATCCGCAAACGCTTGGGCGCGACGATCCAAGCGGCACGAGAGGGTAAGCTCGCAGCTTGGTCCGAAACCCAGCGCGGCTGCCTCGCGCTGATTATTTTAATCGATCAGCTTTCCCGCAACATTCATCGGGGGTCGCCGCTGACCTGGTCCGCCGATGCGCTGGGTCTCGACCTGACCCGCCTGGCGCTCGACAAGGAGTTCGATGGGGGAATGAATTTCGAGGAGCGTAAGTTCACCTACATGCCCCTGATGCACAGCGAGCGCCTTGAGGATCAGGACCTCTCCGTTACCTTGTTTAAAAAATTGGCCGATGAAGGTGCTGAAAATGGTGACCTCACGGTCGATTACGCCATTCGACATCGTGACATTGTCGCCGAATTCGGGCGGTTTCCGCATCGCAACGAAATCCTTGGTCGGACAAGCACGCCGGAAGAAATCGAGTTGCTCAAGGACCCGAACGTGTCGTTCTAGGGCAGGTCTGCCAGGACGAATTCGGCGTCGTCGGTTGCGGCGATGCGTATTTCGGATTCATCGGTAATCATCACGCCTGCGCGTTCGCTGACGGGGTTGTCATTGACCCTCAGCGCCCCGCGAGAGGGCACCAGATAGGCGCTTCGTCCCGATGCCAGTTGGTGGGTCACGCTTTGACCAGCGCCCAGGGTCGCGCCGAAAAGTGCAGCGTCCTGATGGATGATGGGTACTTCGGCGCCCGCATCCATGGTGCGCCCTGAGGCGAGCATCACGAGTGCGCCGGCGTGTTCTCCGCGCGGAAAGGCTCTGGTTTCCCAGCGTGGAGTATGGCCCTCGCGATCCGGTGTGATCCATATCTGGAAAATCTGGGTGCTCTCATCCTCGACGTTGAATTCCGAATGCTGAATGCCGGTTCCCGCACTCATAATTTGAACATCACCGGCTTCGGTGCGGCCACGATTACCCAGATTGTCTTCATGGCTGATCGCGCCGTGCCGCACATAGGTGATGATTTCCATATCGCGATGGCTGTGGGGCGGGAACCCGCCTTTGGCGATGATCGTGTCATCGTTCCAGACACGTAACGGACCCACACCCATGCGATCCCGGTCCATATATTCGCCGAAACTGAAATGATGGTGCGCGTTGAGCCAGTCGTTTTGAAAGTGACCGAGGGTGGGAAGGGGGAAAGTCTCGATCATGCGGCGTACTTCATGTGGGCACGGTTGTGGGCAGCGGTGAAATCGATCGCTGGTCCGACGGGCACGATACGCGTGGGGTTCACGCTTTCGTGGCTGCCGTAATAGTGGCGCTTGATATGTGTGTGATCGATGGTCGAATTCACCCCCGGGGTTTGATACAGATCGCGGGTGTAATTCCATAGATTGGGATAGTCGATCAGGCGACGGATATTGCATTTAAAATGGCCGTGATAGACCGGGTCGAAGCGCAACAGCGTCGTGAACAATCGCCAGTCGGCTTCGGTTTGTTGTGTCCCGACGACGTAACGCCGTGTCGACAGAAGCTCTTCAAGCCAGTCGAGGGTGTCGAATAATTCGGTTACCGCAGCGCTATAGGACTCCTGGGATCGGGCGAAGCCCGACCGGTACACGCCGTTGTTCAGGGTATGATAGATGCGCTCGTTGATCGGTTCGATTTCCGCGCGCAGTGCCTCGGGATACAGATCGAGGTTCGGATTGCCGGCGAACGCGTCGAAGGCGCTGTTGAGCATCCGGATAATCTCGGAGGATTCATTGCTGACAACGGTGTCGCGCTGCAGATCCCAGAGAACCGGCACGGTGATGCGACCGCTGAAATTCGCGTCCGCGCGTCGATAGACCTCGTAGAGGTAGTCTGCATTAGCCACCGGATCGGGAATCACACCCTCGCCGGGCTCGAAGGTCCAGCCGTGATCAGCCATGATCCAATGCACCACCGAAACCGAGATTACGTCTTCCAGGCCTTTCAGGGCGCGAAAGATCATCGCCCGATGGGCCCAGGGGCAGGCGTGGCAAATATAGAGATGATAGCGACCCGGCTCGGCCGTGAAGCCTTCCGTGCCGGTCGGTCCGGCAGAACCGTCTGCGGTAATCCAATTGCGAAACGAAGTTTCCGGGCGCTCGAAGGCACCGTTCTTGCCACCGGATTCTGGTTCCTGAGCGTGCCACGCCCCATCAATCATCACGCCCATCAAAGTGTCTCCTTTTCACGCCGTGATCGGCGCGTTGACCCTTTACTCGGTTATGCGTGCGCGATTGTCGAGATGCACTCCGCAAATGGTGTTCGTAGGCCGAACGTTCTAGCCCTTTTCGGCAAGATGCCTTGCGAGACATTCGAACGAGCCTGACCAGCCTTCCTGATGGCGTTCGGCCTGTTCATTGTCGGGCATCCGCGAATGGGTGAGCCGAAGTTCGAAATTGTGGTCGTCGAGCTGTTCAAACTGCAGGTCGAGATGGGTATCGGTTCCTTATATCATATCCTTGTGCTGCCAGGCTCAGGACATGGTCAATCGGTTGGGCGGGTCGATGGTCTCGAAGGTCCCGTGGGCGGGAAATTCGTTGCCTTCGCTCGACACCATGACGATCTCGTATTCTCCGCCTTCGCGAAAATCCCAAACATCGACCCGACAATCCACACTCTTCGGTCCCATCCAGCGGCAGTTTTGTTCCGGATCAGCCCGGGCGTCGAACAGGCGTTGCGCGGGCTCCGGAAACTTCCGCGCCATTGTCAGCGTGGTGGTCGCATCCGGTTCGCGGGAAAAGCTGACCGTGTCACTCATGATCTTGTGTCTCGGTGGTGAGAAAAGAGTCCAGTGAATTGAGACTGCCTTCCCAGAAGGCCCGGTGGCGGGCGATCCATTCGCTCGCGTCCTGCAACGGTGTGGGTTGCATGCGGCAGTAGAGTGTTCGTCCGTCGCGGCGGCGCTCGAGAAGCCCGGCCTGTTCGAGGACTTTCAGATGCTTCGATACGGCGGGCAGTGACATTTCGAAAGGTGCGGCCAGTTCGCCCACGCTGGCTTCACCGGCCGTCAGACGGGCAAGGATGGCGCGGCGGGTTGGATCGGACAGAGCGGCAAAAATACGATCAAGATTATATTTAACCATAAAGTTAATTTATCTTGATGTGTGGCCCGGATCAAGGGTTTCAGGCTACCGGCTTTCGCGCCGCCAGGCCGCTACCAGCAGGGCGCCGATCAGGAGAAGCAGGAGGCCTGCTGGCAGGAATGATATTTCACGAACCCCGAGCACGGCTGAGGCGTCGTTACGTTGAAACGCCAACCATCGGGCCGATCCTCTGGCCGTGGGCTCGTCGGCCATGCTCCGGCCGGTGCGGGCCCGTCGCAGATTGGGGGTATTGTTCTCCTGGAGCCAGGCAACACCGCCCCCGGTTGTTGTGGAGATTGGGCGAAGCAGCAGGTCGGTTGCCGTGACGTCGGCGAACTCGATCGGATTGATTGTGCCCACCCCGGCCACTGTGGTGCGTGTTCCGTCACCGAAGCGATAGATGCCGGGTTCGGAAATCGCGAACTTTCCAATCGCACGTCCATCGCCCTGTTCATTGAGGTCGAGTTGGGTTTCTTCTCCTGACGGGCTGGTCATGACGACAGGGGGCTGATCCGGGCTCAGACTTCGGCGGATGACTTCGATCGTGTTGCCCCGTGCCTGCGCGGTCAGACGGTCCTCTTCGAGTTCGGGCTCTTTCATCAACCAGTGCGCGAGCCGACGCAGCAGTTCTCCATGGGGCCCTCCACCCTCGAAGCCGCGGGCCCAAAGCCAGATGTGATCGCTCAGGAACTGTCCGACCCGGCCTTCACCGACCCTGTCGAGAATGAGGAGCGGGCGCTTGCCGGGGCCATCCATCACGACGGTCCCGGATTTTGGCTGGGCCTCAATCTGGCGAAACCATCGACCCCAGCTTGGTGTCGCGCCGACCTCGTCGGGTAAACCCGGGAGATTCGCCGTGACCGGGTGGCGTCGCCCGGCTTCGTTGACGTTTGCCGTGAACGGGGCATCGAGAACGTTCCCGGTCGGCTCGCCCGGCAGAACGGCGGCGAGCGCTGTTCGATACAGGCTCGTGATCGGTGTCGCCTCGGGACCGGAGGCTTCGAGTAAGGCCCCTCCCGCACGTACATAGTTGGCGATGTTGCGTAAATAGACTGACGGCAGAATACCCATGCGCTGATAACGATCGAAAATGATCAGATCGAAATCTTTGAGTTTGACTTCGAATAGCTCTCGGTAGGGAAAGGCGATCAGGCTCAATTCCTGGACCGGGGTGCCGTCCTGCTTGTCGGGCGGGCGCAAAATTGTGAAATGCACCAGATCAACGGAAGGGTCAGCCTTGAGGAGGTTGCGCCAGGTGCGTTCACCGGGATGCGGTGCGCCGGAAACAAGCAGCACACGCAGCCGATCACGAATGCCGTTGATGGTGACCACGGCGCGGTTGTTGATTTCGGTGAGTTCTTGCTGGCCGTCACCGACGGATAATTCGAAGACACTGGGGCCGCCCCGGTCAACGACGATGTCGATGGAGTGATCGACCCCGACAGGAACAAGCGTGGTGCGGCCGCGGATTTCACCGTCGCGTCGGATTGTTAGCTGGGCCTGACGTGCACGAACCGCATGGGGTTCGTCGACCCGCAATGTCAGGCGGACTTCATCACCGACTATTCCGAAGCCGGGGCTTTGGGCGATTGTGAGGCGTCGGTCTCCGGCGTCGCGCGCGCCGGTGATCAGCGTGTGGATCGGTGCATCGATGTTCAGGCGGGTGATATTTTGTGGCGCGTCATGAACCCGTCCATCAGTGATCATCACCGCGCCGGAAAACCGCTCGGGCGGGATATTGGCCATGGCGCGTTCGAGTGCGCTAAATAAATGAGTGCCATCCCGAAGGCCTGCCGGGGCCGCGTCGGTTTCACGGTTGGGGGCGCTCACCACCCGGAGTTCGAAATTGGCTTCACCCGCGGACCAAGCTTCGATGCCGGCCAGCGCCTGATCGGTTTGGGCGGTGCGATTTTGGATCGACTGGCTGGGTGAGCGGTCGACGATGACCAGGCCGATATCCGACAGGGCTTCCCGGTCCTCGACCACCAGCGAAGGATTGGCGAGGGCGATCAGAATTCCCAATGCGGCACCGGCCCGCCAGAGGGTGCCCGGTGCGGGGATGCCCAGGCGTGGCGAAAACGCGCCGAGCGCCATGACCAATACGCCGACCCCGGCCATAGCCCTGAGGGCCAAAATGGGCAGGAGTGGGTCCCAGACAATCAGGAGGTTGTTCATCGCGCCGTGCCCCTACTGACCGAGCCGCTCGAGGATCGCATCAAGATGCACCTGATCAGCCTTGTAATTGCCGGTGAGCGCATACATGACGAGGTTCACACCAAACCGGAATGCCAGTTCGCGCTGGCGTGCGCTGCCGGGCACGATGGGAAACATCGGGCGGCCCGTGCTATCGATGGCCCAGGCACCGGCGTAATCGTTGGACCCGATGATGACGGAGGAAACACCGTCATTGACCCGTTTGTCAGGTTGCTGGACCCAAACCCGTCCGCCATCCCAGCGGCCCGGGAAATCGTGTAGCAGATAAAATGATTTGGTGAGGACATGTTCTCCGGGCACTTCGATCAGAGCTGGCATGTCGAGACCCTCGACAAGGTTCCGCAACGCCCTCGTGCCCGGTCCGACCCCGCCAATGCCGGACAGGTTCTGGTCACGAGTGTCGAAGACGATGGTGCCGCCATTGCGCAGGAAAAGGTTGATCCGAGCCTTCGTTGCATCCGAAAGCGCGAGTTGATTGTCGGTCATCGGCCAGTAGATCAGCGGGAAGAAAGCCAGTTCGTCGCGCTCGATGTTCAGGCCGATGGGGTCACCAGGTTCCACGGAAGTACGTTGGGAGATGATGAGGCCGAGCCCCGACAGGCCAGCACGGCTGGTCTCGTCGACCTTGCTGTCGCCAGTCAGCACATAGGCGAGATGGGTCTTTCCGGTGGATTGCAACGCGAAGCTGTCACTGGTCTGGGCCTGAAGCGGGCTAGAGCCGAAAAGCAATCCGGCACTCACGAGGGTGCCGGCAACCGCTGTCGAGGCGGCTATTCGGCGCAAGGGCAGGTGCCCACGTAAGGCCAGTGAGATCAGGAAATCAATCAGCAGCAATGCAAAGGCGGTGGCGAGGAGCGCGGCGCGGAGGTCGGTCTGTCGAGTGGGGCCATATGTGGCGATCTCGACCCCGGGTGACTGGGTCTGAAAGAGCGTTGGATTGAGGTGGGGTCCCAGATTGAAGGCATGGCGCGCTTGCGTGTTGCCGTAGAAGCCGGGCGGGTTTGCCGGTCCTGGTGTGGCGCCGTCCGGCGCGCCGACAGGAAGCGGGCGCGCGGTCGGCAGGGGGTCACCCAGGCTCCCAAACCCATCGAGGCTGGCGAGCGGCGGCAGCGGGCGGGAGGTTATCTCTGCGCTTACGCCCTGGCTGAGGGCGATCAACCGGCGCAGCATGCCGACATAGATGCCCGAGAGCGCGAGGGAGGACCATTCGGCGTTGGCGGTGGTGTGATAGAGGACCAGCCAGCCATTGCCACGTTTTTCGCCTGTGACCAGCGGGGTACCGTCATTCAGGCGGGCCCAGGTCTTGTCCGCCAGTTCGGGCGAGGGCTGTGCCAGGACCTGCCGGCGGATGATCACGTCGTCGGTTGCCGATAGTCCTGCGAAGGGCGAAGCAGCATCAAACGGGGCGAGCTTGGCCGGGCGTTCCCAGCTCATCACGCCACCGAAGACGCGACCGCCGCGGCGCAGGGCGACGGGGAGCAGGGCATCACTGCCCTGGGCCAGATTGGGGCCGGCAAAGCGAACAAGTACGCCGCCACCCTCGATCCAGGATTCCAGCTTTTCGATTTCGGTGCCGGTGAGATTGCCGATATCCGAAAGCACCAGAACGGCGAGACGCCGCTCAAGTAACTCGGCGATAGTACCCGTACGCATCTCGGCGAAGGGTTCGAGAGCTCGGTTCAGGTAGAACGCGTTGCCCAGCAGGGGTTGGTTCACCTGGGCGCCATCCCCTGAAACCAGTCCCACCGGTCGTCTGCGTGAAGCTTCATCGAACAGCAGCGTGCCGCCCGCTGTGGTCGATCCTTCGAGAACCACTCGGGCGATACGGTTCCGCAATTCGCTGGGTACTGCGATCGTCGTTTCACTCGACAAAGATTCGGCGGGGAATGAGACCAGTTCGCGGGCGAGTAGTCGTCCGGCTTCGTCAGTAGCGATCAGGGCCGCTGAATTTATCCCGTCAGTAGCGCTGCGGGTGACAGTGATACGCAGACCTTCCGCGGTGCTTTCGCTTCCCGACAGGCGCAACGGCATGTCCGGTCCGGCGGGCTGTATGATCCGCAGCGCGCCCAGGCGTTGGAGCGCAGATTCGAGAAGGTTTGATGGGTTGGGCTGATCCCCGGTGGCGGCTTTGCCATGCCCGCTCGACAGCCACACCGCGTTCGCCGAACCAGATAATTCTAGCGCTTCGATGCGGGCCAGAACTGTTCCGTGATCGCCGGCCCATGGTTGTGGGGAGAGGGAGCGAATTTGGTCGCGGGCTTCTGCCGTGGTCAGCGGACGTAAGCGCGCGCGAGGTGCTGTGCTGCCTTGCGCGGTATTGGCGATATAAACCGAGCGGTTTTCGCGGTCGGCTTCGTCGATCAGCGCCAGGGCCGTCTCCTGGCGTTCGCCCCAGTTCCGGCCTGCACTCCAGTCGTTATCAATCACCAGAACAAGTGGCCCGCTGCCGCGCAATAATCGGCCAGGGTCGAGCACCGGGTGGGCCAGGGCCAAAATCATCAGCGCGGCCAGCACCAGGCGCAGGGAGAGCAACCACCACGGGGTGCGGTGCGGGGTTTCCTCGTGCTGGTTCAGCCCGAACAGCAATCGGATAGCGGGAAAAATCAACCGCGATGGTGCTGGCGGCACCGCGCGCAGCAGCCACCACAGGACCGGCAAGGTTACCAGCGCAAGGAGCAGCCACGGCAGAGCAAAGGACAAGGGACCCAGGCTCAGCATGCTGGGTTAACTCCGGGCATGTTGTGCCTCGGTCATGGCGGTAAACAAGCCCAGTAGCGCCGGTTCGGGAGGCGCATCGGTCTGGTGGAGGGCATAGGTCCAATCCGCGCGTCGGGTGAAGGTCTGCAGGCAGTCCTGCAGGCTGTCGAGACGGCCGAGATAGTCGTCGCGCAGAGATTCTGCGCGGCCGACCAGCAACTCACCTTCGTCTTCCAGGCCGCGAAACCGGGTGCGGCCGCGGAACGGCATGCTGGTCTCGCTGGGGTCGAGGACCTGGACCAAATGCCCGCGAACCCCCCGGGCCGCGATCCGGCCGAGCAGGTCGACGAGTTGTGTTTCTTCCACCAGGAAATCACTGATCAGCACCACAGTACTAAAGCGCGGCAGTGGCGGCTGCTGCGGCAAGTTCTCGTGGACCGGGTCGCGCGCCATATCGCGCAGGATTGAAAGCGCCACACGGTCGAGGGCCGCGCGGCCGGTAGCGGGACGTTCGGGCTTGTCGAGCAAGGCGATGCGTTCCCCGCCACGGGTCAGCAAGGAGGCCAACGCCAGGGTGAGGACGGCGGCGCGCTCCTGCTTTTCGAGCAGATTACGATGCGAGCGGTAGCGCATTGAAGCGGTCAGGTCCGGCCACAGCCAGATGCTTTGTGCGGCTTCCCATTCGGTCTGGCGGACAAAAAGTTGATCCGACCGCGCCGAACGGCGCCAGTCGATCTGCTGCGGGCTGTCGCCATATTCGAAACGCCGGTACTGCCAGAAAGTCTCGCCCTGACCGACGCGTCGGCGGCCGTGCACCCCTTGTGCAACGGTTGAGGCGACGCGATCCGCAGCCACCAGGAGCGGCGGGAACGCGGCGGCCAGCGCCTCACCGTTCCGGCGGGTGGGTGGTTCGGTCCTGGGCGTGGTCGTCGAACTGGTCGACGGACCGTTATCGGGAGCGGAGCTCATCATGTGTGGTGTGTGACGATCGCGCGTCTACCGGAACGGATCGCAAAGATGGCTGATGACCGCGTCGAGAGTTTGGCCATCGGCGCGGGCCGCGAAATTCAGCGCCATGCGGTGGCGCAGGATTGCCGGGGCAAGTGCCACCACGTCGTCGATAGACGGAGACACGCGGCCTTGCAGAAGCGCGCGGGCTCTTGTGGCGAGCATCAGGGCCTGGCTGGCGCGCGGGCCCGGTCCCCAGGCCACGCTCTCCTTGACCTCGTCGCGGTCCGAAACACCGGGGCGACCCGAACGCACAAGCGCGAGGATAGCTTCGACGACGCTTTCGCCCACCGGCAATCGCCGGACGAGATTTTGCGCGAGCATGAGCTGGGAAGCGTCCATGACCTTGGTCGAATGGGGTTCTTCCACCCCAGTGGTCGCGAGGAGCATCTGTCGCTCGGCTTCGGGTTCCGGGTAGTCGACATTGACCTGTAGGAGGAAACGGTCGAGCTGAGCTTCGGGCAGGGGATAGGTGCCCTCCTGCTCGATGGGGTTCTGGGTTGCCAGAACATGGAACGGTTTGGGCAGAACATGAGTGTGGCCGGCGACCGATACTTCGCGTTCCTGCATGGCCTGCAACAGCGCTGATTGGGTGCGCGGGCTGGCCCGGTTGATTTCATCGGCCATCAGCATCTGGGTGAAGACCGGTCCGGGGATGAAACGGAACGCGCGGCCATCTTCGGTCTCGTCGAGAATTTCCGAGCCGACAATGTCGGCGGGCATTAAATCAGGGGTGCACTGAACCCGGCGGCTATCGAGGCCCACCACGGTGCCGAGGGTTTCCACCAATCGGGTTTTGGCCAGGCCGGGCACGCCAAGCAGCAGCAGATGTCCGCCAGAGAGGAGGGTGATTAGGGTTTCGTCGATGACGTCCTGTTGTCCGAAGATCACCCGGCCTATCTCGGCCTGCACCGATTTCAGTTGCTCGCCGACCCGTTCGATATCCTCGAAAATAGAATCTGTCATCGACGGATTTAGATCGGAACTTATAAGTTCACTTGAAGGCATCACATTGCTCCTGCCGATGCTACTGTGGGCGCATCATGAGTTCCGACATCAACAAAAATTCTGCAGACACCGGCGCCCCCCCGAAAGGTGATCCGCAGGGACTTTTCGATCGGCTCGAAAAATCCCGGTCGTCGTCCCGTTCCGCGCGCGTGCTAATCGACTGTGGGCATTTTGACATGCGTATTGCCCGTGATGGGATGTGGCATTATCGCGGCTCTCCAATTGAGCGTAAACCGCTGGTGACGCTGTTTTCATCGGCCCTCAAATGCGATGAGGACGGTCAGTTCTGGCTCGAAACACCTGTTGAGCGGGGACGGATCGACGTGGATGACGCGCCGTTCACCGCTGTGGAGATGAATGTCGAGGGCGAAGGCCGCGACCAGAACCTCATCTTCCGCACCAATCTTGACGAAACCGTGACGGCGGGATCCGATCATCCGATCCGGATCGCGTTTGACGAATCTAGCGGGGAGCCGTCTCCGTATGTTTTGGTACGCGACCGGCTCGAAGCCTTGCTGACCCGGTCCGTCTATTACACGCTGGCCGAACTTGTGGTCGATACGGGGTCAAAAGACCGGCTTGGGGTCTGGAGTGGGGGCGTCTTCTTCCCGCTTGAGGCTGATGCGGACCAGGGGATTTCGCGGTGAATCGTGAGCATGTAATCGACCGGGTGCGCGAGGCGCAGCCGCATCTCTCGCGCCGACGCGGGTCGGGCCTGGCGCTGACCCAGGTGCTCGAGGTGGATCTGGACAGCGCGATCGATTCGGCCGGTAACCGGCGCGGAGATCACGATCTTAATGAAGTCGGAATGCGCCCGGAGCCGCCGCTCAAACCGGCTGCCGTTCTGGTGCCCCTGGTGGCCCATGACAGCGGGTTCACGATCCTGCTGACCCAACGTTCAGCCGATCTGCGCGCCCATGCCGGACAAATCAGCTTTCCCGGCGGGCGGATTGATCCGGACGATACTTCGCCGGAATATGCCGCGATGCGCGAAGCCCATGAAGAGATCGGTCTGCCCCGCGACGCGGCCGAAATCATCGGACGCCTCGACACTTATGAAGTGCGCACCGGGTTTGCGGTCACGCCGGTGGTCGGACTGATCGAGCCGGGATTCGATATGGTGCTCGCCCCCGATGAAGTGGCTGATGTGTTCGAAGTGCCTTTGTCGTTTCTGCTCGACCCGGCCAATCACGAACGTCAGAGCCGGTTGATCCGGGGCAAGCGTCGTTTTTTTTTCGTGCTGCCGTTCGAGGATCGCTACATCTGGGGCGCGACGGCGGGTATGCTGATCAATCTTTATGAGGTTCTGACCGGGGACCGCGCGCGCTGGCGCTAGCGAGTTCATAACGTGCAGGGGACGAAACCAACGTGACGCCCGTCGAAACCATTCCAATCCAGCCATGGATGTCCGATCCCGCAACCCGGTCGGTGATGGCGGCTATTTCCATTGCGGATAGTGATGGTCCGACCGCGCTCTTTGTGGGTGGGTGTGTACGCGATGCGTTGCTCGGGCGCGAAGTGGGCGACGTGGATATCGCGACCGTGCACGCGCCGGACGCGGTGATGGGCCTGCTTGATGCTGCGGGGATCGGCTACCACACGATCGGTGCCGACCACGGCACGGTGGCCGCCCATGCAGATAGCCGGGTCTTCGAGATCACCACGTTGCGGGTCGATGTGGAAACCGACGGCCGCCGCGCGAAAGTGGCTTTTACCGACGAATGGAATCTGGACGCCTCGCGCCGCGACTTCACCATGAACGCGCTTTATGCGAATGCGGAAGGACATGTGTTTGATCCGCTCGGAGGCATGGGAGACCTAAAAGCACGCCGGGTGCGGTTTATCGGAGATCCGAACGAACGCATCCAGGAAGATGCGCTGCGGATACTGCGATTCTTCCGTTTTCACGCACAACTGGATATCGGTGTTTTTGATCGAGATGGCTTAACCGCGTGTATGAACCACGCGGGCATGGTGAACGATCTCTCGGGTGAACGGGTCTGTGCCGAAATCCAAAAACTACTGACCTCAGGTGATCCTGTCGCCAGTTTGCGCGCGATGTTTGAGACAAAAATTCTGTTGGTCGCTCTGCCACAGCTGCAAAACATTGATGGTCTTGCTGCGCTTGTGCGCCTGGACGATCGGGATGATCGAGACGATTCTTCGGTCTTCGTGCGCCGTCTCGTATCAATGATTATGAACGAGACTGCGGCGCGCGAGATTGCCGGCCGCTTGCGATTGTCCAGGGCCGAAGCGGGACGTTTGGTAAGTTTGTTGGTGCGCGCCACTGAAATTGGCCCGGAGCTCACAAACGTGGAGCGTCGCGTATATTTGTACAGGGATGGGGAGCTTTCCTGGCGTGACACTGTCTTGCTGAACTGGGCCATGGAAATTACGACAGGTTTGGCTCTGGATGATGACCGTATAACCGCTTGGCGCGAGGTGTTGCATGCGCCCGAGAGTTACCCGATGCCGGAATTCAGCCTCCGCGGTGCCGACGTGCTCGATTTCGGTGTGCCGCAAGGGCCTGAAGTCAGTCGCCTGCTTGATGCGGTCGAGGCCTGGTGGATCGATGGTGGGTTCGATGCGGATCGCGCAGCCTGCCTGAACGAATTGCGGCGGCGGATCGACAGCTAGTTTTCTTGCGCCCAATCCCCGATCGGCCTCACCCTGAGCCTGACGAAGGCGCGCGAACCTCATGCTTCGACAAGCTCAGCATGAGGTGTTTGGAAAATGCCCACGCTATTTGGTGCGCACCATTGTGCCCGACATGCGGACTTTCACTTGTTCGTCCCGCAGGCGCATGAAGGTGATGTCCATGCCTTTGGCGGTCAGGGAGCGCCGGTAGACCTGGAGCTCTGAACCGCCGGTGTCACTGATGGCCAGCGAATAGACAGTCATGTTGTCGCCCTCGAGGGCGGCCCAGCGGACCGCGTCACCGAGCAGCGGATTGGGCAGATCGGATTTCTGGAACAGGCCACCCTTGGGGGCCAGCACGAAGACGTTTTCCTTGTCTTCGATCGGGATGAAGTTTTCCGAGACCTCGCGGCGCTTGACGTCATCGCCGGTGCGCGCGCCATCTGCACCACGCACCACGGTGGTCCATTTCAACGTAAAGCCTTCATCCTTGTAGCTCTCGATGGTGACATCGAGATCGCGGATCTGGGTTTTACTCCCCACCTCGGCTGTGCCCGAGCCAACATAAGAGCCGTAGAATTTCTCGACCGCGTCATTTGCGTGGGCCCCGTGCAGGGGTGCGAGCACGACCGCCAGCACGACCGCGGCGGCGTACGCCGTTGAACGGATCAGGGATTCCGGGAACATCAGCGAGCAGCCTTTCGGGCTTTGGGTTAGTTGCCGACCTTGACGAGCCTTGCATCGACCTGACGCACGGGCTCGCCGTCGGCGACGTTGACGAATTTGAGCTGCATGCCAGTTCCCTCAAGGGTCCGGTCATAGGTCTGGATCACATATCCGCCCTGAGGCGTGATCCGCATCACATGCACCGTCAATGTGCGCTCGTTGATGCTGGTCCAGCCCAGCCCTTCAGGGCTGCGCGGGTCCTGTGCGCCAATTGCGTTGAACACGCCGGGGTTGCCGGACGGCACGAAGGACATGCGCTGTGTCCGTCGCCGCACATCCGGGTTGTTGGGATCACCGCCGCCCCGGATCACGCTGGTCCATTCGACGAACAGACCCGTTCCCTCGGCTCCGACCCGGACGTCGAGATCACGCACGGTGACGCCGAAATAGAGGCTGTCGCTGTTTTCCGCGACGCCGGAGCCCTGGAAGTGGCCGTAGAAGGCCTCTACCGGGAGGTTTTCGGCATGCGCGGACGAGGCGCCCAGTAGCAGGGCCAAAGCGAAGATCGGCGCAAGCAGCCGGCGGGTGAGGAATGTCATCGGTGTTTCCAGTTCATTTGGTGCCCTGACGCGGGGCGCCAGGAAGATTGCACACATACTAATAGCAAGTCGCAGGCGTGACAAAATCCAAGTTTCCGTTACGGCCAGGTGCCGTCTACCGCCAGGTAACCTCGGGGGGCAGTGACATCAGGATGGCCTCGACATTGCCACCGGTTTTGAGGCCGAACTGGGTGCCCCGGTCGTGGAGCAGGTTGAACTCCACATATCGGCCCCGGCGCTGCAATTGATGAGCACGCTGTTCGGCAGTCCAGCTCTTGTTCATGTGCTGGCGAACGAGCCGGGGATATATATCGAGAAAGGCGAGGCCAACATCCCGGGTGAAAGCGAAGTCTGCGTCCCAGTCGCCGGAGTCCACATAATCAAAGAAGATACCGCCGACACCGCGGGCCTCGTTGCGATGGGGCAGGAAGAAATACTCGTCGCACCATTCCTTGAACTTTTTGTAATAGGCCGGATCATGGGCGTCGCAGGCTGCTTTGAGGGCTGCATGAAATGCTGCCGTGTCATCGTCATTCGGTTCCATGGGAGTCAGGTCGGAGCCGCCGCCGAACCAGGATTTGCTGGTGACGATATGGCGGGTGTTCATGTGAACTGCGGGAACCAGGGGCGAATGCAGATGGGCGACCAGGGATACGCCGGCGGCCCAGAACTTGCCGTCGGCCTCGGACCCGGGAATGCGGGCCCGGAATTCCTCGGAGAACGTGCCTTCGACCTTGGAGATGTTTACGCCGACTTTCTCGAAGACGCGCCCGCGCATGATCGACATTTCACCGCCGCCGCCTGGCGCGCCGTCCTGATCCGGGCGGCTCCATGTGGAACGTTCAAAACGTCCGGGTTCGCGATCCTGCATCGTGCCGGAGAGTTCGTCCTCGATGGATTCGAAGGTGGCACAGATCTGATCGCGCAATTCGGCGAACCACGTGGCCGCCGCGTTCTTGTGTTGATCGTCAGACATGGGCATTTCCGTTCTTTCTATTAGGGTGGAAAACCATCGGTCTGCCGCAAGGCTTCCCCCAAAACAAAAGTGAGGGCGGTAACCACATTGAGCGAGCGTGTCTCTGCGCGCATCGGCACAAGGAGCCGGGCATCGGCCCGGTCGTGGACGTTGTCGGGCACGCCACTGCTTTCGCGGCCCAGTAGCAGCGTATCGTTTGGGTTGAAGACGAAGTCAACATGCCGCGTTGTGGCTTGGGTCGAAAGGAGCACCAGGCGTTCGGGTGGGGCCGCGTCCAGATAGGCCCTCCAGGACATGTGACGCACGAATTCGACCTGGTCGAGATAGTCCATCCCGGCCCGGCGAAGATTGGTGTTGCTCAGTACAAACCCAGCGGGTTCGATGATGTCGACCGGAATTGCCAGACATGCGGCGAGGCGGAAAACCGCCCCGGTATTCTGGGGTATGTCGGGCTGATACAGCGCGATACGCAATAGCTGGTCTTTCTGGCGGGGGTGGCTGCCGGGATATCGGCGAAATTGGCATGAAAGCTGGGCTTGGCAAACACTTTGTACTTCGATTATATCCGGTCGAAGTTTAGGGCGTACACGGGTTCCAGAGGGGGCATTCTGGCGATTTCACTCCGAGCAGGCGAGACGGCATCCGTGCGGCCATTGCGGCACGGTGTCACATTGCTGGATTCAGGGAAATTTCATACCTCTCACAACAATCTGCGTATGTTTTTTACTCCTGCGGCGCCCCTGCGCCGAACCAAGGATAATTGCTCATGAGCGATGAAACTCAGGATCACGACGGTCACTCAGAAAACCGCCGTGATTTTCTCTTTCTTTCGGCCGGCGCATTCGGGGCTGTCAGCCTTGGCGCGGCGTTGTGGCCGTTCATCAACTCGATGAACCCCTCCGCCGACGTGCTCGCCCTGTCGACAACCGAGGTTGATATCTCGCAAATCGATAATGGTCAGCGCGTGACGGTCAAATGGCAGGGCAAGCCGGTCTTTATCGACCGCCGCACGCCAAAGGCCATCGCCGAAGCTGAATCTACTGATTTGGGTGATTTGCGCGACCCACAGACCGACGAAGCCCGGGTCGTAAAGCCTGAATGGCTCGTGGTCGTGGGGGTCTGTACCCATCTCGGCTGTGTGCCGAAGGGGCAGAAGCCGTCAGAAAACCGCGGCAAATGGGGTGGTTGGTTCTGCCCTTGTCACAGCTCGCATTACGATACGTCGGGACGCATTCGCCAAGGTCCGGCACCGCTGAACCTGCCGGTTCCGCCGTATGAATTCCTGAACGACACCAATATTAAGATCGGTTGAGGCCAGATATGAGCGCGGGAACGAATCAGACCGGGGGCATGGGAAGCGGCCTCGTCAAATGGATCGACAGCCGTCTGCCGGTCTTCACCTATATGCAAAAAGAATATGCCGAGTTCGAGGCGCCCAAGAACTTCAACTGGTTCTGGAACTTCGGCGCGATCCTGACCTTCATGCTTGTCATGATGATCATGTCAGGGATATTCCTCGCCATGCAGTATACGCCCCATACCGCGCTGGCCTTCGATTCTGTCGAACGGATCATGCGGGATGTGAATTTCGGCTGGCTGCTGCGTTACCTGCATGCCAATGGCGCGTCATTCTTCTTCATCGCGGTCTTCATTCATATGTCTCGCTCAATGTATTATGGCTCCTATAAGGGCCCGCGTGAGCTTCTTTGGATGCTCGGCGTGGTCATCCTGCTTCTGATGATGGCGACCGCCTTCATGGGCTATGTGCTGGTCTGGGGCCAGATGAGCTTCTGGGGCGCCACAGTGATCACCAACCTGTTCTCGGCGATCCCGATTGTGGGCGATAGCATCGTGACCTTGCTCTGGGGTGGGTTCTCCGTCGACAACCCGACCCTGAATCGCTTCTTCGCGTTGCACTATCTCTTCCCGTTCCTGATTTTCGGGGTAGTGATCCTGCATGTGATCGCGCTGCATGTGACCGGTTCGAACAATCCGCTGGGTGTGGATCCGAAGGGTCCGCAGGACACGGTGCCGTTCCATCCGTATTACACGATGAAAGACAGCGTCGGGCTGGCGGTGTTTGTCACCATCATGGCGGCCTTTGTATTCTTCGCGCCGAACTTCTTCGGCGAGCCGGAAAACTATCTCGAAGCGGCGCCATTGGTCACGCCGGCGCATATCGTGCCGGAATGGTACTTCCTGCCATTCTTCGCGATCCTGCGGTCAATTGATTTCAACATCTGGTTCATCGAAGCCAAGCTCGCAGGCGTGCTTGCGATGTTCGGGGCGATCTTTGTGTTGTTCCTGCTGCCCTGGCTCGATAAGTCGCCGGTGCGCAGCGCGAAGTTCCGGCCGATTTTCAAATGGTTCCTCTGGATCCTGCTGCTTGACTGTGTCCTGCTGGGATATGTCGGTGGTAAGCCCACAGACGCGCCGGTCTTCAGCGGTGTTGAAGGGTTCCAGATCATCCATCTCGGATACATCACGACCTTCTGGTATTTCTTCCACTTCCTGATCGTGTTGCCTTTGCTCGGTATTTTCGAGCGCCCTAAGCCGGTGCCGAAGAGTATTTCCGAAGCTGTTCTCGGCGGCGGTACTTCGGGTGCGGCTGAAACTGCCAAGCCGATGGAGAAGGCATAATGGGTATCGTTTGCAATCTTCGCCGTATGGCGGCAGCTACCGGCCTTATCGCGGCTGTTTCGCTGACTTCAGGCGCGGCCCTTGCGGCGGGTGACGCGGCACATGTTGAAAGCCAAAAATGGCACTTCAACGGCATCTTCGGAACCGTCGACAAGGCGTCGGCCCAGCGTGGCCTGCAGGTTTACCTGGAAGTCTGCGCGGGCTGTCACAGCCTCAAGCAGGTGGCCTATCGAAACCTCGCTGACCTCGGCTTTAATGAGGATGAGATCAAAGCGATCGCGGCCGATTTTGACGTCACCGACGGTCCCAATGATGAAGGTGAGATGTTCGAGCGTTCCGCCCGCGCTTCGGACAAGTTCGTGTCGCCTTTCCCTAATGAGGAAGCGGCCAAGGCGTCGAATAACGGCGCGAACCCTCCGGACCTTTCGTTGCAGACCAAGGCCCATGCAGGCGGCGCGGATTATATCAACGCCCTGCTGACCGGGTACGCCGATGCCCCGGCGGGCACGGAAGTCCCCGACGGATCAAACTACAACCCGTTCTTCAGAGGCAGCTTTATCGCAATGCCGGCGCCGCTCGCCGAGGATGGTGTCGAATACACGGATGGTACCAAGGCAACTGTCGCGCAGATGTCGTGGGACGTGGTCAACTTCCTGCAATGGGCCGCAGAGCCTGAGATGGAGCAACGCAAGAAGATGGGCTTCAAGGTTGTGCTCTTCCTTATCATCTTCAGCGCAATTCTCTATGCAGCGAAACGCAAATTATGGTCGACCATCGATCACTGAGTAATCTGAATTCGTGAGGAAGGCCGCTGCTGAAACGCATGCGGCCTTTTTCTTAAGCGCAATCTGGGCGAATCGTTACACTGACGATCTTGCCTAACATTGCTGAACTTCGACCGGGGGAAACATGGCCAGCGAAACAATCGTAACTGCCGCGCTGACAGGCGGGCATATGAACTTTCAGAATCATCCCAACTTTCCGATCACGCCGGAGCAGATTGCCCGCGAGGCCATCGAAGCGCGCCAGGCTGGGGCGGCGATCGCCCATATCCATGTGCGCGAGCCCGATGGATCGCGTTCAGGCAATCCGGCGTATTTTCGTGAAGTGGTGGAGCGGATTCGCGATGCTGATTGCGACATCCTGATCAACCTGACCACAGGCGAAGGCGCACGCTTTATTCCCAGCGACGATGACCCGATGGTCGGCGGTGAGGGTTCGACCCTGACCACCCCGGAAATCCGCTTGCGCCACGTGCTCGAGCTGCGTCCAGACATCTGCACGCTGGATTGCGGCACGATGAATTTCGGTGAAGCCGTGTTCATGAACACGCCAGACCATCTGCGCCGCATGTCCAGCATGATCAAGGACGCCGGCGTGAAGCCGGAGATCGAAGTGTTCGAGCCCGGTCATATCCGTTTGGCGATCGACCTGATCGAAAAGGGCCTGATCGAAAGCCCGCCCCTGTTCCAGCTTTGCCTGGGTATTCCCTGGGGATCGCCGGCCACACCGCAGATGCTGCAGGTGATGGAAAGCATGCTGCCGCGTAATGCCAACTGGGCCGCGTTCGGGATCAGCCGGTCCGAATTCAAGATCGTGGCTGAAGCGGTCAACAATGGTGGCCATGTTCGCGTTGGGCTGGAGGATAACCTCTATCTCGAGAAGGGTGTGTTCGCGAGCAACGCCCAGCTGGTCGAAAAGGCCGTGCGGATCATGCGCGAACTCGACGCCGAACCGGTGGAGCCCGGCCGCGCCGCCGAAATGCTCGATCTGCTGCCGCGCGCGCAATAGGGCGAGGCTGTATGACCGCGAATTTTGCTTCGACGCCGCCGGTACTGGGAATCATCGGCGGCAGCGGCATCTATGACATCGAGGGACTGAGTGATGTGCGCTGGGAGGCGGTGAACACCTCCTTTGGTGCGCCGTCCGACGAGTTGATGTTCGGGAAACTGGACGGGCAAGAAATCGTGTTTCTGCCCCGGCACGGTCGGGGCCATCGGGTGCCGCCGTCGGAGTTGAATTTTCGCGCTAATATTGATGCCCTGAAGCGCTCGGGGGTGACCGAAATTCTGTCCCTGTCAGCCGTCGGGTCTCTGCGTGAAGATTTGCCGCCGGGAACTTTTGTGATCGTCGATCAGTTTATTGATCGAACCTTTGCGCGGGTGAAGTCGTTCTTCGAGACCGGCCTAGTTGCCCATGTGTCGATGGCCAATCCGGTTTGCGGGCGGTTGGGTGACATTATCGCGGCGGCGGCCTCTGAGGTGGGGATCGAAACGGTCCGCGGTGGAATCTATATGGTGATGGAAGGTCCTCAGTTTTCAAGCCGGGCCGAATCCGAATTGTACCGTTCCTGGGGCTGCTCGGTGATTGGCATGACCAACATGCCCGAGGCCAAACTCGCGCGCGAGGCAGAGCTTTGCTACGCCACCGTGGCGATGGTCACTGATTTTGATTGCTGGCACGACGACCACGATGCGGTCACTGTGGATCAGGTGATAAAGGTGCTGCTGGAGAATGCAGATCGGGGTCGATCGCTGATCCGGGCGCTGGCCCCGAAATTGGCCGGGCGTGATACGGTCTGTGGCCAGGGGTGCCACACCAGTCTTGATCATGCGCTGATTACCGCGCCGGAAGCCCGGGATCCCGGGGTTTCGCAGCGGCTTGAGGCCGTTGCAGGCCGGGTATTGGGCGGAATCTGACGTCAAGATCGACGTTTGCTTGCTTTTTCGGGTAGACCACCAACGTTATAGAATGGACAGGGACTGCCGGCGCAGATTTTGCGACGTACGCGGTCCCTTGGGGAGTTGAGTGTCATGTCTGACGATAATGTAACGATGACCGATCGCCCGATCGCGGGGATCGATCACGCCCTGATCGGGGTGGCCGATCTGGAGCGGGCACGGGAGAGTTTCGCCCGGCTTGGTTTCACGTTGTCGCCGCGCGGGCGGCATATCGGGTGGGGCACCGGCAATTACACGATCATGTTCGAGAACGACTATGTCGAACTGCTCGGGGTGATCGACCCGTCCCAGTACATCCATCGCCTCGACGAGTTTCTCGAAACCGGTGAGGGGCTTCTCAATGTTGCGCTCGCGACCGGTGACGTCGACGCCGCCCATCGCTGGTTGCTGGGTGAGGGGGGTCGATGCGGCTGCGCCGGAAAACCTGCAACGGTTGCTGGAAGTCGATGAAGGGGATGAGACTCTGCAGTTTCGCAATGTCCACATTCCGGCTGATCTGACGCCGGGACTTAACACGTTTGCCTGCCAGCATCTGACCCCGGAAAAAATCCGGCGCCCGAACTGGTTGTCGCACCCGAATGGGGCGAATGGCATCACCGAAGTGACCATCGTGATGGAATCTCTCGATGGGGTTCGCGATGCTTATACCCGTCTGTTCGGCGAGGATGCCGTCTCCGGCGATGAGCGCAAGGGCAACATCACCGTCGATACGGGACAGGACGAGCTCTGGTTCGTCACGCCCAAAACATTCCCCGAACGGCATTACGACAAGAAGATTGATGAGAATTTGCCGTTGCCACGTCTGGCGGCATTGACCCTGTCTGTGGCTGACCCGCAAGTGACGGCGATGTATCTGACGGGCCAGCAGGTCGCCTTTGAGCGGGACAGCAGCGGCGCCGTGATCGTGTCTTCGGAAGAGGCGTGCGGGACGTTTCTGGTGTTCGCCGACCAGAACGACTAAAGGCGGGCAGATTGGCACCGCCCGCCTTTGTCATGTATTTTGAGTTGTTAGCGGTAAGCTAGCCGACATTCTCCGACAGGAATTCCAGCGTCCGGCCCATCGCGATGCCAGCAGCTTCCTTGTGGTATGAGCCGCGGCGCGAGCAACTGAAGCCGTGGCCGGCACCCTCATAGATGAAACTGGGAATACCTGGATTGGCGGCTTCTACCTTGGCGACTCCGTCGAGTGGGATGCCGTGATCCTCGGCGCCCCAGTGGAACATCACCGGGCATTTCGGGGCCATGGTTTCATGCGCCAGGATATCACCCCCGTAATAGCAAACCGCTGCGGCGACGGGTGAATGGGCCGCCGCGAACCACGCCACCGAACCGCCCATGCAGAATCCGACCACGCCGATTTTGCCCGATCCATCGATTTCCGCGATTGCGGCGTTGACGTCCTTGACCACTTCATCCCAGTCCAGCGCGCCCTTCAGCGCGCGGCCCTTTGACATGCCGTATTCATTGAATTCGAGAATGGCGTCGCGTTCGTGGCGGTCGAACAGCGCAGGTGCTATCGCGACATAGCCTTCCTTGGCGAAGTTGTCGACGGTCTCGCGGATGTCGTCATTCACGCCAAAAATTTCCTGGATGATGACAACGCCGCCGCGCGGCGTGCCAGCTGGTTCGACGCGATAAGCATCGAGTGTGTGCCCGTCCGAGGCCGTCAGTTTTAAGCCCGTTCCCATGAGTTTTTCTCCCGCGTGGTCGTGTTGTTGGTTTTTGCGGCGAGCATCCTAGCCTTAGACGTTGAAGCGGAATAGCATCACATCGCCGTCCCGGGCGATATAGTCGCGGCCTTCCTGGCGCATGCGGCCAGCATCCTTTGAGCCTTGCTCGCCCTCAAAGGAGAGAAAGTCATCATATCCGATGGTCTCGGCCCGGATGAAGCCCTTTTGGAAATCGCTATGGATTCGCCCGGCAGCTTCCGGTGCGGTGGCGCCGCTGGCTACAGTCCAGGCTCGGGTCTCTTTGGGGCCGACGGTGAAAAATGTAATGAGATCAAGTAGTTCGTGTCCCACTCGGATGACCCGAGACAGGCCAGTCTCCTCGAGGCCAAGTCCTTCGAGAAATTCCAGTCGCTCATCGGGGTCGTCGAGCTGGGCCACTTCGGCCTCGATCTCGGCAGAGACGATCACGGCAGCAGCGCCCATCTCGGCGGCCATTTTTTCGACCGCTGCGGTGTGAGCATTGCCCGTCGCAGCAGCGTCTTCGTCGACATTGCAGATGTAGAGAACCGGTTTGGACGTGATCAGCTGCAATTGCCGGAAGGCGGGAAGCAGGTCCGGGTTGATCTCGGCGGTGCGGGCTGGTTGGCCTTCCCGCAGAACCGCCACCACAGGTTCGAGCACGGACATCTGCGCGCGGGCTTCCTTATCGCCGCCCTTGGCGCGCTTCTCGGTGGTGTCGAGCCGTCGCTCCATGGCTTCGAGATCGGCCAGGAGCAATTCGGTTTCGACGATCTCCGCATCGCGCACCGGGTCGACACTGCCCTCGACATGGGTCACCTCGCCACCTTCGAAACATCGCAGCACATGACAAATCGCGTCGACCTCACGAATGTGAGACAGGAACTTGTTGCCCAGGCCCTCGCCCTTACTAGCGCCGCGCACGAGGCCAGCGATATCGACGAATTCGAGATAGGTGGGAACCACACTGACCGACTTGGCCAGGCTGGCGAGCGCCCCCAGACGGGGATCGGGAACTGCGACCCGGCCGGCATTTGGCTCGATCGTGCAGAATGGATAATTCGCTGCTTCTGCTTGGGCAGTGGCAGTTAACGCATTGAAAAGAGTGGACTTACCGACATTCGGTAGTCCGACAATACCACAATTGAAACCCATGTTATTCGCGTCCCCGTAATCGATTCATGGCCCGGGAAAGGGCGCTCCCCATGGCGGTTTCTTCCGCGGAATTGCGGGATTTGCCGGGGTTGGTTGGTTTGTTTTTTGGCGCAGCCGATACGGGCTCGGCTGTCTGTTTCTTTAGTGCCCCCATGGCCACGCGGCTCATGAAGTCGTTTGTCTGTCCGCTCAGGAGAAGCGGGAGTTCATCGGCCACAGCTGCGAGTTCGCGCTCAACCCAAACACGGTCCTGCTTGGAAAAATCGCCGAGTACATGATTGCTTACCTGGCTTTTGTCGCCGGGATGTCCGACCCCGAGACGGACCCGCCAGTAATTCTTGTCCCCCAGATGGGCGTCGATACTGCGCAGCCCGTTGTGACCCGCATGGCCCCCCCCTTGTTTGACGCGAATTTTCTCAGCTGCCAGTTCGATCTCGTCATAGATGACGATGATGTCTTCGGGTGCGAGTTTGTAGAAGCGGACCGCATCACCAACAGATCGACCAGATTCGTTCATGAACGTTGCCGGTTTGAGCACCAACACCCGTTCGCCGCCGATATCGCCTTCGCTGATGTCGCCCTGAAACTTGGATCGGGGTGCAGAAAGCCTATGGCGGCGAACGATCTCGTCCGCCGCCATGAAGCCGATATTGTGTCGGTTGTTTCTGTATTTCGGCCCCGGATTTCCGAGGCCCACAACCATGCGCATAGCGTTTTTGTCCGCTTGCGGGAGGCTTAGCTGTTGTCTTCGCCGCCCTCTTCGCCGCCCTCTTCGCCGTCCTCAGTGCCTTCACCATCTTCGCCTTCTGTGACCACTTCGTCTTCGACGATAGCAACAGTCGGGGCTGCGATGGTCGCGATTGTGAAGTCGCGATCATCGATGGTTGGCGTGACGCCGTCGGGCAAATTGATTTCCGAGATGTGGATACTGTCACCCACTTCACGTCCGGTCAGGTCGACAAGGATGTCGTTCGGGATGGAACCCGCGCGACACATCACCTCGACCACGTGGCGGACAACGTTAAGAACGCCGCCACTCTTCAGGCCCGGAGACTCTGTTGCGTTCTCGAAGTTCACGGGAATTTCGACATTGATCCGTGTGGATTCGGTGACGCGCAGGAAATCAGCATGCATTGGAACATCCGTGATCGGATGAAGCTGCAGATCTCGACATAGGACTTGTTGGTTTTTGCCATCCAGATCGACATCGAACAGCGTGGCAAAAAAGCCGGGCTGCATCCGTGCGGTACGCAACTGCGCCGGGTCGATTGAAATGGATTCGGGATCCTTATTCGCGCCGTAAACAACTGCCGGTACTCGACCGTTTCTACGAGTTGCGCGGGCGGCCCCCTTGCCTACCAGCGCGCGCGATTCCGCATTAAATGTAACGGTATCGGCCATTTTCTACTCCTTTCTACTCCTCAAGCCCGGTGATGCCTCCAAGGGTGCCACCACCGGTGCGGTTCATTTCGGCGCGGAATGCGCCGACGCTCAAATGAACAAGCTGGAAACCGAAGCCTCTTTGCTGATGCGGTCGATGGCCTCTCCGAGAAGGGGCGCGACCGTCAGCTGACGGATATTACTCGCCACACGCACCGCTTCGGTTGCTTGTATCGAGTCCGTCATCACCAGAGACTCCAGCGGGGAAGCCGCAACACGCCCAACCGCACCACCTGACAGGACACCATGTGTCACATAGGCGAAAACCGATTCGGCGCCCTGCTCCTTCAACGCTGCAGCGGCATTACACAACGTACCGGCGCTATCACAGATATCGTCGATCAGTATGCATTGCCGCCCGGCGACGTCACCGATGATGTTCATCACTTCGGAAATGCCTGCTCGTTCGCGGCGCTTATCAATGATAGCGAGATCGGCGTCAAGCCGTTTGGCGAGGCTGCGTGCACGCACCACACCGCCAACATCGGGCGAAACAACCACCCGTTCGCCCGCATTGTCGTTGGTGCCGATGTCTTCGGAGAACAGTGGGCCGCCAAAAAGGTTGTCGACCGGGATGTCGAAGAAGCCCTGAATCTGTCCGGCATGAAGGTCGAGTGTAAGCACCCGGTCGGCGCCGGCACGGGTGATCAGATTGGCCACCAACTTGGCGGAAATCGGGGTTCTTGGCCCCGTTTTCCGGTCCTGGCGGGCATATCCGAAATAGGGAATAACCGCGGTAATACGCCGGGCTGAGCCGCGTCGCAGGGCGTCCAGAGTCACCAGTAATTCCATCAGATTATCGTTGGCCGGATAGGAGGTCGACTGGACCACAAACACATCCTCACCGCGCACATTCTCTAGAATCTCGACAAACACTTCCATGTCCGAAAACCGCCGGATCGAAGCCCTTGTGAGTTCAATGTTGAGATATGCCGAAATTGCTTCGGCAAGCGGACGGTTGCTGTTGCATGCCAGCACCTTCATCGTACTTGCCCCCACGCTGCCTCTGCAGCGAATTGCGTTCCGGTGGAACGTGTTTGAAATCTTCAGAAAATGTACGATTGAACACAATCGAACATGTCGGCGGCGGGAAATTATCAACCCGTCATGGTCGTGTAAACATTCACCCTCTGGGGATAAACTTTTAGCCCTTTACGCCGGGTTAATTCTCCCGTTTGGAGGGTGGTGGCAGGAACCCCTTACTCCAGTCAATCTGGGCGATTAGTTGCTTTATACCTGCCGCTGCCGCAACCCCGGCCTCACGAGCAAGCTGCCCCCATTTTTGTTCCACCGCAGTGCGCGAAAAGGGACTCGCCTGTTCGATTTTCCCGACCTCGGTGCCGAACGGGTCGGAAACGGCCCAGGCGATAGCGACTTCACGTTGATCCTTTGGCAGAGGTGTGATCGCGACATCAGCCGTGGCCACCAGTGTTTTGTCTGAGCGTGCAGTTGCGACCCGGGTCCCGAGTCCGCGCAAGGCGTGACGCAGAGCTGACTGGAGCCGAATTGTGTCACGCGGGTTGGTGCCTCGAACGTCACCTACGAAAACCGGTGGGGCAAATACCTCATGAACCTGTTCGTCCTGCACCATCACCGCGATGGATAGAGCGGCAATGTTAGCCAGTGTGGTCATCAGTTCCGGGTCAGCCCGGGCCCAGAGCTCCACCGGTGTACCTTCGAGTATTTGCTCGTGACGGCCGATTTCTTTCCCATCCGGATCAACAAGCGTCCATCCGATGACCGCATCGCGCCCGGGATCAATTACCGCGCTGGACAGAACCATACTCGAGCGGCTGGCGCCGCTGACGAAAGCGGGCAGGTTTTGTTTGATAAGGGCGGCGGCCATCTGTGCGGCGAGTTCGCGCGCCGTATTTGGAGGCGCGTCGGTCACGGGCAGCACCATGATGCCGCGGGTATCAGAGAGTTTCAGGAGGTCATTGGGGCTTTTGCGTACATCGTCGAACGGGCGCGGAACCGGTTGGCAGCCCGCCAAGGCAATGACCAGGAGAATCAAAACGCTAAAGCGCACAGCTCACCATCGTCGCGGCAAGGGTCATGAAGATCAGCATGATCAGATAGGGCATTGGCTAGTGGTCACCCTTGAGCGTGATCAGTGAAAGATTGCGCCCATAGTCAGGCTCGTTGCGGTGGCAGCTGCGTCGATAACTGAAAAAGTTAGCATTGCTATAAGTGTCATGACCGGTGGAAATGCAATGGGTCACGCTGGCCTGTTTCAGCCGGTTCAGGACAAAGGCGGGCAGATTGAAGAGCAGCCGGTCGGATTTGGGCTTGTTCGCGAAGAATTGGTCGTTCGCCGGATCCTGGTTCAGGAACGGGATCGGAAATTCCGGGCCGACTTCGTAGGAGGCCGGGCCGATGCACGGTCCTACCGCGGCGGCAATGTATGCGGGCTTTGCGCCCCGTTCGACCATCGCGTCAATCGTTGCGCCGACAACGCCATCGAGCGCGCCGCGCCATCCGGCATGGGCGGCACCGATGACGCCCGCCTGGGAATCCACCATCAGGACGGGGGCACAATCCGCGGCGAGGACGCCAATCGCTACGCCGGGGGTCGTACATACCAAGGCGTCGGCTTTCGGCGGGCTGTCTGCCCAGTCGATGTCGGCGTCAATGACCGTCGCGGAATGGACCTGATAGAGGGTTCGCAACCGGTCAGCTGCGCATCCGACGACCTGGGCGGCGCGGGCGCGATTTTCACGGACATGCCCGGGGTCGTCATCGGACCCGAGGCCGCAATTCAGACCGGCGTAAATTCCCTCGCTTACGCCGTCGGAACGGGACAGGAACCCGTGCTCAATACCGGGAATTTCGCGCATGGGTTCTGCGCTGACATGCCGGGAGGTCATCGCCTATGCGTCCGGCTCGAACCCGGCGAGGTGAGACACACCTGAATCCGAGAGGGCCATAACCTTAAAGAGAGCGCCCATTTCGGCCGGCGCGATCAGGCGTGTCACCGCGGTCCGGATATCATGGGCCTGGGACACAGTGGCGGTTTTGAGCAAGGTTGCGGCTCGGGTCTGAATACCAAGTTTCTGGAGGAAATTGCCCTGATCAATCGGCCCCCACACTTTGATTCCGGCGCTGGTGGCAGTTTCAGACAGGAGCTGAAAATTCACATGCGCTGTCAGATCGCAGTTACCCGGATCGTCCAGAGGGTCGACGGGGCGGTGTTTTCGGACAGCCTGCAGGGTTTGTCCTGTCGCATGTCTGGTGTAGCCGTAGTCGATGATGAGGCCGGCCCCACCATGCAGAAAGAGGAGACGGGCGATGTCGTCGATCGAGCTGCGCACCGTGGGTGAGTATTCGAATATGGTCCCCTCTTCGGCATCGGCCAGCAATTTGGTGACGTCGCGCAACGGGAACGTGCGGTTTTGATCCAGCGTGAAGCTGAAATGCTCATGGGTGGGGTCGAGTGCGACCACGCGTTCGCACCAATCGCCGTCGAGCTTAACGTACTGATGGACGGGAAGCGCATCGAAAAATTCATTTGCGATGTAGATCGCAGGCATGCGCCCGAGGTCAGGCAGGCTCGTGTGCCAGGTGATATTCTCGCCGGCCAGCATCCGTTGCTGAGATTCTCGAAGCACCGGGCTAGTTTCGACGAGATGCACGCTTGCCGCCGCGTGGCAGGTTGAGACCTGACGCATTGCACGCAGGGCATCAGCCATCAATGTGCCGCGCCCGGGTCCGAGTTCGACCACCGCGAAAGCGTTTGGCGCGCCCATGGATTGCCACGTGTCGACGCACCATAAACCGACAAGTTCGCCAAATATTTGGGAGATTTCCGGGGCGGTGGTGAAGTCACCGGCGACTCCCAAAGGGTCCCGGGTGGCGTAGTAACCGCCGTCCGGATCGCTGAGAGCGATATCCATGAAGCTGGCGACTGTGATCGGGCCGTCGGTGCGAATCTTTTGCTTCAGCCGTGCAACAACCGAGCTTTCATCGTCCGTGCGGACGATCGCGCTAGGACTCTGGCTTGGCTGAGCCTGGTTTTGGGTCGAGCCGGACATGGGTTAGGGCATAAACGATGAAGACCACACCTGCAACGGCGATGGGTGTCGAGAGCAGTTGTCCCATGGTCATCCCGCCGACCAAGAAGCCACCATCGCCAACATAGGTGTCGGGTTGCCGGAAGAATTCCACGAATGTACGTGCCGCGCCGTACCCGATGAGGAACGCGCCAGCGATCAAACCCGGTCGTAGCCGCGCCGATGTGAGGCGGGCCATGGTAATGAGGATAATGAACAACACGATGCCTTCGAGCCCGGCCTCGTATAGCTGGCTCGGGTGCCGGGCGACATCTCCGCCCGTGGGGAATACGAAGGCCCAGGGGACATCGCTCGCCCGACCGTAGAGTTCGCCATTTATGAAATTGGCCAGCCGTCCCAGGAACAGACCGATCGGCGCAGCGGCGGCGACCAGATCTGCAAGAGAGAGAACATTGATTTGGTGTTTTCGGGCGTAGAGGAAAGTCGCAACACCGACGCCAATCAGGCCGCCGTGAAACGACATTCCGCCATTCCAGACCACCAAAATTTGCTGTGGGTTCTCAAGGAAATGGCCGGGCTGATAAAAGCCAACAAAGCCCAGGCGTCCGCCGACGATGACGCCGACGATGGCCCAGCTGAAGAAGTCGCCGACCTGTTGTGACGTCAGGGTCGATGGCGCGCGGCGCAGTAGCCAGAGAATATATCCCCACCCCAGCAGCAATCCGGTGATGAAGGCCAGCGCGTACCAGCGGATCACGATAGGCCCGATGGCCAGTGCAACCGGGTCAAAATCAGGAAAGGGAAGAGGGCCGCTCATAGGGTTTTGTGCCCGTTGCTAGACGTAGAGATCATTGCTCTCAAGATACTCGCCCACATAGGAACGCACGCCGTCCTCAAGTGAGGTGAAGGGCTGATCGTAGCCAGCCGCGCGCAGCCGGTCCATTCGCGCTTCCGTGAAGTATTGGTACTGGTTGCGGATATTGCCGGGCATGGCGACGTATTCGATCTTGGCTGCGGACCCCATCGTGTCGAAGATCGCTTTGGCCAGATCGTCGAAGGAACGGGCCTGACCGGTGCCCAGATTATAAATGCCGCTGACCGAGGGGTTTTCGAGGAGCCAGAGCATAACCGCCACCGTGTCGGAGACATGCACGAAGTCCCGAAGTTGGCCGCCATCCGTGTAGTCGGGGTCGTTTGACTTGAAAAGGCTGGCCTGGCCGGTTTCGCGAATCTGTTGCCAGAATTGCGGTACCACGCTGCGCTGCCCGCCCTTGTGATACTCGTTCGGGCCATAAACATTGAAGAACCGCAGCCCGGCCCATTGGGGGGGCGCGTTGCCGTTCGAGGCCATCTGCGCGGCATCTCGGTCGAACATCAGTTTCGACCAGCCATAGGGATTGAGCGGGCGCAGACGATGCAACGCGGCGAGGGAATTGTCGTCGTCAAATCCAGCTGTGCCGGCACCATAGGTGGCGGCCGAGGAGGCGTAGATGAACGGCACCTGATTGGTGGTTGCCCAGTTCCACAGACGTAGGCTCAAGAGGTAGTTGGTGCGCATCACCAGATCGACATTGCGCTCCACCGTTGAGGAGATAGCGCCCATATGGAAGATTGCGGCGGGCGTATTGGATCCAAGCCAGTCGAGCAGGTCCTCGGGTGCGACGATCCCAAGCGGGCCGCGTTTCTCAAGATTAGCGCGGTTGGTCTCATCCACGGCGTCGCACACAACCACCTTGTGGTCAGCCTGGGTCAGGCGTGCCACCAGGTTGGAGCCGATAAAGCCTGCGCCGCCGGTAATCAGATACATTTGTCACTCCCATAGTTCAGGGAATTTATAGGCGTGTGCGACGGCGCGCCGCAATCTATCGGCCTTGTTCGTGCCCGGCCGGGGGGCGTAGTCTTGAGATCTGACAAGGAGTGAACGACGTGCAGACACGAAGCCGAATACTCGACGATATTGCCCGGCTCACCAATGGTGCAGCAGGGGTGGCGAGCGGAATGCGTGACGAAATCGAAACGCTTGTGCAGCAACGCCTGGAGCGGGTTCTGGAGAATCTCGATCTGGTGCGACGCGAAGAGTTTGAAGCCGTGGAGGCCGTGGCCATCCGCGCGCGTGAAGTACAGGAAGCCCTCGAAAAGCGGGTTGTTGCGCTGGAAAAGAAGCTCGACGCCGCGGCGAAAAAGCCGGCCGCGAAACCTCGTGCCAAACCGAAAACTGACACAGCCTGAGCGGCTGACGGCAGGGTTTTCCCGCCGTTAGCCGGGAAATATGCGTTCCCGACTGTCCACAGCCCGGATGGTTGCGACGCAACGCGGCTTCATGACAATCTACTTCCTGTAGTGGTTGATACTGGCCACCCCCACAATATTTCGTAGTTATTACAATATATTGTGTGTTTTGCGATTTTGCGCCGAACGGCGTTCAGGAGGCTTGTCCATATGGGCAATTTGTCCCAATCCGTAATCGACCAAACGATGCACCCGCTCGACCTTGTCGAGGAGACGATCGCCCTGCGCGATTGGGGGTTGGAGCGGATTGCGCGGGACGAGTTGCTGGGCGAGGCGACAGGGCGTTGGTGTGACTATCACGCTGTATTCAACTGGATCGACGAAATTGGCGCGTTACAGATTACGTGTGCGTTTGACGTGCGTACGCCACCCGAACGACGTGCGGCCGTCCATGAATTGCTCGCCGTCCTGAACGAACGCCTCGGGATTGGGCATTTTGATATCGGCACCGAAGACGGGTTGCCGGCGTATCGCCATGCGATGTTGTTGCGTGGTGGATCCCTGTCGGCCGAACAGGTCGAAGACATGATCGATATTGCGCTGCACGAGCTCGATCGGTTTTATCCGGCCTTCCAATATGTGGTCTGGGGTAATCAGACCGCCCATGCTGCCGTCAGCTCGATCGTTTTTGAAACCGTCGGCGAAGCCTAACCCGCACCCGGGAATGCATCCCATGACCAGTCCAGCTTCGATCCTTCTCGTTGGTTGCGGAAAAATGGGTAGCGCCCTGATGGCGGGCTGGATTGCACGCGGCACAGCCGCCGAAAGTATTTTTGTGGTCGACCCAGCAGAGCCGGAATTGCCCACGGCTGCCGGCGGCGGCGCGGGCATCAATGATATCCCCGATGGGTTTTCTCCGGCTGTTGTGGTGCTTGCGGTCAAACCGCAAGTGATGGATTTGGTGGCGGCGCCCTATCGTGCGTTGGTCGCGCCGAACACTGTATTTCTCTCGATTGCCGCTGGCCGGAACATCGCCTCGTTCGAGGCATTGCTGAGCGTGGATGCTGCCATCGTCCGCGCTATGCCCAACACTCCGGCCGCCGTTGGGCGTGGCATTACGGTTCTCTGCGCGAACGCCCCTGTCAGTGAGTCGCAGCGACAAACCTGCGAAGCGTTGATGGCGGCTGTTGGCAAAGTTGCGTGGATTGATGACGAAGGACTGATGGATCCGGTGACCGGCGTATCGGGCAGCGGACCGGCTTATGTGTTTCATCTCGTCGAAGCGATGGCCCAGGCTGGGATAGATGCCGGACTCCCGGCCGACCTTGCGATGTTGCTCGCTCGGGAAACCGTCGCAGGCAGCGGCGAGCTGTTGGCACAAAGTACGGATGCTGCGGCGACCCTGCGTGAGAATGTCACCAGCCCCGGCGGGACCACGGCCGCTGCGCTGGACGTTCTGATGGATGATGATGGTTTGACCCGCCTGATGACAAAGGCCATCGGACAGGCCACCGCCCGGTCGCGCGAACTGGCAGGATAACTCCCCGGGCTGCGGCCCTGCGCCATTTGCGCTACATTTACGGTTATGGCCGATAATTCTCTTCATCCCGACAATCGTCTTATTGACGCGATGTTGTCTCATGTTGCTGAACAGGGCTGGCGTGGGCTTACGGTTGCGGATGTGGCGGCGCGTGCAGATATACCTTTGGAAACGGCAGAAGCGCTGTGTCCGAGTCGCACGGATCTACTCGATATGTTTGCGTGTCGGGTCGATGCGACGAGTATCGTTGACGTGGGCCCCGTGCCTGATGATCCGGATGCGCGTTACGATCAACTGCTCGATATCATGATGCAGCGTTTTGAGGTTTTGGAGCCCGATAAAGTTGCCGTATCCCGACTGACGCGGGATATTGCCTGCGAACCCGACACGCTGTTGCGTATCCTGCCCCAGAGCCGGCGTTCGTTTGCGGGTTTGGCCGGCGCCGCGGGCTATCCCGATTCCGGGCTGGGCGGTTTGCTCTTTGCCAAAGCGCTGGCTCTTGTCTGGCTCGCGACCCAGCGGGTCTGGCTGCAGGATACAGGCGCTGATCGGGGCGAAACGATGGCCGCGCTGGACCGCAATTTGCGGCGCGCAATGGCAGGGCTGGCAGCGTTGCCCGCCTGCGCTGGCCTGCAAATCTCCGATCCACCCGGGAGCTAAACCGATGGAAATTTCGTTCGATGATTTTCTGAAAGTGGATGTGCGGGTGGGAACGGTTGTCGACGCGCAGTCCTTTCCCGAAGCCCGATGTCCCGCGATAAAGCTCTGGGTCGATTTGGGTGCGGAGATAGGCGTGCGTAAGACATCGGCGCAGCTGACCGTTCACTATACGCCCGACGTTCTGATCGGGCGTCAGGTCGCCGCCGTGGTGAATTTTCCGCCCAAGCAGGTCGGCAAGTTCATGTCCGAACTTCTGGTGCTTGGATTTCCCGACCCTGATGGCGCTGTGGTGTTGCTTGGCATCGACAAGCCGGTGCCCAATGGCGGCCGGTTGTTCTGACCCCCGTAGCGTGGGGAAATAACTCTAGATTGGTATTCGGATCACGACCCGAAGTCCATCGAGGGGCGAGGTTTCGAGGCTGATTTCACCACCATGGCCGTGCACGATGTCCTGGGCGATGGAGAGGCCCAGCCCCGTGCCGCCGGTTTCGGTGTTGCGTGATTGATCGAGCCGGAAAAATGGACGGAAGACGTCTTCACGCATTTCTTCGGGGATGCCCGGCCCGTTGTCGTCAATGAAGATTTCGAGGACCCGCCCATTGCGTGTCGCGGACATTGCGATCTGATCGCCATGGCGACCGGCATTTTCCAACAGGTTGGTCAGGCAGCGGCGCATCGCGTTGCGCGCCAAAGGAAGCTCGACTTCGTCATGCAGGTTAAGGGTCACGGGTGATCCGTTGCGGGCTGCGTCGCGGGTAACCTCTTCGAGCAGGTCGGTGGCGTTCACCGACTGGCGTTCCTCGGTGCCTTCGCCGCGGGCAAAGTTGAGATATCCCTCAATCATGCTTTCCATTGCCGCGACGTCCGAGCTGAGTTCGTCGATCTCGGTGTTGGAGTTCAGCATGGCGATTTGCAGCTTCATGCGCGTCAACGGCGTTCGCAGGTCATGGCTGACGCCGGCGAGCATTTCGGTTCTCTGCTGGATCTGCCTTTCCAAACGACTGCGCATCGCCATGAAAGCGCTCGCGGCCTGACGAACCTCTGAAGCCCCGGAGGGCTTGAAATTAGGGGTGTCACGGCCTTTACCGAAATTGTCGGCAGCCGTGGCGAGACGGCGGATCGGGCTGACCTGATTGCGCATAAACAATGTGGCCACCGCGAACAGGATCAGCGAGGTGCCAATCATCCAGAGGATGAATATTTTGGTGGTCGAACTGATCAGCCGTTCTTCGTTTGCTGAAACCTGAAGCACGCCCGAGGGGAGCTGGACGTCGATGACAACGCGATCATGAGTGCTGGTGCTGTCGATGATTACGGGACGCTGGACTATTTCGTTGATCGAGCGTGCCAGAGTGGTTTCGAGATTGCCCGACGGCACGAACTCGACATTGGACAAAATTGCATCGGGCTCGAATTTGATGATCAGATCGAGGGTTCGCCGCGCGAGGTTGAAGACCGCGCGCTGGTTACTATTGATCCCGCCCTTGTCGACCAGTTCGAGAACCATGGCGATGTCTCCCGCCAGGGCGTTGGCCCGGTGGCGGCTGACATTTGACCAGTGCCGGTCGTAGAAAATAATACCACTTACGACCTGCAACAAAACCAGGGGCACGACAATGATCAGGAGTGAGCGCGCGAGCAGGCCGCGCGGCAAAAGGCGTTTCAGCGACAGGCGCAGAATGCAGGGCACTCGCAGAATGTCATTTAGCAGCGACATGGGCGTCCCTGTGGCATGGGGCTAGTCCGGCCATAAAACGTAGCCTTGCCCCCGCATAGTCTGCAAATAGCGCGGGGTCGGAGGGTTGGGTTCGATCTTACGCCGAAGTCGGGTCACCTGAACATCCACAGCACGGGCACTGCCGGTGATTCCACTTTCCTGCTGCAGGTCTGTTCGGCTGACCGGTATCCCAGGTGATTTGGCCAGGACATCGAGAAGCCGCGCCTCGGCGCCGGTCAGGGGGACCATGCCGTCGGGACCTGTCAGGATCTGCCGTTGGGAATCATAGGTGAACGAGCCAAAGTGGAATTCTGAGACCGCGCTCTGGACCACACCCGCCCGGCGCAGGATCGAGCGAATCCGGGCAACCAGCTCCCGGGGTTCGAACGGTTTGGTCAGATAGTCGTCGGCGCCACGTTCGAGGCCGTCGATTCGGTCTTCCGGTTCGCCCATGGCGGTCAGCAGGAGGATCGGGACGGAATTGGTCTCCCGCAAACCGCTGGTCAAAGACAATCCACTTTCTCCCGGCATCATCAGATCGAGGACGAGCAGATCGAACTGGATGCTCAGGAGCTTCTCGCGCGCGTCGGCGGCGCTTTCGGCCGTGGTGACCCGGAATCCGCTATCTGTCAGAAATTTCTGTAGTAGTTCGCGCAACCGGCGGTCGTCATCGACGACGAGAATGTGGGAGCTTTCTTCCATCAGGGCCAACTATACCCCGCAATTGTACAGACATCGCCTGTCTCGGCAGAGCCTTTTTGAGCTGATGCTTCGCGGGTCAACGGCGGTTCGTCGTGCGCACGGTGGTGGGACGAACCCGGGCGCGGTCTTCCGGGTTGATGATGCCGATCAGCACGCGACGAAATCCTTCAACTGCTTCCGCCCCCGCGTCGCGATAAGCGTGGGCAAACCGTTCCATCTGAACGGAAGTCAGCTCGTGCTCGAGAGCTTTCCCTTTGTCTGACAGGGTGAGTTGCTTACGCCGTCGATCAGCAGGGTCGGCGCGCTGGTGGATGAAGTCGGTTTCGAGAAGATGGCCCAGCACGCGTGAAAGGCTTTGCTTGGTAATGCGGAGGATTTCCAACAGCTCGGTGATGGTGATGCCCGGGTTGCGACCGACAAAATAGATCACGCGGTGATGTGCCCGTCCGAGGTCGTATTTGTCCAGAATGGCGTCGGGCTCTCCGGTGAAGTCCCGGTATCCATAGAACAGAAGCTCGATGCCCTGGCGCAGATCCTCCTCGCGAAGGGGAGCAGAAACGGCACTCGAATTAAGGTCAACCATGTTGACTTAATTATAGCTCAATGTTACGTAACGCAAGCTTGTTGCGGAATTATTTGTCTCCGGGCAGGCTACGTAAGTCCGAATGTTTCAAGGAACCGAGAGATGCAAGAAGCCCCTTATGACGATCGTGATGGCGTAATCTGGATGGATGGCGCATTTGTGCCGTGGCGCGATGCCAAGGTGCATTATTTGAGCCACGCCTTGCATTACGCCTCCTGTGTCTTCGAGGGCATGCGCGCTTATAACGGCGAGATCTTCGAGCTGACGGCCCATAATGAGCGGCTGCATGCGTCCGCCGGGATGCTCGGTTTCGAGATTCCTTACACGGTTGCCGAACTGGATGCGGTGAGCCGCGACGCGCTGGGGAAAGCGGGCTATGAGGATGCCTATCTTCGTCCGGCCGCCTGGCGCGGGCCGGAACAGATGGGAGTTTCAGCTCAGAACTGCAAAATCCATGTGGGCCTCGCCGTTTGGCAGTGGCCGTCCTATTTCAGCCCGGAAGCGCGGATGAAGGGTATCAATCTCGACTGGGCGATCTACAACCGCCCCGATCCCAAGACCCAGCCGGTCCATGCCAAAGCAGCCGGTCTTTACATGATCTGCACTTTGTCCAAGCACGCAGCAGAAGCAAACGGCTACGCAGACGCGCTGATGCTCGATTGGCGCGGCCAGCTGGCCGAGACCACGGGCGCGAATATGTTCCTGGTGATGGACGACAAAATTCACACGCCGAAGGCGGATTGTTTCCTCAACGGGATCACCCGACAGACCGTGATCAAGCTCGCCAAGGCGCGGGGCTACGAGGTAATTGAGCGCGCGATCATGCCCGAAGAGCTGAGCGATGCGAGCGAGATGTTTGTGACCGGCACCGCGGCAGAAGTTACACCGATCGCGCAGATCGCCGAAGACCACACTTTCGTGGTTGGCGAAATCACCCGCAATCTGATGCAGGATTACGACAATCTGGTGACCGGCCGCGCCGAGGCTGTGGCGGCCGAATAGCTCAAACGGATTAAGCCGCGTCGCTGGGGTCTTTGCTCCAGTGCGCCGCCGCCGCGTCATCGGAATCGCGCGCTTCAACCCAGACACCGCCAGTGTCGGTGTCTTCCAGTTTCCAGAACGGGGCATCCGTCTTCAGCCAGTCCATCAGGAACTGGCAGGCATCGAACGCGGCCTGTCGGTGTGCTGAAGCACAGGCGACGAGTACGATCTGATCCCCGGGCGCCAGCGTGCCGTAGCGGTGGATGATCAGGCTTGCCGCAAGCGGCCAGCGCTGATTGGCTTCGGCTTCGATCTCGGAGAGCTTTTTCTCGGTCATGCCCGGATAGTGTTCCAGGGTCATGGTCGAAATACTGCGGTCCGCGCCCTCAATCGGTGTCATGTCGCGAACCAGCCCCGTGAAACTCGCCACGCCGCCGATCGTGGTGTCGCCCGCGCTCAGGGCGGCCAGTTCGGCGCCGATATCAAAATCTTCCTGTTGGACCCGGATCATCGAAACGTGCCCTTTAGCCGCCGGTCACGGGTGGGAAAAACGCGATCTCGTCATTGTCGGCGACTGGATGGTCGAATTTGACGTAGTCCTGGTTGACCGCGGCCCGAATGACCTCGCGTTTCACAAACGCGCCCCGGTAGCCGTCGCCTTTGGCTATTAGCCAATCGATAAGTTCGTCCACCGTGGCAACATTCGCGGGGAGGTCGATTTCCTCGCTCGAGGTGCCGATGCGTTGGCGCATCCAGGCAAAGTAAAGGATCTTCATCGAGCGACTTCCGTAAAGGGCAAGTAGGATACCATTGTTCCCTCCGAAAGTTGGGTCATCTCCTCGGGCAATTCAACCAGCCCGTCTGATCCGACAAGGGATGACAGGATTCCCGCACCACTTCGGGGGAATTTGCGGGCCACCGGAATGCCGTCTTCGCCGTCTTCCAGATGCACCCGCACATATTCAACGCGACGCGCCTTCTTCTGATGAGTGAATCCGGCGCGTACCGGATAGAGCCGCGGCTTCAGGGTTGTTGCGCCCGCCAGCTTGAGCAGGGCAGGTCGCGCCATGCGCAGGAAGGTGACCATCATCGCGGCGGGGTTTCCAGGCAGGCCAATGAACGGCGTGTGTCCGATTTGCCCAAAGGCGATCGGCCGCCCGGGTTTGATCGCGACTTTCCAGAAATGCAGGGTCCCATGGGCGCGAATAGTGTTGGCGAGATGGTCTTCTTCGCCGACGGACATGCCCGCGGTCGAGAGGATGGCATCGCAATTTTCTGCCGCCTGCTTCAGGGTCTCGGCGATTTGGTCGGCATCATCGGGCACAATTCCGAAATCGCGAATGGTGCAGCCGAGGTCTGAGAGCACGGCCATCAGGGCGTGCCGGTTGGCGTCATAGATATGACCGTCTTGTACTGGTTGTCCCGGATCGACGACTTCGTCACCGGTCGACATCACACCGACCACCAGCCGGGCGTAAACGTCCAGTTCTGACAGACCGAGCGAGGCGGCCAGGCCGATATCCTGCGGGCGCAATCGGGTGCCGGCGCGGAGCACTGTCTGGCCGCAGGTTATATCTTCGCCGCGGGCTCGGCGGTTCGCACCCTTTGCGATTCCGGTTGGAATGCTGACTGTTGTTGTGCCATCGGCCTCAAGGGTTTCGCAGTCTTCCTGCATTAGCACCGTGTCGGGGCCGTCGGGTCCACCTGGTATTGGGGCCCCGGTGAAGATGCGCAATGCGGTGCCGCGTTCGACCGCGTGTCCCAAACTTTGTCCCGCGGCGACACGTCCGACCAGCGGCAATTTCGTGTCGCCATCAGTCGCCAAATCGTTGAAATACACCGCGTATCCGTCGACGGCGGAATTGTCGTGAGGCGGGACATCCCGTTCCGCGATCACATCCCGGGCCAGAAACCGTCCCGTGGCATCGCGCAGGGATACGGTCTCGGTTCCGACAACACAGGTCAGGCGGTCATCGAGTTGTTTCAGAGCGACATCGGCGGCAATCAGGCCTTCCCCGGGTACAAAGCAGTCATCAGAGAGTTGGGCCACGATCAGGCGCTCCGGGCGGGACGGGTAAGCGCCCAGTGATGCTCAATGAAATCCGCCACGCCTGGAGCGTTCGCGCTATCCAGTTTGGTGACCGTGGGGTCGATATCGTCGATGGAGTTATCGCTGGCGAAGGCAACAATTCCCGAAAGATTGTGCACCATGGGGGGCTCTTCAAGACCGGCGCGGTAGACCTCGATCTTGTCGTGACCCGTGTATTTAAACCCTTCGACCAGGACAATGTCGACCGGATTCATCTGGGCCAGAAGCTCATCGAGGCCGGGTTCCGTGGCCCCGCGAAGTTCGTGCATCAGGGCCCAGCGCTTGGCCGACCCGACCATGACCTCGGAAGCGCCTGCTTCGCGGTGCTGCCATGAATCCTTGCCTGGCCGGTCCACGTCGAATCCATGATGGGCGTGTTTGATGGTGGAGACCGTGTGGCCGCGCGCAACCAGTTCCTGGACCACGGCGATCAGCAACGTGGTCTTGCCGCTGTCGTGCCAGCCGACGATGCCTGCGACCTTCATCTTATTGATCCGCGTTACGGTGGTTCAATCGGTGTGTGGCCGACGTGACGTAGCCGTAGCCTGTAACCAGGGTGAGCAGGGTTGCGATCCACCACACGGAAGAGGCGAACAGGGCCTGGTTGGCGATGTCCAGAGGAGGCAGGATAAAGAAGGCGATCGCGATAAGCTGGATCGTGGTTTTCCATTTCGCGAGTTTCGTGACCAGCAGCGGGAGGTCACGCTGGGCTAGAAATTCACGTAGGCCCGAGACCAGGAATTCACGGCTGAGCACCAGGATCGCGGCAGCAATGTCCCAGCGCGCGATGTCGCCACTGCCCACCAGCGCCACGATCAGTGCGGCGACAAGGATCTTGTCGGCGATCGGGTCGATCAGCGCCCCGAGTTCGCTCTGCTGGTTCAACACCCGCGCGAGATAGCCGTCGAGATAATCGGTCACCGCGAGTGTCAGATACAGGGCCAGCGCCCACCAGCGCATGGTGTCGCCGTCGAGAAACAACAAAACCAGCAGGAGCGGGATCAGGGCGACTCTCGCAAAGGTCAGGGTATTAGGAATGGTCATCGCATTGGGTCCGTTCGCCGGAATTTCAGCTGGCGGTGTGGAAGAAGTCGTAGATACGACGTGCCACGGTATTGTTGATTCCGTCCACCTTTTCGAGATCCTGCAGCCCTGCCTCGGAAACGGCACGGGCCGATCCGAAATGGGTCAACAGGGCGCGTTTGCGGCGGGCGCCGATGCCCAAAATCTCGTCGAGAGGGTTTTGGGTGATCGCCCGCGAACGTTTCTGACGGTGGCCGCCGATCACGAAACGATGGGCTTCATCACGCAGGCGTTGCAGGTAGTAGAGCACGGGATCGCGGGGCGGCAGCTGAAAACCATCCGGATCCCCATCGACCAGGAAGAATCTTTCCCGACCGGCGTCCCGGTCCGGCCCTTTGGCAATCCCGACCATTGCCACGTCATCGATGCTGAGTTCTTCCAGCGCGTTGAGTACCGAGGTGAGCTGGCCTTTGCCGCCATCGATCAGGATTAAGTCCGGCCACTGGCCCTTGCTGCGGTCCGGGTCTTCCTTGAGGGCTCGGGAGAACCGACGGGTAAGAACCTCGTTCATCATCGCGAAATCGTCGCCCGGATTGTAGCCCTCCTGGGTGGCGGTTGCGGCCCCGCGCATGTTGAAGCGGCGATAGGCTGGTTTGATGAAACCGTCGGGCCCGGCCACGATCATGGCCCCGGTCGCGTGGGCACCCTGGACATGAGAATTGTCGTAGACCTCAATCCGCTGGGGCGGGCCATCGAGCCCGAAGAGCTCGCCGACCTGGGCGATCAGGTCGCGGGTGGTGGCGCTTTCGGCTTGGCGGCGCTGCAGGGCGTCGCGGGCATTAGTGCGGGCGTGTTCGACCAGCTTTCGCTTCGCGCCTCGTTGGGGCACGGCCATGTTCACCTTGCGCTCGGCGCGCACCCCCAGCGCTTCGGCGATCAGCTCGATCTCGGCGGGCTTGTGGCTTAGCAGAACCACCGGCGGGGCCGGTTTGTTCTCGTAGAACTGGCCGAGAAACGCCGCGAGCACCTCCTCTATCGCTACCGTCTTGTCGTGGCGCGGAAAATAGGCCCGGTTGCCGTTATTACGCCCAGCCCGGAAGAAGAACACCTGGATGCAGATGCGGCCGCCGTCTTCGTCGGCGGCGACGATATCGGCGTCACGGATATCCAGGTTCTCGATATTGATGTCCTGATGCGACTGAATCTGGGTCATCGCGCGGATGCGGTCTCGGAATCGGGCCGCAGCCTCGAATTCAGTCTGATCGGAGGCCTTCTGCATCTCGCTTGCCAGCTCTTCCTGGATCTCCCGGGACTTGCCGGTCAGAAAGCTTCGGGCCTGTTCGATCAGGACGCCGTATTCGTCTTTGGACACGTAGCCGACGCAGGGCGCTGCACAGCGCTTCAGCTGGTATTTGAGGCAGGGACGGGAGCGGCCCGAGAAGATCGAGTCCGAACAGCTGCGCAGGAGGAAGGCGCGCTCCAGCGCGTTGAGGGTCCGGTTGACCGCCCCGGCGGAGGCGAACGGGCCGAAATACTCTCCGGGCAGAGTGCGCGCGCCACGATATTTGACCACGCCGGGCCAGTCGGCGGGATCAGGACCGGTGTGGCTTTGACGGCGCGTCTTCTGTTCTTCCCTTGCCGCGCGGGTGGTGGGACGGGCACCTGTCTTGCTGGTTTGCCGATCGAGATGCTTGGTCACCAGAATGTAGGGAAAGCTTTTGTCGTCGCGGAGCAGCACGTTGTAGCGGGGGGCCAGGCGCTTGATCAGGTTGGATTCGAGCAGCAGCGCTTCGGCTTCGGTATGGGTGGTGACGATTTCGAGCTCGACGGTCTCGGCGACCATGCGTTGTAGGCGGTACGGCAGCCGGCTGAGCTGGGTGTAATTGGTCACCCGTCGTTTGAGGTTGCGCGCCTTGCCGACATAGAGCGCATCGCCCTTTTCGTTCAGCATGCGATAGACGCCAGGACCCTCAGGCAGGGTCCGCAAACGGGCGCGGATAGCCTCTACCCCGTTCCCTGATAGGGGATCGGGCAACTCAGGTGTGTCGTCGGTGGTTGCGCTATCAGTCATAGATCACGCTAAATACCTGTCGGATGGGTCGGTTCACAACCGGTGAATGGTTCACCACCTTATCCCCGGTTCTCGTGGATAAGTCTGTGTAGTTTTCCGGCCCGATATGTGGCTCCTCGCGGAAAACATTACAGGTTTTTGTGTTTGCCTAATTTATAGGCAGGATGTCATGGGTTTGAAGTGGCATCAAACCGAATGAGTGGTACCCGACTACAGAACCAGACTGCGTACACTTTCGACCTGGAGAGCCAGAAAGCCGACATAAAGCAGGACTAGTACGATGCCCTTGCGCCGGCTCAGGCAGCCGCCGGTGAGCATCATCGGGATCAGCAGCAAGGTCACCCCGAGCAGCAGCCAGATATCAAATTCGAGCAATGAGGCCGGAACGTTAAGCGGCGCCACGATGGCGACCGCGCCGGTGACACCGAGCAGGTTGAAGATGTTGCTGCCGAGTACGTTGCCGAGTGCCACGTCGCCATGTCCACGCATGCTGGCGACCACGACGATAGCGAGTTCGGGCAGGCTGGTGCCGATCGCCACCAGGGTCAGCCCGATGACGGTTTGGGAAACCCCCAGTGATTCGGCGACCGAGACGCCACCATCGACCAGCAGCTTCGCGCCGATCACGGTACCGATGAGGCCGCCGACCAGCAGCAATGTCGCGATCATCGCCCGGTCAGGGACCCCGGAAACATCCTCGCTCTCACGGGCGTGCAGGCTATCTTCCACGGTCTTGCATTCGGCGCGATAGGTCAGGCCCAGATACAAAACGAGACCGCCCAGTAAGGCGACGCCGTGCCACAGCAGGAAAGCGCCGGTCATCGCAATCGCGACGAACAGAATCGTGGCCGCCAGCACCATGGTGCCGTCACGGGCGATGACCCGGGGGGCGCAAAGTACCGGCCGCACCAGCGCCGCGATACCGAGGATCAGAAGCATATTCGCCAGATTGCTGCCGATCACGTTGCCGAGTGCAAGATCAGGCGAACCCTCAAGGGTCGCCGTCAGAGTGGTGACAAGTTCCGGCGCCGAGGTGCCGATGGCGACGACGGTGAGGCCGATGACAAGGGGGGATAAACCAATCCGCCGTGCGATCCCGACCGCGCCGCGCACCATGTAGTCTGCAGAGAACAGAAGCAGGGTCAATCCGATGGCCGCCATGAGAAAGCCGGTGTAACTGATTTCCGTTCTCCCGGGATCTGCGCCCCGTTGGGTCGCACGCAACGGCAGTGAAGCACTGCTAAACATACATCGCGATCCAGAGAGGGTTTTTCAAGAGAAAACTGGGCATTTCCTGTCGGTGAATCGCAATATTTTCACCATCCCAAGCGCCATTCGCTTTGTCCCTGATGGTTCAATCGAACTATTGGCGATAAGTTGCGCTTCTGACAGGGACTGAAGACGCGAAGAAGATCACATGGAACCACAACTTCAGATGGTGAATACCGTCATCGACGTCGTGTCAGAATTCGCGATTTCCTACGGATTGCAGATGATTGGTGCGCTGGTCATCCTGTTGATCGGGCTCAGGGTCGCCGGGTTTCTAGGGCGTCGGGTCACCCGCCTCTGCTAAATTCGAAAGCTCGACATCACCCTGGCCGGGTTTGCCGGCAATATGGTGAAGATCCTGCTTGTGGTGATCGTTGTAATCATCATCTTGAGCAATTTCGGTATCGATATTGCCCCGCTGGTCGCGCTGGGTGGTGCGGCTGCTTTCGGTATTTCCTTTGCTGTCCAGGGGTTGATCGCCAATTACGGCGCGGGTCTTGTCATCATCCTAACCTGGCCCTTTTTGGTGGGGGACACGGTGCTTGTGCAGGGCGTCTTGGGCGTGGTCGACGAAGTCACGCTTGCCCATACCGTGCTGATTGGTAAAGACCTCGAGAAGATCACGATCCCGAACCGTAAGGTTGTCGGCGAGATTTTGATCGATTCCGATGCGCACCGGATCGTCGAATCCCAAATCGTGATCGCTGCGGACAGTGATCCGGACCAGGCGATCGCGGCCATCGTGGCGGCGCTCGAAAATGATGCGGAGCTCACGGAAGAGGGCTTCCCCCAGGTCGGTATCCACGATTTCAGCTTTGGCGGAATTATTCTCGGGTTACGCTACTGGTTGCCCAGTTCGCGCTACTACCAGACCCGCTACGCCGTAAATCAGGCGGCTCACGCTGCGCTTAAGGATGCGGGTATGAAATTGCTCAGCGCCGGCGGCACCGCCATTCTCGCGACCCCCGCGTCGACCTGATTCCCGTATGAGGTGAACGATGGCACGTGCAACTTTTGGCGCCGGCTGTTTCTGTTATCCACAGCATTTCTACGATCAGATCCCCGGGTTTACGGAGACCCAAGTCGGCTATGTGAGCGGCACGAAGCCCCAACCCACTTATGAGGAGGTCTGTCATACTCCCATCGGCCATGCGGAAGTTATTCAGGTCGATTACGACCCGACGCTTGTGTCCTATGACGAGCTTCTCGAACTGTTCTGGAGGATACACGATCCAGCTCAGATTGACGGGCAGGGGGACGATGCGGGCAGCCAGTGTCGGTCCGTGATCTTCGTGCATGAAGACAGTCAGGCCGCCGCTGCGCGGACCTCGAAAGAAGATGAGGCCGCATCGGGTCGCCATGATGGGCCGATCACCTCGACAATCCTGCCGGCGCAGAAATTCTGGGTGGCCGAAGACTATCATCAGAAGTACTTCGCGCGACTGGACCGACCCAGCGTGTTTGCCTTGTTGTCTGAAAAACTGTCCGACTGACTGGCCCGACGAAAATCATCATGAGTGAGGCGGCCAACCGGGCGCTGGTCGAGCGTTTTTTCAATGAGATGTGGAACCGTTGAGACGGTGCAGTCATGACGGAACATTGTTCGATCATGAGGCGACGGGACGGCGGATCGAATATGCCGGGGTCGCCATGTTTACCATGGTCGACAACCGGATCACCAAAGTCTGGGCGCTCGGCGACCGGCAATCTCTGCTCGAACAGATTGGCGTGAAAGCTTAAGCGCCCCGCCGTCGACGACCCCTGCCAGCGCCTTTGCCAGAGCCGCCTTTCGGCCGCGCGGTGAGGTTGGCTTTGGTCCGGGCGGCACGCTGGGCGGTGAGTACGTCACCAGCCGCTTCGCTGTCGCGCCAGGGGGAGCCATCGAGATCGGCTCCCATGGACAGAAGTTCCTGCTCCTCGAGCCGCTTGATCTCGTCCCGCAGCCGGGCCGCTTCCTCGAATTCCAGATCCGCTGCGGCGGTGTGCATGCGCGCTTCGAGCTTGGCGATATAGGTTTGCAGATCCTTGCCCACGAGGTGGGGTGTCTCGTCGTCATCGATATCGACGGTTACCCGGTCGCGTTCGAATACGCTGTTCAGAATGTCGGAGATATTGGTGCGGATCGATTCCGGGGTGATCCCGTTCTCGGTGTTGTAGATCTGCTGTTTCTCGCGCCGCCGGGAGGTCTCGTCGAGGGCGGCAGTCAGGCTTTTGGTCATGACGTCGGCATAGAGGATAACCCGCCCGTCAATGTTGCGCGCCGCCCGGCCGATGGTCTGTATCAGGGAGGTTTTGGAACGCAGATAGCCTTCCTTGTCCGCATCGAGAATGGCGACTAGGGCACATTCGGGGATATCCAGACCCTCACGCAAAAGGTTGATGCCGATCAGAATGTCGAAGGTGCCGAGCCGCAGGTCACGCAGGATCTCGATCCGCTCCAGCGTCTCGATATCCGAATGCATGTAGCGCACTTTCAGGCCCTGCTCGTGCATGTATTCGGTCAGATCCTCGGACATTCGCTTGGTCAGAGTTGTGACCAACACCCGGGACCCCTTGGCGATCACTTCCTTGCATTCGGCGATCAGATCATCGACCTGGGTCCCCACCGGGCGAACGATGCAGACCGGGTCGATGAGCCCGGTCGGGCGCACAACCTGCTCGGCGAAAACGCCGCCGGTTTCCTTTAACTCCCAGTCGCCGGGGGTGGCCGAGAGGTAAATCGTGTCCGGCCGCATGGCGTACCACTCCTCGAATTTGAGGGGTCGGTTGTCGACGCAGGAGGGCAGGCGGAATCCAAACTCGGCCAGGGTGCCCTTGCGCGACAGATCTCCCCGGAACATGCCGCCGACCTGGGGCACGGTGATGTGGGATTCGTCGACGAACAGCAGAGCGTCGCTGGGCAGGTATTCGAACAGGGTGGGGGGCGGCTCGCCGGGTTCGCGGCCGGTTAGGTGGCGCGAATAATTCTCGATGCCCGGACACACCCCGGTCGCGGCGATCATTTCCAGATCGAAAGTGGTGCGCTGTTCGATCCGCTGGGCCTCGAGCAGACGGCCCTCGGTCTGGAGCATTTTGAGCTGGATATCGAGCTCGGCCTTGATCGTTTTGATGGCTTGCTGGAGCGACGGCTTGGGAGTGATGTGATGGGAGTTGGCGAAGACCGTAACCTTCTCCAGATCCGCCGTGGTGGCGCCCGTTAGCGGGTCGAACTCACGGATCGATTCGATCTCGTCGCCGAACAGGGACAGGCGCCAGGCCCGGTCTTCGAGATGGGCCGGGAAGATTTCTACCGTGTCGCCCCGGGCACGCAGCATGCCACGGTAGAAACTTGCATCGTTGCGCTTGTACTGCAACTCGGTGAGATCGCGCAGCATCTGGCTGCGGTCGACCCGGTCGCCCACATTGTAGACCTTGGTCATCTTCAAATAGGATTCGGCGTCCCCAATACCGTAGATGCACGACACGGAAGCAACAATCACCACGTCGCGGCGCTCGAACAGCACCCGTGTCGCCGAATGGCGCATCCGGTCGATCTGCTCGTTGATCGAGGATTCCTTCTCGATATAGGTGTCCGAACGCGGGACATAGGCTTCGGGCTGGTAGTAGTCGTAGTAGGAAACGAAATACTCGACCGCGTTTTTCGGGAAGAAGTTTTTCATTTCCGAATAGAGCTGGGCGGCGAGGGTCTTGTTGGGGGCTAGGATCAGCGCTGGGCGGCCGGTCCGGGCGATCACATGGGCCATGGTGAAGGTCTTGCCAGACCCGGTGACCCCGAGCAGCACCTGCTCCTTCTCGTCACGGCCCAGCCCGGCGATCAAATCCTCGATCGCCTTGGGCTGGTCCCCTGCTGGGCTGTAATTCGACGTCAGCTCGAATTCGGCTCGCGCGTTTCCGGCTGGGTGGTCGTCGAGAAACGCCGGGCGTGGCAATTCCCGCGCCTCGGGTAGATATTTCGCCTGAATTTCAGTGAGGTCAGCCATCGCATCTATATAGGGCGGGCACCTGTGGAAAAGCGAGTCTGGGAATTCATGTAATTAGGTGACGCGGATAAGTCCCTGATTTGATCTGGGTCAATGCCCGGATTTTCCGGTTGGGTAGGTTTTCATGGAACTCATTGGAGACCACACATTCCCCTCGAAAACATCGTTATTCTTGGAATTGTCAGCGCCAGCATGCTCGGCTTTTTGGTCGTTTGCATTTGGGCGAGCCTGGACAGTGATGCGTATCAGAAAAGCATCGCGGGGAAGACGCCGCAGGCGTAACCCCCTGTGGGTCAATCCGGCCCCAGAACTGTTGCGCCGCAGGAGGTCCGGGATTACGTTCGCACTCGCAACATAACCTTCGAGCGAGTGCACCCTTATGGCTCTTCTTGCCGACCGTCTCAGCAGCATCAAGCCGTCGCCCACGATTGCGATCAACACCCTGTCCCAAGAGCTCAAAGCCCAGGGCCGTGATGTGATCGGTCTGGCTGCGGGCGAACCGGATTTCGACACGCCGCAAAACATCAAGGACGCGGCGGCGCGGGCTATGGCCGAGGGCAAGACCAAATACGTGGCACCGGCCGGTATTCCGGAGCTCCGCGAAGCGATTTGCGAGAAGCTGAAGGTCGACAACGAGCTCGATTACACTTCGGCTCAGATTCATGTCGGTTGTGGGGGCAAGCAAACCATCTACAACGCGCTTTTCGCGACGATCAACCCCGGCGACGAGGTGATCGTTTCGGCGCCTTATTGGGTGTCCTACACCGACATCACGCTGCTTTGTGGGGGCGTGCCGGTGGTGGTCGAGACGACCCAGGAATCCGGATTCAAACTGACCCCGGAAGCTCTTGAAGCGGCGATCACGCCGAAGAGCAAATGGCTGATGATGAATTCGCCCTGCAACCCGTCAGGGGCGGCCTATACAGCGGCCGAGCTGAAGGCGCTGGGCGAGGTGCTGTTGCGTCACCCCCATGTCTGGGTCATGCCTGACGATATGTACGAGAAGATCGTCTATGATGATTTTGTCTTCACCACCATCGCTCAGGTTGTACCGGAGCTTTACGATCGCACCCTGACCCTGAACGGCTTGTCCAAGGCCTATTGCATGACCGGCTGGCGGGTCGGCTATGCGGCGGGACCTACGGAGCTGATCAAGGCGATGAACATGATCTCGTCCCAGTCGACCACCTCGACCTCAACGATTTCCCAATGGGCCGCCCTCCAAGCGCTGCAGGGTCCGCAGGATTTCATCCCTGCCCACAACAAGATCTTCAAGGAACGCCGCGATCTGGTGGTCTCGATGCTCAACCAGGCGGACGGGCTGACCTGTGCGACGCCGGAAGGTGCGTTCTATGTCTACCCATCGGCGGCCGGCATGCTCGGGAAGAAAACCCCCGAGGGTGAGGCGCTGAACAGCGATGCGGATGTGGCGAAGTACCTGCTCGCCGCCGAAGGCGTGGCCGTGGTCCATGGCGAAGCCTTCGGGCTGTCCCCGCATTTCCGGATTTCCTATGCGACGGCCACAGAAGTGCTGGAAGAAGCCTGCACCCGTATCCAGCGAGCCTGCGGGGCGTTGTCCTAGGCGCTTTCGCCTGACACGCGACCGGAAACACAATCGTCATTTGCCCCTGAATCTGGATCGGGGTAGCTCAGGCGATCTTTTCGCAAGAGGTGCCCCGCGTCCGTTCGTGCGCGTTCACTCCTGATCATCGCTTTTTGTGCCGTGGCGACCATGTCGTTGTGGTTCTCCGCGTCTGCCGTGGTGCCGGCCTTGCGCGATAGCGTCGGCCTGTCGCCGCTGATCGCGTCGCTTTTCACCAGCGCGGTTCAGGCCGGGTTCGTCGTCGGAACCCTGATCAGCGCTTTGTTCAATCTGGCGGACCGGATCGAACCGCGACGCTTCTTTCTGGCTTCGGCGCTGTTGGCGGCTGCCACCAATCTGCTGATTTTGGCCTTTGAGCCGTCGTCCTGGGCGGTGATCGCCTTGCGATTTGCGACCGGGGTTTGCATGGCCGGAATTTACCCGGTGGGAATGAAGCTGGCGGCTAGCTGGACGCGTGGCGATATGGGTTTGATGATTGGGGCGCTGGTTGGGGCCCTGGCGCTGGGCTCGGCAAGCCCGCATCTGTTCAACGCCCTAGGCGTTATCGACTGGGTGTTTACCCTTGTGGCGGCATCTGTGTCGGCCACTGTGGCGGCCTTTGCGATCCTGCTGTTGGTCGTAGGCCCTAACACAGCACCCACGCCGCCATTTCGGATCAATGCGGCGTTTCGGAGCTGGACCCAGCGTGGATTGCGTCTGGCGAACATCGGCTATCTCGGCCACATGTGGGAGCTCTATTCGATGTGGGCGTGGATCGGGGTGTTCCTGACCGCGAGCTTGCGGTTGACCCTCGGCCCTGATTCCGGTGACGATTGTGACGATTGTGACGATTGCGACGATTGCGGTAAGCGGCGTCTGCGCCCTGGTCGTCGAGTTCCTGTTCGGCGGGGCGATCTGGCCGCTGTTTGCCCTTTGTGTGATCTGGGGAATGTCCGTGGTGGCGGATTCACCCCAATTCTCGGCGAGCACGGCCGAGCTTTCGGAGCCGGGCTATGTGGGGATCATGCTCACGGTGCAGACCAGTATGGGGTTTCTGCTAACCCTCGTGACCATTCACCTGATCCCGGTCGTCGTGGACCTGATCGGTTGGCGGTTTGCCTTCGCGATCCTGGTGCCCGGTCTGGTGATCGGCATTCTGGCCATGTGGCGGTTACGGCAGAGCCCGGACGCGGCCCGGCTTGCTGGCGGGCGCGGATAAAAGCCTCACGGATCGAGAGTTTTGCGCCATAAGGCTTGTAAATGGTGTGGGCTGATCTGTATTTAGAATAGTTCTAAACAAGAGCTTCTACGATGGCCATCCCGCTCAATCCGTCGGTATTCCGGTGAATATCGGTATTCCCGAAGACCAGCGTCAGGCGATTGCCGACGGGCTGTCACGACTGTTGGCCGACACCTACACGCTCCATCTGAAGACACATAATTATTATTGGAACGTCACCGGCCCGATGTTCAACACCCTGCATGTGATTTTCGAGGGGAAGTACACTGAACTGGCGTTGGTGGTGGATATGATCGCTGAGCGCATTCGCGCCCTGGGCTTTGCCGCTCCGGGAAGCTACGCCGCCTATGCGGCACTCTCTTCGATCCCGGAAGCTACGGATGTGCCCTCGGCCGAGGATATGATCCGTCAGCTCGCCGAAGGGCAGGAGACTTTGGTGCGGACCGCCCGGGAAGTTTTCCCATTGGCCGAGGCTGGCAATGACGAAGCGACAGCCGATCTGCTGACCCAGCGCATGCAGTTGCACGAAAAGAACGCCTGGATGCTGCGCAGCATGGCGGCCTGACCCCACGGGCAACGAAACAGACAGCCGGGCCGCTCACGCGGTCCGGCTTTTTTGTGCGTGGCGCCAACGTTGCACCTCGCGATCCGGCGCCTATATTGCTGGAAGAAAAAAGAATGACCCGAGGAGAGTGACATGGCCGATCTCGACAAAGCGACCCAGACCGAACTGGAAGCCGCTGCCTTCCGCACCCTGGTGCAGCATCTGCGCGATAACCCGGATGTTCAGAATATTGACCTCATGAATCTGGCTGATTTCTGCCGGAACTGCCTGTCCAAATGGTACCGGGGCGCAGCCGACGAAAAGGGCATCGAGCTCGATTACGAGGATGCCCGCGAGATCGTCTACGGCATGCCCTACAGCGAGTGGAAGGCCAAGCATCAGACCGAAGCGACGCCAGAACAGCTCGCCAAGATGCAGGAAAAACACGGCTGAGACGTTTTTTGATATCGCCTTTGCGTTTCCACAGGCGATTGGGTTAAAGCCATTGGAGTTGCGGTTCCTCGCGGCGCCAATCGTTTTTGGAGAGAGTTTCATGTCTGATACCGCTGGAATTGCGGGCGACCGCCTGCGCAGCTTCATCGAGCGTGTCGAGCGCCTGGAAGAGGATCGCACGAACATCAACGCGGATATTCGCGAGGTCTATTCCGAGGCCAAGTCCGCCGGATTTGACGCCAAAACGATGCGCCAGATCGTCCGCCTGCGGAAGCTCGAACCCAATGAGCGCCAGGAGCAGGAACACCTGCTTGAGGTCTATCGCAACGCGGTGGGCATCTGACCCGGCGTCCAAACTCCAGGAAATTAGAGTTTTCGGCCTGAATCTATTAACCTGTGCCTACGAACATCGAGATATCTCGATGGGGCATCATGCGTGGGCTCGCATGCTGCAAGGGTCATTGAGCATGTGCGTGAAGACGTCCTGGGGGACTTTCATGCCTAAAAGATATTCATCCGATCATCAGGTCGGTGAGCACAATGTTCAGAAGTAGGGTGTCGACGTACATCACCCGGTCTTCTGGATCACATCGATTCTGATTATTCTGTTTGTTGTTGGCACCGTCGCCGCGCCGGAAGACGCAAAGATGGCGTTTGATGGTGCCAAAGGCTGGTCGATTGAGCATTTTGACTGGTTGTTCATGGTCGGGGCCAACATTTTCGTGGTGTTCTGCCTCGCTCTGATTGTTCTTCCGGTCGGGAAAATCCGGATCGGTGGGAACGACGCGAAACCCGAATTTTCGCTGATGTCGTGGTTCGCGATGCTGTTTGCTGCGGGCATGAGCATTGGGCTGATGTTCTGGGCCGTCGCAGAACCCGTTGGTTATTACACCGACTGGTTTGGCAAACCGCCGAACACACCCGAAGGGGCCAAGGCCGCGATGGGCGCGACCATGTTCCATTGGGAACTTCACCCATGGGCGATTTACGTGGTTGTCGGTCTGTCCCTGGCATTCTTTGTCTACAATAAAGGCTTGCCGCTGACGATCCGCTCTGCGTTCTACCCGCTTCTCAAGGAACGGACCTGGGGCTGGTTTGGCCGCTTCATCGATACGCTGGCTGTGCTTGCGACCATCTTCGGTTTGGCGACATCGCTTGGTTTTGGTACGCAACAGGCGGCGAGCTAATTAAGTTTCCTGTTCGGCATCGACGCGGGAATTAACACCCAGATCGCTATCATTGTGGGCGCTACCGGGGTCGCGTTAATTTAAGTTCTGCGTGGCTTGGACGGCGGCGTGAAAGTCCTGAGCAACATCAATATGGGGCTTGCCGCAATATTGCTGCTGTTCGTGTTGATCCTGGGGCCGACGCTGGAAATCCTGACCACAGTGGGAACAACCTTCACCCCGTATGTTGGTGACATCATTCCGCTGAGCAACTGGATGGGCCGGGAAGATGAAACATTCTATCACGGCTGGACGGTGTTCTACTGGGCCTGGTGGATCTCCTGGTCACCGTTTGTGGGCATGTTCATCGCCCGCATCTCCAAGGGCCGCACGGTGCGTCAGTTCCTCATCGCGGTACTGCTGGTACCTACCTTTGTGACTCTGATTTGGATGTCCGTCTTTGGGGGCACTGCACTGGAGCAGGCAACCACGGGGATTGGAGCCTTGGCCAAGGGGATCGATCAGGTCCCGCTGGCGATGGTTCTGGTGCTGGTGTTCTTCATCACCTCGTCGGATTCCGGATCGCTTGTGATCGACAGCATTACCGCTGGCGACAAGATCGATGCGCCGACATCCCAGCCGATCTTCTGGGCCATCATGGAAGGTGTGATCGCTGCCGCGCTGTTGTTCGGCCGGGGTGCCGATGCACTGGGGGGCCTGCAGGCGGCGGCTATCACGGTGGAACTACCGTTTACGCTTGTCCTGATCGTGATGTGTGTCAGCCTCTATCTGGGGCTTAGCCATGAACTCAAATTCCCGGGGGCCGCAAAAAGCAATTCGGCTCTGGGCGCTGACGTTCAAGGGAACGATAAAATGAAAAGGCCCGGCTTCTCGCCGGGCCTTTTTTTTTATGTCTCTTATTCTGCGGCTTTTGCCTGCGGGGCGTTGGGATCCCGGAAGACCCGCAACAGCGCGTCTTCCTCCGTCTTCGCCTTCTCCAGGTGCTGCTCCTTCACATGGCCATACCCACGGATATGTTCCGGGATTGAGGCGATCGCCACAGCGACTTCATGGTTCTGGGTGGTGAGGCCCGTGACGAGCTCGTCGATCACGATTTCATATTCGGCGATCAGCTGGCGTTCCATCTTGCGTTCGGCGGCATACCCGAAGATGTCGAGCGGGGTGCCGCGCAGGAATTTCAGGCCCGCCAGCACGCGGAATGCCGTCATCACCCAGGGACCAAATTCCTGCTTCGCGAGCTCGCCGCTTTCCGGATTGCGCTTGGCGAACAGCGGCGGGGCCATGTGGAACTTAAGCTTGTAGTTGCCTTCGAACTGGTCGCGGACCCGACGCAGGAAAGTACCATCGGTGTAAAGCCGCGCGACCTCGTACTCGTCCTTGATGGCGAGAAGCTTGAAGTAGTAACGGGCTACAGCTTCGCTGAGCTCACTCTTGCCCTTAGCCCGGTCGCCCTCGGCTTTCTGGACCTTGACCACCAAATCCTTGTAACGACGCGCATAGGCCTCGTTCTCGTAATCCGTGAGGAAGCGTATGCGGCGCGCCACAATGTCTTTAAGCGACGTAGCGATGTCGGGCGCCTTGAGGCGCATCGGCGTCACCGGGTTGGCCGCACGGGCCACCCGTGCCGTATCGACCGCAGCGCGGCGGCCCCACAGAAATGCTTCGGTGTTGAAGTCCACGGCCACCGCGTTGAGCTCAATGGCCTGCTGCAGCGCTTCACCGGAGATCGGCACCAGGCCCTTCTGCCAGGCATAGCCGAGCATGAACAGATTGGTGGCGATGGAATCACCCAGCAATGCCGTGGCGTAGCGGGTGGCCTCTACGAAGTCGGCATTGTCATCCCCGACCGCGATCTGGATGGCCTGACTCAATTCGGTGGCGTTCAGGGAAAAGTCCGGATTGCGGGTGAAATCACCGGTCATTGTCTCGTGGCTGTTGATGATCGCCTTGGTCTCACCGGCCTGCATTTTGGCCACCGCATCCGCGCCGGCCGCGACGACCAGGTCACAGCCGAGCACCAGATTGGCGCTGCCCGATGCGATGCGGACCGCGTGCAGGTCTTCGGGGGTGTTGCCGATCCGAATGTGGCTGATCACCGCGCCACCCTTTTGGGCCAGACCGGCCATATCGAGAACGGAGACGCCCTTATTCTCGATATGGGCGGCCATGCCGAGCAGGGCCCCGATGGTCACCACGCCGGTGCCACCAACGCCGGTGACCAGAATGCCATAGGGCTGGTCGAGGGGCGGGAGCCTGGGCTCGGGCAAATCTATGTCATCAAAGGCGGTGTCGGCGCCGACAAGAATCTGGGTATCGGGCTTGCGTAGGCCGCCGCCCTCGACGGTCACAAAGCTCGGGCAGAAACCGTTGACGCAAGAGAAATCCTTGTTGCAGCTCGATTGGTCGATCGAACGCTTGCGGCCGAACTCGGTTTCCACAGGGATGACCGATAGGCAATTCGATTTAATCGAACAATCGCCGCAGCCCTCGCAGACCTGCTCGTTGATCATCACGCGCTTGGCGGGATCCGGGAAGGTGCCGCGCTTGCGGCGGCGGCGTTTTTCCGCGGCGCAGGTCTGATCGTAGACGAGGACGGACACGCCGGGGAATTCCCGCAGATCCTTCTGGACGGTGTCGAGTTCGTCCCGGTGATGGATTGTCACCCCGTGGGCGAAAGGTGCGGCGGTCGAGTATTTGTTCGGCTCGTCGGTGACCACGACGATTTTCTGGACGCCCTCGGCCTCGACCTGCCGGGTGATCGCAGGAACCGTCAACGGACCGTCATGGGACTGGCCACCGGTCATGGCCACGGCGTCATTGAACAGAATCTTGTAAGTCATATTCTCGCCCGAGGCGACGGCCTGCCTGATCGCCATATAGCCGGAATGGTAATAGGTGCCATCACCGAGATTGACGAATACATGGTCGTCCTCGACAAAGGGGGCCTGGCCTAACCAAGAGACACCTTCGCCACCCATATGGGTGAAGGTTTCGGTGTTACGGTCCATCCACAAAGACATGAAGTGACAGCCAATACCCGCGAGGGCGCGGCTTCCTTCGGGCACTTTGGTGGAGGTGTTGTGGGGGCAGCCGGAGCAGAAATAGGGGATGCGCTTGGCTGAAGGCGGTTGCTGGGCCAGGGAGGCTTCCTTGCGCTCTAGAAAAGCCATGCGCTCGGAAATCGGCTCCGAAGTCTGCCAGCGCGACAAGCGTTTGGCGATGGCGCGTGCAATCTGCGCCGGGGTCAGCTCGCCCGAAGAGGGCAAAATCCAGTCGCCGCTTTCGTCGAACTTGCCCAGCACGTTGGGGCGGACATTGTCGCGCAGATCGTAAAGCTGTTCTTTCAGCTGATTCTCGATCAGCGGGCGCTTTTCCTCGACCACGAGAATTTCATCGAGGCCTTCGGCAAAGGCAAGCATGCCCTCGCGTTCCAGTGGCCAGGTCATCGCGACCTTGTAAAGGTTGATACCCATATCGGCGGCCTGGGCGTCAGAAATGCCAAGATCGTCTAGCGCCTGACGTGTATCGAGATAGCTTTTGCCGGTGGTCACGATGCCCAGACGACGCTTCGGACTGTCGATCATCACCTTGTCGAGCTTGTTGGCGCGCGCGAAGGCCAGCGCGGCGTCGAGCTTGTATTTGTGGTGACGTTCTTCCTGGGCCAGAAACTCGTCGGGCCAGCGAATATTAAGGCCGCCTTCGGGCATGTCGAAATCGGTCGGCGTGATGATTTTTACGCGGTGCGGGTCCACATGGACCGAGGCGGAGCTGTCGACGGTTTCGGCTACGGTCTTGAACGAGATCCAGCAACCCGAAAAACGTGACATCGCCCAACCGTATAGGCCGAGATCAAGAAACTCCTGCACCCCGGCCGGATTGAGCACCGGAATCATGGCGTCGACGAAACCGTATTCGGACTGGTGAGCGGTGGTGGAGGATTTGCAGGTGTGGTCGTCGCCCGCGAGCAGTAGCACGCCTCCATGGGGGGACGAGCCTGCCAGATTGCCATGTTTGAGCACATCGCCCGAGCGGTCGACCCCCGGGCCTTTGGCGTACCACATGGAAAACACGCCCTGATGCTTGGCACCGGGTGAGAGGTTGATTTGCTGGGTGCCCCAGACGGCTGTTGCGGCCAGATCTTCGTTCACGCCGGCACGGAAGATGATGTTGTTACGTTCGAGAAACCGTTTGGCGCGCTCCATCTGCTGGTCGAGAGCGCCCAGAGGCGAACCGCGATACCCGGTGACATAGGCCGCTGTGTCCAGACCGGCTGCGGCGTCACGCTGACGCTGCATCATCGGCAGGCGGACCAAAGCCTGGGTTCCGTTCAGGAATACCCGGCCGGATTCGAGGGCGTATTTGTCGTCGAGTGTGACCGAACTGAGCTGGTTGGCAGGCTGTGCCATGTCGAATTTCTCCCGTTGGAACCGGTTTGATCGGGTTCCATGGGAAGAAATGTAAGCATCGCTGACTTGGCTGTCCATCTGCGCCCGGGAATGGTTCAGCAGATGAAACAAAACCAAAACCTTCCGAGCCTTCCGATGCTTTTTGTTGGCGATGCGCAGAATTGGTTTTGGATTGTGGCGGGAGGTATGTTCGCGTGCATTTTCCGGCGCGCTCGATTATATCAACAGCACCGTCAACGATGCTTAGTGAGCCCACTCCATGACTGTACTCGTGACCGGCGCTGCCGGCTTTATTGGCATGCATGTCAGCCAGGCCCTGATGGCGCGCGGCGAAACCGTGATCGGCATCGACAATCTCAACGACTATTACGATGTGACCCTCAAGGAAGCGCGGCTGGCGCGGCTGACAGTGAATCCGAACTTCAGCTTTGTGCGCGGCGATATTGGTGACCCCGAGGCGTTGGCGCGTGCCGGGGCAGGGGTCGACCGGATTGTGCATCTCGCAGCCCAGGCCGGGGTTCGCTACAGCCTCGAAAATCCGGGCGCCTATATCCAGGCAAATATCGTCGGACATATGAACGTGATCGAACTGGCCCGCGCGATTGGCGATGATCTGAAACACCTGGTCTATGCGAGCTCGTCATCGGTTTATGGCGGCAACACCAAGCTGCCCTTCTCGGTGGATGACCAGGTCGACAATCCGGTCTCGCTTTATGCGGCGACGAAGAAAGCCGACGAACTGATGAGTCATTCCTATGCGTCAACCTTTGGGTTGCCGCAGACGGGTTTGCGTTTTTTCACGGTCTACGGGCCGTGGGGACGACCGGATATGTCGCTTTATATCTTCACCCGGAAAATCCTCGCCGGAGATTCAATTCCGGTGTTCAACCACGGTGATATGCAGCGCGATTTCACGTTTATCGATGACATTGTGGCGGGGGTTCTGGCCGCCCTGGACAATCCGCCGCCGCGCGATGGCGAGGGTGCACCGCACCGGATCTACAATCTGGGCAACCACCGTTCAGAACCGTTGATGCGGTTCATCGGGCTCATTGAGGCGGCGCTGGGCATAAAGGCCGAAATCGACTTCCAGCCGATGCAGCCGGGCGATGTGCAGGCCACGTATGCGGATATTGACGCCAGCCGGCGTGATCTGGGGTTCGAACCTCGGATTCCCATCGATGAGGGCATCCCGAAATTTGTCGATTGGTACCGGGAATTCGACGCCTAGCCGGTTCGCCCATTGATCGTGGAACCCCCATGCGGAGCTTGTCGAAGTATGAGGGTGCGCCCGCACCCTTCGTCAGGCTCAGGGTGAGGGCGGTCGAGGTTGATGCTGGGTGAGAGGGCTAACTCCGTTTGCGCCCGTAAAGTGCTTCCAGACGTTCACCGTAAAGCTTCCGGATTTCGTGACGTCGGATTTTCAGCGACGGGGTCATCATGCCGTTTTCCGTGGTGAAGCCTTCCGCAGCGATGATGAAGCGACGCACTTCTTCGATGGGTGACAGGCGTGCCTTCGCCCGTTCCAGGCCCTCGCGTAGGCGTTCGTGGAAGGCTTCGGAATCCGCCAGGGCCGCGAGGTCGTTCTCGAGGTTATTCGCTTTTGCCCATTCGGCGGTGAAACCTTCATCGGGAACCACCACCGCGACCAGATGCGCGCGCTTGTCCCCATGGACCATCGCCTGGCCGAATTCGGGCTCGAATACGAGCACCCCCTCGACCCGCTGGGGTGAGACGTTGTCACCGCCGGAATTGATGATGATGTCCTTCTTGCGATCAGTGATTTTGATGTAGCCGTCTTCGTCGAGTTCGCCGATGTCGCCGGTATGGACCCAACCATCGATGAGCGCCTCGGCGGTGAGTTCGGGCGCGTTCCAGTAGCCCTGCATGGTGAGCTCGCCGTGGATCAGGATTTCGCCATCCGCAGCAATTTTCACATCGACCCCCGGGAAGGCGGGGCCGACGGTGTCGATTTTTATTTTCCCGGGCGGGTTGGCGCTCACCACCGGGGCGGTTTCGGTCTGACCGTAGCCCTGTAGCAGCCGTACCCCGAGGGCGAGGAAGAAGACCCCGATGTCGTAGTTTAACGGGGCACCGCCGGACACGAAGGCCTTGAGCCGCCCGCCGAAACGCTCGCCGACCTTTTTGCGGACCAGCCGCTCGAGCAGTTTGTTTTGCAGCCGCTCGAGCAAAGACATGCCCGCGGTGCCGTTCTCGTATTGTTTGATCCCGAGGGCGACAGTTTTCTTGAACAGTTTCTCCGACAGGCCGCCCTTGCGCTCGATGCCCGACACGATCCGCTGGTGCATGGATTCATAAAGCCGTGGCACCGCGGTCATGATGGTCGGGCGGGTTTCGGCCATATTGGCCGACAGCTTGTCGACCCCTTCGGCGTAGTAGATTTCCGCGCCGATGCTGATCGGAAAGTGCAGCCCCGCCGTGTGCTCGTAGGAATGGCTGAGCGGCAGGAAGGACAGGAAGGTCTCACTGTCGATGTCGAGCATGCCCGCATCGTTGAACAGGTGATAGGCGCCGGTGCAATTGCACAGGATTGCACCGTGGCTGAGCATCACCCCCTTGGGGGCGCCGCCGGTTCCGGATGTGTAGATCAGGCAAGCGGTGTCGGTGCGCGCGATCGTGGCGATTTGACCGTCGATGTCATCTGCGCCCACCGCGCTGTCGCCCATCAGGTCGCGCCAATTGATGATTTCGATCCCGTCGCTCTGTCCGCCCGTGCCTTCGAGGGTGACGACGGTACTTGCCGTGCCAGTGTTACGCACAGCAGGGAGCAGACGTTCGGCTAGCTGGTCGGAGGACACGATCGTGACTTTCGGGTCGCAGTCGGTAATCAGGTGGGTGTGATCATCGACAGTGTTGGTGGTGTAGGCCGGGACGGTGATCGCCCCCGCCGCCATGATCGCCAGATCAGCGATGCCCCATTCCGGGCGGTTCTCGCAAACCAGCAAAACCCGATCACCCGGGGTGACGCCAAGGCTGAGCAGGCCACGTGCCAGCGCCCGGACATCATCGCTAGCCTGGGCCCAGCTTGTCGGCTGCCAGGTGTCATTGCGTTTCGCCCAAAACAGGGGGGCTGCCCCGAGTTCGGCAGCCTTTTCGAAGAATAGCTGGGGCAGGCTTTGCCAATTTTCGTAGCGTGCGACGTTATCCATTCCTGTCCTCACAATCCCGGTCATTGTTTGCCCACGTGCAATTCCACGTGAGCAACTGGGCCAATGCTTGTTGTCGGGCTATATGGACCCTATCTGAAGGCTTGATTCAAGGAGCCGTTGTTATGTCGAAAGCCGCCGTCCCCCGTCCCCCCAAAGGAAGCCCCGCCCGGGACAAGCTGGGCGCTCTTCCCGAATGGGATTTGTCCGATCTTTATCCCGCCACTGACAGCGTAAAGATCGAATCCGATATCGCGATGTCGCGGGTTCAGGCGAAGAAATTCGAGACCCGCCATGCGGGCAAGCTTGCCGGGCTGACCGGGGACAAGCTGGCTGCGGCGATCACGGATTATGAAGATATCGACGAGATCCTTTCGCGGATCATGAGCTATGCCTCGCTGCTTTATGCTGGCGATATGACCGATCCCGAAAACGGGAGGTTTTACCAGTCGATGCAGGAGGTGGTGACCGAGATCTCATCCCATCTGCTGTTTTTCGCTCTCGAACTGAACCGGGTTCCCGATCGGGAGCTCGAGGCAAAAACAAAAGCCTCGACGAAACTTCAACGCTATGCGCCCTGGCTACGCGACACGCGAGCCTTTCGGCCGTTCCAGCTCGACGACGCGCTGGAGAAGCTTCTGCACGAAAAGCGTGTTACGGGGCGATCATCCTGGAACCGCCTGTTTGATGAGACCATGGCGGAGCTTACTTTCGTGGTCGACCTGCCCAAGGGCGTGCAGACCATGAGCAGTGCCGAAGTGCTGAACCTGCTTTCGGACCGGGACGGGGACGTCCGCAAAGCTGCGGCCAAAGGATTGGGAAAGGGGCTCGGGGAGAATTCCCGTGTTTTCTCACTGATCACCAATACCCTGGCGAAGGACAAGGAAATCGAGGACAAGTGGCGTTGTTTCGACCGTCCGGTCTCCAGCCGTAACCTGTCCAACTTTGTCGAGGACGAGGTCGTCGATGCGCTGTCGCAGACGGTACAAAATGCCTTTCCTGATCTTTCCCATCGCTATTATCGCCTGAAGGCCAAATGGTTCGGCGTCGACACGCTCGACTATTGGGACCGCAATGCCCCACTGCCCGATGATGACAACCAGACCATTCGCTGGGACGACGCTGTTGCGAAAGTGCTCGACGCCTATGGTCAATTCTCGCCGGGCCTGGCTGAGGTGGCGCAGAGCTTCTTTGACAATAACTGGATCGACACACCGGTGCGTCCGGGTAAGTCTCCCGGAGCGTTTGCCCATCCGACCGTGCCAAGCGCCCACCCGTATTTGCTGCTGAACTATCAGGGCAAGACCCGGGACGTGATGACCCTGGCCCACGAACTTGGCCATGGTGTGCATCAGGTGTTGGCCGGTGATCAGGGGCATTTGATGTCGGACACGCCGCTGACACTGGCGGAAACAGCATCGGTGTTCGGCGAGATGCTGACTTTCCGTAAGTTGCTGGCCGAAGCTGACAACCCCGAGCTGCGTAAAATCATGCTCGCCTCGAAGGTCGAGGACATGCTGAACACGGTGGTGCGTCAGATCGCGTTCTTTGAATTCGAGCGCCAGGTTCATGACAAGCGACGCGAAGGTGAGCTCCTGACCGAGGAGATCTGCGACATCTGGATGGACGTTCAGACCCGATGCCTGGGGCCAGCGATCCGGTTTGAGGACGAGTACAGATATTTCTGGACCTACATCCCGCATTTCATTCATTCGCCGTTTTATGTCTACGCCTACGCTTTTGGTGATTGTCTGGTGAACTCGCTCTACGCGGTCTATGAGGACGCGTCAGAGGGCTTTGCCGAACGTTATCTCGAGATGCTGCGGGCAGGGGGAACCCTGCGCCACAAGGAGCTGCTGGCGCCCTTTGGGCTGGATGCGTCTGATCCGGCGTTCTGGCAGAAGGGCCTCAACATCATCTCTGGTCTGATCGACGAACTCGAAGCGCTGGAAGACTAAATGGCTGATGATGACCGCTCCACAATGCGCGGTCGGGTCGGCCGCTATGGCCGGGTTGGCGTGGCTGTCGGTGGCGCGGCAATGCGGATGGCGGGCACCCGCTATCTGGGACGGACCCCGGACCCTGAACGCAACGCCGCCGATCTGAAAGCCGCGCTTGGCGGCCTGAAGGGGCCGTTGATGAAAGCGGCCCAGATCCTGGCCACAATCCCCGATGCCCTGCCATCGGATTACGCCCGCGAGCTGGCGGAGCTCCAGTCCAACGCGCCGTCCATGGGCTGGGCGTTTGTCCGTCGGCGGATGGCCGCGGAACTGGGACCGGACTGGCAGTCAAAGTTTCAGGACTTCCCTCGCGGGGCCTCCCGGGCGGCGTCCCTCGGACAAGTGCATGAGTCCGTCGATCTGACGGGGCGCAAGCTCGCGAGCAAACTGCAATACCCGGACATGGCCTCGATTGTGGCGGCCGATCTCAATCAGCTCAAACTCGCTTTTGCTGTCTACCGCCGCTATGACCCGGCCATCGACCCCAGCCAGATTCACGCCGAGCTGTCCGAGCGTCTGACTGAAGAGCTCGACTACGAACACGAAGCCCGCAACACGGGGCTTTACGGTGCGATGTTGGCTGGAGAGCCGGGTGTGCATGTGCCCGAGGTTGTTGATGATCTCTCAACCGCACGCCTGCTCTCGACCACCTGGCTCGAGGGTCAGCCGATGGCACGGTTTGCTGAAGAGGCCGATCAGGCTGCACGGGAAGCCGCGGCGCTGAACATGTTTCGCGCATGGTATGTACCGTTTTACGGCTATGGGGTGATCCACGGTGATCCGCATCTGGGCAATTACTCGGTCAATGCTGGCGCGTCGATTAATCTCTATGATTTCGGCTGTATCCGGGTGTTTCCGCCGCGGTTTGTCGAAGGTGTGGTCGAGCTCTACCACGCCTTGCGGACCGACGACCGGGACCGCGCCGCCCATGCTTATCAGCGCTGGGGTTTTGAGAATATCTCCAACGAGCTGCTGGATACGCTGAATATCTGGGCCGGGTTTCTTTACAAGCCGCTGATGGAAGACAAGGTGCAGCGGATTCAGGAATCCGAATCCGGAACCTATGGCGCGACCGTCGCGGGCAAGGTGCACGAGCAATTACGCGCGATTGGCGGGGTCACGCCGCCGCGGGAATTCGTGCTCATGGATCGCGCCGCCATTGGACTTGGGTCGGTGTTTTTGCGGCTGCGGGCCGAGCTCAACTGGCATCGGATTTTTCATGATCTGATCGAGGAATTCGAACTCGAGGGTTTGGCGGCACGCCAAACGGAAGTGCTGACGTCCCATGGGCTTCACGCCCCGGACTGAGTGACCTGCACAACAATGTTGTTTGCCTGTGCGGGGGTCTCTGTTGTCTTTCAGGGTGGCACTTACAGGAGACGCCGAATGCTTGATCGACGTACATTCATCGCTGCTGCCGCAGGCTTGCCCGCTTTTTCCCTGACGGGCGGATCGGCAACCGCGGCGACCCTAGATCCGGCGATGAAGGCGAGCCTGAAATCACTGCAGGCGCTGCGCGGATCCGTGGACGACACCGCATTTGACGGGCGACCCCTTCTGGTCACATTTTTCGCCAGCTGATATCCGCCCTGTCGGGCCGAGATGAGTGAGTTGGCAAACTACATTGCCCAGAACGGCAATGGCGTCAGCATGATTGCCGTGAACTGGATGGAGGATTTTGCCGGTCCCGTGAGCCGGTCACGGCTCAAACGTTTTGTCGACGTGATCCATCCGGATATCCCGGTGGTTGTCGGCAATACTGCACTGGGCAGAGCATTGAACGGGATTCACGCCGTGCCCGCCGTGGTGATCTTTGACAGTGCTGGACAGGAAGTCTTCAAGCTTGGTGGTGGGCATGGCGAAATCGGACGGCATTACATCACCCAACGCCGTTTGACGGGTATTATTCGCGGGCTGTCGTCCTAGCGCTTTTTCCCGAGGTCAGGCGGCTTTGACCTTTTCGAGGAACTCCGAGGCCATAATCTGAGACTCATCAAATCAGACACCCGGTTGATGGTGCATCGCCAGTCTCTATTACTCCGCGGGTCGTGCGCGCCAGCCGACGATGCAGACGACAAACGCTAAAGCCTGGGTTGTGGCCATCACACCGGCCAGCGGTAAATGGGTGGTGTGTGGCAGAAACGCGACGACGATTGTCGCAATCGCGGCGAGCCCGTATTGCACAAGCCCGTTCAGGGCGGCCGCCGTGCCGGCATAGTCCGGACGCACGCTGACCGCGGCGGCCATGACGCTGGGAAAGGCTATGGCGAGCCCGACATTGAATATGAAGATCGGGGCAATGGCGGCGACCGGAGTAAAGATCCCGAGCAAGGGCAATAGAAGATAGACGCTGGAGCCCAGCAGCCCGACCGTTGTGCCCAGCACGATCATGCGATTAACGCCCAGTCGGCCGGTCAGCCAGATCGCGCTGCCATAGCCGCAGAACGCTCCTGTGGTGGCAAGAAACATCATGTAGCCGAATTTATCCGGGGCGATGCCATAGCTGTCGATCACGACCACGGGCACGCCGGCGAAAAAGGCGAAGGCGCCGCCACCGATAAATCCGATGTTCAGATTGTAGGCGACGAAAGCGCGTTCGCGGAGCAGCACCCGATAGCCTAGCGCCATGGTGCGGATGCTGGTGATCAGATCACCGCCCTGTACTTCGTTGGTTTCGGCCATTCGTACTGCGCAATAGGCGAACAACACCGTGCCGAGAATGGCGAGAAACACGAAGGAGGCCTGCCAGCCGAAATGGGTGTGCAGATAGCCGCCAATCGCGGGGGCGGTGGCCGGGGCAAAAACCATGACTGTTGAGATGATCGCCAGGGCCCGCGCGGCATCCTTGCGATCATAGAGATCGCGCACGATGGCGCGCACCATAACGATGGAACCTGCCGCGCCAATACCCTGCAGAATGCGGGCGAGCAGCAGCATCGTCATGGAAGGCGCAAAGGCGCAGGCCAGGCTTGCGACGATGTAGATTGCGAGCCCCCAGAGCAGGGTCGGGCGACGTCCGAACCGGTCGGACACGCTGCCATAGAGGAACTGCGCGAGGGCGTAAGCAACCAGGAACGCGATCAGAGTGGTCTGCACGGTGAAAATCGGCACGCCAAACGCCACCCCGATATCCGGGATCGACGGCAAGAATAAATTGTATGCGATCGCGCTGCCCGAAATCAGGGCTGTTAGGAGCGGGATTCTCGGAGGTTTGCGAACTATGATGCGTACCTGGCGGTTTGGGTTGGCTACGTTCGTAGCGCGTTATATAAGCCTTGGTATACCCGAATTCCGTCGTCGGCGGACGCTGGGTTCATGCGCTTGTCGCATTCACATCAACGCTCTTAAATGTCCATGTGGATGTGACGTCGTGCAGGGTTGCCCTGTCGGGACCGTCACGGCATATTCCCCAGCGCGCGCGTCAGCGCGACCGGTCGTTTTCGTGTTCCAGACCGGGTCCCACCGAGTTCGACCGAACCGAGGTTCCTTAACGTTATGAAGATCGCGATTGCCAAAGAACGGCGCCCGCACGAGCGGCGCGTCGCGGCGACACCAGATACGATCAAACGCTATCTGCAATGGGGTTTTGATGTGACCGTGGAAAGCGGAGCGGGCGAAGCTGCCTCGCTCTCCGACGCGGCCTATCAGGCTGCCGGCGCAACAGTTGCGGCGACCCGCGCTGAGACGTTTGCCGATGCCGATATTGTTCTCAAGGTCCAGCGTCCGCGCACTATGGATGACGGTGGCGAGGATGGCCTGTCGGATATTCCGGCCAGCGCTTTTTTGATCGCCCTGCACAACCCCTACGGCGACCCGGTCGGCGTGGAAGCTTATGCGGCGCACAATGTCGTTGCTTTTGCGATGGAGATGGTGCCGCGGATCAGCCGGGCGCAGTCTATGGATGTGTTGAGCTCGCAGTCGAACCTGTCCGGGTATAAGGCAGTGATCGACGGTGCAGCCAACTACACCAAGGCGATGCCGATGCTGATGACCGCAGCGGGTCGGATCAATCCGGCCAAAGTGTTCGTCATGGGCGCGGGGGGTTGCCGGATTGCAGGCGATCGCCACCGCGCGTCGCCTGGGTGCCATCGTGTCGGCGACCGATGTACGCATGGCCTCGAAACAGGAAGTCGAAAGCCTGGGGGCCACGTTCGTCATGGTCGAGCCCGATGAAGGGGATACCGGCCAGACCGCCGGTGGATACGCCAAGGAGATGTCCGACGACTACAAGCGTCGTCAGGCCGAACTCATCGCGGACCACATCAAGGATCAGGACATCGTCATCACCACAGCGCTAATCCCGGGACGGGCCGCGCCAACCCTGGTGAATGACGACATGATCGCGTCGATGAAATCAGGCTCGGTGATCGTCGATATCGCCGCTGAGCAGGGTGGCAATGTCACCCAGACCAAGCCTGGCGAGATTGCCACAACCGAAAACGGCGTAAAAATCATTGGTGAATTCAACCTGCCTTCGCGGCTGGCGACCGATGCGTCCGCGCTTTATTCGCGCAACCTGATGAACTTCGTCGAACTTCTCGTCGACGTTGATGAAAAGAAAATTAGCATCGACTGGGATGACGAGATCATCATTGGCACCTGCCTGACACGGGACAGCAAGATCGTTCACCCGGCATTGTTGCCCGAAGAGGCGAAGGCGCCCGAGCCGGTTGCCCAAGCGGATGACGACGAAGACGCATCCGAAACCGATTCAACCGAGAAGGGGGCCTAACTGATGGATCCATCGACCCTTGCAGACAATGCGGCGAGCCTGGCGAATGACGTCAGTGCGGTTGCCGAACGTGCCGCGGGCCTGGCCCAGGAGGCAACCCAGCTGGCACTCGCGCAAACTTCCGGTGCGGGCGATCCCTTCATTTTCCTGTTCACGGTTTTCGTGCTGGCCTGTTTCATCGGTTACTACGTCGTGTGGAGCGTCACGCCGGCGCTGCATTCACCCCTGATGGCGGTGACCAACGCGATTTCCTCGGTGATCATCGTTGGGGCGCTGATCGCGGCGGGCCCGGATGACTGGAACATCTCGAAGATTTTCGGATTTATTGCCGTCATCCTGGCGTCGGTGAACATTTTTGGCGGATTTATCGTGACGCAGCGCATGCTCGCCATGTACCGCGCGAAGAAATAGGGCGCTCGATATGTCTGCTTCATTGACTGCATTTGCCTATCTGGTCTCCGGCGTCTGTTTCATCATGGCGTTGCGGGGGCTGAGTTCGCCCAAGACCGCCCGGATGGGAAATATCTACGGTATCTCCGGCATGGTGATCGCCATCCTGACGACGGTTGCGTTGCCGGGGGTGACCTCGTTCAGTGCGATTGTTCTTGGCATTGCGATTGGCGGTGCCATTGGTGCCATCATCGCATTAAAGATCGCGATGACCGCGTTGCCACAGCTTGTGGCCGCCTTCCATTCGCTGGTTGGCCTCGCCGCTGTTCTGGTGGCTGGTGCCGCATTTTTCTCGCCTGAGGCCTATGGTATTGGCACCGTGGGTCACATCCACACTGGCAGCCTGATCGAGTTGTCGATTGGAACCGCGATCGGTGCCATTACCTTTACCGGTTCCATTATCGCCTTCGGTAAGTTGCAAGGCTTGGTGACCGGCAAGCCGCTGGTCTTCAAGGGCCAGCACATGCTCAACCTGGCTATGGGTATTGGCCTGGTTCTGGCCGTTATCTGGCTGGCTGCCTCGGAATCGCCGAACGCATTCTGGGCCATCGTCATTTTGTCCCTGATCATCGGCGTGACCCTGATCCTGCCGATCGGGGGTGCTGACATGCCCGTCGTGGTGTCGATGCTGAACTCCTATTCGGGTTGGGCAGCGGCCGGTATCGGTTTCACGCTTTCCAACCCGGCGCTCATCATTGTCGGCGCGCTGGTCGGGTCTTCGGGCGCGATCCTCAGCTACATCATGTGTCGGGCGATGAACCGTTCGTTCTTTAGTGTAATTCTGGGCGGGTTCGGTGGCGAAACCGCTGCTCCCGGCATGGAAGACCTTGGTGATCGTACTGTTCGTCAGGGTTCGGCCGAAGATGCCGCTTTCATCATGGAGCAGGCCAATTCGGTCATCATCATTCCGGGTTACGGCATGGCGGTGGCGCAGGCCCAGCATGCGCTGGCCGAAATGGTCAACGTGCTCGAAGAGAAGGGCGTCAAGGTTCGTTACGCGATCCATCCGGTCGCCGGCCGGATGCCGGGGCACATGAACGTGTTGTTGGCCGAAGCCAATGTGCCCTATGACGATGTGCTTGAACTCGACGAGATCAATTCAGATTTCGCATCGACCGACGTTGCTTTCGTGATTGGTGCGAACGATGTCACCAACCCTTCGGCCAAGACTGATAAATCCAGTCCGATCTACGGGATGCCGGTGTTCAACCTGGATGATTCGGGCACAGTGTTGTTCATCAAGCGCTCATTGGCATCCGGCTATGCGGGCATCGATAACCCGCTCTTCTACAAGGACAATACGATGATGCTGTTCGATGACGCCAAGAAGATGTGTGAGAATATCGTCAAATCGCTCAAGGCAGGCGGTCACTAGAAAATCGTGACTACAGACCAAAGACAAACGGCCCCGGAATTATCTGGGGCCGTTTTTTATTCATGTGTTTTCCTGGAAGGAAAGAGGCGAACTAGAAGCCCTCACGCTCTTGGCGTTTGCGGGCAAGTTTGCGCTGACGGCGAACGGCTTCAGCCTTTTCGCGCGCACGCTTCTCCGACGGTTTCTCGTATGAGCGCCGTAGCTTCATCTCACGAAACACGCCTTCGCGTTGCATCTTCTTCTTCAGCGCTTTCAGCGCCTGATCGACATTGTTGTCGCGTACAACAACTTGGACGATGGGAATCACCCCCTTCCGCATAAATTTGCACCGAACACCGGGAAAACACACCAGTTCTGGGCAGCCCCTTGCGAGGAGGCGCCTTCTTACACGCCCCCGGTCAGAATGCCAAGCGGCGAGAACTGGTCCTGTTACATCCCAAACCAGGGCAGGTTTGCCGGATTTCTGCGGGTTGTTCCGCTTTATGCGACGGAAAAAAGCCACAATTTCACCAAATATCGTAGTCTGATCTGCGCTATTATTGGAGCTAAATATTGGTTCGCGTTAGCATCTGCAGCGCGTGGGAATTGTGGAGTATTCAGGTGTCAGATTGGCTGTCTCGAAGTTCGTTGATCGCGATTGGTTTTGCTTTGGTGCTGGCCGCGCCGGCTGGTGCGCAGTCGACGTCTGAGAGATGCGGCGAGTCACAGATCGATTATGCAGATGAAGCCGGTCTGACCCTGGAAGAGAAGATTGCCCGCATGGATCAGGCGCTGACGCGTTCGCTCAATCGCTACGACGAATGCCGGGACGAGCCGGAGGTCGAGGAAGAAAAATCTGAGGAGGATGCGAACGCGAACCCGGACGCAGGTCAGGTAGGGAGCACGGAAGGCGGCGCTGAGACAGATGCGGCCTCAGACGCGGAAGGCTCCGCTGCGACAGATGCCAACTCAAATGCTGCGGGTGAAGGCGAAGGCAGTTCTGCATCAACAACGGCCGCTGTCGGGGATATTTCCGGCGATGACCCGGGGGCTGAACAACCACCGATAACGCCGCCCTTGGCCGGGTTGCCGAGCGTTTCGCCGTCATCTGCCGGTCGCGAGGGCCCCGAAGGCCCCGATAGCGGATCGGCCTCGGCGTCTGGCATGGAGGGTGACGGCGATAGCTTTGAAGCCCGCCCGGGTTCCAGGTCTCAGGCCTCGAGTGATATCGCTGGAGATGAGCCGGAACTGCCTCCCGCCCAACAAGCGGGCGCGGCTGCTCAAGGTGACGAACGGGTAGCCACACGGTCGACACCGCCGGTTATGCGCAATGGCAAGCTCCCGGAAGACATTCCGGCATCAGACAATGATAGTATTCTGGAAGCGCAGATCAGACAGGCTGCCGTCGACGAGAAAGACCCGGAACTGAAGAAGAAACTGTGGAACGAGTACCGCAAATATAAGGGCCTGCCGCAGGTCAAGTAGCCGACGCGGAGGAAGCTAAAATGCGACTGATAATGAAGAAGATGGGCGTCTACGCCGTTTGTTTTTGTTTCATCCTGACAGGGTGTGTGACCAATCAGGGCGGTGCGGGAACCGGCGCCGGCAACGCGCAGGTGGGTAGCTCGAGCGTGGGACCGCAATTGTCGTCCCTGTTCGATAAATCCGGTGAGGCGGTTGTTGACCCCGACAGGCCGAAGCTCGACCTGATCGTTCCGGTGTTTGATCCGGGCCTGACCAAGGCTGGCGAGGATTACAAGGAAGACGGTGTCTGGCCCGAGTTGCGCCGCGCCGAGGCCAACCGTTTTGCGGTCAAGCTGAAAGCGGCCCTGGAAGACACGGGTGCCTTCGGGGCGGTCCGCGTGACCCCGGATCAGAGCGCGACCGGTGATCTTTACGTGAGCGGAAAAATCATCGAATCTAACGGTGAGGATGTCGAGATACAGGTCACCGTGACCGATATTACCGGTGATAACTGGTTCACCCGCTCGTTTGAGCACACGGTCGACCCGGGTTTTCACAAGAGTGCCCGCAACGACGGTCTGGATCCCTACGACCCGGTCTTCAAGGAGGCCGCCAATCGTATCGCGCTGGAGCTCGAGGACTACGACGCCGCGCAACTGGCAACCTTTCAGAAGGTGACCGAGCTGCGGTTCGGATCGAGTTTTATCCAGGAAGCATTTGCCGAACATCTCGACGCCAATGGTCGGACTATCGGACTCGTGAGTTTCCCCAGTGAGGAAGACCCGATGCTGCGCCGAACCCGTGCGGTTCGGGTGCGCGACCAGCTTTTCGTTGATGGCATGCAGAAGCACTATGCCGCGTTCAGCGCAGATATGCAGGACAGCTACCTGATCTGGCAGGAACAAAGCCTGCTTGAACGGGAAGCACGGGGCGAGGTCAATGAAAAAGCAGTCGGGCAGGCTGCGTTGGGGGTGCTGGCGATCGGGCTTAGCGTTCTGGCGATCGTAGCCGGTGCGAATTCAAGTTCCTCGGCGGGTAGCACCATTGCCACCACCGGTGCCATTGCCGGCGGGATCGTCGGCGCCAAATTGCTGACGGATAGTTTCCAGACCAGCGCCGAGGCGAAGGTCCATCGTGAGGCGCTCGAGGAGCTCGGTCAGTCAATCGATATCGATCTCGCCCCCCGGGTTGTGGCGTTCGAGAAAGAGACGATCAAGCTGACCGGAACGGCCAAGGAACAATTCGCCCAGTGGCGTGACTTCCTGCAGAAAATATTCGAGCAGGAAAAAACCCCGCAGGTAAAACTCTAGCTATGGCGGTCGTTCGTGCTGCTTGAGAAACTCGAACAGGAAAGCCGGGCGTCCGGGCGCCGGAACCTACTGCTCGCCCTGGGCTTCTTCGGAGTCACGGGGTTTGTGGTGGCGTTTCTGCTTGCGGTGTTTGTGTTCTGGCCAACCCCGGAGGCTTCAACGATTCAGGCCGAGCCGGCGCGAGAGGATGGAACCCCGGTCCAGCCGCTCCTCGAGAATACACCGGACGTTGTCTCGGAAACGCCGGTGTCAGCCGTCGCGCAGGGGCGCGCCGAGAATGAAATTCGGGAGCAGTTCAAAGCCGATTTGACGTTGTTTCAGAACGATATTGAACCGGATGTCACGAAGCCGGAATTTGCAGCCTGGAACGAGCCGGCGCAGCGCGCGCTTCTGGTGGAAAAAGAGGCCGCACTCGACGCCTTCGCCCAAGGCCAATATGCAGATGCGGCTGCCAAGCTGGCCGCGGTGTCTAAATCTGCCTCCGAGGAACTCGCTGCACGGGATACCGCTTTTGGTGAGGCGCTTGGCGCGGCGCGCGCCGCCTTCGCGGATGATAACTACGAACAGGCTTCCCTGCACGGCGCGCGCGCTCTCCAGCTGCAGCCGGATTCCAAAGACGCCCAGGATTTGGGCGCTGGGATCGCAAAGTTACCCGACATTCTCACCGCCCTGGAGAAAGCCGCCGTCGCCCGGGTCGAAAACAATCTCGCAGCGGAAGCGGCCGAGCTCACCGCGGTGCTGGCCCTCGATCCGGCGCGCGCTGCCCAGGGTGAACGCCTGGCGGCGGTGCGCACCGAGTTGCGCGAGCGGCAATTCACGGCCCGGATCGATGCGGGGCTTGAAAATGTGCTGGGCCGTAAGCTGGGCGCGGCGCGGGCCGATTTGAATGCCGCCCGATCGGTTTACCCGGACCGACGCGAAACCAGATTGCTGGCCGAAAAAATCGAGACCCTGGCCACGGCACTGAAGTTTGAGCAGATGGTGGCCGGCGCCAAAGCAGCCGAGCAGGAAGATGACTGGTCTGCTGCAAAGGATTTTTACGCCCGGGCGGGCGCCATTGTTCCCGATGACCCCAACGTGACGGGGGGGTATCAGCTCGCCACCGAGATCAACCGGCTGCAACGTCAGCTGACTGATATACTGGACAACCCGGACCGGATGGCGTCGGAGACGGTTGCCAATGATGCCGCCGAACAGGCCACCAAGGCGCAGGGTATTGCAGATTTAAGCCCATCGCTGGCTCGCATGGCGCAGGATGTGACGCATCTGGTCGAGTCTTATGCGCAGAAAGTGTCGATCCGTATCCTTTCCGACGGGGTAACCCGGATATCCGTGCGTGGTGTGGGACAGGTGGGAGTGACAACCGATCGAACTATCGAATTGCGGCCGGGCAGCTATATTTTTGAAGGCACGCGTGCGGGGTTCCGCTCAAAGCTTATTACCGTGGATGTCCCGCCGGGTACGGAAGTTCTGACATTGGAAATTTATCCTGATGAGCCAGTTTGAGGAAGGACTGCGGGAAGCCCGCAGACGTCAGGCACGATTTTACGTCGGGGGACTTGTCGGGCTCGTCCTGATCGGGTTGGCGGTGATCGGTGTGCTCCTCTCAACCAGCGGGACGGTGGTGAAAGTCACCCCGGACGAAGCGGTGGACGGCGGCCGAGTTGAATTGGTCGAGGGTTTGGGGCTCGCCGTGGGCATGACGGTTTACAGCCTCGGCGGAGCGCCGATTGTGGCGGTGCGCTCGGAAGGATTCCGCGACGTCGTACATGAGGTTGTGGCCGCGGAGCTCGGTCGTACGGTCGAGATCCGCCTGCAACCCCTGCCAGGGCGCCTGGACGCGGCCACCGGACGCAATTTGCCGGGAACGCGCTGGAGCCTCGACGGGCAACCTGTAGCCATCGCCACGAGCATTGATCTGGAACGCCCGGCGGGCAATTACAAGCTGGCCGCGAACCATCTCCATTTTCAGCCGGTTGAGCTTGAACTGGAACTGGAGCGAGGCAAAACCGCAGAAGTTCGTCTCGATCTCGTACCGGTCGCCGGGCGGCTCACAATTGCCTCGGCGCCCAGCGGGGCCGAAGTGTTTCTCAACGACCTCAGCGTGGGAGCGACACTGTTGGAGATGACCGTCGAAGGTGGCGTGTACCGGATCCAGGTGACCGCACCGGACCGGGTAGCGATCGACGATGAGGTGAAAGTTACAAATATCGCGCCGCAGATCGAACGTCGTTATATACTCAAGCCGGTCTCCGCGACCCTGAAGCTGTCGGTCAGCCCGGCGGGCGGGGAGCTTCTGCTGAACGGCGGAAAAGTGGCCAATTCCGGGGACGTGGAGCTGGCAGCCAACCAAGACCACACGGTGACTTATGTGCTGGAGGGCTACAAATCCAAGAGCCAGACCGTTCGGCTGAAAGCCCTGGAACAGAAGTCCCTGGCGTTAGAGCTGCAGCCGGAGTTGGGCCTCGTCGATATTCGCACCACCCCGGGGGCCGAGATTTTTGTCGATGGCGAAAAGGTTGGAACCGGCAGCGCCGAGCTACAATTGCTGGCCGTGCCGCACAAGATCGAACTGCGCAAGAAGGCCTATCGCACGATCCGCAAGATCATCACGCCGTCGGATCAGCGCACTCTTGTGATTCGAGAAGAACTCATTGGTGAAACGGCCGCGCGTTTGGCGGAATCCCCGCGGTCCTACACAAATTCTGTCGGTATCAGGCTGTCCCTGTTCAAACCGACGCCTTTCGTCATGGGCGCGCCGCGCAGCCAGAAAGGGCAGCGGGCCAATGAGTTCGAGAAGCGCGTGAACCTACGAAAACCGTTTTATGCGGCCCGCCACGAGGTCACCAATGGTCAGTTTGCGCAGTTCAAAAGTGGTCGTCGGGGTGCATCGAAAGCGCCGGTTACCGGGATTTCATGGGTAGCGGCTGCGGAATTTACCAATTGGCTGAGCGTTCAGGAGCGGTTGACGCCGTTTTACCGAATTTCCAATGGCAGGCTCGTCGGCGTGAGCACCACCAGCGATGGCTATCGCCTGTTGAGCGAGGCCGAGTGGGAATGGCTCGCGCGTCTGGCCGGTCGCCCGAAGCAGACGATTTTTACTTGGGGTGATACGGGGACCGTGCCGAAAAAAGCAGGCAACATTGCCGATGAATCTGCCAATGGGATCACCAAATTCTATGTGCCGAAATACAATGATGGTTTCGCAGGTCTCGCCCCGGTCGGCAGCTTTCCGGCCGAGAGTTCCGGTCTGTTCGATCTGACCGGAAATGTCAGCGAATGGGTTCATGATTTTTATTCGCTTCAGCCACCCAGCCGTGACCAGGTCGAAACCGATCCCCTTGGGCCGCGTTCTGGCGGCACTCATGTGGTCAAAGGCTCGAGTTGGAAATCAGGAACGCGAACGAAATTGCGGGCGTCCTATCGTGAAGGGTCGACCCACGGTAAAGAAGATATCGGATTCAGAATCGGGAGATATCTGCATGCAGCACAAGGCAGCAACGCGCGCTAAGGCGCGATTTCGAAAGGCGAGAATTGCGATCATGGTCCTCGCCCTTGGCAGTGGCCTGATCGGTTTCGCCTACGCTCAATCGGGCATCAGCCTGAACTCACCGGTGTCGTTCCCGGTGGATATCTAATGCGACTGGAAAGCGGCTACTGATATGGCATTCGCAATCAAGAACACCCTGGCTCTGGTCGTCTCGATCATAGTCGTCCATCTGTTTTACGTCGGATATGTCTGGCCCGAATCAGCTGACGCTATCGCGGCGGCCCGGGCTGCCGGGCAAAGCGCGCCGCGCGAACTGGCGGTGATCCTTAAAGACTGGGAACAGGAAATCTGCATCATGATGATGCTGTGGGGGACGTTCCTCATCCTCGACAAATGTTTTGCTATTCTAAAGGACCGCTACCTTTTCAATGTGGATCTGCTGGAGGGTGGCGCGGAGGGCGACGATGACCTCGCCTCGATGCTGGAAACACTGGAGAAGCTGCCCGACCGTATCCGCACCACACCGCTGGTGCGGACTTTGTCGGCAAGCTTGCGGCGGTTCCTGATCACCGACAACGTGCAGAACACCTCGGAGACGATTGACGCCAATGTCGAGGCGCTGGCCCTGAAGCAGGAAGCCGAGAATTCCATGGTCCGTTACCTGATCTGGGCAATTCCGGCGATCGGGTTCATCGGCACGGTGCGCGGTATCGGCCAGGCCCTGTCTCAGGCTGATCAGGCGTTAGCCGGGGATATTGCCGGGATGACGGAAAGCCTCGGAGTGGCGTTCAATTCCACATTCGTAGCCCTGCTGATTAGCATCGTTCTGATGTTTTTGCTGCACCAGCTTCAGCGCCTGCAGGATTCCATGGTCACAGACACCCATGAGTACTGTGAATCCTTCCTGCTGAACCGCATCAGCACATTGGGTCGAAGCTGAGAGCGCGCCGTAAAACCGAGGGTTTTAACCTCGCCTTTCTGGACGTCATGTCCTGCGGGCTGGGCGCGATCATTCTTGTCCTGATGCTGGTCAAACATGATGTTGCCCATGTTTCTGACGAGCGTGAACGCCTGACGTCTGATCTCGAACGTTTGCAGAAAGCCGAAGACGACCTTAGTGCAAAAGTTGTATCGGCCTTGCGAGCCAAAGCGTCGACCACGGGCCAGGTCGAGGCGTTGGAAAGCGAGATTTCCCGCGTCCAGGACGAGATCAACAAGAAACAGAAGGAAATCACCGCCCGGCGTAGCGAGGAGGAGAGTCTCAAGAAAACCATCGAGACCATCGAGGTTAAGGACAACACAGATCTGGTGCAGAGCCAGCAGGCCGGTGAGGAAAACTACCTGATCGGTCTGCGGGTCGAAGGCAAGCGGATTGCAATTCTGATCGACAGCAGCGCGTCCATGACGGACACGGCTCTGATCGACATCATTCGCCGTAAAAATCAGGGAGAAGCAACAAAAGTAGCCGGTCCGAAATGGCAGCGAACCCGCCGCGTTATGCAGTGGCTCGTCGCGCGCCTGCCGCAGGATACAGTGGTCAGCGTGGTGACGTTTAACGACACGGCGACGACCCTCGGCAAGGTAGGCGGGACGTCGGGGGGAGACGCGGCTGGTCTGGGACGGCTTGTGGCGGATTTCAACAAGATCGTGCCCACCGGGCCGACCAATCTTGCCGTAGGCCTGAAGGCCGTTGCAGCCCACAAGCCAACAGACATCTACCTGGTGACCGACGGCCTGCCGACGGCGGGAAATTCCGGTTACCGCAGTCTCAACCCGTTCTCCGGGTGCAGTGTCTTGTGGGGTGGTGCCGCGTCGATCTCGGGTGAATGTCGTGGTCATCTATTTGCGCACACGATCAACAATTCCGGCCTGAACAAAATCCGCACCAATGTCATCCTGCTGCCCATGGAAGGTGATCCTGAGGCCGCGGCGTTCTACTGGCGCTGGACGGCGCAAACCAACGGCTTGATGATCAGCCCCGCAGTGAGCTGGCCATGAAGAAAAAGTCCCGCGAATTTGAAATCTTCAGCCTCTCCTTCCTTGATGTCATCTCGTGTGGTTTCGGGGCGGTAGTCCTGCTGGTCCTGATTTCTCCCTTTGCTGAGTCTGTCCTGCCGGACTTCACGTCCGAGACCAAACGCATGCTCGAGCAGGTGCTCGATACGGAATCTCGGGTCACGGCCCTGCAGGCTGCGCTCGAGCGGGAAACCCAGTCTCTGGAGGATATTCAGGAGCAACTGACTCGCGAGGATAGTCTGGCAGCGGAGGCGAAAAATGCCCTGCGGGGTGCCATTCAGGAGGCCGAAAGCGTCGAGGAAAACCTCGCCGGGCTCGAACTGGTCGAGCGTTCCTTGCGTGAAAGTCAGCGCGCCAGCATCAGGCCTGACACTTCAACGACCCGTGATGAAGAAGTCGGCGGCATTCCGGTCGACAGCGACTATGTGGTGTTCATCGTCGACACGTCGGGGAGCATGCAATCGATCTGGTCACGGGTGACCCGGGAGGTGGAAAACATCATCAATATCCATCCCCGCATCAAGGGTTTCCAAATTCTCAATGACAACGGCACCCATTTGCTCAGCGGCTATAGCGGTCGGTGGATTCCGGACACCAAGGCGCGGCGAGACAGTGTTATCCGGCTGTTTCGGAACTGGAAGAGTGCGTCCAACAGCAGCCCGGTCGAGGGCCTCGAGGTGGCGCTGAAGCGCTACGTAAACCCTAGCCAGAAAGTCTCGATCTATATCTTCGGGGATGATTACACCGGCGCGAGCTATGATTCCGTGATCAGTACGCTGGGGCGGATGAACACCAACCGGATCACTGGAAAGCGTCAGGCACGGGTCCACGCTATCGGCTTTTTGTTGCCGACCTCCAACGGCCGGTTCGAAACTCTGATGCGAGAAGTGACCCAACAGAATAATGGGACGTTCATCGCGTTGCCGATCAAGTGAAGTGCTCCGGGCCCGGTGGTTGGTCCCGGGCCCTCTCGGCCTTTCACAAGGCGCCGTCGGCCCAATGGACAGTCGAGAGTCTGGCCCGGGAAGCGGGTTTGTCGCGAACCGGTTTTGCCCAGCGATTTACGCAGAAGCTGGGATTCACCCCAATGCAATATGTAACCAGCTGGCGGGTGCAACTGGCCCGCGAGGCATTGGCGGATGGTCATATGAGCACACTCGCGGTCGCCGAACTGGCGGGCTATGGGTCCGAGGCGGCATTTGCGCGGGTTTTCAAGAAAGACGTCGGGTTGTCCCCGGCCGCCTATCGTAACGCCCGACGGGCTAGCGGAAGACCCGAATCCATCGCCAGAGATTGAGCAGGCCGGCAAGTGAGGCGGCCACATAGGTCAGTGCACAGGCCTTCAGGATACGGCGGGCAGCCGGCATGTCCTCGGGGAGCAGATAGCCACCCTGGTCGAGGATGGGCAGCGCGCGCTGGAAAGAGGCATTGAACTCCACGGGCAGTGTAATCAGGTGCACCAGCACGGAGCTTGCCATGGTTGCTACGCCGACACCGGCGAAGAGCAGGGTGACGCCCGGAGCCTGGGTGATTGCGCCCAGCAGGAATGATCCGAAGAGAACGGCCGAACCGAGCTTCTGCAGGCCGCCTGTCCACCGGACCATATCCGTGCGGGTTTGCAAGGGTTGGTAGTTGTCACGATCCTGAAGCGCATGACCGACCTCGTGGGCAGCGACAGTGATGGCGGTGAGGGACCGGACATCCAAATTACCCGGCGTCAGGCGGACTGCCTTATCCTCGGGGTCATAGTGATCGCCGCGTTCGGTCAGCTCGACAGTGACTTCCTGTAAGCCGGCTTCGTCGAGCAGATGTCGGGCAAGCTCACCACCGGTTCCGGGGAAATCCGGGCGGTCATCACCGTTGCGGGCCAACACCGTGCGGGCCCAGACACTGGGGCCATAGACGATCGCCACAATACATAGCGTCAGAACGATCCAGGGCATCGCCTATTCCCGCCGGACCGCCCGCGGGTCCAGCGCGTCCTGCAGGCCGTCTCCTAAGAAGTTGAATGCCATCACAGTCACGAAGATCACCACACCGGGCCAGACCGCCAGCGCAGGTGCCCTAGTCGCGAGTTCCTGGGCATTGGTGAGCATGTTGCCCCAGCTCGGGATCGGCGGCTGGATGCCCAGGCCGAGAAAGCTGAGGACCGATTCCAGCAGGATCACCGCACCGATCGACAGGGTTGTTGCCACCACGATGGGGGAGACCACATTCGGCAGAATATGGCGCAGCATGATCTTGGTCGGCCGCGCGCCCATGGCTTCGGCGGCGCGGACGAATTCGCGCGTGCGCACGGAAAGTGTTGCGGCGCGAACCAGCCGGGCCACGGTCGTCCAGCCGACGATCGCGATGATGAAGATAATCCGGTAGAGGCTGGCCATTTCGGAATTCGCGATCCCGTCCGGGACACCCAGCTTGGTTAGGTCGACCGCAGCGAGCACAATCAGCAATGGCAGCAAGGGCAGGGCAATCACCCCATCGGTGGTGCGCATCAGCAGCGTGTCCAGCACCCCGCCATGATATCCGGCAAACAGCCCTACAGAGGTACCGATCACCGCTGCCCCGATGGCGGCAACCAGCCCCACCAACAGGGAAATGCGTCCGCCATAGAGCAGTCGCACAAAGACATCGCGCCCGGCCTCGTCGGTGCCCAGCCAGTGTTGGGTGTCGGGGGAGGCGTACTGGTTGAACAGATCGACCCGGGTGGCGTCAACGCCGAGCAAAATTTCGAAGGCTGGTGCCAGCAGTGCCAGGGACGCCACGATAACCAGAATCAGTGCGCTGAGCCACGCCGCCCGGTTCCGACGCATGCGTTGCCAGAACAGCCGTGGTTCTGTGCGCCCGGACCGGCTCATGCCGCTTCCAGGGCCCGGAAGGAAATCCGTGGATCGAGGACTGCATAGGCGATATCGGCTAGAAAATTGCCGATCAGGACAACCAGAGTGGCGAGCAAAAGCCCGACCAGCGCCAGGTTGAAGTCATTGCCGAGGATCGAATCGTAAATCAGCTTGCCCATGCCCAGATAGCCGAACATGGTCTCTGTGATCAGGGCGCCGGAGAAAAGCGAGCCGAAATCCAGCGCGATGATCGTGGTAAGGGGCAGCATGGCGTTGCGCAGGCCATGGCCGAACACGGTTCGCCCGGGGCCCAGGCCCTTTGCCCGGGCGGTGCGTATATAATCCTGGCGCAGCACCTCAATCATCGCGGCGCGGGCAAAGCGAGTGTAGCCGGCGAGGCTGGCGATGGTGAGTGTGGCGACGGGCAGGACAAGGAATTCAAGCCGGCCGAACAGGCCCGCATCCGGTGACCCCATCCCGCCGGCGGGCAACCAGCCCAGGGCCACGGCGAAGAAAAGGATAAACACCAGCGCCAGCCAGAAGGGAGGCACCGATATGCCAGCAAAGCAAAACAGGTTGATCGCGCTATCGACAGGGGATTGCGGTCGGGTCGCGGCGATTACGCCCAGGGGAATGGCGATGGCAATCGCCACCAGAGAGCTCAATCCGAGAAGCACCACAGTGTTTCCCAGGCGCGGCAGCAGAATGTCGAGTACCAGGCGGTTATAGGTGCGTGAAAAACCCAGATCACCAGCGAGCACCCCGCCGAGCCAATTGCTGTAGCGTTCCCAAAGCGGCAGATCGAGACCATGCAGGCGCTTCAGGCGCTCGCCATCGGCCGGCGTCAGGTCGGGGTTCGAAGCGATCATGATGTCGATTGGATCGCCAGGCATCAGGCCGATCAGCATGAACACCACGAAGGACATAACCGCGAGGACCACGGCCATGCCGAATAATCGACGGGTCAGGAAGGCGAGCAAGGGCGCCTCACTTCGCGGTCCAGTTCTCGACCCATAACGTGCTGGGATATTGGTGTCCGGTGGGAGTTACGCCGTTGAGCCATTTTGGCATGATGAAGGCGTTGGCCCGGAAATACAGGGGCAGAACCGGCAGGTCTTCGGCATAGATCTGCTGGATGGTGGTCCAGTGGCGGGTTTGGGCCTCGGCGCTACATTCCACTTCGACCTTATCGATGGCGGTATCCATTTCCGGGCTTTGATACCCCGTATAATTCTGGCCGGACCAGCCGTTTTCCACGCTCGGAATCATCGTTGTGTGCAGGGTGGTGCGCGGCACGTTCTGGGGGCTCGAGAACCAGGCGAACATGGCCATGCCCGTGAATTCACGCTGGCGGATGGTCTGGCCAAACAGCACTCGGGCGGGCTGGTTGCGGATCCGCAGATCGATCCCGATGTCTCGCAAATTGGACTGAATCACTTGTTCGACAAGCTCACGGACGCGGTTGCCGGCCGTGGTCATGATTTCCAGACGCAACGGCTTCCCCGCCGTGTTATGGCGGATCCCCTTGCGGAGGTCCGTCCAGCCGGCGTCGTCGAGCAATGCTTTGGCGCGGGCGGCGTCGAAATCGTATTTCCGGACATTGTCGACATGGACCGAATCCAGCGGATGCACGGGGGTGTTGGCGACCGGCTGTTTGCCTTCGAACAGGCGTTTGCTGATGGAGTCCCGGTCGATGGCGTGGAGCAGCGCGCGGCGCACCCGGATGTCCTGCAGCAGCGGATTGTCGAGCCGGAGGTCGATATGTTCGTAAAACAGGCCCGGCTTGAAGACCACATTGAAGCGGCCGCCATGGCGCTTCTCGAAGGCCAGAGCCTGGTCGAGGGAAATACCGTCTTCACCGGCGATATAGTCGATTTCCCCGGATACCAGATTGGCTTCCAGGGCGGCCGTGTTCTCGATCGTGCGCACGGTGATTTTCTTGAAATGCGGTGGCTTCCCCCACCAGGTGGGGTTGGGTTCAAGGATCACCGTTGCGCCCGGCTCTACATGGGTGACCCGGTAAGGACCAAAATACAGTCCGGCCTGGGTCGGGTCGGTGTCATAGGCGTTTCGGGTACGATAGGCCGCCGGGTCAGATGCCGCGTCGGTTTCGAGATGGGCGGGGACGATCTCAAAATCGTTGATCGCTTCGGCGTTGCAGGTGCGCTTGTTCCAGAAAATCGTGAACCGGGACTCATCGAGTGACTCGATTTTTTCTATCCGGCGATAGAGTTCCTGATTGTTAACCCCGGCGCGCTCGTCACGTCCGATTGCCCAGGTGAATTGCACGTCTTTGGTGCTAACCGGCGTGCCGTCGCCCCAGGTTGCGCCGTCGCGGATCGTGTAGTCGACGGCGAGGCCGGGTTTGCCGTCAGGGGCGGTCCAGTCGCGGATCGTACCGGCTTCGCGGCTCGGCAATTGGGTGCACAGCTGGCAGACGAGTTGCCATTCGGCGTTGTAGACGGTGAAGGGCCGCCGGGTCATTCCGTGGATTAGGGACAAGGCAACATGGCTTGCAATATTCGGATGGAAGCCCTGGGGGAACTGGCTGATCCCGATGACCAGCTCGTCCTTGTCGGCCAGGGCGTTGCCGGCTGAAAGGATGGTGGCCAACGCGGCGGTGGCGATGATGCGTCGAACGCTCAAAAATTCACTCCCTCAGATCATGTCCGGCGATTGTAGGCCATGGGAGTGTGGCAATGTCGAGGCTCTTGCAGTCACGAATACGCGTGTGTCGGCCGCCTCAGGCTTTCATCGGCTTCCAGGTGTCCGGCGCGCCGAGATACTCCTCAACACTGTCGAGTTGTTCGGTGCTGAATACGCTGTCGGCGCGGGCGGCGTCGAGCACATCCCACCAGGTTGCCAGGGCGTGGAGGCCGACACCGAGCTTGTCCATGGTCTCCCAGGCTTCGGCAAAGATGCCGTAGTGGAACACAACATAAGTGTGCTCCACCGTGGCACCAGCTTCGCGCAACGCATCGATGAAGCCAACCTTGCTACCGCCATCGGTGGTCAGGTCCTCGACGAGCAGGACCCGGGCGTCATCGCCGAGGGCGCCTTCGATTTGTGCCATCCGGCCGAACCCCTTGGGTTGCTTGCGGACATAGACCATGGGCTTGCCGAGCGCGACGGCCACGAAGGCGGCATAGGGGATCCCCGCAGTTTCGCCGCCGGCGATCACGTCGATACTGTCGAGTCCGATTTCCCGATCGATCAACGCCACCGCATGGGCGGTCATGGCCTCGCGGGCTTCGGGGAATGCGATCACCCGACGGCAATCAATATAGCTCGGGCTGACCCGCCCGGATGTGAACGTGTAGGGGTCTTCGGGTTTGAAATTCACGGCGCCGATATTGAGCAAGTGCCGGGCGGTGTCTTCAGCCGCTTTGCGGGCTTCGTCGGATGTGTGGACTGTTTTTTCAGGGCGTGCCATCGGGGCCTCGGGTCGTTCAGGGGGAGCCGTTAACTTTCATCCTCGTAACCTATCTGAGTCGCGGTTTTGGATCGACTTAGTGACGATATTTGGAGGGACTGTCGGCGCTGATATCGAGGGCCGCCGCACCGGATTCGGCGGTCGCTACTTCGTCACCGTCGTTGCCGGGCACCGCCGATAAATCCCAGTCGGTATTACCCAGGACCGTGACAATACCGTGGGAGAATTGCGCAAGCTGTTCATCGGTCAGGGGAATGCTTAGGGATTTTGCGCCATCGGTTAGCTGTAACATATGGCGCCCTTTGCCCTTTTCGATGACCCGAAGCCGGGTAACCAGATGTGAGGGTGTTGAGACAGGCGCGGGCGGCTCTGGTTCCGTGCTCGAACCGGCACCTGCAGGAGCAGCAGATTTCTGCTGCGCGCTGAGGGCGGTGACCTCTGCCGGTGTTGGGGCGGGGGCCGGGTTGACCGTATCGGCTGCCGGTGGTGGGACAAGGTGACCTGCCTTGCGCAAGACTTTTTCCAGACCAGGAACCAGGCGTTTGACCAGTCGCCGGGTCAGCCCAAAAACCTCACCCTGATCGGCATCGTCGGTGACAATGATCAGAATACGGTCCTCGACCGGTGAATAGCGGAGTTGAAATTTTTGAGCGTTCATTATGTTCCAGACGTGAGTCGTGACATACTCGCAAGACCACTTGTGCAAGTCGAGGTGGCGAACGGAAATAGAAATCCCCTGCGCCTCTCCGGACTGGTTCACTGGATGATGAAACACCCCACTCTCATCGCTTTCGCCGCGCTCCTCGTGTTTTGGAGCAGTTGGGCATTGGCACAGGAAACCGTGCGAAGCTGGCAGGGCACCATCTCGGCCCGTAACCTGAACGTGCGCGCAGGACCGGGGAAAACAAAGGAAATCGTGGCGAAGTTGAAGCGTGGAAATCGCGTTGTGGCTTTTGATGAAGATGGACGGTGGGTGCACATTCGCGAGTTTGACGACAGTGGCAAGACAGGTTGGGTCAGCCGTTCTTTCATCCGGTTGCCCAAGGAATTTATGGCCCCGGCCTTTGGTGATGTTGAAAACGCATTTCTTGAATGGGCTTCCGAACGTGGTGATTTAGCCGAACTGTCGGTAGATGCCGACAACCGCCTGTCGATGGTGCTGGACCCCAGTTTGGCAGAAAGTCACGCCCCACGGGCCGCGCGCGAAGTCGCATGCCATTATCGCACGCAGCTTTCGCTGGACAAGAAAGTGGTCGCCACAGTGTGGCCAGAGACAGGCATTCAGAATGGCTGGGTGACGCAAGTGTCCTGTCCGTAACCGCGGAACCTCAGATCAGATTTCACGAACCAGTTTCCCGTTGCGTAACAAAAGTGTTTTGTTGGCGATGTCTGCCACGAAACCTGCGTTCTGTTCGGCGATAATAATCGCTGCGCCGGTCGCGGAGATTTGTTGCAGGCCTTCGGCTACAGTATTCGCCAGGCGCGGTGCCAGGCCCAGCGCAGGTTCGTCGAGCAGGTAGACCTTTGGCCGGGCCATCAGGCCACGACCGATGGCCAGCATTTGTTGCTGTCCCCCTGATAACTTCCAGGCGTGCTCTGCCGCACGTGCGGCAAGCTGGGGGAACAATGTGAAGACCTCTTCGAGGGCTTTCTGCCGGGCCTGACCTGGCCCGGGACACGCGACGAACAAATTGTCGGTCACGGTCATCCCGGGAAACACGCGGCGTCCCTCGGGCACCCATGCAAGGCCAGCACGAATGCGGTCCTCGGTTGTCAAAGAGGTGATGTCGCCTCCGTCGAGGATGATGTCGCCGGTGGCGGTGGCGAGACCGATCAGCGCGCGCAACAGGCTCGATTTCCCGGCACCATTTGCCCCCAGCAGAACGGTGACGTCGCCGGCCGCGGCGGCAAAACTCACTTCGGACAGGGCGGTGACGGCGCTATGGCGGACCGAGAGACTGCGTACCTCGAGGGCGGGAACGGTCATAGCTCTGCCATCCCGAAATAGGCGTCGCGCACCCGCGGATTGGCGAGCGTCAAATCTGGTGTGTCGTCAGCGATGACCACGCCGGCTTCCAGGCAGGCCAGGCGCGTCGCGAGGGGTTGGAGAAACCCGATGTTGTGGTCGATCAGGAGAACCGCCATTCCGGCATCGGCTAATTTGCGGCACATCACGCCGATTTCTTCCTGTTCCTCTGCAGAAAGCCCTGCGGCGGGCTCATCGAGGATAAGGACCTGGGGTCGTGCGGCGAGGGCCCGGCAAATCTCGACACGGCGCCGGATGCCATGGGCAAGGGTGCCGCAAGACGTCGTGCTGTATTCATGAAGGCCACAGAATGTGAGCGCGGTATCTACGCTCGGAAGTTTCGGGTTTGTGGCGGTGATCTGGGCAGCTTCCACGATCTCGCTGACGCTCAGATCATCGGGCAGTTGGGGTGTCTGGAAAGTTCGGGCAATGCCCCAGCGTGCAATGTCGTGCGCCGGCGCGATGGTAATATCACGCGTGCCCAGCCGGATCAGACCCTGATCGGCGATCGTCGCGCCACTGATCGCGTTTGCCAATGTGGTCTTTCCGGCCCCGTTCGGGCCGATGATTCCAACGATTTCGCCCGGCATTATGTGCAGGCTGACATCATCCAGTGCTCGCACACCACCATAGCTTTTGGAGATGCCCAGAACGGCCAGGCCTTCGCCCGCTGCGACAAAGCCAACAGCGTCTCCGTCCACATTCGGTTGGTTTGAGCTTTCTCCTGCAGGTTGTCTGCGGGGGAGGAGTGCCACGATGCCGTTGGGCGCGAATATGACGCTGACCAGCAACAAAATCCCGACAGCGACGAGATAGTATTCTTCCAGGCTGCGGAACCATTCCGGCAAATGGGTGAGCAGCAAGGCACCAATGAGGGCCCCTAGAATTCCGAACCGTCCGCCTACCACGGTCATGGTCAGGCAGGTGATCATGACCCCAAACCCCAGAGTTTCCGGGGAAACCACACGGTTGGTATGTGCGAAGAGAGCCCCGGCCGCACCGCCAAAAGCGGCGCTGAGCAGGAAGGCACGGAACCGAAGTAGGCCGCTGTCGATCCCGAGTGCCGGGGCTGCCAGGGGCGTGTCACGCATGATCGTGAAGGCCGCTATCCGGGAGGGCTTTAGCTGCCAATGGACGATGGCCGCGGCGAGGCCGACCAGGACCCAGACGAAGGCCAGTAACGGCAGGCCCCGGGTCAGCGTCCAGCCGAAGAGCGTCACCGGGGGGACTCCCGGAATGCCGTTAGCACCGCCAGTGACCGGTTCCCAGTTCACGGCAATCAGTAGAAGAAGTTGGCTCAGGGCCAGGGTGGCCAAGGCGAAATAGTGTGATTTCAGGCGCAACACCGGTATCGCCACAAGCGCGGCAAATCCCGCGGCAAGCGCAATCGAAATCGGAAAGGTGATCAGAAATTCCGCGCCGTACCGGGCACCCAAAATTCCCGTTGCGTAAGCGCCGACACCAAAGAACGCTCCCTGGGCCAGGCTCAGGGCTCCCGCGTGGCCGAAGATGAACTGATAGCCGAGCACCAGGGTTACATAGACACCAGAAAGGGTCAGGAGGCGCTGGTCATAGGACGACCCAAAAATCAGGGCATAGATCGCGAGTGCCAGACCGGTGGCAGCGATCAGGCCGGTGCGCCGGGTCATACCCGCACCTGTTGGGGCTCGCCGAACAGGCCCTGGGGGCGGAAAAACAGTACCAGCAGCACGACGACATAGAGCGCGCCTTCAGCCAGGGGCTGTGATGCAATCGTCGCGACGCCGACTTCGAAGAATGCGATTAAAAGTGCTCCTGCAGCCGCGCCCCGCAGACTGCCCCAACCCCCGATGACCACTGCGATATAGGCTTTCAGGATTAGGATGCCGCCATCCGAAGGACTGACGAAAAACTGGTGCGCAAGCAACAGCCCGGCGGCGCCCGCAAAGGCCGCGCCGAGGGCAAATGCCAGCATGGTGATCCGTGTCAGGCGAATGCCCAGCGCCCGGGCCATCTCCGGGTCCTGCGAGCAGGCGCGCAGCTGGCGCCCGAGCTGGGTGCGTTGCAGGAGGATCGCCAGACCCAGGATCAGGACGGTCACAGTGGCAATGATCGCCAGGGCCTGAAAACTGATGCTGACACCAGCTCCTTCGATTTTCCCGGTTCCGAGCAGCGCTGGCACGGTCCGCGGGGCTGCCCCAAAAGTGGCGTTCAGACCGTTGGTGATGATGATGCCGACGGCGATCGTGGTGACAAAGACGGCGATAGGAGGTCGATTTCGGATCGGCAGATAGGCTACAGCGCCGATGGCGAGGCCAAGTAAGGCGGTGATCACCAGGACACCAGGCAGCAGGACAAAGCCGGGCAGGCCGGTATCGGCGGGCAGCAATACCGCCAGGGCGACGGCGGCAAACCCGCCAGCAACCACGCTTTCGCCATGGGCGAAGTTCACGGCAGTGGTGGCGTTGAGCACCAGCACAAAGCCGATCGCGACCAGAGCGTAAGCCGCGCCGAGCGAAAGCGCGTTCAGGGCGATCTGGACAATAATCATGAACGGCGCGCCAGCGATGGTTCGCTAAAGCGTTCCGGTCAGGTTCTCGTAGCGTTTTACGATCTGGGGCACCCGGTCGTCGGCGCCGTAGCAGATGATCACGGCGGAATGAGCCATGTTGCCGGTGCCGTCGGACTTGTAATCCATGGCGAGACCCTGGTGACTGGCGGTCTGCAGATGCGTGCGGACATCGTCGGTTGTTTTTGCGCCGGCCGCGATGGCGGCAAGCACCATCTGGGCGCCGTCATACTGACCCATGGCGAAAGCATCCGGTTCGCGGTCGAAAGACCGGCGATAGGCATCGACAAATTCGAGTACCGCTTCGGTGCCCTCAGAGACGGGGGATGAGCCGGATTCGGCGCAAACGCCGTTGAGTTCGGCCAGTTCCAGAAGCTCGGCGGTCTCCGGCTGGTGCATCGCCGATCCCGCGATGATGGGGATGTCGAGGCCCAGCGCACGGGCGTGCCGGATCACCAGCGCTGTGGGCCCGGAATGCAGATGCAGCAATAAGGCGTCTGCGCCGGAAGCCTGCACCTTCAACAGCACGGGCAGCATATCCTTCACGGATACGTCGATGGCTTCCTGAAAAACCGGCGGCGCCTTCAGGGCAACGAGGTTGGTTTCCAGTTCGGCCCGTCCGCTTTGGCCGTAGGCGGTTGTCTGGGAAATGATCGCCGGGCGTTTGACGCCACGTTCCTGGACCGCGTAGCGGGCCTGGGCGGCTTTCACCACGGCGTCGCCCGGGAAGAAGCGAAACACATTGGGGCTACCCAGATCGGTGATCCGTGCCGTGCCGGAAACGGTGATCATGGGAATGGAGAATTCGTCGGCCAGCGGGATCAGAGCCAGCATCTGGGTGCCGAGCATGGGGGCAACCATAGCGACCGCACCCTTGTTATCCGCGACCCGTTCGAAGGCGTTGATCGCGACTTCCGGAGAGGTCGCGGTGTCGGATACGCTGAAGCTCACGTCACTGCCAACCAGCGCGAGTTCTGCGCCGTTTTTCTGACTGGTGCCTTCGAGCGATAGGAAGCCGGTGATGGGCACCAGAACCGGCACGCGCAACGGCTCAGCTTGCGCTGTTGTGACAATGAACATGCCTGTTGCAGCGCTGGCTGCGGTGACAAGGAGAGTGCGTAGGCGAGTCGACATTGAATCGGCCTCGATCAGAGATCCGGAACGTGGGGGCGGTGGAGCGTCTTCGAGAAGACCGTCGCAACAACTCCCTCCGCCGGCATGATCCGGATCAGGTTATGGGTTTTTTCTCAGCCCTGCCTGCCACTTGGGTCAGGAGCAGGGCACCCCAGAGTTACGATACAAAGACGATGGGGTGCATGACGCGGGGTGTCAAGGACTTGGCTCAGTGGGCCTTCTCACCCTTGAGGTAGCGGGTGCCGTCAAAGGCCGAGAAGTGCGCTCCCAGATCCGGGTGAGCGATCTGGGTCGGATCGGGTTCGACCTTCAGGTTGCGTTCCGCCACGTAAGTCGTGTGCAGGGCGTTGTGGGCCATCACGTGATACCAGGGCGCATCCTTGGGTGGTCGCGACCGGGCGACCTGTTCGTACCATTCGTCGGTGCCGCTATAGACGGCATCGACGTCGAAGATGGCGCCGCGATAATCGAATAATTCATGGCGGACCAACTGGCCGATCTGGAATTTTGCTGCCCGGAGTGCCATTTCGTGCACTCAGCTCCCGGATTTTTGGCGCTGGGCGTCGCGGTCCACATAGGCGTAGACCGCATCGGCGGTGGCGACGAGGTTGCCGTCATCGTCATGGACTTCGGCGGCCGCGAAATAAAGCCGCCGGCCCGTCTTCACGGTCTTTGCAGTGCAGATGATGGTCGAGGTTTTGGCGCGGCCCACAAAGTTCACGGTCAGGGATACGGTGACATTGCCACGGCGCTTTTCCGGGTTGGGTTCGTAGACACCGCAGAATCCCGTCGCGGCATCGATCAGGGCCGAAGTCGTGCCGCCATGCAGACCGCCCTGGCGATTCTTGTGACGGTGGTCCAGATCGACTGAAATCTGCGCGAAGCCTGCGCTCCAGTCGTGCAGGCGGAAACCAAGTTCGCCGTTCAGACCTTCGGTGAGATCGCGCGCTTCAAAGTCAGTCATCGGGGAGGCACCTCTTGTTTCTTGTTGCCACTGATATGCCTGATAGAGCGGGTTGGAGCAATTCTTGCCCGATGTGCGGACCTCACGCATTTGTTCCCAGGGCGGGCTTGATCGCACAGCCAAGGCAGTCGATTCTTGCGCCATGACGAAAAACATCCACCTGCTCGGCCGCAGAAAATTGCTAGCGACCATGTCTGGCGCGGGGCTCGCGCTCGGTTCCGGCCTCAATTTCTCCCCGGCATTAGCGGCGGGTGCGCCGATATTGATGCGGAAAATTCCTGCAACCGGTGAGCAGATTCCCGTCATCGGCATTGGGTCCTGGGTCATGTTTAATGTGGGCACGGACATCGCCGTGCGGACAGCCCGGGCAGAAGTGTTGAAGACCTTCTTCGCGGAAGGGGGCGGGATGGTCGATTCCTCTCCCATGTACGGCACGGCGCAGGATGTGATCGGCTGGTGTCTCGATTACTTGCAGAAGGCAGGAACGGCTTCGGATGGTTTGTTCTCGGCGACCAAGGTCTGGACCCCGGTACTCGAAGACGGCGTGACCCAGATGACGGCGTCGCGAAAGCGATGGGGGGTGAACCGATTCGATCTGATGCAGGTCCACAATCTCGTCGACTGGGAAGAACATCTCGATACCCTGGCCGCAGACAAGGAAGCCGGCCGGGTTCGCTATGTGGGAATTACGACCTCTCATGGCCGTCGCCATGGTGACTTCGCGCATATCATGGAAAACCGGCCGCTCGATTTCGTGCAGTTCACCTACAACATTCTCGACCGTGAGGCTGAGGATCGGTTATTGCCGCTGGCTGCTGAACGGGGGCTCGGCGTGATTATCAACCGGCCGTTCCAGCGCCGAAACCTGATCCGAAAATTCACCGGAAAGCCTTTGCCGGAATGGGCCGGGGAAATCGACGCGACAAGCTGGCCACAATTCCTGCTCAAATTCGTGGTCTCCCACCCAAGTGTGACCTGCGCCATCCCTGCGACGTCCAATGTGGACCATATGGTCGAAAACATGAATGTCGGTCGGGGGCCGATGTCGGACGCCGCGATGCGGTCCCGGATGGCGCGTTATGTGGAGTCTCTGTAGAGGCTCGAGGGGGTGACAGTCAGGTGTCTCTCACGCACCATAAGGGTCCCTCACGCGCGGTGACCCTTCGATGCTTCCGTTTACAATCGACACGTGTTTCGCGGCCACCGAACAGCACAACCGCGCGATCTGGCCATTGGCGTTTGTTGGATACGCGCTCGTATTAATTGCGATCGGCTTCGTCCTACGGCCGCACACACATAGTGCTCGTGCCGTCGGGGTTGGGCTGGTCATCGCATGGTTATGGTCGGGAATTAGCTTCCACCTGCTGCATTTCTCGACCCTCAACTTTGCCGCACCCGCCTATGCGGGGTTGTTTGTGTTTCAGGCGGTGCTGATGGGCTGGGCCTGCCTATTTCGAGGCAAGCTGACGTTCAGGTTTGTTCCCGGTGTCCCGGGGATGGTCGGACTCACACTGGCGACGATTGGCGCAGTTATCTGGCCGCTGGTTGGACTGATGTTCGGGTCAGGCGAATTTGCCGCGGCGCCAGTCTTTGGGGCTGATCCGACGGCCACGGTGTTGTTCACTCTCGCGATCCTGTTGCTGTCTGAAGGTCGGGCGGTCCTGTGGCTTGCCATCATTCCGATGCTCTGGACCTTTGTCGACGGTGCCACTTTCTTTGTACTTGAGGTACCGGTCGGATTGGTGTTTCCGATTATGAGACTTGTTGTCTTCGTGTTGTTGGTGTTGAAACGCCGGGTGCCGAGAGCCACGGTACAGGAGGAGTAACTGATGAACGACAACACCATGAGCACACCACGATGGGTCAGGCCCGCTATCGACACCCTCGAAGGCTCGCGCATTCGGCAGGTTGCGGAAAGCAATATTGGCCGCGATGACGTGATCCCGTTGTGGTTCGGGGAGCCGGACTTGCCGACGCCGGACTACATCAAGAACGCCGTTACCGACGCGTTGGCCAATGACCATGTTTTCTACGCTCAAAACCGTGGGATTCCGCCCCTGCGCGAGACGATCGCGACTTATTCGACCAATTTGATTGGTCGTCCAATTGATGCGGACCGGATCACCGTCAGTGCCTCAGGCATGGCGGCGATCATGCTGGTGTCCCAGGCGCTCGTGGATGCGGTTGACAACGTCCTGATCATCGGGCCGCTCTGGCCGAATTGTGCGGGCACGGTCGAGGTGATGGGTGGGGAAGCGCGCGCGGTCCCGCTCAAGCCTGATGAAGCCGGGGCATGGCATTTGGATATGAATGACATCGCGGCAGCCTGCGATGACCGAACCCGCGCGATCTATGTGAATTCACCGGGCAATCCGACCGGTTGGGTGATGGAGAGTGACCAGCAGCGAGAGCTCCTCGACTTTGCGCGCGAGCGTGACATCTATGTGGTTTCAGACGAAGTCTATGTGCGACTGATCTATGACCGGCCGCGGGCTCCATCCTTTCTCGACCAGGCAGAGCCGGAGGACCGGGTGATCGTGGTCAACAGTTTCTCGAAAACCTGGTCGATGACCGGCTGGCGGCTCGGCTGGCTGATCCACCCGCCAGTGCTGGGGCCTGTTTTCTCAAAACTCAACGAGTTCAACGTCGCCTCGCCGACGACCTTTGTTCAGCATGCCGGTGTGGTGGCGATGCGGGATGGAGAGCCGTTCGTTGCCGAGATGGTCGAACGCTACCGACGCAATCGGGATCTGGTGTTCCAGCGACTTGCAGGGATGCCCCGGGTGCGCCTCGCGCGCCCCGAAGGCGCGTTCTATGCGTTCTTCGCAGTCGACGGCATGACCGATAGCGTGGCCTATGCAAAGCAACTCATCGCCGAGACCGGGGTCGGTATGGCGCCCGGGCGGGCGTTCGGGGAATCCGGCGAAGGGTGGCTGCGGCTGTGCTTTGCGGCTGAGGCCGCTACCCTGTCTAAGGCGATGGACAGGCTGGAACCGGAATTTTCCTAAGAGTCCGGAACGTGGGGGAATGAAACCATGAAAGTTGTGATCACGGGCGGGACCGGGATGCTGGGACGCAGGCTGGCGTTACGGATTTTGGCGAAACCTGAACTGGTCGGCCCTGATGGGGTGGCGAGAGACGTTGACGAGCTCGTGTTGTTCGACGCGTTCGATCCGGTTGAGCTGCCGCCCGTCGATCCACGGGTTTCTATTGTCACTGGAGATATCAGTGATCGAGCAACCGTGGACGCGTTGATTGATGTAAAGACTGATGCCGTGTTTCATTTTGCTGCTGTGGTCAGCGGCGGGGCGGAAGCGGATTTCGACCTGGGATATGCGGTCAATCTGGATGGCGGGCGCAATGTGCTTGAAGCCGCGCGGCGGACCGGGCGCTGCCCGCGAATCGTGTTCACCAGCTCCCTCGCGGTTTATGGCGGCGAACGTTCGGTGACCGATGCCACGGCGCTGACGCCGCAGACCTCCTACGGCACCCAGAAGGCGATCGGCGAGTTGATGGTCAACGACTATACCCGTAAGGGATTTGTCGATGGACGCACGCTGCGGCTGCCGACCATCGTGATCCGCCCGGGCAAGCCCAATGCGGCCGCGTCGGGTTTTGCCAGCTCAATCCTGCGTGAGCCGCTCCAGGGTGATGATGTCGGCAACCCCGTGACACCGGACTCGCGCATGCTGATCTTGTCCCCAAAGCGCGCGGTGCAGGCCTTCATCGACATCCACAATGCCGATGGTGAAAGCCTGGGTATGAACCGTGCGGTGATGATGAACGGGATTTCTCCGAAGATTTCGGAAATGCTCGACGCGTTGCGCGACTATGCCGGGAACGCGGTGTCCGCGCGGGTGCGGTCCGAGCCGGACGCGCTGATTCAGGAAATTGTCGATGGCTGGGCGTGGTTCTCCGATGGTGCCCGCGCCCGGGCGCTGGGCATGAAACCGGATGCCGATCTGCAGGAGATCATCGAGACGTTCGTGGCCGAAGAACTCGATGGGAAATTTGTGGCCGGGGACTAGGCGTCGAATTCCAGCAGTGAGGTGATCGGAATATCAAGGTGATCGCGTCCGCCCAGGCCATTCAATTCGATAATGAAGGCGGCCGCCCGGACATCCGCACCGGCCTGACGCAGCAAGGTCAACGCCCCGCCGGCCGTGCCGCCTGTGGCGAGCAAATCATCGAGGATCACAACCTTTTGGCCCGGCTCGACCGCGTCGGCCTGCAACTCGATCGTGTCTGAGCCATATTCCAGCTCGTAAGTGTGGGAGATCGTCTTGCCGGGCAGTTTGCCGGATTTGCGCGCCATGACGAAGCCGCAGCCGAGTTGCAGCGCCAGCGGGGCGGCGACCAGAAATCCGCGGCTTTCGATCGCCACCAGCAAATCAGGCTGGTGCTGGCGAATGGCAACGGCCAGCAGGTCGACTGTGTGGCGCCATGCCTGGGCGTGGGAGAGCAGGGTCGAAATATCGTAAAACAGGATGCCGGGCTTGGGAAAGTCGGGGATCGTGCGGATGTGGTCGGAGATATCCATGAAGGGCTCTGGATTGGGGTCGGAAGACGCGCAGATGCTAGCGATGTCACGGCGGCACGACAATGGGCGTTGGTATCGTTAGCGGAACCGACAGTTTCGGGTTGCGACGATTATGAAACAAGTGTTTCATTCGTGGAGTTGATGAATCAGGTGATTCGGTTTTTTGATCGGCCCGCACGACCAATATGAATCAGGATGTGATGCAGCAACCGCAGGACGGAATTACGGTGAGCGAAAAAATTCTTGCTGACCTTCAACTGGTGTTTCCGAAACTCAGCCCGCAATTGCGCCAGGCAGCCCAGTATCTGATCGACCGCCCGGATGAGATCGCGTTCACCTCCATGCGCCAGCTTGCAGAACGCGCCGAGGTTCAGCCGGCGACCATGGTGCGCCTGGCACAGGCGATCGGATTTGATGGGTACGAAGCCCTTCGTGAACCGTTCCGTGACGCGTTGCGTTCGCAGCCCACCGGCTTTGGGCAGCGCGCACGCAATCTTCTGGCCCGCACGGGCCGCCGCAGTGGCGGCCGGGCGCTTGCGCAGCTGGCAAGCGAGATGATCGCGTCGGACCGCGAGAATATCTCCCTCAGCCTTGAAGCGATCGGGGCCGATGAACTTGCCGATGCAGCAAGGGTGCTGGCGAGCGCGCGGCGGATTTATATTGTCGGCCAGCGAAGCCTGTTCCCCGCCGCGTTTTACGTGCACTACGCTTGTTCGATGTTTCGCGAAAATTTGGTCCTGCTTGATGGCCATGGCGGTACTTTTGCTGATGGTATTCGCGGCATTTCCGAAGCTGATGCGATGCTCGTTTATTCTTTCGAGCCCTATGCACGCGGTGCGATAGATGCGGCCGAATACGGAACCGGCCGTGGGGCAAAAGTCGTGGCAATCACAGACAGCCTGGTCTCCCCTCTCACGGTGCTGACCGATCATTTGCTGCTGGTGGCTTCCGATACACCGGCTTTGTTCAAATCAATTGTCCCTGCGATGACCGTCTCTCAGGTGCTCGTTGCGCAAATTCTGGCCCAGGGCGGACAGGAGGCGTTGACGCGGGTGACCGAGAGCGAATCCCAGCTCGAGAGTTTCGAGGCCTATTGGCATCACGGCGATCAGGTGTCGCGCCCGGCTCAACCGTCGGAAGATCGTGACGACAACAGCGTGACCCCCGATGATGATGTCGCCCGACGTTTCGACCGCGGTCAGTCCTGAGCCTGTGTGGCCCGTTCGGCCATGAACGGAGATGACCCGCGGCCTGATTCACGGGTCTTGCATCGTCATACCTATAGCCTTTGCAAACAAAATCGGGATGATGGCGGCACTGCGACCGTCCAAGCGGCTCAGGAGGCTCCTGATGTACAAGAATATCCTGTTGCCTATTAACCTTGAGGATACCGCGTCTGCGGCGCGTGGCCTCGCAACAGCGGTCGAATACGCGCGTGCCTGCGACGCTCGGCTCCGCATGATGACTGTGGTGCCTGATTTTGTCATGAGCGTCGTTAGGTCGTTCTTCCCTGATGATTTTGCCGACAAGGCCATCGCGGAAACAAACAAAAGGTTGCATGCCTTCGTAGCCGAGAATGTGCCGGACGGGATCGCCGTCCACCACGTGGTCGCCCATGGCCGGATCTATAAGGAAATCATTACGCAGGCCGTGGCGGTGGGGTGATTTGATCGTGATGTCGGCCAATCACCCCGATGTCAGCGACTACCTGCTCGGCTCCAATGCCGCCCGGGTGGCGCGCCATGCCAGGTAGTCAGTTCTGATTGTTCGGTAACGCGCTTCGCCGTTTGCAAAGGTACGCCCGGCGTTGTATGAGATCGGCCGTCGGGAAGTAGCTCAGCCTGGTAGAGCACTACGTTCGGGACGTAGGGGCCGGAGGTTCGAATCCTCTCTTCCCGACCAGATTTTTCTCCATCCCCGTATCGATAAAACGCGCGCTGCATTTGCATTGCGTTGACGCCCGTATTCGGCCAGTTCTTCCCACTTGTTGTTGGAATACAGCGACTTTCCGTGGGTGAACGAGTTGGCTACGGCGGCGTCAGGAAGCCGTGAATTTTAATAAGAGGTTAGGTGATTCTAGTGGTCGTTTAACAGGTAAGAAAACAGTCCAGCCTCCCTGCTTGTACCACTCCTGTGCCACAGGAGATGGATTTGGCATCAATAATGAAACGTAACGGGCGATATACGGCTCGTGTTCGGCGTCAGGGTACGCCTGTACAGACCAAGACCTTTGATCAGACCTCTGATGCTCGACGGTGGGCTGCAGAGACGGAACGACAGATCGACCTTGGCCACTTAATTACGAATGATTGCACTGTCGGGCAGTTGCTCGAGCGCTATGGTCGAGAGGTAACGCCAACCAAACGTGGCTTCTATGTTGAGAAGTACATTGTCTCCCGACTTAGACGCACATGGTTGTCTGATATCTGGTTGTCGAAACTGAACTCTGGGCATCTGGCCCGGTATCGTGATGAACGACTGAAAGAGGTTGGGGCATCTGCATGTAATCGTGATCTTTCGATCATCAGCCACGCCATCCGTATTGCGATGTCCGAGTGGGGGTTCAATCTTCCCGGCAATCCAGCAACTAATCTTCGAAAGCCGTCACAATCAAAGGGCCGCACCCGTCGATTGGAGGGTGATGAGGAACATCGTCTTCTCATGGCCTGTCGGGCATCAGACAATCTATACCTAGCCCCGCTGGTGACCTTGGCCGTAGAGACAGCCATGCGTCGTGGTGAGCTTCTGGGGCTGCACTGGGACGATGTCTATCTCGATCAAGGCTACGTCCATCTACCTACGACCAAGAACGGGACTAGCCGAGACGTCCCCCTCTCACCAACAGCCAGACAAACCATTGAGGCCCTACCTAGGGCTATCTCAGGAGTCGTGATCCCGGTTCATCCCGAGGCCCTGAAAGGATTATGGCATCGGGCAATACGTAGGGCCGACATCACCGGCCTTCGGTTCCATGACCTACGTCACGAGGCGACAACTCGGTTCTTTGAGAAAGGGCTGAACGTAATGGAAGTAGCCTCCACCACCGGTCACAAAGACCTCAGGATGCTGCAGCGTTACGTCCAGCTAAGACCTACAGACCTTGCCCTGAAATTAATTTAATTTAAAGATTACCAACATCATGGTATAAAATTATTTATTATAACCAATGACTTATGGTGAATCAGAACCATTATGTTTCATCAGAAGTGAATAAATATTACATGGTGTAAACATTATTCTCATCAGACCAGTAAGCAGCAGGACCAACAGTGTGTCCTAAACCATTACTGGTACGTTTTTGGTAGCAGTCGATTTTCTTACACATAAGAACCCTCCGCTATTTAATTTTTGTAATTTTATTTATAATCGCATCGGCAATCTCGCGCTCGCATTTTCCGCATTGTGGCTCACAATCATAATAAGTATGAATATCACTCCATCGAGAAATTCCGCTATCAATCGCTTCATGTAATTGTTTTTCAGTAATTCCGTTACAGTTACATACATACATTATTAGGATCTCTGAATTTTAGACGAATCTACATGGAAGAAGAATTACTAACGATTTAGCAAAGTAATTTACAAGCTTTTTTATATTAATATAGAAACCAGAGGACGCAACAGTACTCTATTAGCAAACTCTTCGCATTAGCGCTGCGAATGCCTCTCATTCTCAAAAAAAACCTATTGTAACAATGACTTACTTGCCCTAAACAATAGGGGACTTCCGATGAATGTACTATAGAGGCGTTTTATGAACGGTGATTCTAGGGTTATTACACAACTAAATATTATACTAAAAAATGAACTTACAGCTATAAATCAGTATTTTTTACACTCGCGTATGATTAAGGATTGGGGATTTGAACGGCTAGCAAAAAAGGTTTATGAAGAGTCTATTGGCGAAATGAAGCACGCAGATTACTTAATCGAAAGAATTCTATTTCTAGGTGGCCTTCCTAATCTTCAGGAATTATCTAAGTTAAAAATAGGTGAGAACATTCCTGAAGTTCTGAGTTCAGACTTATCTGTAGAAGTTATGAACCAAGGTTGCTTGAAGACAGCAATTACGATTAGTGAAGAGCTTAAAGATTATATATCGAGAGATATATTAGAAACAATTCTAGAAGATACTGAAGAGCATATTGATTGGATCGAAACACAGCATACTCTAATTGAGCAGGCTGGCCTGCAGAATTATCTTCAAGAACAAATGTACAGCGGTAGTGAGAATTAATACTAATTTTCAAAATGAATATGCTGACCCAACATGCGCCTGATCTCCGCCAACATCATCGCGATTGGAATGTGCTTCGCTGCTTCGGGAGCGAGTGCTGAGCAGACGGGCTAGAAGTACAGGTTGTCCGCATCACTCCGCGCGCTTCGCTGTTGTCGCTGTATCTCCTCTATGTCTCTGTTACCCTCTGTGATGTAGTCGTTAATGCACTCGTAGAGCGTTTCCAGCTCATCGTTGAATACTTGGACGTCACTGTTGTAACTGTCGATCTCCCATTGGGAGGTGAAACCGCCGTAGGGTTTCGTAGGTTTAGCGTAAGGCGGCGAACAATCATGCGGCGCTTAGTAGCCATACATGGACGAAGCAGCGGCCATGGACACAGCGAATACAGTGAACACCAACGGTGCTGCATCCACCAACGTCATGGTGTAAAATTATTGTTTATTAACAATGACTTATGATGAATCAGAACCATTATGTTTCATCAGAAGTGAGTAAATATTACATAGTGTAAACATTATTCACATCAGACCAGTGACCAGCAGGACCAGTAGTATGTCCTAAACCATTACTGGTACGTTTTTGAATCCATCCATCTCCTGAAGTCCCCCAGCCTCTTGAGGTAAGCCTCACTTACATATTCTTGGCCCTTTATATGGAGCATCTCAGCATGCTTTTTATCATCAACACCTAGTTCCTCATCAAAGTAGCCGTGCTGGATGATACGCGTATGATTTGGGAGTTCGAATAGTTCATCGACATCGTCTGGAACTGGCGCAACCGCGCGCATTGCATTCTGCATTCTCTCATGCAGATCATCTCCATAGACCTCTTGGATAATGTAGCTGTCATGGACGGAGAGCAGAGGTATGCCATCGGCTGTGTATTGAGCGATCAGTTCCTCTGTGATCTTTGAATCTAGGTGCATCAGCTCAATACCTGCATCGCTACAGAACTGAGGTGCGATAGCGTCGTGTTTGGCTTTAAGCTTGTTGATCACGCCCATGAGAAGAATATTGGTCAGCTCGAGTCCTGAAGGCTTGCTAGCCAGTATCGATGGATCGACGCAGATAGCGCGACAGGCGCTCTTCTCATCCTCTGCGTTCAGACAAATCAGCATAGTTCTCTTGATCAGCTGCCGTCTAAATTCTGGGTCAGAGACTTCGGGAATTTCGATGTCATAAGGGTCGCCACCGATCGTACTGTAGTAATTGATACCCCGCATTCGATAGAGCAGAGCGACATGAAAACCTGAGAAGTCTAGCTCTAGCGTACGCTTGCCATTTATTGCGATACGCCCTCGGTCCGCCTTTGGAAGGCTCTGCCAGAAGCCTCCATAGAACCTTCCGTTCTGTTCCCATGAGGAGCGTGAGAAGATGCGACGGACGAACTTGTGGTGCTGTGAGACAGGTGCGCGACCCTGCTTTTTCTTCTACCCAAGGCTGATCGAGATGCTGACAATCAATATGGGTGGCTTGGAGTAATTCATTATATGCGGTGAGAGTTTCACGCATTCTGAGGGTCTACTTGGTGTCCTCGTACTCAATGTCGTTGCCATCACTATCTCTCAAGATGATGGTCTCACGATCCTCCTGATATCCTATGCCTAGAACACTGATAGAAGCGCCCTCAAAGGCCCTCAGGAGATCGCTGGCTGGGCATATGCGGTATTTCGCTAGAGCGATCGAAGAAGCCTCTATGGAGGTGAATTAGCCCTGCCGTGTGTAGCTCTCTGACAACCTCAACCATAGTCCTTGAGATGTGCAGTTCGTTGTATCGGCTCTTGGGTTTGTAGCGCTCGGAGCGCATATGGACAGCGATGCAGAGGTCAGGGTCCTCATGCCACGCCACATACAGGTCGAGGAGTAAGACCTTTACGTGCTTCTTCCTGATGTTGGTCCGTTTCGCGAAGTGCGTCTCGTAGATCATGTCCACGAATGCATTCACCTCAGGCCAATCTGACCAGCGATGAACATCTAGAAGCCGACTGTGGTTCAGCTCTTCGGGTGTCTTATCCGCCATTACGCTCTCTCCACTGTTCGTGGGGACGTGCTCTGGTGACGAGTATGCATATGGACGATGGATGGACCAAGGGCACCCTTCCCCATCTCAGCGTTCTCTGTCAGGCTCTTCATTATGAGAAACCTGACCGCCACCATCTGCCTGACGATTGCCGTGCTTGTTTGGAGTGTGGGAGTAAGATTATCTTTAATCCCTCACCATCTCCATAGAAATTCCACCCCACCTTCCATTCCACACTATTTCTGTTAATGGTACAGAATGAAAAAACTAACTCTGATGTTCCTAACCTGTTTGATATTCCTCTCACTTTCAAAAGTTGTTTTAGCGGGAACTATTCAAATTGAGTTTACAGAAAACGACTCATATAGCATCGAGGTTGCTCGCATCGAGGTTGGAGAGACTATTGAATGGCTACCAAAGAATAAGGGGCATAATGTAGAGTTCCTCGTAGGTCCAAAAATGGACTTACTTCCAAAAATATCAAAAATAGACGAAGTTCACTCCGTCGTTTTTAAGATTCCTGGCGTTTATTTATACGGATGTACGCCTCATAAAAATATGGGGATGTTAGGTCTAATTATCGTTGGTAATGATTTTCACAATATCGAAAACGTAAAAGAAATTGAATTGTCTCGTGTCGCATCTTCAGTTTTAAAGCGATTGATTAGAATTGCGCAGTCGGATTAAAACCTATTTTTGTCACGTACTTTTATCAAACCCTCTTTGTAAAAATATTCATATGTGTTGTGTCGAGTGGGTCTAAATATGCAGAGTATGCGTTCAACCTCCTGTAAGTGATACAGATTTTACCCCCTGCCTCCGACCATTCCCTACTCCCATATTCTATGAGTTTTGATACGTGATGTAGAAGAAAATTAATGACAATTTTGTAGAGGAAACCGAACTATAATTTTCGTGCACGCAGTTTTTTTATCACCAAGTTGTAACCCAATTTAGAAAACCACGGTCTCTGTTTTTCTTCAGCATTTATTACTTTAACTATCTGATCTTCATTTAATTTCGTTATATCTTCGATGCCGAAATACTTGCAAATGCCCTCCCTGACTTCTTTGTATATTTCTTCTTCAATGCTTTTCATTGCCTTGGCAGATCGTTCGGTAAGAAAATCGTCTAAAGTTTTATCATTCATAAGAAACCCTATCACTCCATTCCAAATCGCTATCTATAAATTCAATAAGGTGTCTCCGAGAGAAATAGTCTCATTCTCTGAAACTGGAAGGGATATGTGGTGAAACGATCTAAGGGTAAGGGTGCGTCAGGGTTCGTTGCTCAGAAGGTTGTTTGAGTAGACCTCACCCAGACTGCC
>CAXYDO010000012.1:0-260181 GCA_964276015.1 uncultured Alphaproteobacteria bacterium | reverse complement strand
GTCATATATAGGGTGGCGGCAACAAAATTGGGACGGATAGCGGCGTGAAATTCATCGACATCATTATACTTGCGATGATTGCGGGCTTTTTGGTGTTCCGTTTGCGCAATGTTTTGGGCAAACGGACTGGAAATGAGCGACCCCCGCGCAATCCGTATGGCGGCAACGAAGAGGCCCCGGCAACAGCCCAGCAGGCCAATGACGACGAAAAAGTCGTCTCTCTGCCTGGTCGCGCACCAGCGGACGACATTTTAGATGACAGCCCGGCAGCTGAAGGCTTGCGCGCAATTCACAGCGCAGACGGGTCTTTCCTGCCCGAAGAGTTCGTCGAAGGCTCCCGCTCGGCGTTTGAGATGATCGTCACGTCGTTTGCCAATGGCGACCGGGACACGTTGCGCCCGCTGCTCAGTGACGAAGTCTATGAGAATTTCGCTGGCGCCATTGAGGCGCGGGAAACCAACGAAGAGACCATGGAGATGACCCTGGTCGGCATTCGTGAGACCGATATTCTCGAGGCCAATATGGATGGCCGGGTGGCCTTTGTTACCGTCAAGCTCGTCACCGAGCAGATCGAGGTTGTCCGCGGCAAGGCGGGTGAGCCGGTTTCCGGGGACCCGGGCAAAGTGTCGACCGTGACGGATATCTGGACCTTTGCGCGCAACACCCGTTCGCGCAATCCGAACTGGACCCTCGTCGCCACCGAAGCTCCGAACTAGAAATTGCAGATGCGGGAGCGTTTTCTGATTGCGGCCTGTCTGCTGGTTCTGGCCGCCTGCGATCAGGACGCCGAAGAGCAAATCAAAACGCCCGACCCCGTCCCCGACACAGGCGCTCGATACGCGCCGGTGGCTGTGACTACCCTGCCCGGCTGGTCCACGGATAATTTGGCCCAGGCCCTGCCGGCCTGGCGGGGCTCTTGCGCTAAAATTCTCAACCACCCTCCCACCCGCGAAATGGGCCCGGCTGCCGGGACCGCGGCGGATTGGCGTGCTGTCTGCACCGCGATCACCGCACTTCCTGACGGCGACGGGGCAGGGCTGCGCGCGCTGCTTGAAAGCGGGTTTGGGGCGCTGCAGGTTTCCGGCGGCGCGGATACCGGCGGCTTGTTCACCGGATATTTCGAACCGATTCTCGACGCGACCAGGGAAAAATCCGAAACCCATCATGAACCGATTTACGGCTTGCCGGACGATCATGTGACGGTGCGGCTGGGGAAATTCGATCCAGCCCTGAAGGGAAAATCCGTAACTGGCCGGGTCGAGGGCGGTCAGTTGATTCCCTACCAGAAACGGGGCGAGATCGATGCCGGGGCGATCACCGAAAACGCGAAAGTTTTGTTCTGGGCCGCCGACCCCCTCGATGTGTTCATCCTTCAGGTCCAGGGCTCGGGAATTGTGGAGCTGCCCGATGGTACCCGCCAACGCATCGGCTTTGCCGGGCATAATGGTCACGCCTATGGCTCTTTGGGCCGCTGGCTGATTGCCGAGAAAGAGCTGCCGGCCAACCGGGCCGCCTGGGAAGATATCCGGGGCTGGCTTGAATCCAACCCGGACCGCGCCCGCGCGGCCCTGGCCGTGAACCCCCGCTTTATCTTCTTTCGTGCACTCGACGGGGGCGGCCCGCTGGGTGCCGCCGGGGTGCCCCTGACCGCCGAACGCTCCCTGGCGGTCGACACCAGGCATGTTCCCCTCAACGTCCCGGTCTGGCTCGATATTGAACATCCGGACGGGGAAACCCGCCTGCAGCGTCTGATGCTAGCCCAGGATGTGGGCAGCGCGATTAAGGGCGTGGTGCGCGGAGATTTCTACTGGGGCACCGGCCGCGCCGCCCTCGACAAGGCCGGCCGCATGAAAAGCCGCGGCACCTATTACATGCTGGTCCCCAAAACCCTGCTGCCTGCGAGCTGACGCCTTCTTTTCAACTTCGTCATGCCCGGACTTGTTTCGGCGATGAGGGTCGTTGTTCCCGGGGTTCCCGCGCCGTCTTGGAGGCGTTGGAAAATGTGCTAAACAGGATCGAAACCTGAGGAGCGTTCCATGAGTGAAGGGCCGCGCGTTGCGTTGTTTGTGACCTGTCTGGTCGATCTGTTCCGTCCTAGCGTCGGCTTTGCTGCGGTCAAGCTGATGCAGGATGCTGGCTGCCAGGTCGATGTCCCCGAGGCCCAGACCTGTTGCGGCCAACCGGCTTATAATTCCGGCGATCGTAAAGACACGATCTCGATCGCCAAAGGCGTGATCGAGGCCTTCGAGGGTTATGATTATGTGGTCGCGCCGTCAGGCTCGTGCGCCGGGATGATCATGAAGCATTATCCCGAGCTGCTCGCCGATGATCCGGCCTGGGCCGAACGGGCGACGGAACTCGCCGGACGGACCCATGAGCTGGTCTTCTTCCTGACCGATGTGCTGAAGACCGAAAAAATCGAAGCCGCGTTCGAAGGTACCGTGACCTATCACGACAGCTGCTCGGGCTTGCGCGAGCTGGGTATTCACGATCAGCCCCGCAAGCTGCTCGCCGATGTCGACGGGCTGCATTTGCGTGAGCTCACGGATGCCAATGTATGCTGTGGGTTTGGCGGTACTTTCTGCGTCAAATATCCAGACATCTCGAACCGGATGGTCTCCAACAAGATCGACATGATCGTGGAAACCGGGGCAGAAACCCTACTCGCCGGAGACATGGGCTGTCTGATGAATATGGCCGGGAAGCTGCAGCGCGAGGGCACCAATGTGCGGGTTCGCCATGTGGCCGAAGTGCTGGCCGGGATGGACGATACGCCGGCGATCGGCGAGCCTTCCGATGGGAGTGCGTCCTCATGAGCGGCTCTACTACTCGCGATTTCAAGACGAACGCGGCGCGTGAGCTGGCCAACGACACTCTCCGTGCGGCCCTGACCAAGAGCAAGGGTCATTTCACCGAGGGCCGGACCACGGCGGCCGAAAACCTGCCTGAGTTTGAAGAACTGCGCGATCAGTCCCGCGACATCAAGGACCACACGATCGAGCATCTCGATTTTTACCTTGAGGCGTATGAGAAAAAGGTCAAGGAATCCGGTGGTCATGTGCACTGGGCCCGCACGGCCGAAGACGCCCGCCGGATCACGCTTGAGATTTGCAAGTCGGTGGACGCCAAGGAGGTCAACAAAGGCAAGTCGATGATCTCGGAAGAATGCGAGATCAACGAGATGCTCGAGGCCAACGGCATCCGCGCCGTGGAGACCGATCTGGGCGAGTACATCATCCAGCTGCGCGGCGAGAAGCCGAGCCACATCATCGCGCCAGCGGTGCATCTGACCAAGGCCCAGGTTGAGGAGAGCTTCCGCGCCAACCACACCCATCTCGATCCTGACCGGGTGCTCGAAGAGCCCCCTACCCTGCTCGACGAAGCGCGCACGATTCTGCGGAAGAAATATTTCGAGGCCGAAGTCGGCATGACCGGGGCCAATCTGCTGATCGCAGAAACCGGGTCTTCGATCATCGTCACCAATGAAGGCAATGGGGACCTCTCCCAGCTGATCCCGAAAGTGCATATCGTTCTGGCCAGCGTTGAAAAAATCGTCCCGACTTTGGAAGACGCTGCGACTATTTTGCGGGTGCTGGCGCGCTCGGCGACGGGTCAGGAATTCTCCAGCTACACGACGCTGTCGACCGGTCCGAAACGCGAAGGCGATCCGGACGGGCCCGAGCAGTATCACGTCATCCTGCTCGACAATGGCCGTACCGACATGATCGGCACCGAGTTCCAGGAGATGCTGCGCTGTATCCGCTGCGGTGCTTGCATGAACCATTGCCCGGTTTATCAGTCGGTCGGCGGCCACGCGTATGGTTGGGTTTATCCCGGGCCGATGGGCTCGGTGCTTTCGCCAGGCCTGCTGGGCGTTGATGAAGCCGGGCATCTGCCCAACGCTTCAACCTTCTGCGGCCGCTGCGAGGAAGTGTGCCCGGTGCGCATTCCTTTGCCCAAGCTGATGCGCAACTGGCGTGAACAGGAATTTGAAAAACATCTCTCCCCGGGCTCGGTTCGCGTCGGGCTAGGGATTTGGGCCTTTGTGGCAAAGCGCCCGAAGCTCTATCAGCTGGCCACGGGCATCCAGATGCGGATGCTCGCCCGGATGGGCCGGGCCAAGGGGCGTCTGTCTTCGGTGCCACTGGCTGGGGGTTGGACCAAATATCGGGATCTTCCTGCGCCGGAAGGCCGAACCTTCCAGTCGCGCTGGAAATCCGGGGAGCGCCCGCAATGAGTGATGATCGCGAAACCGTCCTGTCTTCTCTGCGCCGCGCGCTCGGTCGCGACGGTCCGGTGGACTCCGAAACGGCCGCCAAATTACGCGCCCGGATGTACGGCCATACCCGCAATACGGTTCCCGCGCGTACTGCGCTGGACGCCGCCGAGCTGGTCGAATTGTTCGAGACCATGGCCCAGAACGTCCACGCCACCGTGTCCCATGTGGCGGATATGTCCGACGTACCTGGCGCGGTCGGGGAATATCTACGCAGTGAAAACCTGCCTTCCGAAATTGTCATGGCGCCGGACGCAACTCTTGATGCGGCCCCATGGGCAGACAACGTCCTGCTGGAAATTCGCCGCGGGGCGCCAGTGGAATCCGACCAGGTCAGCGTGACCTCGGCGCCTGCTGCCGTGGCCGAAACCGGGACCCTGGCCATGTATTCGGGCCCGGATCATCCCTCGACGCTCAATTTTATTCCCGAAACCCATGTGGTGGTATTGCCCGCCGGGCGGGTTGTTAAATCCTATGAAGATGTGTGGGATTCGATCCGCGCTCAGGCCGCCGATCCGGAATCCGGTCGCGGGGGTCAGTTGCCACGCACGGTGAATTTCGTCACCGGTCCGTCGCGCTCGGGAGATATCGAACAGACCCTGCTGCTCGGCGCCCATGGTCCCCGGCGTCTGCACATCGTGATTGTCGACAGCGAATAAGCCGATGATGTCCAGCGGTACAGACGACGATGATGATCTGTTCCGTCAGGTGCTGGGTGATGCCAAGCCGCTCAAGCGGGCACGCCCGGTTCCCGAACACCCAGCCCTGAAGGCCGGCCGCAAAGAAGTTACCAAGCCATCACCTAAACCCCGGCCGGCCCGCCGCAAGCCGGTCATGGTGGTGCCGGTCGTACCTCGCCCCAAGCCCGCCCCGGATCTGGCGACCGGTGATGTCACCGGCATGGATCGACGCACCGCCGATCGGTTTCGCCGGGGCAAAATTCCCATTGATGCCCGGCTGGATTTGCACGGCATGTATCAGGATGCCGCGCATCATGCGCTGACCGATTTCATTACCGATTGCGCGGCGCGGGGTAAACGCAACGTGCTGGTGATCACCGGGCGGGGCTCCCGGGAAGGCTCAGGCGTGCTGCGCGAACGCCTGCCCCAATGGCTTAACCAGCCGCCCTGCCGCGAACATGTGATTTCCTTTACCGGCGCGCGACCCGAGCATGGCCGCGATGGCGCGTTCTATGTGCTGCTGCGGCGCAAGCGGGACCGGGATTGATGACGCCGTTTGGTGCCAAGGTTCGCGCTCTGCGCGGGGAAAAGGATATCCCCTTAAAGCAGATGGCCGCTGATCTGGAACTGTCTCCGGCCTATCTGTCGTCGTTGGAACACGGCCATCGCGGTCGACCGTCCGAGGCGCTGGTGGTCCAGATTTGTGAATATTTCCATCTGATCTGGGACGATTTCGAGGAGATGCACCGCCTCGCGCACCTATCCCACCCTAAGGTCACGGTGGACACATCGGGCTTGTCTCCGGTGCACACGGAACTCGCGAATACGCTGGCGGAAAAGGTTCAGGACATCTCCGAACAGGACGCCATTGCCCTGCTCGCGCGCCTGCGCGGAGATTTGTTCTAGAAAGTTTGAATGCCGTCTATCGCGTCGTTCCCGCGCGGGCGGGTGACGGTGTAACGATCTCCCCCTCCTCCCGGGAGGAGAGGGATATTCTCCGTACCGCCTAGTCGTCGAACAGCATCGCTACGCAGCGGATCCAACCACCGGATGCGCCTTTAATTTTGTAGGGCATGCAGCTGACCATGAAGCCGTGATCGGGAAGCGTCTCCAGGTGGAGGAGTTTTTCCATGTGACAGTAGGGCTGCTCGATCCCGGCCCAGTGACCCTGCCAGACGGCATGAGCGTCCTTGTTATTGGCATAGGTTTCCTGCTGCAGGGAGAACGGTGCGTCCCAGCCCCAGGCGTCAATGCCCGTGACCCGGACACCGTGTTCCTGAGTCAGATAGAGCGTGGCTTCCCGGCCCATGCCGATGCCGCTGCTCAAATATTTTTCGGTGCCGTAATTTTCGCTGGCCTTGGTGTTCACCAAAACGATGTCGAGGGGCTGAAGCTCATAGTCGATGCGCTTGAGTTCGGCCTCCACGTCGTCGGGCTGGACGATGTAGCCGTCGGGGAAATGACGGAAATCGAGCTTCACCCCGGGGCGGTAGAACCAGTCGAGGGGCAACTCGTCGATGGTCTTCATTCGGTTCCCATCCTTGTCGTGGGAATGGTAGTGCCAGGGCGCATCGATATGGGTGCCGTTATGGGTGGTCAGGGTAACGACCTCCCAGGCCCAGCCCTCCCCGTCCGGCAGATCGACCGGGCGCATGCCCGGGAAGAAGCTGGCCATAGCCTCAGCATTCGACTTCTGGTCGATATACTGAATTTTCGGCCGCATAATTTCCGGGTCGACAATCGTGTCGTTGTCAAGCGGCATGGACAGGTCGATGATTTGTTTTGGAATTTGCATGATGGGGCTCCCCTTAAAGAACGCGTGACGGCGTGTTTCTGGTTGTAGTTAGTTTACGCGCACCCGGGCTGCGGGGGAACAAGCTCAAGTATCTTGAGAATCCTCATTCTGAGCTTGTCGAAGTATGTGGTGTACCCTCGCCCGCATCGCTTATTGACGTCAGGCTCACGGTGAGGGCGGCCCAGATACAGCAACGCCTCTACAGAATGAACTTCGACAGATCCGTGTTCTTGGTTAGCTCTTCAAGGCGTTCGCGGACCATGGCTTCGTCGATGGTGACCGAATCCCCGTCCCGGTCCGGGGCGTCGAAGCTGATCTCCTCGAGCAGGCGTTCGAGCACCGTGTGCAGGCGCCGCGCGCCGATATTCTCCACGGACTGATTAATATCCGCCGACAGCGCGGCCAGCGTATCAATAGCGCCTTCGGTGAATTCCAGGGTCAGGCCTTCCGTGCCCATCAGGGCGATATACTGGCGGATCAGGCTGTTTTCCGGCTCCCGCAGGATGCGACCGAAATCTTCGCGGGTCAGGGCCTGGAGCTCGACCCGGATCGGCAGGCGACCCTGCAGTTCGGGCAACATGTCTGACGGTTTGGCGAGATGGAATGCGCCGGAGGCGATGAACAGGATGTGGTCGGTTTTGATCGCCCCGTATTTGGTTACCACGGTGGTCCCCTCGATCAGCGGCAGCAGATCGCGCTGGACCCCTTCTCGGCTGACATCGCCGCCCTGGCGGTCGCTGCGGGCGGTGATCTTGTCAATCTCGTCGAGGAAAACAATGCCGTCCTGCTCCACCGCGCGGAGGGATTCCTGCACCACCTTGTCGTCGTCGAGCAGCTTGTCGGCTTCGTCGGACAGCAGCACTTCGTGGCTTTCGAGCACGGTCATGCGCCGAGTCTTGGTCTGCTGACCGAGGGCCTTGCCGAGCATGTCGTTGAGATTGATCATGCCCATCTGGCCGCCGGGCATACCCGGGATGTCCATGGCCGGCATGCCGCCACCCGCATCCGAGACGTCGACCTCGATCTCCTTGTCGTCGAGCTGGCCGGAACGCAGTTTTTCGCGGAACGAAGTTCTGGTGCTCTCACTGGCATTGGCCCCGACCAGGGCTTCAAGGACGCGTTTCTCCGCGTTGACTTCGGCCTGGGCGGTGACTTCTTTGCGACGTTTTTCTCGGGTGATCAGGATCGCCTGTTCGACCAGATCGCGGATGATGGATTCAACGTCCCGGCCTACATAGCCGACTTCGGTGAACTTGGTCGCCTCAATCTTGATGAACGGCGCCTGGGCGAGCTTGGCCAACCGGCGTGAAATCTCGGTCTTGCCGACCCCGGTCGGGCCGATCATCAGGATGTTCTTGGGTAGGACCTCGTCACGAAGATCGTCAGGCAGCTGTTGGCGGCGCCAGCGGTTGCGCAGGGCGATGGCGACGGCGCGCTTGGCGTCGTTTTGGCCGATGATGAAACGGTCGAGTTCGGAGACGATCTCGCGCGGTGAAAAATTGCTCATAGGCTTTCGATCGTTAGGTTGGTGTTGGTGTAGACGCAAATATCGGCTGCGATCCCCATCGCCTTTTCGGCTATTTGGCGGGCATCGAGATCGTCCAGATCGACGAGCGCGCGGGCGGCGGCCAAAGCGTAATTGCCACCGGATCCGATAGCGATGATGCCGTCATCAGGCTCCAGCACGTCGCCGGTTCCCGTTAGCACTAGGGAAGCATCCTTGCTGGCCACGGCCATCATGGCTTCGAGGCGGCGCAAATAGCGATCCGTGCGCCAGTCCTTGGCGAGCTCAACACAGGCGCGTACGAGCTGGCCCGGATGGGCTTCGAGTTTCGTTTCGAGACGTTCGAACAGGGTCATGGCATCCGCGGTGGCGCCGGCAAACCCGGCGATCACGCTGCCATCCCCTAGGGGGCGGACCTTGCGGGCCGTGGCCTTGATCACGGTCTGACCAAGGGTCACCTGCCCGTCGCCGGCGATGACCACACTGTTGCCCTTGCGGACCGAGAGGATGGTGGTGCCATGCCAGCTCGGGATGGCGTCATTCTGGTTCGAGTTGTTCATGCGTCAATCCGATCTGGGCCAGCGGCCGTGCCGTGTGCAGTACCGCGTGCCTTGCTGAGTGGCGGTGTGGGGGAGAGTCCTGCCGCATCCGGGTGGGCCACGCAATGGCCGGGAGTCTCCATTTAGGGTTCGCGTGTGCCCAAACAAGTAGCTGGAGGAGGCGTGCGAGGCGCCGCGACGCCGCGCTCTGGGCTCGATATCAACGATAAACGCAAAGGGCGTGTCGGCCCCGCCGGCCGTGATCTCGTTCTCGCCAATGTGAAGGGGGACGGCATTGGTACGCTCGTCGATGCTGATCCGCTCACCGTTGACCACCGTGCCAAGCTGGCTTCCTACGTCGCGGATCATCAGCGCGTTGTTGCCGCGCTCGATGACGAAATGGCTGCGAGATAGATTATAGGGTTTGGAATCCCCTAACATGAGTGTGACCCCAACCCGCGGGGTCTGTTCCCCGCGGAGGGGTTTGCGGCCGACTCCGAAAGGCATTTCGGTGATTTTAATACCCCGCCGCGGCATCCCGCTGCGGGTTTCCGAACTGCCGGACTGGATCCGCACGCTGCTCCAGCCCGCCGGGGCGGCCACCGGGCTTTCATGGTTTTTTGGTGCGGCGGCACGTTCGGCTTTTGGAACCAAATCCAGCCGGGCCAGAATGCTGCCGGCCGCCTCGCGCACGAGCTCGGGGTTGCGCGATAGCTGGGCCTATACGGTCGCCCGGTCGACCATTGCGGCTTCGACCCGATCTTTGGCGGTTGCGGTAAATTCCTGGCCGCCGCCGAATAGCAGGCTGACGGCCCCCAGTACTGCCCCCTGCCCGGCTTGCTCCACAAGGGCGCCAGAAACGGTTCGTAATTCCAGATGACCCGACAGGATCACGAGGCCGGTTTCAAAATCGTCACCGGCCTGCAGCATGATGTCTCCGGCGCGAAAAATCCGAGTACGGGCGGGTGATGTTGTTATTGTGGGATCGTGATTTAATGTGTGGAACGAAATACAGCGCCTATGATGACTAAATTTACCCGATCCGCCAATCGTCTTTCCGGATGGCGCCGGCCCGCCGCGCCTGCTATCTAGGCGCCGCAATCGGCACAACCACGTGCTGCAGGAGCGAAACATGAGCGTTCAGGAGAACTCCGCAGGCCTCGAAGGCAACCCCCGGGTCGCTGAAGTGGTGCGGACGACAAAGGAAACCGACATTTCCGTTGCGGTCAATCTCGACGGCACCGGGGTTTTTGACGTGGAAACCGGTATCGGCTTCCTCGATCACATGCTCGAACAGCTCTCGCGCCACAGTTTGATAGACCTGACCGTGCGCGCGAAGGGCGACCTGCACATCGATTTTCACCACACGACCGAGGATTCCGGCTATGCGGTGGGCGAGGCGATTAGCCTGGCCCTCGGCGACCGGCGGGGTATTCGCCGCTATGGCGATGCCTTGATCGCGATGGACGAGACCCTGACCCGTGTGGCCCTGGACGCCTCGAACCGGCCGTTTTTGGTCTGGAAGGTGGATTTCACGCGCCCCAAACTGGGTGAGATGGACACTGAGCTGTTCCAGGAGTGGTATCGGGCCTTCGCCCAGTCCGCGGGGCTGACGCTGCATGTCGAGACACTTTACGGCGAGAACAACCATCACATGGTTGAATCCTGCTACAAGGGCCTGGCGCGTGCCCTGCGCGTGGCAGTGGAGATCGATCCCCGGCGACGGGACGACGTACCGTCCACAAAGGGTGTTCTCGGCGGCTCAATGGCCGGGTAGTGGTGTTCTGTGGGGCCCAATGTCCCGGATCCCGATGAGAAATTGGTTCAATGACAAAATCCCTGTCTGAATCCGAGGCCCCCCCCGTGCGCCGCAGCGATACGACGCCGGGCGCGGTGCCAACTATGGTGAGTACTAACCGGTATGGCATTCTGGTGCGGGGCCGTAAATACCTGGTTGACCGGATGGTTTCGGCACGTTCGAGGCGGGCAAAAGCGACGCTTCAAAGCAACACCGATCTATGGAATTTGATGACGGAAGCCGCTGCCGGAACGACCGTTACGGGGGCGTCATACTCGGACTACCTGGTACTATATGAGCAGGTTAAGTCATTTAAACCAAAGGAAGTAGTAGAATTTGGTACAGGTATTACCACCGTGGTTCTGGCCCAGGCCTTAATCGAGAATGCCCGGGATTCCGGCGACGCTATTGGGCGGCTAACTTCCATGGAGGACGACCAGGAATGGTATGATGTGGCCTGCTCACGTTTGCCCGATAAGGTCGCCGATGTTGTCGACATGGTGCACAGTCCAAAAGTCGACGGCTTCTATAAATGTTTCCGCGGGGTGATGTATGAAAGCCTGCCCGATCGAGATTATGATTTTGTTTTTTCGGATGGGCCTGACCGACATTCACCGGTTAATGGTGACAAGCTGTTCAATCTCGATCTGATCAATGTTGTTCGTAATACCAAGGTGCCAGTACGGGCCGTTGTCGACAACCACTATCTGACATTCTATATCCTCCAGAAGGTGTTTGGACTCTCCCGAGCTCGCTACAGCGTCAGCCATAAATTGATGTTTGTCGGCCCGGTAACCACTGGTGACCTTAGGTTTCTGCGGAAAGAGTCGTTTCTGCCTGACTTGCGATTGTTTAGCACTACCGAGCTTAAGTTACGCATGGCCCGCGAAGACGGGGAGCGCTAAAGAGTGGCAAAAGGTATTTATACGGTTCACACCCGGGCCTGGTCGTCGGCCACCGATGGGGACGCGGTTTTTGTCCGCGAAGGCTTTGCCTGGGCGGCACTACTATTCGGCCCCCTCTGGGCCCTCTGGCATGGTCATTGGCGTACCGCGATCGGGCTTCTGATCTTATCCATTTCGGCCTCAGGTGTTGCAGTAGTGGTTGGTATGTCCACTACGGGTGAGGCCGCTGTGAGCCTGGCGTTGCAGCTTGGAGTAGGGCTCTGGGCGAATGATTGGCGGCGCTATATTCTTGGTCGCCGTGAGCAGCGCCTGCGCGCGGTCGTCGCCGGTAAAAACCTGGGTGACGCGGAAGACCACTACTTGAGTAGGGCCCCCTGAAAATGGAAAAAGTCGCCGTCATTGATTATGGATCCGGCAATCTACGATCGGCTACTAAAGCTTTCGAAAGGGCTGCTCACGAAACGGGTCTGGCGCGGGATATCGTTCTGACCTCGGACCCGGATGTTGTTGCCGGGGCTGATCGGGTTGTTTTGCCCGGTGTTGGCTCCTTTCGCGACTGTCGAGAAGGCCTGGAGGCAAGCGATGGCATGATCGAGGCACTGGAAGAGTGTGTGCGGCGCAATGCACGACCGTTCCTCGGAATTTGTGTTGGGATGCAGCTGATGGCGACTCGTGGGCTCGAACACGGAAAAACCCCGGGTTTCGGATGGATTCCGGGCGAAGTAGTGGCCGTTGAGACGAATAACAAAAGTTTAAAGATCCCCCATATGGGCTGGAACGAGTTGGATATCGCTGATCCGCCCCATCCACTACTTTCTGGTTTTGGCGCTGAAAGACCGCACGCCTATTTTGTTCACAGCTATCACTTGGCCACGAACAAACCAGAAGACGTATTGGCAAGTGTAACCTATGGGGGCACCATTACCGCTGCAGTTGGCCGAGAGAATATGATCGGCACCCAATTTCACCCGGAAAAGAGCCAGGCGATGGGTCAGGCCGTGATTTCCGCCTTTTTGGCGTGGACACCATGACCGATACTTCTATCGAAAGACTGTCTGAATTCCGGGGGAATGACCTCGCTGACCTCTGTGACGCGGCCGAAGTGGCGATCGTTGCCGGGGGCGGCTTTGGATGGCTCCAGCCGCCGCGTCGGGACATCATGGAGGCTTATTGGCGGGGAACACTGCTAGTTCCCGGCAGGACCGTGTTTGTGGGCCGTCTGGAGGGGGTAATTGCGGGTTCTGCGCAGCTAAACCGGCCGCGAGCCAATGCGGAGGCCCAGTCTTTCACGGTTCAGGTAACGACGTTTTTTGTCGCGCCCTGGGCTCGTGGACACGGCATCGCGCCAGGTATGTTGGAGGCTTGTGAGGACCTGGCCCGTCGCGAGGCCTACACGGTGCTTAATCTTGATGTACGCTCGACCCAGGAGCGGGCGATCCAGATTTATGAAGAAAGCGGGTATATTCGCTGGGGTACCCACCCGAAATACGCCCGCTTTTCCGGCGAGTATGTTGAGGGCTATTACTACACCAAGGACCTTTGAGCGCGGTTTTCGATGATTTTGTTTCCAGCTATAGACCTGAAAGACGGGACCTGCGTCCGCCTCCTGCGGGGGGATATGGATGCGGCCACGGTCTTTAATGACAACCCGGCCAATCAGGCCCAGTCCTTTGTCGATGCGGGCACGTCCTGGCTCCACATGGTGGATCTGAACGGCGCCTTTGACGGCGCGTCCGTCAACGGTGCGGCGGTACGCGCCATCCTGGACGTAACCCGCGCGGCGGGTGTGCAGGTGCAGCTCGGGGGCGGCATTCGCACTCGTGAACAGGTCGCTGCCTGGCTCGATGATGGCGTTGATCGGGTCATACTCGGTACGGTGGCCGTGAAAGACCCGGATCTGGTAATTTCGTCCTGTCGTGAATATCCCGGACGGATCGTCGTCGGGATCGACGCGCGAGGCGGCTTTGTCGCTGTTGAGGGATGGGCCGAAACATCTGCACTGGCGGTGGAAGAACTTGCCAAAAGGTTTGCCGATGTCGGGGTCGCTGCGGTGATCTACACCGATATCGACCGGGATGGCGCTATGGAAGGCCCGAATGTGGACGTGACCGTCTCCCTGGCCAACGCAATTGATATCCCGGTCATCGCATCCGGTGGCGTGTCGTCGCTTGAAGATGTCGAAGTGTTTTTGCCCCACGAAGCAGCGGGAATCGACGGGGTGATCTCTGGTCGGGCAATCTATGACGGCCGGATTGACCTGGCCGCCGCGCTGGCGCGACTGCGGGACGCCGCCTGATGCTTAAGGTGCGCATTATTCCCTGCCTGGATGTGAAGGACGGCCGGGTCGTCAAAGGGGTCAACTTCGTTGGTCTTCGCGATGCCGGCGATCCGGTTGAGCAGGCTCAAGTCTATGACCGCGCCGGAGCCGACGAGTTGTGTTTTCTCGATATCACCGCGAGCCACGAAGACCGCGATATCATTTTTGATGTGGTCTCTCGCACGGCCGAAGCGTGCTTTATGCCGCTGACCGTGGGCGGCGGCGTGCGCACCGTAGAGGATATCCGCAAGCTTCTGCTCGCCGGGGCCGACAAGGTTTCGATCAACACCGCGGCGGTAACTAATCCTGAATTCGTCCGGGAAGCATCTACAAAATTTGGCAGCCAATGCATCGTTGTGGCGATCGATGCCAAGGCCACCGGTGAAAACCGCTGGGAGGTATTCACCCATGGGGGTCGCAATGAAACCGGGCTGGATGCGGTCGCCTGGGCGCAGCAGATGGCAGCCTATGGAGCCGGCGAAATCCTGCTCACCTCGATGGATCGCGACGGGACCAAATCCGGGTTTGATGTCGCCCTGACCAGGGCCATTGCAGGCGCGGTTTCGATCCCGGTGATTGCCTCCGGGGGGGTCGGCAATCTCGATCATCTGGTCGAAGGCGCGCGGGATGGCCACGCTTCTGCTGTTCTGGCGGCCTCGATCTTTCATTTCGGGGAACACTCGATCAACGCGGCCAAAACACATATGGATGCAGCCGGGGTCCCGGTCCGGATCGTACCGCAGACCGATAAACCGGGGGCAGGTCAATGAGCGAGAAAACAACCGGCGAAATCATGGACGCACTTTTCGCGGTGATTGATTCCCGCCGTGGCAGCGACCCGGAGAGCTCTTATACGGCGCGCCTGCTGAGCCGGGGCACCGGCAAGATCGCTGAGAAGGTCGGCGAAGAAGCGGTCGAAACCGTCATCGCCGCCCTGAGCGAGGGCCCCGACGCCCTGGCCAGTGAAAGCGCGGATCTGCTTTACCATCTCTGTGTGCTCTGGGCGGATGCCGGGCTTAAGCCTGAAGACATCTGGGCCAAGCTCGCCGCGCGGGAAGGGGTGTCGGGCCTGACCGAGAAAGCCAACCGAAAGAGCTGATATGGCCTACGACGCCGAGAATATTTTTGCCAAAATCCTGCGGGGAGAAATCCCCTGCAACAAGGTCTATGAGGACGAGTTCGCGCTCGCCTTTCACGATATTGCGCCCCAGGCGCCGATCCATGTGCTGGTCATCCCGAAGGGTGCCTATGTGTCGAATGATGATTTTACGGCCGGCGCCAGCGACGCAGAGGTCACCGGCTTTTTCCGCGCCGTCGGCCATGTCGCCCGGGAGCTGGGGGTGGCCGAACCGGGATATCGCATGCTCGCCAATACCGGAGATGAAGGCGGTCAGGAAGTGCCCCATTTCCACGTCCATATTTGTGGCGGCCGGCGGCTCGGTCGGATGACCCAGGCCGGTGATCCGGCCTGACCGTGCCCCGCACCTGAAACTTCGTAAAAGTACTCCCCGGAGGAGAATGCCATGACGTATGAAACCATTAATGTTGAAGAGATGTCCCCGGCTTGTGGGGCGATCATCGAGGGGATTGATCTGTCCCAGGATCTGACCAACCGGCAGTTCGATGAAATTCACGAAGCACTGCTCGACCGTACGGTCATCGTGTTTCGGGATCAGAACATAACGCCGGACCAACAGGTCGCCTTCTCCCGCCGTTTCGGGGAACCCCAGCCGTCCGAGCTTTCCGGTTTCGAGAAGAGCAAGGAAAATCCCGAGATCGACATCCTTGAATATGATGCGGACAACCCGCCCCATGTGACCCGGGATCTTTGGCATACGGATTTTGTCGGCACCGCCCGGCCGACCATGGGCACGGTGCTATACGCCAAGGATATCCCGCCGCATGGCGGCGATACGGTCTGGGTGAATATGGTGGCCGCCTACGAGGCGCTGTCTGATCGCATGAAGGCACACCTTGAGGGCCTCGAGGCGTATCACGATTCCTACCAGCCCTACGCCCAGGAGGTGCGCCCGGAAATGTACGATGCCGATAAGGGCACCGATTATATCCGGGACCGGCGTGCCAAATATGTGCCGTCACTTCATCCGTTGATCCGCAAGCATCCGGTGACCAGCAAGCGCGGCCTGTTCGTAAACGAATCCATGACCACCTTCATCAAGGATATGGACCGCAAGGAAAGTGATATGCTGCTGCGGTATTTGTACGATTATCTTCGCACCCCGGAATTCAACTACCGGCACAAATGGAAGACCAACGATCTGGCCGTTTGGGACAATCGGGTGTCGCTGCATTACGCGTTGTTCGATTACACCGATCATCGCCTGATGCACCGGGTCGTCATCCAGGGTGATGTGCCCCACGCTTAGATCGTCTTTCAGGGCGAAAATGAAAACAGGCGGGAGGGGGCCTGATTCAGGTAGGATTTAGCCGCGCTAAACGCCTGGTAAATTGTCTTCGAGCGAAGTGCTTCGGCCGCCCGATAGTGGCGTTGAGGTCTTCGACGATGACCGCCGGGGCGTCCGTCGTTAGTGTGACGGCATAACCTCCGTACGCCCTGTTCTTTGTTGCAGCGCACAAAAACCATATGGTCCGGTTATCCCGGTATTACCACCTGCAAATTGTGCAGCGGTCACTTGTTTTAGACGCATTCATATTGCGCAGCATAAATGCGGCCCAAATACCGTGGTTATTGCCCTTAGGCGCGTCCCAGGATGGTGACACAGGCAATGGCTTCTTCGATTCCGTGGAAACCGCCTCCATTTTCGGCGATGGCATAGCGTGCGCCCTCGACCTGCCGGCCGCCGGCTTCTCCCCGCAATTGGGTGGTGAGTTCGAAAACCTGCGCCAGACCAGTGGCGCCGACCGGGTGGCCCTTGGATTCGAGCCCACCAGACGGATTGACCGGGATTTTGCCCCCGAGAGATGTCGCCCCGGACTGGGTGAGGGCGCCACCGGCCCCGAATTCGCAAAAGCCCAAATTCTCAATCTGCTGGAGTTCGGCAAAGGCGGTTGCGTCATGCACTTCGGCAACATCTATATCGTCCGGGCCGAGCCCAGCAATTTCATATGCGTCTCTTGCTGCGCGAGCGGTGACGTGGCGGTCGAATTCATCGGGCTTGCGGTCGGACCCGCTGCGTAACGCCGTTGCATGTATTTTGACCGCGCGAGACCGGTCAAACCGGTGCAGTTCATCCTCGCGGCACAGAATGGCTGCCGCCGCGCCATCCGAAATCGGTGAACACATGGGTAGGGTCAGGGGCCAGCTGACCTTGCGGGCTCCCATCACCTCGTCGACGGTCATGGGCGCCTGATACTGGGAAAGCGGATTGAACTGGGAATGAACGTGGTTCTTGGCCGCGACTGCGGCGATCTGTTCCTGGGTGGTGCCGAAGGTGGCCATGTGAAATTTTGCCAGGGCGGCATAAACATCCATGAAAACGCTGCGCGGGCCGGTGTTTTCGGGGCCATCGGGGTCTTCCATGCCTGCGCCCAATGCGAGCAGGCGGTTGGTCGCGGCCTCCACATCGTGGACATCCCAGCCGCCGTCGAAGACGGAGAACATTTTCGCCTTGTCGGTGTGGAACATCTTTTCTGCGCCGATAGCGAGTGCGACCCCGCCGCGCCCGGCCTCGAGCCAGGTCACCGCCATGTCCAGCGCGGTTGACGCGCTGGCGCAGGCATTCTCCACATTGGTCACGGGAATTTCCTGAATGCCCATATTGCGCAGGGCGATCTCCCCGGGGATGGAACCCTGGCCTTCCAGGGTGCTCTGGGCGGCATTGGCAAACCATGCGCCCTCGATATCGGGGATGGTTGCGCCGGCATCCGTGAGCGTGGCGTTTACAGCTTCTGCGGTGAACTCCTTGATCGTGCGGTCGAGAAATTTCCCGAAACGCGTCATCCCGACGCCGACGATATAGATGTCGCTGCTGCTCATGGTGGCGATCCTTTACTGTCTGGGTACCGATTTTCGGCGTGCCGCGTATCAAGGCACTGTACCGTGCTGCTCGAACCAATCAATTGAACCGTTCCTATTTGAATGCAAGAGGAGACCATCAGGTTGATTGTTTCCCGCACGAACACCCGATAAGGGATCGGGCGATTATCAGAAAAATTAATACCTCGCACATGACTGAATCAAAAACCCCAAAGAGGCATAAGGCCCCGAAAAGCCGGAAACGGTTGATTGAAAACATGCCCGTTGTTGGTTGGCGTGAATGGGTGGCGTTGCCGGATTTTGGCATCGATGCCATCAAGGCCAAGATCAATACCGGTGTGCACACGTCTGCCATCCATGCGTTTAATATTCGCCCTTTTGTCGAACGTGGGGTGCCCTGGGTCTCATTCGTGCTGCGTCCCGCGCAACGTCACCGCAATCCGTCAATCGAGTGTTCTGCGCCGGTTGTTGATGAGCGCAATCCCCGGAAGAAACAATGCCAAATCGCCGAGCCCCTTTTGAAATTGGCGGCGCGGTTGTTGCGCCGGGTTCCCGCGAAACCATCAGTATTCCGCTGAGTGTGTTGTCGAACCACACCCCGATGAATCTGCCGGTTCAGGTTATTCACGGCACCAAGTAGGGCCCGGTGGCGTTTGTCAGTGCGGCCATCCATGGTGATGAAATCATCCGCCGCCTCTCTCTCACATGATTGCAAAGCGACGTTTGGCAGGAACGGTGCTGCTGGTTCCCATAGTAAACACGATCGGATTTATTGCGCACAGCCGCCATCTGCCCGACCGCCGTGATCTTAATCGACCCTTTCCCGGCAGTGCCACAGGGTCACTGGCCAGTCAGCTGGCGCACCGGTTCCTTGATGACGTTGTCGCGGGTTGTGAATTTGGGATCGACCTTCATTCGGCTGCGATTCATCGGGAGAACCTGCCGCAGATCTAGGCCAATCCGGATGACGAAAAGTCTATGGGTTTGGCGCGGGCGTTCGGCGCGCCGATCATTATAAAATCGCCGCTTCGCGACGGATCGTCACGCAGCGCAGCGCTGAAACGGGGCGTGCCTGTGCTTGTCTATGAGGCGGGTGAGGGGCTGCATTTCGATGAATCTCAATCCGTGCGGGCGTGAAGGGCGTGTTACGCGTGCTGCAGCATTCCGGGATGACAGCCTCGCGTTCCATCAAGGGGGTTACCGTAGAATCCCATGTTGCCCAGAAAAGTTTGTGGGAGCGCGCTCCGGCCGGCGGGCTGATGCGCGCCTTACGGAAAACCGGTGATACGGTTGCTGCCGGTGAGGTGATCGGGTTGGTTTCCGACCCCTTCGGAGACATGGAAACAGAGGTGACCGAGACTGTGGGCGGGCTGATCATCGGTCGGAGTAACCTGCCTGTGGTCAATCAGGGAGACGCTCTGTTCCACATCGCCACGGTGCGCGCCCGCGCGGCGGCCGGAGAAGCCGTTGGCGCGGCCGAACTGGAAGCCGGCAACGACCCGATCTTCGACGAAGATGAAATCATCTAGCCATCTGGCCCGTACGGTACTGCTCACCCCTATCAAACGCGACGGGCTGTTCCAACCTCCGGTGATCTGGTGCATCCTGCTTTCCGGTTCTGGGGGGAGCAGATATGGGCACCGAAAAACTGGCGGCAGAGCGGATCATTGATTGTGTGGTTGAGGCCGGGGTGGATCATTTGTTTGGTCTGCCCGGTGGCGCGACGATGGAAATCTTCAAGGCGCTGCATGGGCGCGAGGGTGAGATCCGTACGATCGCGCCGCGCGACGAACAGACGGCCTCCTGCATGGCCGATATGTATGGCAAGCTGACCGGCAAGCCCGGGGTGTTTGCCGCTCAGGGCGCGTTCGCCGGGTCGACCGGCATGTTCGGCGTGATCGAGGCGTTTCTGGCGTCATCACCGATGGTCGTGCTGACCGAGATGTCGGACGCCAACGGGTTTAATGTTCACGCCCCGATCCAGTCAGGCAGTGGGCAATACGGCTCCTTCGACCTCGCCGCCATGTACCGCGCCACCACAAAATACACCGCCACCCCGCACCAGCCCCGTGAGGCTGTGATTGCGACCCAGTTGGCGCTCAAGCACGCGGTTGCCGGACGGCCGGGGCCGACGGCTTGTGTGTTCCGCTCCAATGTTCTTTCCGAACCGGTGGGGGATAACGGCCTGCCCGAAATTCATGATACCAAACGTCTGCTGACGACCACCAAAACGTTGCCACCCGACGGAGCCCTCGACGCAGTGGCCGATGCCCTGCGCGCGGCCGAACGCCTGGTGATCGTGGCCGGGCATGGCGTGCGCATCGCCGGCGGCTATGACGAGCTTGTGGCCCTGGCCGAAACCCTTGGCGCGCCGGTGGTAACCAGCTATTTGGGCAAGAGCACAATTGCAGAAACCCACGATCTGGCCGGTGGTTGTATTGGCTATACGGGTACGCCGGTGGCCAATGACACGCTGGGCGCGGCCGATATCGTGCTGGTGGTTGGCTGCCGACTCAAACCTCAGGAAACCTGTTACGAGCACCCGCAACTGTTCGATCCCAATCGCCAGCGTATCTTTCAGATCGATGTGGATCCACACAACGCGTCCTGGACCATTCCCGCCGAGGTGGCGCTGACCGGCGATGCGGCCTTGACCATGGCCGCGCTGGTGGCACGACTGGCCGGGCGCGTCGATGCCGCACAAGCCGCCGCGCGGCGCAGTGCCTTCATCAAACGGAAGGAGCTGGGTGCCCTGTTCGACGATCCGGCGATGGCCTCCGATGCAATTCCGGTCATGCCTCAGCGCGTGGTGGGCGCGGTCGCGGAGGCGGCACCAGAGGACGCCATCATCTGTTCGGATGCGGGCAGCAACCGCCACTGGATGAACCACTTTTTCCGCACCCGGCGTCCGGGATGCTATTTCGGCTGCGGCGGTATTGGCGGGGTTAGCTGGTCGCTACCTGCGGCCCTCACGGCCCAGATCGTTCATCCCGAACGCCCCGCGATCGGCGTTTGCAGCGATGGCGGCTTTGCCATGCAGATGCACACGCTGCTCAGCGCAGTGCAGTATGGGGTCGCGCCCATCACCGTGGTGATGAACAATTCCCAACTCGGGATGACCGCCGAGGGGATGGGTAATCGTGCCATGGGAAGCGAGTTACCCGATACGGACTACGCAGCGATCGCACGATCCATGGGGACCAAGGCGGAACGAGTCACCCGGCCCGGTGACATCGCACCAGCGGTCCGTGCCGCCGTGGAAGAAACGCGGGGCGGTGGCCTTCCGACGGTGATCGATGTGGTGATCGATGCAGGTGTCGGTATGCGTCAGGCGATTTACTCACCTTTGGCTGTTGAAGCCGCCCGGGGAATCAGACCGTTGCCCGGGTGAACGGGCCGGGAACGGAGGAATCAAACGGGCAGAATGATGAAGAGTTTGACTATGTGATTGTCGGGCAGGTAGTGCCGGCTGCGTACTGGCGAACCGGCTTCTTGCGCGGCAGGGCTTCGCCGGTTGTCTCTTCGGGCCCGGAAGTCTGGTCGGCCAGGTTGGGATCAAAGGTTGCGGATTAGGGGTCTTCGGTTTCGCTCGTGCGCACCACATCGAGCAGCTCGAAGGTGGAACACCCCGACAGCCACAGCAGTCCCAGCGTGAGCGTTACGTATCTGCGTGCTGAAACGGCCTGGGTCACCATCGGGCGCCGGCGTTGTGACGGCGGCTCCTTACCACCGAATACGATTGACTGTTTTCACCACAGAGTGCCCCTCCAGTGGCAGCCGGGTCGGGCAGATGACACAACGATGACACAGGGTTGATACAACCTGTCAAAGGGATTCTCGCGTACAAAACCCGTCAAATTGTTTGCGGTCAGGCGGTGCCTACGAGATAGCCCCCCTGGATCGTGCGCCGTCGGTATTCTCTATTACGGCCCGCGCGCGGTTTGTGGCGGGCGTGACCGGTCTGTGACCGATGGTTTGCTGGGCCGCATGGTTTCGGCGTTGCGCAAACGTGATAGCACGCGGACAAAGCTGCAATTGCGCAGCCTGCACATTGTCACCGCCCATGTTTGCGACCCGCGCGAAATTATCGATGCGCTCCGGCGCACCTCGCTCGAAACCGTGTCCCCGACGGACCGCCAACAGGCGGCCTGACATTGGGATCCCCGAGGGGTCTTTTAGACCGCCAGAAAGCCGAATAACTCGGTCGGATTGTCGGTGAAGATTTTCTTCCGCAGAGCCTCGTTCGGCGCCCAGTCGAGCATCAGATCGATCATGTCGCCGTCATTGGGCATCGCCTCGAAATGGTCCGGATGGGGCCAGTCCGAGCCCCAAAGCAGCCGGTCGGGGTTGCGCTCGATCAGCGCCCGGGCGAAGGGCGTTGTGTCCGAATAGGGCAGGCCGGACTCGGCAGAAAACCGGTTCGGTCCGGAAAGTTTCACCCAGCAACGCCCGGTATCGAGACATTCGAGCACCACCTTGAAGCCGGGTGAATCGATGCCCAGTTCGGCGGGCTGCCAGCCCATATGGTCGATCACGAAATTGCCCGGGACCGAAAGCATCTGATCGCGCCAGGCAGCCGCTTCGTCGCCACCGCGGAACCAGAACTGTGGATGCCAGCCGAATTCATGGGTGCGGTGGATGAGGTCCATGTTGATTTCTGGACTGGCGCGATAAGCAAAGCGTGATCCGACAACCCCGGCGGTGGTCAGGATTTCGAGTTCCTTATCGGTGATGTCGGGAGCCGGCAGGGCGATCCCGCGCAGGCGGTCAGGTTCGCGCGAAAGCGCGTGCAGCATGTACTCGTAACAGTTCCCCTGCACGACAGACTGGACGATCACGCCACGTTCGACGCCCAAGGTGTTGTGCAAATGGAGCATGTCGTCGAGGGTCGAATCCTCCACGTCGAGCGGGGAATTGGGATGGAATGGAAACCGCGCCTGGGGGCCGTAGATGTGGAAATGGGTGTCGGTCGCGCCGGCCGGGGTCTTGATCTGCGGTGTTTTGGGATTGCGATCAGGCGGTGGTGATTTCAGTCTCTCGGCCATGGTGGGCTCCCCGGGGTTGTCTTGCTGGTTGATCAACACGATTGATTCTTTTTGTGCTCTGCGCAAGAATATTGGCGGGTGAGGGATGAGAACGCTGCCAATGAAGGGGGAAATCATGAACGCTATTGCGAAAATGCCGAAAACAGCCAAGGAACGCGGTAAAGTCGCGCCGGCTAAACTGGCCCATGTGGTCCTGCGCACGCCGCCGGAGCGGGTCGCGATGGTTCTCGACTGGTACAAGTCCGTGCTCGAGGGTGAGGCCATGTACGAGACCGAAGGTCTGGGTTTCATTACCTATGACAACGAGCATCACCGGATCGGGGTGCTGGGCTTCCCGGGAATTAAGGAGCATGTGGATGGGCATGCGGGCATGCACCATGTGGCCTTCACTTACGCCAATCTGGGTGACCTGATGCACACCTATTATCGGCTGAAGGAAGAAAGCATCCTGCCGGAATTCACCATCAACCACGGCCCGACCACGTCGATGTATTATTTCGACCCGGACAAGAACCAGGTTGAGCTGCAGGTCGACAATATTCCAGAAGAGAACTTTGCGGATTATTTCGCGAATGGCGAGTTCACGTCGAACCCGATCGGCATCAAGTTCGATCCAGATGAGTTGTTCGGTCGCTACAAGGCCGGTGAAGCAGAAAAAGATCTACTCCAACGCCCCGACGGCACCCCTCCGCCGCTCACGGATTTCCCGGCGAACTAAAGACAAAAAGAAGGGGCCCTCGGGCCCCTTCAGCTTTTTGGAGCTCTCGCCTCAGTAAAGACCAGTCCACTTTCTATGCCCGGCGTTTTTCGATGGCATCCCAGATCAGGGCGGAGAGGTTTGACCCTTCGTAGCGGTCGATCTCCTGAATGCCCGTGGGGGAGGTGACGTTGATCTCGGTCATGTAGTCGCCGATCACGTCGATGCCGACGAAGATCAATCCCTGTGCGCGCAGGGCCGGGCCGATGATGGCGCAGATTTCCTGCTCGCGGGCGGTCAGGTCACTTCGTTCGGCGCGCCCCCCCGCATGCATATTGGAGCGGGCCTCACCCTCGGCGGGGACCCGGTTGATGGCGCCGACGGGCTCGCCATCTACAAGGATGATGCGCTTGTCGCCCTGACGGACTTCGGGCAGGTAGCGCTGGGCGATGATCGGCTCGCGGAACATCTGCTCGAACATCTCGAGCAGGGAGTTCAGGTTTTCATCGTCGGGCTTGATGTGGAACACCCCGGCCCCGCCATTGCCGTATAGCGGCTTGACGATGATGTCCTTGTACTTGTCCCGGAAGGCCCTGATCTCGGCGTGGGACGAACTGATCAGTGTTTCCGGCATGACCCCTTCAAAGTGGGTGACGAAGAGTTTCTCCGGGGCGTTGCGCACAGAGACGGGGTCGTTCACGACCAGCGTGTCGGGATGCACATGTTCAAGAATATGCGTGGCGGTGATGTAGGCCATGTCGAAAGGCGGATCCTGGCGCATCAGCACCACATCAACATCGGCCAGGTTGAGGGTTTCAGCCTCGCCCAGGGTAAAATGATTACCCTCTTCGCGGCGCACCTGAAGCGTGCGCGCTTTGGCGATCACCTGGCCTTCGAGCAGGGAAAGATCCTGGGGCAGGTAGTGATAGAGGCTGTGGCCCCGCGCTTGCGCCTCAAGCGCCAGCGCAAAGGTGGAATCGCCATTGATATCGATCGCATCGATCGGGTCCATCTGGATCGCGACGGCTAAACTCATAGGAAACTTGCTCCGGCAGGGTGGTGACCGGCGCTCAATCTAAGGGTTTTCGCCGCGTTGGCAATCAGTTCAGGCGGGCGCGGAGGTCAGCGATGTGGCGTGCGACCCGGGCCCGGTCGGCCGGATTGTCAGAGAGACCGAGGCAATGTTCGAACGCGATCAGGGCCGCGCGTAAATTTTCCAGATGGGCATTGAGCACGCCGGCCTCGTGCCAGAGCGCAGCATCTCCCGGGGCGAAGAGCAGCATGTCCTCGATGACGGTGAGGCAGGGTGCGATCTTGTTGGCCTTGAGCAGGCGGATTTTTCGATTGTTCTGGAGCCGGATCAGGATGTTACGATTGCCGGCGATGGCGTAGTGGGCCGGGCTGAGTTCGGCCTCTGCGCCATGGGTGGCTTTGAGCAGATCCCTCAGTCCGGCGACTGTGACTTCAACCCCGTTATTGAACGGGTCGAGGATCATACGGTCCGCGCCGTCTTCGAGCCGGATCAGGAAATGTCCGGGGAAATTTAGCCCGCAAATATCCCAACCGAGTTTCCGGCCGCAATGGATGTGCAGAATGCCCAGGGCGATCGGCAGCCCTTTGCGGCGATCGATTACCCGCATCAGGTTTGCGTTCTGCAAATCGTCATAGGATTCCCGGTCGCCCGCATAGTCGAAACTGTCATGGATCACGCTGGCGAGGGCTTGGCGCTTCGCTGCCAGCCCATCGGGCAATTCGCCATAGGCGGTCTCGACTGCGGTGACCAGTTCGGCCAGATGTTCGCGGTAGTCGGCCAACGCGACCCCGGGGTGCTCGCAACCCGCGAGCAGGAGGGCGGCTTCGGCGAGATCTATCTTTGTGTCGTCGTCACCGGCCAGCCGCCGCAAGGCAAGCTGCGTATCTGAATCCGGCATCGAGGCTTAACGCTGTGCGGCCGGCTTTGAGTTGGTGGAGGCCACCCGGCGCGGATCGTCTTTCATGATCACATGACTGATCACGCGTTTGACGTTGGGAATATCGCGGGTCACGCGGAACACCCGGTCCAATTCCTCTCGGTTCTGGGCGACGCCGAGCAGATAAACACTACCGCCAACCGCGCGGGTCGAGAAATTGATGGACCGGATTTCGCTGTCAAACAGCAGCTCGGAATCCAGCCGCGCATTAATCAGCGTGTCATTGGCAAAATTATCCAGCGCCCCGGCGTTGGAAATCTCGATCTCGTTGATCACCTCACGAACATTTTTGGCCTGCCAGGCGAGCTGGACGGCTTTGTCGGCCTGGGCCTGATCGGGGACCCGCCCCGAGATCAGGATGCGCCCCTCATATATCTGCAGATTGAGCCGGTTGAAGGTGTCGAAATCCTCGGTCAGCCAGGCCTCGTTGATACTCACCCGGATCAGCGCATCGCTTCCCGCGCCCTTGAGGCCACGCTCTTCGGAGACGGCCACACCCGCCGAGGCGCCCACCCCGACGACAGCGCCAACTGGTGTGCAGGCCGTGAGGAAGAGGGCGCCGGCCGCAAAGGCGGCAGCCATGCGTCGGTTGCGGGGATTTGTCGGATCGGTCTTGGCCATGGCCATACTCCCTGGGTTGGGTTTCAGGTTAGGTGATGCGCCACGCATCGGGGATGGACCGCGGCAGGCGTCCCGGAGCGATCAATACCGCATCAAATCGAATCGTGTGATCGGAATACTGCGGATTTGCGGCAAGAAAATGTTCAGTCGCGCGGGCAATACGACGCTGCTGTCGTAAATCGATCGCGTTGGCGGCGGTTTCCAGGTCCCGGCGCGCCTTGACCTCGACGGCGAGCAGGAGCCTGCCGCGCCGTGCGACCAGTTCAATTTCTCCGACCGGGGCGCGATACCGGCGGGCGAGGAGACGATAACTCTTCAGACGCAACGCCCAGGCGGCTTTGCCCACGGCGCGGCGGCCGATTTGTTCGGCGTGTTGGCGGGCGGGCCGCCGGTCGGGCCGGGCCGCGCTCAATCGGCAGGCCCCGGTTTTGCGAGCGCGAGGGCCATTTTGTAGACCTCTCGGCGCGGGCGCCCGGTCTGGGAGGCAACCTCGATGGCCGCATCGCGCAGGGTCATGGTCTCGAGGGCTTCTTTAATCGCATCCCGCAACGTGTCGTCATCTATCGGTTCTGTTAGCGGTGGTCCCACGACGATGACGATTTCACCGCGCGGGGTTCCCCGCTCTTCATAAGTCGTTGCGAGATAGACGAGCGGGCCGCGAATTACTTCCTCGTGAAGTTTGGTGAGCTCCCGGGCGACGGCCGCCGCGCGGTTGCCGAGCACAAGATGCATATCGGCCAGGCTGGCGGCGAGTCGGGAAGGGCCTTCGTAGAATACCAGGGTCCCGGGGATATTGGCGAGCTCTGCGAGCCGCGTGCGGCGGGCCCCCGATTTGGATGGCAGAAACCCGGCGAAGAAAAAGCTGTCCGTGGGCAGGCCGGACGCGACCAGACCGGCCAGCGCGGCATTGGCGCCTGGAATGGGGAAGACCGGGATATTCCCGGCGATCGCGGCCTCGACCAGCCGGAAGCCGGGGTCGGAAATCAGCGGAGTCCCCGCATCACTCACCAGTGCCAAGGAATCGCCACGATCGAGGCGCTCTATCAGGCCCGGTAAAACCCGCGGGGCGTTGTGATCATTGTAGGAAACGGATTTGGTGGCGATGGCGTATCGCGACAATAATTTGCGGGTGACCCGTGTGTCTTCGCAGATAATCAGGTCAGCGTTGTTCAACACCTCGATGGCGCGGTGGGTAATGTCGCCAAGGTTTCCGATCGGGGTGGCGACCGGGTACAACCCGGCCGATAACCGGCGCACGGATGCTTGTTCGTCCAACGCCGCCCCGCTAGGGTCGCGCGCGCCGGCATTGTCGGCAGATGATTGAGAGGACTGTTTTCGTGCCACGACCGGTTTTCCCGTTTGCATCACGTGCATTGTTGGTCGCGAGCTTTGTCGCGCTCACCGCCTGTGCACAGTTCAAAGTAACGGCGCCTCCGGCTGAAACGCAACCCGCGCCTGTCGCCGCCGCGCCTGTCGCCGCCGCGCCGGTGGAGACCTTGGCGCCTGCACCCAAACCGATTGCACCGGAACCGGTGGTGCCGGAGATAGTCCGGATCGGCCTGATGGTACCCCTGACCGGGCTGGCGGCACGGGTTGGGCAAGACCTGCTCGATGCCGCGCAAATGGCTTTGTTCGATTTCCGCCCGGGACAGTTCGAGCTGCGCGTTTACGATTCCGGCAGCAACCCGGTGATCGCGGGTGCCGCGGCAGCGCGCGCGCAACAGGATGGGGTGCAGTTCCTGCTTGGGCCCCTGTTTTCAGGCGCCGTCGGCGCCGTGGCCGATGTGCTGCGGCCGGCGGGTATTCCGGTTTATGCCTTTTCGAGCGACCGTCTGGTGGGCGGCGACGGGGTCTATGTGGGCGGGTTCGTTCCCGAAGCACAGGTCGCCCGGACCGTGGGTTTTGCCGCGCGCCGGGGCATGTTTCGTTTTGCTTCGCTGGTTCCCAATGATGCCTATGGCAGCCGTATGAACACGAGTTTTGGGGACGCGGTGCTGGATGCGGGTGGTGAAATCGTTGCGGGCAGCTTCTATCCCTATGACACGGAAGGCATGACCGAGGCCGTCCGGACACTGGCGCGTTATGATGAGCGCGCCGAGGAACTGAAACTCGAGAAAGAACGCCTGGCCGAGAAGAACGACGCGATTTCCCAGCGCGCGATCGAACGTCTCGAGACGTTGGACACACTGGGTGAGGTTGGGTTCGAAGCACTGCTGCTGCCCGATGGTGGTGAGCAAATTCTCCAGCTGTCACCGCTGCTGGCATTTTTCGATATCGATCCGGTCCAGGTCAAATTGCTCGGGACCTGGATCTGGGATGATCCGGCTCTGGGCAAGGAGCCCTCAATGCTCGGCGCCTGGTACGCCGCGCCGCCACGGGCTTCGCGACTGAGATTTGTTGAGCGTTTTGCACAGACTTATGGCCGTGACCCGGATCGGCTGGCGACGCTGGCCTACGACGGGGTTGCCCTGGCGGCGGTTCTGGCTTTGTCGAAGGGACCTGCAGGGATGCCCTACGCGATGGAGAATCTGGAAAACCCGGAAGGGTTTGCCGGGGTCGACGGTATTTTCCGACTGCACCCATCCGGTGAGGTCGAGCGCGGGCTGGCGGTGTTGGAAATAGGCCGGGACGGTCCCCAGGAGATCGATCCTGCGCCGACGAATTTCCGGGAATTGCCGACTAACTGAGCAGCGCGGCGATCACGCCGTTCAGGCGCTGCCGCCCGGCCGCACTGGCGACCATCCGCCCGGCGCTGACATTCAGAAACCCAGCGGCTTCGAGCCGCGCCAGGGCGGCCGGGTCGAAGGCTTGTTCGGGGGTTTGCCCGGTGCGTTGGCTAAACACTGCGGTGTCGATGCCGTCGACCAGACGCAATCCCATCATTGTTACCTCTTCGACCAGCGTGTCGGACGCCAGGGGCGTGTCCCGCTGGGTGGCGTGGCCGTTCTCCAGGCTGCGGGCGAGCCAGATTTCGGGCGCGCGATGCTGGCGCGTTTCGTGGACAATTCCGCCCGTGGAGATCCGGCCATGGGCCCCGGGCCCGATCCCGATATAGTCGCGGTGGTGCCAGTAAGTGAGATTGTGCCGGGAGGCCTGGCCCGGGACGGCGTGGTTGGAAATCTCATACGCGGGCAGGCCCGCATTTTCCAGAACGCGCTGGGTCATCTCAAACATCTCTGCGCCGTCATCTTCGGGGGGCAATTCGAGGGCGCCCCGGGTTTGGGCCAAAAAGAACGGCGTGCCGGGTTCGATGGTGAGCTGGTAGGCCGAGAGATGCCCGTTTGTGAGGGGGAGAGCGGATTCGAGCTCCGCCTCCCAGCTTGCCGGACTCTGGCCGGGCCGGGCGTAGATCAGATCAAAGGAGAAGCGCGAAAACAGCTCTCGGGCCATGACGATGGCCGCCCGGGATTCCGCGGCGCTGTGGGTGCGCCCCAGCGCGGATAGGGCTGCATCGTCGAGGGCCTGAATGCCCAGACTCAGACGGTTCACGCCGGCCGCCGCGAAGCCTTCCAGAACGCCAGTTTCAGCCGATGTCGGGTTGGCTTCGAGGGTGATCTCGATCTGCGGGTCGAGGTCGAATAATTCGCCGGCCCGGGTGATCAGGGCTTCGGCCGTTTCCGGGGGCATCAGAGAGGGGGTGCCCCCGCCAAAGAAAATGCTCGTCAGACGGCGTCCGGGGGTGCGCTCAGCGTAATAGGTAAGTTCGCGCAGCAGCCCCTCGCGCCAGGCCCCCTGATCGATCGTGTCGCGCACATGGCTGTTGAAGTCGCAATAGGGGCACAGCGATAGGCAAAAGGGCCAATGCACATAAAGTGCGATCTCGGTTGCGGTGTTAGCCATCACTTTTGGCGAAACAGGCCCCGATCAATTTTCGAAAGGCGATGGCCCGGTGGGAGATCGCGTGTTTGTCGTCCGGGGTCATTTCTGCAAATGTGGTCGTGTGGCCCTCGGGCACGAAGATCGGGTCATAGCCAAAACCGCGATCACCATGGGGGGGCCAGGTCAGCGCGCCAGCGACCCGGCCCTCAAAAATTTCTGTATGGCCGTCGGGCCAGGCCAGCGCCAGGGCGCAGGTGAACCAGGCCATGTTGTCACCGGCGTCCTGGCTGGCTTCGTGCAGCTGCTCCATCGCCCAGTCGAAATCACGGACCCCGTCATCGCGGGTGGCAAAGCGAGCCGCATGAATCCCCGGTGCGCCGTCGAGCGCGGCTACGGAAAACCCGGAATCATCGGCCAGGGCGGGCAAGCCGCTGCCTGCGGTCGAGGCATGGGCTTTTAGTGCTGCGTTCGCCGCGAAGGTCGTGCCGGTTTCCTCGGGCTCGGGCAGGCCGAGCGCCCCGGCACTGGTCACGGTGATCGCATAAGGGAGCAACAGGTCCGCGATCTCGCGAACCTTGCCGTCATTGTGGCTGGCGATCACCAGCCTTGTGTCTTCGAAGCGCCGCGCCATGCGGGGTTTCCCCTCTATTTTTTGAGGCTTAGTGCCTTGCGCTGGAGGACCACGAGATCCTGGGTGCCGGCGCGGGCCAGGTCGAGCAGGCGCATGAACTGGGCCCGGGAGAAGGGTTTTTCTTCGGCGGTACCCTGGATTTCGACGATGCCGCCGCGCTCGGTCAGCACGAAGTTCGAATCTGCCTGGGCGTTCGAGTCTTCGGGATAGTCGAGATCGAGCACCAGCTCGTCCTTGTAGATACCGCAGGAGATTGCCGCGACCAGTTCGGTCACCGGGTTTTTGGGGATCTTCCCGGACTTCACCAGCCCGTCACAGGCGATGTAAAGCGCGACGCAGGCGCCGGTGATCGACGCGGTGCGGGTGCCGCCATCGGCCTGCAGGACGTCGCAATCGAGGCGGATTTGCCGTTCGCCGAGGGCTTCCATATCCGTCACAGCACGCAGGGAGCGCCCAATCAGGCGCTGAATTTCCTGGGTCCGGCCCGATTGTTTTCCGCGCGCGGCTTCGCGTCCGGAGCGCTCATGGGTGGAGCGGGGGAGCATGCCGTATTCGGCGGTGACCCAGCCGGTGCCCGTCCCGCGCATCCAGGGCGGTACGCGCTCCTCGACGCTGGCGGCGCACAGCACATGGGTGTTTCCGAACATCGCCAGGCAAGAGCCTTCGGCATATTTCGCCGCCCCGGTTTTCAATTGCACGCGGCGCATTTCGTTTGGCGCGCGGCGAGAGGGACGAATGGTTTTCTGGGCCATGAATTGCTTCCGATCAGCTGGGTCTGTGTTGCTACGCGCAACCTAGTCGCTTGCCGCGCACTGCGTCCACTTTTGCGATGATTACCGGCAGACACCGTCCGCCTTGATCGCGGGCCGGGGCGTGCCTAAATTGGCCCTACGTTCCGGATGCTGATTCCGGGTGCTAACCGATTGAGACAACGGGCCGATGAGCCGCACAATTCCGCAGCTGAATGCGCGCAGCACCGATATTCTGCGTCAGATCATTGACGGCTATCTCGAGACCGGAGAGCCGGTCGGGTCGCGGACCTTGTCGCGTAGCCTCGATCTGGAGCTGTCGCCGGCGACGATCCGCAATGTGATGGCCTATCTGCAGGATGCCGGATTGTTGTATTCCCCGCATACTTCTGCCGGCCGAATTCCCACCGATGCTGGATTGCGGCTCTTCGTTGACGGATTGCTGGAAATTGGCCATCTGACCGAAGACGAGCGGGTGTCGATTGAAGCGCAATGCGCCACCCATGGGCGTAGCTTGCAGCAAACCCTCTCGGAAGCCTCGCGGGTGATGTCAGGGCTGAGCAATTGTGCTGGACTGGTGGTGGCGCCGAAAAGCGATTCACCCCTGCGCCATATCGAGTTTGTCTCGCTCGCCCCCGGCCGGGCCCTGGTGGTGCTGGTCACCGAAGACGGGGGCGTGGAAAACCGGATTGTCGACGTGCCCCATGGCATGCCGGCTTCGGCGATGGTTGAGGCCTCGAATTTTCTTTCCGCCCGGATGGTGGGTAAAACCATCGAAGAAGCAAAACTTTTGCTCGACGAAGAGCTCGACACCCATCGTCGGGATCTCGATACCCTGACCCAGAAACTGGTTCAGGCCGGAATGGCGACAGCGACCGGAGAGGGAGCGGAAGCCGCTCTGATCGTCAGCGGTACTGAACGCCTGCTCGACGATGTGCAGGCGGTTGAGGATCTTGAACGAGTGCGTTCGCTGTTTGACGCGCTCGACATGAAGCAATCCTGGGTTAAATTGCTCGACGCGGCGCGCGGTGGGGAAGGTGTACAGATCTTTATTGGGGCAGAGAACGAGTTGTTCTCGGTGGCCGGCTGTTCGGTGGTGGTGGCGCCTTACCGGAACAGCGAACAGGAAATTGTCGGGGCGGTCGGTGTGATCGGCCCCACCCGAATCAACTATGCGCGGATTATCCCTGTCGTCGATTACACGGCGCAGGTTGTTAGCCGCCTGATGAGTGAGCCCCAAGGTATTGCCCCCGCGACGCGGATGCGGCAGGAAGTGAATTATGAGCGAGAATGAAAAAGAAAACGAACTGAACGACGATCAGGCCGCCGACGCTGCTGCTATGGCAGCAGAGAATGGTGATGCCCTTGATGATGCCATGGCCGACATGGAGGCAGACGATTTAGCGGTGGCGGAGCTGGCGGAGGAAGCTGAAGAAGCTGCCCAGGCCGCCCCTGATCCGGTGGTTGCCGAGCTTGAAGAGAAAGTCTCGGTGCTGCGGGACCAGCTGCTGCGCGCGATGGCAGAAACCGAGAATATCCGCAAACGCGGCGAGCGGCAGATCGAGGATGCGCATAAATTTGCGGTCACCGGATTTGCCCGCGAGATTCTTTCAGTTGCCGACAACCTGGCCCTTGCAGTCGATGCGATACCTGACGAGCGTCGCGATGAGCACGAGCTCCTAGGGGTCCTTCTCGAAGGAGTGATGGCTGTCCAGGCGGGTTTTGCCCGTTCGATGGCCACTAATAATATTGAACGGCTGGACCCGGTCGGTGAGCCCTTTGACCCGAATTTACACGAGGCGATGTTCGAGGTTCCCGGTACCGAGCATCCCAATGGGACCGTGGCCATGGTCGTGCAGCCAGGCTACCGCCTGCACGACCGGCTGTTGCGCCCGGCCCGTGTCGGGGTTGCGAAGTCCGCCGATGGCGGCCCCGCGCCTGAAGCCCCGAAAGTTGACACGACCGTCTGACCGGCCGGGCTTGAGCGCTATTTCTGTGCTGTGATGCTCGGATCTGCGACCATCAGTGCGCGGATATAGGCGGTCGCCAGCCCGGGTTTGTGGGCGGCCCCATAATGCTGGAGAGCCAGGGCGGCGAAGTCGAGGGCGCCGTAGAGTTCGTGGGTCAGCACTGCCAGTTTCAGCAGCGCCTCAGGTTGGCTTTGCGCCAGTTCGGGGAAACCGGCGGGATCGCGGAGATAGACCGCGTTGCTCCAGATCACCTGGGCGAAGCCCCGATTGGGATTCCCATCTTTGATCAGCGGGCGGTAGGGGCGCGAACCAACTCCGACCATGGTGTGGAATGTGAAACCCTGGGCGCGCAGGAAAATATCGACATCCGCGAATAGCGCCTGACCTTTGTAGATTGGCAGGAAGTTGACTTCGGTCTGTACCGCCAGCGTGTCGGTCAGCGTGTCGACTGCGCCTTCGAGCACCAGCAGTTCAGCGCCCTGCACGTCGAGTTTAAGAAAATCCGCAGGCCGGGCTTCGGTCACATCATCAAGACGAACCGTCTCCAGCGGCTCTTTGCGGACGGGTTCGCATAACTCCCACAGAGCGTGAAACCGCTGCATTACAGCCGGGTCGGGGGGATAAAGCGAGGATGTCATGGGCTCGGTGCCGATGTGCAGTACGTGGCGGCCACCATCGCCGAGCGCGTGGGGCAGAAATTGACAATTCGCCCGCCCGGCCTGGTTCAGCTTCTCGCATTCCGGGGCGTTGGGCTCGAACCCGATCAGCGTGGCCGCATCAGCGGTGACCAGCCGGGACCAGGGCTCGGCTTCGCCGACATCCATTGCGCCGACATCGACAATCTTGAGCGTCGGACACGCGACACCCTCGTCGGTGAGAAAGGCGAGGATATCGATCGGGTGGGGGCACGTGGTCATGCGGCTGGTGTCTCCAGGCGGTGCGGCCCCGCGGGCGCGGGGGGTGGGGGTATTCGCCGCGACATAGCAGTAATCATCGCCCTGCGCACAGATGTTGTCCGCATTGTCGGGAGAAAACCGCGCCTGAAGGGCGGCTTTTTCCGCATGGCCCGGGTCACACCGGCGCATGGCACTGTTCTGCGCGAGACGGAACCGTACACTGTAAAACGCCGGGATATCAGTCTTGTCGGGGGCCGAAAGGGTCATAAGTCGACGTTAACCGGCATTGGTCAGGATGAAATGGCGGAAATTGCCAAAAAACCCTGATTGGCAGTGGTTGCGTCCTGCGCGGGTGCTCCCTATATGTCCGTCGAACACTACTGGTCCGATATAGGGCCTTCGAATGAAATATCAGGGTTTTGCCGCGGTGCCGCTTGGGCCGGGTATTTCTGCTGTAAAAGAGAGGATCTCATGGCGAAAGTAATTGGTATCGATCTTGGTACGACCAACTCCTGCGTTGCAGTGATGGATGGCGACCAGGGCAAGGTGATAGAGAATTCCGAAGGCACGCGGACGACCCCGTCCATGGTGGCGTTTGCGGAGAACGATGAACGGCTGGTGGGCCAGGCTGCCAAACGGCAGGCGGTGACCAATCCGGAGAACACGATCTTTGCGGTCAAGCGCCTGGTCGGGCGTCGGTTCGATGACCCGCTGACCCAGAAAGACCGGGGCCTCGTTCCCTTCGATATCGTCGAAGGTGATAATGGCGATGCCTGGGTCGAGGCAAATGGCAAGAAGTACAGCCCGTCGGAAGTCAGCGCTGTCATTCTGCAGAAGATGAAAGAAACCGCCGAATCCTTCCTCGGCGAGAAGGTCGAGCAGGCGGTGATTACCGTCCCGGCCTATTTCAACGATTCCCAGCGCCAGGCCACCAAGGATGCGGGCAAGATTGCCGGCCTTGAAGTACTGCGCATTATCAACGAGCCGACGGCTGCTGCACTGGCCTATGGCCTCGACAAGCAGGAGACCGGCACGATCGCCGTCTACGATCTGGGCGGCGGCACGTTCGATGTGTCGATTCTCGAAATCGGTGATGGCGTGTTCGAGGTCAAATCGACCAATGGCGACACCTTCCTTGGCGGCGAAGATTTCGACGCCCGGATCATCGATTACCTGGCCGACGAGTTTAACAAAGATCAGGGCATCAATCTGCGCCAGGATAAGCTGGCGCTGCAGCGGCTCAAAGAGGCTGCCGAGAAGGCCAAGGTCGAACTCTCATCTGCGACCCAGACCGAAGTGAACCTGCCGTTCATCACGGCCGACGCATCGGGCCCCAAGCATCTCAACGTCAAGCTGACACGCGCGAAGCTCGAGGCTCTGGTCGAGGATCTGGTCGCGCGTACGATCAAGCCGTGTGAAGCAGCCCTCAAGGATGCGGGCCTCAAGCCGAATGAAATCGACGAGGTGATCCTGGTCGGCGGTATGACCCGCATGCCGAAGATCCAGGAGGCTGTGAAGAACTTCTTCGGCCGCGAACCCCATAAGGGCGTGAACCCGGATGAGGTCGTTGCTGTTGGCGCGGCCATCCAGGCCGGCGTGCTCGCCGGGGACGTGAAGGACGTGCTGCTGCTCGACGTGACCCCGCTGTCGCTGGGCATCGAGACACTGGGCGGCGTGTTCACCCGCCTGATCGATCGCAACACCACGATCCCGACCAAGAAGAGCCAGGTCTTCTCGACCGCCGAGGACAACCAGGGCGCGGTGACGATCCGGGTGTTCCAGGGCGAACGTGAAATGGCGACCGACAACAAGATGCTGGGCCAGTTCGATCTCGTCGGCATTCCTTCCGCGCCGCGGGGGGTTCCGCAGATCGAGGTCACCTTTGATATTGACGCCAACGGCATCGTCAATGTCTCGGCGAAAGACAAGGGAACGGGCAAGGAACAGCAGATTCGTATCCAGGCCTCAGGCGGGCTGTCCGACGCGGATATTGACCAGATGGTCAAGGATGCCGAGTCCCATGCCGAGGAAGATCAGAAGCGCCGTGCCGATGCCGAGGTCAACAATCAGGCTGAGACGTTGGTCCATCAGACCGAACGCAGTCTGAGCGAACATGGGGACAAGCTCGAGGAAGAGGATAAGGCGACGATCGAAGCCGATCTGGCCGCCCTCAAGGAGGCTAAGGAATCCGAGAATTTGGAGGATATCCAGGCCAAGCTCGAAGCCCTGGCGACGTCTTCCATGAAGCTCGGCGAGGCGGTCTACAAGTCCGAACAGGCCGAGGCCAGCGATGGCGAAGCCGAACCGGGCGATGCCGAAATGGGCGCTGAGGCCGACGGGTCACCTGACGAGACCATTGTCGATGCCGATTTCGAAGAAGTTGATGACGACGACGAGCCCAAGGGCCAGTCTACCGGCTCATAGTCGGGGTACGGGCGGAACCATAGGTTGGGTCCTGGTGGTGAAGAACGCCCCCGGTCCGGCCTGCGGCGCGCCCCCACCGGCGCAGGGGAACGTCAATGGCGGATAGAGATTATTATAAAACACTTGGGGTTGATCGCAGCGCGGATGCTGCGTCGATCAAGTCCTCCTATCGCCGCCTCGCCAAGGAGCTGCATCCCGATCGTAATCCCGGCGACGACAAGGCCGAGCAGAACTTCAAGGAAATCAACCAAGCCTACGACATCCTGAAGGATGAACAGAAGCGCGCGGCCTATGATCGTTACGGCCATGAGGCTTTTGAAAATGGCGGCGGCGGTAGCGCCGGTGGTGGTTTCGATCCGGCCGGGCAGGGTGGTTTTGCCGATATCTTTGATGAGATGTTTGGCGATTTTGTGGGAGGCCGTGGCGGCGGTGGCCGTCGGCGGGCGAGCACACGTGGTTCCGATCTTCGCTACAATCTCGATGTCGGGCTGGAAGACGCCTTCAAGGGCAAGCAGGCGCGGGTCAAGGTCAACGCCTCGGCAGGCTGTGACGAGTGTCAGGGCTCGGGTGCCTCGGGTGGTTCCGAGCCGGTGTCCTGTCCGTCCTGTAAGGGGGCCGGCAAGGTTCGGGCCCAGCAAGGCTTCTTTACGGTCGAGCGGACCTGTCCCACCTGTCATGGCGCCGGTCGGGTAATCGACAATCCCTGTGGTTCGTGCAGCGGTGCCGGGCGGGTAAATAAGGAAAAGACTCTGTCCGTGAACATCCCGGCGGGGATTGAGGACGGCACCCGAATTCGTGTCGCTGGCGAGGGCGAGGCGGGCATGCGCAGCGGCCCGGCGGGCGATCTCTATATTTTTGTGACCATCCGCCCGCACCGGTTCTTCCGGCGTGACGGCGCGGATATTCAGTGCCGGGTCCCGATCCCGATGACGACCGCCACGCTGGGCGGATCGATCGAAGTGCCGACCATCGATGGCAGCCGCGCCCGGGTGAACATTCCGGCGGGCACCCAGACCGGGCAACAGTTTCGGTTGCGCAATAAGGGTATGTCGGTGCTCCGCTCGAGCGCCTTTGGCGACATGTATGTCCAGGCTCAGATCGAAACCCCGGTGAACCTGACCAAGGACCAGCGTGAATTGCTCAAGCAGTTCGAAGAGACTGGAGCCGGCTCGCCCAAACACAGCCCTGAATCTGAAGGCTTCTTCACCAAGGTGAAGGAGTTCTGGGACGATTTGAAAGAGTAGCCAAACGGGTGTTGGGTTCTGCGCGCGAAGTGATATCTTTCCCTGACGGCTCGAAGCGCGGGCCGCAGTGGGAAAGCAGATGGCTGATCAGTTAAAAATTGGAATCGTGGGTGCGGCAGGCCGCATGGGTCGAATGCTTGTGCAGGTCGTGAGCGAGACCGAGAGCTGTGTGCTCGCCGGGGCCAGTGAGGCTGCCGGCTCTCCCCATATAGGCGATGACACGGGAATTCTTGCCGGGATCGGCACGAATGATGTCGCGATCACCGACGATGCGGCGACGATGTTCGCCAGCGTCGATGCTGTGATCGACTTCACCGTACCCGACGCCACAGCCATTCATGCCGCGCTGGCCGCCCAGGCAGGGTGTGCCCTGATCGCGGGGACAACAGGCCTGGAGGCGACCCACCGTGCAGCCCTGGACGCTGCGGGAAAATCCGTACCTGTGGTCTGGGCTTCCAACATGTCGAGTGGCGTGAACCTGATGTTTGCGGTCACCGAGCGGGTGGCGCGCGCCCTTGATCCGGATTTCGATATTGAGATCGTTGAGATGCACCACAAGCACAAGGTCGATGCCCCGTCGGGAACCGCACTTAGTCTTGGCGAGGCCGCCGCTCGGGGGCGTGGGGTTGATTTCGACGCGGTGAAAACCTTGTCGCGCGAAGGCATCACCGGCGCGCGGGATCGCGGGACGATCGGATTTGCCAGCTTGCGCGGCGGCGATGTGGTTGGCGAACACAGTGTTGTTTTTGCTGGTGCCGGGGAGCGTATCGAACTCACCCATCGCGCCACCGATCGCGGGATCTTTGCCCGCGGCGCGGTCCGCGCTGCGCGCTGGACGTCAGGTCGGGCGCCGGGATTTTACGCTATGGCAGACGTTCTCGGCCTCGACTAGCGCAGTTAGTGTCGCTCGGAAGCCGGTACTGATTGCAGGCGCCGCAACGCCTGGCGCAACGCATCAGCAAAATCAGCGCGTTCTTCGGGAGTCAGGAATTCGCCAACTTTGAGCGTCCGCCCGTGGCTACGCAGGAAGATCTCGTTGTCTCCGCCTGGCGCCGGGAGCAGTTCGACTGTCAGCCAGTTCGGGGGTGCAAACCGGTGACGTTGTTCATCGCCCGAGGGCCGGACCCGCGCCACCACCAGTTCCTCGGCCGTCAGACACAACCTCTCGAACGCCTGGCCGTCGCGCGCATTGGTGCGGAAAGCCCACCAGATCAATAAAATTTCGAAGCCAAAAAATGGCAACACCGGCCAGGCGCCCAGCGCGGCGAAATACAGTGCTACGAGGGTCAGGGAAGCAGCGAACCCCAGAATCACATAGCGCACACCGCGTGGCGAAAGGCTGCGATGGGGGTACAGCACAGCGTCAAAGAGCGCTTCTGTTTCCGCAATGTACATGGAGAAACATTAGGACGCGGACGGGGAGGGGTAAAGTAACGCTTTGTCGCAGTCTCGCAGATGTGAATGACGGCTGATCGGGGGCGCAAAACGGGTTAGGTTTGTCGGGCTATGGCACAGATGAAAAAAGACGCGATTTCCGAATTCTTTCAGCGCCTGTATGCGGCGAACCCGCACCCGACGACAGAGCTCGAATACCACAACACCTACACGTTGCTGGTGGCCGTCGTGCTATCGGCCCAGGCAACTGATGTGGGAGTGAACAAGGCGACGAAGGAATTATTCAAGACCGTCGATACGCCGCAGAAAATGCTTTTTTTGGGCGAAGACGCGCTGATCGGACATGTCCGGACTATCGGGTTATTCCGCACCAAGGCGAAAAACGTCATTGCGCTGAGTGCGATGCTGGTTAATGAACATGGCGGCGAGGTTCCCCAAGATCGCGCGGCGCTCGAGGCTCTGCCCGGGGTCGGGCGAAAAACCGCAAACGTGGTGCTCAACACCGCGTTCGGGGAGCAGACCATGGCGGTTGATACGCATATTTTTCGGCTGTCCAACCGCACCGGGCTGGCACCGGGCAAGGATGTGCGTGCGGTGGAAGACCGGCTTCTCAAGCGGGTGCCGGCCGAATTCATGCAGCACGCCCATCACTGGTTAATTCTGCACGGGCGCTATGTTTGCAAAGCGCGAAAACCCGAATGCGGGGGCTGCATTGTTGCGGATGTCTGTACCTACAAGGCGAAAACGATCGCCTGACTGGTCACGGATGGGGCTATGAAAAGCTGGCCACGCAGGAATCGGTCTCGCTGGCGGCCAGCCGGACCGTGGCGGTGCGGGCTTCAATATGGGTGGCACGGATTGCCCCATCCCCGGGATACAGAAAAACATGCAAGACGCATGTGGTGTTGCGGTAGAGGCGAAGTTCGCCGGGTCCCTCACGGCGGACAATCTCGGGCGCGCCCAGCAATGTGTCGATTCGGGCGGCATCGGATCCCAGCAAATCAGCCGTGCTGGCTTTGGGGGCACGGCGTGCCAGGGGCGCCGCGCGGGGTTGCGCAGGCGCGATTCGGGTCTGTTGGGTTATCGCCGCCGGCTGGGACGGCGGCTTGGCCGGGGTTGGTTGGACCGGGGAACAGGCGGTCAGCAGAAATCCTACCGCGATCAACAAGCCGCGGCGTGGCGTCACCGTCACCCAGGGTAGCCGGGGCATCATGGGTCAGGCCGCGAGCATGACCACGCCGACCAGCAGGGTGATCAGCACGGCGGAAAAAATGGCAATACGCGAGTGACCATCCCCGCGGGACTTAAGCATGAACCTTAATATTGCCAAGAACTTCTCCACCCTGTTCGATTTCCAGTCGGCCGTAGGAGACATTGCCTGTCAACTTGCCCGACGCTGTAATACGTAACGCGCGTGCCACGTCGAGGTCGCCGTCAAAGCGCCCGCTTATTGTGGCCATTTCAACCGTTGCAGAGCCGACAAAGCGCCCGCCGCGGGATATTTCGAGCGCCCGTGCGCTGTTCAGAGTGGCGTCGATCCGCCCCTCCACGATCAAGGTATCGCATTCGGTGATGTCACCCTTGAGCGTTATGTCGCGCCCAACCGTCAGGGTTTTCGCGTCCTGCTGGCCCATACGGGGCTCGCGGTCTTCGGCGCGATCGCCCCGGTCATTGGGATTGGGAATCTCTGCGGCGCGTACTGGCTGCCGTTCGAGAAAGCTCAGATCGAGATCGGGTCGTTCGTCGTTGTTCTCGGCATCTGCACTCATATTCGTGCCCCTTCAAGAATGTCGCCATGAAGCCAATTTTGGACGTTTGTATGCACGTAAAGACCTGAAATTTCACGACTCACAGATATTTGGGTAGACCGATTATAAAAACCTGTCCACAGATTATTTTAAGTATTTGTTAATATTGTATTTATGCCGCTATCGGGCGGCCGCAAACGCTCGAAAACATGCAACATCATGGACGTGCCGAACAACGGTAGCAGCAGATTGATGATCGGGATGGTGGCGATCAGCGCCAGAACCAATCCGGCGATGTAAACCGACCCGCGCTTTTCCAGCCGGAAAGCCCGCAATTCTTCCGGGGACATGCGGCGAAACCCAACCATTTCGAGATATTCGCGCCCGAGCAGGTAGCCGTTGACGGCCCAGCCGATGAGAAAATAGGCCGGCCCGAAAAACAGCAGCGGCAGCATCAGCAGGTTGAGCAAGATGAGCAGGATGCCAAACTTGACGCCGACCCAGATCGCTTCGGTGATGCCCTGGTTTCGCGGCGGCGCGATGTCGGGATAGTGGCGGGCTTCGACCGCACGGCAGATGGTTTCGATGTAAAGGCTCGCATAGATACCCAGAAAGGCGGGCATTAGCAGGATCATCAGCACAAGAGCAGCCACGACACCGAAAATATCGACAAAGGTTTCCAGGGCGCCGCCGATCCAGGGAAGTTCGCCGATTAGTTCAGTGTTGAATAACAACCATGGCATTCCGGCCCAGAGCACAATTGCGGTGCCGAGGCTGAGAAAGAAGGACTGCCAGAGAACGGATCGGAACCGGGGGCTGCCAAGGTCGCCGAGAGCTTTGAAGAATGCGCTGATCATGGGGGCAGTTTACCTGTTTGCGGGGCTGCAGGACCATGGATTTTGTGGTGACGATGTATCGCGCCCTGACCTGTTGCCTGACATGGGGCCGCCGCTATACTCGCGCAATCTTTCCCCTTCTGATGACTAAATTCCTGGAGTTTTCATGACCGACACTGCTGCCCAGGCTGGAGAGCTCGACGTTCTGTGCGTTGGTAACTCGATCGTTGATGTGTTGAGCCAGACCGATGATGCGACCCTTGAATCCCTCGATATGGTCAAGGGCACGATGGCGCTGATTGACGCGGATCAAGCCGAAGCTCTTTACGCCCAGATGTCCCCTGCGGTCGAAACATCCGGCGGTTCGGCCGGCAACACGGCCGCAGGCCTGGCCTCGCTGGATGCCAAATGTGCCTTTATTGGGCGGGTTCGCGATGATCAGCTCGGCGACATCTTTACCCACGATATTCGCTCGATCGGCGTCGAGTATTCGACCCCGGCCGCCACGGACGGACCGCCGACAGCCCGATGCCTGATTCTGATCACGCCGGACGCTCAGCGGACCATGAACACGTTCCTGGGGGCCAGCGTAAATTTGGGCCCGCAGGATATTGATGCCAATTTGGTCGCCCGGGCGCAGGTGACTTATCTGGAAGGTTATTTGTGGGACCGCGAGGAGGCCAAGGAGGCCTTCCTGCGCGCTGCGGCCCTGGCGGCAGAGAACGACCGGATGACCTCCCTCAGCCTGTCGGACCCGTTCTGTGTTGACCGGCATCGTGATTCTTTCCGGGACTTCGTGGCGGGACATGTAGATGTCCTGTTCGCCAATGAAGACGAAATCATTTCGCTGTATCAGGCCGACAGTTTCGACGAGGCCGTGCAGCATGTCCGCCAGGATTGTCGGATTGCCGCACTTACCCGTTCCGAAAAAGGCTCGGTCGTGGTGTCAGGGGACACGGTTCATGTTATCGATGCTGCCCCGGTTGACGCGGTGGTCGATACAACCGGCGCCGGCGATCAGTTCGCCGCCGGGTTTTTGTATGGCCTGACCCGCGGCATGGAGCTGGAGGTATGCGCGCAGATTGGTGGGATTGCCGCCGCGGAAGTCATCGCCCATGTGGGCCCGCGTCCACAGGTTAAACTTTCCGATCTGGTGGCTGCAAAACTCGGACGCTAATTCGCGTCGTCCGCCCAAAGGGTCTCGATCCGCAGCCCGTAAACCGGAATGGTCTCTGGCCGGGCGATTCGCGCCCAGCGGGCCAGCCGTTGGCCCGGGTCGTGATAAAGCGGCAGCACATAGCGGTTCCACATCAGGATGCGGTCCAGCGCTCGTGCGGCGGCGACCATTTCGGCACGATTGCGCGCGGCACCGAGCGCGTCGATCATGGCGTCCACCGCCGGGTCGGCGACCCCGGCCCAGTTGCGCCCGCCGGGCTGGTTGGCGGTTTGCTGGCTCCAGTAATTCTGTTGTTCGTTACCGGGCGACAACGTGACTCCCCAGAAACCGAACACCATGTCGAAGTCGAAACTATCGATCATGCCCTGGAATTGGGCTGATTCAACTGGCCGGGCATTGGCCTCGATACCCAAACGTTTGAGGTTGCGGGCATAGGCCAGCGCGATCTTCGTGTTGGAGGGGCGGCGGATCGTGATTTCGATCTGGAAGGGGTTGCCGTTGGCGTTTTGCAGCCTCCCATCGACGATCTTCCAGCCCGCCGCTCCCAGCAGAGCGGCCGCTTTTTTCAGATTGGCGCGCGGGCGACCCGAACCGTCGGTGCGTGGCGGGGCATAGGGTAGGCCGAATACCGCGTCGGGAATTTTGCCGCGCCACGGTTCGAGCAGGGCCAGCTCAGCCCCGTCCGGCGCACCGCGCGGAGCCAGGTCCGAACCAGTGAACATGCTGGCGGTGCGCACATAGCCGTCGTGGAGCAGGGTCTTGTTGACCCATTCGAAATCGAAGGCATGGGCGAGTGCGGTGCGAACCTGGAGGTTCTGGAATCTTGGCTTGCGGAGATTGAAGGTCAGGGCGTTCAGCCCTGAGGGCGTGCCGGTCTGGAGAATCGAACGGGCGATCCGACCGTCGGTGGCGGCGGGAAACGCGTACTGGGTCGCCCAGCGGGTCGCGTCCCCCTCGAAGCGCAGATCGTAATCTCCGGCCTTGAAGGCCTCGAAGGCAACGCCGGCATCGCGAAAATAGTCGTAACGGATTTCATCAAAATTATGCTGTCCGGCATTCACGGCCAGGCGCGCCCCCCAGTAGTTAGGGTTGCGGCGATAAGTGATGGCGCGGCCGGGATCGACGGCATCGATGACATAGGGCCCGCTCGCCAGTGGGGGCTCGAGAGTGGTCGTGTTGAAAGTCCGTGTGGCCCACCAGCTCTTGGACAGGATCGGCATGAAGCCGGCGACGAGCAACGGCAATTCGCGATCTTGCCCATCGGCAAAGGTGAAGCGGATTTTGCGCTCACCGGTCGCTTCGACTTTCGCGACCCGGGACCAGGTGGCCCGCGCATTGGGCAGGCCCTTGGTTTTCAGGGTCTCCCAGCTGAACATCACATCGGCCACGGTCACCGGTGATCCATCGGAGAATTGGGCTTCGGGACGGAGGACAAATTCTACCCAGGCGCGATCCTCCGGTGTGGTGATGCTTTCGGCGAGCAACCCGTAAAGGGTGAAGGGCTCGTCGCGGCTGCGTTTGGCCAGGGTTTCAAAGTAGATCCCCGCCCCGTGGTGCACCCCGACGGCGGGTTTGCCGCGCACGATGTAGGGGTTGAGTGAATCAAACGATCCGAGCGTGTGGAGGCGCAGCTTGCCCCCCTTTGGCGCGGTCGGGTTCACATAGTCGAAATGCGTGAAGTCCGGGGCGTATTTCGGACTGCCAAGCATGGCGATGGCGTGGTCGGCCTGGTTGCCAGGCGCCTGAGCGTGCGCCGTCACAGCGCTCGCGACAAGCACGACGGCGCCCAGCAGCATCGAAGGGAATCGGTGTTCACGCATGGTTGAAACGATCTTTGTGGCGGACGGGAACAATCAACCCCAACTATACGGTCGACAATGAGTCGAAATCGGGCCGGCCCGAATAAACCTTCAAAGGGAATACAGCATGCTGATCGGCGTTCCATGTGAGATCAAAACTCAGGAATACCGGGTTGGGCTGACGCCATCCTCGGTACGTGAGATCGTTCATCACGGCCACGACGTGATCGTCCAGGCGGAAGCCGGGCTCGGGGCGAATTTCACCGATGATGATTATCGGGCGGTCGGCGCCACGGTGGCACCGGACGCCGCCACGGTTTTTGCCGCCGCTGAGATGATCGTGAAGGTCAAGGAACCCCAGGCAGAAGAATTTGTATTGCTGCGCGAGGGCCAGATCCTGTTCACCTATCTGCACCTGGCCGCCGCCCGGGATGTGGCCGAAGCGCTGATTTCGTCTGGCGTGGTGGGGATCGCCTATGAAACCGTGACCAGCGCCGGAGGTGGCTTGCCGTTGCTTGCGCCCATGAGCGAGGTGGCCGGTCGCATGGCGATCCAGGTCGGGGCGCATTGTCTGGAAAAGGAAGTCGGCGGCCGCGGAGTTTTGCTTGGCGGTGTCCCCGGGGTTGAGGCGGCCAATGTGCTGGTGATCGGCGGGGGAGTGGCGGGCACCAATGCGGTGCGCATGGCGATGGGGATGGAAGCCCGGGTGACCGTGCTCGATCGCTCCCTTGACCGACTGCGTACGCTGGACATGCAATTCGGCCCGACCCTGAACACGATCTATTCAACCGTTGATGCGGTGGAGCGGTATGCCCTCGATGCGGATTTGGTGGTCGGGGCGGTGCTGGTCCCCGGGGCAATGGCCCCCAAACTGGTCAGTGCCGAGATGGTCAAGGAGATGCGGCGCGGGGCCGTGCTCGTGGATATTGCCATCGATCAGGGTGGTTGCTTCGAGACCTCTCACGCGACGACCCATGACGATCCAACCTTCATTGTCGATGAAGTGGTGCATTACTGTGTCGCCAACATGCCCGCCGCAGTGGCGCGGTCTTCTACAACCGCGCTCAATAACGCCACTTTACCGTTCGTGCTGGCCCTGGCCGATCAGGGCTATCGGGCAGCTTTGCAGGCGGATGTACATTTTCGCGCGGGGCTGAATGTTCACGCCGGGGCGGTCACACATGACGCGGTAGCCACGGCACTCGATCTGCCGCTGCAATCTGCCGAGGAGGCGCTCAAAAACTAGGAATCAGTCGCCCTGTTTATTCAGGTCGAGGGCGTATCCGGCCGACCGGACGGTTCGGATCAGGTCTTCGGTTCCCGGCAAGTTCATCGCTTTGCGCAGGCGGCGGATATGAACATCGACCGTGCGGAGCTCGATATAGACGTCCTGACCCCAGACCGAATCGAGTAATTGCTCGCGGGAGAAGACGCGCCCCGGGTGCACCATCAGGTAACGCAGTAGACGAAACTCCGTTGGCCCTAACTCTACCGGCGCGTCGGTGCGCCGGACGCGATGGGTCGTCAAGTCCATCACGATATCCCCGTAGGTCAGTGACTCCTGATCGAGGGCCATCAACAAGACAATCACCCCGAGGCCCGGGCTCGCCAGCACCAACGTGGATGTGATCAGATGCTTTGCCGTTGGTTTCATAAAATCTGCACGTGGCGTTGGAAACGAATACCAACGTGAGTCTAACACGCCGGGAAATTTACTTCGTGGCGTGTTCGTGGCGAATAGATTCGTGAGCAGCGAAGGCCGAGGCGTTGACGATCTCGGTGACCGTTGAGTTCATATGGACGATCTCCACCGGCTTTTCGAGACCCATCAGGATTGGCCCGAGCACCGTGCCCACATCGAGGGATTCGAGCATCCGTGAAGTGATGTGCGCGGAATGCAGTCCGGGCATGATCAGCACATTCGCGGGCCCGGTCAGGCGTGAGAAGGGGTAGTAACGTTCGCGCAACGTCGCATCGAGGGCGACGTCCGGGGTCATTTCGCCTTCATACTCGAAATCTGCATCGCCGCGTTCGTCGAGAAGCCGGACCGCCTCACGCGACCGTTCGGTTAGGTCGACGGGCGGGTTGCCGAAATTCGAATAGCTCAGGAATGCCACCCGTGGTTCGGAGCCCATTTGTCGCGCTTTGGCGGCGGCTTGTATCGCGATATCGACCATCACTTCGGGGCTCGGGCGCTCGTGCACGGAGGCATCCGCGATGAACAAGGTCCGATTCCGCATCACATGAACCGACAATCCGAAAACCTGTTCGCCGGGGATCGGGTCGAACACCCGCTGGACATCGTTAAGACAGGTATAGAACCGGCGTGTGAGGCCGGTGACCATGGCGTCCGCATCGCCGAGTGCGACCATGCAGGCGGCAAAGACATTCCGGTTGCGGTTCACCGAACGCGCGCAATCCCGATACATCTGGCCCTGGCGCTGCAGGCGTTCATAAAGAAAGTCGATATAGCGTTCGCGGTCATCGACCATCGAGGCGTTGTGGATTCGTAAGGTGTTACCGCCTGAAAGACCGAGCTCTTCGATGCGGCGTTGAACCACATCCTCCCGGCCGATCAGGATGGGTTCGCCTAGGCCCTGATTGCGGAACGAAATGGCGGCCCGGATCACCCGTTCGGATTCGCCTTCGGCAAAGACCACCCGGCGCGGGCTCGTGCGCACGGATTCGTAGGTCGCCTCGATTACGGAGGACGTGGGGTCGAGGCGCTGGGAGAGGCCGCGTCGGTATTCGTCCATATCCTCGATGGGTTGGCGGGCCACGCCGGTGTCCATTGCGGCCTGCGCGATCCGGGGCGGAATGCGCTCGATCAGGCGAGGGTCGAAAGGGACCGGGATAATGTATTCCGGCCCGTAGGCGAGGTGTTCGCCGGAATAGGCGGCGGCGACCTCGTCGGGTACATCCTCGCGGGCGAGTTCGGCGAGCGCCTCGGCGCAGGCGATTTTCATTTCGTCGTTGATAGTCGTCGCCCGGACATCGAGTGCCCCGCGGAAGATATAAGGGAAGCCCAGAACATTATTGACCTGGTTGGGGTAGTCCGAGCGCCCTGTGGCGACGATCGCGTCGTCGCGGACGGCGCGGACATCTTCCGGGGTGATTTCCGGGTCCGGGTTGGCCATCGCGAAGATGATCGGATTCGGGGCCATCGACTTGACCATTTTCTTGGTCACCGAGCCGGCGACCGAGAGACCGAAAAAGACATCCGCACCGACCATGGCTTCTTCGAGAGAACGCGCCTTGGTTTTGACGGCGTGGGCGGACTTCCATTGGTTCATGCCGTCGGTGCGGCCCTGATAGATCACGCCGCGACTGTCACACAGGATCGCCTGATCGTGGGGCAGGCCCATGGCCTTCATCAGTTCGATACATGCGATCGAGGCGGCGCCGGCGCCGTTGACCACGATGGTCACATTCTTGATATCGCGTTTGGTCAAATGCAGGGCGTTGATCATCCCCGCGAGGGACACAATGGCCGTGCCGTGCTGGTCATCATGGAAAACCGGAATATCCATCACCTCGCGCAGGCGCTGTTCGATGATGAAGCATTCCGGCGCCTTGATGTCTTCCAGGTTGATGCCGCCGAAAGTCGGCCCCAGGAAACGCACGCAATTAACCACTTCGTCGACATCTTCACTGTCGACTTCCAGATCCATGGCGTCGATATCGGCAAACCGTTTGAACAGGACGGATTTACCTTCCATCACCGGTTTGGAGGCCAGCGCGCCTATATTGCCCAGCCCCAGCACCGCGGTGCCGTTGGACACGACGGCGACGAGGTTTCCGCGCGCTGTGTAGTCGTAGGCCTTGTTGGGATCGGCGTGAATTTCAACACAGGGTGCGGCGACGCCAGGCGAATAGGCAAGGGAGAGGTCGCGCTGGGTGGTCAACGGCTTGGTGGCGTTGATCTCGATCTTGCCGGGCTTGCCGGTCCGATGCATTTCCAGTGAATCGAGGTCGAGTTGCGACATCTTCTTCGTGCCATTTTTTGTCTTGTCAGCCATTTCGTGTGCCTGTTTCTGGGACTAGGGAAAATTTCGAAATGAAGCGTGAGCCTTGTACACCGGGTGCGTCAAGCAAGGTTGACCGGGGGTAATTCGAAACACGCGGGGCGGGTCGGACTCAAAAGTGCCGCGAGGGTTTCGATGGAGAGGCTGCGGGCGTATATGATGGGGGTTCGCTATGTCCGGTAACGCCACCCCTTCCCCACCTGCCGACCCGCCCGCCGTGGCGGCGTCGCCGATGCTTGTCCAGTGGCAGGACGCGAAATCGCGCTATCCCGATTGTTTGTTGTTCTTCCGTATGGGCGATTTCTACGAGCTCTTCTTTGATGATGCGGTGGCCGCCGCCGAGGCACTCAACATTGCGCTGACCAAACGCGGTCAACAGGACGGCAAGGATGTGCCGATGGCTGGGGTTCCGGTCCACGCCGCCGAGCAGTATCTCCCGCGCCTGATCCGTGCCGGGCACCGGGTCGCGGTCTGCGAACAGATGGAAAGCCCTGCCGAGGCCAAGAAACGAGGCGGGAAGTCGATCGTGCGGCGGGATGTGGTGCGGGTGATCACCCCGGGCACGTTGAGCGAAGACACGCTGTTGGATTCCCGTCGACACAATTATCTGGCCGCTTGCGCCGAGGTACGCGGCGAGCTCGGTCTGGCCTGGCTCGACATGTCGACCGGGGAGGTCTGGATGCAACCCCTGCCCGCGGCAGGCACTGGTTTGCTGGCGGCCGCGCTGGCCCGGATCGCGCCCGGGGAATTATTGCTGCCCGATACCTTCCTGGCTCGTGAGGATATGGCGGCTTTGGTGGAGGCCCTCGAAGAGGTTTTGACTCCGCTCCCGGCGAGCCGGTTCGATTCTCTCAATGCCGAGGCGCGCCTGCGCGAGACTTATGGGGTTAGCACGCTCGAGGCCTTTGGCGATCCGGGGCGAGCCGAAATCGCTGCGGCAGGCACGTTGCTTGATTATCTCGCTCTGACCCAGATCGACCGGATGCCGCGTCTGGCGCGCCCGACGCGTTTGCCGCCACCGGGTGCAAGCGGGGCGGTGATGGAAATCGACGCGGCCACGCGGCGTAGCCTTGAGCTCGCGCAAACCCAAAGTGGTGAGCGCAAGGGCTCGCTGCTTTCGGTGATCGATCGCACTATTACGGGGGCGGGGGCTCGGCTCCTGGCCGAGCGGCTCGCCGCGCCCCTGACCGATGTTGCGGTGATCGAGGCGCGGCTCGACGGGGTTGAGTTCCTGGTGGAAGACGCCGCCCGGCGCGAGGATATGCGCGAGCAGCTGCGCACGGCCCCCGATATTGAACGGGCGCTGTCGCGACTGGCCCTGGGGCGCGGGGGACCGCGTGATCTCGCCGCAATCCGCGCCGGCCTGGAAGCCGCACAAATTCTGCGAGGGATGCTCGAGAGTATTGTCGCGCTCCCGGCCATGCTGGCTGAAGCCCGGGACGGGTTGGGCACCCATGATGAATTGATCGCGGAGCTGGTTCGCGCCTTGGCGCCGGAGCTTCCGCTCGCGGCCCGGGACGGCGGCTTTATCGCCCCGGGCTATGCGGATGATCTCGACGCCCAGCGCGCGCTTCGCGATGAGAGCCGCCAGCTGATCGCGGGCTTGCAGGCAAACTATGTGGAAGTGACCGGCGTCGCGGCCCTGAAAGTGAAACACAACAACGTGCTCGGCTACTTCGTCGAAGTCAGTGCTGCCCATGTCGAGCGCCTGATGGATGATGGCAAGGAAGCTGCCACCGAAAAATACGGGCTGATCCACCGGCAGACCATGGCCAGCGCTGTGCGTTTCACCACGGTCGAATTGTCGGAGCTGGACGACAAGATCTCCCGCGCCGGCGAGCGTGCTCTGGCCTTCGAGCTGGAACTTTTTGAGCAATTGGTGGGGCAGGTTCTTGCCCAGGACCACGCGGTGGCTGGCGCCGCCCGTGCGCTGGCGAGCCTGGATGTGAGCGCGGCCCTGGCCGAGTTGGCAGTGCGCCGTCGCTATGCGCGCCCCCGTCTTAGTGAGACCCCGGTGTTTCGGATTTCCGGCGGTCGCCATCCGGTGGTCGAGGCGGTGCTCGATGACGGGCCGGGTAATTTTGTTGCTAATGATTGCGACCTGTCGGGAGATTCCGACACTGCGGGGCGTTTGTGGCTGGTGACCGGTCCCAACATGGCCGGCAAGTCGACCTTCCTGCGCCAGAACGCCCTGATTGCGATTCTGGCCCAGATCGGCGCTTACGTGCCGGCAGCATCGGCTGAAATCGGTGTCGTCGACCGGCTGTTCAGCCGGGTCGGGGCGGCGGATGATCTGGCCCGCGGGCGCTCGACCTTTATGGTGGAAATGGTCGAGGCCGCAGCGATCCTCAATCAGGCGAGCCCTCGGTCACTTGTTATTCTCGACGAGATCGGCCGCGGTACCGCGACATTTGATGGCCTCTCCATCGCCTGGGCGACGGTTGAACATCTGCACGATGTGAACGGGTGCCGCACTTTGTTTGCCACCCATTTTCACGAGCTCACCCGGCTCGCCTCCCGGCTTGACCAATTGTCGTGCCACACCATGCGGGTCAAGGAATGGCGCGACGATATCGTATTTCTGCACGAAGTCGGGACCGGCACGGCGGACCGCTCCTACGGCATCCATGTGGGCAAGCTGGCCGGGTTGCCGACGCCGGTTGTGGGGCGGGCTGAAGAGGTCCTCGCCTTGCTGGAGGCCGGAGACCAGGCCGGGGCGCTGGCGCGGCTGGCCGATGATCTGCCGCTGTTCCAGGCTGCCGCGCGGCATGATTTGGAAACGGTCGGACCCGCGGTCACCGACCCGGTGCGCGACCTGCTCGGGGACACCGAGCCGGACACGCTGACCCCCCGCGAGGCGCTCGACATTCTTTACCGTCTGAAAGCCGCCCTCGATGCGTAACTTCCTGCGTCAGATGCTGGCGCTGGCAGGCTTCGGCGCGGTCGGCGATATCATGCGGCATCGCAGCTTCCGAATTTATCTGGTCGGTCATATCCCCAATGTGGTCGGAACTTGGGTGGTGCGGATCGCGATTGGCTGGCTGGGCTGGGAGTTGACCGGCTCGGCGTTCTGGGTCGGGGCTCTTGTGGCCGCCGATGCGCTTCCGGTGTTGCTGCTGGGCCCGATCGGCGGGGTGATGGCCGACCGCATGGATCGCAAACGGATTAGCGTCGTGACCCAAAGCGTGCTGTGTGTGCTTTCGATAGGGCTGACAGCGTTGACCGTTGCGGGGGTCATCACGATCTGGTTGCTGCTCGCCTTTGCGCTCGCGCGGGGGGTGACCTTTTCGTTCTGGCAGCCGGTGCGGTTGGCGCTGATGCCCAATCTGGTGCCGCGGTCGGAAATTTCCACGGCGATCGCCCTGAACTCCTCGACCTTCAACGCGGCCCAGTTTATCGGTCCGGCGCTGGCGGGCGGGTTGTTGAAATTTGGTGGTGCCGAGCTGGCCTTTGCCTTCAACGTATTTGCCGCCGCGATGATGGTCTGGGCTCTGGCCAATATCGAAGCGCCGCCCATACCGACCCGTAAAGAGGCGCCGGGGAGTTTCCTGGCCGACGCCCTGGCCGGGATCAGATATGGGGTGGCCCATCAGGGCATCGGCCCGATGCTGCTGCTGCTTCTTGTTCTGGGTCTGACGATCCGCCCGATGACCGAATTGTTGCCTGCGATGGCGGGCGCGGTCTTCCTGAAAGAAGTGACCGGGTATTCGATGATGGCCTCCTCAGTGGGCATCGGGGCGATGGGCGGGGCGATCTGGATGCTGCGCCGGGGCAATGCGGGCAACAGCACTGATATAGCCCTATTTGCCGGAGTGGTTGGTGGGATTGCCGCCGTTCTGCTCGTGGCGGTGTCGTGGTTTCCCTTCGCGTTGCTGTGCCTGGCGGTCGTGGGGTTTTCCATGACATCGGGCGGGATCGCGACCCAGCAGGTTGTGCAGTTTGCGGTCCCCGACGAGATGCGGGGTCGGGTCATGGGCCTGTTCGGTATGATCTTCCGGGCCGGGCCGGCGCTCGGCGCGCTGATCATTGGACGGATTGGGGATGAAGTCGGACTGACCTGGCCGGTGCTGATCTGCGCGCTGGTGGGTCTTGGAACCTACGTGGTCGCGTGGTCGCGCCGGGATCGGTTGCGCGAAGCCCTGGCGGCCCGTCGCGCGCGGGATGCCGCCGCACCCGAGAGCGCGGCAGCCACGGAGGGCCGCCCGGCCGAATAATGTCCGGCGTGCTAATCCGTTCGCGACGTTGTAAAACACCTCCAACATGGCCAATTCAAAACGAAATCGTGACCTGATTGACCGCGCGCAACTCGATGCGGCTATTCTGGCGGCCTGCGCCGACTCAGACACGGCGGCCGAAAGTCGAAAAATTGTTCTCGACCACCTCCGGGATGCTATCGAGGCTGGCCGCCACATTGTGCAGATAAGGTTTGAGGCTGGCGAGATTGACGGCAATCGCGCTAAGGGTGATCTCTCGTTTCTGTTCGATCAGGTTATTCGAGTCGTTCACGATAGCGCCGCACGGGCTTACCCGGTGGCCAACCCCACAGCGGCAGACAAGCTGGCGGTGGTCGCGGTTGGCGGTTACGGCCGGGGTGAACTGGCACCGTTCTCGGATATCGACCTGCTGTTCCTTTTTCCCTGGAAGCAGACCGCCCATGGGGAACAGATCGTCGAGTACATGCTTTATGTGCTTTGGGACCTGGGTCTGAAAGTGGGCCATTCGACCCGTTCGATCGATGATTGCATGCGGCTGGCCAAGCGCGATCTCACAATCCGCACGGCCCTGCTCGAGGCACGTTATTTGTATGGTGAACAAAGCCTGTTTCTGGAAATGCGCAAGGCGTTTGGCGACCAGGTGATCTCTGGCGCGGCGATGGATTTTGTCACCGGCAAGCTCGCCGAGCGCGATGCGCGTCACGATAAAATGGGCGACAGCCGTTATTACGTCGAACCAAATATCAAGGACGGCAAAGGCGGCCTGCGCGACCTGCAGACCCTCTACTGGATTGCAAAATTTGCCTATCAGGTCGACAGCGTTGCCGATCTCGTACACCGCGATGTTCTGAACAAGGCCGAGGCCCGCAACTTCTCCAAGGATCAGAACTTCCTGTGGAGCGTTCGCTTTCATCTCCATTATATTTCGGGTCGCGCCGAAGAACGTCTGACCTTTGATGTGCAGACGATGATCGCCGAGCGCATGGGCTATGCCGAACGGGCCTCGGCCTCGGGCGTCGAGCGCTTCATGAAGCACTATTATATCGTCGCCAAGGATGTCGGCGATCTGACGCGGATTTTCTGCGCCGCGATCGAAGCTGAGAATATGAGCAAGCCGATCATCCGGTTGCCGCGGCTGCGGCGGTCCCTCGATCTGATGGGGTTCCAGACCGATCGCGACCGTCTGACCGTGGCGGATGAGGATCAATTTGCCACCGATCCCATTGCCATGATCCGGCTGTTCTATGTGGCCCATAATGAGGGGCTGGATATTCACCCTCACGCACTTCGCCTGGTGACCCAGAACCTGAAGCGTATCGACAAGAATTTGCGGGCAGACCCGGAAGCAAACCGGATGTTTGTCGAAATGGCGACGTCGATCGACACGCCTGAGATGGTGCTGACCCGGATGAACGAAGCCGGGGTGTTCGGCAAGTTCCTGCGCGATTTCGGGCGGGTTGTTGGGCAAACCCAGCACGACATGTATCACGTGTATACGGTCGACGAGCACACGATCCAGGCGATTGGGCTGCTGGCCAAGATTGAGCGCGGGGAGCTTCGTGATGACCACCCGGTGGCGAGCGAGGTGATCCACAAAATTTCCTCGCGCCGGGCGCTTTATATGTCAGTGCTGTTTCACGATATCGCCAAAGGCCGTGGTGGCGATCACTCGGTACTGGGCGCGCGGGTGGCAAAACGGGTTTGTCCGCGGCTGGGGCTTGACGCGGAAGAATCCGAAACCGTCGAATGGCTGGTCAACGAACATCTTCTCATGAGTGATGTCGCCCAGAAGCGCGATCTCAATGACGCCAAGACGATCCACGATTTTGTCGGCGTGGTGCAGTCACCCGAGCGGCTGCGTTTGCTGCTTTGTCTGACCGTTGTCGATATGCGCGCCACCGGCCCGAATGTGTGGAACAACTGGAAGGCGCAGTTGTTGCGCGAGCTCTATCACGCGGCCGGTGATCTGATGTCGGGAGGCCAGCTGACCAATGCTCGCGCCGACCGGGTTGAGGCCGCCAAAAACGGCTTGCGTGAAGCGCTGGGCGACTGGCCGGCGACAGATATCGATGCCCATCTCGAGCGCGGCTATGCGGGCTACTGGCTGACCTTTGACACCGACACGCTTTCCCACCACGCGCGGCTCATGCGCGAAGCCGAAAACGAGGAGCAACCACTCACGATCCGGGCTCGGGTGCGTATGGATATCGATGTGACCGAGCTCACCATCTACACCCAGGATCATCCGGGGTTGTTCTCGCGCGTCGCCGGGGCAATCTCGGCGGTGGATGCCAACATCGTCGACGCCAAGGCGTTCACGACCCCCAGTGGCATGGCGCTGGAAACCTTCTGGTTGCAGGACAATAACGGGTCGGCCTTGTCGGCTTCGGGGACTCTGGCGAAACTCACCGTTCAAATCGAACGCGCCCTGGCGGGGCAGATGAAGCGCTCGGAACCGCACACTCAGCACACATTCATTCCCGAGCGCATCAAGATCTTTAAGGTGCCGCCGCGGGTGATCGTCAACAATCAGGCGAGCGCGACCCACACGGTGATCGAGATCAACGGGCGCGACCGTCCAGGGTTCCTGTATTTGGTGACCGGGGCGTTGTTCACCTTGTCTCTGCAGATCTCCTCGGCGAAAATTTCGACCTTTGGTGAACGGGCCGTCGATGTCTTCTATGTGAAGGACGGTTTCGGCATGAAGATAACCCATGAAGGCCGCCTGGCGACGATCCGGAAAACCTTGCTCGAGGCTATCCGCGAGGACGATCCCGTCCCGGCGCTCAGCGCAGCTGAGTAGTACGTTAACAGGGCTTTCGTTCGCCGGGTAAGAGCGTGCTCCCGCGCCGACATGTGCTAGACTCAGTAAACGCTTTCTGCCCTGCCTTCCATTGCGGCCCTCCTGCTGGGGATTGCCTTTCTTATGCTTGGAAATGGGCTGCAGGGAACCCATCTCGGTGTGCGGGGTGCGATAGAATCCTTCTCGGCATTTTACATTGGCCTCTTCATGTCCGCCTATTATGCGGGCTTTGCCGTGGCGTGCCTGTTCGGGACCGCGGTCATCGAACGTGTCGGTCACATTCGCGCTTTCGCGGCTTTTGCCTCCCTCGCCTCGGCGGCCGCGATCATCCACGCGGTCCATGTGGACCCGTACTCCTGGATCGTACTGCGTGCCCTGACAGGGGCCTGTTTTGCGGGGCTCTATATGGTGATCGAAAGCTGGCTGAACGATAAGGTGTCACACGCCCAGCGCGGGTCTCTGATGGCGGTCTACATGATCGTGAATCTGGGCGCGGTTGCGGCCGCTCAGTAATTGCTCCACATCGCCGACCCGGACGGGTTTGAACTGTTCGTGGTGGCCTCCGTTCTCATTTCTCTGGCCGCCGTACCGGTGGCTTTGACCCGCAGCGTTGCACCGGTTCTGATGCCCGCCGGACGGAATCGGTTTGCCGCGCTTTATAGCCTTTCACCCCTGGGCATGATGGGGGCATTGGCCACCGGGCTTGCGAGTGGCGCCATGTGGGGTCTGGTACCTCTGGCGGCGATCAGGTTTGGATTATCCACCGCCGCTGTGGCGACGGTGATGTCATTGATCGTGCTCGGTGGCGTGGTTTTTCAATGGCCGACGGGTTCACTGTCCGACCGGGTCGATCGTCGCATTGTAATTGCCCTGGTCAGCACGGTTCTAGTGGGCAACAGCCTGGCTATGTATTTCGCCGCGACCCAGAGCCTGAATTCGTTCTTTGCCGTCAGCTTTGTATTCGGTGGTATGGGCCTGGTTCTCTATCCGCTTTGCGCGGCCCACGCCAATGACAGGGTGTCGCCGTCGGAACGGGTTCAGGCGGTCGCCACCCTTTTGCTGGTGTTGGGCCTTGGGGCGGCGATTGGACCGTTTCTTGGCGCATTGCTTATAGAGGTGTATGGCGCGCGCAGTCTGTTCCTTCTGTTCGCGCTCGTGCGCATTCGTAAGGGAGAGGCTGTACCCGTCGCAGACCGCTCTCGTTCTGAGCCTGTGGTGCCGGTTCCGACATCCGCGATGCTTGATCCGCTCGTGATACCGGACGAAATCGATTTGTCCGGCGGATGAATCCGCGCCTTTCCTTCGCCCTGTTTTCCGGCTAAGAGCGCCCTATGCCGCTTGTTCGTGCCATCGCAACTGTCGGCGGCTGGACCATGGGCAGCCGCATTCTGGGCTTCGTCCGCGATATGTTTATCGCCGGGTTTCTCGGTGCCGGACAGATCAGCGATGCGTTTTTTGTGGCGCTGCAGTTTCCCAATATCTTCCGACGTCTGTTTGCCGAAGGCGCTTTTAACGCCGCCTTTGTACCGCTGTTTGCCGGGGAGCTGACCGAACATGGCCGGGCTGCCGCGCGCGAATTTGCCGAACGGGTTTTCGGCGTTATGCTCGTGTTGCTGATTGGGCTGACTTTTCTGGTTGAGATCTACATGACGGAGGTCATGACGGTCGTGGCCGGGGGATTTGTCGACGAGCCGGAGAAGTTCCGTCTCACAGTGGATTTTGCCCGGCTGACCTTTCCCTATCTTATCTTCGTGTCACTGGCCGCGATGCTCTCGGGGATTCTCAACACCCTGGAGCGGTTTGTGGCGGCGGCCGCGGCCCCGATCTTGCTCAACATCGTTTTGATTACCGCGCTGGTGGGGGTCGCCCTGAACTGGTTCCCTGACCCGGGCCGGGCGCTGAGCTGGGGCGTCCTGATCGCCGGGATCGGGCAGTTCATCTGGCTCGCCATTGCGTGTGGGCGCGCGGGGATGCTGCCGCGGGTGCCGCGCTTTGTCATGGGGCCCCGGGTGCGCCGGCTGTTTATTCTGATGGGTCCAGGCATTCTCGGCGCGGGGGTGTATCAGATTAACGTACTGGTCGGGGTGCGGCTGGCCTCCGAACTCCCGGAGGGATCGATATCGTTTCTTTACTTTGCCGATCGGGTGAACCAGTTGCCGCTCGGTGTGGTTGGTGCGGCCGTGGGGGTGGCGCTGTTGCCATTGTTGTCCCGTCAGCTGCGGGCCGGGGATGTTGCCAGTGCACGCGATAGCCAGAACCGGGCAATTGAATTTGCCATGTTGCTGACCGTTCCGGCAGCGGCCGCGCTGGTGGTGATCGCCGGTCCCGTCATCACGATTCTATTCCAGCGTGGCGCGTTCGACGCGGCTGATGCGACGGCAACGGCGGCAGCTCTGGCCGCTTTCGCGCTCGGTCTGCCGGCCTATGTGTTGGTCAAGGCGTTGGCGCCGGGGTTCTTTGCCCGCGAGGACACCGCCACCCCGGTCAAGATCGCGGCGGCTGCGCTTGTGCTCAACGTCTTGGCCGCGTTGGCCCTGATGCCGAGTTTTGCCCATGTGGGGATTGCCCTGGCCGCCGCGATTTCGTCCTGGTTCAACGCCGGGATGTTGGCGTTGTTGCTCTACCGTCGGGGGCTTCTCGATCCCGATCCCCGGCTGCTGCAGCGCCTGGTCCGGATTGTTGTTGCGGCCGCGCTGATGGCGGCGGGATTGTGGCTGGGGACGCGCCTGCTCGGGAGTTGGCTCGGGCACAGCAACCTGGCCGGGGCAGCGGCTCTGGCCGTGCTCGTGATGGCCGGGGTTGGGCTTTACGGGGTTCTGGCCCAATTGCTGCGTGCCACGTCCGTTCCGGAGATGCGAGCGATGATGCGCCGGGGCGGGACCGGCGGCGATGCTTGACCTGTTCGTCGTGCGACGCCATAACCCGCGCCAACTCTGACACCTTGTATTTTACACCCTGTTTTTGACACCCGTGGGCGTCCACACCCCAAGGAGCACTAGCTATGAGCCGCATTTTTTCGGGCGTCCAGCCCACCGGTGACCTCCATCTCGGAAACTACCTCGGGGCAATCCGAAACTTTGTCGGGTTGCAGGGTGATCACGAGTGCATCTATTGCGTGGTCGATCTTCACGCGATCACGGTCTGGCAGGACCCGGCTCAACTCGGCCCGCACACCCGTGAAGTCGCGTCGGCATTCCTGGCCTCGGGGATTGATCCGAAAAATTCGATCATCTTCAACCAGAGCCGGGTGTCGGCCCATGCCGAGCTGGCCTGGATCTTCAACTGCGTGGCGCGGGTTGGATGGCTCTCCCGCATGACCCAGTTCAAGGAAAAGGCGGGCAAGAATCGAGAGAATGCCAGCGTCGGTTTGTATGTTTATCCCAACCTCATGGCTGCCGATATTCTGGCCTACAAGGCGACGCATGTGCCGGTCGGCGAGGACCAAAAGCAGCATCTTGAGCTGACCCGCGACATTGCCATCAAGTTCAACAATGATTTCGATACCGAATGTTTTCCGGTGGTCGAGCCGCTGATCTTCGGCGAAGCCACAAGGGTGATGAGCCTGCGCGATGGCACCAAGAAAATGTCGAAATCCGACCCGTCGGAATATTCGCGCATCAATCTGACCGATGGCGCTGACGATATCGCCACCAAGATTCGCAAGGCCAAGACAGACCCCGGTGAGCTCCCGGGTCTCGAGGCGTTGGATGAAGACGGTGAGCGGGTGCAACGGGACGCGGTCGATGAACGCCCCGAAGCGTTCAACCTGCTATCGATCTATGCCGCGCTTTCGGGGCAGACCATGCCGGCGACCCTGACGCAGTTTGCGGGCCAGCAGTTCAGCGCGTTCAAGGGCGAGCTGGTTGATCTGTCGGTTGAAAAACTTGGGCCGATCGGTGCCGAGATGCAGCGCCTGATGGCCGACCCGGGACATGTGGATTCGACCCTGGCCGATGGCAGCGAGCGCGCGGCTGCGCTGGCCGAACCGGTGATCCGCGAAGTGCACGAGATCGTCGGGTTCCTTAAATAGCAGGTCGAGATTTCGCCCTGAGGGCTTAGTCCAGGTGCGGGACGGAAAAAATTTCCTGTGGTTCGCGCGTGCCACGGAGCACCTGAAACCCGAGTGATTCTAGCTTCTCACTGGTCGCTTCGGCGACCGAGCTTGAGACCAGAAGCTTGCGCGACAGAGTTTTGCAAAGCGCTTCAATTTGTGAGGTCTGGTTAACCGCCGGGCCGATCACGGTGAAGTCGAGCCGGTCCGTCGCGCCGATATTTCCATAGACAACCTCGCCCATATGCAGGGAGATCCCGTAGCCAATTTCCGCGAGACCTTTCTCTGCGCGGGCGCGGTTCCCGGTGGCGATGTTCGCCCGCGCTTCGCGGGCGGCGGCGAGAGCAGAATCGGCGGCCTGTTGTGGGCTGTCGAAAGACGCGATTGGGAATATGGCCAGTAGAGAATCGCCCATGAATTTGAGGGTTTCCCCGCCATGTTTGCCAAGGGCATCCCCCACACGTTCGAAGTGATCGTTCAGGATGCCGAGAACGACCGGCGGCGCAAATTCATCAGAGAGGCGGGTGAAACCCCGCAAGTCGGAAATCCAGATAACTGCGTCGATGGCTTCATTCACACCGCGATAAATTTCACCGTCGAGGACCCGTTCCCCCGCGCTGTCGCCGATATAGGTATCCATCAGATTACGGGCAATGGTGCACATGGCCAGAATTTCGAGCACCAGCGAAAATGTTGGCATCAACTGGGAGATGCGGGCGATGTGTTCGTCGGTGAATCCGTCGGGGTCTCTTGTGGCCCAGGAACAATAGTAAGATTTTCCGTCCGAGAATGGCACGGGCAGAGCCAGATAATCAGTCATGCCGTCGGCGTCGAGATCATCGAGGATTGGAAAATCACGGGGACTGTCCGGGTCCAGCAGGCGTCGACGAATCCCGGGGGATCCCTCAAAAATCTGACGGACTGGACTGCGCTGATAGGATTCCTGCGATTGCGACTGGTGATCCCCGGAGAATTCACTGATTTCACCGGTATCGCCGTTCCAGGTGTAACCGACCACGGCGACCTGCGGGTGGAGGGTGCGGACAATGACACTCAGGCGGGCGAGGGGCAGGCCACATTCCTTGAATCGTAGCCCGACTTCGCCGATCAGACGGGATATCGAATCCACTGACCGACCGAAATTTTCGGTCCAGTCATAGACCGGGCAGTTGTAATGTCGCGGGGCCAAGGGGGTCTGTGCCGGTCCGGGTTGGCCCTGTTCTGGAACGAGTGTTTCGCTATCTACAAGGTTTCCTGTTCAGTTTTAAGCGGTCGGGGTGCCCAAGATCGGGACAAAACATAGGATTTCCCGACTCTATCCGCCAGTTTCGGGCCATTGCGTTAACCACGTGTGGAATCCCATTAACCAAGACGAATTGATTTGGAGCTTGATTTCTGCGGAATTTCGCCCAAATTCCGGTTCACCAATGTTCCGCCCGCGGTGATTCGTTAACGAGGTGCGGGCCGAAAGATTAACTGGGATTTGGTTGGCAAAATGTCGAGGGGCATTTGCTGCAACACAGATAGCAAAACAGGCGAGGCCCGGGATGTTTATCCAGACCGAAGAGACACCCAATCCGGTGACATTGAAATTCCTGCCAGGGCGCGACGTGATGGAGGCTGGCACTGCCGACTTCCCGAACCGCGACACGGCTGCCGATTCACCTCTGGCACAGCGCCTGTTCGCGGTCCCCGAGGTTGCAGCGGTTTTTCTGGGGTCGGACTTTGTCACCGTGACCAAGGGCGTGGACGCGGATTGGCAGGTTCTCAAGCCAGCGATCCTCGGCGCGATCATGGAACACTTCACTTCCGGCGATCCCGTGCTGCGCACTGCGGCGGGCCCGGCTCATGCGGCAGGCGATGGCCAGAACGATGAGGTCGTCTCTCAGATCGTCGATCTGCTCGACACAAGGGTACGCCCGGCGGTGGCCATGGATGGCGGCGATATCGTGTTTCACGGGTTCGAAGACGGGGTCGTATTCCTGACAATGCAGGGGGCGTGCGCCAATTGCCCGAGTTCGACGGCGACGTTGAAAATGGGCATAGAAAATTTACTGCGCCATTACATCCCCGAAGTTGCTGAGGTTCAGGCTGTCGTCTGACCGGTGACTACTACCGTCAGGATGAGACGGCGGGGCGTTCAAATGAGCGGCTTGCCGAACACTTAAAACACAACTAAAAATTGATACTCCCTTGGCCCGCGGCAGAATGCGGGAGCGCGTCAAAATGTGGGGATTTATTTCCATCTTTCGTGACTATAAACGCGCCGTACTCGCGCTCATGGCACTTAGCGTCGCAGTACTCTACGGGGCCGCGTTGGCCGATCCGGTCGATCGACCGGATCGTGCAGTGCGTGCCTGGGTGGCGCTGCCACAAGTGACGCCGGAATTCGAGGTGTTGCCGCCCGACGTGCCCGGGGCGCCACAGCTTGAGGTCACGTCAGTCAATGATCTGCACCACGCCCTTGAAGCGCTGGGTTTTGGACTTAAACCGGTGCGTCGCGGCAACGTCAGAGTGCCCCGCTTGTTCGTTGGGAACTTACCGGCGGATTTTGATGCGACCATGGTCGTGGCGGAGCGCAAACAGGCGTTCATTCGTATGGTGTTGCCGCTGATCCTCAAGGCAAATGAAGATGTCCTTACCGAGCGACGCCGGTTGATCGACCTTGAGGGACGGGTGTCCTCAGGCCTGGAAATATCCGAATCTGCCCACGACTGGCTGGAGGCACTGGCCAAGAAATATCGCGCCGCACCGAATGATTTCGTGACCTTGTTGCGCCGCGTTGATGCGGTGTCGCCGACCCTCGCTTTGGCGCAGTCGATCGAGGAGAGCGGCTGGGGTCGGTCACGCTTCGCGAGCGAGGGCAACGCCCTTTACGGCCAGCGGGTCTGGAGCCAGGGCGCTGGTTTTGTGCCCGCGGAACGCGGCGAAAGCGAGACCTTTGAAGTGCGCGCGTTCGGATCCCTGCTCGAAAGTGTGCAGAGTTACGTGGTCAATCTGAACCGTCACTACGCCTATGAAGATTACCGGGCCATGCGTGCCCTGATGCGAGCCCATGACACGGCGCTCGACGGGCTTCGGCTTGCCACGACCCTGGCCAATTATTCCGAACGCCGCGGCGCGTATGTTGATGCGTTGTCCGGGTTGATTGTGAGCAATCGTCTGGATCAGTTCGAAGACGTGCAGCTCTCGAACGCGCCGATCGATCCTGCGGACACCCGGCTCGCCGCGCGCTAGCGCGCCATTTTCCTGTCCGTGGGTTACGACCGCGGGACGTAGTAGAGCGTGCCGAGCCAGCGCCAACGATTATCCGGTCCCAGGGCGGTGCAGTTAATCCGCGCCCGGCCGGATACAAACGGCCCGTTCATCCGCACTTCGACCCGTGGCCCCAGCTGCTCGACGGTTACCTTGCCCTGGTCTGCGGCATAGCAGGCGAGCCCGCTCAGGCGCTCAGACATATCCGTGCGTGTGAACCCAAATAGCGGAGGATTGATCCCCAGCGCGGGGTTTTCCGGGGTGATATCAGCGTGGGGGATCGGGAGGGCATTTGCGACCAGGCGAAACCGACTCATATCTCCGAAGGTTTCGCTGATGGCGAAGCGCGGGAGATAGAAGGGGTCTGCGGACTTGTCGTAGGGTCCGGAATGCTGCCCGAAGGCGGCCGTATATCCGGTTGTGCGCAGCAGGGTTTGAATCTCGCTGCTGGCTTCACCGAAGGGATAGGCAAACAGGGCCGGCATGGCACCGAGCTCGGCGGTGAAGCGGGTATTGGAACGCGTCAGGTCATCGCGAATGCGGGCCGCAGAATTGGCCGGCATATGGAGATGGGTGGCGGTGTGGGCCCCGATTGTTGCCCCGGCGTCACGCATTTCACGAAGTTGATCCCAAGACATGAAGTCGGGAAATTTCTGGTCGACCGGGTCCGTTGAGACGAAGACGGTGAACGGGAGGCCGGCGTTGCGCAGGCGCGGAAAAGCTTCTGCATAGACTGAGAGATAGCCATCATCGACGGAAATTCCCACAGTCCGGTCCGGCAAGGGGCGGCCTTCGCGAATGGCGGCAACAATGTCGGGCAGGGGGAGGACGGTGTAGGGCCCGGAGGTCAGCTCTTGCAGATGAGCCTCAAACTGCTCGAGGCGAATATTGGTCGAGGGGAAATTGTTTTCACCGAAACGGTGATACATCAGGATGACAGCCGAATCGGCTGCCTGGGACATCGCCGGCGCGCCGAGCCAGGAGGCGAGCGCCAACAGGCCGAGTGTTAGCCGCCGCGTCAGCGTGCGGGCGCGACCATTGCGGGGGTGCGTGGTCGGTTCGGGTTTCACCAGATTTTCCCTCTTTAACAGATAATCCGACCGGGCAGCGTCAAGTGTTGCAGAAACGTTACCTTTGGCGGGGTTTGCGCCGCAAGGCCGGTGTGGGAGGTGATTTATGCCATCATGGGTTTTGCGAGCGTGTCATCGGCGACCAACGGGTATGACCGGGCGTCGAAGAGTTGGTAGTGCCACCACTCCTTTGAATAGAAGTCCCAACCCGCGGTGCTCATGATCCCCAGCAGCAACAATCGGTTTTTCTGGGCTTTAACCGAGATCGCTCCCGAGCCGTGGTGGGAATGCGGTGTGAAGGCATCAAACCCGGTACCCATATCCAGCGCGCGGCCTTCGCCATCGAGCAGGGTGAGGTCTACAGCCACGCCGCGGCTGTGGGGGGATCCCTTGCGCGGGTCGGACAGAAAATCGGGATCCGGCGTGTGGTTCCAAAGTGCCCATTGCGCCTCGCTCGGCCGCAGAGCGTCGAAAATCAGAAACCGGTAACCCAGGCGCGCTGCGAGCTCGATGGCATGATAAAGTTTTGCCGCCGCGTCGGCATGGAGGAAGCAATGGGCGTTTTTATAGACCGGGGCGCCGGTGAAGTTGTCCGGTGTGGCATAGGCCAGCGCGATGTCGACATCAAAGTTTTTGGAATCGATCTCCAAAATGGTCATACCGAATACCCTCGCAGCGTGGCTTTGCTGTTTGCTTCGCACGATGCTAGAGCGTCGCAATGATTCGCTGAAACAGACGGATATGACAGCAGCTTTAAATCCAACGGTGTTGGCTCTCGATGCGGCCGGGGCGGCCTGTTCAGCAGCATTGTGGCGCGACGGCGGTGTCGTGGCGCGGCGCTGGGAGGCGATGGCGCGCGGGCATGCCGAAGCGCTGATGCCGATGGTCGGGGCCGTGGTCGACGCGCCGGGCTATGCTGGTCTGGATTTGATTTGTGTGGGCATCGGCCCGGGAGCCTATACCGGTTTGCGGATTGCCATCGCGACTGCCAGGGGGCTTGCACTCGCCACGGGCCTCCCTGCCCTCGGGGTCGGCAGCTTCGACGTGCAGCAAGCCATGGCCCGCCAGGCCGGGGTGACGGGAAACCTGGCCGTGGTGTTGGAGACCAAGCGGGCGGATGTCTATTTTCAGGCGTTCGACCCGTCCCGAGACCCCCTCGGGACGCCGGAGGTGCTGAGCTTTCCGGACCTTGAAACCCGGATTCGTACGCTGGCCGGACCGGTGACGATCGTTGGCGATGCCATGGAACGGTTTGCGGAAACTGCCAGCGATATTTCGCCGGACTGGATATTGCGGGATTCTAGTCACGCCGACGCGGCCGTCATCGCTGAGTTTGGTGCGACCCAGCTTGCTATCGGCGGGTTGCCAACCGAGCCGCCGCGCCCGCTTTATTTGCGGGCACCAGATACCTCCCCACCGGTAGCGGACCGGCAGCGTCTGAGATGAGCGCCGGCCCTCGGGTGGTATCGGCCGATGCCGCGCAGGCGGTGCCGCTTGCCCATCTGCATCAGGCCTGTTTCAACCCGTTGCCGGAGGCCCCTTGGTCGGCCACGGCGCTGCGCACGATTTTGCGGGTGCCCGGGACATACGGGTTCGTGGCGTGCGCTTCCGATAGCTCGCCAACTGGCCTCCTGATTGGGCGAGAAACTGCGGGAGACGCAGAAATTCTAACCCTTTGTGTGGCCCCAGCGGCACGGCGGACCGGATTGGCGCGCGCGCTGTTTGGCGCCTTTGAGGATCGACTGCCGCAACCCGCGCGTATTGTTCTTGAGGTGGCGGTCGTGAATGAGGCCGCGCTGGCGCTGTACTATAGCCTTGGATTTCGTCAGGTCGGGCGTCGGCCGGACTATTATGGCGTGGGCGGGGCAAAGGTGGACGCGTTGATTCTGGCACGGGGATTGGGCGCGGAATAGGTCCAGCGCGGGTTTTGGCAAGTTTGTCAGGGCAGGGCCGACAGAAATGTTCTGGACAATGTTTTGGATATGACTAAATAAACTCTGGAAGTGTTACTTCGTTTTTTCAAATAGAGGAAAAATTCGATGAGCGAACAGGTGAGTTCGGGAGAAATGCTAAAATTGACCGTGGATATTGTTGCGGCGCATGTTTCAAATAACAAGTTACCGGCAGCAGATCTGCCGCAGCTGATTGCGCAAGTACATGCCAGCCTGAGCGACACCGGCGGCGCGCCGGGCGACCAGGCCCGCCCTGCCCCGGCGGTCTCCATCAAAAAATCTGTGACGGCAGATCACATTATCTGTCTTGAGGATGGTAAGAAGCTGAAAATGCTCAAGCGCCATCTGAAAACATCCTACGATTTGACGCCCGAACAGTATCGTGAACGCTGGGGTCTTCCCGCAGACTATCCGATGGTTGCTCCCAACTACGCCAAAAAGCGTAGTCAGCTCGCCAAACAGATTGGGCTCGGGAAGCGTGGCAAGAAATAGCGACGTTCGTTTCGGGCCGCGTTGGGTGATATCGCCCCAACGCGGAAAGTAGCCTATATTGGATATGTGAAATTGATCCGGTGGCGTTTGGGCCACCGTCAGGAGACGGGTTTGAGCGCAGAATTGCCTTCTCGCATTGAGCAGTTATGCGTTGATCAGGGGCTGAAGCTGACCGATCAGCGACGTACCATTGCGCGCGTGCTGTCCGAGGCCGACGATCACCCGGATGTTGATCAGGTGTATCGCCGGGCCACGCGCCTTGATGCACGGATATCGATCGCGACCGTGTACCGGACAGTGCGCCTTTTCGAGGAAGCCAATATCCTTGAAAAGCATGATTTCGGCGATGGGCGCGCACGGTATGAAGAGGTTCATGACGATCACCACGATCATCTGATCGATGTGAAGTCGGGCAAGGTGATTGAGTTTTACAACAAGGAAATTGAGGCTCTGAAAGAGCGGATTGCGAACGAGCTCGGTTATGAGTTGATTGATCACCGTCTGGAGCTTTTTGGCAAACCAATCGGGTCGTCGGACGATGATGATCGCACCAACTAAACACCCCGCGACACTGTGTTGCCGCGCGTAGGATGATGAACAACTTGTCTGAACCGGATGCTGTAACGGCGCGTGCCCGAGACCTCGATGCTGCGTTGGCTGCGTTGGGGTTTGGAACGCTCGGGGCGCGCCTCGCCCGTGACGCGGCAGATATAGATGCGGCACAAGCGTTGCGCTATCGGGTGTTCTACGACGAGATGCGGGCTCGTCCGGATGCGGTGACCGAACGTGACAAGCGTGATGTCGATTCTTTCGACGCGGTCTGCGAGCATCTGCTTGTGTTCGATACGGATCGGGGGTCTGGCCCGGAATCAATCGTGGCAACCTATCGGGTGTTGCGCGGTCCGGCGGCGCAGCAGCACGGTCGTTTCTATACGGCGGGTGAATATGACATCTCGATGCTCGGGAATTATCCCGGCTATCCCAATCAGGTCATGGAGCTCGGCCGTTCCTGTGTTGACGCCGCCTATCGTGGCCGACCCACCATGCAGTTGCTGTGGGGGGCGATCGCACAGTTTGTGTTTCATCACGACATTGCTTTGATGTTTGGGTGCGCCAGCTTGCACGGGGTCGATCCAAAAGACCTGGCGTTGCCGCTCAGCTATTTGCACCACTTCCATCGTGCCCCCGAGGAATTATGCCCGCGGGCGTTGCCCGATATGCGGGTGGATATGAACTTCATGGCCGCCGAGGACATCGACCGAAAGGCCGCGCTTGTCGCGTTGCCGCCGCTCATCAAGGGCTATCTTCGCATCGGTGCGCTGGTCGGAGACGGCGCGGTGGTTGATCATCAATTTAACACGACGGATGTTTGTATCGTGGTCAAGACCGACCAGGTCAGCGACAAATATTACCGGCATTATGGTCGTGATGTGCCAGAGGAATGGGCTGCCAGGCAAGGCGCGCAAGAGGCCAGCGCAGGTGACCGGGAGCCGGGCGCTTGATCGAGCCGACCGTTTACAACTCGCGCATGACGGCGACCGGTCGGGCGTCGCTCTATGTGGTTTTCACGCTGGCGTTGATGCCCGTGCAGGCCGTCGCTCTGCTGTTGCGCCTGCCGCTCTCGAATCGAATTCCGCTCTGGTACCATCGCATTTGCTGTCGGTTGCTTGGGATCCGGCTTGAGGTTTTTGGTCGGCGATCGAAAGCGCGGCCGACCCTGTTTGTGGCCAACCATGCCTCCTATCTCGATATCCCAATTTACGGGGCACTGATTCCGGGTTCCTTCGTGGCGAAGTCCGAAGTGGGGGAATGGCCTCTGTTTGGCACCTTGGCCAAACTCCAGCGCTCGGTTTTTGTCGACCGACGCGTGCGCACATCGCGGTTACAGGCCACGGCCCTGGGCAAGCGGCTTGAGGCCGGTGACAGCATGATCCTGTTCCCGGAAGGCACCAGCAATAACGGCAACCAGATTCTCCCGTTCAAGAGCGCCCTGCTCTCCGTCGCGCAGTTCCGGGTGCACGACGAGCCACTGGTGGTGCAACCAGTTTCCCTGACTTATTCCCGGGTCGACGGGGTTCCGATTGGCCGGCATTTGCGGCCCTTCTATGCCTGGTATGGCGACATGGATTTGCTGAGCCATGCCGCCGAACTTGTGGGGCTGGGCCGGCTCACCGTGACTGTGTCCTTTCACGAGCCAGTGGCGATTGACCAGTTTGCCTCACGCAAGGAGCTGACCGAGTATTGTCGCGATCAGATCGTGGCGAGCCATTCGGACGCGCTGGCCGGGCGCATCCAGCCGAAAGCCGGTACCGCCGGGCGCTGGGACTGGATACGCTGGCGGTTGCGGCCCCGGCTGCGGGATCTGAAGGGGCTGCGGCGTTCGAAAAAGGGCTTTGCAAGCCCTAGAGAGCAGCGCGCTGGGCGCCGGGTTGACTCCCGGCCAGCGAAGGCTTAGGTGTGAATTTCTTCATGGATAACAATGTGTTGGCGGCGAAAATGCCTGTTGTTTACAGAATTTGGGCCCGCAACACACAGCGCGTGGTTTAAGGCTCTTGGCCAAGAAACTCTTCATCAAGACCTATGGTTGCCAGATGAACGTTTATGATTCCGCGCGTATGGCGGAAATTCTGGCGCCCCTGGGTTATACGGCGGGCGGCGGGCCGGACGACGCGGATATGGTGATTCTCAACACCTGCCATATTCGCGAAAAGGCCAGCGACAAGGTTTATTCCGAACTCGGTCGCTTGCGGCTGATCAAGGACGCGCGCGCCGAAGCTGGTCAGGACACGGTGATTGCGGTCGCCGGCTGTGTGGCCCAGGCCGAGGGCGAGGAAATGCTACGCCGGGCGCCGCATGTGGATATCGTGCTGGGTCCGCAGACCTATCACCGTCTCCCCGAAATGGTGGCGCGTGCCCATCGCGCCGGCGAGGCGGGCGTAAAATCTGGTGGCGTTCTCGAGACCGATTTTCCGATCGAAAGTAAATTCGATCATCTGCCGCCCGAGCGTCACGAAACCGGGGTCTCGGCATTTCTGTCGATCCAGGAAGGCTGCGACAAATTCTGCACTTTCTGTGTGGTGCCATATACCCGCGGGGCTGAGTTTTCCCGGCCCGTAGCGCAAATCGTGGCCGAGGCGGAGCAATTGGTCGCCGGCGGTGTCCGCGAGCTCACCCTGCTCGGCCAGAACGTCAACGCCTATCACGGTCTGGATGATGCAGGCGGTGAGGCCGGTCTTGGTGCCTTGGCCCGTCGGTTGGCGGCAATCGAAGGGCTGGCGCGGATTCGATACACCACCAGTCATCCCCGCGACGTGGATGGCGAACTGATAGAGGCCCATGGCGAGGTTGCCGCGCTGATGCCCTATCTGCACCTGCCGGTGCAATCGGGAAGTGATCGAATCCTGGAGGCCATGAACCGCGGCCATACCGTCGAGAGTTACCACGCGACGGTCGAGAAATTGCGCACGGCGCGCCCGGATCTTGCCCTGAGTTGTGATTTTATTGTTGGGTTCCCCGGGGAGAGCGAGGCCGATTTCGAGGCGACCCTCGACCTGGTGCGGGCCGTCGGCTTCGCGCAGGCCTATTCCTTCAAATACAGTTCGCGCCCTGGCACCCCGTCTGCGGGCATGCCACATCAGGTTCCCGAAGCAGTCAAGGATGAGCGTCTGGCCCACCTGCAGGCTTTGCTGACGTCGCAGATGACGGCGTTCAACGCGGCGTCCGTCGGAACCACCTGTGATGTGCTGTTTGAACGTGTGGGTCGTCACGCCGGACAACTTGTAGGGCGCAGCCCCTATAATCAGGCCGTCCATGTGAGCGCCCCCGATCATGCCATCGGCGATATTGCGACGGTCGCAATTAAGTCATGCAAATCGCATAGTCTTGAGGGTGTATTATTGAAGGACGGTCGCATCGTCCCCGATGCACATGACGAGGAGAGGTTGAGCGCTTGACATCGACCGATGTGGGACCGGGTTCTCCGGTACAAATCCAGTTCGACGACAACGCGCTGCTGACCGCGCTTTTCGGCCATCATGACGAACACCTGCTGCAGATCGAGCGGCTGCTCGATGTGACCCTGCGGTATCGCGGCAACCAGCTCGAAATTCAGGGCCCGGAAACCTCGCGGGAGATTGCTGACCGGGCGATCGGGACGCTCTATTCGCAACTTAAGGGCGGTCAGGATGTCGGTCCGGGCGAGGTCCAGGCTGCCGTACGGATGGCCGCGAGCGACGATCAGGTCGGGGCCCAGATTTCCATCCGCACCCGGAAACGCACGATCACACCACGCACCCCGGTGCAGGCCCGCTATCTCGAATCACTGGCGCGGGCAGATTTGACCTTCGGCCTGGGTCCTGCGGGGACGGGCAAGACTTATCTTGCTGTGGCCATGGCGGTCTCGGATTTGATTCAGGGCAAGGTCGATCGCCTCATCCTGTCCCGCCCGGCGGTTGAGGCCGGTGAGCGCCTGGGCTTTCTGCCCGGGGACATGCAGGACAAGATCGATCCCTACCTGCGCCCACTCTATGACGCGCTTTACGACATGTTGCCGGGAGAACAGGTGGCCAGCCGCCTCGAAAGTGGCGAGATCGAGGTTGCGCCACTGGCATTCATGCGGGGACGAACCTTGTCGCGCGCCTTCATCATTCTCGACGAGGCACAGAACACATCTGCGATGCAGATGAAGATGTTTCTCACGCGGCTCGGCGAGGGGTCGCGCATGGCGATTACCGGCGATATGACTCAGATCGACCTGCCCAGCGGTACCAAATCGGGTCTGGGGGATTCACTCGATGTTCTCGATGGGGTCGGCGGCGTCGATGTGGTGAGGTTTGGTGAGGCTGATGTGGTGCGGCACGCGATGGTGACCCGCATTGTCACGGCTTACAATTCTCGGGACCGGAAACGCAGCACGGTGCGGGAAGAGGATTCTAATTGATGCCATCGCCCGAGCCCTATGTGTTGATTGACGTTGCCGACGAACGTTGGCGAGAGGCCGGGCAGGGTAAGGATCCTGAGGCGATGATCGCCGTCGCGGTGCGCGCCACCTTTCACGCCTGTGTGCCGGCGGAAAACTTCGAAATTGGAATCCGGCTAACAAGTGATAGCGAAATTCAAACCCTGAACCGGGACTGGCGGGGACAGGACAAGGCGACCAATGTGTTGTCCTTCGCATTGGACGACGACACCAGCGCCTGGGCGGAAGTTAAACCGTTGGGGGATATTGTCGTTGCCTTCGAGACCTGCCGTCGTGAAGCCGAGGATGAAAACAAGACCCTGGCCCGCCACCTCAGTCACATGGTGGTTCATGGCACCTTGCATCTGCTCGGCTATGATCACGAAATTCCGGAGGAGGCCGATCTGATGGAGGCGACCGAACAGCGCATCCTGGCCGGATTGGGCATCCCTGATCCTTACGCCGACAGCCCGGCGGCCTAGCAGGCGATGTCTGACATTCCTGAAAACCAGAACATGAATGACAACGCGTCGGTTGCCGGAACAGCGGGCGCAGGGCGGCCCTGGCAGAGGCTGCGTGGCTTGTTTGGTAGCCGGCCCGGTGAAAACTCCGTCCGTGATGCGATCGAAGAGCTGATCGAGGAGCCGGCTACCGAGGCGGCGGCGATTGATCCTGACGAAGGCGTGCTAATCGCCAATATTCTCAAACTCCACGGCCTTACGGCCGAGGATGTGATGATCCCGCGTTCCGATATTGTCGCGGTGGATGAAAGCGCTGAACTGCTCGCGGTTGCCGATCTGATGTCGGAGGCTGCCCATTCGCGCTTGCCGTTATATCGGGGCCAGCTCGATGAGGTTGTCGGCTTTGTGCACATGAAAGACGTGCTGGCCGCGTTGCGAAAGTCGCCGCATCTGGAGGTGCGTGAGCTGAAACGGGAAATCCTGTTCGCCGCGCCCTCGATCCGGGTGCTCGATCTGCTGCTCGAGATGCGCGCCCAGCGTACCCATATGGCAATCGTCATCGACGAGTTTGGCGGGGTCGATGGGGTTGTCACGATTGAGGACCTGGTCGAGGAAATCGTCGGTGAGATCGAAGACGAGCACGACGAGGAGGTCACCTCCATCACGCCGGATCCCGATGGATCGATCCTGGCCGATGCGCGGGTGGAAATCGAGGAAATGGAAACGCTGATCGGGGCCTTTGTCACCGATGAGGAACGTGAGGAATGCGACACGCTGGGCGGAGTGGTTTTCGCCCTGATCGACCGGGTACCGCGGCGCAGCGAGGTCGTCACCCATTCTTCGGGCGTTGAGTTCGAAGTTGTCGATGTCGATGCACGGCGGATCAAACGTGTGCGGGTGCGCGACCTCCGGTCCGCGGATGCGGCTTCCGACGCAACCTAGCCCGGAGGGTTTGTTTCATGTTCGCCCCCCTGGCTGAGCGAATCCGATCCCTCACGGGCTGGCGGCGCACGCTTCTTACGGTCGCTTTGGGGGGCGTGTCGGCCCTGGCGTTGCCACCGTTCCATCTGGTGCCCGCGTTGTGGATCGCTTTTGTCGGCCTGGTGTGGTTGCTCGAAGGGGTAGATGCCGGACCCCGCACCCGGCGGCGGGCGTTAGCAGTAGGTTTCTGGTTCGGCTTCGGACATTTTTTTGTCGGGCTGCACTGGATCGTAGAACCGATGCTGGTCGACCCGGGGCGCACGGCCTGGATGATTCCATTTGCCTGGCCGGGTTTGGCCGCTGGGCTGGCGGTGTTTCCTGCTCTTGTTTGTGGTGCCCAGTCTCTGGGCCGGTTCGGCCCGGCGGTGATCCCGCGGGTGCTGGCCCTGGCGGGGCTCTGGACCCTTGGCGAATTGGTGCGCGGCACCATCTTCACAGGATTTCCGTGGAATTTGATCGGTTATGTTTGGGCCGGCCAGAATTTCGGTTTGCCGGTTTTGCAGTCGACCGCGTTGTGGGGTGTCGCCGGACTTGGGGCGATGACGATTTTGGCGGCAGCGATGCCCGCGCTGCTCGGGGCTTCTCCCGCACGCGCGGGTCGGCACGGGTTTCTGGTGCTGGTTTTTGCCGTGCTGTTGCCCGGGGCTTTGTGGCTCAACGGCTCGGCACGCCTGCGCGATGCGGATGAGGCCTTTGTCCCCGATGTGCGGTTGCGGATCGTGCAGGCCAATATCGCGCAGCGGGACAAATGGAACCCGGATTTGCGGCGCCGCCACCTTGAGCGACACGTGGCGCTCAGCAGGACGATGAGCGACGTCACGCCGAGCCACGTTATCTGGCCGGAGACCGCCGTGCCGTTTTTGTTGGCCAATGACACGCTGGCCCGTTTGCAGGCTGCGCACGCCGCCCCGGTGGGAGGCACGCTCATTACCGGGACTGTTCGTTCGGCGTTTCGCAGCGGCACAAGGCAGCTGCACAACACGATGCTGGTGATTGATGGCGCTGCCAACATCCAGCAAGTCTATGACAAATCTCACCTAGTGCCGTTTGGTGAGTATGTCCCCCTGCGCGGCGTGCTGCCGATTGACAAAATTGTGCCGGGGCATGGTGACTTCACCCCGGGCGGGGGCCGGGAGCTGCTGACGGTAACCGGGCTACCGTCGTTCAGTCCGCTGATCTGCTACGAGGCTATCTTTCCGGGACAAGTGACCCCGGAGGCGGGGCGGCCAGGCTGGTTACTCAATTTGACCAACGATGCCTGGTTTGGAAATTTTGCTGGTCCGCGTCAGCATTTCGCGATTTCCACCACCCGGACTGTCGAAGAAGGCCTGCCCATGGTGCGCGCGGCCAATACTGGAATTTCTGCAGTGATTGACCCCTATGGTCGTGTGGTGGCGCGGCTGGGGATTGGCCAGGAAGGGGTTCTCGACAGCGGTTTACCGGTGTCCCTTTCGCCAACGCCTTATGCGCGCTGGGGCAATATGATTCCGCTTATTCTTGCGATGTGTCTTACCGGGGTCGGCTTGGCTCGTCGGGGTAAGCGGGATACGGCTTGACGCAACGGGGGTGGTTCCTGCAAAACCGTTTCGTCTGCGTTGTGGGGTTGCAGGCGCGCCAGTTTGAGTTGATCCCAACTGTCATCATCCGTCGTCAGACGGTTCTTCGTAACGTTCCTAGGGAGGGAGATCCCCGTGTCCAAAGGCAATTATCTTTTCACCAGTGAATCCGTATCCGAAGGCCATCCCGATAAGGTATGCGACCGGATTTCGGACGCCATTGTCGATGCGTTCCTGACCGGCGATCCGCAAAGTCGCGTCGCGGTCGAAACCCTCACCACCACCAACCGCATCGTCATGGCGGGCGAAGTGCGAGGGCCGGCTGATATTGATGCCGCGCGCATGGAAGAGATCGCGCGCGCTGCGGTGAAGGATATCGGTTACGAGCAGGACGGCTTTCACTGGCAGCATGCTGATGTGAATTGCTACGTGCATGCCCAGTCCGTTGATATTGCCCAGGGCGTTGATGCGGCCGGCAACAAGGATGAAGGCGCGGGCGATCAGGGGCTAATGTTTGGCTATGCCTGTAGTGAGACCGATGTATTGATGCCGGCGCCGATCCATTACTCCCACGCGATATTGCGCTCCCTCGCCGAGGCCCGTCATTCTGGCGCGGAATCGGGTCTGGGACCGGATTCCAAAAGTCAGGTAACCCTGCGCTACGAAAACGGCCAGCCGGTCGGTGCGGCGTCTGTTGTGGTGTCGGCCCAGCACGCCGAAGGATTAAGCCAGGAAGACGTGCGCACAATCGTTCGCCCGCATGTCGAGAATATCCTGCCCGATGGCTGGATGTGCCCGGAAGAAACTTTCTATGTGAACCCGACCGGTCGCTTTGTCATCGGGGGACCCGATGGTGACGCCGGGCTGACCGGCCGGAAGATCATTGTCGACACTTATGGTGGCGCAGCGCCCCACGGGGGCGGTGCTTTCTCGGGCAAGGACCCGACCAAGGTTGATCGCTCGGCGGCCTATGCGTCACGCTATCTCGCCAAGAATGTGGTGGCCGCAGAGCTCGCGGACCGCTGCACCATCCAGGTGGCTTATGCGATTGGTGTGTCCCAGCCTCTTTCGGTCTATGTCGACACCTACGGAACCGGTAAGGTTGACGAGGAAAAGTTGGCCGAGGCCGTGCAGGCCGCGATGGATTTGAGCCCGCGCGGTATTCGCGAGCATCTCTCGCTCAACCGGCCGATCTATGCCCGCACCGCAGCTTATGGCCATTTTGGCCGGGCGCCCGACGCCGATGGCGGGTTCTCCTGGGAGAAAACCGACCTCGTCGACGCGCTCCACAACGCGCTTTAGCGATACGGGACGGCAAGTCAGCGGCTTGCCGGGACAGATGACGACCAAACCTGCGGATTCTGATCCGCGTTTTCACGGCCGCCGGCGTGGACGCAAGCTGCGTCCGGGCCGTGAAAGCCTGCTCGAAACATTTCTTCCCGAGGTCTCCCTTGCTATGCCGGTCGGCGAGGGGGCGGTTGACCCACGCCGCCTGCTTCCCGGGGCCCCGGCGGAAACCTGGCTGGAAATCGGCTTTGGGGCGGGTGAGCACCTGGCCTGGCAGGCCGCACAGAATCCGGAAATTGGCATGATCGGTGCCGAACCGTTTCTCAATGGTGTTGCGCGGCTGCTGGCTGAAATTCAGGAACAGGACCTTACCAATATTCGCGTTCTGCCCGATGATGTGCGTCCGGTGCTGGCGCGGTTTGACGCCACCAGCCTCTCGCGGGTGTTCATTCTGTTTCCCGACCCCTGGCCTAAATTGCGTCATCACCGGCGCCGTATCGTCAACCCCGACATGCTCGACGAACTGGCCCGGGTGATGATCGATGGGGCCGAGCTCCGGCTGGCGACCGATGATCAGAGTTATCTGGTCTGGATCCTGCGGCATTTGCATGATCACGCGGCTTTCGAATGGCTGGCCGAAGGGGCGAGCGACTGGAACACCCGGCCGGTGGATTGGCCCGACACGCGGTATGAAAGCAAGAACCGCAGCGGCGGGCCGGGCCCGACCTTTTTGCGTTACCGTCGACGCCCTCGTTCTGGGGTCTGAGGGCTGCGACAACTGCTTGCGTTTTGCGCGGTTTTCCTTATATTCCGAGTCAACAAAGGCCCAATAGTCTGGCAACGGACAGTAAGGGGTGGCCCGGGTGAAAACCGGAGCCGCCTTTTTTGTTACCCGGAATTCAGTCAACGGGTGGCCAGTTCGTTGTGGACGGAGTTGTGAGAAGACTTGAACCTCGTGAGCGAAAATTCCCGTACCGATCAGGTAATTTCGATTATTGAGCCATCGCTCGCCGATCTCGGCTACGAACTTGTGCGTGTGCATTTTGGTGGCGGGAACAAGCCGATGCTCCAGATCATGTTTGATCGGGTGGATGGCCAGGAAGTTGCGATCGAGGATTGCACGCTGGCCAGTCGGACAATTTCCGTGTTGCTCGATGTGGCGGATCCGATCACGGAAGCCTACGAGCTGGAAGTTGGGTCGCCGGGTATCGATCGACCGCTGACCCGGACCAAGGACTTTGCCAGTTACGTTGGGTTTGAGGCGAAGGTCGAACTGAAGCAGGCTGTAGATGGACGCCGCCGGTATCGCGGCGTGTTGCTCGGCCTTGATGACGGTCATGTGCGTCTGGAAAATCCGGATGCCGATGATGTGGAAATTATATTGCCGGTTTCGGACGTTGCTAAGGCGAAGCTTGTGCTCACCGATGAACTTATTGCTGCGGCCCAAAAGGGCCGGATGAACCAAGGATAGAGAACATGGATTCTGGTGGTCCCAGCCGTATTGAGATGCTCGCCGTTGCGGATGCTGTTGCACGCGAAAAGGGCATCGAACGCGAAGAAGTCATCACCGCGATGGAGCAGGCCATTCAAAAGGCCGGCCGCAATAAATACGGCCCCGAACACGATATTCGCGCGGTCATCGATCGTGACGGCGGGCATATTGCGCTCGCCCGTTACCGCGAGGTGGTTGAGGAAATCGAGGACGAGAACACCCAGCTGACTCTCGAGCAGGCGCGCTTCGAGAAGGCGGATGCCGAAATCGGCGAGTTCCTAATCGATGAATTGCCGCCGATTGATTTTGGCCGCATCGCCGCCCAGACCGCCAAACAGGTCATCGTCCAGCGCGTTCGTGACGCTGAGCGAGAACGCCAGTTCGAGGAATACAAGGACCGGATCGGTGAGGTCATCAACGGTCTCGTCAAGCGGGTTGAGTACGGCAATGTGACAGTCGATCTTGGCCGCGCGGAAGGCGTTATGCGCCGCGACGAAGCCCTGCCGCGCGAAAACCAGCGCCCCGGGGATCGCATTCGTGCCTTCATCTACGACGTCCGCCGTGAGCAGCGCGGCCCACAGATTTTCCTGACCCGCACGCGCCCGGAATTCATGAAGTCGCTGTTTGCGCAGGAAGTCCCTGAAATCTATGACGGGATCATCGAAATTCGTGCCGCGGCACGTGATCCGGGGAGCCGTGCGAAGATTGCTGTGATCTCCAGAGATGCCTCGATCGATCCGGTCGGCGCCTGCGTGGGTATGCGCGGCAGTCGTGTCCAGGCCATTGTCGGGGAACTCCAGGGCGAGAAAATTGATATTATTCCCTGGTCCGATGACCCCGCCACATTCGTGGTCAACGCCCTGGCTCCGGCCGAGGTGACCAAGGTTGTGATCGACGAGGATGCCAATAAGATCGAAGTCGTGGTGCCCGATGAACAGCTGTCACTGGCCATCGGCCGGCGCGGCCAGAATGTTCGCCTCGCCTCGATGCTGTCGGGCTGGGATATCGATATTCTGACTGAAGAAGAAGAATCCCAGCGCCGTCAGGATGAGTTCAACTCTCGCAGCGAGGCGTTCATTGAGGCGCTCGATGTTGAGGACGTGATCGCCCATCTGCTTGTGACCGAGGGTTTTGCCACCGTGGAGGAGGTTGCCTTCGTTCCGATCGAGGATTTGTCCCTGATTGAGGGCTTCGACGAGGATATCGGCGAGGAGCTGCAGGCCCGCGCCCAGACCTGGCTGGAAGAGCGTGATACCAAGCTGGACGTTGAGCGCAAGAAGCTCGGGGTCGAGGACGCGATGATGAACGTGAAGGGCGTGACGCTGGAGACGGCGGTGCGTCTGGGTCAGAACGGGGTGGCCTCGGTTGAGGATCTCGCGGGCCTGATGCCCGACGAATACCGGTTCATCTTCATGGACATTGAAACCGACGTGAAGCTAGATGATCTGTTCGATATGGCTGACCACGAAATTGGTCGTCTGGTCCGACAAAGCCCGGTCATTGCCGAGGATGCCAATAAGATCATCATGGCCGCGCGGGTCTCGATTTATGGCGACGACGTCATCGCGCCGGAACCCGAGGTCGATCCGGATGCCGAGGAAGCCGAAGCCGAGGTTGAGGTGTTCAACGAGCGAAAGTCCGACCTGGCGACGGCTGAAGCGGTCTTTGCACCGGCCACCCCGACCGCAAAGCCAGGCGAATAGGTCCAGACGAGATTGGGAGCGCCCGCAACGGTGATGACAGCCGAACAGCCTTTGGTCGCGGAAACGCGGCAGCCGAGCAAGGCAACGCCAGAGCGGCGTTGTCTGGTGACGGGCGAAGTACGCCCGCAGGCGGGCCTGTTGCGGTTCGTGGTGGGGCCCGATGATCTCGTCGTGCCCGACCTCGACAACCGGTTGCCGGGGCGCGGATTGTGGTTGATTGGGCAGCGCGATATAGTTGCTCAAGCCTGCGCAAAGCGCGTATTTGCACGCGGTGCACGCCGTGCTGTCACGCCGATGACGGGGCCGTCAGGTGAAAGCCTGGAGGTGTTTGTCGAGACCGAATTGTCCTGGCGTGCGGTGAATGCGTTGAGGATGGCCCGCAAGGCAGGTGAATTCGTTTCGGGATTTGAAAAGGTCCGCGGGGCTCTTGCCGGGCTCGCCGGATCGCAAAGTGCCCGGATTTCCGCGCTGTTATGCGCGCAGGATGCCGGGGCCGATGGTCGTCAGAAAGTGGCGCAGTTGGCGAACCATGTGGATGATGTTGTGCGGATCGACGCGTTCGATGCCGCGACGCTGGGACAGGTTTCAGGCCGGGAACGTACGGTTCACGCGCTTGTGCTGCCTGGCGGTGCCGCGCGCCGGGTTTGTGATGCGGCAAACAGGTTGATGACCTATCGAGGCGACGTGATGTCGGCTGATGGTGTTGCAACCAATGTTGATGTGATGGAATAGAGACTATGGCGAACTCGACTGAAAACGACGACAAGAAGAAGAAAAAACCGCTGACGCTCTCCAGGCCGGGCAAGCTCGAGCTGAAGAAGACCGTCGAGGGTGGCCAGGTGCGCCAGAGTTTCAGTCACGGCCGCACTAAGACCGTAACCGTTGAGGTCAAGCGCAAGCGAACGTTCCAGCAAGGCGCCTCCGGTGAGATGACCGAGGTGAAAGACGCCTTGCAGGAAGAGGTCTTTGAGAAGGCGCCCGAGCCTCAGGTTCAGGCCCCCACCAAAGTAACAGCCTCCCAACGCACTCTGACTGAAGCCGAACGGGCGACCCGCGCTCGCGCGCTGGACGAAGCCCGTAAGGCCGCCGATCAGGCCGCGATCGAAAGCGCAGCTGCTCAGTTGGCTCTGGAAGAGGCCCGCAAGGCTGGTGCCGCCGAAGACGCCGCGGCCAAGGCCGAGGAAAAAGCTGCCGCCAAGGTCAAGGCTGCTGAGGCGAAAGTTGCCGAAGCTGAGGAAGCTCAGGAGCAGGTCGAAGTCGCCGCTGCGCCGGTTGAGGAAGTTGTGGTCGTAGCCGCCCCGACGCCCGCTACGGAAACCCGCACCCGTCGTGAGATTGAAGAAGAGGCCCGCCGCGCCGCTGAGGCCGAAGCCCAGCGAATTGCCGATGAGGCCTCCCAGCGCGCCGCCGATGCCGAGCGCAAGCGTAATGCCCTGGAAGAGCCCGTGGTTGTTGACCCCGGTGAAGTCGTCGAAAGTGGTGGCGACCGCAAGCGCGGCGGCGCGCGTGGTGGAGCCACTGCTGAGGCGACACCTCCCGCGCGTCCAGCAAGCCGAACCCGCGGGGAACGCCAGCGCCGCAGCGGTAAGCTGACCATTTCTCAGGCCCTGAATGAAGAAGGTGGTGCGCGCCAGCGTTCTGTCGCGGCCTTCCGCCGGCGTCAGGAACGCGAGCGTCAGCAGCGGTCCCGTGACAGCGGCGGCGGCAGCAATCAGGCCAAGGTCGTTCGTGAAGTTTCTATTCCTGAAGGCATCACTGTTGCCGAACTGGCCAACCGGATGGCCGAACGCAGCGGCGAAGTCATCAAGGCGCTGATGAAGATGAGTGTGCTGGCCACGGCCAACCAGCCCATCGACCAGGAAACGGCGACCCTTTTGGTCGAGGAATTCGGGCATACGGCCAAGCTGGTGTCGGCCTCCGATGTGGAGCTCAATCTCGGTGCCTCGGTCTCCGACGAAGACGGCGAACGACAACCCCGTCCGCCGGTGGTTACGGTGATGGGTCATGTCGATCATGGCAAAACCTCGCTGCTCGACGCCTTGCGCTCGACCGATGTGGTCCGCGGCGAAGCCGGCGGCATCACCCAGCATATCGGCGCTTATCAGGTTGAGCTGGAATCCGGCGAGAAGATCAGCTTCATCGATACACCGGGCCATGCCGCCTTCACATCGATGCGCCAGCGCGGCGCCCATGTGACCGATATCGTCATCCTGGTGGTGGCCGCCGATGACGGCGTGCAGCCCCAGACCATCGAAGCGATCAACCATGCCAAGGCGGCTGAAGTGCCGATCATCGTGGCGGTCAACAAGATGGACCTGCCCGCGGCCGATGCCTCGCGGATCAAGAATGAATTGCTGTCTCACGAGCTCGTCTCCGAAGAGATGGGTGGCGACATTCAGGTGATCGAGGTCTCTGCGACAACCCGTTTGGGTCTGGATTCGCTGACCGAAGCCATCTCCTTGCAGGCCGAACTTCTGGAATTGACGGCCAACCCGGATCGCGCGGCTTATGGCTCGGTGATCGAGGCGCAGCTCGAAGCCGGACGCGGGGCTGTCGCCACCGTTCTGGTCCAGGGCGGCACGATCAAGATCGGGGACATCTTTGTCGCCGGCGCCGAATGGGGCCATGTGCGGGCGCTGATCAACGACAAGGGTCAGAACATTAAGTCTGCCGGGCCGTCCGAGCCCGTCGCCGTGCTGGGTCTCAATGGGGCACCGCAGGCCGGTGACGACTTTGCCGTCGTTGATAGTGATGCGCGCGCGCGCGAGGTTGTGGAATATCGCCAGGACGTCATCCGTAACAAGCGGGCCGCCGCCGGCGCCCGGGGTAGTCTCGACGAGATGTTTGAGCAGATCCAGGCGGGTGAAGCCGCCCAGGTGCCCGTTGTGATCAAGGGCGATGTGCAGGGTTCGGTGGAGGCCATCGTTGGCTCTCTGACCAACATGTCGACCAATGAGGTGGAAGTGCTGGTGCTCCATGCCGGGGTTGGCGGGATCACCGAATCTGATGTTTCCCTGGCCAGCGTCAATAGTGGCCTTTTGATCGGCTTTAATGTCCGGGCGATCCCCCAGGCACGTGAGCAGGCCAAGCGTGACCAGGTCGAGATCCGCTACTACAAAGTGATTTACAACGTGGTCGATGATATCCGCGCGATGCTGGAGGGCGAGTTGGCCCCGACGATCCAGGAAAACCTGCTCGGATCGGCAGAAATCCGCGAAGTGTTCGGCGTATCGAAGGTCGGCAAGGTTGCCGGTTGTATGATCACCGACGGGATGATCCGACGAGATTCAAAGGTTAGGCTGACCCGCGACAGCGTCGTCATCCACGAAGGACAGCTCGGCACGCTCCGGCGTTTCAAGGACGATGTCCGCGAGGTCCAGAACGGTTACGAATGCGGCATCGCCCTCGAGAATTACAATGATATCCAGGTTGGTGATGTCATTGAATGCTTCGAGGTTCAGGAGATCGCACGCCGTCTCGAAGCCTGATGGCCCGTCCCGCACAAAAGGCCCGCAACGGCAAGGCGCCCTCGCAACGTCAGTTGCGAGTGGGTGAGGAAATCCGCCACGCTCTGTCAGAGATTCTGGTGCGCGCGGAATTCCGCGACCCCGAGCTTGTCGGCCGGGTGATCACGGTGACCGAGGTTCGGGCGAGCCCGGATTTACGCAACGCCACAGTCTTTGTGCTGCCCCTCGAGGGTGAATACGGACCCATGGTCGAAGCCCTGCAACGGGCGACAGCCTATTTACGCGGCCAGCTCGCGCGCACGGTGAAGCTCAAATATATGCCCGCGCTGCATTTCATTCATGATGAAAGCTTCGATGAAGCCTCGCGGATTGACCATCTGATCGCGAGCCCGCATGTGGCACAGGATCTGGCCAAGGAGCCGGACCAGGATCCTGAAGTCGAACCCGATGCGACTCCAGGCGCTGACAATTCCGACCCGGACACCGCCTGATGGGACGCAAGCGCAAGGGTCTGGCCATCAATGGCTGGATCAATCTCGACAAGCCCGCGGGCATGACCTCGGCGGCCTGCGTCAACGCGGTACGCCGGGCGACCGGTGCGGCCAAGCTCGGCCATGCGGGAACCCTCGACCCTTCGGCGACGGGAATTCTGCCTATTGCGTTGGGCGAAGCGACCAAGACCATGCCTTATGTGACCGACAGCTCGAAACGCTATGCGTTTACGGTGCATTGGGGCGCACGCACCACCACGGATGACGCGGATGGCGAGGTTGTGGAAACCAGCGATTCCCGGCCTGATTTGGCGGCTATTACGGCGGCCTTGTCGGCTTTCGTGGGAGCCATCGAACAGGTGCCCCCCGCGTTTTCCGCGATCAAGATCGATGGGGAGCGGGCCTACACAAAGGCACGGGCCGGAGAAAAATTCGAGCTTGCCTCGCGGATTATCGATATTTACGCTTTTGAGGTGCTCGACACCATCGATTCAGACTCCACCCGCTTCACGGTAACCTCAGGAAAAGGCGCCTATATGCGGTCGCTGGCGCGGGATCTGGCGATCGCCGTGGGCACTTGTGGTCACCTGTCAGACCTGCGCCGAATGTCGGTCGGACCCTTCTCGGAAGAGGCTTCGATTTCGCTGGAAAAGCTGGAACAACTTGGTCATAGTTCCGCCGCCTCACCCATATTGTTACCGGTTGAGACCGCGCTGGACGGCATCCCGGCGCTGGCCTTGTCGGAACGTGAAGCTGAGAAGCTTCGGAATGGGCAGGCAGTTCCTATCCTGCGACCGCAGGATAGGGAACGGATTGCGAGTGCCGGGGACGACGGTATCGTCTTAGCTCTGGACGCGACAACGCCTGTGGCGCTTGTCCGCGTTGACGGAATTCAAATCCGTCCGGTCCGCGTTTTAAACCTTTGATGCCGGGAGAAAGATTGCCATGTCGATTACGGCTGAGCGTAAGACTGAACTAATCAAAGAATACGAAACCAAGCCGGGTGACACAGGTTCCCCCGAGGTCCAGGTCGCGATCCTTACGGAACGGATCAAAAACCTGACCGAGCATCTTCAGACCCACGCCAAGGATCATCATTCGCGTCGCGGACTCCTCCAGATGGTGGGTCTGCGTCGACGTTTGCTCGACTATGTGAAGCGCAAAAACGAAGAGCGCTATCAGAATCTGATCAAGCGTGTTGGCGTTCGCCGCTAATTGGGGATTCCTTATATTTACGACGGCGTGGGCACAGCCCGGCGCCATTATGAAGCACGATGGGATGCAATTCGGTATCCCACATGCTTGCTCGCGCGGAAGGTCCGCGAACTCGTCGCCAAATCAGATTTGCTGCGTGGTGGCGCGATGACCCCGAGGGCACGGGGCATTTGATTCGGGATTGGCCCGGACAGATGACGCAGGTTGGAGATAGATGATGTTTGACATTGTCCGTAAAGAAATTGAATGGGGCGGGCGTACGCTCGCTGTTGAAACCGGGCGTATTGCCCGACAGGCTGACGGGGCTGTTCTCGTCACCTATGGCGAATCTTCTGTGCTCTGCACGGCGGTGGGCCAGCACAAGCCGAAGGAGGGGATCGATTTCTTCCCGCTGACGGTTCACTATCAGGAGAAGACCTACGCCGCGGGCAAGATCCCCGGTGGCTTCTTCAAGCGCGAAGGCCGTCCGACAGAGAAGGAGGTTCTGACCTCCCGCCTGATCGATCGCCCGATCCGCCCGCTCTTCCACAAGAGCTATCGCAACGAAACTCAGGTGATCTGCACCACCGTCAGCCACGATCTGGAAAACGATCCGGATATCGCGGCCCTGGTGGGTGCTTCTGCTGCTCTAACGATCTCGGGAATTCCGTTCCTGGGCCCGATCGGTGCAGCGCGCGTCGGTTATGTCGACGGCGAGTATGTGCTCAACCCGACCGCTGATCAGCTGGCTGAATCTCAGCTCGACCTGATCGTTGCGGGCACCGGCGAGGGCGTGCTGATGGTCGAATCAGAAGCTCATGAGCTTTCTGAGGAAATCATGCTCGGCGCGGTCATGTTTGGCCACGAGGGTTATCAGCCGGTGATCGATCTGATCATCTCCGTTGCCGAACTGGCAGCCAAGGAGATGCGGCCGATCAGCGAGACTCCCCAGGAGATCGTCGATCTCGAAGCCAAGGTTCGCAAGCTGGGCGAAAGCGCCATCCGCGAGGCTTACACCGAGAAAGACAAGCTGGCCCGTCAGATCAAGGTCTCTGAGGCCAAGTCGAAGATCATGGAGCAGCTTTCTGAGCACGAGCAGGCGATTGCCAGCGGCCCTCTGAAGGCGGTCGAGAAGGACGTGGTTCGCCGCGACATCATCAATACGGGTAGCCGTATCGATGGTCGTGACACCTCCACCGTTCGTCCGATTGATTGTCAGACCTCGGTGCTGCCGCGCTCTCATGGCTCGGCTCTGTTCACCCGGGGCGAGACCCAGGGTCTGGTCGTGGCCACGTTGGGCACCGGTCAGGACGAGCAGATCATCGATGCGCTGGAAGGCGAGTATCGTCAGCACTTCATGCTGCACTACAACTTCCCGCCTTATTCGGTGGGTGAGGCCGGACGTATCGGCTTTACCGGTCGTCGTGAAATTGGCCATGGCAAGTTGGCATGGCGCGCGTTGCGTCCGCTGCTGCCGGCCAAGGAAGACTTCCCTTACACGATCCGCGTGGTCTCCGAGATCACCGAATCCAACGGGTCGTCCTCCATGGCTTCGGTCTGTGGTGCTTCCCTCTCGATGATGGATGCGGGCGTTCCGCTGAAGGCACCGGTTGCGGGTATCGCGATGGGTCTGATCAAGGAAGATGACGGCTATGCCGTGTTGTCCGATATTCTCGGTGACGAGGATCATCTCGGCGACATGGACTTTAAGGTCGCCGGTTCGGCCAACGGCATCACCTCGCTGCAGATGGACATCAAGATCACGTCCATCACCCAGGAGATCATGCAGATCGCGCTGGATCAGGCCAGAGACGGCCGGATCCACATCCTCGGCGAGATGGCCAAAGTCATCGACACTTCGCGTAACGAGCTATCCGAGCACGCCCCGCGGATTACAACGATGACGGTCCCCACGGACAAAATTCGTGACGTGATCGGCACCGGCGGCAAGGTCATCCGTGAAATTTGCGAAGTGACCGGCTGTAAGGTCGACATCGATGATGAAGGCCTGATCAAGGTTGCTTCCTCGGATGGTGAAGCTGCACAGAAGGCGATCGACTGGATTACCTCCATCGTGGCAGAGCCTGAAGTCGGCGTGATCTACACCGGCAAGGTCGTGAAGGTTGTCGATTTCGGGGCTTTCGTGAACTTCTTCGGGGCCCGCGATGGGCTGGTTCACATCTCCGAGCTCAAGAATGAGCGCGTTGGTACAGTAACCGACGTGATCAATGAGGGCGACGAAGTGAAGGTCAAGGTCATCGGGATGGATGACCGGGGCAAGGTCAAGCTGTCCATGCGTGTCGTCGATCAGGAGACCGGCGAAGAGTTGGAGGACACACGCCCGCCGCGTGAAGGTGGAGACGAAGAACGTCCCCGCCGTCCGCGTCGCCCGCGTCGCGAAGACTAGTCTCGGCACATAACGCTGAAACGAAAGCGGCCCCGGAGAAATCCGGGGCCGCTTTTCTTTGGTGTGCTTGTTTAAGAGCAGTCAGTCGCAGTTTTTTGCGGACGGGTCGGGCATCCCGATGGCGTTGAAGCCGCAATCCACATAGTGGATTTCGCCGGTCACCGCTTTGGAGAGATCCGAAAGCAGGTAGAGGCCGGCACCGCCTACATCATCGAGCATAACGTTGCGGCGCAGGGGCGCAACCTCGCGACTGTAGTTGTAGATCTGTCGGGCCGCACCGACAGCCGAACCTGCGAGAGTGCGCATGGGCCCCGCAGAAATCGCGTTGACGCGAATCCCGTCCGGGCCGAGATCGGACGCTAGGTAACGCACGCTGGCTTCCAGAGCGGCCTTGGCCACTCCCATCACATTATAATTTGGCATGACCGCGTTCGCGCCGTGATAGCTCAGGGTCAGCAGGGAGCCTGAATCACTCATCATGGCGGCGGCGCGCTGGGCGACGGCGGTGAACGAGAAGCACGAGACGTTCATGGTCTGCAGGAAGTTTTCCTGGGAGGTGTTGACGTACCGCCCCTCGAGCTCTTCCTTGTCGGAATAGGCGATGGCGTGCACCACGAAATCGATGTTGTCCCAGGTGTCGCCGATGGCCGCGAAGGCCTTGTCGAGACTGTCCGGGTCGGACGCATTACACTGGACCATGGCGGCCGCATCAACGGATTCGGCCAGCGGGCCCACCCGGCGGGCAAACGCATCGGTCTGGTAGGTGAAGGCCAGATTGGCTCCCTGAGCGGCGGCGGCCTGGGCGATTCCCCAGGCGATGGAGTGGTCGTTCGCCACGCCCATGATTAGGCCGCGTTTCCCAGCCATCAGATTGCCGGGAGAAGCCATGGTGGCGGCGGACGGTTCAGAGCCCGGTGCGCGGGCATCAGCCATCGGATCAGCCCCCATGCCGCTGGAAGGCCAGCGTCGCGTTGGTGCCGCCAAAGCCGAAGCTGTTCGACATCACGATGTTGAGCCCTGCATTGTCGATGCGCTCGCGCACGATCCTGGCGCCACCCGCTTCGGGGTCGAGCTCCTCAATATTGGCCGAGGCCGCGAGGAAGTCGTTCTCCATCATCAGCATCGAATAGATCGCCTCATGGGCGCCGGTCGCCCCCTGAGAATGTCCGGTCAGAGATTTGGTCGAAGAAATATGCGGGCTGTGGTCGCCGAAGGCCTCGCGGATCGCGGCCAGTTCCACCATGTCACCCACCGGGGTCGAGGTGCCGTGGGCGTTGATGTAGTCGACCTTCTGATCGCCGAGCCCGGCCATGGCCATTTTCATGCAGCGCACCGCGCCTTCACCCGAGGGGGCGACCATGTCGACGCCGTCGGACGTCGCGCCATAGCCAACGAGTTCGGCATAGATTTTGGCGCCGCGCGCCTGGGCCCGTTCCATGTCTTCGAGCACCACCACACCAGAGCCCCCGGCGATGACGAAGCCGTCGCGGTTGGCGTCGTAAGCGCGAGACGCTTTCTCGGGTGTGTCGTTATATTTGGAGGACAATGCGCCCATGGCATCGAACAGCACCGAAAGACTCCAGTGGAGTTCTTCGGCACCGCCGGCAAAGACGATGTCCTGTTTGCCCATCTGGATCAGCTCGGAACCATTGCCGATGCAATGGGCGCTGGTCGAGCAGGCCGAGCTGATCGAGTAGGAAAGCCCGCGCATCCCGAAGGCGGTCGACATATTTGCCGAGAGGGTTGAGCACATGGCTTTGGGCACCGCATAGGGGCCGACCCGCTTGGGGCTTTTCTCCCGCGCGATGTCCGCCGCGGCGACCTGGGCCGACGTGGACGGTCCGCCGGACCCCATCACGAGCCCGGTGCGTTCATGGCGGATATCCGCGTCGGTCAGACCCGAATCTGCAATCGCCTGCTGCATGGCGACGTAGTTATAAGCCGCGCCGTCACCCATGAAGCGGCGCAGCTTGCGGTCGATATGTTCATCGAGATCCACATTCGGCGCGCCGTGGACATGGGATCGAAAGCCCATTTCCTCGTAGACGTCGCTGTGGACGATGCCCGACTTGCCTGTCCGCAGGCTCTCGGTCACTTCGGCGGTGTTGGATCCGATGGGGGAGACGACGCCGAGACCTGTCACGGCGACCCGGCGCAGGCCATTGCTGCTCATGGTTTTTACTTCTCGCTGGGGGGAAACAGGCCGACCCGCAGGCCGGCAGTGGTGTAGACGAGCTCACCGTCGAGTTCAGCTTTGCCGTCGGCGACCGCGATGGCAAAGCCCCGCTTGATGATTTTCTGCACATCAACCTGGTAGCGTAGCAGTTTGCCTTCGGGCTTCACTTCGCCGGCGAATTTAACTTCGCCAACCCCGAGCGCGCGCCCGGGTCCGGGCAGGTCGAGCCAGCCGAGAAAGAAGCCGAGCATCTGCCACAGGGCATCGAGACCAAGACAGCCCGGCATGATCGGGTCGCCCCGGAAATGACAATCGTAGAACCAAAGCTCCGGCTTGATATCCAGCTCGGCGATGATCAGGCCTTTGCCGTGCTCGCCGCCATCGGCGGAGATCTCCGTGATCCGGTCGAACATCAACATAGGCGGCAAGGGCAAAAGAGCATTGCCGGGGCCAAACAATTCGCCATGACCACACTGGATCAGGTCGTCATAGGAGAAACTCGACTTTTCGGTAAAACCGCTCATACCTGCTCTACTCGCACCGTTTGCTGCCAGAAATCGACCATGTCGGTCGTGGAAGATCGTTCTATCAGTTGTTCAGCGGACTGTCCGCAATTTCGCGAATCCTGCCACCGACCGTTGAACCGGTAAACCCGTAACCCGCGCTTGCCCTGGGTCTGATACTCACGCTGGTGGTGTGGAAATATTGAACATCAAACACCGTGTGATTATAGAGTGTTATGGTCCTCTTTCGAGGGGTTCCTCTTTACATTTCTCTGAAAACCGCCATATTCAATGCATGGATACGCCTTTGGATATCTCCCGTGACCGGCCTTTTTCCCAGACGCTGCGGCGCTTGAAAGATGCCGGATTGCGTCCGACGCGGCAGCGGCTTGCGCTCGGCAAATTGCTCTTCGATTCCGGGGATAGGCATGTGACGGCGGAGCAGCTGCACAACGAGGCCGGTGGCCACGGGGTTAAAGTGTCCCTCGCGACAGTCTACAACACCCTCAATCAGTTCACCGAGGCCGGCCTGCTGCGCGAAGTCGTGGTGGCCCCGGGGCGGTCCTATTTCGACACCAATGTCGAAGATCACCACCATTTCTTCTACGAAGATGATGGGTCTCTGAAGGACATCCCGCGCGACGCCATCGCCCTGGCGGCGATGCCCGAAGCCCCCGCTGACGCGGAAGTGGCCCGGGTGGACGTGATCGTGCGGCTCCGTCGTGCAACTGAGAATAATTCTCAGTAACCTGTTAATAACAATTGCATCTTTTGTTGTTTGGAATGGTTCCAGATTGTTGACACACGCCTGTTGGCAGCCCATAGTAGACTTAAATTCCGACGCGGCCCCTTCAGGCGCCGCCGCCGAATATTCGAACCTGAAACTGACCAAAGGCCGAAAACGGCCACCATTAGAGGAGATGTGTGATGGCTCTTAAAGGAACCAAAACCGAAGACAATCTGAAAGACGCGTTTGCTGGCGAAAGCCAGGCCAACCGTCGTTATCTCTACTTCGCCCAGAAGGCCGATGTTGAGGGTTACAACGATGTGGCCTCCGTGTTCCGTTCGACCGCCGAAGGCGAGACCGGCCATGCCCATGGCCATCTCGAATTCCTCGAGGAAAGCGGTGATCCGGCCACAGGCATGCCGATCGGTGCCACGTCGGCCAATCTGGCTGCTGCGGTTGCCGGCGAAACCCATGAATACACGGACATGTATCCGGGTATGGCACGCACCGCGCGTGACGAAGGTTTCGACGAGATTGCCGACTGGTTCGAGACCCTCGCCAAGGCTGAAAAGAGCCATGCGGGTCGCTTCCAGAAAGCTCTCGACGAGCTCGACTGATCTGGTGCGGGGCCGTTTGAGCATCGCCCTCGTGTATTGCCCGCGCGCGGTGCCTGACGGCTCCGACCAACTTCCAACGTGTGATGTGCTTGTGACCGGCGCGGTGATGCTGTCGTCGGCTGACGGGAAAGATGTGCCCGCACGGGGCGCAAGGGGGATGGGTTGATGAATGACAATACCGGCACGGGTGCCACCCCGCGTGAGGGCAGTCTCGACGCGCCGACCCGCCACCCGATCGCGTGGCAGGAGACGGATTTTTTCGATACCGAACAGCTCGATGCCGAGCTGCGCCGGGTCTTCGATATCTGTCACGGCTGCCGCCGCTGTTTTAATCTTTGTGATTCCTTTCCCAAGCTGTTCGACCTGATTGATGGATCGGAATCCGGTGAACTCGATACCGTCGAGAGCGCCGACTTCAAGCCCGTGGTTGATGCCTGCACCCTGTGTGACATGTGCTTCATGACCAAGTGCCCGTATGTGCCGCCGCACGAGTTCAACCTGGATTTCCCGCATCTGATGCTGCGCTACCGGGCGGTTGAGTCCAAAACCGACGGCGTGCCCTGGAACGAAAAACAGCTAATCCAAACCGACCGTAACGGCCGCCTCGCGGGCAAGGTTTCCGGGTTGGCCAATTGGGGCTCGGATCGCGGCAACAAGCTGACCCGCCCGGTGATTGAGAAAATCGCTGGCGTGCATCGTGATGCTGATTTACCGAAATACGTCCCCTCATCGAAGACCTTCGTCGCCCAGGCCACCAACAACCCTCCGAAGATCAACCCCGCAGCCCCGGCCTATGGTCGTGAGGCGGTGCTCTATGCGACCTGTTTCGTGAATTACAATAAGCCCGATACGGGTGTGCTTGCCCAGCGGATCCTGGCCCGAAATGGCGTGACTACCATGGCGCTCCACCCCCATTGTTGTGGCATGCCCCAACTCGAACAGGGGATTATGGACGAGGTCGCCAGCTATGCGAAAATCGTTGCCAAGGCCTTCCGGCCTCAGGTCGATGCCGGGCGCGATATCATCGCTCTGACGCCTTCCTGTGCGCTGATGATGAAGTTTGAGTGGCCTCTGATCTTGCCTGATGATGAGGATGTTGCCGCGCTTGCCGAGGCCACTCGGGACATCACCGAATACATTGTCGACATCGCCAAGAAGGAAGGCCTCGTGGATGGATTATCCGCGCTGCCCGAACCGGTGGCGTTGCACCTTGCCTGTCATGCGCGGGCCCAGAATATGGGCCAGAAGGCCGCTGAAATGCTGCGCCTGATCCCGGAAGTCGACCTCAAGGTCATCGAGCGTTGCTCGGGGCATGGCGGGTCCTGGGGGGTGATGGAGGAGTATTTCGAAACCGCCATCAAAGTCGGCCGCCCGGTGGCGCGTCAGGCCAGAGAATTGGGCACGCGGTTTATTGTCTCGGAATGCCCGCTTGCTGCCGACCATATCCTGCAGGGGATCGAGCGCCAGCTCGATGAGGGCCAGCAGGCCCCGGCGCGCAGCTATCACCCGGTTGAATTGTTCGCGATGGCCTATGGTCTCGCGCCTGAACTCGAATCTTAGGAACGGACTATGTCCCCGAAAACCGAAATTACCCGCGCCGATATTATCGACATGGAGACCTATGCCGCCAACCGCAAGGAACGCCGCGCCGGGGTGGTCGCCCGCAAGAAAAATCGCCGCGCCGATGTCGGCCCTCATGCCACGGCCTATTTCGAGAATTACGAGACCATGTGGCACCAGGTCCACGAGATGCTGTTCATCGAGCGCGGCGGGGAGGCTCAAATTCCTGACGAACTGGCGGCCTACAATCCGCTGATTCCCCAGGGCCGCGAGCTGGTGACCACGATCATGTTCGAGATCGAAGATCCGGTGCGTCGGAAAATTGTGCTCTCCAAAATTGGCGGCATCGAGGAAACCGTATTTCTAAAATTTGCCGGGCAGACCATCACCGGGGCGCCGGAAGCCGATCTCGACCGAACCACGGCGGATGGAAAGGCGAGCTCGGTTCAGTTCGTCCACTTCCCGTTTACCGACGAACAGGCCGCTTTGTTTCAGGCCGCGGACACCGAGATCACACTCGGCTTCGGCCATCCCGAATACGCCCATATGACCGTGCTGCCAGAGACGGTCCGGTCCGAACTGTCCGACGATTTCGTCTGATTTTTTAGTTCGACAGTTTTCTCAACTGTCATGGCCGCGCAGGCGGGCATGACGGCATTACCGCTCGACGGTTTCCCCGGGGTGCAGGCCCCAGAGCGCGGCACGGGGAATCCAGCCTTCGACGTCGTGGCTGTTGATCGAGACGTGACACCATTCCGGCTCACACCTGTTCAGTCTCACAATCACGCCGTCCTCGACAAACGCTGTGACCAGCGCTTTGGAGTTTGGTCCGTTCAGAATTCGGGCGCGGGCAACGGCGACGCTCGCCATGCGCTTTCCCGAAAGCATCGATTTGTGCACCCAGCCAATGGTGTCGTCCCGGGCGCGGACTTTGCGCCAGTTCTCGAACTCCCCAACCACTTCGACGGGCAGCCGGCGTTGCTGCAGCACCCAGTCGATCGGATAGCGGGCTCCCGGCCCGGTACGCATGTTGACCTCGCCGGCACGAATGCTCACCCAGCGGGGAATCGTCAGGCCGGAGGGGTTGGGTTTGCGGATTTCCGTGCCTGATGTCTGGGCTTGAACCGGTGGGTTCTCCAGCAGCAGCGTCGTCATTCCCAGTACCAGGGCCAGGGACAGAACGAATGTGGCGCGCGGAAGCATGCTCTGCCGTCTATCGGACCCAAAACCCATGGTCAAGCCGGAAACCGCTTAGTCAGGCTTGCATGGACCTTGCATGGACACCGGCTTCCGCGATAATCGGTGCCACCGGAGATGTAGTTTTGCACGGGCCGGCATGAGTTGGGCAAAGTGATCCATGAGCAGTAGAAAACCCGTCGTGATCGTCACACGCAGGCTTCCCGAGGCCACGGAAGCCCGGATGCTGGAGTTGTTCGACGCGTGTCTGAATATTGATGACACCCCAATGGATGTGGCTTCGCTGGTGGCCGCCATGGAGGAGGCTGATGTGCTGGTGCCCACGGTCACCGACCCGATCAATGCTGACCTGATAGCCCGGGCGGGCCCACGCCTGAAACTGATCGCCAATTATGGCAACGGGGTCGACAATATCGACCTGCCCGCGGCCCGGGAGCGGGGCATCACCGTGACCAACACTCCCGGGGTGCTGACCGAAGACACCGCCGATATGACTATGGCGCTTATACTGGCCGTACCTCGGCGTCTGGCGGAAGGCGAACGGTTGTTGCGATCGGGGGAATGGACCGGATGGTCTCCGACCCAGCTTCCCGGACATCGCATCTGGGGCAAGCAATTGGGCATTGTCGGTATGGGCCGAATCGGCACGGCGTTGGCCCGTCGTGCGCGCGGGTTTGGGCTGGAAATTCACTACCACAACCGGCGCCCGGCGCATCCGGACATCGAGGATGAGCTTGAGGCGACCTATTGGGAATCTCTCGACCAGATGCTTGCGCGGATGGATATCATCTCGGTAAATTGCCCACGGACCCCGGCGACATTTCATTTGCTGTCGCGTCGCCGTCTCGGGCTGATCCAGTCCCATGCCTATCTGGTGAATACCTCGCGCGGAGAGGTGATCGACGAACGGGCGCTGGGGGATTTGATCGATGGCGGAAAAATTGCCGGTGCCGGTCTCGATGTCTTTGAGTACGAGCCCGCCGTCGATCCGCGCCTGCTCGCATCCGACAATGTTCTGCTGTTGCCCCATCTGAGCTCGGGCACCGTGGAGGGGCGTCAGGAAATGGGTGAGAGGGTCCTCGTCAATATCCGCACCTTCGTCGACGGCCACACCCCGCCAGACCGGGTGCTAGAGACGATGTTCTAGCAATCATGTTCCCATCTGCGCGCCCGCGCGAGAGCGCAGGGAGGCATGCCACCCCGAAGCTACAATCTCCAATCACAGGACTGATCAGTTGTGCCGGCGATCTGGCGGTGTTCCAAGGCCTCGCGGGGGTTGCCGTTTTTCTCCAGAACGTCGGCAAAGCGGCGATGGGCGCAATTCAATCCTAGGTCGCCGGACGAGCCCAGATCGGCGACATAGGCAAACCCTTCGCGGTAGGATGTCTCGGCACGGATGAATTCGGCGGCCCGGACATAGACAAACCCCTGCATGAGGGAGACCGCGCCGCGCTCGAAATCATCGAACCACCATTTCGGGCCAAGATCCGTGATCATCCGGTCGAGGACCCCCACAGCCTTTTCGGGTGCATCGGTGTTCAGCCACATTTCCACGACGCTGGTATAGAAGTTCCACTGGATGGTCTGGTGGCCTCCCAGAACTTCCTCGATCCGTGCGTTCAGCTGCCAGGTCAGCGCGACGGCTTCCTCGATCCGTCCTTCGCGCCGCGCGACCTTTGAGAGGTGTTCGAGAAGGTCGGCTTCCGGATCCCCGAAAATCGCCAGATGGCCGGTCGGGGGCCGTTCGGGTTCGTTTGTCTGTGCCATCGTTGGCGCGCCGTGCAGCAGCAGCGTGGCGACCAGGGCAAATATCGCGGCTGGCCTGATCATCGCGTGATCACCGGGTTGTTGCCGCACAAGGCGCAATCGGGGTCGTGGGGGAGGTTAATGGTGTGAAAGTCTGTCGCCAGCGCGTCATAGATCAGCATCCGGCCGGCTAGGCTGGTGCCCAGACCGAGCAATTCCTTGAGTACTTCGGTGGTTTGCAGGGACCCCATTACGCCAGCAAGCGCCCCGAGAATGCCCGCTTCGTCGCAGCGTGGCACCAGTTCGGGCGGCGGTTCTTGAGGGAAAATGCAGCGGTAGCACGCGGTCGGGGCGTTGTTGTTGCGCCGGAAGGTAAAGAGATGGCCTTCGAAGCGCAGCATCGCCGCTGCAATCAGTGGGATTCTAAAGTGATAGCAGGTGTCGTTAAGAAGATAGCGGGTCTCGAAATTGTCTGAACCATCGGCCACTAGATCGTAGCCGGAAAGGACCGATTCAGCATTTTCTGTTGTGAGTCGAACTTCATGCAGGACGACATTGATTCCGGGATTAAGCGCCGCAATGGTGTCCTTTGCAGAGTCTGTCTTTTTCCGGCCTACCGCATCCGTTACATGAACGATCTGGCGCTGCAGATTGGTCAAATCAACGACGTCGTCATCGATGATGCCCAAAGTGCCGACCCCGGCCGCCGCGAGATACATCAGCAGCGGTGCGCCGAGCCCGCCGGCCCCGACCACCAGCACCTTCGCGGCGAGCAATTTCTCCTGCCCCTCGTCCCCGACCTCGTCGAGAATCAGGTGGCGGGCATAGCGGTGAAACTGTTCCTCGCTGAGTTCCATATGGGAGCCTAGATTCCTTCGAACAGCGCCGTCGAGAGATAACGTTCGGCAAACGACGGCAGCACGACCACCATCAGTTTGCCAGTCATCTCGTCCCGCGCGCCGACCTCTAGCGCGGCGGCGATGGCCGCACCGGAGGAAATGCCGACAGGAATCCCCTCGATCCGCGCCAGCTTGCGGGCGGTTTCCAGGGCAGTTTCGTTGGCGATACCGAGAATTTCGTCATAGATCTGGGTGTTGAGGGTGTCGGGAATGAAGCCCGCGCCGATGCCCTGCAGCATGTGCGGGCCCGCCGCGCCGCCAGATAGCACGGCGCTGTCTTCGGGCTCCACGGCCACGATATGCACGCCGGGTTTGCGGGCCCTCAGGACCTCACCAACCCCGGTGATGGTACCCCCGGTGCCCACCCCGGCGACCAGAACGTCGATCTCGCCCTTGGTGTCCTTCCAGATTTCCTCCGCCGTTGTTTGGCGATGTATTTCCGGATTTGCCGGGTTCTGGAACTGTTGCAGCATGATCGCGTTTTCGGTGGAATCGACGATCGACTGGGCTTTGGCGATGGACCCGGGCATCCGCTCGGCGGCCGCGGTGAGCACCAGTTCCGCGCCGAGAAGGCCGAGCATTTTGCGGCGCTCCTGGGACATGGAATCCGGCATCACCAGAATGCAGCGATAGCCGCGTGCGGCGCAGACAAAGGCCAGAGCGATCCCTGTATTGCCGGACGTAGGTTCGACGATGACCGACCCGGGACCAATTTTGCCTTCGGCTTCGGCGGCGGAAATCATCGCGTCCCCGATGCGGTCCTTGACCGAGGCCAGAGGGTTGAAGAATTCGAGCTTGGCGACCAGGTCGGCCTTGCAGCCTTCCGCCTCGGCCATGCGGGCGATCCGCACCAGCGGCGTTGCGCCAATCGTATTGACAACGGAATCGTAGATCTTGCCGCGGAATTCGGATTTAGGCTGCTCGGCGTTCGACATTCTGGGATTCCTTCGTGTCCGGTAGGTCAGATCGTATAATCGTGGCGGTCGGAATCTTCGCTTTCGACGCCGGCTTCCCGGGCCTGGTTGCATAAATCCTGGATTGACGTCTGGGCCAGCTGGGCCATGCATTCTTCTGACAATTGACGCCACAGCGGGCGGACCACTTCGGTGCCCAGGGGCGAGCCGTCATTTTCCTCGATTGGATCGGTGCGGGATTCCATCTCGTTGATGACCTGCACAATATCGGCCAGCGTGATACGCCGTCGCTCCCGGGCCAGCCGGTATCCCCCGCGCGGGCCGCGCACGCCGGTCAGGACGCCGGCGCGGACCAGATTTTGCAGAACCTGCTCGAGATAGCGGCGCGGGATTCCCTGACGGCGGGTGATCTCGCGGCTTTGCACCGGTTTGGCGCTGGCATGATAGGCGATGTCGAGCACGGCTTCGATGGCAAACAGGGTCTTGCGGGACAACCGGAACATGGGGTCAGGCTCTGTCCGAGGTGGTGCCGGTGGAGCCGAACCCGCCCGCCCCGCGTTCGGTTTCGGGCAGCTCGGATACTTCGTCCCAGACGGCCTGGGTCACCGGCGCGACGACCATCTGGGCGATCCGCATGCCGCGGGTCACGGTGAAGGGCTCATCCCCGTGATTGATCACGATGACGCCAACCTCACCGCGGTAATCTGCGTCGATCGTGCCGGGGCTGTTGACCAGGGAAATGCCATTGCGCAGGGCCAGGCCGGAACGGGGTCGGATCTGGGCTTCGTAGCTCGGGGGCAGGGCAATGGCGAGGCCCGTGGGGATCAGGCAACGTGCGCCGGGGGCGATCTCTACATCGTGCTCGACGGCGGCTGGCAGGTCCATGCCGGCCGCATCGGCGGTTTCGTAGACGGGCAGGTCGAGATCCGCTCCATGGGGCAGGCGGGTTACCGCAACCGAAACACTCATTCGCCAGCTCCAAGCTGTTTGGTGATGCGGTCTGCCAGACGGTCTGCCACATCGGTTTTTGACATGCGCGGCCAGTTCTCGACGCCGTCGGCGCTGACCAGGTGGATTGTGTTGTCCGCCCCGCCAAATGTCCCGAATTCCGGCGACACATCGTTGGCCAGGATCCAGTCACACCCTTTGCGGGCCCGCTTGGCCTGGGCAAATTCCACGATATTTTCGGTTTCGGCAGCAAAGCCGACGACGAGCTGCGGGCGGTTGTTGGCCGCCGCGGCGAGGGTTGCCAGAATGTCGGGATTCTCCGTCATTTCCAGGGTCGGGACCCCGGTGCCGGATTTTTTCATTTTCTCGGTGGCTTCGTGAGCCACCCGCCAGTCGGCGACAGCGGCGGCGCAGACGGCCACATCGGCGGGCAGAGCTTGTTCGCAGGCGGCGAGCATGTCGCGGGCGTTCTCCACATGGATGATGTTAACCCCGGCCGGATCGGGCAGGTTTGTAGGGCCCGAGATCAGGGTCGTCGCTGCACCGCGCCGGGCGAGAGCGGCGGCGATCGCGTGCCCCTGGCGTCCGGAAGACCGGTTGGCGATATAGCGCACCGGATCGATGGCTTCATGTGTTGGGCCGCTGGTGACGAGCGCGCGGTAGCCCGAAAGTGGCGCGCTGTCTTCAAAAAAATCCGATACTGCGTCGGCGATCTCGTTCGGTTCGGCCATCCGGCCAGGGCCAAACTCGCCGCAGGCCATGTCGCCATCAGCAGGTCCGACAAACCGCACGCCCCGCTCGCGCAGGGTTGTCAAATTGGCCTGGGTTGCCGCATGGGTCCACATTCGCACATTCATGGAGGGCGCAACCATCACGTCCTTGTCGGTCGCCAGCAGGGCTGTGGTGGCCAGATCATCGGCCAGCCCCTGGGCCATCTTGGCCATTATGTCTGCCGAAGCGGGGACGACCAGCAGAAGATCGGCATCCCGGGAGAGCTGGATATGCCCCATTTCCGCTTCGTCGGTCAGGGAGAAGATGTCCGTATAGACCTTGTCTTCGCTCAGGGCCGACAGTGATAAGGGGGTGACGAACTCGGCCCCACCGCGAGTGAGTACACAGCGCACAGAGGCGCCACGCTCGCGCAGGCGCCGGATCAGCTCCAGGCTTTTATAGGCTGCAATTCCGCCGCTAACGATCAGCAGAATTCTTTTGCCATGCAACATCTCACTCGCCTCCATGCCCCTGCCACTTGAGCAGGTAAGCCAGTAAACTACTAAAAACTGTTGTAATTATATAGGGCGGCACCGGTTGCCCAGCAAGGTCGAACTTCGGCTGTTGCGGCTAGTCTGTAAGCGCAATAACCGCCAGAATCGCTGAGGTTGCGATGGCCAGCCAGAGCGGCCAGCGGGGTGCGGCGGCGTTGCGGAGGTCAAGCGCGACCCGGCCCTCGGAAATCGTGCTCGCGGCCCGTTCGACGGCCCGCACGGCGTCGGGCAGTCGCTGGACGGCGAGGATCGTGTTGGCGGTGATTTCGGCCAGACGCGCTTCAGGGCCACGATGCTCGCGCATCCAGTCTTCGATCAGCGGTTGGGCCAGTTGCCACATATTAAGCTCTGGGGCGAGGCGGCGGCCCACCCCTTCGGCCACCAGCATGGTCTTTTGCAGCAGGAGCAGCTGGGGCTGGGCTTCCATATCGAAACGTTCAGAGGCCACGAACAGCTGGGCGAGCAGGCGGGCGATGGAAATCTCGCTCGGCGGGCGATCAAAAATCGGCTCGCCGATGGCTCGAATGGCCTGCTGGAAGACCTCACGGTCGGTATCGGGCGGGATGTAGCCGGCGTCGAAGTGAACATCCGCCACCCTTGCGTAATCGCGGGTGATGAAGCCGAGCAGCATATCGGCCAGAAAATAGCGGGTGGGGCGGTCGAGCCGGCCCATGATGCCGAAATCGACCACGCAAAGGGCTCCGTCCGCGCCGACGAAGGCGTTACCCGGGTGCATGTCAGCATGGAAGAAGCCGTCGCGGAAAACCTGCAGGAAGAAGGATTCCGAAGCCTTGCGCACGACGGATTCCAAATCATGGCCAGCGGCGACAAGGTCATCGACATCGTGGATCGGGATACCGTTGATCCAGGCGGTGGTGAGGATACGTTTTCCCGTGCGTTCCCAATCGACCGCGGGGACCACATACATCGGGTCATCGGTGAAGTTGGCGTATAATTCGGAGGCTGCGGCCCCCTCCATGCGCAGATCCATCTCCCAGTTGAGGCTGTCAGCGAAAGTTTCCACAGCTGCGACCGGCTTGAGGCGGCGCAAACGCGGCTGGGCGCGCTCGACAATCCCGGCGATCCAGCGGAATAGTTCCAGATCGCGCTCGATGGCCCGTTCGATGCCCGGGCGCAGGATTTTGACCGCCATCGGTCGCAATGCGTTGCTCTCGACTTCGGTATTGTCCTCGTTGTCGTCCCCGTTGCTGTTCTTGGCGTCATCCGGGTCGTAGCGCAGCTTGGCCTTGTGCACCTGGGCGATTGAGGCGGCCGCTACGGGGGTGTCGTCGAATTCGTCAAACAGATCAGCGACCGGCCGTCCGAACTCGGCCTCGATGGCCGCGTGGGCTTCGGCGCTGGAGAAGGGCGGCAGCCGGTCTTGCAAGGTCGACAGGTCGACCGCGATGGTGTCGCCGACCAGATCGGGCCGGGTACTCAGCATCTGGCCAAATTTTATAAAGCTTGGCCCGAGGGCCTGCAGGGCGAGGGCGAGCCGTTCGCCGGGGCGCAGGTCGCGAATATCGGATGCTGTGCGAAAGCCTGAGAGCAGGCGGGCAGCAAAGACAAGGCCGCCGGTCGCGGGCATCCAGTCGGCGGGAAACAGTGCGTCGTAACGGGCCAGGGTTCGCGCAATGGCGACCAAACGCAGCAAATTTCGCACCGAGCGCATCATGGGCTCAGATCCGCCGGGCGGTGTGGATGGCGGCAATGCCGCCCGAAAGATTCTGCACCCGCACCTGTTCGAGCCCGGCGTCACCGATCATGCGGGCGAGGGTTTGCTGGTCGGGGAATTGTCGAATGCTCTCGGCCAAGTATCGGTAGGCCGCCTCATCCCGCGCGACCCAGCGACCAAGCTGGGGCAGGACCGAGAACGAATAGCGGTCATAGATATCGTCGAGGATTGGCAGCACGACTTTGCTGAATTCAAGACAGAGAAACTGCCCGCCGGGCCGGAGTACCCGTCGCGCTTCGGCCAGAACGGCGGGAATGTTGGTTACGTTCCGCAGCCCGAAAGCGATCGTATAGACGTCATAAGTGGAATCCGGGGCCGGGATGGCCTCTGCGTCCCCACAAACCCAGCGAATCCCCGATTGGGCGCCCAGGATTCCCCAGTCAGCGGCGCGCGCACGGCCCACGCGCAGCATTTCAGCGTTGATGTCACAGACCGTGATGGCCGCGCCTGCTTTGGCCTTGCCCCGGATCCGAAAAGCGATGTCGCCGGTCCCCCCGGCCAGGTCGAGTACCCGCATGTCGGGCCGGATCGCGATCCGGTTGACGAAAGCGGCTTTCCAGGCCCGGTGAACCCCCAGGCTCATCAGGTCATTCATCAGGTCGTAGCTGCTCGCGACCGAAGAGAAGACGTCGCGCACGCGGGCGCTCTTCTCCGAGACGGGAATGTCTTCGAAGCCAAAATGGGTGGTCTTGTGCACCGATATTGGGCCAGGTTCGGGCATAACGCGGGGACCATATCGGAGGAGGGGCCGGGGCGGCAAAAGAAAATCCGCGGGCCACCAAGCGCTTATCGTCGCAGCAGAACAGGTCTAGGGTGTGAAGTTCCGCCAGTCCGAGACAGATGTTCCCATGCCTGAGCTTCCAGAAGTTGAAACCGTGGTCCGGGGGTTGCGCCCGGCAATGGAGGGCAAGCGTATCGCGCGTGCTGAAGCGCGCCGCCCGGATTTGCGGTTCCCCCTGCCCGAAAAGTTCGCTGATCGCCTGACCGGGCGGACCGTCAAGGAGGTGGTGCGGCGGGCCAAATATGTTCTGATCCGTCTCGATAACGGCGAAACCTGGCTCGCCCATCTCGGCATGTCGGGCCGTTTTACCGTGTCCCCGGGTACCCGGGCGACGTCGGGACAGGCGGGTCATAATTCGGGCTGGGCGCTGCCCGAGAAGCACGACCACGTTATTGTTGAGATGGAGGATAGCGGGCGTGTGGTGTTCAACGATGCGCGGCGGTTCGGCTATATGGATCTCATTCCTGTGGGCGGAGAGGCGGACAGCCCCCATCTGCGCACGCTGGGGCCCGAACCCCTGTCATCGGATTTCAACGCGGATTATTTCGCAGGCGCCCTACGCGGCAAACGGACGCCAATCAAGTCAGCGCTGCTCGATCAGCGGGTGGTTGCCGGAATCGGCAATATTTACGCCTGTGAGGCACTTTGGCGCGCCGGGATCAGCCCCCGGCGCCTGGCGCGCACTATTCCGGGGCTGCGGGCAGAACGCTTGGTTTCTGCCGTTACATCCGTGCTTGAGGAGGCCATCGAGGCGGGCGGCTCATCCTTGCGCGATTATGTGCAGACCGATGGGGAGCTCGGCTATTTCCAGCACAGCTGGGCGGTCTACGGCCGCGAGGGCGAGGCCTGCAAGACCTGTCTGGCGGAGGGGCGCACGGATTGCCGTATTGAGCGCATCGTTCAATCCGGCCGGTCGACTTTCTATTGTACTCGGCGGCAACGCTGAGCTATGAGCGGCCCAATGTTGCTACGAACAAAATTGCTAGCCCTTGCGATCTCGGCCGCGTTTCTTGTTTTGCCCGCCGGTGTCTCGGCGGAATCCGAGTTTCTGGCCGATGTAGATGATTTGCCCCTGGCCCCGGGTCTGGTCGAAGACCCCGCGGCACGGGTCGTTTTTGACAAGCCCGCCGGCCGTATTGTGGAAGCCGCGGCGAGCGGTGCGGTGAGTGCGGGGGGCGTGACGCGCTTTTATACCCAAACGCTTCCCGGACTTGGCTGGACGGCCCGAGCTGGTGATGCCTGGGTCCGGGGCGATGAAGTTTTACGCCTGCAGGTCGAGCAGGCCGGCCCGCCGGTTATCGTCAGGTTTTCGATCGCGCCAAAGAAATAAGCCGCCCGCCGGCACGCATTCGGGCCCCGGCCCGCTATCCATACGAAGCTCACATCAAGGAGGCCCCTATGCCCTATGAAAATATTGAAGTTGAGACCCAGGGACATGTCGGCATTGCCCGACTGAACCGCCCGAAAGCGTTGAACGCCCTGTGTGATGCGCTGGTGGGGGAGCTTAGCCTCGCGCTTGACGATTTCGAGGCCGACGACAATATCGGCTGTGTCGTTATCACCGGCTCTGAAAAGGCCTTTGCGGCCGGGGCCGATATCAAGGAAATGGCGAGCAAGTCTTATATGGACGCCTATCGCGGCAACTTCATCACCGATGGCTGGGAGCGGGTCACCACGTGCCGCAAGCCGGTTATCGCGGCAGTGGCGGGCTACGCGTTGGGCGGCGGCTGTGAGCTGGCCATGATGTGTGATTTCATTATCGCGGCTGACACTGCAAAATTTGGCCAGCCCGAGATCACCATCGGGACAATCCCGGGGGCCGGGGGCACCCAGCGCCTGACCCGTTTTGTTGGTAAATCCAAGGCGATGGAAATGGTTTTGACCGGCCGGATGATGGGCGCCGAAGAAGCCGAGCGTTCCGGTCTTGTCAGTCGTGTGGTCGCGGCGGACGATCTGATGGACGAGGCGATCAAGGTGGCCGGGGCCATCAGCGACCTCTCGCGCCCGGTCGTGATGCTGGCAAAAGAAGCCGTAAACCGGGCTTATGAGACCACCTTGTCGGAGGGGGTGCGGTTCGAGCGCCGGATCTTCCACTCCACCTTTGCCACCGAGGACCAGAAAGAGGGCATGGCCGCGTTCGTCGAGAAACGCCAGGCGTCATTCAAACACCGCTAGGCGATTTGCAGGGCTGGCTGGAATGCGCCGGATTTCCAGCCGGTTGCGCCTTGACGCCCTTCCAAGTCGGGTCTATATGCTGCGGCAAAACATATAACGAATTCGAGAGCAAGCATGGCCAATCATCAATCCGCCAAAACGCGTATCCGTCGCGCGGCACGTCGTACGCTTATCAATGGCGACCGCCTTGGTCGGGTCCGGACCCATGTGAAGAAGGTCGAGACGGCCATCACATCGGGCGACAAGCCGGCCGCAATGACAGCCTTTCGCGAGATGCAACCCGAGCTTATGCGCGGTGCGCAGAAGGGCGTGATGCACGCCAATACCGCTTCGCGAAAATTGTCGCGCCTGTCGGCGCGCATCAAGGCGATGGCCTAACCCCCCCCATTGCCTTAGAGTTTTTTCGAACCGCGCCCTTCGGGCGCGGTTTTCGTTTGCGCATTCGGTCGGGTCATCTTGCGAAATTTTCGTGTTTTTTATCGATTCGACCTTTTGACCAGTTGCTAGCCGAAGCCTGTCGGGCTATCTTCCATGGGCCTTACGGGACCGGGGAACAGTAAAACAAAATACTCGGTCGGCGGAATTAACACCTATTACGAAAGAAGACTTAAAAAGGTTGGGAAAAAGCAATAAATCCCAGTCTTTGAAGGTGCGCGTGCGGCTTATTTCAGTAAAAACCTGTAAATTAAAGTAATTCTTAAGTAAGAAATTGTATCAAATTACAGGGAAAATTTGGAAGTTGGTTGCCACGATATTGTCTTTGGGTCGTCACGTTAGTGGTTTTGTTTCGTGTTTTTTGTCGAATTCTTTCGGGGGCGGGGGTGGACAGTGCGGCGTATTCTTCTGGTTTTCACCGGGGATATCGAGTTGTCCAAAAAGTTGCCGGGTTGTGTTTGTGCGTCACAGGCATTGCTGCCGGGGTGGTCGTGATGCACGTGTGTTTCTTGGCGGAACGGTGTGTCGAAAATAAATCGTTCTGTTTTTGGAGTGTTTCGCCAGATGAGTGAGCAGTGGGGGCAGCCAGATGAGTGAGCAGTGGGGGCAGGCCGACGGGTCTTTAACCGAACAGTGGACACGGGTCCGGGCGCAATTGCGGGCCGATGTCGGGGACGCTGCGTTCAACAGCTGGCTGAAGCCGCTGGTGCTCGGCGATTTCAACGCCGGCCATTTGCGGGTCGCTGTGCCGACCCGGTTTATGCGCGACTGGATCGAAGACAATTACGGGAACCGTCTGACCGAATTGTGGACGGATGAGAGCGATATCGTCAAAGGCGTGGAGATTATTGTCGAGCCGTCCCAGACCATTATCCAGCCTGCTGGTGCGCCCCCGCGCCGGCCGATCGCGCAACGTGCCGAATCAGAGGCCGCGCCGCGCGGTTCCAATGGCGGAACGATGCCGGCTTCGGCGTCTTCCGAAGGTGGAGACCCCGCGCTCGAAGATGTCCGCGCTGTCATTGACGACCGTTTCAAGTTCAGCAATTTCGTGGTCGGCCGCTCCAACGAGCTTGCCTATGCCGCCGCCCGCCGGGTCGCGGAATCGAAATCCGTGCCGTTCAACCCGTTGTTTCTTTATGGCGGGGTCGGGCTCGGCAAGACTCATCTGATGCACGCGATTGCCTGGCACATCACCGAGCGCGACCCGCGCCGCCGGGTGCTGTACATGTCGGCTGAAAAGTTCATGTACCAGTTCATTCGAGCGTTGCGGTACCGCACCATCATGGATTTCAAGGAGCAATTCCGTTCGGTCGACGTGCTGATGATCGATGACATTCAGTTCATCGCCGGCAAGGATTCGACCCAGGAGGAATTTTTCCACACTTTCAACGCGTTGGTGGACCAGAATCGTCAGATAATCATCTCGGCGGACAAGTCGCCTTCCGACCTCGAAGGTATGGAAGAGCGCCTGAAGTCCCGCTTGGGCTGCGGGCTGGTCGCGGATATTCATCCGACCGATTATGAACTCCGCCTGGGCATTTTGCAGGCCAAGGCTGAGCTGATTGGCGCCGAAATTCCGGACAAGGTGCTGGAATTCCTGGCCCATAAGATCACCTCAAATGTGCGCGAGCTCGAAGGCGCTCTAAATCGCATTGTGGCTCATTCCACTCTTGTCGGTCGGGCGCTGACCCTGGAGGCCACCCAGGACGTTTTGCACGATCTCCTGCGCGCCAATGACCGCCGGGTGACCATCGAGGAAATCCAGAAGCGGGTGGCTGAGCATTTCAATATTCGCCTCGCCGATATGCACTCGGCACGTCGGGCGCGGGCTGTGGCCCGGCCGCGACAGGTTGCGATGTACCTGGCCAAGCAATTGACCTCCCGCTCACTGCCGGAGATTGGGCGCAAATTTGGCGGCCGCGACCACACCACGGTCATGCATGCGGTCAAAAAAGTCGAAGAATTGCGTTCCGCGGACATCGGATTCAACGAAGATGTGGAGCTGTTGCGCCGCATGCTGGAAATTTGATCCACCGGCCATTCGCCAACGCCCCCTAAAGCGTTGAAAAAAAACAAACAAATATCCGGCCTCCGAAGCGGTTGACGGGCCGAAAGGCCTGTCGAATCATTCGGCCTTTGTTATACTCATGCCTTGTCAGGTTTTGCACGGATTCAGCGGAATTCCGGGTCTTGAGTGATCGAGACCCAGATGACGGCCGGAGACCAACCGACCTCCGCCGACCACATCTTCCGGGGACGAAGAGGAACAACGAAGAATGAAGCTGACGATAGAGCGCGCTACTCTCCTCAAAGTGCTGGCCCATGTGCAAAGCGTGGTCGAGCGCCGCAACACAATCCCGATTCTCGCCAATGTGTTGCTCGACGGTCAAGAGGGTTCATTGACCCTGACCGCGACCGACATGGATCTGGCGATCACCGAGACAGTCCCTGCCGAAATCGGCCAGGCAGGCGCCACCACCGCCCCGGCTCACACGCTATACGACATTGTGCGCAAGCTCCCGGACGGTGCCCAGGTTGAGATTGAGACCGACGCCTCGGCAGACCAGTTGCGGATTCGCGCCGGGCGGTCCAAATTTAATCTCGCGACGTTGCCCGTCGAAGACTTTCCGACGATGAGTGGCGGCGATCTGCCGAATACGTTCTCCCTCGAAGCCGAGGATTTGCGTACCCTTGTTGACCGCACACGGTTTGCGGTGTCGACCGAGGAAACCCGTTACTATCTCAACGGAATTTATCTGCATGCTGCCGAAGACGAGGGCGCCAACATGCTCCGTGCAGTTGCCACCGATGGCCACCGTCTGGCCCGCGTCCAGCTTACGATGCCCGATGGCGGCGAGGGCATGCCCGGCGTTATCGTGCCCCGCAAGGCGATCGGTGAGTTGCGCAAACTGATTGATGAAACCTCTGATCCGGTCGAAATTTCACTTTCAGACACGCGAATCCGGATGACATTCGACGACGCAATTCTCACCTCGAAGCTGATCGACGGAACCTTCCCTGATTATGAACGGGTAATTCCGACCGGGAATGACAAGGTTCTTTCCGTCGACCGGAACACTTTCGCCCAGGCGGTTGATCGTGTGTCGACGATTTCATCGGAGAAGAGCCGGGCCATCAAGCTCGCGGTCGGCTCGGGATTGCTGACCCTGTCGGCGACCAGTGCGGAGAATGGCAGTGCGACTGAGGAGCTTGAAGTGAGTTTCGAACACGATCTGATCGAGATCGGGTTCAACTCGCGCTATCTCCTCGACATCACGGCCCAGATCGAAAGTGATGGCGCCGAATTCGTTTTCGCCGATGCTTCTTCGCCCACCATTGTGCGCGACGGTGGCGATTTGAGTGCGCTTTACGTGCTTATGCCGATGCGCGTCTAGGCGTTGCATGGCGGGGACCACCACCAGCGCGCCTCCCGGATGTGAGACCGATCAGCCCAATGCGGGCGTTGACGATTTGAACACCCATGTTTCCCGTCTCGACCTGACCGGATTCCGGAACTACGCTGCACTTCGGCTGGATGTTGGGGCGACCCCGGTCGTGTTGACCGGACAAAACGGCGCCGGGAAAACAAATTTACTCGAAGCCATTTCTTTTTTCGCACCGGGGCGCGGCATCCGTCGTGTTCCGCTACCTGACGTGGCCCGACTATCTGACGGTGTCTCGGCCGGGGGCTGGGCGGTCGCGGCCCAAATCACTGGGCCGAAGGGCATGACAGCCCTTGGGACAGGTCTGGAAGTGCGTCCCGAAGGCGGTGCTGCCCGCCGGGCCGTTCGGATCGACGGGGAACCCGCTCGCGGGCAAGCTGCCTTTACCGAACATCTTTGCGTGGTTTGGCTGACGCCAGATATGGATCGGTTGTTTATGGAAGGCGGCAGCGCGCGCCGCCAGTTCGTTGACCGTATGGTCTTCGGCTTTGATGCAGAGCACGCGCGACGCCTGGCGACCTATGAACAGGCCATGCGCGGACGCCAACGACTTCTGCGCGACAGCGTCGGGGATTCCGCCTGGTTGGCGGCCGAAGAAGAAACCATGGCGGCGACGGGCGTGGCGATTGCCGCAGCACGACGGGAAGTCGTGGCCCGGCTTGATGCTGCGATTGCGGCCGAAGAAGAATTGCGCGAAGAACCATTCCCCCCGGCCAGTTTGTCCTTTGAGGGCGAAGTCGAAACCTGGCTCGACGACGGCCCGGCCCTTGAGGCTGAAGATCAATTGCGCGCCATTCTGGCATTCGGACGGGCCCGGGACAGCGAAGCCGGACGCGCTCTGCACGGTGCCCATCGCAGTGATCTGAGGGTCGAACACCGGGGTAAGGATATGGCCGCGGCATTGTGCTCGACCGGCGAACAGAAAGCCTTGTTGATTGCCATCGTCCTGGCCCATGCGCGCCTGCTGGGACTCTCCCGCGGTTCTGCGCCGGTCATTCTGCTGGACGAAGTGGCGGCCCATCTTGATGCCGGCCGTCGGGTGGCTCTGGCCGAACGAATTTTGGGTTTGGGCGCGCAAGCCTGGTTGACGGGAACGGATACCAACTTATTCGACGCTTTCGCGGATCAGGCACAGTTTTTTGAAGTTTCATCCGGCGCGGTGCGGCGGATATCAGGAGAGACCCCATGAGCGACACGCCCGAAGTTACGGAAATCGCCGGCGAGCCCAGCGGTGATTATGATGCTGATTCCATCAAGGTATTGCGCGGGCTGGATGCGGTCCGCAAGCGCCCCGGCATGTATATCGGCGATACCGATGACGGTTCGGGACTGCACCACATGGTTTACGAAGTGGTTGATAACGCGATTGATGAGGCTCTCGCCGGACATTGCGACACGGTAGATGTGACCCTTAACCCGGATGGGTCGGTTACGGTGGTCGATAATGGACGCGGTATCCCGGTGGATATCCATGAGGAAGAGGGGGTTTCGGCCGCCCAGGTCATCATGACCCAGCTCCATGCGGGCGGGAAGTTTGATCAGAATTCCTACAAGGTTTCCGGCGGCCTCCACGGGGTTGGCGTGTCGGTGGTAAACGCATTGTCGAAATGGCTCGAGATGCGGATCTGGCGTAACGGCAAGGAACATAAACTGCGCTTTGAGCATGGCGAGGCCATGGGCGATCTGGAAATCTCCGGCGAAGCACCTGACCGGGACGGCGCGCCTCTGACCGGCACCGAAATTACTTTCATGCCATCCGAAGAAACCTTCACCATGGTGGAGTTCGATTGCGACACGCTGGAGCATCGTTTGCGCGAGCTCGCCTTTCTGAACTCAGGCGTGACCTTGGTGCTGACCGATGCGCGCGGCGTCGAACCGGTGGTCATCGAGTTGTTCTACGACGGCGGTCTGAAAGCTTTCGTCGAGTATGTCGATCGTAACCGTCAGGGTGTCATGGGCGAGGTGATTCACGTCATCGATGAAAAGGAAGACGTGGTGGTCGAAGTCGCGTTGCAGTGGAACGATAGCTATCACGAGACGATGCTGTGTTTTACCAACAACATCCCCCAGCGCGATGGCGGTACCCATCTGGCCGGTTTCCGTGGCGCGCTGACCCGGACCATCAATAATTACGCCAATGCCAGCGGCATGGCCAAAAAGGCAAAGATCGCTATTTCCGGGGAGGACGCCCGCGAAGGCCTGACCTGTATTCTTTCGGTCAAGGTCCCGGATCCAAAATTCTCATCCCAGACCAAGGACAAACTGGTCTCCTCCGAGGTGCGGCCGATCGTCGAATCCGTCGTCGGAGACCGTCTGGGGCAATGGTTTGAGGAACACCCTGCCGAAGCCCGTACGGTAATCGAAAAAGTTGTTGAGGCCGCCGCGGCGCGCGAAGCGGCGCGTAAAGCGCGCGAGCTGACCCGACGCAAGGGCGCGCTCGATATGGCATCCCTCCCCGGCAAGCTGGCCGACTGCCAGGAGCGCGATCCGGCGAAATCCGAATTGTTCCTCGTCGAGGGCGATAGCGCCGGCGGATCGGCCAAGCAGGGCCGTGATCGCAAGTCCCAGGCTGTGTTGCCCCTGCGCGGCAAGATCCTTAATGTCGAACGCGCCCGGTTCGACAAGATGCTGTCTTCGGTCGAGATCGGCACGTTGATCACGGCGCTGGGGACCGGCATTCGCGATGATTTCAACATCGAAAAGCTGCGCTATCACAAGGTCATCATCATGACTGACGCGGATGTCGACGGATCTCATATCCGCACCTTGCTGCTGACCTTCTTCTACCGCCAAATGCCTGAAATCATCGAACGGGGTCATCTCTATATCGCCCAGCCGCCGCTTTACCGTGTGCAGCGAGGCAGCTCGGCCGTTTATCTGAAGGACGACCCGGCGATGGAGAATTATCTCATCGATTCGGGTCTGAGTGATGCTGTTCTTCAGTTGAGCGATGGCACTCAGCGGTCTGGCGAAGACCTTCGCGCGTTGGTGGATACCGCCCGCGACGTGCGTCGTCTGACCGAGCCGCTCACGGTACATTTGCCCAACGCAACCGTTGTCGAGCAGGCAGCAATCGCCGGCGCGCTGGACCCGGAATTGCTCTCAAATGCGGAGAATGCCCAGAGCGCGGCAGAATATATTGCCCGTCGCCTTGATGCGCTGGCCCCGGCCCTTGAGCGCGGTTGGCATGGTATTTACGACGCGGAGGATGGATCGCTGACATTTGCGCGGACCCTGCGCGGGGTGCTGAACCGTTTGGTGATCGACCACCGGATTATCAATTCCTCCGAAGCGCGCGGTCTGAATGCGCGCAGCGTCGAATTGCAGTCAAATTTCGTGCGCCACGCAACTTTGGTTGCCAAGGATATCGAACACCCCATCACCGGGCCGCTGTCGTTGCTGAAGGCAGTTTTTGATGTGGGGCGGAAAGGGATTTCGCTGCAGCGCTATAAGGGCCTGGGTGAAATGAACCCGGATCAGCTCTGGGAGACGACGCTGGATGAGAATGTGCGGGCGCTGTTGCAGGTGCGCGTGGCCCAGGCCGATGCGGCAGGCAATATCTTCGAAACCCTGATGGGAGACGAGGTCGCTCCCCGCCGGGAGTTCATCCAGAAAAATGCCCTCAAGGTCGCCAATCTCGACGTCTAGACCTCGCGCATTGCTTCGCCATAATTCTGCCCCGCCCGTGCAGCAATCTCTGCGCCGATGAGTAAACCCAAGGGAAAACCTGCGACCAAATCCAAGCCCGCAGCCAAAAAGCCGCCCGGGAAACGGGCGGCTGCGTCGGTTGATCGCGACGGGTCTGGTTCAAGCCTGCTTTGGCGACTGACGAAATGGTCATTGGTCTTCGCGATCTGGGGTGGGCTGATCCTCGGCGGGATATTGGTCTGGTTCGCCTGGGATCTTCCCAAAATTGAGGATATGGGCCCGGCCGCCGACAAGGCCCGGCGCCCCGGGGTCACGATCCTTGCGGCTGACGCTTCGCTGATCGCCGGATACGGTGATCTTTACGGACGTCGCCTGGGGGTGAACGAATTGCCCCCCGAGCTGATCCAGGCCGTTGTTGCCATCGAGGATCGCCGGTTTTTCGAACACCCGGGTGTCGACTTTCGCGGATTGCTTCGCGCCGTGGTGGTTAATCTGCGCGCCGGCGGAATCGTCCAGGGCGGTTCGACCCTGACCCAGCAACTGGCGAAGAATCTGTTTCTTACACCCGAACGTTCCTATCAGCGCAAGATCAAGGAACTGCTGCTGGCCCTGGCGTTGGAGAACCGGTTTGATAAAGACGAATTGCTGACGATCTATCTAAACCGGGTCTACCTGGGGGCCGGGACCTATGGCGTTGAAGCCGCTGCGCAGCGCTATTTCGGCATATCAGCCCGGGAGGTTGATACCTATCAAGCCGCGATCCTGGCCGGCCTGCTGCGTGCGCCCTCGCGGTTGAATCCGGACAATAGTACGGAAGCGGCACACAACCGGGCCAAGACTGTGCTCAACGCCATGGCGGCGGCCGGGTTTCTTAGTCTGAACAATGCGGAAGGGCTCGCGAAAACCCGGCGCCCCGGACGTGGTAACGAAGCCCGTCCCCGTCCTCAGGTCCAAGGCCAGACCCGGCGTTACTTTGCCGACTGGGTGCTCGAGCGGGCCGCTGGCTATGCCGGATCTCGGGACACTGACCTGTCAGTGGAGACCACGCTCGATCCGCGATTACAGAAAATTGCCGAAGCCGCCGTGGCCGCAAACGATACCAAGGGCGCACAGGTCGCGTTGGTGGCAATGCGGGACGACGGCGCGGTTTTCGCCATGGTTGGGGGCCGGCGGTATGGCGTCAGTCAGTTTAACCGGGTGACCGGGGCGCTGCGGCAACCGGGTTCCGCGTTCAAGCCGATTGTTTATCTCCCGGCTCTCGAATCCGGGATGACACCCGACACAAAAGTGCGCGACGCGCCGATCACCGTGGATGGATGGACACCACGAAATTTCTCGGGCCGGTTTAGTGGAGAGGTCACCCTTCGTGAGGCCGTGGCCCGATCCCTGAACACGGTTGCCGTGCGGGTGTCCGAAGATGTTGGCCGGGACCAAGTGGTTCAGGCTGCGCGCCGACTGGGCATTACCTCCCCTCTCAAGCCCCATCCCTCGATCGCGCTTGGCGCCGGCGAGGTCACTCCCCTCGAATTGACCGCAGCTTATGCGGTATTTGCCAATGGCGGTTTTGCCGTTGCCCCCTATGGAATTTCAGAAGTGCGCCAAGGGGGCAACGTGGTGTTCCGCCGTCCCGGGCCCACGGGACGTCGGGTGATTTCGGCGAAGGCAGCGGCCCAGACCACAGATATGTTGCAAGCGGTGATTGCGTCAGGGACAGGCCGCTCAGCGTCGTTCGGTGTACCGGCCGCAGGGAAATCGGGAACCAGTCAGGATTTCCGGGATGCCTGGTTTATCGGCTATGCGGGAAACCTGGTTGCGGCGGTCTGGGTTGGTAATGACAACAATACTCCGATGGACGGGGTGACAGGGTCATCAATCCCAGCGACTATCTGGAAAACATTTATGGCGGCGGCGACAAATGTAGGGGTGGCCGAGGCGCCGCGGCCCGAGATCTCCGATGATGGCTCGCTCACGACGCCGGCACGCCGGAAACCCCAGCGCACGCCCACGCGTCTTGAGCCGGAAATTTTTGAAATTCAAACCAACTAGTTGTGGATCAGTCCGGACGTCCGGAGCGGCGCAGGGGCAGCCAGATCATGGTGGTGAAAATCACAAAGGCGAAAACGCCGCTCGCCCCCATTACGGTGGCCATCAGCAGGGTCGGATCAAAAGCAAACACCCCCACGATCACCGAGAACAGCCCGGCTGAAATATACTGGGCGAGGCCGAGCAGGGCAGCGGCCGCGCCGGCCATATGCGGGAACGGCGAAATCGCGCCAGCCTGAATATTGGGCTGGGACAGGCCCATCCCGAAGAAGTAGATCACCGGTGGCAGGATGACGGAAACCGGTGTGATGTATCCGCCCCAAATCAGGCTGAAGATTAGTATACCGGCGAAGGCTGTAAACGATGTCCCGATCAGGCACATGCGTTCAATCCCGAGGCGGCGCACGATCCGGCTGCCGAGAAAGGCCCCGCCCATGAAGGCGACCGAGGCCCCGCTGAACGACAGGCCGAAATGCAGCTCCGACATGCCCAGTTCGTCGACCAGTACAAATGACGCACCAATCAGATAGGCGAAGAGCCCGCCGAAAGTACCCATCACCGTGAGCAGATAGCCCAGATAGGTGCGGCTGCGGAGCATGGTCGCAAAATTGAGCATCATTCGTGAGAACCGGGTCGCCGACGGGTCGGGGACCCGGTTGGTTTCCGGCAACAGGAAAATCACCAGCAGCATGGCTGTCGCCCCGAAACCGGTCAGAACCCAAAAGTTTGCCCGCCAGCCGAGCCATATCACAATCACCCCGCCAAGGGCCGGCGCGATCACCGGGGCAATCGCTGTCACGGTGGTCACCAGCGCGTAGGTTCGCGCGGCTTCCTCGCGGGTGAACATGTCTCTGACCACCGCGCGGGCGACCACGGGGGCGGCGGCCGCGCCGATCGATTGGAATAGGCGAAAAAGGATTAACTGTTCGACGCTGGTTGCCAGGGCGCAGGCGACACTGGCCACGAGGTAGACCGAGGTGCCGACAAGGATAGTGGGTTTGCGCCCGAAACGGTCCGAAATAGGGCCGAAGAACGCCTGGGCGAGGGCAAACCCCACCATGTAGACGCTGAGGGTGAGCTGCATCGCCTCCGCATCGGTCATCAAATCCGCGGTCATGACCGGCAGTGCGGGAAGGTAAAGATCGATGCTCATGGGTGCGAAGGACACGAGTAGGCCCAGCATTAGGGTCAGGGTCAGCCGGTTGGGCATTGCGACGCCGGTCTCATTTGGTGCGCTCACGTTAGTTCCACCACGGGTCCGCCCGCCGCGCTTGCGTCGGCCGGATCGTGGGTGACAAGCAGGGTTGGAATGGCGTTGGCGCGGGCATGTTCAAACACGAATTCCCGCACACGTGCGCGTAAATCTGTATCCAGCTTGGAGAAAGGTTCGTCGAGGAGAAGTGCTTTGGGTCCCGACAGCAACGTTCGCATCAGGGCAACCCGGGCCCGCTGTCCCCCCGATAGGGTTGCCGGGTCACGCTCGGCCATCCCGGAGAGGTCGGCGTCTTCGAGAGCCTTTTTGATTAGTACCATGCGCTTGTCCCGGCCGCGGATTTCCGCCGGCAGACCGAAGGCCAGATTGTCTCCTACCGACAAATGCAGAAACAGCAAATCATCCTGAAACAGGATACCGATATGGCGGCGTTCGGGTGGCAGCTCGCTCAGCGCCGCGCCGGATAAATGCACTGTACCCCGGGCCTCGAATACCGGCTCCAGCGTGCCGCAGATATAGGCCAGTAGAGAGGATTTTCCACACCCGCTTGGGCCCATGACTGTGGCCGCCTCGCCCGAACCTACGGCGAGCGCCAGCGGTGAAAAAAGCGGCACGCCGTCGAGGGACAATGAAACGTTGTCGAGTTTGAGAGTGCCGTTGTCTTGGGTGGGCATAGACAGGTGTGTCCGGGAGCGACGGGGATGAGATTAACCGCCACAATACTGGCCAGACACCGTCGGTAAAGTCATGATCCATGTCATGTGTGAATGCCAGTCCCGCGCGCCATCCCTTTACGAAGGGCGACACGACCAGATAAGACTGGAGCCGATGACAGACGCCAAAGCTGTCGGGTTGGGGAAGCAGAGATATTGATGCGTGATGTGATCAAAGCTAAACCCGGTATTCTGTGGTTGCCCGTTATCATGTTGCTCGGGCTCGGTGCGGTCTGGGGTGGTAACCCGGCTTTTTCAAAGGCGCTTGTAACAAACGGGTTGTCGCCGGCCGCCGTGGTCTTCTGGCAGACATTCCTCGCCGGGGTATTGCTGAGCGTCTTGTGTCTCGTGCGCGGGATCCGCATCCCGCTGTCGCGTCGCGCCCTGATCTACTACGCCGTCATTGGGATGGTGGGCATTGATGTTGCCTATATGACACTGGTGTTCGTCGTCCGTCACGTTCCCGCGGGCTATGCCTCTGTTGTGATCCTGATTTCCCCGGTTCTGACCTACATTTTCGCCGTCCTGCTGCGCCTTGAAAGCATCAACCCGATGCGCGCCATCGGTATTGTGATCGGGTTTGCCGGGGCGGGCCTTTTGGTGTTTCCCCAAGGCAGCTTGCCGTCACCCGATCTCCTTTGGGTGGGGCTCTTGGCCTTCATCACACCGGCGGGTTATGCCGCCGCCAATGTTTATTCTGAATGGGGTCGCCCGAAAGGCGCGGAAAACCTGGCCCTGGCCACCGCGACCATGTTCGCCGCCGCACTGGGCGCGGGGGTTGTGGGCGCGCTCGATGGGACCTTCCACCCGATCTGGGTCGACTTCGGCACCCGTGAGCTCACCCTGGTGGCATATGCTGTCGCCACGGCCGTCGCGTTCCTGCTTTTCTACAAGATTGTAGATATTGCCGGGGCGGTTTATCTCGGCCAGGTCGGCTACCTCGTCACCCTGTTCGGGGTTGGCTGGGGGGTATTGTTCTTTAGTGAAAGTACGACGATCTGGCTTTGGGCCGCCGTGTTGGTGGTCGGTTTCGGAGTAGCATTGGTCAATTTGGGTAAACACAAAGTTACCTCGGATTCACCCGCCGAACCAGGCTAAGGCCGGGCATGAACACCAACACGTCTCAACCGGTTGCCGGCAAGGCCCATCGTCTGTGGCCGGTTATGCTTCTGATTTTGCTCGGCTGTTTCTGGAGTCTGGGACCCTCGGCGACAAAATTTGGTGCCATCAACGGCGTACCTCCGCTCGGTCTGGTGTTCTGGCAGACTTTTATCGCGGGCTCGCTCCTGCTGCTGATCTGCAAGTTTCGTGGGATTACAATTCAGCTGAAACGCAAACATTTGCGCTACTACCTGTTGATGGGGACCATCGGTGTTGCGTTGCCAAATTCCAATATGGTGTTCGTCATGCAGCAAATCCCGGCCGGGCTGATGTCGGTGCTGATCGTCACGGCACCCCTGATTACCTATGTGATTGCCCTGTCGATCCGTCTCGAACGGTTTCGCCTGATGCGGGCCTCCGGTGTGCTGCTGGGTTTGGGCGGGGTTGCCGTTCTGGTGTTGCCGAAAGGCAGTTTGCCATCGCCGGATTTACTGCCCTTAGCCCTGCTCGCGATTGTCACGCCGGTGCTGTGGGCGTTGTCCAATGTCATCGCTGAAATTGCGCGGCCCAAGGATGGCAACAACATCGCTCTGGCGATGGGAACCATGTATGTGGCGGCAGGGACAACTTTTGTCATGGCCCTCTCGACCAACAGCTTTCACCAGATCTGGAATGGGTTTGACGTGGTCGACGGGGTGATTGTCGCATACGGGATGATGACCGTGGCGACCTTCGTCCTGTTCTACACCATCGTATCGATGGCCGGGGCGGTCTACCTGGCCCAGGTCGGTTATGTGGTGACGCTCAGCGGGGTTGGGTGGGGCGCGCTGTTCTTTGGCGAGCGCCCTTCGGCCTGGCTCTGGGTGTCGGTAGTGCTGGTCTTTGCGGGCGTCGCGCTGGTTAATTTCAGCCGCGAGAAAGCGGCCGGACCGGCCAAAGAATCAGGCGAAGAGTCCGCCAATTAGGGCGCCAGTTCGAACGCCGCTGCTGTCAGTCGTTCACTCGCTGTCGCCAGCTGTGCCGCCGTTGCCGGCAGGAAGGGCGGGCGCACATTTGTCAGGCCCGGATCGTCATGCTTCTGAGCCAGATACGCCTTCATCACCGGGATTGCGGGCAGATCCTTGAAGCCCATACGCAGTTCGGTGAGGTGGGCCTGGAGCGCCTCGGCCTGGTTTGATTCCCAATTCGCATATACCGCCTGCGCCTGGGGCGCGTTGATGTTCACGGTCGCGGAGATACAGCCAACGCCGCCCAGTCGCAGGCCGGCCAGCAGAAACTCTTCAGACCCAGGAAACAGCCGGAAACCCGGGAATTCCCTGAGCGTACGCTCCATCCGGGGCCAGTCGCCGGAGGAATCCTTCGAGCCCACAACCGTGTCCGGATAGGCTTCGATGAGCCGGGCGATCAGGGATAGGGGCAGCTCGAACCCGACTTGCTGCGGGAAATTGTAAAGATAGATCTGGAGGGTTGAATCACCGACCCGTTCTATTACTTCGGCATAGGCGGCGAACAGCCCGTCTTCTGAGGGGGCCTTGTAGTAAAATGGCGGTAGCATCAAAACGCCACCTGCGCCATTGGCCAGGGCTTTTTTGGTCAGGGCGACAGTATCGGGAATGGCGGTGCAGCCCACCCCGGCGATGAGTTGGGGCCCCGTGATGCCCGCCTCGGCCAGCGCGTCGAGCAGGGCGAACCGTTCGTCAAAGCCGAGCGAGTTGGCCTCGCCGGTTGTGCCCAGGGGCGCGACACCATCGCAGCCATTAGCCAGAAGCCACTTGTTGTGGGCCACCGCGTGGGGGATATCGATTCCGAGATCCGGCGTCATCGGGGTCAGCGAAGCGGCGAACACACCGGTGGGCTGGCTGGTCGTCATGGGTCTTCTCCTGCAGGAATTTTCTACGTTCTACATGGTCATGGGGCGTTGCGCATCATTTCCGGCGTGGGGGAGTTACCGGACCCGGCAGGGAGGGGATACCGTCACGTATATTGCGGTTCAATGCTTCGACCACGTGATCCTCGAGATCGTCGACCCTGTCCTCGTTCAGGGCTTTGCCACGCACAGAGGCGTCGGCGTTGTGAACGGATTCCGGATCACCCGAGACAAGTGGGTGCCACGAAAATAATGGCTTGCCTTCCGCCAGCAATCGATAGGCGCAGGTCTCGGGCATCCAGCGCAATTCCTTGATGTTCGTTGCGGTCACCTTGACGCAATCGGGAACGTTGCGGCTGCGGTTGGCATAGTCGGAGCATTGGCAGGAATCATGATCGAGAAACCGGCAGGCAACATCGGTCAACGCGTACTCACCGGTATCCGCATCCTCGAGCTTGAACAGGCAGCATTGCCCGCAGCTGTCGCACAGGGATTCCCATTCGGGATCGGTCATGTCCTCGAGGGATTTGGTCTCCCAGAACGGATTGGGGTCGGTCATGGGCTGGCGCGATCAATAAGGTGGATGAAGGAGGCGGCGACGCTGCCAATGAACAGACCCGCTGGACCGAGGTCGTCGCCGCGGGCATTGGAGGCGATAAACAGGGAGGACCCGTTACCCTTGGACAGGATCGAGGCGTAGTGGAACTCATGCCCTTTGAAAAGTGTGCCCTTGGGGCCGAGGACGGTTTCGGCGGCTGTGGCAACGCTACGGTAGCCGAGATGAAGTTTGCGCGTGGCAAAGCTTGTTTCGACCGGAAGCAAGCCGGCCATTTCGTGGCGCCGTCCCGCGGCGTCGACCAGGCCCTGGCCGAGAACCATGTAACCACCGCACTCGCCAAAAATGGCAACGCCTTTACCGGCAGCAACGCTCAGACCATCCATGAAACGGTTTGCCCCGGCGAGTGTTTCGCCGTGCAACTCGGGATAACCACCGGGCAGATAGATTGCGTCGGCATCGGCGGGGGGCGCTTCGTCGGCCAGCGGGGAAAAGAACTCGATATTGGCGCCCTGGCGGCGCCAGCCGTTGGTCACTGAATCATAAGAGAAGGCGAAGGCATCGTCCCGTGCCACGGCGATGCGTTGGCCAAGAGGCGGGATCTGGGGCATCGCCGCGAGGGTGGAGTTATCGCGGTGGCCCGGGCATGCCATCGCGACGATTGCAGACAGGTCAATCGCGTCGGCCATCATAGCCCCCGCTGCGGAGATGAAGTCATCGAGGGCCGTGTGCTCCCCGGCCTGAACCAGTCCGAGGTGGCGTTCGGGAAGTGTCAGCGCGGGATTGCGGTGGACAGCACCGAGTACTTTAATCCGGGGACTGGACGCGACCACGGAATCACGCAGGACGGCCTCATGGGCCGGGCTGGCAACCCGGTTGAATATTACCCCGGTCACCGGGACGTCTTCACGGTGCCCGGCGAAACCAGCCAGCAGGGCCGCCGCGCTGGCTGCCTGACGGGCCGCGTCGATCACCAGAATGACCGGCCATCCGGTGAGAGCTGCCAGATCCGCTGTGGAGCCTGCATCGGGGCGGCCGGGCAAGTTCGCCCCGTCGAACAGTCCCATGACACCTTCGGCGACGATCAGGTCTGAATCTTCACCGGTTGCCATGATCAGTCCCGATAGGGTTTCTGGACGCATCGCCCAGGGGTCGAGATTGATGGCAGGGGTATCGCTCGCCGCACTGTGAAACGCCGGGTCGATATAGTCCGGCCCGGCCTTGGCGCCAGCGACTCGAATTCCGCTGTCTCGAAGCGCGCGCAGCAAACCCAGCGTGACTACTGTCTTGCCGCTGCCCGAGCCCGGTGCGGCAATGATGAGACCAGGTGTTTGGCTCATGTCGTGATCAGGGGTGCGATGGCAGCAACCATCACCGGCCAGGCGAGAACCGGGCTGACAAAGGCACGCAGCCGCTGGTTCGCGGGAACGATGCCGAACATGTGGATGAGCCCGGCGAGCGCACCGAGAGCGATGATTGCGATGATTGCGATGTTGAGTTGTTCGGGCAGGGCCGGCTCCCGGCCGGTGATCGCTGAAAATCCAAAGATCACAAAAATCGATGCGAGGATCAGCAGCCCCGAAACAGCGCGGGGCACCGAAGATGGGCGATCCGGGTCTCCCGTGGGGCGTGACTGTTTGGGGTCAGCCGACATCGCCACCATCGCGTTGGCCGAGTGGGTCGGATTCAAGCACGCGCCCCCCCAGGGCGCCGATCCAGTCGAGACCGCTGCGCAAGCGCACCACTTCGCCGATAACGAATAGCGCCGGGGGTGAAATGCCACGGGACGCGGCCACGGCGCCGGCCAGGTCTGTTTCGACGATGGTCTGAGTTTTGGTGGTCGCGTGGGCGATTAGGGCGGCGGGGGTGTGCGGGTCGCACCCGCCGGTGATCAGGCGGTCGACGATTTCCTCGATATGCTTGAGGGCCATGTAGAAGATCAGCACCTGGGCGCCGTTGGCCAGGGCGTGCCAGTCCAGATCGTCGGGAACCTGGCCGTATAGATTGTGTCCGGTCACAAAGGTAACCGCTGTTGCCGTGGCTCGGTGGGTCATGGGAATGCCGGCATAAGCGAGCCCGCCGATTGCCGCCGTGATACCCGGGACGACCCGGAATGGGATATCCGCAGCGACCAAGGCCAGCGCTTCTTCGCCGCCACGCCCGAACAGGAACGGATCGCCCCCCTTGAGGCGCAGCACCTTGCGCCCTTCACGGGCCAGCACGACCAGCCGTGCCGAGATATCGGGTTGTTTCTGGGATGGCTTACCGCCGCGTTTACCCGCGTATATCAGTTTAGCGTCGGGATGGGCCAGGGCCAGAATTCGTTTGTCGACCAAAGCGTCATGAACAACCACATCGGCTTGCTGCAGCGCGTGCAACCCGGCAAGGGTCAGCAAGGCCGGATCTCCGGGACCGGCGCCGACGAGCCACACCCATCCGGCCTCGAAAGACGGCAAAGAGAGATTGTTCAAATCCATCTACAGAAGCTAGCGCCGGACCACTGGTCGGGCAACCACATGGGGCGCTACGATGGAAAAATGAACGAGAAAGTAGCGAGCGACGATCACGATGAGGGCCGGCCCGATGCCGCGGGTTTGCGGCGTGGCTGGACCACGGGCGCGTGCGCGACGGCGGCGGCCAAGGCGGCCTATACGGTGATGCTCGGTGGCGAGATGCCGGACACCGTCAATATCCGTTTCCCCCGTGGTCTGCGCGTAGAATTTGAATTGGCAGAAATCGCCGGCGGCGCGGATTCGGCTTCGGCGTCGGTGATCAAAGACGCGGGTGACGATCCGGATGTGACCCATGGCGCGCGTATTTGTTGCGCTGTCACCCCCGCGGAGCCGGGGGCAGGGGTTCGGTTTGCGGCCGGTCCCGGGGTAGGAACGGTCACGCTGCCCGGGCTGCCGATCCCGCCGGGTGAACCCGCCATCAACCCGAAGCCGCGTGAGATGATCGCGGCGGCTCTCGATGATGTGGCCGCGGAATACGGGGTCACGGCCGATGTGCTGGTGACGATCTCGATCCCCGGCGGCGAGGCCTTGTCGGAAAAGACGGCGAATGCGCGATTGGGCATTGTTGGCGGGCTGAGTGTTCTGGGGACCACGGGGGTGGTCATTCCCTATTCCTGTGCCTCCTGGGTGCATTCGATCCATCGCGGCGTCGACGTGGCGCGGGCCACGGGGGTTACACATGTTGCTGCGGCGACGGGACGAACCTCAGAAGCCGCCGTGCAGGCCCATTTTGGGTTGGGCGAACAGGCGCTGATTGATATGGGTGATTTTGCCGGGGGGCTGCTGAAATATGTCCGGGCGCATCCGGTGCCCCGGTTGACCATCGGCGGCGGGTTCGGAAAATTGTCAAAACTGGCCGCCGGCCATATGGACCTTCACTCGAGCCGCTCTGCTGTGGATCTCGAGGATCTTGTGGTGCGTCTGTCGCGTTGTGGCGCCGACCCCACGACGTTGGCGGTTGCGCAGGAGGCAGTGTCTGCCGGCGGGGTTCTCGTTGCGGCCGCGTCGCAGGGGCTCGAAGCGGCCCTGTGCGAGAATATTGCGCGCGGCGCGAGGGAAGTCTGCCGTGCGACCCTTGGCGGGGCGGTGGATGTTGATGTGTTTGTCGTTGCCCGTGACGGTTCCATGCAGGCCCATGTCGGACCCTGACCGCCCGACCATCCTGATTCTCGGTGGAACAGCCGAAGCGGCAGGGCTGGCCCAGGCCGTTGTTGTTCGGTGGGGCGCGCGCGTGCGGGTTATCACGTCTCTGGCTGGGCGAACCCAAGCACCGGCCGGAGTGGCCGGAGAGGTGCGAACCGGCGGGTTTGGCGGGGTGGGACCGATGGCCACGTATCTCGAAACCATGACAGTCCGAGCGGTGATCGACGCGACCCATCCCTTCGCAGCGCAGATTTCCCGGAACGCGCAGCAGGCCTGTGACCAGGTCAATACTCCAAGATTGGTGCTCGACAGGCCGCCCTGGAACCCGGTGGAAGGCGATCAGTGGCATATGGTGCCGGATATGTCAGCGGCGGCTGCCGAATTGCCACGAAGTGGTCGCCGGGCTTTTCTAACGGTGGGGCGCACCGAACTTGCGGTGTTTGCGGGATGTTCGGATACTTGGTTTCTGGCCCGATTGATCGATCCGCCTTCCGAACCCCTGTCGCTGAGGGATTATCATGTGATTGTCGATCGCGGTCCGTTTTCTGTCGCGGGCGAGACGGCGCTGTTGAAACGCCACGAAATCGACATCGTTGTGTGCAAGGCTTCCGGGGGTAAAATGACCTACGCCAAGCTGGCCGCGGCGCGGGCGATCGGATGCCCGGTCCTGATGGTTGCCCGCCCGCCTCTCCCGGAAGGTGATCGGGTGAGTTCGATCGACGGCGTGGTGGGCTGGCTTTCGAATTTGTTGACTTGACCCGCGGCCGCCGGGACGCAACATAGGGTTTATGATGACTTCCAGACTAACCTCTCGCCTGCTGACAGTGTTCGGGCTGCTCGTGTTTGCTGCCCCCCTGGCTGCACAAACAGATGTTTTTGCAGAGGACCCACTGATCGTTGCGACCTATGAAAACCGGGTCGCCAAGGTTCGCGAGCTGATCGTGCGCCAGCACCCGTTGGCGCGTTCGGACACTGATGGCCGGACCCCTATGCTTTGGGGTGCCATACAGGGCAGTTATGATGCCCTGGCCTTGTTGCTCGAGGCCGAGGCGCGGACCTCGCTGCTCGATAAATTTGGCAACAGCGCACTCTACTACGCGGCGGAGAACGGCCATGTTGACCTTGTTGAACTGCTGTTGTCCTACGAGGCACCCGTGGATCAGGAAAATCGTGACGGCCGGACACCGCTGATGTCGGCAACACGGAACGGGCACCTGGAAGTGGTTCAGGCGCTTATTGCTGCGGGGGCCGATGTGGGACGCTCGGATTATACCGGCCGCACGGTGCTCGACCTGGCACGCGACGGTCGGTCGCGAAAAGTAGTGCAGACTCTTGAAAAGGCCGGCGCGCGCTAGTTTTTAACGCTGTGGGGCCGCAGCACGTGGTGATGGCTGGCGTCATATAGCTGACTGTCTTCCAACGCGTCGAGCGTCGAAAGATCTTCGGCCAGGACGGGGCCCACCAAAATCAACGCCGTCCGGGTGATCCCCGAGCCCTTCACCTGAGCCCGGATTGTCTCTAGTGTCCCGCGAATGAATTGTTCGTCGGGCCAGCTGATGCGATAGGCGACCACCACCGGGCAATCTGCGCCGTAATGAGGCGTCAAATCCTTCACGACATTGGCCAGATTGTTGATCGAGAGATGCACCGCCAGAGTTGCGTTGGATCGGGCCAGTTCCTGTAATTCTTCGTCTGCGGGCATGTCGGAGGCGCGCACGGAGGTGCGGGTCAGGATTACGGTCTGGCTAATTCCAGGCAGGGTGAGTTCCCGCTTCAGGGCCGCGGAGGCTGCCGCGAAGGCCGGGACGCCGGGGACGATCTGATAGGGAATGTCGAGCACGTCGAGTCGCCGCATTTGCTCACCGATAGCCCCGTAAAGCGACGGATCCCCGGAATGAACCCGGGACACATCCTGACCCAGCGCGTGGGCGGCAACCATATGGGCAATAATCTGATCGAGGTGTAGCGGCGCGGTGTCGATGATTGTCGCGTCGTCAGGCGCATGAGCCAAAATTTCCGTTGGCACCAGGGAGCCAGCATACAGACAGACCGGCGCGGCGGCGATCAGGTCGCGGCCACGCAGGGTGATGAGGTCCGGGGCGCCGGGTCCGGCGCCGATAAAGAATACAGTCATGACCTTGTCTTACGCTCTGGGGCAGGACGATGATAGCGGTGAAAGCGAAATATGAGCCCACCGGATGCCGCTTTTACTAACCGGGTGGTGGTCGTATGATCGGGGCGGATCACCAAGGGGCAGTTGATGGGGAAACCGCGTTTTCTGGCACTTCTGGCCGCGCTTTGGCTTGCGGCCTGTGCATCGAGCACCGAGATTGAGACTATCGGGGAAGCGAAAGCATTTCTCTCCGATCCCGTGGCTGTCGATATTATCGAGGCTCAGTTCAACATTCCGTTCCTGCTGCCCCAGATTGACGGGGTTCGGCGAAGCCTGCGCGACAATGGCTCGGTCGTGCAGGAAACCTACTACGCCGGCGAATCCCGCGTCGCTGTGGTCGAGCACGTGTTTGATGCTTGGTTCAATCAGGTTTCGATATCGAGCGCCCAGGACGAAACGGCTTTCCACATATTTCTGGAACGTACGCCGATGCGGTCCCGTCAGCCGGAGGTTCACGAAGCCGTTGGGCCGCGCACATATGGATTTTTGGCCTATGACGACGAATGTTTGGCGTTCCGGTTCCTCAAGCGCGTCAAGAATGTCACCGGTTTCGAGAACGATACCCAAAACCCCGACACTTTTGTGGCGGGTTATACCTGCGATGCGGACGGAGTGCGGTTTGTCGAACTGTTCGGATTCATGAGTCCCGACAACAAAGCCCGGCTCGACCGCCGCAACAGTATCTAGCCGGTCAGCTTCCGGTTTCCCGCTTCGGCTTGTTGGCATATCCGCGCGGCGTATAGGCCCAGGCGCGGCCGCCGAGCTGCAGCTGTCGTGACTGGCTGTTGCCGATGATCACGACAGTCAGCATATCGATGGTCTCTGTTAGCAGCTCCGACAGGGAAAGAATTTCAACAGATTCGCCGGGGCGCGCTAGGTTGCGGGCTACGATCACCGGGGTGTCGTCCGGGCGGTGGGCCAACAGGATATCCCGGGCGGTTTCGATCTGATGGCGCCGCTTGCGGCTGGCTGGATTGTAGAGTGCGACCACGAAATCTGCTTCCGCTGCCGCTTTCAACCGGGTCTGGATGGCCGGCCATGGGGTCAGCAAATCCGACAGGGAAATCGCACAAAAGTCCTGACCCAGGGGCGCCCCCGCGCGGGCCGCGGCGAGTTGCATCGCTGACACTCCGGGGTGTACATCGATGGCGATACGCTGCCAGTCGGAATTGTCTTCCCGGTCGAGCAGCTCGAACACCAGAGTTGCCATCGCAAAGACACCGGGGTCACCGCTCGACACCAGCGCGACATCGCGGCCCTCGGCGGCCAGGTTCAACGCGTGTCGACAGCGATCTTCTTCGGCACCGAGATTGAAATCATGGCGCGGCTTACCGGTGGCTACCGCGCCGAGCAAATCGAGATAGGGACCATAGCCGACCAGTTCCTGTGCTTGCGCGACGGCAGCATCGGTCGCGGGAATGCGGTGACTGATGTCGCCCGGGCCGGTCCCAACAATCGATAAATGACCCTGCGGCCGCCCGGTCTTGGAAGCCTCGATCTGGTTCCCGCGCGCGATGGCGCATGTCGCGCGCCGGGATTTCTCCTTGGTCACGATCAGGGCCCCCTGGGGTCCGACCGCGGCCAGGGCAGCGGCTTCGGCCACCCCGTGGGCACCGACCTCACGAAACACGATGTCGGAAGGCGTCGCCAGACGTGGGGTTTCGGATTCCAGGGTGGCGGCGGAGAAAAAACGAGCGGGCGCATCCATGGCCGCCGCGACCGCATGGACTGCTGGTTCATCGGCCTTTATGTCGATCGAGGCGACAACCGCAATCGATTCGATTGCCAATCCGCTTTCGGCGAGCACCCGGGTCACCAGCTCGTGGACTTCTTCCGGTGTGCAGTCGCGCTCACAGCCGATCCCCAGGGCCAGGGTCGGTGGGTGCATCAGGAGTTCGTTCGGGTTCGGGGTGATCGCCCGATCGGTGATTCGGATTAACCATTCCCCGCTATGGTCGATCGGCAGGCCCGACAGCCAGTCCGGTTCGCCCGCTTCGATTACGAGGCAGGCATGTTTGCCATCGAGAAGATCGGCCATCACCGGTTTTGCCATCTCCGGGTTGGCGACGGCCCATCCCGGCGGCGGGTCGTCCAGTGCGATCCCATGGATGACATCTCCGGCGGTTGTGATGGCTGCGGTGCCGCCGGTTGCCTGGGCAATATCAGTGGCCAATCGGTTGGCCCCGTGATGGCCACCCAGCAAGGGTACGATGCTGGCCCCGTCGGAGGACACGGCGAGTATGGCGGGCTCGGTCTGTTTGTTGGCAAGGTGCGGGCCCAGAATACGGATCAGGATCCCAGCCGCGCAAATCGCAACAATCGGGCGACCGGCCTGAAACAGGTCAATGACCGTATCGCCGGTTTGCGTAAACGGAATGTCACAATCGGTAACCCGTCCGGTCAGGCCATAGGCCTCGGAACCAGGAAAAGTGGTCTGAATCTGTCGCGCCAGGCGGCCGCCTTCGGCGGTCAGAGCGAGCAGGGCGATCGGGTGTGTTAGGCCCATGCGGCCCCCCGTCGATGCACGAGAATCATGGAAAAATAGGGGGCTTTCGCCCCGGTGAGTTCGCTCAATGGCGCGTGGTGTTGGTCAGCCATGGTTGCGTGCTCGATATATTCAGCCTCGTCGGCGAGGCCCATTTCCTGCAACAACGCGTTGATTCGCGGCAGATGTCGCCCGACCTTGATGATCGCCGCGGCATCGCTGGCCGCGAGGCGGTCGCGCAGGATGTCGTCAGGCAGGGGCGCGGGCAGGACAGTGAGCACGTCGTTTTGGGCGGCCAGGGCCTTGCGTGACATGGCGGCGCACGCGGTCAGTGAGGAAACCCCGGGGACGACTTCGACCGGCCAGTCTTTGGCGAGCCGCGCAAACAGATACATGAACGAGCCGTAGAAGAAGGGGTCTCCTTCACAGAGGACGGCCACATCGCGCCCCGCGGCGAGATTCGCGGCGATCTCGGCAGCGGCCCGGTCGTACACGCCTTCGACAGGAAACCGACTGGCCGAGAGCGGCATGCGAATGACGATCTCCGTGGCGTTGTCAGGCAAATGTGGCGCGGCAATCCGGCGCGCCAGGCTGTCGCCTTCTTCCGGGGCCGGGTAAGCGACCACGGTTGATTGAGACAGGATGCGCGCGCCCTTCAGGGTCATCAATTCCGGGTCCCCCGGGCCGACGCCGATTCCGATGGCTTTCCCGGTCATGGTTTTACAACGCTCCATTGGGTTACCGGCATGGCGGGCCGCCATCCGGATAGCTCACCGATTGGGCTGGCGTGACTGACCGCAATCCGGGCCAGCTCGCCCCCGTGGGTGGCGTGGGCATCTAGCAAGGCACGCTCGCCTTCGAGGGTAACCACATTGGCCACCAGGCGGCCGCCAGCCGTGAGCCGGTCCCAAACTGTATCGAGCCATCGGCCGTCGGATATGCCGCCACCGATGAACACCGCATCGGGGGCATCGAGTTCGGCGATTGCGGTTTCGGCCTCGCCGGTGATGATATCGAGAAACGGCGTGCCAAGTCGGCTTGCATTTTGCGCGATCATCGCGCTGCGCGACTTGTCGCGTTCGATGGCCGTGGCGTGGGCGCCTTGCCCCTGGACGTCCTGGGCGGCGCGCAACCATTCGATGGCGACAGAGCCACACCCGGCGCCGAGATCCCAGAGATACTGGTCGGGCAGAGGGGCGAGAGCCGAAATCGTGGCGGCGCGCACGATACGTTTCGTCATCTGGCCATCATGAATAAAGGCGTCGTCGGGCAAGCCGGCGGCGCGTGAACATCCCGCGGCGCCTGGTCCGGCGATACAGGCCACCGCAATCGTGTTCAGGCTGTCGCAAGGGCTCGGGTCCCAGGCCTCTGCCGTGCCGGCACGGGAGGATTCTGTCGGCGCGTCCATGTTTTCGAACACGGTTATCTCGCTGGGGCCGAAGCCGGCGTCGCGCAGTACGCCGGCGACCTGTTCGGGGGTCGTGCCGTCATGGCTGAGAATGAGCAACCGCCGCCCGGGCAGAATGTGGTGGTTCAGCAATTCCAGAGGCCGGCCATGCAGGGTCAGGCACACACAGCCATGCAGGGGCCAGGCGAGCCGGGCAGCTGCCAGACTGAACGCGCCGGGGGCCGGGACAATATGGAGGTCTTCCGGTTCGAAGTGTCGGGCCAGCGTAGAGCCGATTCCAAAGGACATCGGATCGCCGGTCGCCAGCACCACCACGCGTTGAGACTTAGTTTCCCTGAGGGTCGCAACAATCCTGTCGAGGGGAAAGGACCAGGCGAGCTTGCGGGCACGGTCATTAGCTACCATCGACAGATGGCGCTCGCCGCCAACAAGAAGATCGGCGGTTTCAATTAGCGTGCGCGCGGGACCGGCTAAGGAGTCGGGGCCGCCCGCACCAATGCCGACCACATGGAGCCAGCCGCTCATGGCAGGGTGCCGGCCGTGCGGGCCAGAGCGTTGATCGAGGCCGCGGCGACGGCGCTGCCCCCCCGTCGTCCCTGCAAGGCGATGTATGGCACGGGTGCGGCGGCAGTCAGGGCTGCCTTGGATTCTGCCGCCCCCACATAGCCGACCGGCATGCCGATGATCAGCGCGGGTTTGGCCCATCCAGCTTCGAGCCCTTCGAGCAAGCGGAACAGGGCGGTCGGGGCGTTCCCGATCACCACCACCGCGCCGTCGAGGAAGCTTTCCCACAACTCCACCGCGGCTGCCGACCGGGTCGTGCCGGTGCGCTGCGCGTTGCCGGCGACATTCCCGAGTCCGAGGGTGCAGATAACCCGATTGTCGGCGGGCAGGGCTCTGCGGATGATACCGTCGGCGAGCATGCGGGCATCCACCAGTATCGGTGCCCCCTTGTTGAGGGCCACTCGGCCGGTATTGCCGGCCCCGTCGGACCAGACCAGATCGTCGATCGCCGTCGCGTCGCCCACGGCATGGGCGACCCGTAACGCAACGTCGTGGAGCTCCGCCGGAATACGTGAGAGATCGGATTCGTCGCGAATGGCGGCAAAGGACGCCGCGTAAATCGCCTCCGGATCCCGGATATGTTCGATGCTGGTAGGGGTCATGGTCTGTCGATCAATGGCCGTCAGTCGCCTTCCGGCGGAAGCGTGCGCGGGCCGAGAGGGTGGTCGGCGTGCGGATAGGGATGGTGGCCGTGATCATGGCTGTGCTCGTGATCATGGGAATGATCATGAGAGTGATCGTGTTCGCCGCTAATGCCCTCGACATGATGATGGTGGCTTTCCTGCGCCAGGCCGACTTCGCTCTCAAAGCCCAGTACTTGTTCGCGGTATTTGCACATCTGGCAGTTCATCAGATTGGTGCCTTCACCGATTTCGGAAACCCGATCGGCGAAGGTGTCGAGTACCTGCGGGTGGTCGTTCAGGTATGGGGCCTTCACGAACTGGATGTCGGGATGGTTCGCGGCCACCAGATCAGTGTGATCATAGATCCGCTTGATCAGGATTCCGGTGAACAGAAAATAGGGGAACACGACGATCCGGCGGTAGCCGAGCTTGACCGCGTGCTCGAGGGCGGGCTGCACCAGCGGGAAGGTCACCCCGGAATAGGCGGTCTCTCCCCAGCCAAATCCCAGACCTTCCCACAGCATGCGGGACACTTTGGAGACGTTGGAATTGGCATCCGGGTCGGATGCGCCCCGGCCGATGGTGACCAGCATGGTCTCCTCGCGCGGCACAACACTATGTTCGGCATCGGCGGCTTCAAGTCCCTGCAGGACCCGGTCTCCGGCGGCACGAATCATCTTCAGATCGATGCCCAGCTCGCGGCCATAGATAATCTCGACGCCGGGATTCTGGGCCGCATAGGTGTTGAGCACGGACGGGATGTCGTTCTTGGCGTGGCCGGCAGCAAACAGCATGCCGGGCACCGCGTAGATACGCTTCACGCCCCGGGCGACAAGCTTGTCGAGGCCGTCACGGATGATCGGGGTCGCGAATTCTAGAAAGCCGTGTTCGACCTCCTTGTCCGCGAAACGTGCCCGCAGGGCGTCGGCGACAACTGCAAATTCGCGCACGGCGCCTTCGTCACGACTGCCATGGCCGCACACCATAATGCCAAAATCTTCGGACATGATCTTCTCCTGTTGGCGCAATAGACCATGCCCGCCCGGCCCGGCCAAGAGCGGGGCGTCGAGAAATTAACGGCGCGGGAAAATCGGCCTGCAATTGACCCGACGCGACCCCCACTCGCAGGATGCAGCGATGTTTCTGGACCTCGAAATTGTGGGCGGTGCGCCCCCTGTCATTCTTTTTATGGCGCTGCTTCTGGATGCAGTGTTCGGCGAATTCGGCCCGTTATTCCGGCTTCTCCCACACCCGGTGGCGATGATCGGCGGGCTGACAGGATGGTTTGACCGACGGCTCAACCGGGAACGACGCAGCGAGGGTGCGCGTCTGATGCGGGGCTTTGTGGTCACCCTGTTCATGGTCGCGTTTGTAGCGGCCCTGGGCTGGGGGATTCACGATCTGGCACAGGCGGTTCCCCATGGCTGGATCATCGAGTTGGTGGCGGTCACACTTTTAATTGCACAACGAAGCCTTTTTGATCATGTGCGCGCGGTGGCTCGCGGGCTGGATCAGGATGGTTTGGGAGGCGGCCGCCTGGCGGTGGCCAAAATCGTCGGGCGGGACCCGGAAACCCTGGACCGGCATGGCGTCGCGCGTGCAGCTGTTGAAAGCCTGGCGGAGAGTTTTGCCGACGGCGTTGTCGCGCCCGTATTCTGGTATCTGCTGTTCGGCCTGCCCGGGTTGCTGGTCTACAAAACCGTCAACACGATGGATTCAATGATCGGTTACCGAACGCCCCGGCACGCGGCGTTTGGGAAAACGGCGGCTCGGTTGGACGATGTGATGAACTATATCCCGGCCCGGATTGCGGCCGCTCTCATCGTGGTTGCCAGTGTGTTTGTCCCCCGAGGCCGGCCTGGGGCGTCATTTCGGGTCATGGCGCGGGACGGAGGGCAGCACCGGTCGCCCAATGCCGGGTGGCCTGAGGCGGCGATGGCCGGTGCGCTGGCGGTCGCTCTGGCCGGGCCGCGCAGCTATGACGGGAAGATGACCAAGGACCCGTGGATCGGAGGTGAATTCGAGGCCCGGATTGCCGGTCCGGAAATCCGCCGTGCGCTGTATCTGTTTGTGGTGGCCTGCCTGCTGCAAGCCGTGATCGTGGCACTGATCGCGAGTTTTATACTGGCCCCCTGAATGCCGCCCTGAACGCGGCTATTTGGCAGCTTCGGCAGCATTCGCCCAGGCGGCGACTCTTTCGATCCAGGTGTCGCCAGGGGCGTAAAACGTGGCGTGTCCGTCGCCTGTTGTCAGAATTTCTTCGGCGAAGACGAGTTTTCCGGTCTTTGCTTTTGATTCTGCACAGCTCCCTCCGATAGTGTCTTTTCCGTCGAAGAGTGAAAGCATCCGGCCCTGCATCTTGCTGGCGTCACTCTCCAGAAATGATTCAAATATTTTTCGGAACTGACCGGTGCCGCAATCGGCCAGGTTGACCAGATTCAAGCCCGGTTCTTTGGCTGTGGACGCAATCATCAGGCTTATAAAGCCACCCTTCGAGAATCCGACCACGGTGATGCTGTTCGCCGGAACCCTTTTCTCGATCAGGGATTTGATCTGCGGCAGTATGCGGGTGCGCACATAGCGGCGCGGATTGTTTTTTTCGCCGCGCAGCTCGGAGGTCACTTCGAACCCACTTCCGGCGAGGGCGAGGATAATTTTGTCGTATTCAAAGAGTCCGTTTTTGCGGTGGGGCTCCGAAAGGGAATGGGTTTCGGGCCACCCCCCATGCAGATAGATCATTTAGCGCGCGTTGGGGTCGACCGTCTTAGGAATGTCGGTGTGAAAGCTTCCAGCCGCCGCACTGCCGCCCATCAATTGGGTAAATACCAGGGCAGTGGCGAGGCTTTGCAGAACACGGATCATCATGCGCTCCTGCTTATGTTTCTGTGATTCCGAGCGATTCGGAGAATCTCTGCGGTATCCAGATTCGCCTGCATATGGTCGGCCAGGCTGTCCAGCGCAAGGTTCAAGTGATCGTTCCACCCAAATGTGGCGGGATGACGGTCATCGATTTCGGCTAGAAACTGGTGACGAAAGGGATCTGCTGCGAATAACCCATGGATATAGCTACCCGCGATTTTCCTGTTGGGGGATCGGGCGCCGTCGGTGCGGCCGTCACCAAGCTGCAACAGGTTGCGCGCGGTATCCGGGCCGGAAGTGTGGCCCATATGCATCTCAAACCCTGAAAATTCGACGCCGCCAGTGATGGTTGTACCGCTTACAGGCGCGAGGGTTTTCTCCGACGAGATGATGGTCTCGATGTCGAGTAGGCCCAGCCCCGCCGTGGTGCCCGGCGTACCCTCAATCCCGTCCGGGTCGGCGATGGCCCGACCCAGCATCTGATACCCGCCACAAATGCCGAAGACTTTTGCGCCCCGTTGGACAGCCGCGTGAATATCTTCGTCCCAGTTTTGTTGGCGTAATGCGCCGAGATCACTGCGGGTTGATTTCGAACCTGCGAGCAAAATTAGGTTCGCGTCGGTGGGCAGTCGTTCCCCCGGGGCGACCAGGCGCAAGGCGACGTCAGGCTCGGCGGCCAGCGGATCGAGATCATCGAAATTGGCTATCCGGGGCAGTTGGGGAACGGCAACCCGGATTCGGGCACCGGCCCAATCCCCCATGGTGTAGCGGTGTTCGAGAGAGGCGGTGTCTTCGGCCGGAAGCGTACGGGCGCCTTCGAACCAGGGGATGATGCCCAGCGAGTTTAAACCGGTTCGCGACGCCAAAAGTGGCAAGGCGTCGTCGAAAAGCGAAACATCGCCGCGGAATCGGTTGATGATATAGCCCTTCAGGCGCGCCTGCTCAGAGGGCGTGAGCAAGGTCCAGGTGCCGACCAGGGCGGCGATCACCCCGCCGCGTTCGATATCGCCGATCAAGGCGACCGGCAGATCTGCGGCTTCGGCAAACCCCATATTGGCGATGTCCCCTTCGCGCAGATTGATTTCGGCGGGGCTTCCCGCGCCCTCGACCAGGATCAAATCGGCGTCTTCGGACAGGCGCCGATATGCGGCGAGGACGGATTCAAGCAGGTCGGGTTTCATGGCGTGATAGGCCCGGGCATCCGCATTGCCAATCACCCGGCCGTCGACCACCACCTGCGCCCCGATATCAGATTGCGGTTTGAGCAGGACCGGGTTCATGTCGATGGTCGGGTCGAGCCCTGCCGCCCGGGCCTGGAGCGCCTGAGCCCGGCCGATTTCGCCATAGGTGTTTCCGAGCCCGATGGCCGGGGCGGCATTGTTTGACATGTTCTGGGGCTTGAACGGCCGCACCACGAGGCCCTGGCGGGCAAAAAGCCGTGCCAGCCCGGCGACGATCATCGATTTTCCGACATCCGATCCGGTGCCCTGAAACATGATCGCGGCGGTCATGGTTGATGCCTCAGAATTCGATTCCCTTTTGCGCCTTCACGTCGGCGCGGAAATGATGTTTGACCATGGTCATGTCGGTCACCATATCGGCGGCCTCGATCAGCTCGGCTTTGGCGTTGCGGCCGGTCACAACCACATGCAGGTCTTCGCGTTTGGCCTGCAGTCCTGCGACAATCGCGTTGATGTCCAGGTGATCGTAGCGCAAGGGAATGTTGAGTTCGTCGAGCACGACCAACCCGAAACTCGGATCGGCGATCATTTCCTGAGCCATTTCCCAGGCCGCGCTCGCCGCTGCGATGTCGCGCTGGCGGTCCTGGGAATCCCACGAGAAGCCTTCACCCATCACCCGAATTTCGATCTGTTCGGGAAACGCTTCGAGAACCTGGCGCTCCCCGGTCTCCCATTTGCCCTTCACGAACTGAACGATCCCGACCTTCATGCCGTTGCCGATCGCGCGCATGGCCAGACCCATGGCAGCGGTCGTTTTGCCCTTGCCTTTGCCGGTGTGGACCATCAGCAGACCCTTTTCGCGGGTCTTGGTGGCCAGCATGCGGTCGCGGGCGGCCTTCTGCTTGCGCTTCTTCTCGGCCCAGCGGGCGTCGTCATCCACGGGAACTTCTGGTGTGTCACTCATGGCGATATCTCCGTTGGCGGGCCGGCGAGTTCGTTCAGACGAGCATAGGCCGAGTTTGACCGTGCCTGCCACAGGCCGCGATCGATGGCTTCGAGAAAACGCTCTGCCATTTCGCGCAGGGCGGCCGGGTTCTGGGTTTCCAGGAAGGCCCGCACGTCGTCATCTTCGAGGAAGGCGCAGTGGACCGCATCGAACTGGTCGTCGCGTACGGCACCGGTGGTGGCGGAGAATGCGAACAGGTAATCGACGGTGGCGGCCATCTCGAACGCGCCTTTATAGCCGTGGCGCATGACCCCGGAAATCCATTTCGGATTGGTCACCCGGGCGCGTACGACCCGGGATATTTCATCCTCCAGGGTGCGAATTTTCGGCGCGAAGGGGCGAGAGTGATCATTGTGGTAGATCGTCGGACGTTTGCCGGACTCCTTGGTGACCGCGGCTGCGAGCCCACCTTCGAACTGATAATAATCGTCGCTATCGAGCAGATCGTGCTCGCGGTTGTCCTGGTTGTGCAGCACGGATTCCACCCCAGCGAGACGACGGGCGAACGTCTTGTGGGCGGGAACACCATAGGCGTCCGACACCCCGCTGCCGGTCCCCGCACCATAAGCCCAGCCGCCCCAGGCAACATAAGCTTTGGCGAGATCGTCAGCGGTGTCCCAGCCCTTCTCGTCAATCAGAGCCTGAAGTCCGGCGCCATAGGCTCCGGGTTGGGAGCCGAAGACCCGGTAGCTTGCCTGCCGCCAGGCGGCCTCCGGTGCCAGTCCGCCCGCGGCCAGTTGCGCGGCATCCTTGACCACTTGGGCGGCCAGGGGGTTATCCCTTGAGTTTTCATCCTCGATCGCGGCGATGGCGGCGACCGCGCTGTCGAACAGATCGACCAGGCCAGGAAAGGCATCCCGGAAGAACCCGGACACCCGCAAGGTCACATCCACCCTCGGGCGATCGAGCACGGAGACCGGTAGCACTTCAAACCCGGTCACGCGGCGGGACGCGGAATCCCAGGTCGGGCGCGCACCGATCAGGGCCAGGCCCTGGGCGATATCATCACCGCCGGTGCGCATATTGCTCGTCCCCCAGGCGGAAAGGGCGACGGTCTTGGGCCAGTCGCCATGGGTCTGAGCATGGGTCTCGAGCAGCAGCTGAGCCGATTTCCAGCCGAGATGCCAGGCCGCCGGCGTGGGCACGGTGCGGGTGTCGACTGAATAGAAGTTCCGCCCGGTGGGAAGCACATCGGGGCGGCCCCGGGTTGGTGCGCCGGAAGGGCCCGGGGCGACGAACCGTCCGTCCAGACCCGTGAGAAGCCCGGCGAGTTCGGCGGGGCCACAGGCATCCACATTTGGGGCGAGGGTGGTTTCGATCTCGGTCAGCACGGCTTGCGTTAGCGGCCATGCCGGATCGGGCAAAACCGTCCCGTCGATCAGGCCGGTGGCGAGAAGTTCCAGCTGTTCGACGGCGTCTCCGGTGCTGCGCAGAGCGGAGGGCCCGGTCAGGGCTGGGGGCCGGGCGCCGGTCCAGGGGGCGGCGAAATCACAGTCCAGCGGATCGAAATCAAGCGCCAGGTCTGCGGCTAGCGCGCGCAGCAGGGAGGCGTTGGCGCCCCCCCCGTCGCCTCGGGGCATACGCGCCAGCGCGGCGAGCAACCCGGTGCGCAAATCGCCCTCGGGGGCGCAGCCGAATATGTGGAGCCCGTCGCGGATTTGCATCTCCTTGAGTTCGCACAAATATCCGTCGAGGCGGTTGAGGGCCTCACTGTCGGTCAGGTCCGCGTCCGCGGCAAAACTGAGATCGCGGTCGAGGCTGTTTTCGCGCACCAGGGCGACGATTTTCCGGCCCAGATATTCGAGCCGGCGCGGGTCGATATTGGCGGCCTCGTAGTATTCGTCGACCAGGGCTTCGAGATCACGCAGGGGACCGTAGGTTTCGGCCCGGGCCAGCGGCGGGGTGAGGTGGTCGATGATAACTGCGCTGGCGCGCCGTTTAGCCTGCGTGCCCTCGCCGGGGTCGTTGACGATAAACGGATAGAGATGGGGCATCGCCCCGAAGGCGGCTTCCGGGAAGCAGGATTGGGACAGGGCGACCGCCTTGCCGGGCAGCCATTCCAGATTGCCGTGTTTGCCAAAATGCACCACCGCCTGAGCGTAAAAGCTCTCGCGCAGCCAGGCATAGAAGGCTAGGTAGTTGTGGGGCGGCGCCAGATCCGGGTCGTGATAACTCGCGGTCGGGTCGATGTTGTAGCCCCGGGCGGGTTGTAGTCCGATGGCGATCTCTCCGCAGCGGAAGGCGGGGATCGCAAAGCTGCCGCATTCGGTATCCCCAGACATGAACAGGGGGTCAGATTCCGGGGACCCCCAGCGTTCGGTCACCGCCTGGCGCACTGAGTCAGGTAAAGCGGCGAAGAATATTTCGTAGTCAGGCAGGGATAAAACTTCCTCGACTCGCCGCGCCTGGAAGCCCGCATTGGTGGGGCCGTCCTGCAGCCGCTGGACCAGCGCGTCACCGGTTTCAGGAGGGTTCTCGATCCGGTACCCGGCTTCGCTCATCGCCGAAAGGGCGTGGACGGTCCCGGCCGGGGTGTCGAGACCGACGCCGTTGCCGATACGCCCGTCCCGGTTGGGGTAGTTTGCGAGCACCAGCGCCACCCGCCGCTGGTCTACCGGAGTCTGGCGCAACCGCGCCCAGGCGGCCGCAAGATCGGCGGTGAAGGCGATCCGGTCGGCGACCGGCTCATAGGTGACGATATCGGTTTGGCTCGCCGCGTCGCGCTGGGCGGCGCCTTTGAATGAGACCGCGCGGGCGAGTACCCGTCCGTCGACTTCGGGCAAGGCGACATTCATGGCGATATCGCGGGCGGACAGCCCGTTCGCCCCTTCTTCCCAGCGCGCCCGGTTCGTTCCGGCAAACACCACCTGGAGCATGGGCGCATCGGTGGCTTCGAAGGGTCCGCGGGTGGTGGCCGCACCGGGTGCCGACAGGGAAAACCCCGTGGCGTTGAGGATGATGTCCGGCGGGGCTGCCGCGAAAGTCTCTGCGACGATGGCGGCGGCGACCGGGTCTTTCAGGCTGGCGGCGTGGATGGGCAGGGGGTTCAGACCCTGTTCGCGCAAGGCGGCGACCAGATCATCGATCGGCGCCAAATTCGCGGCTTGCATAAGCGCCCGGTAGAAAACCAGCGCGGCGATGGGCACGCCGGCGACCCAATGCGCCCGCAGCCCTTCCAGGGTGGTCTCACCGGCACCCGGCCAGTACAGCCCGGCGCGCAGCAGCGGGGCGGGTTCGTGCCAGTTGGTGTCTCGCCCGATCAGGGAATCCGCATAGCCGAGGAAACCTGCGGCGTTATTGATGCCACCATGGACGAGATACTGCCAAAGCCGGTGGCTGGCGGCGGCGTCGAGGGTGGACAGTGTGGCGAGTTCCGGGTCGGGCTGATCGTCGCCGGGGAGGAAGGCGACCGGGATGTCTGCGGCCCGACATGCTGCGGCGATTTCGTCGACCCCGTAGGGCCAGTAGCCTCGCCCGCCGAGCAACCGGCAGATCACCAGCCGGGCGTTGCCCACGATCTCCTCGACATAGAGATCCACGGACATGTTGTGGGCGAGCTGCAGGTAATTGGCCAGGCGCAGGGGCGGGGCGTCGGGGGCCTCGGCGATGCGCGCCCGGTTGGCCATCGCCAGCGCGGTGATCTCGGTATCCGCGGCGGTCAGGACAATAATGTCGCCTCGTGTCTGGCCGAGATCGATGGCCTCGGACCCATCATCGATGGCGCCGGGTGCGGCGGCGAGGAGATGCATCAGTCCATCATGGTCTGGATCGCCGCCCGGTCCATGCCGGCGCGCCCGATCACCACCAACTCGGTGCGCGGTGTTTCATCGGCGGCCCAGTCCCGGTCGAAATAACGCTGGAACCGGCTTCCCACACCCTGCACGACCAGTCGGCGGGGTTTGCCGGGGACGTGGACGAAGCCTTTGATTCGGAAAATGTCGTGGCTGTCGACGGCGGCAATCAACTTTACTTCGAGGGCGTCCGGGTCCGCGATAGGCCCGAGAGAGACAACAAAACTGTCGAAATCGTCGTGGTCGTGCTCGGCTTCCCCGTCATGCACGCTGGGCCGGCTGTCCAGATCGTCTTCGGCGCCGGCAACCAGACCCAGCAGCACAGCTGGGTCGAGCTGCCCATGAGAGGTGCGAACCGATTTCACCCCGCTGCGGCGATGGGGGGCGAGCGCGGCTTCGATATCGGACCCGTCACCGGTCAGCAGATCGGCCTTGTTGATCACGATCAGATCAGCGCAGCTCACCTGATCGACGAATAATTCCTCGAGGGGATTGTCGTGGTCCAGGGACGGGTCTTCGGCGCGGGCAGCCTCGATGGCCTCGGGGTCATCGGCAAACCGGCCAGCGATTACGGCGGCCGCATCGATCACGGTCACCACGCCGTCGACAGTGGTGCGGGCGCGGACTTCGGGCCAGGCAAAGGCTTTGACCAGTGGCTTGGGCAGAGCCAGACCGGAGGTTTCGATGACGATGTGCTCGGGCGGTTTTTCACGGTCGAGCAGGGCGGTGATGGTGGGCAGGAAGTCATCGGCGACGGTGCAGCAGATGCAGCCATTGGCCAGCTCGACAATGTCCTCATCCTCGCAGCCCGGGATAGCGCAGCCATCGACGATGCCCCGATCAACGCCGAGATCCCCGAACTCATTGATGATCAGTGCGATGCGGCGGCCGTTCGCGTTTTCCATCAGGTGACGGATCAGGCTGGTTTTGCCAGCGCCCAGAAATCCAGTGACGACTGTCGCAGGGATGCGGTTCATGTTGTGGGGCTCTTCAGGATAAGGGGGAGGCCGGCGGCGACGAACTCGACTCGGTCGGCATGTGTGGCGATATGTTGGTTCAGGCGTCCGGCGGCATCCCGGAATTCCCGGCCCAAAGCTGTGGCCGGGACGATCCCGTGGCCGACCTCGTTGGAGACACAGACCACCGGGCCGCGGGCGTGAGACAGCGCATCACCCAGGGATTCGGTTTCGGCGGTCACGTCCAAACCCGCATGCATCACGTTGGAGAGCCAGAGGGTGAGGCAATCGACAAGCACGGGGCCGCCGCGTGCGGTGGTGTCGACGATGACGTCACCCAGGCCGAGCAGGGTTTCGACTGTCCGCCATTGGTCACCACGGCGTTCGCGATGGGCTGCGATCCGCTGTGCCATTTCGCGATCTCCGGCTTCGGCGGTGGCGATATAGGTGGCGCGCCGGGCTATCGAATCTGCCTCGAGATGGCCCGCGATCAGCGCTTCGGCATGGGCGCTTTTGCCCGACCGCGCCCCGCCCAGGACAAGGGTCAGCGCGGGCAGAAAGCTGTCCGGTCGGCTGTTGTCGTTCGATTTCGAACCTTGTTCGTCCACGGCGCCGTTCCTCCTCCCGAGGGTCGATTGCGCAAATATTGCGCGCCGAAGAGGTCTCCTGGCTCCGGGTCGTCGGCTGCGCACCCCTTCCCGGCGGTCCTTTGCCAGTGGGATCTTGCGCGCGGCCTTACCGTTACAGTTGCGGGGGCAGCACCGGCCTTGGAAACACGAGTTTCCGCACCGGACTTCCCTGTTTCAGCGCTGGGGAGAAGCTAGCAGGTCGAGACCGTCATTGCCATGACCCGATCGATTGGACGAAGGGCCGGTGCACCGGTTTTCTAACGCTGTACCTGGGCGAGCATGGCAGTGCGGTCCGGGGTCAGCACCGAATCCAGGGTCGGAATCTGGTTCATGTGAAACACCGCCCAGGCGCCCTCCGGGTGGCTCTCGGTCGGTCCGAACCGGTCGATGCGGGTGACCGAACAATTGTCGATCTGACAGGTCAGGGCCCCCTCGGGATCAAGGCCCAGCGCGTGCCCGAGGGCGGCGCGAATAGTGCCCCCATGAGTGACCGCAACAATGTCACGTCCTACATGGGATTCGGTCAGTCGGTCGATGACCGCGATTGTCCGGGTCATCAGATCGGCAAAGCTTTCGCCGCCTGGTGCTTTGCTGTTGGCGGGCGCCAGCCAGAACGTGTGTTTGGCGTCGAGCTTGGCGTAGACCTCTTCGCGTTTCTGGCCCTGCCAGTCCCCGAAATCCTGTTCGGCAAGATCTTCCTCAATATGAGGATCGGGAAGTTCCAGCCCGGCCTCGCGAATGGCGTTTGCGGTCTGGTGGGTGCGTTGCAGGTGAGATGTCACCAGAAGCGCATCCTTCGGCAGGAACCGCGCCAGCGCTTCATAGGTCGGCGGGTCGTTGACGTCCGCCAGAGGGTCGGTGTTGCCGTAGATGCGACCACCGGTAGACCGGACGGGGGCGTGGCGGACCCACCACCAGCGTGTGCGTGTTGTCATAAAAAATGTCCTGAGATAACGGCGCTTGCAGCGATCAGCGCGGCCGCTTCGGCCACCTGCTGGCCTGCGCCAAGAACATCGCCTGTATAGCCGCCGATTTGTTTGAGTGCGATCCAGCCGACCGCAAAAGCGCCGAGGCTACCCGCGGCGAGAACCATAACGATGCCGAACTCGGCTGGTGTCAGCAGCACCAGAGTCACGAGCGCGGCGGCGAGCAGCAGCCCAAGCCAGCTCGTGCCTTCGCTCGGCGCGCCCGCATTTGCCCCCAGTCCGTCCGTACGGGCAGGCTCCAGCCAACGCATGGTCGGGGCGAACAGGGCCCGGCTCCAGGTGGCCGCGGCGATCAGGGCTCCGGCGGCAGCACCAATACTGATATGGGCGAGGGCGGAAAGCGCGGCGATCTTGATGATCAGCACCAGGGTCACGGTGACGACCCCGTACGTGCCGACCCGGCTGTCGCGCATGATGCTGAGTTTGGTGGCCTTGTCGGCCCCGCCCCCGAACCCGTCGGCGATATCGGCCAGGCCGTCTTCATGCAGCGCGCCGGTCAGCAGGGCCATGGCGGCAATCGCCAGCGCTGCAGCAACACTCGCCGGAACCCCGGCCCAGGCAAGCAGCCCCAGGGTGATCGCCCCGGTGCCACCGATGGCAAAGCCGACCAGGGGGAAAAGCCACATGGCCTCGGCGAGGGTCGCCGGGGCGCTCTCGGAGAGATCATCTTCGGCGGAATTCAGATCCATAGGCAGACGCGTGAGGAACGCGATTGCGAGGCGCATTTGCGCGAGGAAGGAGTGCTTCCGGGTTTCCAAGTTTGCATCCATGGCCGAGTTATAGGACAACGCTCGTCTTTCGGAAATGAAATGTGCGGGATCATCAGATGAGTGACACAGTCGCAAACGGGAAAGATGCGAATGGTGGCGGCGGTTCCGGCGGGCCGGATTTTGCCGAAATTCGCAAAATCATCTCCGAATTGCCAACCCCCAACGTCGAGGCGGTGCTGGCGACCCGGAACCATGATGCAACCCTGACCAAACCGCCCGGTGCGCTCGGGCGCCTGGAGGAGATCACCGAATGGGTGGCCGCCTGGCAAGGGCGCCATCCGCCCAATGTCACTCATGCACGGGTTGCTGTTTTCGCAGGCAATCACGGGGTTGCCGCGCGGGGTGTGTCAGCGTTTCCGCCTGAAGTAACCGAACAGATGGTGCAGAATTTTGTCGCCGGCGGAGCCGCCGTGAACCAGCTGACCGAGCTCGCGGATGCGGATTTGCGGGTTTACGAAATGGCCCTCGACACCCCCACGGCAGATTTTACCGAAAGCCCGGCTCTAAGCGAAGACGACTGCGCCAAGGCGGTGGCCTACGGGATGATGGCGGTCGAGGCCGGGGTTGAGCTGATCGCCCTGGGTGAAATGGGCATAGCCAACACCACAGCCGCCGCCGCGATCTGCCACGCGCTTTATGGTGGGGCAGCCGAGGACTGGGTCGGGCCGGGTACCGGGGTTTCCGGGGATGCCTACGCGGCCAAGGTGGCGGTGGTCGAAGCGGGTGTCGCGACAAACGCAGCCCTGCTCGATGATCCGTTGGATATTCTGCGCGCGGTGGGTGGCCACGAGATTGCCGCGATTGCCGGGGCGATCCTGGCCGCACGGCTGGCTGGGGTTCCGGTACTGCTCGACGGCTATACGTGTACCGCGGCTGCCGCGGTGCTCCACGCCATCGATGAGCACGCGATCGACCATTGCATGGTGGGTCATCTGTCGGCCGAACCGGCCCATCGGATGCTGTGCGAGAAGATCAACCAGGTGCCGCTTTTGGCGCTGGCCATGCGACTGGGGGAAGGCTCGGGCGCAGCACTGGCGATCCAGATCGTGCGTGCCGCGCTGGCGTGTCACAACGGAATGGCGACCTTCGACAGCGCAGGTGTGACAGGTAAGGCGAACTAGGCGCCGCAGCTGCGGGTCAGCAGGTTTGGGCCCCCGGTGCGGGCGCTGCGGCGTTCGAGCAGCACCACGTCGTGCCACACGCCGTTGACGTGGCCGTTGCGTTCCCGGTGACCGACTTCCCGGTATCCGTTCTGGGTGAACAGGGCCCGGCTGGCCGTATTTGCTGCGAAAGTCTGGGCCTGTAAGGTCCAGTAGCCGTCTGTTTCGGAAATAAGTACGAGTTTTTCGAGCAGGGATGACCCGATCCCCTGGCGGTGGATATTCTTGTCGACATAGACGCTGACCTCAGCGACCCCGGCTGCGCCTCAGGTGTCGGGTACCGGTGACAGTGCAGCAAAACCGACAATATTGCCCTCCGCTGATCGGGCCACGATCCGGCCGATTTCTAAATGCCCCGAATCCCAGCTCGGCCATTTAGGCGGGGTGGTCGTGAAGGCGGACATGCCGGTTGCCAGACCCTGACCATAGAGCGCACGGACCTGCTTCCAGTCGTCCCGCTGCATTTCCTCTATCAAGATAGTCATGGCTGAAAGCTTCCCTCGGCATTCGGATACTATAGGGTCTGCCACGATCAACCTTTTGGGAGGAGGAAACAATGGCAAAACCAATTCGACGCGTGGTGATGGGCCACGATGATAACGGCAAGGCCGTCGTAAAGTCCGATGGCCCGGCGCCGTTCGTGCATATCAACCCACGTAACGAAGATGACTGGTCGACGGACCTCTGGCGCACCGACGAAACCCCGGTGACAGTCGTGTCTGATCATCCCGAAACAACCCTGGGGCCGCGCCGGCAGATGCCGCAGTGCAATGGCACGGTGTTTCGGATCAACCATTTTGCGCCGGAAACCGAAGAAGTCCGCAACCGCACGGTTGAGGAAGTCCGCGCGGCATTTGGTGCATTGGGCAATGAGCAGGCCTCAACCTATGGCCGTGGCGGCTCTCACCCGGCAAGCCATCGCACCGAGACGGTTGACTACGCGCTGATCCTGTCGGGCGAAATCACCATGGTCATCGATGACGGTGAGGTGGAGCTCAAGGCCGGGGATGTGGTGATCCAGTGTGGCACCAACCACGCCTGGTCGAACCGTAGCGAAAAGCCCTGCGACGTAATGTTTGTGCTGATCGACGGGACGTTCGATCCGGAACTGGCGGCGAAGTTCCCGACGGGCGACTAAGTTTGTTCTTCACGGCTGTGGCGGCACCGAAGCGCCTGTTCAAATGCTCAACTTTGACGGCGCGGGTCCGCAACATAGGGTTTCCGGGATAGGGATTTGACGGAACGGCATCACAACATGACACAGACCGAGCTTTCGACCGGTAGGACGGAAAACAGGCAATTGTCTGTTGCCGGACAATATGCCGCCGCACGGCAGGTTCGGTTGCGGTCGCTGGTCTGGATACGCTGGATTGCGGTGGTGGGACAGCTCGCCGCGCTGTTGATTGTGCAGTTTGGGTTTGGCTGGAATCTGCCGATCACGGCCGCACTTGCCGCGGTCGCTGCCTCGGTGATCCTCAATGTGGCGATGACCTTCCGGCGACCATTGCAGGGCCGTCTGGGAGAGTTGGGGGCCGCAGCCTATCTGGGCTTCGACATTCTGCAACTGGCGGTTCTGTTGTATCTCACCGGCGGTCTGAGCAATCCCTTTGCCTTGTTGTTTCTCGGACCTGTCACCGTTTCAGCGTCGATCCTGAGTCGTTCAGCGACCGTGGTCCTGAGTGCGCTGGTGGTGATCTGCGCGAGTTTACTGGCGCTCTATTACCAGCCGCTGCCCTGGGGCGCCGAAGGGTTGAAACTGCCGGTGCTTTATATCGGCGGGCTTTGGGTGGCCGTGGTTGTGGGCACGTTGTTTCTGGCCGGGTATATCGGCAATGTCGCGGGGGAAGGACGGCGGATGTCCAATGCGCTGGCTGCCGCGCAGCTGGCTCTGGCGCGCGAACAACAATTATCGGCTGTGGGCGGTCTGGCCGCCGCCGCGGCCCATGAGCTGGGCAGCCCGCTGGCAACCATCGCGGTGACCACCAAGGAGCTTACCCGGGAGATTCCCGCCGACAGCCCCTACGCCGATGATATTCGGATTCTGCAAATTGAGTCCGACCGTTGCCGCGACATCCTCGCTGAAATTGGCCGGGCCTCGGACCACGCTGATCCAGATGACCCGTTTGTAATCGGGCTTCTATCCGACGTTGTGGCGGCTGCCGCTACCCGCTACCGCAGCGAGGAGATCGTCCTCGATGTGGTGGCCGCTGCCGTCGACGACAGCGAAGAGCCCTTTGTGCCGCGGAGCCCCGAGCTGCTCCACGGTCTGGGAAATGTGATTCAAAACGCGGTCCAGTTTGGGCAAAAAACTGTTTCTGTGGCGGTCTCCTGGGATGAGTTGGAGGCCCGCGTTGAGGTTCGTGATGATGGCCGCGGGTTCCCGCCCGGTGTTCTGGATCGGGTTGGCGAGCCGTATATCTCGAACCGCGGTGATGGCCATCTCGGATTGGGAATCTTTATTGCTCAGACGCTTCTGGAGCGTACCGGGGCGCGTATCCAGTTTACCAATATTCGCGATGCAGGCCATGTCGAGGGTGCAGAAGTCGTAATTGTCTGGAACCGCGCGGCGTTTGAAGTTAAGAGAGGAAAAGGATAGTCAAAACCTATGACCCAAGCTGAAGACCATGGAGCCCTCGTCTCCGGTGAAACATCCCTGCTGATTGTCGATGACGAGGCGAATCTGCGCAATCAACTGGCCAAGGCGATGGAGCGTCGGGGCTTTACCGCGGAAGTTGTCGAGACGGTTGCCGAGGGCAAGCGCGCCGTGAGCGCCAACCCGCCGAAATACGCGGTCATTGACCTGCGGCTCGACGATGGCAGTGGTCTCGAGGTTGTCGAGGCGTTGCGTGAGGCCCGCCCCGATGCGCGTATTGTGGTGCTGACCGGATACGGCAACATCGCGACTGCGGTGGCCGCCGTCAAAGCCGGGGCGGTGGACTACCTGCCCAAACCTGCTGACGCGGACCAGGTCGCCGCGGCGTTGCTGGCCGAGGGAGATGCGTTGCCACCACCTCCTGACCGACCGATGTCGGCAGACCGGGTGCGCTGGGAACATATCCAGCGCGTCTATGAGCAATGCGACCGCAACGTGTCGGAAACCGCGCGCCGCCTGAACATGCACCGCCGGACCTTGCAGCGCATCCTGGCGAAACACGCGCCGCGCGAGTGACACGGGATACTTCCGCGAATGGTGACGGTTCGACGTGCCTGGCTTTTGCCGGGGGCGGGCGTGATTTGTCGGTGTGGGTCGCCCCGGGTATCGATGCCGTAGAACTGCAGCGGGCGATTGCGATCTTCATGCCGCGCTGGCCGGTGTCGGTGGTGTCCGGCGACGTGATTCCCGACATTGCCGTGTCGCAACGCGAGGGTGTCTATCGCATTTAGGCAACCAGCTGGGAGGGCGGCGAACCCCTGGCCGAGGATTCCCGCAATGCCGCGAATGCTCTCGCCGGGTTGTTGATCGATGGTCTCGTCGCCTAGGGAATAGCCGCCCATTATCTGCACGCCGCTGCGGTCGAGATGGGTGGACGTGCGATCCTGTTTACCGGGCCGGCCCAGGCCGGAAAACCCACTCTTGCGTTGCGCCTGTCCTGCCACCTTGCCGATGACAGCATGCTGCTGAGCAGCGATGCCTCACCCTATTGCGCGGCCGCGTTGGGACTGTCGGCCAAGACGCGCCAACCGTTGCCGCCGAGCGTGGGTCTTGACGAGCTCAACTTTACTTTGGCTATCTGGAACGAGCTTCCCGATGACGTCAAAATGTTGGCAGCGGCAGAGACATGCCTGACGTTGAAATGGTACCCGCGCGAACGCGTGCGCGTTATCGACTTGTCGAGGTGTTAGAACCGGTCAGCTGTGTCGGTTTTCTTGCGCACACCGGACAGCAATCAATGCGGCATAGGTAACCTTCACCGCCGAAATCTGCAGGCTGAAATCCAGCCAAGCGTGGGTAGCTGCCACGGCTGTGGCCGCCAGGCCCACGCAGGGAAATACGCCGTCTTCATGACGCACGCGAATTCCGTAGACGCACCAGCTTGTCAGCCAGACAAACGCTGCGATGATTAGTACAAAGCCAATCAACCCGCCTTCCAGAATCATTTCCAAATAACTGTTAGGAGCGCGCAGGAACGGGCTTGTACGTGGCGGAAGCGAGTCATCCCGTTTGCGAATTGCGACATCTGCAAACGTACCCAATCCGGTACCCAGGAACGGCCGTTCAGCAATAGCTTTACGGGTGGTCTCCCATGTCTGGCCACGCCCTAATAGATCATCGTTGGCCTGATAAAGTCGGGTCAAAAACTCCCGACCGCTGAAACTTAAAAGCACAAGCGCCCTAAGAACAACGATCTCGGCGAAAACGAGGGTTCTCCGGATGCGGCGGGGCTCGCTGTGGTCGAGATCGGGGTGTTTTTTCTGATCCTGATGCGGAAGCTAGTATTCCTGTTCGTACCGTTCGGCGTTATGCTCCGATAGGTGATCCAGCCGCCGTCCGATGCGCTTCGTTTGTTTCGGCGCGCAAGCTAGGTTTTACGGGTTTTCTGAGTGCCATCGCCACGCGGTGGCGACGATGGTTTCCAAGTCAGAATGTGCGGGATTCCAGCCGAGCAATGCGTTTGCGCGGCTCGCCGTCGCAACGAGATGGGGAGGATCGCCAGCCCGGCGCGCGCTGTCCTGATGGGGGATGGGTGCTCCCGTGATTTGCCGACAGGCCTCGATGATTTGCCGAACCGAATAGCCGGCGCCGGTGCCAAGATTAACGATAAGGGAATTACCATTATTGGTGAGGTGTTCAACGGCAGCCACATGGGCGGCGGCAAGGTCTGTGACATGGACGTAGTCCCTCACCGCGGTACCATCTGGCGTTGGGTAGTCGGTCCCGAAGACGGCAATGTGATCGCGTTGGCCGAGCGCGACCTGCAACACCAGCGGGATCAGGTGGGATTCGGGATCATGCCGCTCGCCGAGATCGCCTTCCGGATCCGCTCCGGCGGCATTGAAATATCGTAAGGCGGCGTATTGCAGACCGTCACTGCCAGCGTAATTAGCTAACATCGCCTCGACGGCGTTCTTGGTGTCTCCATAAGGGCTGACCGGCTGAGTGGGCGAGTCTTCGTCGACGTGAACCGTCCCGGGAATCCCGTAGAGCGCTGCCGTGCTCGAGAAGACCATTCGCTTCACCTCCCGGTCACGCATGGCGTCGAGCAAAGTCCAGGATCCGATGACATTGTTGTGCCAGAACGCAGATGGGTCCTGCACCGAATGCCCGACTTCGATCAGGCCGGCGAAATGAATAACCGCATCGGGTGCATGGATATCGAGAACCTCGCGCAACCGCGCGCCGTCGGTGATATCGCCTTCCTCGAACGGCCCCCATCGGACCGCATCACGATGTCCGTTACTCAGATTGTCGAAAACAACTGGTGTGTGGCCCGCCGCGTGGAGCGCCTTGCAGGTATGGCTGCCGATATAACCGGCGCCGCCTGCTACCACGATCTTCGACATCGTAAATTCTTTCGGAGATCGGCTTTGGCCGGATTGAGGTACCCGAGCGCGCAGATGTTCTTTGCCGCGCAGTGCGTGAGGAATGTAGGGGATCGCCCGAGCGTTTGTAAACCGGCACGGAGAAGGGTTTTAGATGAACGCACAGGCCCCTATGCCCCAGGATCCTCAGGTGATTGTGTCCAACGGATTCGGCCGGTTTATTCTGGCTTGCAGCGGCCGAAGCGGGCTGCCGCGGCGCGTTGGCGGCCTATATTACGGCAGCCTATCCGACGGAGAGGTTGGCCCGCATGATGCGAGGCACAGGGCTGGACCGCTTTCTCTCCTGTCCGCGTTCGAGTTTGTTTGTATCGAGGCCTCTTTCGAGGCGTTGTATGATAACTAGGCGGTCGCCGCTGACGTTGCCGAATTCCACGAATCCCGGGGCTTTGTCGAGATTGGGTGGTACAATCTCAACCTCTCAAGCGAGGGCTCACCGGTCCAGGTAGATTTTCTGTTTCGCCGTGTCGTCAAGACAGGATGACGATGCGCCTGCTGACCTGCTATCTAGGGGTGTGATGAACAAGTCTACACGATTGATTGAATGGTTGCCGCGCCTGAGCGAGGCCAGGGTGCTGTGCGTCGGTGATGTGATGCTTGATCGGTTCGTCTATGGCCACGTGGAGCGGATTTCTCCCGAGGCCCCGATCCCGATTCTGACGATTTCACGCCAGGCAACCACCGTGGGCGGTGCCGGAAATGTCGCCCGGAACCTTTCTGCCCTGGGAACCAAGGTCAATCTGTTCGGGGCGATTGGCGCGGATTTGGTTGGCGCGGAGGCCGTCGACGTGCTCGCGAACGATCCGGCGGTGACCCTGTCACTGACCACCGATCCCTCGCGTCCGACAACGGTCAAAACCCGGTTTATTGCCGGCGTCCAGCAATTGCTGAGGACCGATGATGAAGATTCGAGCCCGCTCGCTGATACGCTGTTGTCGGGGTTGTCGAAAAACCTGGAAGCCGCGATGGAGAGCGGTGACTACGGCGCGCTGATCCTATCCGATTACGGCAAGGGGGTTCTGAGCGAGGCGGTTATTACGCAGGCGATCTCGGCCGCCCGCGCGGCGGGGCTGCCCGTCATCGTCGATCCGAAAGGAACTGATTACACACGCTATCGGGGGGCCAGTTTGCTGACTCCTAACCGGCGAGAGCTCGCCGAAGCCGCGCGGCACCCGGTCGATAGCGACGATGAAGCCGAAGCAGCCGCCCGGATATTGCTCGAGACGTGTGGGGTGGAGGCTGTGATCGCCACCCGCGGTCCGCGCGGCATGAGCGTTGTGACCGCGGACGGGTGTGTCCATCTGCCAGCTTTGGCGCGTGACGTATTCGATGTTTCGGGTGCCGGTGACACGGTTGTGGCGACCGTTGCCGCAGGTTTGGCCGCGGGTCTTGCGTTGACGGATGCCGCGCAATTGGCAAATGTTGCTGCCGGGATCGTGGTGGCAAAGGTCGGGACGGCGGTTGTTTGCGCCGATGAACTCGGTGATGCGCTGGGGCGCGCGCCGGATCTTGGCGCAAAATTTCTCGGGCGTGATGATGTGGTCGACCGGGTAGTCCAGTGGCGCGCCCGCGGACTTTCCGTTGGTTTTACCAATGGCTGTTTCGATCTCGTCCATCCCGGCCATATCTCTTTGATCGAGCAAGCGAGTGCGGCGTGCGACCGGCTGGTCGTCGCGCTCAATAACGACGCGTCGGTGGCGCGCCTGAAAGGTCCGGAGCGGCCGGTGCAGCCCGAAGCGGCGCGAGGCCGGGTGATTGCCTCGCTCGCTGGGGTGGATGCTGTGGTGTTGTTTGCGGAAGACACGCCACGCGAGCTGATCGAAATTATTCGCCCGGATGTTCTTGTGAAGGGCGCTGATTACGCCGTCGAAGAGGTGGTCGGGGGTGACTTCGTTACTGCCTATGGCGGGCAGATTGTGCTCGCCGAGCTTGTCGATGGATTTTCCACCACCGACACGATTTCTCGAATCTCAAGCTAAACCCGCGGATCGACGAGCCGTTGATGACGCTGGGCGGCTGCCCGGGCGAAGCGCAATGTCAGGGCCTTGCGACGGCTGGCATGCAGGCCGGTCTCCGGGGCAGACCGGATTTCCTCCGCGCCCCATGAATCCGCGATCATCAAGCCGGTGGAATCGGGAATGATCTCACTGGGAAATTCAGGCGGCACGGCGAAATACAGCTGGTCGCAGAAATCCTCATATTCGGGCCATTTGGCGTCACCCCGTAAATCCGCCACGCTTACTTTCACCTCGACGATGACAAAATGGCCGGTATCTGAAAGACCGATCACATCGGCTCGGCGATGATTGGCCAGAGTGAATTCAGTCAGCACCGCATAGCCGAGATTGACCAGATATCGCCCGACCCCGCGGGTCGCTGCAATTGTACGCTCTGGCGCGGCTCCCAAACTTGTATCAGCATCGACAGGTGTTTCAGGCATCTGCATAACCTATTGTAAATGAACGAAAAACCATAATTTTTCTTGTTGCGTGAATGGTTGGGCCCGATTTAGCATCAGAATATCGATCGGGGGAGGATCGTTCGTGAACTTGTGGCTCTACGCCACGCACGTAAAGGTGAGACATGGAAGTTCAACCGACCAAAGATAACGATGCAACCCCCGGCCTGAGCCGCCGCAAGGCACGGGCTCGTCTCGGGCTTGCCGCAGGTGTGGCTTATGCCGCGCCGACGATCGTCCGCCTGGACCGCAGCGCCAATGCGAAAGTCCTGCCGACCCCGTGCCTGCCCCCGGGTGGCGGCGGCAAAAAGAGCGGCAAGTGTAAATAGCCACCGGGCTAAACATTCCGAAATATCAGGCCGGATTTCACTCCGGCATGGGTCGCGTGATTGAATCTGCATACTTGATCGATGAGTTCTGACACTTTCTTTCAGGCCGACCACCTGCTCCGTGCGGGTGACGATCAGGCCGCTGCAGATGCCTTTGGTCGTATTGTAGACGCGGCACCAGAGCATGTGGCGGCGTGGCAAAATATGCCGAGGCACTACAAAATCTGGGAGACCACGACGCGGCTGCAAGGGCGACGCTGGAGGGTAACGCGGTCGAAGCCAACCATGTTGCCGAAGTCGGCTCGTCCCTGTTTTTTCACGGTGACGCAAGGTGGGCAAAATTGTTTTTTACCCGTGCATTGGCCATTGATGACAATTGTCTGATCGCCCATTGGTTATTGGGGGAGTATTAATCCAATAAGGACGATAAGAAGTCGGCGCTGGCCCATTACCGCCGAAGCCTTGAAATCCCCCCCGATCGCCAGGGACCGGCATTTATGATTGCGGCCCTGGGGGAAGAGGCATCCCCCGATCGTGCGCCGGATGACTATGTTGCGGGTTTTTTCGACTGGTATGCGGAACACTTCGATAACCACCTGACAGAGAATTTAAAACATACCGGCCCGCAGGTGGTTGCCGGAGCGCTCCGTGAGGCGCGACCCAATGGCGTGGATCAGCTGATCGATCTCGGATGTGGCACAGGTTTGGCTGGTGTCGCGCTGGACGGCTTGCCATCTCGTCTGACCGGTGTTGATTTGTCTTCCGCAATGCTCGAACGCGCGAAAGCAACGGGAGCCTATCAAGACTTTCTTCATCTGGATCTGGTGGCCGCGTTCAACACACTGCTAGATGGCAGCGCAGAAGCGGGGATCGCCGCCGACGTTCTTGTTTATTTTGGCGTTTTGGAGCCGGTCTTTGCAGAGGTAAGGCGGGTGTTGGCAGACAACGGGATGTTCATTGCCACATTTGAAGAAAGTCAAAACATTGAAAGCTGGGAACTCAGTTCGGCCGGCCGTTATCTGCACACCGAAGACTATCTGCGTAAGGTGGCTGCGGATGCGGTGATCGACCTGATCTCGATATCTCGCGTTCCTACGCGAAGAATACGAAGTGCCCGTCCCTAGTATTGTTGCGACCTTCGAGAAACGCAGATAGCAAAACGCCCGGCGGTGAGCCGGGCGTTTGCAACGTTTTACATATTTGTCGTTGAGCTAGGCGGCCTGCGGCACGGCCTGGCTTTCCATCGAAGCGAGGAAGGCTTCGATGCGAGACGGGTTTGAGGTCTCGGTGGTGGTCGTGATCAAAGTTCCGTCGACGACCAGGTTTTCATCAGCGACCAGGTTGGCGCCCGCGCGGGCGAGCTCTTCCTCGGCCTCCGGGGCATTGGCAATGCGGCGGGCCGCGACCACGCCTGCGGGAACCAGAAGACGCAAGGCGTCTCCAACCACCAGCACAGGTGCTTCAGCGTCGATAAAGGCAGCGATCAACCGCTTGGTGTGAACATTCTCGATCAACGTGTCGGCGCTGTTCTTCCCGTCGGGAAGGATCAGGCCAGCGTAGTCGGCGGCCAGTGAGTCGGCGATGTCTTCATCGGCCATGAAGTGATGGCCCCAGGCGCCGTCATGCCAGCCTTGGACGAGCCCGCCATCGGGCGAAATCACCTTGAACTTGCGACCCTGTGCCAGAAGAAGCTTCTGGGTGTCCGTGAAAGTTGTCTCGGCAAAGCCAGCGGCGGCCAGGATGGCGATCGGTAGTTTTTCTTCAGCCATTAAAAGCACTCCATAGTTGTGGCTCGGGGCAACGGCACATTTGCGGCCGTCATGAGCGGTATGGCGATCTCGAGCAAACTGCAGCGCGCTCGCACACGCGCAATCCAGTTTTGGTTTTCTCGTTCGGGAACGGTCACGCGAAAAGTGCGATGGCCGGTACCGGGATGTCGATGATCCCGGAAATCTAGAAATCCGGACCGCGAGAGTCAATTAGACGCGCTGATTGTGTGCGGTTTCGCCGCACACATTCTCGGCACTTTAGCCGGTCAGCCCGAAATGGCGCTCCGCGACGTCGCCTCGGCGGCGGTCAAGAGTCGGTTAACCGCGGATTTTGAGGTGGGTTTGGGTTCGTCTTGGGTGATCGTCCCGGCAATTTCCCCGCCGGATTCGACTTCGATACGCCCGTATTTGACGGTGCCTGTCACATGTCCGGTGCTGCGAATCTGCAAAACACCGGTGACGGTCAGCTCTCCCTCGAAATGCCCGTGGATCTCCGAATCGGTGACCGTTGCGGTTCCGGTGTAGGTCCCGCCTTCCGCGACCTCCAGCACTTCGCTGACCAGGGTGGCTTCAACGGTGCCTTCGACCACGAGCGTGTCGCAATCTGAGACTTCGCCCTTAAGCTTAATCCCCGGGCCGACGGTCATGCGCGCGCCGACGCTGCGGGGTGGACGATTGGGCCCTACCTTGCGGCGCGGCGCGTTGCCCATGGTGGGCATTGGTGGCACTTCGTCCAGGCTACGTGCCGGAACGCCGGATGTCTGGTCGGTATCATTCATGCTGGTTTTCCCGTGGGGAGCAGTTTCCGGGGCCATGGGCTGACCGGCCACTCCCTGTTGTCGCCGTTTCAAGAACACTGTATCGCAACTGTCGTTGGGGTGTCATGGAATTCGTAATCCGCAGACGACCGCGCCGTCTTCGTATTCCAAGGTCGCAACGAAATCTAGCAATGTTGTGTCCGCCCGGCGACAATTCTAGGGAATTCAGGCTGGCCAAGGGCTCGCGTGACACAGACACAACGACGTCAGGCCCGGCTCCAGAAGGGAGCCAGGCCTGGCAAATGGTCAAGAAGACTAAGTTTTGGATTTAATTCTGTACCGCGCGTACAAACCAGCCACCGCTGGCCTTAATCTGGATTTTGACGTCACCTGGGCGGCCGACCTTGATCCCACCAACCACGGGTGCCGCGCTCGCGTCTTTGCGTTTCTGCGGCGGGCCCGCGGAGAGACGGACATTGGTCGCTGCATCAATCACTGAAAGCTGGAACTGCCCAGCCGTGGCGCGCCAGCGAATCTCGAGGTGACCCGGTATAGTAATGGTTTCGCTGACATGGTCTCACTCATCTGTTGTTGTCGCTCAACGTGTCTCAAACTTTGTCAGCGGCTCGGGTACTTAGACGTACCTCTTGGGGGTAAACATCATACTACCAAGCATAGGCCTGTCTATTTCGACAAAACACTCAAAGTGAGACAAGCACCGCCTTAGACCCCAATCAACGTAAGATGCATGCCAAAGTGGCGCGCCCGACAGGATTTGAACCTGTGACCTTCGGCTTCGGAGGCCGACACTCTATCCAGCTGAGCTACGGGCGCTCACGCTGCGGACAATTGCGCCAAACCCCGCTTTCGTCAAGCATACGTTGCCGAAAGGGTGCGATATCTCCATATAAGAGGCGAAACAGCTTGGTATTCCGGAAAGCCTGAAGGGAAATTCGATGTCCGATGACACAGACGAAAAAATTACGAAATCAGATGAAGAGTGGCGTGCGCAACTGACGCCCGAGCAGTATCAGATCGCCCGTCAGGCCGGAACTGAACCGGCGTTCTCCGGCAAATACAACGACAGCAAGGATCCGGGCATGTTCCATTGCGTGTGTTGCGGCACCGCGTTGTTCAACTCGGGTGAAAAGTTCGATTCCGGCACCGGATGGCCCAGTTTCTGGAAGCCCGTCACCGAGGACGCTGTCGAAACCAAGGTGGACCGGGCCTACGGCATGGAGCGCAATGAGGTCGTTTGCTCCCGCTGTGACGCCCATTTGGGTCACGTATTTCCCGATGGCCCGCCGCCAACAGGCCTGCGTTTCTGCATGAATTCGGCGTCTCTTGACCTCAAATCGAAAGCCGACGCCGCGGATTGATTCCCATGGCGTGCGGGTACCGGAGCGCCGCTGTCAGTCGAGATCAGGCAGCGCGGAGATCGGATCGCTGACATCCCCACCGGACGGCAGCGGTGCGGTCGGATCGTCGATCCAGGTCAGGATATCTTCCCAGACGACCGCGCTCTGTAGGTCGCGCAGCAACATGTGAAAGCCGTCCGGATAGACCGCGATTGTTTGGCCGGCTCTGGCAGTCTTGGGCAGCGCAGCGAGCAGCTGGCGTGACGCAGTGGGGGGCACGATGTCGTCATTGGTCCCAAACAGAAACAAAGAAGGCGCGACGAATTGCGACGCGGCCGCCAGTGCGTCGTCCATCAGATTGACGAGCCCCCAGACGGAATCGACCCGCGTATGCTTGATCACCAGTGGATCACGGCCCAGGGCGCGCAGCATTTCGATGTTGTCGGATGGATTGCGCTTGATTCCCTGTCCGGACACGGAAAGCCACGGCATTGTATGGGCCAGCACCCATAAGCTGGCGGCCTGGTAGGCGGGAATGGTGTCGCGGCTCAAAACCGCGGGTGCGACCAGAACGAGTCCGTCGACGTCCAGGGGTGAGTGATTCCAGGCCACCATCAGGACGCCGCCCCCCATGCTTTCGCCCAGCGCAAAAACAGGCAGGTCAGGATAAGTATCCTTTACTGCGCTGACCGCGTCATGAATGTCGGAAACCAACCGCTCGCGCCCGGGCCAGATCCCGGCTTGCGGTGAGCTGCCAAAGCCACGCTGATCGTAGGCGAGCGTGGCCACTTTCTGGGTGGCGAGCCAGGTTCCGATTTTGGTGAAGGCCTTGCCGTAGTCATTAAAGCCGTGCAGCGCGATGATCACAGCGCGCGGCGGCGTTTCGGGTGCCCAGCGGCGTAGCGGAAGCGCCGTGCCGTCGCTTGTGAGAAAGTGGGTGTCGGTCAGGGTTGGGCGCCGGGGGACATCGGCGTTCGGACCGGCGGGCTGGAATCGAGGCGCGCAGGACGCAAGCGCGACCACCAACAGAAGCGGAAGAAACAGGCGTGGGATGTGCGTGTGCCACATCAGGTGTTTGTTGCCTCCGCCTCGCGGGTCAGGTCGAGGAAGACATCTTCCAGATCGGGTTCCTCGGTCGAAAGGTCGGTGATTTTCAACCCGACACCCGCGACGGCGGACAAGATATCACTCACTTCTGTTTCGCTCGTCCGATAGCTGAAGAGGAGGGTCTGATCTCCTTGCCGTTCGACATTGAAGTCGCTAAGCGACGTGGGTATGGCGCTCAGGGGGGCGTCGACAGTAATCCGCAATTCCTTGTTGTCGAGGCGTTGAACCAGCGCTCTTGTGTCGTCGCAGGCGATCACACGGCCGCGGTTGATGATGGCGATCCGATCGCACAATTCCTCGGCTTCTTCGAGATAATGGGTTGTCAGCACCACGGTGGTGCCATTCTCGTTGAGTTCTTTGACGAAGGCCCAAAGCGACTGGCGCAACTCGATATCAACGCCGGCGGTCGGCTCATCGAGCACCAGGACCGGGGGGTTGTGGACCAGCGCCTTGGCGACCAGCAGCCGGCGGCGCATGCCGCCGGACAGGGCGCGCGAATAGGCATTGGCCTTATCGGCGAGGCCGACCCGATCGAGAATTTCCATCGTCCGGCGCTCGGACGGCGGCACGCCGTAGAAGCCGGCCTGCACTTCCAGCATTTCGTGGGGGCTGAAAAACGCATCGAGGTTGAGTTCCTGGGGCACCACGCCGATCGCCGCCCGGGCATGGCGCGGCTCGTGATCGATATCCAGGCCCCAGACTTCGGCGGTGCCCGCACTTTTTACCACCAGGCCGGCGAGAATGTTGATGAAGGTCGACTTGCCTGCGCCATTAGGACCCAGCAACCCAAAGATGCCGCCCCGTGGCACATCCAGATCAACCGCGTGGAGAGCATGGACCTGGTCGCCGCCATCCGCGCGATAAACCTTGTCGAGGCCGCGCGCGGAAATTGCCTGTTCTGGCTGTCCGGCGGGCGCGGGCGTCGATGTTGCAGCGGTTGCGGTGGTGTTCATGGGCCTTGTGGGGTTCGGGAACATATTGTCGCGCGAATGCGCTTCGCCTATGTATGGCGTCTTCGCCGACCGCACAACCGCTGCCGGCGTCCCGAGCTACTCGCAGGAGCCTTGCCGTCATGCAACCGCCCGAGACAATTGAAGCCAAAAGTCGCGAACTCGCCTGCGATGGCGGTGGCGCGCTGGGTCACCCACGCGTGTTCCTGAATATGGGCGCCAATTCCGAAATCGACTGTCCCTATTGCGGTCGGCATTTCGTACTGGCGGCTGACGCCCCTGCTGCTGCCGATCATTGACACGCCAGCCTGACGCACTTCCCACGCCGCTCCAGACCCGCCGCCTGCAACTTGTGCCCGTCGGGCGTGAGTTGGCGCGCGCGTTGCTCGGCGATCGAAAGCTCGCCACCGATCTCGCGGGTGCAATGATTCACCGGGATTTCCCCGATGCGGATCTGGCGACCAAACTTCCCGCCTTCGCCCAACGGCTCGATGATGCGGCCAACCCCGCCTTGGGACGCACCGCGCCCCGCGATCCGGCCGGATGGGGGCTGTGGCTGTTTCGTTATGCTGTTGAACATATGGTGGTCGGGGCGGCCTCGTTCACCGGGCCGCCGAATGCAGCCGGTGAGGTTGAGATCGGATACCAGATTGTGCCCGCCCATCGCCGCCGTGGTCTGACCGTCGAAGGCTGCGCCATGCTGATCGACTGGGCGTTTCAGGATACAGCTACGAGCGCAGTGATTGCGGATTGTTCAGCCCAGAACACCGCCTCCATTCTCACCCTGGAAAAACTTGGCTTCGTGCATGAGCGCACCACCCGCGAGCGATTGCACTGGCGCCGGGCCCGTCGGGCATAGCCATTCATCCGCCCGAGCCGGTCAGCCCGGCAGGCTGACATGGCCGTCTCCATCAATCACCAAACTCGGGTTCCACGCCACTTCCCATAAATGCCGGTCCGGATCAGCGAAATAGCCTGAATACCCACCCCAGAACGCCTCTTCGGAAGGTTTTGCAGTCACCGCCCCGGCGCGGGCGGCCAGGGCCAGGACGGCGTTCACCTCGTCTTTGCTGCGGGTGTTGTAGGCCAGGGCGACGCCGCGAAACCTAATGCCTTCGGCGCTGTCGGGGGCGGCATCTTCGGCCAGGGCCGCGCGGCCATAGAGCCCGAAGACCACCCCGGCGCATTGGAAAAACACCACATTGTCGTGGCTGATTTCCGAGGGTGTCCAACCCAGCCGGATGAGATCGTCTGTTCTATACTGCAGGTCAGCTATCCGGAGGGACCCATGGCCGACTAAACGCTTTATGCCCACCCGCGTTCGGGCAATTCCTACAAAACCGCACTGATGCTCGCGCTGACCGAGACCGCTTATGATTTCGAGCTGGTGGATTTGATGGATGGTAGCAATCTGGCGGCGGACTTCCTGAAGGTGAACCCGTTGGGCAAGGTCCCGGCCCTGCGCTACAGAGACCTGATCCTGATCCTGCGCCAGAGCCACGACACGTTGCGCTATCGCGTGGAGCAGACCGGGAAATTTGGCCCTGAAGGCTGGGACGAAGAAGCACGGGTCGGCGACTGGGTTGGCTTTGCCGTCAATTTTTTTAGCTACGGGGTGGCGCGCCTGCGCTTCGAGCGGTTGTTCGGCGGCGGTGAGGGGCCGGTTTTCGATTATTTCAAAACGGTCGTAGACCGGGGTTTGGGGATTATCGAACCTCATCTGGCCGAACAGGACTGGCTGGTCGGTGGTCGCCCGACGATCGCGGATATCGCGTGATTCCCGGTATCCACCTTCATGCCGAACGCCAGGGCGTCGGACTCATGACCGGTCGTTTCACCCGATCGTAACCCTGGGCAATATCTTTGCTCTGGCCGCGATGGCGATGGTGGTGGCTGTACCGATCTTTCTGGTCGGCTGCGGCGTCAAATCCTTCATGAGGATCGACATAATCAACGGCGGCGGCGCCCACGCCCTTGTCGAAGAATTGCGCCAAAATCTGGTCCTGACCGTCAAGGGTATGTAAGCCCGGCCTTCTTGTGCACAGGCGGGCCTGTTTGGCTTGCGGGATTTGAGCTAAAATTACACTATGGCTGCCTCTAAAAATTCAAAAGCTGCTGGCGCGGGTGATGCTCCGGAACGGCTCTATCTGATCGATGGCTCGGGATTCATTTTCCGTGCTTTCCATTCTAGCCCGCTGGAGGCGTTTCGCCGCTCGGACGGGATCTACACCAACGCCGTTAACGGCTACTGCGCGATGCTGATGAAGCTGGTCGAGCGGGCCCATGATGATGGCACGTTCGATTATATGGCGGTCATCTTTGACGCCTCGCGCAAGACGTTCCGCAACGATATTTATCCGGAATACAAGGCCAACCGGGACGAACCCCCGGAGGAGTTGCGCCCGCAATTTGCCCTGGTCCGTGAGGCCACTGAGGCGTTTGGCCTGCCCGCGATCCAGATGCAGGGCTTTGAGGCCGATGACCTGATTGCCACCTATGCCCGCCAGGCCGAGGCCGCGGGGATCGAGACCGTGGTGGTGTCCTCGGACAAGGATTTGATGCAGCTGGTGCGCGGCAGCGTGGCGATGCTCGACCCGATGAGGGATTTGGTGATCGGCCCCGATCAGGTCATGGACAAGTTCGGGGTCGCCCCGGACCGGGTCGTCGATGTGCAATCTCTGGCCGGGGATTCCACCGACAACGTACCCGGGGTGCCGGGGATCGGGATCAAGACCGCAGCATTGCTGATCAATGAATATGGCGATCTCGATTCGGTGTTGTCCCGGGCCAGTGAGGTCAAGCAGAACAAGCGGCGCGAAAACCTGATCGAGTTTGCCGAGCAGGCCCGGATCAGTCGTGAACTGGTTCGCCTCAAGGACGATGTGGACACCGAGGTTGGCATTGCGGATTTCGCCCTGCGGGAGCCCGACCCTGCAACCCTGATCGACTTCCTCAAGGCGATGGAGTTCCGCAGCCTGACCCAGCGCTTCGAGAGCAAATTCTATGCTGCGGGGCTGCTCGAGGCTCCAGAGCCCGACGCGGCCAGCGCGCCGGATACCGGCCCATCAGAGGTCAGTTATGAACTGGTGCAGGACGAAAAGACCCTGACCGATTGGATCGCGCGGGCCCGGGACAAGGGCGTCGTGGCTTTCGATACGGAGACTACGTCCCTGAACGCCATGCGGGCTGAATTGGTCGGATTCTCCCTGTCCTTCACCCCGGGCGAAGCCTGCTATGTGCCGGTCGGCCATGTGAGCGCGACCATGCCCACGGAGCTTGATCTCGACGGGACTGGCGGCGCGCCAGCGGAGGAGGAAAGCCTCAAGCAAATCCCGCTCGCTGTGGCGCTCGAACAGCTCAAAGGGCTGCTCGAAGACCCTGCGGTCCTCAAGATCGCCCACAACACCAAGTACGATTTGCTGGTGCTCTCCCATGCGGTGGAGACCCATCTGTCCGACGCCGCGCCCCTCAATGCGGTCTCGATCGACGACACGATGCTGCTGTCCTTTGTGCTCGATGCCGGGCGCAACAAGCACGGGCTCGACGATCTGTCTTTCCGGCTGCTCGACCACGCCAACATCAAGTTTGAAGAGGTCGCGGGCAAGGGTAAGAACAAGATCTCCTTCGCCGAGGTCGCGCTCGATAAGGCGCTCTACTACGCGGCTGAAGATGCGGATATGACCCTGCGCCTGCACGGTCTGCTCAAGCGGCGCCTGGTGGGTGAGCGGATGGCGAATGTCTACGAGACCATCGAGCGCCCCCTGGTGCCGGTCATCGTTACCATGGAGCGCGCCGGTATTCGCGCGGACGCGGAAACCCTGATCAATCTGTCGAAGGATTTTGCCAAGCGGATGGCGACGCTGGAAAAGCAGGCCCACGTGATCGCGGGCGAAGAATTCAATTTGGGTTCCCCCAAGCAGCTCGGCGAAATCCTGTTCGACAAGCTTGGTCTCGAAGGCGGCAAGAAGGGTAAGACCGGCGCCTACACCACCTCGGCCGATGTGCTCGAGGGCCTGGCGGCCCAGGGCAGTGAGTTGCCGCAAACGATCCTGGAGTGGCGCCAGATGGCGAAGCTCAAATCGACCTATGCGGACGCGCTGGTCGAGCAGATCAATCCGGAAACCGGGCGGGTGCATACCTCTTACGGCATGGCGATCGCCCAGACCGGGCGGCTGTCCTCGACGGATCCCAATTTGCAAAATATCCCGGTCCGCACTGAGGAAGGGCGCAAGATCCGCGCGGCTTTCATGGCCAATCCGGGCCATAAGCTGGTCAGTCTCGACTATTCGCAGATTGAGCTGCGGGTGGTGGCCCATGTGGCCAATGAGGACGCACTGATTGCGGCTTTCCAGGACGGCCAGGACATCCATGCGATGACCGCCAGTCAGGTCTTTAATGTGCCGATCGAGGGCATGGACCCGATGCTGCGGCGTAACGCCAAGGCGATCAATTTCGGCATCATCTACGGCATCTCGGCCTTCGGCCTGGCGAATAATCTCGGCATTGGCCGTGATGAGGCCCGCGACTATATCGCCGCCTATTTCGAGCGCTATCCCGCGATCCTCCAGTATATGGAAGAGACCAAGGAGGCGGCCAAGGAGGCCGGCTATGTGGACACCCTGTTCGGGCGCCGCATCCATCTCACCGGGATCAGGGACAAGAACCAGGCGGCACGCGGTTTTGCCGAACGTCAGGCGATCAACGCCCCGATTCAGGGCGCGGCCGCCGACATCATCAAGCGTGCCATGATCCGGGTGCCCGCGGCCCTGGCCGAGCACAACTTCAAGTCAAAGATGCTGCTCCAGGTGCATGACGAATTGCTCTTCGAAACCCCCGAGGACGAGGTCAATGCCCTGATCGAGACCATGCGCGACGTGATGGAAAACGCGGCCGCCCCCGCAGTGAACATGGCCGTGCCGCTCGTGGCAGACGCGGGAGTGGGCGACACGTGGAACGAGGCGCATTAGGGCTGGCGGCCCTTCTTGACAATGCAACACGGATTTGACCGAAGCTGATTTAAGCGAGGCGGATTTACGCGAAGGCGCAATTGCCGAGACAGATGCGCGTGGGAATTGTTGTATCGCAAACCGGAGACCGAGTTCGGTCGTGTGATCGGCTGTGAGGCCAGTTTTGCTAACGCCAACCTTGAACGCGCAAACCTCTCGAACTTGCTGGCCGTGCGCACGGATTTCAGCGGTGTGATCATGAGGAACTGCACCCTAACCCGCGCAAACCTAAAGCAGGCAGACTTCACCGGCGCCAATCTGGAGGGTTCGGATTTGACCGGTGCGGATCTTTCGAAGGCCGATTTTTCGAACGCTGTTCTGACCGATGTGAACATGACGCTGACCACGATGATGGAAACCAACCTTGACGATGTGCTGGCCGATGAGCCGGTCGGTAAACCCATGAGTGAGCTCGACCCGCCCCTGTTTGATCAGCTTCAAGAGCCATATCCAGTTTGTTGAAACCGCCGGGGCTCAGGGTCTTCCCGCGGACCTGTCCGGGGTTGATCTCCGCCCTGTAAAGACGATGGCGAATATGAATCTTGCCGCTATGCGGGCTTGCAACACGACATTTTACGGCCTCGATTTACGCAATACCAAACTCCAGGGCGTCAACCTCGAAAACGCCGATTTGCGCAATTTGAACCTTGAGGGGGCTGATTTGCGAGGTGCAAACCTTAAGGGTGCACGGCTGGCAGGGGCGCTTCTTCGCAACTGCAATATGGGGCCTTTGATCATCGATTCGACGCGCCGACTGCCAACCCAGTTAAATAACGCCAACCTTCAAAGTGCGGACCTCATAGGCGCCAACCTCGCGCAGGCTGTGCTTAACGGCGCCGACCTCCGGGCCGCAAAACTGGCAGGCGCGAATACCGAGAGCGCGACAATGTTGGGAATCCGGGACTTGCCGACGGTATGGTAGGGGACAATTATATTGCAGTGCATTAATGCAATTATTTTCCGACTCGCTACATAACCAGATTCTTATGCTAAAGTTTTACCGATTGTGAGCCACTGTATGGTGCCCGCGCTCGTAAAGAGCCGAGCCCGCGATTGTTGCTGTGGCGCCAAATGTGCGTCGGGATTTACCAACGATGATTGATGCAGAAGTACCTGTCAGCGGCGGGGGAGACCGAATTTCCGCGACCGTCAAATGGTTCAACCCCATCAAAGGATTTGGGTTCGTCCAGCCGTCGAACGGACTGGGCGATGCATTTGTCCATGTTTCGGTGCTCGAGGCTGCGGGCGTGAAAGACCTTCAGGACGGGACTGAGCTGGAATGCGAAGTCGAGCAGGGCCCCCGCGGCCCGATGGTCTCGGTGATTCATAGCGTCTCGGAAGGCACTGTCGAGCCGGAGGTCGCGAGCGATCCTGACGCGCCGGCTGTCGAGGGCACCGTCAAATTTTTTGATCCGAACAAGGGCTACGGCTTCATTTTGTTAGATGGAGAAGGCCAGGACGTCTTTGTTTCCGGGCGGGTTGTTGCTCAGTCCGGATTGCGCATGCTCGATGCGGAGGCGCGCGTGCGTGTCACCACCCGTTCGGGCGACAAGGGTCTGCTGGCGGTGACCGTAGGGTTGATCGACGACGCCTGAGTTTTTGTAAATTTGGCGCCCGGCGTCACCAGACGGCGTTCGCGTCGAGCCAATTCAGAACAATTTCATTAAACAGATCCGGCATCTCCCAATAGGGAGAGTGCCCCGCGTCCGGGATGTCGATCACCGTCGCACCAGGCACCCACGCGGCGACCTCGTGAACGAAACTCGGCGGGAAAAACTGGTCATGTGCCCCGACAATGAACGTCGTGGGGACGGCGTAGCTATCAAAGTCTTCAGCCCCGAAGCTCGCCGCCGATCCGGCAATCCGGGATCGCCAGGCGGGGTCAAAACAGGTGTTAAAGGCCAGAATCTGCTTGTAAAGCTCGTAAAGCAGCGGTTCGCGCGCGCTATAGCCCGGGGCAAAGGCACGGTCGGGCAGGGTCACAGTATTGGCGCGTTCCCGTTCGGCGAGGCGCCCGCGGATATCCTTCGGCGTGATGCCGGCCAGCGATGATCCGACGATCAGGCCGGCGGTCCGCCCGGGGTAATCCCGCGCAAACCGCATCGCCGATATGCCCCCCATCGATTGGGAGATCAGAGCCGCGCGCTCGATACCGATCGCATCCAGGATAGCCGCGATATCGGGTGCCAGCGTTTCAGTGTTGAAATCGTCTTTCTCGCACGGGGATCGCCCGAAGCCGCGCTGGTCGTAGGTGACCACCGTATGGGTCCTGGAAAACAGCGCGACCTGACGCCACCAGCTGGCGGCATTGCCGGCGCGGCCGTGCAGCAGCACCAGGGGCGGCCCGTCGCCACACACGTCATACCAGAGCGGCACTTCAGCATTGGTGACATACGCCATCGTTCAGCTCCCTGTGCCTTGGGTGGTGTCTAGATGTTGTCGCGTGCGGCCTGGGCGAGGCGAACCAGTTCTGCCCGCGCCGATTGAGCGTTGTCGACAATCGTATCGAAATCAATCCGCGCGACCGCGTCGTTGCGCGTGAGATCGCAGCCTTCGGGATCGAGGCCTGTCATGCACCAGTCGACGCCAGGCCGATCTGCCAGGCGATGAGCGTAGGCGTGGATGGCTTCTGAATGGTCCGCATTCATGTGCTCAATAATATCCGACTCTGCCGCTGTAAGCGCGTCATAGGGCCCGCCTTCCAAAATCACGTCGCTGGCGTCGAGGGTTTCGATGCGGCCAAACCCGCCGATGAAATGAACGCTTTCAGGCACCAGGCGATAAAGGTGGAAATCGGCAAAAGCCATGTGGTCGCGCGCGCCTTCATGGTGGCGCAGGAAGCGGGCGCGCAGATGTTCGTTTTCACAGGGCTCCATAGACCCGATAAGTGTCGCCCGGGACATGTTGATGGCTTCAACGCCAGGACGGGCAAAGAGGATTGAGACCCGCGGGTCTGCCTTGAAATTCCGGGTGTGACGTGCCAGGTCGGACAGCAGCACCAAGGGGGTGGCGTCCAGCGTGCAGGCGGTCAGAACGAGGCTCCCATAGGGAGTGCCAACGGTCTCCCCGTCCAGGGTCGCCAGGGTCGCCGTCCGGGCGCTGCGAATGAGCCGCCGGGCCAATAGGCCGGTCGGCTTGTCTCTATCATCAATGGTCATGGTGGCGCGGAGATTACCCAACCCGGCACGCGCCGCAAAGGGCAGGGTGCTACTTCGTTTTCCCCGACCCGGCAGGAGCAGAACCGCTCCCGTGTTTCATGCCGGTATCCATTTTCATGGGCGTGGCTGTGCGGCCACTTGCGCCGGCCGCTTCGACCACTGCTTCGACTTCGACTTTGCCGGCTTTTTCGAAGATCAGCGTGATCGGAATCGTTGTTTCTTCAAACAGGGGCACCTTGAGCCCGATCAACATCACGTGGAATCCGCCCGGTGCGAGCATGACCGATCCTTTGGCCGGAATATCGATAGCTTCAACCGGGCGCATGCGCATGATGTCGCCATCACGGGTGTGTCCGTGAATTTGAACCCGGTCTGCGTCTTCGTATTCCGCGCCGATCAGGCGATCACCGGCGCCTGTTTTTGTACTGATTTCCATGAACACGGCGCCGGTTTTTTGGCTTGGTGCCGTGGCGCGCGACCACGGGTGGGAGACGGTCATCTGCGCGGATTCTTCCTGATGGGCGTTTGCCGGTACCAGGGTGGTGAGCAACAGGGCAAGGGCGACGGTTATCTTGAGCATCGTCTTCTCCGTATCAGAGTGTGTCTTTAACCGCGCAGTTTGCCACGCATATGCTGGCGGATGGTCGCCGCCATATCTTCCGGGGGTGTCCCATAGCGGAACATTGCCGCCACGTCACCGGACGGAGCCAGCAGGTACACGAATGAGGTGTGGTCCATCAGGTAATAAGTATAGTTCGGATCCTCGAAGCGACGATAGAAGACACGAAATTTGGCGGCGACGTCACGCACGTCCTCCGCGTTTCCGGTCAACCCGACGAGGCGCTCGTGAAACAGGGGCACATATTCGGACAGAATCTCAGGCGTGTCGCGTTCCGGATCGATCGAAATTATGACCGGACGCACCCGGGCGCCGTCATCGCCGAGTTCATCAATCGCGGTCGCGATTTTACCCAATTCCGTCGGACAGACATCGGGACAAAACGTGTAGCCGAAATAGATCAGGGCATAGTCACCGGCGAGGTCGGCTTCGGAGAATGAAGACCCTGTATGATCGGTCAGCTCGAAAGGACCACCGAGATCGACGTTCACAACAAGTCCGCCCACGGCGGCGTTTTCAGGCGGGTCGTCAACGCGGAGATTGAGCCAAGCCCCAAAAGCGAATACCACGACAACCAGCGCCACGACAGCGATATGCAGTTTGCGATTCATGTCAGGGATTAAGGACGAGGGATGGAAACTACGCAATGCGTCTCCCCGTCGCACGGCGCTCACAATTTCGTTTGTGGCGACAAGAAGGCCCGACGCGTTGAAAGCCCGTATTCCGGGGACGAAACTCCCCCAAACAGGGCCGTAAATGCGCCATAATGAACGTCGAAAGTGATTGAGGGTGGCAATCAACGTCCGAACTGCATGTACGATTACATAGAGGGGACCCCAAAATGGCCCAGACAATCGCACTGGTCGATGACGACCGAAATATTCTGACTTCGGTCACCATGGCGCTCGAGGCAGAGGGCTATAATGTCAGCACCTATGCTGATGGCGACGAGGCCCTGCAGGGGCTCACCCAGACGCCGGTCGATCTGGCTGTCCTCGATATCAAGATGCCCCGCATGGACGGGATGGAGCTGCTCGGTAAGCTGCGTAAATCATCACGCATGCCGGTTATCTTTCTGACGTCCAAGGATGATGAAATCGACGAAGTTATTGGCCTGCGGATGGGCGCGGATGACTACATCACCAAGCCGTTTTCCCAACGGCTTTTGATCGAGCGGATTCGCGCGATCCTGCGTCGCGCGGAGGCGGAGCAGATTTCCCAGGAAAGTGGCGAGGATTCTGCAGTGCGTCGCGGGGATCTGGTGCTCGATCCGATCCGGCATTTGTGCACCTGGCGCGAACGGGAAGTCACGCTCACCGTCACGGAGTTTTTGATCCTGGAGGCACTGGCTCAGCGACCGGGTCACGTGAAAAGCCGGGATCAGTTGATGGACACCGCCTATGGTGAAAACATCTATGTTGATGACCGCACCATCGACAGTCATATCAAACGATTGCGCAAGAAGTTCCGCGATGCCGATGATGATTTCGGGCACATCGAGACGCTTTACGGAATAGGCTATCGCTACAAGGACGCCTAACCGGAAGTCTGTACGTTGCGGGGGATGGGATGACAGTTGAAGCCCGCCAGAATGGCCACGCTCCCCGTGCCCCTCGCACGGAGCATGATGCGCGTCGTGTTTGTGGCGCGAGACGGGACAGCGCGGAGGCCCCGCGCCGGAGATTTGTTCCGCTTCGGGTGCTGTTTGCCTGGTTGCTGCGTCGGCGACCCTCTTCCTCGCTGACCCGGCGGATTCTCGCCATCAACTTGTTGGTGCTGGCCGTACCGGTCGGCGGGTTCTTCTTTCTTGACCAGTATCAGGAGAGCCTGGTCGATGCGGAGATCGAGGCGTTGCGTATTCAGGGTGAGGTGTTTGCTGCGGCAATCGGGGCGGGCGCTGTTCTGATCGTCCCGGGGATTGGTCAACAAGTCGATCCGGTTCGCGCCAGCCTTATGCTGCGACGCCTGACTGCGCCCACCCAGACCCGTGCACGTTTGTTTTCCGAGGACGGTGCTCTGATCGTTGACACCCAGGCCCTTGTTGACCCTCGGGGATTAGTGCGTGTGCGCCAGATTTCCCCGCCGGACGGGTTTGCGCCCTGGATCTGGGCTCGGGACCGCTTCGAATCTTTGTTGAACTGGCTGCCGAGCGAGGGGGAACTGCCAATCTATCAGGAGCACACCCTGCAACATGCGAGTGACTACCGTGAGGTGATCAGTGCGCTGGTCAAGGGACCGGAGGCGAGTGTGCGACGCCATGAGTCCGGCGGCATGGTGATTTCGGTTTCGATTCCGGTGCAGCGCTATCGTCAGGTGGTCGGCGCACTGATGCTGTCGAGTGGCAGCGGCGAGATCGAGCGGGCCATGCGCGCGATACGGATCGATATCCTGCAAGTTTTTGGCGTCGCCCTGGCGGTGACCATTCTGTTGTCGGTCTATCTAGCAGCCACGATCGCCCGCCCGTTGAAGCGGTTGGCGGCGGCGGCTGAACGGGTGCGCACCGGATCGGGCCGGCATACGGTCATTCCCGATTTTGCCGGGCGGCGAGACGAGATTGGAGATCTCGGTCGGGATTTGCGGGCCATGACCGAGGCATTATGGGCCCGAATGGATGCGATCGAGCGCTTTGCCGCCGATGTGTCCCACGAAATCAAAAACCCGCTGACCTCCTTGCGTAGTGCGGTGGAAACCGTGGCGCGGGTTGAAGACCCGGAGCAGCAAAAGAAGCTGATGTCGATTATTCTCGATGATGTCGCGCGGCTCGACCGTCTGATCAGTGACATCTCGGATGCGTCCCGCCTCGACGCCGAGTTGAGCCGTGATCCTCCCTCCGATCTGGATCTGCGTGATGTGTTGCATGCGCTGGTTGATATCCACGCCTCGACCACGGGCGCCAATATCGTGATGGATATCGAGCCCGGGGCTGAACTGATGGTCAATGCTTTCGAGGACCGGCTCGGCCAGGTGTTCCGCAACATCATCACCAACGCCCTGTCCTTCAACCCGCCTGACGGCAAGATCACGATATCCGCGACACGCACGCGACAGCGCGGTGGTGGCGAGGTTGTGGTCACGGTTGACGATGAAGGCTCCGGAATTCCGGAGGCCAATCTCGAATCCATTTTCGGGCGATTTTATTCTGACCGGCCGACGGCCGGCACGGACGGCCGGTCAGAACGCCTGGGTACCCATTCGGGCCTCGGGCTTTCGATTTCGCGCCAGATTGTGGAAGCCGCCGGCGGCGAGCTCTGGGCTGAGAATCGGCGCGGCGTGGATGGCGCGATCTCGGGCGCGCGTTTTGTGGTGCGGTTCCCCGCGCTCTAAAGCACAATCAGCAGCAACAGGGGCAATGTCACCAGCGAGAGTAGGGTCGAGATCATGATCACCCCGGCGACCTGCTGGGCGCTGTTGTCATAGAGCTGGGCCCATAAATAGGAAAACAGCGCCGCAGGACCCGCCGATTGCAGGATCACGACGCCCCGGGTGACCGGATCCAGGTCGAGAAATTCAGTAATGATCAGGGCCGCCAGAAGGCCCAACCCAATCCGGAGTACCGAAACCAGGATGCTGTTTTGAAGACTCACGACCCGCAGTCGTGCCAGCGCGACACCCAATGCCAGAAGGTTCAGGGGGATCGCCGCGCCGCCGATCAGCTGGGTCGTGTTCAAAGCCCAGGTTGGCGGGGTGGTGGCGGTAAAAAGAAAAACCATCGACAGGATGGCAGAATAGATCAGCGGTTGCCGTACGACGATCTTGTAGGAAAACTTGCCTGCGGCGATGAGTTGCCCGACCGTGTACTGGACGAGCGCGTAGATTGTGTAGCTGGCAATGGCGAGAGCCAGTCCGGCTTCGCCGAAGGCGAACAGGCCGAGGGGAAGTCCGAGATTGCCGGAGTTTGGCACCAGGATTGTCGGCAGGAAGGCGCGCAGGGAGAGCCCCCTAAGTCGCAGCACCAAGGCCCCCACGCAACCGACGCTCATCATCACAAGAATTGTTGCGAGGGCTACCTGGCCATAGGCGGTCAGGGAAATATCCAACCCGGTCATCGTCGCGAAGACCAGACACGGAGTCAGCACGTACACGGTTGATCGGGTGACGAATTGGGTCGGGAAATCGACGCCGGAACGCTCCCAGCCATAGCCGATTGCGACGGTGACGAAAATCGGAATCAGGATGGCGGAAAGTTGCGAAATCAAAGCGTCGTTCCATGGACAGGATGTGCCGGGCACCGCTCCCCTTACCATGGGCATGCAAGTCTGTCGTCAGCGCCCTGCGTCTGACGCTCTTGTTGTCGTCGGCCGCAAGACCTAAGACTGTTGTGTGGCTGCGGGCTGCAAGATAGGGTGCGACGTCTTATATAAGACCAGCGAGCTCACTAAATATAAATTTACGTCGGCACGTAGGAAGCCAGACGGATCAGGGAATGGAACGGATAATATGAAACAGGTCAATGTCGGAATTATTGGACCGGGCTGGTGTGGCGGTATTCGTGCCAACGCATGCGCAATCAACCCGCTGGTCGATGAGTTGCATCTGGCCGAGATCAACGCCGAGCGGCTTGCGGTTATCGCCGGTGAGACCAGCCCGAATTCGACGACCGACGATTATCACAAGATGCTCGCCAATGATTCGATCGATGCGGTTTTCATTTCCGCGACACCGGAATCGACCCATTATCCGATGATCCGCGATTCCCTCCTGGCCGGAAAGCACGTCTTTGTTGAAAAGCCGATCTCCTCGACCATGGAAGAGGCCGATGAGGTCATTGGCATTGCCGAGAAGAAGAATTTGAAATTCTCGGTTGGCTATTCCCAACGTTTCAAGCCGAAATTCGCCTTCGTCCACAAGGCTTTGAAAGAAGGCACGATCGGCGAGCCGGTAACCTGCTTGGTCAGCCGCAACGTGACCCGCGAGTTGGGTGACAAGATCACCGGGCGGACAAAGATGTCCCCGGCTGCCATGGAAGCGACCCACGATCTCGATTTCCTGCTCTGGTGCCTGCGGCCGCGCAAGCCGATCCGGGTCTATTCCCAACAATCCGGCAAGCTGTACATGAAGGACAGTGACACCCCTGACCATCAGTGGATCATGGTGACCATGGATGACGGCACGACGATCACCGTCGGCGCGGGTTGGATCCTGCCCCTGGGTTACAAGAACTACTCCCAGTGCTGGATCGAGGTTATCGGCACAGACGGTGCGTTGACCATCGATGACACCCACAAAGAAGTGCAGTTCAACACGGTGAAGGATGGCATCCAGTACCCGATGTCGACCATGCCCGGCGAGCCTGTCGATCACGTCTTTGCCGGACCGATGAAGGCCGAGACCGACTATTTCATCGAGTCCATCGTTTACGACCGCCCGGTGATGGTGAAGCCGTCAGAAGCGCGTGAAGTCATGGATGTGTACACGGCAGCCGATCTTTCGGCCGAGCGGGGCGAGCCGGTAATGCTGCCGCGTAACGATACGTCTGGGCCGATGTCTGCCGAATAGGGAACGTTCATGGTGATTGTGCGATGAGCTACAGCGGCACGTTGGAACTTAGCCCGGGCCGGGTGTATGCCCTGCAGAATACGTTCGAGCTGAACGGGCGCATCAGTGCCTATCCCGATAGTGCGCGCGGTTATTCGGTCGCCAATTGTTATCTCCTGAAAGGCGGCGATCGCGCGTTGCTGCTGGACACTGGTTATTCGGTGCATGAGCGACAGATTCTCGGTCAGCTCGGTGATCTGATTGGACCTGAGACGGCACTGTCCGTGATGCCGTTGCGGATCAATGAGTTCATGTCGGTGACCAACGCGGTGGCGATTGCCAAACGCTTTAACGTGGTCGAGTGCTTTTCCCCGGTGCCTAAGATTGAGGAATGGATCGAGTTTGAAGCCCAGCGGGGCGACGAGCGAAACCCGGTCCTCAAAACCACAATTATCGGAAGCCTCAGCGGTAAAGGGGGCCCGCGGGTAGAGCTGGGCCCCGATCGTATCGTCGACGTGATGAACGCCCCGATCCGGTTGATCAACACCATGTGGATCTACGATGAAGCGTCGAAAACGCTGTTTTCTTCGGACATGTTCAGCCACCTCTGGAGTGACCGGGAGGACGGCCCCTGGCTGCTCGGCGACAACGAAGCGGACGATGTTACAGATTTTCCTTTCATCCGTTCCTTCCTGCTGAACACGCGCTACTGGTGGATCGAAGGGGCTAATATGGCGCCTATCCGCAAGGCGGTGGCTGAGGTGTATGACCGTTTCGACATCGAAACCATTGCGCCGGGCTACGGCACTGTCATCAGTGGACGGGCGCACGTCGACAAGCAGTTCGTGGTGCTCGACGACGTCCTTGATCAACTCGACCGCACGAAGATTGCCCCGGCCTATGTGCCGCGCGGGCTCGAGCGATAGGAGGGTGTGATGATGAAAACCCATCCGCTTCCACGAGAAATTGCGCCCGGTGTGTTCTGGCTGGGCGACTGCCTGGAGCAGGAATATGAGGGCCGGCCTTATCATTCCTACAACGCGGCATTTCTGATTTGCGGCTCTGAGGCCTCGATGATGATCGAGACCGGGCATCCGAAGGATTTCCCGGAAATCGAACGTCAGATGATCGAGTTGCTGACCGCCGATCGTGCGCCGCTCAAATATCTGTTCATCACCCATCAGGAGACACCCCATTCGGGCGGGCTGGGTCGGGTGTTCGAGAACTGGCCGGATATCACCGTGCATGGTGATATCGCCGATTATCACCTGGCATTCCCCAAACATGCAGACCGCCTTGTCCCCATGGAAGTTGGCGACGAGATCGATCTCGGAGACCGCGTGTTCGTCGCGGTCGAGCCGGTGATACGCGATCTGCGGACGTCTCTTTGGGGCTTTGAGACGGGCGCGAAATGCCTGTTCCCGGGCGATGGGTTTGCTTACAGCCACTATCACTTTGACGGGCATTGCGGATTGCTCGCCGAGGAAGCGACGTCCCTTGATCTCAAGGATGTGCTGGCGGTGTTTGCCGAGCGCGCCCTGTTCTGGACGACCACGACCGACATGAACATCTATGTCGACAAACTCGAAGCGCTGATGGAAGAGCTTGGCGTCGAGGTCATTGCACCAACCCACGGGCTGCCGATCACTGACATCGCACTGACCATGCCAAAGGTTCGCGATGGGCTGATCGCAGATGGCGACCCGGAAATGACCCTGGGCGCGGCTCCGGCGGAATCGAATTAGAAAGCAGGGGTCGTCTGGCTTCCCGTTGTTTTTGTTAGGGTGTAACCGAACTTGCAAGGGAGAGACTGATGGGCAATGGAATTTGGGCCACCTGGTATGATTTGCCAGAAGATGGGCGTGACGAGTATTTCGACTGGCTGCACAGCGACTACCTGCCGTCGGTTCAGGCCAGGCCGGGCATTGCCTGGGTGGCGCATTATGAAAGTCAGGGCGGCGGCGCTGACATGCAGAAGGTTCGCGATACCTTTCCCAAATCAGAGGGCATGGAAGGGGTCGGCACCGGGACGCAGTTTCTCATGCTCGCCGGAGCTGCCGAGCCCTGGACATTGCTCGCGCCGAGCGTGATCGTAGAGCAGGACGCATTGCAGGGCACGGCGCGCAAGATGCTGGATCTGCGCGAAGGTGTGCGACCCTGCTTGTTCTCGACCTTTGCGCATATCGACGGGCCGGAGATGGATCAGCGGCCGGCGGGGACGACCCCGGGGCCGGCGATCCAGATGGGTAGTTTTCGGACCAAAACCCTGGCGGACGAGTTCGATGTTGGCCAGTGGTACGCACAGTACCGGCTTCCCGCCATGGCCCGGATGGTTGGTTGTATCTCGGCCCGGGTGATGCTGTCGGTAGCTGGCTGGGCGAAGTATTCCGTGATGTACGAGTTCTCCTCGCTGCAGGCCCGGCTGGAGAATTTTGAGGAACCCCATGAAGCGCTGGCCCTCGACGAAGAGGAATGGACCGGCCGGGTGATCCGCTACACCATGCACACACCGGGGTCGCCCACGGTCGGCCAGCGCATCTGGCCGCCTGTAGAGTGAGCACATATGGCTGAGTTCGACATTAAATTTAGTGGCTATCAGGGCCCCCGCTCAATCCACAATCGCGCCGTGCAGGTATTCGGTGAGTCTCTGTCTGGTAGCCTTGGTGACCGTGTGGGGTTTGAGCATGTGCTCAACATCACCGAGCAAGGTCGCAAGGCGGCTGATTTGCTGACCATGGTGGCCTCGGGGGAAACAAGCCTGTGTTATTTCTCATCGAGCTATCTGGCCGACAAGGTGCCCGAGATCGCTTTGTTCGATCTGCCGTTTCTCATCCGGGACCGGGCACAGGCCTATTCGATGCTGGACGGTCTGCTCGGCCAGCTGGTGGTCGATAAGATGGCCGAGGCCGCCGAATTCCGGATCGTTGCGTGGTGGGATAATGGCTTCCGTCATTTCTCCAATGGTGTCCGACCGATCCGCACGCCGGCGGATTGCGAAGGCCTGAAAATCCGAACCCTGTTCAGCGAACTGCAGCAGCAAAGCTTTGCGGCGATGGGGTTTTATCCGGTCCCCCTCGATGTTGCTGAATTGCCTGGCGCGTGTGCGGACGGCACCGTCGATGCGCAGGAAAACCCGCTGACCAACACGTTTAATTTCGGCATCAATGCGCATCACCGCTGGATCACCATGAGCGGCCATTTCTTTGGACCGTGTGTGGTGCTCGCCCACAAGAAGACCTGGGATGCCTGGCCCGTAGATGTGCGTCAGGCGGTGCAGGAGGCGCTCGCGGTTGCGACCCCGGCGCAACGTGGCTTTGCGGCCGCAGAGGACGACGAGATCCGGTCTCGACTGGACCCAACTCAGAACGAGCTGATCGAGCTTAGCGAGGATGAACGCGGGGCTTTTGTGGCTGCGGTCGCCCCGTTGGTTGAGAAGACCATGGGCCAGTTCCACGATGAATTATTCGAGTATCTGACAACTTCATGAGGCGAGATGGGGCTGCTTAAGTGCCGCCATTCATTCAGAAAAACGGGAGACCCTGGGCGCAGACGCACCGGGGTTTCTTTTTACTCTTAAATATTATTAGAATTATTCTAAATATAATAAATAGCTTATCCTATTGAAATATATGACGTATTATAAACCATATTCGGGAAATTGTGACAGTGAGCGAACGTAAAACCATGACCACATCGGCGTTTATAACTCGAGCGCCTACCCGTCCTCGCGGATGTCGTCGAAGACCTTGTAGAGCAGGCTGTAATCGTCTTCAGCCATGCCGCGATCAATCGCCTTGTTGAGGAAAACGCTGGTCTCTTTGGCATAGCGTGGGTCCATGCCCATGCCTTCGGCCATGCGCACGACCATGCCCAGATCCTTGTTCAGATTGTAGACCCGCGAGCGCGCATCCCATGTTTCCGACAGGATATGGCGGGGGAAACGCGCTTCGCTGGAATAGGAACGCGCGTTGGATTTGTTGAAGACCGCGATCATGTCCGACAGCTTTAGCCCCGCGCGTTCAGCCATCCGGCCGGCTTCGCAGGTGGTCAGGAAAATCGAGTGGGTGACCATGTTGTGGATCAGCTTCATCGCGTGGCCGGCGCCAACCTCACCAAGGAAGTACATATTGTCGGCGATCGCTCCGAGCCGGGCCCGGCAGGCCTCAAAAACCGCCTCGTCGCCGCCGATCATCAGGGTCAGGGTGCCGGCATCCGCACCGGTGGCCCCGCCGCTCATGGCCGCGTCGAGATAGGCGATACCTGCTTCGGAGGCCCGCGCGGCGAGCTTCTTGGTGTCCTCGGGGAATGAGGTTGTCAGATCATAGACGACGGTGCCGGGGGCGGCCTGGGCGAGCACGCCGTCCGGGCCTTCGAAGGAGGCTTCGATTTCCGGCGTGGCAGGAACCACATAGACCATCATTGCACCAGCGGCCGCTATCGCGCCGGGCGTCGCCACCACGATGTTGTCGTGTGTGGCGAGCGCGGTGCGGGCGTCCTCACTGATATCCCAGACGGCTGTGGTGTGGCCGGCTGCGGCGAAATTCTTGGCGATTCCGGCGCCCATATTGCCGAGGCCGATGACCCCAATTTCGGGTTGTGACATGTTTTTTCTCCGTGAACGCCGCCGGGTGTTATCCCCGTTCGGCAAAATAAGTGTAGTCGGTGGTGTCGCAGTGGCTTACCCGCCACTCCACGGGCCGGCCATCGATTGTGACGGCGACCCGGTCGATTTCGAGCAGGGGGGCGTTCGGCATAATCCCCAGCAATTGTGCCTCCAGAGGATCGGCGGCGATGGCGCTGACGGTTTCTGAAGCTTTCGCAATAGTGATGCCGAATTCGCCCTGATAAAAACGATAAAGGTTTTCCGGTAGTTTTAAGTCACCTCCGAGATTCGGGAACAGCTCCTGCGGCAAGGTCAGGCGCTCAACGATCACCGGGCGTTCCTGCAACGTGCGGACGCGATGCATGACGACAACGCCGGCGCCGGGTCGAAGGTCGAGACGATTTCGCTCCTGCTCGGTTGCCGCGCGTTGTTCGCAAGCCAGGGTACGACTGGACGGCATCGTCTGTTCGCCGTCCCGGCTGCGGAGGTTGAAATAGAGAAACAGGGCCCGCCGCTCGGTGTGTTCGGAGACGAATGTGCCACGACCCTGACGTCGCTCGAGCAGATTCTCCGCGACCATGTCATTGAGTGCCTTGCGCACGGTGCCCTGGCTCACCGAGAGCTCGGCCGCCAGCTCAAATTCGCTGGGCAGAATCTCGCCAGGCTTCCAGTAATTTTCGATGAGTCGCTTGCGAATGATCTCTTCGACCTGGGCATAGAGCGGTTTTCCCGGCGCACGTTTCAGCGGCGCAGGTTTTGGCGATTTACGTTTCGCGGTTTTGGGTTTTGACGCCATGAACCGTCCTGTTTTCCCGTCAGATGACTTCGCGCGTGCCCGAGGCGAAACCGACCTTCACGGTTACCGTGCCTTCGTTCACGATCCAGGGGCGTACCCGACAGCTTCGCGCGCCGGACGCGTGCATCGGATCGGCCGCCGCGATGACCTGGGCCTGTTCGAGGGAATCGGCCCGGATCACGACCATGCCTTCTCCCGACCAGCTGTCACCACTGTCATCGGCGACGGGCCCTGCGGCAAACATCACGCCGGTATCTTCGAGCATCCGCTGATAGGCGAGATGTTCCTTGATGTTGGCCTGGATCGGCGCCAGTCCGTCGGTGGGGCTGGTGTGGACGACGTAGAGCACCTTGCCGAGAAAGCCGTTGGTTTGCGCGCGCTCGAGCATGTGTTGCCAGGGGAGTGAGTCGGACCAGGTGGGGTTGTCTGACATAGCCGGGTTCCTTTTCTATTCGTAGAAGGCGTCGAGGTTGACCGGCATATCCAGCCGTTCGTTCTTTTTGGAGGCCAGATCCATTGCCATGGTCATGAGCAGGTTGCGGTGACCATCGGCAGCGGTGGCGTGGGGGGTTTGCATGTCCATATAAAGACGCTGGTACCAGGATACTGTTTCTTCGCGCATCGGGCCCCAGAGCTGGCCGTTATAGATGTCACCGGGCGGATAGCTGGTCATGAAATCGACATGGCGCTGATATTCCGGCGTAAACCCGTCCGGTGCATAACCCGCGCCCTGGGGTATTTCGCTGGCGATGACCAGGTCGCGATGGGTGTCTTCAATGTCGATCACGCCTCTGTCGCCGATGATGCCGATCTCAAGGCCATAGACCGCGCCCGGCCAGACAACCGGTGCAGCCCAGGAGATGTTCATCGAGAACATCGCCCCGTCATCCATGGTGAAGATGCCGAAGGTTGAATCCTTGGTGCCATATTGGGACAGCGCCTTGTCGTTGGATTGAGCGTAGACCGAGACCGGGGTCTTGCCCTCCATCAGCCACATGCACATATCGAGCGCGTGGGTGCCTGAGACGACCATCGGGGTCAGGTTCTGGCGCTGGTTGGTGCGCTGGACCGTGGCAATCGGGACCATCCGGTTCATGAGCGCGCGGGTGACAACCCCGGTGACCTCACCAATCTGGCCGGTCATCAGGCGCTCCTTGACGGTCAGGAAGCGGCGGCGGAAACGCTGGGTATAACCAATGACGGCATCGGTGCCGTTGGCCTCGATCGCGTCGAGAACCCGGCGGGATTCGCGGGCATCTGTCGCCAGCGGTTTCTCGATGAACAGGGCGTGGCCGGCATTCGCTGCGGCGATGGTGGGGGCGCCGTGATGGTTCTCGTCGGTGGCAATGATCACCGCATCGACTTCCGGGCGGGCAATCAGTTCCTCAAAATCCGAGGTCTTGAAATCCGCATCCACATCGTCGGAGAGCCGATCGAGAAGGTCTTCCTTGATATCGCACAGGCCGATCCAGCCGATGCCGGGATAGTCCCGGGCGAACTCGGCGCGGATGCGCCCGATAGTACCGCAGCCGATCACGGCCAGCCCGAGGGTCTTTCTGTCCTTACGCATTTACCTGTCACTCCCTGGAAGGCATTTTGAGTTCACCTTTACGGGCAACTGTGATGCTCAGGTGATTGCTTCAAGTATATCATGTTGTGTGCCTTATGCTCTGTTCCGGTGCGGCAAAACTGAACCGCAATTGGGGACGGATTATGGAAAAAAGGGCGGTGACCTGGGCGCCTTCAATCCACATTGCGCTGTTTGAAGCTTGGCGCTTGCGAAGGTTGGCCTTGGCGTTGCGGCAGCGCGACGCGGTATACTCGGGCAAGACCTCTGAGCGAAATTCAAGACATGACCGACCCGACGAATTCTGAACCAACACCCGACGGCCCTAAGTCTTCGCTGGGCGGGCGTGTCCTCGTGGTGACGGGCTTGTCGGGCGCGGGCCGATCGGCTGCCCTGAAAGTGCTCGAAGACATGAATTGTGAGGCGGTCGACAATTTGCCGATCCGCCTGATGCCAACGCTGATCCAGCAAGGGCCTGCCGAGGGGCGCGGTCTGGCGATCGGGATTGATGTGCGCACGAGAGACTTTGCGGCGGATGCCTTTGCCCAGCAGATCGATGCGTTGCGGGCGACCTCATCCAATCGGATTGATCTGGTGTTTCTCGATTGCGCCAATGATGTGATCGCCCGGCGTTATACCGAAACCCGGCGGGTACACCCGATGGCGAGCGATCGTCCTCTGGCTGATGGGATTGCCGCTGAACGACGCCTGCTCTCACCTTTGCGCGATCGCGCCGATGTCGTGGTCGACACCAGCCACACCAATATTCACGAATTCGGACGGCTGCTGCGCGACCGTCTCGTGGGGGAACCGGCGGGCGAAGCCAATGTTCTTGTTACTTCGTTCTCCTATCGCAACGGCGTGCCGCGCGATGCAGATATGGTTTTCGATGTGCGATTCTTGCGCAATCCGCATTACGACCCCGCCCTGAGATCCCTGACCGGGCGTGACCCCGATGTCGGGGCCTTTGTCGCCGGTGATCCGGATTACCAGAATTTCTTCACCCGGTTGACGGACCTGCTGGCGCTGTTGCTGCCGCGTTTCAACGAGGAGGGCAAAAGCTACCTCACCATCGCCATCGGTTGCACGGGCGGGCAGCATCGTTCGGTCTATGTGGCCGAGGAGTTGTGCCGCTGGCTTGCCGAACGTACGACCCAGGTGGATGTGCGCCACCGCGAATTTCCGTTCGACCCGGCCGAAGAGAGCCGCGACACCTGATCAGTTTGGTCGTGGTCGAAGACGGTTTAGGCGCGGCATGAAGCGGCGCCCGCTCGGGTGAGCGGACGCCGTGGTCATTTAGGTTTGTTTTTCGTAATCAGAAAGTAAACTGGTTGCTGATCAGGAAGACGGTACCGTCATTGTTCACGGGCGCTGCGGTGGCGTTGATGTTGTCCGCGGAGAGCACGTGCAAGGCTGCCGCGAGATCCCATCCGGGAGCGACCGTATAGGCGGCATCCAGTGAGATCAGCGTCACGTCGGTATCAGAGATGCCGGTTGTGTTGCTCTTGGTGCTTTCGAACCAGTTGAGGCTAACGCCCCAGGGACCGCTGTTATAGGAACCGCCCACGGTCCAGTAGGACCCCGCGTCAGCGCCGGCGGCCTGAGCGGCTTGAGTCAGGCTCTGTTCTCCAAAGTCGACATAGCCGGCCCCGAAGCCGAAGCCGTCAAACGTCAAAGTGCCGCCGACCGAGCTGGTTTCAACTTCACCCAGATTGTCCGCGCCTGCGGGTGTCTCGGCTTCGCCGAACTCACCTGTCAGGCTGAGCACAATCATGGCGTCGTCGAATTTACCTTCCCAGTTGGCGGCCAGTCCGATGACGTTTTCGAAATCACCGTCGTTATCAGGGTTAGTCAGACCGCCGGTACCGGCGCGAACGCCCGAATCCGGAGTCAGCGAGGCGCCGGCCTGAAAGCCACCGAGGCGCGGGGTGAAATAGACCACCTTGGTGGCTTCCCCCGTGATCGTGTTGCCGGTGGCGCCGATGCCGGCAGTGCCGACCGTGACGAAATCGGTTGCGTCACCATCCGGGCCGGCGCGCCCCACTAGGATATCGTCACTTTCGGCAAACATACTATCGGTGGCATCGCCCTTGTCACCCATTTCGAGCCGGCCCCAAACCGGGCTGTCGATGTAGGCATAGGCTTCGTCGCCCGCGGTGACGTCGCCGCCGCCGGCGTTGAGCTCGATCACCACGCCATAGAGGATGCCGTTATCCGCGGTGTTCGAGACTTCAACAACTATCTCGGACTCATCGCCATGGAATCTGTAGCCGCGACCAAAACCCGCGGAAACGTCCTGATCGCTGAAGCCTACGATGTAGCGGAACTCTCCGCCCAATGTGACACTCATCGCGTCTTTGGAACCGACCTCGCCGGCCATGGCCGGCGTTCCGAGAAATGCTGCCGCTACGAGCGCGCTCGTAGCCGAAAATAAGGATTTTTTAGTCATGGAATTATAACCTTCAACAAGTGGGGCCGCGCCATGTCATACGCGGGAGAAATTTAGATACACATGTCCCTTCATCGAACCGTTGGAGGTTCGGATTTTGGCACTAGTATTTCTTATAATGTTATAACATTACTAATTTTTAGTGTAAACAGCATGACATCCTTTAGCGCGGTTTCGCCGATGGCCATGGTCCCGGAAAGAGAATGCAGGATGCCGACCTTGATCGTATCGGCAGCCTGCGTCACCCCTGAAAACGCAAGCGATCCTGGGAGAACAGATACCGCTGCGGCAGTTTTGATTGCTGACTTCATTTGAAAGTCTCCGTGTGAGCGTTATTGCACTGCAACAGCTACCGCAAGGAGCGTGCCAATCGAGAAAAAATGTCGTAAATCATTGTTATATATGATTATATTGCAATTGGGATGATCGATATGATGCAATTATCGACATCATTATGGCTATTTTTTAATCGTATATCATAATGTGACTATTTATTGTTCATGTTCGGTATATGAGTACCTCAACAGAGAGGCATCCTGGATGCCAAAGACCGTTCCACAATCGCTGTGCGACTTTTCGAGGAATTTTTGTTGGTATGTGTGACAGTAAAGTATGAGCAACATTAACGGCTTATACATAATTTCCGCAAAGGCAGTGAATTATTGTGCAACGACGGCTAAAAGCAACTCCGTGGATACGAGGACGCCGTGACCAGACGTCGGGGCCTACAATAAGGACTAGAACTTGAAGGCGTTGCTGACAAGGAACACTGTGGCGTCATTGTCCACCTCGAGGGTGGTTGCATTAATTTTTTTATGCCCCAATTCCCTCACCCTGATGTGAGCGTAACCGCTACGTAGTAACTATTCGAACATGTTCATTTTCTTCGAGGGGCGCTTGTTGACCCCGACACTTTGTTGTAGCAGGTCGGATCGTCTGCTATACGCCGCTTCCGCACTATAAATTTTACTGGAGAATGTCGATGTCATCCGCTGTCGATTCGACCGCCGGGAACGGCGATTATATAATTGCTGATATTTCGCTCGCTGAGTGGGGTCGTAAAGAACTCGATCTTGCAGAGGTCGAGATGCCGGGCCTGATGGCCATCCGTGAGGAATATGGCAACGCCAAACCGCTCAAGGGCGCGCGGATTGCCGGTTCGCTGCACATGACGATTCAGACCGCCGTTCTCATCGAAACCCTGCAGGCACTCGGCGCGGATGTGCGCTGGGCGTCGTGCAATATCTACTCGACCCAGGATCACGCTGCTGCTGCGATCGCGGCGACAGGCACGCCGGTCTTCGCGGTCAAGGGCGAGAACCTCGACGAATACTGGGACTACGCCCATCGGATCTTTGACTGGTCTGATGGCGGTGTGCCGAACATGATCCTCGACGATGGCGGTGATGCCACGATGCTCATTCATCTGGGCAAGCAGGCGGAAACCGATCCTTCCGTCCTCGACAACCCGGAGAACGAAGAGGAAGTGGCGGCCTACGCGTCGATCAAGCAGCGCTTGGCCGAACAGCCCGGTTGGTATTCCAAGGTCGCCGAAAGCCTCAAGGGTGTGACCGAGGAAACCACGACCGGTGTCCATCGTCTTTATGAGATGGCCCAGAAGGGCGCGCTTTTGTTCCCGGCGATCAACGTGAATGATTCCGTGACCAAGTCAAAATTCGACAATCTTTATGGTTGTCGCGAAAGCCTGGTCGACGGCATCCGCCGTGGCACGGACGTCATGATGTCCGGCAAGATCGCGGTCATCGCCGGATATGGTGAGGTTGGCAAGGGATCTGCGGAATCGATGCAGAATGCCGGCTGCCGTGTCCTGGTCACCGAGATCGATCCAATCTGCGCGCTTCAGGCCGCCATGGAGGGCTACGAAGTCGTCACGATGGAAGAAGCTGCGCCGCGCGGTGATATTTTTGTCACCGCAACCGGCAATGTTGATGTCATCACCGTCGAGCATATGCGCGAAATGAAGGACCGGGCCATCGTCTGCAATATTGGGCATTTCGATTCCGAAATTGAGGTCGGCGGGCTCAAAAACTTCAAGTGGCAGAACATCAAGCCGCAGGTCGATGAGATCGAGTTCCCCAATGGCAAGCGCATGATCCTTCTCTCGGAAGGCCGGCTTGTGAATCTGGGCAACGCCACGGGTCATCCGAGCTTTGTCATGAGCATGTCGTTTGCCAATCAGGTGCTTGCGCAGATCGAACTTTGGAACAACACCGGAGATTACGGTCTCGATGTGTATGTTCTGCCCAAACATCTTGATGAGAAGGTCGCGTTGCTGCATCTCGCAAAGGTTGGGGCTTCTCTGTCCAAGCTTTCCGAAAAGCAGTCCAACTACCTGGGTATCCCGGCTTCGGGTCCGTTCAAGAACGACGCTTATCGATACTAGGCGTATTGACCGGGATGTCTCCGGCCAACTGCGTGGTTCAACCGACGCAGGCAAAGCACTAGAGTTATAGGAAACCGACCGGACCGGCGGCGCGTGGCGGCGCTGTTCCGGTCATCTCTGATGTGATTGTGCGAAACGGCTTCCGGTGTCGATAGAAACATTGATTTTGATCATTGCAGCGGTGTCTGCCGCCTCGGCGATATTCGGCTTCGCGTTGAGCCGTGCCGCTGAAGGCCGAAAGCTTCGGCTGTCGCGGCACGAACATGACCGCCTCGATGCGATCCTGGCGACGGTGCCCGAGCCGGGTTCGACCCTCGAACGATCCTGCGAATTGATACAGGAAGACGCCACCGAAGCGCTCGGGGCCGCTATTGCTGCCCTGCTTCGGGTCGGCGATGTTCTGACCCTGTCCGGGGACCTTGGTGCAGGGAAGACGACTCTGTCGCGTGGCGTGTTACGGGCATTGGGGATTTCCGGTCCGGTTCCCAGCCCGACCTTCACCTTGGTCCAGCATTATGAAACCGCTGCCCTCACGGTGGCGCATTTCGATCTTTACCGGTTGACCGACCAGGAGGAAATCCACGAACTCGGATTCGAGGATGCCTACCATGAAGGTGCAGTCATGGTGGAGTGGCCAGAGCTTCTCGGCCCCCTGACGCCGGTCGATCGCCTCGAAGTACATTTGACGGATTCCGGGACAGGCCGGACGGCGCGATTGGTTGGCTGCGGCGACTGGGCATCCCGGCTCGCGCGACTGCAGTGCTGATCCGAGCCGATGATGCTTCCTGATTCCGGCCTCTATTCGATTGCGGCACATCGACCTTTTCTCGAGGATTTGACCGCTGCATTGCTGACCGGATCCGATGCTGCGTCCGATCCGCTTGCGTTGTCCCGTATGACCGTTCTGCTGCCGACCCGCCGGGCCTGTCGTGCGATTCAGGATACGTTTCTTCGACTCTCAGACGGACGCGCGCTGGTTCTGCCCCGCATGATTCCTATTGGGGATGTCGATGAGGACGAGTTGGCGATTGCGGATATGAGCCATGGTCTGGAGAGCGACTCAGACTCGATCCCGCCGGCGATGCCTGATTTGCGACGTCGGCTGCTGCTGACAAATATGCTGCGCGGCCAGATGGGGATGACGGACCGCGAATTGCCCGTGGACCAGGCGGCAGAGCTGGCCGGCGAGCTTGCGCGTTTACTCGACCAGGTACAGACCGAGCGGCTGGACTTTAGTGCCCTCAACGGATTGGTGCCCGATGACTACGCCGCCCATTGGCAGCAGACACTGGCCTTCCTGCAGGTGCTGACGGAGGCCTGGCCGCAGCGTCTGGAGGCCGATGGGGTGGTTGACCCGGCCCAGCGACGCAACCTGTTGCTGTCGGCGCGCGTGGCGTCGTGGCGGGCGCACCCACCCGGGAATCCGGTTATTGCAGCGGGTAGCACGGGCAGCATTCCTGCGACAGCGGATTTGCTCGCCACGGTGGCCGACCTCCCAAACGGGTTTGTTGTTTTGCCTGGCCTCGACCGGGTGCTCGATGACCAATCCTGGAACAGCCTCGATCCGACGCATGCGCAATATGGTTTCCACCAGCTTTTAGGCCGGCTCGATCGATCCCGTCAGGACGTCATGGAGTGGCCCTCGCTGGACGGTGCGGACGCTGCGAGCCCGGACCGGACCCGACTTGTATCCGAAGCACTTCGCCCGGCGACTACGACGGAATCCTGGCGTGACGAACGGGGCATGATCGCCGCGGATTCGTTGCGAGGCGTGACGCGGATCGATGCACGAGAGCCCCACGAGGAAGCCGGAGCCATTGCGATGGTGCTGCGCGAGGTGCTGGAAACGCCCGGGCGAACCGCCGCACTTGTGACCCCGGACCGCACTTTGGCCCGTCGGGTGGCTTCGACGTTGGGTCGATGGGGTGTAGTGATCGATGACAGCGCAGGGATCCCGCTCGCCGAAACACCAGCGGGCACTTTTCTGCGCGGGGTCCTCCAGCTTGTCCATGATGGCGTCTCACCGGTCTCGACCCTGGCGGCGCTCAAGCACCCTCTAGCCGCCGGCGAGCAGGAACCTGCGCAGTTTCGTGCCATGGTCCGTGATCTGGAGCGTCTGGTTCTCCGCGGACCGAGGCCGGCAGCAGGTTTTGCGGGAATGCGAGGAACAGCCGAACATCGCCGGGACAATGCGCGCCCCGATGACATTGAACGTTACGCTACGGTTTGGCCGGTATTGTTCAGGCTTATCGACGATCTGGAGGCCGCCGCTGACCCGCTGGCTACATTGTTTCAAGGCGGGATGGCGCGACTCCCCGAACTCGTGCGGGCCCATATCGGGTTAGCTGAGGCACTGGCAACGACAGAATCCGAATCTGGCGCAATCCGTTTATGGGCGGGTGACGCCGGTGAGGCGTTGGCGAGCTTTGTCGCCGAACTGGTGGAGTATGGAGACGCGCTCGGCCCGCTGGCACCCGCGCGCTACGCCGCGTTATTTGAAACCCTGCTGGCCGGACGTGTGGTGCGTCCGCGATTTGGTACCCATCCGCGGTTGACGATTTTGGGCCCCCTTGAAGCCCGTTTGCAGCGCCACGATGTGATGATCCTCGCCGGGTTGAACGAAGGCAGTTGGCCTCAGGATGCCAGCGTGGACCCCTGGATGGGGCGTCCGATGCGCGCGGATTTTGGATTGCCGTCCCCGGAGCGCAGGATTGGTTTGAGTGCCCATGATTTCGTCCAGGGATTCTGCGCCGACCAGGTTGTGCTTACCCGATCGGAGCGGGTTGATGGGGCCCCGACCATCCCGTCGCGATGGCTCACCCGTCTTGACGTAGCGATTGATGCGCTGGGCGTAGAAGGCGCCGAGCAAATGGGGGACCTGGGCGACAAGTATCTCGGGTGGTGGCGTGAACTCGATGGTCCCGTCGTTGGCGCGACCGTCGGGGCAGTCAGTGTGCGGCCTCGCCCGACGCCGCCTGTTGCGGTCCGGCCACGTCGATTATCTGTGACCCAAATCGAAACCTGGATGCGCGATCCCTATTCGATTTACGCGCGCGAAATCCTGAGGCTACAGGCTCTGGCATCAATCGATCAGGCGGTTGATGCGGCGACCTATGGTTCGCTGATTCACAGTATCTTCGATGCCTTTTTGAGGGAATTCCCGGCCGGGCCGTTGCCCCCGGAAGCGTTTTCCCGGCTGCATTCGATTGGCGAAGAGGTGCTCGGTAGTTATCGCAATCTGCCCGCTGTCTGGACTTTCTGGTGGCCGCGATTCGGGCGAATCGCCGGATGGTTCTTCGCGACCGAAAGCCGGCGTCGGGAGAAGGTGACAAAAATTCACGCCGAAGTCGGGGGGCGGATCGAGCTGCCGGGCCCGGCAGGCCCGTTTACCCTGACCGCCCGGGCTGACCGGATCGATGAGCTGCGCGATGGTGGAATCGCGGTGATCGATTTCAAGACCGGTGCACCGCCCAGTAAAAAGGAAGTTGCTGCCGGGTTTGCCCCCCAACTACCTCTCGAAGCGGCCATGATTCGCCGCAACGGCTTTAAGGGTGTCCCGCCAAATGACATCCACGAGCTCGCCTTCTGGCGCCTGTCCGGGGGCCGCGAGCCGGGCCGGGCCCATGACGCTGCAGATGATCCCGCAGCGGTCGCAGACGAGGCTTATATCGGGCTGAGCGCGCTGGTGGCGAAGTTCGATGACCCCGCGACCCCTTATGAGGCACGCCCCCGTCCGGATAAGGCGCCGACATACTCTGACTATGAACATCTGGCCCGGGTGAAGGAATGGTCGACCGTGGGTGACAGCGACGGGGAGGGGGGATAATGAGCGGGCCGAATTTTGACCCGACCCAGCTCGCGCGGGTGGTCAGCCGTCAGCGCGCCGGGGCGGACGCCATGTCGAACGCCTGGGTGTCGGCGTCTGCAGGAGCCGGAAAAACCCGGGTGCTTCGCGACCGGGTGCTGCGCCTTTTGATGGCGGGTGTACGTCCTGAACGCATTCTTTGCCTCACCTTCACAAAGGCTGCTGCGGCTGAAATGTCCCGGCGCATCAATGATGAACTGGGGGCCTGGACTGTTGCCGAGGACGCGGCATTACACGCGAAACTCGAGGATCTGTTTGGCGTTCCGCAGACCGATGAAAAGCTGGTGCAGGCCCGACGTCTGTTTGCCCTCGTACTCGATGCGCCCGGGGGCATGAAGATCATGACCATCCATGCGTTCTGCCAGTCGATCCTGCGTCGGTTCCCGCTGGAGGCTGGGGTCGTCCCGCATTTTCAGGTCATGGAAGACCGCGATGCGACAGAAATGCTCGATGATGCCAAAGCGGACCTCCTGGCCGCCGCATCGGACCCAGGCGACCCCCTCCACGATGCCATGGCAGAGGTTGCGGCAAGGGTGCACGAGGTGCGCTTCCCAGAGCTTTTGACGGATATCGCGAGGGCCCGCGGGCTGTTTTCCGAGTTGTTGCGTGTCGATGGGGATGCGGATGGTGTGTCCGCGCGGCTGGGTGTGTTTCTGGGTGTTGCCCCGGGTACCACCGAGGCTGATGTGGTTGCGGCGGCCTGCGAGGACACGAGTTTTGACGGTGACGCCCTGCGGCCTGTCGTGGCCGCCCTGGCGCAGGGTTCGAAATCCGATCAGGTGCGGGGTACGGCGATCGCGGCCTGGCTGGCTTCTGATCCTGAAACGCGAGCGGCAACCTTTGAGGGCTACGCCGATATCTTCCTGACCAAGCCGCCGCGCACGGTGCGCAAGCGCCTGGCCACCAAGGCGGTACTTCAGATTATCCCGGACGCCGATGATATTCTGAGTGAGGCAGGCACCCGGCTGGTTTTGGTCGGTGAAGAATTGCGCAAAGCAAATCTGTTCACGGCGAACGCGGCGCTGGCGCGGGTCGCCGAAACCCTGATTTCCCGCTATGAGGTCCGCAAGGCCGCCCGGGGTCGCCTCGACTATGATGATCTGATCGCCAAGACCCGCAACCTTCTGAGCGGTGACGGGGCCCCCGCATGGGTTCTGTTCAAGCTCGATGGTGGGATCGACCATGTGCTTATCGATGAGGCACAGGATACCAATCCCGAGCAATGGGAAGTGGTCGGTGCGCTGGTCGATGAATTTTTCGCCGGACTGAGCGCCAGGGACGAGACGGCCGAACAGCTTGGCCTGCCCGAGCGCAGCGTCTTTGCCGTGGGCGATGTCAAACAGTCGATCTACAGTTTTCAGGGTGCTGAACCACGCCGCTTTGGCGAGATGCGAGCCCATCTGAAAGAACGTGCGGACGCGGCGCGGCGCAATTGGGCAGATGTCGATCTGAACTTCTCGTTCCGGTCTTCCCGTCCTGTGTTGCAAGCGGTCGATAAGGTTTTCGAGACCCCGGATGCCGGCGCCGGTGTTGTCGAGACGGACGCCGTGCTGCGCCACACACCGCTGCGCGAGGTGGATGCCGGGCGGGTTGAAATCTGGCCGTCGATTGTGACCGAAAGACCTGAGGATCCCGAGCCCTGGAAACCACCGGTCGATCCGGTGTCGCGACCGGGTGCGATGGAAACTCTGGCGGGTCTGATCGCTGGACGTATCGCGGATTGGCTCAAATCCGGCGAAATTCTTGAAAGTCGCGGCCGGCCGATCCGTGAAGATGATATTCTGGTGCTGGTGCGTCAGCGTGGTGCCTTCGTCGAGGCCCTGGTGCGGGCCATGAAGGCGCGCGGCGTTCGGGTTGCGGGGGTCGATCGCATGGTCCTGACCGAACAGATCGCGGTCATGGATTTGCTGGCGCTCGGCGAGTTCCTGCTGCTGCCCGATGATGACCTGACTTTGGCCACGGTTCTGAAAAGCCCATTGCTGGGCTTTGATGAGGACACGCTGTTTGACCTCGCCCATGACCGGGAAGAGCAGTCGCTGTGGCACACGCTCGGCGCGCGTCAGTTCGAAAACCCAGCCTTTGCCGAAGCCTTCTCCACGCTTTCCGACTGGCTCTCCCGGGTGGATTTCGAGCGACCCTACGAATTGTTTGCCGGGGTGCTTTCCCGGGGCGGTCGGGAGCGGATATTCGCCCGGTTGGGACCCGATGCAGCAGACCCGATCGACGAATTTCTGTCCCTTGCTCTATCTTTCGAAAGTTCCCATACCCCTTCGCTGCAAGCTTTCCTGCATTGGGTTGTCGCCGGAGAGGCGCAGGTCAAACGCGACCTGGATCAAACCGGAGGGGCTGTCCGTGTGATGACGGTCCATGGTGCCAAAGGGCTGGAGGCACCGATTGTATTTCTGCCGGACACCACCCGCCTGCCGCGAAACCTGCCGAACATTCTCTGGTATGACGAAGGCGGGGTGCCGTTATTTATCTGGCTACCTCGGGTTGAGGACGCCGATACCACGACGCTGGCCTTGCGGGAAACGGTTCGCGAACGCCGCGATGAGGAATACCGCCGGCTGCTCTATGTGGCGATGACCCGGGCGGAAGAGCGGCTATATGTCTGTGGCTGGAACGAACCCGGCAAAAACTCCTGGTACGATCTGGTCAATACCGCGATGGGTTCCATTGCCCGCTCGGTGGAAGACCCCTTCTTGGCAGGAGCAGGCTTTGCCGACACACCAGTCCTGCAGTTGGCTGCCGAACAACGCGGACCGGTCACCGTTGAGGATGTAAAAACTGCCAGCGCGGTTGCCGCCCTGCCTGACTGGGTGCGCCAAGGGGCCCCCGCTGAACCGACACCGCCCCGGCCGCTCGCCCCGTCTGATCCGGGCGAAAACCCGCCGGTGCGTACACCGGTCGACAAGGTGGAAGACCCGCAACGCTTTGCCCGGGGCAATCTGCTTCACCGGTTGCTTCAATGGCTTCCCGAGCTTGAACCGGATATCCGGCGTCGCGCGGCTGAACGGTTCCTGGCCCAGCCTGTCTTTATGCTCGAGGCACCCGCACAAGAAACAATCCTGACCGAAGTGCTGGCGGTGCTGGGGGATCCGGAATTTGCCCATCTGTTCATGGTGGGCAGCGTGGCCGAAGTCGCAGTCACCGGTACGGCCACGCGTTCTTATGGCGTGGTGCAGGTGATCTCGGGACAGATCGACCGCCTGGTGATCCATGACGATGTGGTTTCGATTGTCGATTACAAATCAAACCGGCCGCCGCCGCGAACAGTCGACGGAGTTGCCCCTGTCTATCTCCGCCAAATGGCCGCCTATCGCCATATTATTCAGGATGCGTGGCCGGGATTTTCGGTTCGCGCCTATCTGCTCTGGACCGACACGCCGCAGCTGATGGCGCTCCCGAATACGCTTCTGGAGGCGCATGCGCCGGGGCAAAGCACGCGGGTGTGATGCGAAGATACCGGCGCATTCTTGACGCGACACAGACGCAAACCTAGTTTCGTTGGTGAACCTGTCATTCGTGCGGTATGTCCGTATCCGAACCCATCAAACAAAAGAGGCTGAATATGCCGTCCAAAGCGATTTCCGACGAATCCTTCGAAGTAGACGTTCTGCAATCCGACAAGCCGGTGCTCGTTGATTTCTGGGCCGAATGGTGCGGCCCCTGCAAGCAGATCGGGCCGACCCTCGAGGAGCTCGCCGATGACAAGGACGGCGACATTGTGGTCGCAAAGCTCAACATCGATGAGAATCCGATGACCCCGTCGAAATACGGCGTGCGTGGGATCCCCACTCTGCTCCTGTTTAAGGACGGCCAGGTGGCATCGATGAAGGTCGGCAGCCTGCCCAAAAGCCAGATCTATGATTGGGTAAATTCCGTCCTCTAGACGATTTTACCAGTGACTATGAAAACCCTGCCTTTTCGGCGGGGTTTTTTTGTGTCCCTAGCCGTTGTGCTGCGCTTCGGCTTTGCGCACCCGCTCCATGAGGTCCTGTCCGGATTGGTCGTACATGAACGACAACAGTACGTAGCGACTGCCTTTGGTCACGTCGGTCGCCTCGTGAAGCAGGTTGCAGGAGAAAATCGCAGCTTCACCCGTTGCGGGGCGGTAGCTGGCATGCCCGTATTCAGGAAACCGCAGTTCACCGCCCTCGTGATCCTCGGTGTTGAGGTTCAAGGTCATGGCAAACCGGCGATGGGCGGTTCCCATGGCTGTGTTGTCCCGATGGGGGCGGAAGAAACCACCAATATCAGCGTCGTAGCGCACGATCTTGAATTCTTCGACGAAACGAATCTGACTGTGATAGGCGCGCTGGATTTCGGGCAATACCCGGCGTTCCATGCGGCAGCCGATGGCATCAAGTAAATCCTTGTCGACCACATGGTGATCGCGCCGACGTTTGGTCTCTCCGTCGGTCACATGCACCATCTTGCCTTCGCTCATGCGCAGGGTGCCGGAAGGTTCATTGCCGCGGGTTTCAAACTGTTCGATCAGCCAGCGGCAAAAATCCGGTGAGAATACATCCGGGATAACCAGGACCGGCGGGTGATAGGGGACCGGGAATGCGTGGGGGGTCTCCATTGCAGAAATTTCCGCTGCGGCACGCTGGGCGATGGAAGTGTCACCGGGATGCAGGACCGATCGCACCCGCTGGTCGGGCCCGAATACAAACCCGAGTAGTTTGCCCCTGGCACCGAACCGTGTGGCGACCTTCTTGTCCGCATCAGAAAGCACGAAGAAACCTGGATTTTCGGTTCCGGCGAGTTTCTGCACCAGCGGGACCGGGTCTGCGCAGATTGCGAATAGATGCGAGCCGGCCTCGAGCATGCCGGGGGCGGCCGCAACCATCGCCTGAAACTCCGCCAGGGCGCCCGGATCTTTCTGGGTGGGAAACAGCAGCACGAACAGGGGTCCCCCCTTTGCCTTGTCGGCAAGGTTGATGACGACGTCGCGTTGATCGGGCAGGAAGAAGTTGGGCGCACGGTCGCCGCGTTCCAACAGAGCTTCGAGAACTGGTGTAGTCATCTTTGCACCTCAATGCGCACAATAATGGCCGCCATCCAATTGGTCCAACCATCGCAGTCCCGTGGTTCTGTTGGCGGTCATGGCGGCGCCGATCAAGGGGTGTGAACCAGTGACGAGGACCCGTGCGGAGCCCGGCTCCCAGGTAAAGGCTGATAGCGCTTCGTGGATGTTCTCGGCCGCGCGCACGATGAACCCTGCCGACGCCGCACTTTCGAGCAGTGCGGGAACCGATTGCGCCCGGTCTTCGTCGGGAATTGGCACCGCGGTGACGGTATCGGCAAGGCCCACAAACGGCGCAAGGAAACTGTCGATATTCTTGTCATCGAGAAGCGCAAAAACCAGATGAAACGGCCGATCATCTCGGGTGTTAAGGGTTTTGAAGCTCGCTGCCAGAGCCTGAGCGCCCAACGGGTTATGTGCCGCGTCGAACCACAATTCCCAACCCTGGGGCAGCAGGTCGGCCAGCGCGCCACGCTGGACCCATTCCATGCGTCCCGGCCAGGTCACGTTCCGGATGCCGATGGCGATGGCGTCCCGGGTTGTGCCTGTGAGGTCACACACTTTCAGACAGGCCGCGGCGGTGGCGGCGTTGTCGAGCTGGTGTCGGCCGGGTAAGCCGGGCGGTGGCAAGGGCCAGACCGTGTCGCCATGTCGGAAGACGCCGCCGCCATCTGCGGTTGGCTCGAGCTGCCATTCCGTGCCGGCCCGATAAAGAGGCGCGCCTATCGAACGGGCGGCATCAGCGATAACCGCGGCCGCAACCGGGTCCTGGGGGGCGACAATCGAGGGTACATCGCGCTTTTGAATGGCGGCCTTCTCGGCTGCGATCGCGGCGATATCCGGTCCCAGGAAGTCCATATGATCAAGGCCGATCCGGGTGATCACGGTGGCTGCGGGCTTGGCGATCACGTTGGTGGCGTCACACCGGCCGCCCAGGCCTGTTTCCAGGATTACGATGTCGGCGGGAGCGCGCGCCATGGCCAGCAGGGCGGCGGCGGTCGTGATCTCGAATTCGGTGATCGATTTGCCGGCATTGGTCGCGTCGATTTCCTCGAACAATTGCAACAGGGCCACGTTGTCGAGGGGGGCACCGGCGACGTGATAGCGCTCGTTCAAGCGCACTAAATGCGGCGAGGTGTAGACGCTGACGCGCTTCCCGGCGATCTCGAGGGCGGCGGCCAGGAATGCCGCTGTCGAGCCTTTGCCATTAGTGCCGGCGATATGGATCACCGGCGGCAACGCCAGATGCGGATCACCAAGGTCGGAGAGCAACCGGTACATACGGTCGAGCGACAGCTCGATCCGATCCGGATGGTAGCGCGTGAAACTGGCGAGAATCGTCTCTATTTCTGCTGCAAAGGCGGCGTCGGTTTCGTCGGTGGCGTCGGGCACGGGAGTCTCACCGGACATCGGGACGGTCCGCCGGCGCGCCGGCCGCGCTGGGGTTATGGCGAAGCAGGGATAACAGCCGCGCGAGGGTCGTATTCAGTTCGCCGCGGGGGATAACCATGTCGATCATGCCATGGTCGCGCAGATATTCCGCCGTCTGGAAACCCTCGGGCAATTCCTCGCGCACGGTGTCCTGGATCACCCGCTTGCCGGCAAACCCGATCATGGCACCTGGCTCGGCAATCTGGATGTCCCCGAGCATCGCGAAGGAGGCGGAGACGCCCCCGGTCGTCGGGTCGGTTAGCAGCACGATGTAGGGCAAACCGGCTTCACGCACGCGATCAACGGCGATCACGGTGCGGGGCATCTGAACTAGGCTGAGCATGCCTTCTTGCATGCGGGCCCCGCCCGAGGCGGGGATCGCAATCAGGGCGGCGTTCTGCACGAGGGCGGTGTCGGCGGCGGCAAGCAATCCCACGCCAACCGACTGGCCCATGGAGCCGCCCATGAAGGAAAAATCGAAAGCCGCGATCACGGTGGCGCTGCCGCCTATTGTGCCATGGGCAACGATGATGGCCTCACGCTCTCCGGATTTCGCCTGCGCGTCTTTCAGGCGGTCGGTGTAGCGGCGGCTGTCGCGGAATTTGAGCGGGTCGGGGGTAACGGTGGGAAGGTTGATCCGCGTGAAGGCCCCGTCATCGAAGAGGATTTCCAGCCGGACCCGGGCGCTGATACGCAAATGGTGGCCACAGGCATGGCAGACATGCAGGTTCTCGGCGAGTTCGCGATGGAAGAGCATCTGCTCGCAGGACGGGCATTTGTGCCAGAGATTGTCGGGGACATCACTTTTCCCGACAAGGGCTCTGATCTTGGGTCGGACGAATTCGGTGAGCCAGCTCACATTGTCCTCATGGGGCTATTTATTCGGCCGCCTGACGGGACGCACCACGCACCCCGTCGGATAATTCCTGCGTAAACTTAAGAACATTTTTGACCAGATCAGGACCAGCCGAGCCATCGGCATTAAGGTTTTCACCAATCGTTTGCACGATGGCTGAACCCACCACCGTGGCATCGGCCACTTCGGCGACCGCCCGGGCCTGGTCGGGGGTACGGATCCCAAATCCGACGGCCACGGGCAAATCCGTATGGCGCTTCAGGCGTATGACCGCCGCATGGATCGTGTCCGTGTCGGCAGATTTGGTGCCGGTAATGCCCGCGACGGCGACGTAATAGACAAAGCCCGACGTGTTCGCGATAACAGCGGGAATACGCGCGTCGTCGGTTGTGGGCGTTGCCAGCCGGATGAAATGCATCCCGGCGTCGAGGGCCGGCAGGCAAAGTTCAGAATCCTCTTCGGGCGGCAGATCGACCACGATCAGGCCGTCGACCCCGGCTTCGAGGGCATCGGCGAGGAAGGCCTCGACCCCGTAAATATAGATCGGGTTGTAGTAGCCCATCAGGATGATCGGGGTCGTGTCATTAGTTTCGCGAAACTGGCGGACCATGTCGAGGGTTTTGGTGACCCGCGCGCCCCCGGCCTTGGAACGCAATCCGGCGGCCTGGATCCCCGGGCCGTCGGCCATGGGGTCGGAATACATCACCCCGATTTCGATCAGGTCGGCGCCGGCCTCGGGCAGGCCCTTTAAAAGTTCGAGGCTGGTGGGGTAATCCGGGTCCGCCGCCATGATGAACGGCACGAAGGCCGCACGGCCTTCGTCGCGCAAGGCGGCAAAGCGTGCTTCTATGCGGCCGCTGCTCGTACCCCGGCTCACAGTTTCACCCCGAGCGCATCGGCAACGGTGAAGACATCCTTGTCGCCACGCCCGCACATATTCATCACCATCAGATGATCAGCGGGGAGGTCCGGCGCGATCTTTTCCACATGGGCCAGCGCATGGGCCGGCTCGAGCGCCGGGATAATTCCCTCCAGGCGCGAGCACAGCTGGAACGAATCCAGGGCTTCGGAATCGGTGACCGAGACATACTCGACCCGGCCGCTAACATTCAGCCAGGAATGCTCCGGGCCGATACCCGGATAGTCGAGCCCGGCTGAAATTGAATGGGCGTCGAGGATCTGTCCATCGTCGTCCTGCAGCAGATAGGTACGGTTGCCGTGCAACACCCCGGGGGTGCCGCCGGTCAGGGAGGCGGCGTGTTGGCCGGTTTCGATGCCGTGGCCGGCGGCTTCGACACCGATAATACGGACACTGGGGTCATCGAGGAATGGATAGAACAGGCCCATGGCGTTCGAGCCACCGCCGATGCAGGCTACCAGTGAATCCGGCAGGTGGCCTTCAGCAGCCAGCATCTGTTCACGTGTTTCGGTGCCGATTACCGCCTGGAAGTCGCGCACCATTGTCGGATAAGGGTGCGGGCCCGCGACGGTGCCGATCAGGTAATAGGTGTCATCCACATTGGAGACCCAGTCGCGCAGGGCGTCATTCATCGCGTCCTTCAGGGTCGCGGTCCCGCTGGTGACGGGCACGACCTTGGCGCCGAGGAGTTTCATCCGGAATACGTTTGGTGCCTGACGCTCGATGTCGGTGGCACCCATATAGACCACGCATTCGAGGCCGAAACGGGCGCAGACGGTTGCCGTGGCCACGCCGTGCTGTCCGGCCCCGGTCTCGGCGATGATGCGCTTCTTGCCCATCCGTCGCGCCAGAAGAATCTGGCCCATGCAATTGTTGATCTTGTGGGCGCCCGTGTGGTTCAGCTCGTCGCGCTTGAAGTAGATCTTTGCGCCGCCGAATTTTTCTGTCAGTCGTTCGGCAAAATAGAGCGGGCTGGGCCGTCCGACATAATGAGTCAGGAACTGGTCCAGCTCTGCCTGGAAAGCGGGATCGGCCTTGGCGGCCTCGTAGGCACGTTCGACCTCCAGAATCAGGGGCATCAGGGTTTCGGCGACATATCGTCCGCCGAAAATTCCGAAATGCCCGAATTCATCAGGGCCAGTGCGATAGCTGTTGGGTTCTGCGCTCATGAGTTTCCGGCGTGGTTATACATCAGGGAATGCGCGCTCAACAGGGCACATATCAAAGGTTTTTCAACTCGTCGAGGAACTCCTCGATCCGGACCGGGTCTTTTCGGCCAGGTTTGGATTCAACACCCGAGGAGACATCCACAATGGCAGCGCCGGAGGCCAGGACCGCCTGAACCACATTGTCAGGGTTGAGCCCCCCGGCCAGCATCCACGGCACTGCCCATTCCTCGTTGGATAACAGGGTCCAGTCGAAGGCGAGCGCGTTGCCGCCGGGAAGGGCGCCTTCCAGGTCTTTGGGGGCCTTGGCATCGAACATCAGCCAATCAACGGCCCCGGCATAGGCGTGAGCTGATTTTACGTCATCGGCATCAGCAATTTTGATGGCTTTCATGACTGGCAAACCGGTGCGCTCGCGAATGTCGAGGCAACGGTCCGGGGATTCCGAACCGTGCAGCTGCACCATATCGAGGGCGACAACGTCGAGAACCGAATCGAGCAGCGCATCCTCCGGGTCGACAAACAGACCCACGTTCACAACCCCGTCCGGGACGAGCGCGACCAAAGAGGCGGCCTGAGCCGGGTTCACCGCGCGCGGGCTGGGTGGGTAAAAGACCAGTCCCACGAAACGTGCGCCGGCGGCGACCGCCGTCCGCATCGCGGTTTCATCGTTGATGCCGCAAATTTTGGCCAGCACGTTCATGGGGTGATCCCGAGTTCCTCGGCAATGCGGTTCGCCGCCGCCGCGGGGTCATCTGCGCCGGTGATCGGTCGCCCGATGACAAGAATATCGGCGCCACGGTCGCGCGCCTGGCGCGGTGTGGTGATGCGCTTCTGGTCACCCGTCGTGGCCCAGTCCGGGCGGATACCGGGAACGATAAGCTTGAAGTCTGGGCCACAGGCAGCGCGGAGGGGTTCGATTTCGGCCGGCGAGCACACCACCCCATCGAGGCCGTGCGCCTGGGAGAGTTGGGCCAGCCGGACGACTTGTTCGGAGGCGGGTGATTTCTGGCCGACCGCATCGAGATCAGAATCATCCATGCTGGTGAGCACGGTGACGGCGATAACGAGGGGTCGGGTCGTACCACCAGCGGTCTCGGCAGCTTCGCGCGCGGCGTCGAGCATGGCCGGCCCGCCTGAGGCGTGGACATTGACGATTCTGGCTCCCAGCCCCGCCACGGCGCGTACCGCACCGGCGACCGTGTTGGGGATGTCATGAAATTTGAGATCGAGAAAGACCGGCAGGCCAAGGTCGACGATCCGGCGCACGCCGTCAGCGCCATTGGCGGAAAAGAACTCCAACCCGGTTTTGACCCCACCCACATGACCGCGCGCGGCGCTAGCCCAGGCCAGGGCCTGGTCGAGGTCCGAGGTGTCGAGGGCGACAAAGACGGGGTTCGCGGGAAGATCAGGTGTGTTCATCATAATAACGCCGCTTCTACCAGAGCCGGGCAGCTCCGCAAACCGCAACTATGGTCCGAGACTTACCACCCCGTCGCGCACTCGCAGCACTTCGGTGAGGGCGAGAAACAGGTGGTACAGGCTCGAGGCCGGGGCGGTCTCGGAAAAGCCGCGCCCGGTGCTCTCTAAGTGGTCCTGCCAGTTCCCGTGACCGACCGCGAGATAAAGCTCGAACACCTGATCTAGCAGGACTTCCAGCCGCATCGCGGCCTGGGCGTCTTCGGTGGCCTCAATCCTTGTGAGCTGGGCCTTGATGGCTTCGGTCTGAACCCAAAGGCGCTTGTTTTCATCAAGCGAGGTGCCGTGGCGCAGAACGGAATCAAAGGCCAGTTCGGCGGCGGGGCCCGGGTTGTGGTCGACCCCGTGGGTTTCGGCAAAACTGTATAGCGCGTTGATCTCTACGCTCATGTCGTCACCGCTGGCCTGGGCGAAGCGTTGCAGCAGCCAGACCCATTCGAAATGGTGGCCGGGCTCGATGATCTTCCCCATCGTGCCCTCTGCTCGCCCCCATGCGGCGTCAAAGAATTCACCCAGCGTGCCGGTCTTGGGGTCGAAGAAGCGCGCGCGAAAAAGAGCAATAATATCGCCCGCGCGGCGCAGCCAGATGTCTTCTCCGGTCGCGGCGTACCAGGCCATTAATGCTTCGAGCAGATGCATATGTGGGTTCTGGCGGCGCGGTAGGTCCCGGGTGAAATTTTCGTAATACCCGCCATGCTCCAGATCGCTGAGCGTGTCGTCGAGGAAGGCCAGAGTGCGCTCTGCCCATTCGACAGCTGCTTCGTCGGCGGTGGCCCGGAAATGCCACGCGAAGGCAAATATCGCGAAGGCCTGCTCGTAGGATTCCACACGCGTGTCCGCATGGGCGCCGTTGCGCTTGACCGAGAACACAAAGCCCCCGTCGTCGTGCCAGTACTGGCGGGTCAGAAAATCGAACCCGCTATAGGCACATTCCAGTGCTGTGGGGCCACCTGCCGGGGGCTGCCAGTCGAGCAGATGGGCGTGGCTGTAGACGTAGATCTGGCGCGCCTGGACGCGCATGCGCTTGTTGTTGTCCAACAAGGGTCGTCCATCGAGGGTCAGCTTTTCGACGAACCCGCCAGCATCCCTGTCGAGACCGGCATGGGACCAGAGCGGCAGAGCTTCGAGGGCGAGCCAGTCCCGGATTTGGGTGGCGGTAACGGTCATGGGGCACTCTCTGCCATGAGAAGGGCGGCGGCGGCCAGACCCTCGAGGGCCGTGCCGACGGATTTGAACAGGGTAATCCCTGTCTCGGATTCGCGACCCGAATGTTCGTTTTGGCACAAGGCGAATAGGTCCGCCGCGATCTGATCGGGGGAAAGCGCGCCGGATTCGAACGCCCTGATAATGTCTCCGGCCTCGCGGGTCGCGCCATCATGTGTATCGACAAAGACTGTAGAACGACGGATCGCCGTGTCGTCGGCTTCGCGCATATTGGAGCGAAAGCCGCCGACCAGATCGACATGGGCGCCCGGTTGCAGCCAGGCGCCGTCAAAAACCGGTGTCTTGGCGGTGGTGGCACAACTCACGACGTCGGCTTTCCGCAGCCCCGCCTCACGATCATCAAAGGCCGTAACGTCCAGGGATAGTGCTGACAGGGCCACCGCCATAGCTGTGGCCCGGGCAGGATTTTGGCCCCAGATCGAAACCCGTGTGATTGGGCGTGTCGCGGTATGGGCGGCAATCAGCTCAGGGACGAGACGCCCGGTTCCGATCATCAGCAGGTGCGATGAATTCGGGCGCGAGAGATAACTCGACGCCAGTGCAGACGCGGCCGCCGTGCGGCGGACGGTCAGGGACGGGCCATCGATCAGGGCGAGGGGGGTGCCGGTCTGTCCGTCGAGTAGGAAATAGACCCCCTGAGCGGAAGGCAGGCCCTTCGCGGGGTTGTCGGGATGGACGGTGACGGATTTGATGCCGATATACCTGGGTGATGACGCGGCGCTCCAGGCGGGCATCAGCAGCAGGGTGGCTTCAGTACCCTCAGCGCTCCCCGGAATGGTGTGGTGGTGGCGCAGCGGCAGCTCTGCGGGTGTTTGAAACGCCTCGCGCAGGGCGGCGACCAGTCGCGACGGGTCAAGTCCCGCATTGACCGCCTCTGCATCGAAAGTGCGCACGGCGGGGTTTATTCCGGCAGCGCCGGCGGCCGGTGGGGCGCGCTGTCGGTGTCCTGCATCCGGGCAAGGTCCCGGGTGGCAACCAGGTGCTCGAGTTCGCTAATCCGGGCTTTGCGCGCGCGTGACTGTTTGCGTGCGGCGCCGCTGGAAATCCACGCGAACACTGCCCCGAACAGCAAGCCGATCGCAGCGCCCAGAAAGACATAGACGAACAGCGGCCACGCGACGATCAGCCCGAGTGGCCAGAGGTCGACCTCTGCCGGTGCGCGATTGCTCACCGCGAAGACCACGAGCACCACGGCCAGGGGGATGGTTACAAGCCAGCGTAAGCGATTCACGAGCAGCCTATGGGGTCGGTTGTTCTCACGCTCCGGTGAAACGGACCATGGGACGGAAAGTTGTACATAATCTTATAGCAAATGCCGGGAGCTAATACCGGGGGATGCGTCGAGACCCGGGTGGGGCTCAGTCGGAGTTCAAACGCTCGCGCAATTCCTTGCCGGTTTTGAAATACGGTACGACCTTGGCGTCAACGCTAACCGCATCGCCGGTGCGCGGGTTACGTCCGGTTCGCGCGCCACGCTGCTTGACGGAGAATGCCCCGAAACCGCGTAATTCCACCCGGTCACCGCGGGCCAGGGCGGCGGTGATTTCATCGAGAATGGTCGTCACAATCCGTTCAGCATCGCGTTGCAGCAAATGCGGATTCCGATCTGCGAGACACTGGATCAATTCTGATTTGGTCATCGTCACCCCCCAGGGCAGGTCGCCCCGAAAATTTACCTTCCCCCAAAAGGGTCGCCAAACCTGTCATTTGGTCAGCGGGCCGCAGGTTGCCAAAGCGAAACCAGACCGTCAAGTGTTAGTGCGTTGGAAAATAACGATTTTCCCGATAGTCCGACAATCCGTTCGAGGACGCTTTCCGCGTCTTTGCGGTCCTTTACGGTTACGACAGGCAGCCCCTCCGGGACGTTTTGTGCCGTGACCATCCAGGAGATCGCGTCGTCTTCGCCGCCAATCGCATCGATCAGGCCATTGGCCACAGCCTGGCGTCCGGAATAGACCCGACCATCGGCCAGCACACGGACCGTGGTAGCGTCGAGGGGGCGGCGCTCGATAACGATGCCGACAAAGAATTCATAGAGATCAAGAACGACTCCCTGGGAGGCCGCGCGCGCCGCTTTGGTGAGGGGCTCGAGCGGTGAGGGTGTGCCCTTGAGTTCGGAAGATTTGATGGTCACGGGCTCAACCCCGATGCGGTCGAGCAATCCGGTGATGTTGGCGCTTTGCAGAATCACGCCGATGGATCCGGTGACACTTCCCGCCCGGGCCCAGACCCGGTCGGCGGCGATTCCCGCCATATAGGCGGCCGATGTGGCCACGGTTCCCATGACGGCGGTCACGGGCTTTTTGTCGGCGATATCGCGCAGACCATTATAGAGGTCTTCGCCGCCGACAACGCTGCCCCCGGGACTGTCGATATGGACAATGATCCCGCGCACGCTTTTGTCTGCCGCGAGCCGGGCGAGAACCTGGCTGCGCGCGTCATCGCGGACGATGATGCCTTCGACATATACCCGCGCAATGCGGTCCTCTCGGAAGAGTTTGCCTTCGCTTTGCAGGAAGACAAGCACGGCCGCCAGGGCCACAAAAAGCGTGACGCCTTGCCAGATCCGCAGGCGCCTTTTCAGGCGTCTGCGGTCCAACAGGGCGTCAGGATCGTAGGACACGACGAGCGCTCAGACGCGCGTCGTTAGGATTTTTCGGCGTCGCCGTCCTCGGCCGGAGCGGCCTCTTCGGCAACCTCCGGTTCCGCGGCGGCTTCTGCCTCAGCTTCCGGGGCGGCTTCCGCTTCCGGGGCAGTTTCTGCCTCGGCTTCGGGTTCAGCTTCCGGCTCTGCTGCTACTTCTGCGACCGGTTCGTCTGCCGCCGGAGCGTCGTCGGTTTCATCATCATCGCCTTCTGCCTGCTTCTCACGAAGGGCAGCGCCGAGAATGTCACCCAACGAGGCGCCACTGTCGGACGAGCCGAACTGGGCCATGGCCGATTTCTCTTCCGAGACTTCCTTGGACTTGATCGACAGGGACAAGCGACGGCTCGACATGTCGATATTGGTGACCATGGCGTCGACCTTTTCGCCGACGGCGAAACGATCGGGACGTTGCTCGGAACGGTCACGAGAGAGGTCTGAGCGGCGAATGAACGCTGTCAGGCCGCCCGAAGTCGTGACCTCGATGCCACCATCGTTGACTTCCGACACGGTCGACGTGACGACGTCGCCCTTGCGAACGCTGCCGAGTGAGCCGGCCAACGGGTCTTCGGTGAGCTGCTTGATGCCGAGCGAAATCCGCTCTTTATCGGTGTCGACCTCGAGGATCTTCACCTTGACCATGTCGCCCTTGGTGAAGGCTTCGAGTGATTCCTCACCGGACTGCTCCCAGGAGATGTCCGAAAGATGAACCATGCCGTCGATATCGCCGGGCAGGCCAACAAACAGGCCGAACTCGGTGATGTTGCGGACTTCGCCATCGATCTCGGTGCCTTGCGGGAACAGGGTCGAGAACTCGTCCCACGGATTTTCCTGAGTCTGCTTGAGGCCCAGTGAAATCCGCCGCTTGGCCGGATCAACGTCGAGAACCATGACGTCCACTTCCTGGCTTGTCGACACGATCTTGCCCGGGTGCACGTTCTTCTTGGTCCAGCTCATCTCGGAAACATGAACCAGGCCTTCGATGCCCGGCTCCAGCTCCACGAATGCGCCGTAATCGGTGATGTTGGTCACGCGACCGGTAAAGCGTGCGCTGACCGGATACTTCAGGCCGACATCATCCCACGGATCAGCTTCAAGCTGCTTCATGCCAAGCGAGATACGCTGGGTCTCCGGGTTGAACCGCACGACCTGGACCTGAACGGTCTGGCCAACCTGCAGTGCTTCGGAGGGATGGTTGATGCGACGCCATGAAATGTCGGTGACATGCAGCAGGCCATCGACACCGCCGAGATCGACGAACGCGCCGTAATCGGTGATGTTCTTGACCACGCCCTGGAGAACCTGACCTTCCTTGAGGTTGGCCACCAGCTCGGTGCGCTCTGCAGCGCGGGTCTCTTCGAGAACCGCACGGCGGGATACCACGATGTTGCCGCGTGAGCGGTCCATCTTCAGGATCATGAACGGTTGCGGGGTGCCCATCAGCGGCGAGACGTCGCGCACTGGACGGATGTCCACCTGGCTGCCCGGCAGGAACGCAACGGCGCCTGATAGGTCGACCGTAAAGCCACCCTTGACCCGACCGAAGATCGTACCGCTGACGCGCTCGGTCTTCTCGAAGGCTTCTTCGAGCTTCTCCCAGGCTTCTTCGCGGCGGGCCTTCTCACGGGAGAGGACGACTTCGCCGTTCACGTCTTCATAACGCTCGACATAGACTTCCACCTTGTCGCCAACGGCGATCTCGGCGGGCTGTCCCGGCGGGGCGAATTCCTTCAGCGCGACGCGACCTTCGGACTTAAGTCCGACGTCGATCAGCGCGTGATCACTGTCGACCGAAACCACGGTGCCTTTGACAACCGTGCGTTCGAGCGATGAATTATCTTTGAAGCTCTCTTCGAGCAGGTCAGCGAAGATTTCGCTGAAGTCGGCACCCTCGGGGGCCGTTGTGGTATCGGTCATGGAGCGATACGTCCTTTCAATCAAACTTTGTATGCCACCCGGTTGTTTCCGGCGGTCTTGAACGTCGATCTACCCGCCTGCCCGGATAACCCGGGCATGGAAACGGTCGGTTGACGCGGGGCCTGACAGCTACGTTCAGGATACTGAGGCGATATACTCGGTTATGTACTCAAGGGCGGCCGCAAATACGGCGTCGGCGTCCAGTTCCGAGGTATCGATGGTGCGTGCATCTTCAGCAGGTTTCAGCGGGGCTACGGCCCTTGTGCTGTCGCGCACGTCCCGTTCCTTCATATCTGCCACGACGCGGGGGTATATACTCGCTTCGCCCCGGTCCAGCAACTCCTTATGGCGACGTTTGGCCCGCTCTTCGGCGGCCGCCGTGATGAAGAATTTAACCGGCGCCTCCGGGCACACCACCGTGCCCGCGTCGCGTCCGTCTAATACGGCACCCTTTGCACCCTTGGGCGGGTGGTTTGCGAAGTCCCTCTGAAAGGTCAAAAGCACCTGTCGGACTTCCGGAATCGCGGCAACCCGGGAGGCGGCCGAAGCCGCGTCATCCCGGGCCAGTGCGGGATTCTCCAATCCCCCGGCAGCAATCGCGGCAGCATCAAGGGCCTCGGCGGCACGCACCGCATCTACGGGATTAGCCGGGTCACCCCCGGCTTCCAGGGTCGCCAGCCCGACCGCGCGATAAAGCTTGCCGGTATCGAGATGAGCAAAATCAAACTGCGCGGCCAGCCGGCGCGCCAATGTACCCTTGCCCGCCCCGGCGGGGCCGTCGACGGTGATGATCCGAGGTGTATTCACCTGTGTATTCATGTTTCGGGGGTTTCTGAGATATCCGCACCCAGATCGCGCATCGCGGCGGTAAAGCCGGGAAAACTGGTTTCCGAAGGGCGAATATCGTCGATGCTCACCGGTGCCTGGGTGACCAGGCCAAAGATCAGAAAGCTCATGGCGATCCGGTGGTCGAGATTTGTGGCGATGGTCACCCCGCCCGGGGGCGGGCCGCCGCAGCCTTGAATAGTGATGCTGTCGGCATCCGCCGAGACATCGACCCCGCAGGCGCGCAGCCCGGTTTCGATCGCGGCCAGCCGGTCGCTTTCCTTGACCCGCAATTCGCCGACACCTTCAAATACGGAAGTCCCTGTCGCGCAGGCCGCCGCCACGGCGAGCACAGGATATTCATCGATCATCGAGGCCGCCCGGGACGCGGGCACCCGAATGCCGGTCAGGGCGCTGGCGCGGATCGTCAAATCGGCGACCGGCTCGCCGCCTTCCTCGCGCACATTGATATGGGTGATCGCCGCGCCCATTTCCGAAAGAGATTCGAACACCCCCGCCCGGGCCGGGTTCATGCCGATACCGTGCAGCTGGATCTCGGAGCCGGGCACGATGGCCGCAGCGACCGCCGGGAAGGCGGCCGAGCTTGGGTCTGATGGCACCACGACGGAAGCCGGCGACAGCTCGGTCTGTCCGGTGATCGTGATCCGCCGGCCGTCTTCGTTTTCTTCGATGCGGATATCGGCACCCATATGAGAGAGCATCCGCTCGGTGTGATCGCGCGTCGCGATGCTTTCAATGACGGTGGTCTGTCCCGGCGCGTGCAACCCGGCGAGCAGAACCGCGGACTTCACCTGGGCCGAGGGGACCGGCAATACATATTCAATAGGCAGCAGGCTGTCGGATCCGGTGAAGGACATCGGCATCCGGCCGCCGTCGCGGGTCTCGACCCGCACACCCATTTCGGTGAGGGGGTCGATCACCCGGTTCATCGGGCGTTTTCGCAGGGAATCATCCCCGGTCATGATCGCGGTGAAGCCGTGCCCGGCCAGCAGACCACAAAGCAGCCGCGCAGACGTTCCGGAATTACCCAGATCAAGCACGTCATCGGGCGCATGCAGGCCGGCCACGCCGACCCCGTCCACATGCCAGGACCCGGGTGCATCGCAAACCACAGTCACGCCCATGGCGCGCAGGGCGGCCGCGGTGGCGTGAATGTCCTCGCCTTCCAGCAGGCCCTCGATGCGGGTGGTGCCCGCGGCGAGCGCGCCGAGCATCAGCGCCCGGTGGGAGATCGACTTGTCCCCCGGGACATCCATGATTCCAGACAGGGCTCTGCCCCGGCGGGCGGTGGCGGGCTGGCTGAGCGCGCCGGAGGAAGATGGTGTGTTGTTGGTCATGATTGGCGGCGAGGAATTAGCACAGGTTGCGGGATGGGGCCAGATTGTGCCGCATGAAGGTCGTTTCCCTGTCTCTTCCTTGTCTCTTCCTTGTCTGTCGCGAAGATTTGGTTTTGACAGGCCGTGTCGTTCGTGGCAAACGGCGGCTCCGGTACACACCGGAACAAATTCACCGGAGGAACTATCTGTGGCGAAACCCGAATGGGGCGTAAAGCGTGCATGCCTGGCTTGTGGCACACGTTTCTATGACATGGCGGCCCAGCCTATCGTCTGTCCGAAATGCGAGACAGTCTTCGACCCGGAGACGATCTTCAAGCCGCGCCGCGCGCGCGCTGAGGAAGCTGCTGCGGCAGCCAAGGCAGCTAATGACGATGCGGCCAAAGCCAAGGCCTTGCTCGAAGAAGACGCCGAAGATGAAATCGCAGCGCTGATTGATGATGTCGATGTCGATGACGACGACGACGACGACGATGATGCGGGCCTGCCCCCGACGGATGACGACGACGATGATGACGGAGTCGTGATCCCGATCCCGAAGCAGGACAGCGACGACAACTAGCCGAGGCGAGAAAATTTCACCTCGGGGCGTCCCGGGATGAGATTTCGCTTGCGTTGGGTGCGGGGATAATTATGTTCCCGCCGATCGCACCGGTTGGTCCCAACGCCAACCACACGCGAAAAACAGTTTTGGGGCCGTAGCTCAGTTGGGAGAGCGCTACAATGGCATTGTAGAGGTCGTCGGTTCGATTCCGTCCGGCTCCACCAGTAAAGACAAGGGCTTAGTCAGAAATGGCTAAGCCCTTTGTCTTTCCCAGAGCATTTTGTCAGAACTCTCTTATGAGAAACCTGGCCGCCACGATCCGCCTGATATGGACTCACGCCTGATGCGGCTCAAATCACTGCGTCGCGAAGTTTTCACACACATGATCGCTCAATTCGGTGGAAGCATCTGTGAGTTCATATGAAGGCGGGCGACGTGTTCGAGACAGAGATCACCGGCATTGGTGTTTTGAGCAATCCGGTGATCGACGCGTAGCGCTCTCGATTTCGCGAAAAACCCCGTCCACGCGTATCGCCGGGTGGCGTAGCTACGCTAGAGTGGCACCATGGAAGATCTCTCCGTTCTCGATCTCGCTTATATCGGCGAAGGCTTCACCCCCGCCGATGCGCTGGCCAACGCGCTTGACCTGGCCCAGCACGTCGAAGCCGCCGGCTTCACGCGTTTCTGGCTGGCCGAACACCACAACCTCGCAGGCATTGCTAGCGCTGCTACCGCGGTGTGTATCGGCCATGTTGCCGGGGGCACGAAAACCATTCGCGTCGGGGCGGGAGGCATCATGTTGCCCAACCACTCCCCGATGTTGATCGCCGAGCAGTTCGGCACTCTGGCGACTCTTTACCCTGACCGGATCGATCTGGGTATGGGACGGGCGCCGGGGACGGATCAGTACACGCTGCGGGCGTTACGCCGCGGTCCGGATTCGTCGGAACATTTTCCCCAGGACGTACTCGAGCTACAGGCCTTGCTCGGCCCGCCGCAGGAGAATCAGGCGATCCACGCGATCCCGGGCGAGAACACCAATGTGCCCCTGTGGATATTGGGCTCCAGCCTGTTCGGCGCGCAGCTCGCCGGTATGCTGGGTCTGCCGTTTGCCTTTGCCTCGCATTTTGCACCCCAGGCCCTGATGCAGGCGGTGGCGATTTACCGGGAGAAATTTGAACCCTCGGAACAGCTCGCCGAGCCCCATGTGATGGTCAGCTGCAACGCCATCGTCGCCGATACGGAGGAGGAGGCGCGGCATCTGTTCACCACGCCGCAGCAGCAGTTCACCCGGATGGTGCGCGGCGCGCGCGGCCTGCTGCCGCCGCCGATCGATGATATTGAAAACTTCTGGTCGCCCATGGAGAAGACCCAGGCGTCATCGATGCTGGCCTGTTCGTTCTACGGCTCGCCGGAGACCATCAAGGCGAAGCTGGACCCATTGATCGAGGCAACGGGAGCCAACGAGCTGATGGTCGCTGCCGCGATCTGGGATCACAAAGCACGCGTGCGTTCTTTCGAGTTGCTGGCCGGAGCCATGGATATCCACTAATCGTGGTCAGGCAGTCGACTTGCGACCTCGCTGGCGTCATATAGGGGCAGAAATTCTGAACGCCCTATATGGAGAAGCAGCGTGTCCCTCAAACTCAATGTCATTACCTGCAGTACCCGGCCGACCCGCGTTGGTCCGGCGGTCACCAAATGGTTCGTCGATTACGCGCAGCAGGAAAGCAGCGATGTGTTCGATGTGGAGAATGTCGATCTGGCATCCTTTAACCTGCCCATCTTTGATGAGCCCAAGCATCCCCGGTTCGGCGAGTACGAACACGCCCATACCAAGGCCTGGAGTGCCTCGGTGGATTCCGCCGACGCCTTCGTCTTTGTGACCCCGGAATACAATCACGGCCCGCTGCCGTCCTTCGTGAACGCCATGACCTATCTGGCAAAGGAATGGGCCTACAAGCCGGCCGCATTCGTGAGCTATGGCGGCGTTTCGGCCGGTTTGCGGGGCGTTCATGTTGCCAAGACGATCCTGACGACCATGAAGGTGGTTCCGCTTCTCGAAGCGGTGCCGATCCCCATGGTGGGTGAAAACCTCAAGGATGGTGTCTTCGAAGCCAAGGAAATTCACGAGGTTTCCGCCAAGATGCTGCTTCCCGAGCTGGCCAAATGGGCCGAAGCCCTGCGCACCATGCGCGGCTAATCTGACTGTCCCTGACCGGCCTTTAAGGGCCGGTTGGGGACTTTCCAGGCTTTCGCCGCCCCATCGACTTGCCAAATGTATTGTGCATTATGGTGCAGAAATCGATGGGATGAGATGGCGACCAATTCAGACATGCGTGACGGGGTAAAAGCCGTCCCCAACGACCTTCCAGCCGATGCCGCCGTCTCTCGGCTCATGCGGCAGGTTGGCGAGCGGGTGCGTGCGTCCCGCAAGGAAAAGGGCATGCCGCGCCGGGTCCTGTCTGAGATCTCTGGCGTGTCGCCCCGCTATCTGGCCCAGCTGGAGGCCGGTGAAGGTAATATCTCCATTGGGCTGTTGCAGCGCATTGCGATGGCGCTCGATCAGCGGATCGACTGGCTGGTTCGCGAAGATGCACCCGCAGATGCTTCGCGGGGCCAGCGTATCTGCCTGATCGGCCTGCGCGGGGCGGGCAAGTCGACTCTCGGGGCGTTGGTCGGCGATGCGCTCGATATTCCGTTTGTGGAACTCAACAGTGAAATCGAAGCCCAGGCAGGTATGCCGGTCGCCGAAGTCATGGCGCTTTATGATCAGGAAGGGTACCGCAAGCTGGAAGCCCGGGCGCTCGATCGTATCGTTGCGACCCGCGAGACGTTGGTGCTCGCCGTGGCCGGCGGGATCGTCACCGAACCGGAAACCTTCAAGACCCTGCTCGGGCATTTCCACACGATCTGGCTGAAGACCAGCCCCGAGGAGCATATGTCCCGGGTGGGCCAGCAAGGGGATGAACGTCCGATGGCCGGCAACCCCGAGGCCATGGAGCAACTCAAGTCGATCCTGACCAGCCGTGAGAAGCTTTATGAGCAGGCGCCAGCCCGTCTCGATACGTCGGGAAAGACCGCGGGCCAATCCCTTGCAGAATTATTGGCTATCATTGAGGCGCAGTACTTCCTGACGCGATGATCGCGGGTTCGTTGTGGATCACGCTGGATGTTGAAGACGCCGTTATCTCTATTTCATTCCGAGGAATTTCACCATGATCACGCTCTATCACGCGCATCATTCGACCTGCAGCCAGAAGGTGCGAATTGTCCTGGCTGAGAAGGAACAGGAATTCGAAACGGTGTTTCTCGATCTGGGGAAGAAAGACCAGCTTGAACCCGAATACCTGAAACTCAATCCGAACGGCGTGGTGCCGACCCTCGTCGACGGGCCGGATGTCATTCTGGAGTCGAGCGTCATCTGTGAATATCTCGATGAGCGTTATCCCGGCACCAGCCTCACCCCCGATGATATGGTCGCGCGCGCTCGGATGCGCGCCTGGATGCACTTCGCCGAAGAGGTCCCGGTGTCCGCGATCCGCGTGCCGTCCTTCAACCGCGTGTTTCTCTATCGCTTCGAAGGACTGGGCCAGCAGCAATTCGAGGACGAGCAGATGAACGTTCGCAAGGTGCGGCGGGAAATGTTCCAGCGTATGGGCAAGCCGACCGGTTTCAGCCGCAAGGATGTGGATATCGCACTGGGTCAGCTCGATGACACTTGCGCGCGGATGCAGGCTGCGCTCGAGGAGGGTCCCTGGCTGATAGGAGATCAGTTCACCCTGGCCGATGTTCTGATTATCCCCGCGATCGACCGGATGGCCGATCTGGGTCTCGCGGAGATCTGGGAAACCAAATACCCGCTGGTCGGGGACTGGTACGTCCGTTTTCAGGCCCGGCCGTCCTTCGTTGCGACGTATTACCCCGGGTCGCGGGTTTCGGACTTTCTCGAACTCCACCCGCTCTATACTGATTGAGAATGTTTCAGATTGATGGAATCCAATTCCGGAAATCAGGCACGAGCGTGAACAGGGTAGCCGCATGACCGATATGACAAAAACGCCGAAGATCGCCCTCGAAGAGCATTTTATGGAAGAGAGCTTCGTCGATTATTTCAACACGACGTCGATTAATATCAGCCCCCAGCTTTTCGGTAAGGCCCTCGACGTGCTGCAGGATTTTGGCGAGCGTCGCCTGGAAGGCATGGACGCGATTGGAATTGAAAAATCCGTGCTGTCCCTCGCAGGTCCTGGTGTTCAGGTCGAAAAACGCACCGACACCGCCGTGCGCAAGGCGCGTGAGGTGAATGACTTTCTGGCAGAGAAAATGGCCGCCCGCCCGGACCGCTATGGAGGCTTGGGGCATTTGGCCCTGCAGGACCCGGCCGAAGCGGCGGACGAGCTCGAACGCTGCATGCGTGATCTGAACATGTCGGGGGTGATGGTCAACGGCCAGACGAATGGCAGCTATCTCGATGACGACCGCTATTCGCCGGTCTGGGAGCGGGCCGCTGATCTCGGCGCGCCGATTTATATTCACCCCAACAACCCGCCCGAGCAGGTCCACATGTATAGCGGCCATCCCGAGCTGTTTGGCCCGGTCTGGTCGTGGACGGTTGAGACGGCGACCCACGCGTTGCGGCTCGTCTTCTCCGGTGTGTTCGACCGGTATCCCGACGCCAAGCTCATCCTCGGTCATATGGGGGAAACAATCCCGTTCTTGCTTTGGCGTTTTGACAGCCGGTGGGAAATTTCCAACCGCGGCGAGATGCGCCTAGAGATGAATCCGTCAGATTATTTTCAGCGCAATGTCTGGTTTACGACCTCGGGTGTTTGCGCCGATGCACCGTTGCGTTGTTCCATCGATACGGTGGGCCTGGACCGGGTCATGTTCTCGGTGGATTACCCGTTCGAACGTCCGATCGAGGCGGGGGAATGGATTGAGGCCGCACCGCTAACCGATGAAGAACGGCTCAAGATTTGCTATGAGAATGCCAAGGCGCTGCTAAAACTCTAGCGTGACCTGGTCCCCCGGATCATTTACCGAAATACCAGAAACTGGAGAAAACCATGACCACCGACCGGATTATCAGCAAGCGCGAAGGCGCAGTCGGACACATCACTTTCAACAACCCTGACCGGCACAACGCGATGTCGCTGGAGATGTGGCGCGATGGTGAAACCGCGGTCCGGGAATTCTGCGACGCGGCAGATGTCCGCGTGATCATGCTGACCGGCGCGGGCGAAAAAGCCTTTGTCGCTGGGGCGGATATCTCCAAGTTTGGGGAAGAGCGGAATTCAAAAGCGGCGGTCGACGAATACAATGTCGCCGTGAAATCTTTCCAGACTACGCTGATCGCAGCACCGATCCCCACCATCGCGAAAATCGGTGGTTACGCCATCGGCGGCGGTCTCGCGATCGCCTTGTGCTGCGATATGCGCATCGCTTCGGATGATTCCCGATTCGCCGTGCCGGCGGCCAAACTCGGGCTCGGCTATCCGGCGGCCGGCATCGAACGGTTGATGCAGATCGTGGGGCCGTCTTTCGCGATGGAAATTTTCTATACCGCGCGTCAGTTCGATGCGAGCGAAGCGCTGACCATGGGGCTGATCAATCGGGTGTTGCCCCGCGCGGAACTGGAAACCTACTGCGATGACTACGCCAAACGCATTTCGGGCAACGCGCCGCTGACCATCCGGGCGGTCAAAACCGCGGTGAACGAAAACCTGAGGGCTCCTGCCGACCGAGATGTGGCGCTGTGCGCCGAGCAGGTCGCCGCATGCTTTGCCAGCGCGGACTACACCGAAGGCCGCACCGCGTTCATGGAGAAGCGGCCGCCGGAATTCACCGGAAAATAACTGCAACGTAACTGAACCCCGGGTCTCACCTACCCGGTGGTGATGTATTCACGCAGGGCGTTCGCTTCGAGTTCGGTCTCCATGATCCGACGCTTGACCACGTCACCGATGGAAACGATCCCGATCAGGGTGTCGTTTTCGACCACGGGCAAATGCCGGATCCGGCGTGCGGTCATGGTTTCCATCAAATGGGCGATATCGTCTGCCCGTGTGCAGGTCACCACATCGCTGATCATGATCTCGGTTACGGGCCGACCGAGCACGCTGGTGCCTTCTCGGGCCAGGTGCTTAATCACATCGCGTTCGGAAACGATCCCGTCGACTTTTCGGCCGTCCGCACTCACGACGAGGGCTCCGATCCCCAATTCGTCGAGACGTTGGCACACTTCGGCGACGCTCCAGTCGGGGCGGGCAGATTCGACCCGGTTTCCCTTGTTTCTTAGAATGGCATCCACGTTCATCGGCTGACCTTTCTTTGCTAAAGGCACCGCGGATGATTGTGTTTCAGCGACTTGCTGGTCCCGAGTCACAACCGGTCCGCAACGCTATCTGCGTCAGAGTGTCGCACAATTTGGTGGTTTTGGCGAGTTCACGCCTAACAGGGTCACTGAATGGGTTGGCCCGCAAACGCTTTCAAACAGATATTTTCCGCCTCCCGGCGCGTCGCATCCGCGTTTTCCAGCGGACAATGGGCGACCAGAAACTCGCAGGATTGCACCACCTGGGCGTAGCGCTGTGGGATCATTGGTTTGGGTGCGTGCGTTTCCTGTTTGCGAATTTGGAGCACCCGGTCGGCGCGCAGAATGACAATGTTCTCGTGTTGCACGCATTGGGCGCCGCCGGTGGTCAGCAAGCTGGCAGACCCGGAAGCGAGAAACACCGTCCCCAGGCCGACGATCAGCCGGGCGCGCCATTTTCCCAGCCGTGGGAACTTCCAGCGTAGCCCGCGATAAAGGCCAAGGATGATGGCGGCGGCAACAGCGCCACTGGCCAGCAACCGTATAAGACTGACGACGTCGTCCATGGGTTAGCGGGGGCCGCCGGCCTGATCGATGCGAGAAATCGCCTCGCTCACCATCCGGTGCACTTCGCTGTCCGGCGGCACCAGTTTCCGTAAGCGCACAAACCGCGTGCGAGCGAGCGCATTGTTACCATTTTTGGCCGCTGTTCGAGCGCCACGCAGCAGGGTTTCCGGGTGGTCAGGTTCAAGCACCAGAGCCTTGTCGTAGGCCTGGGCCGACCCGGTTGTATCGCCCAGTACATCAAGCGAATGAGCGAGGCGGCGCCAGCCTTCGGCATCGTTGGGCTCGTCCTCGAGGCGGGCGGCCAGATTGGCAACCATGCCACGGATCATGTCCTGGCGGTCCCCGGGGGTCATCTGCTGGGCGGCGGCCACGTCGTCGGCGCTCGGGCCCGGCACAGGAGCGGCCGCCGCGCCGGGTTGATCGATACGGGAGATTGCCTCGCTCACCATCCGGTGTATTTCGCTGTCTGGCGGCACCAGTTTCTGCAACCGCACAAACCGCGTGCGGGCAACCGCATCGTCGCCGCGCTCGGCCGCTGTGAGGGCACCGCGCAGCAAGGTTTCCGGGTGGTCGGGTTCGAGCACCAGGGCCTTGTCATAGGCCTGGGCAGATCCCTCTGTGTCGCCGAGCACTTCACGGGAACGGGCGAGGCGGCGCCAGCCTTCTACATCGTTGGGTTCGTCCTCGAGGCGGGCGGCCAGATTGGCAACCATGCCGCGGATCATGTCCTGGCGTTCCTCGGGGGACATCTGCTGGGCGGCGGCCACGTCGTCGGAGCTTGGCCCTCGTGCAGCAGCGGCGGCAGCTGCGGCCTGCGGGGGCAGCCAGTCGCGAGGGTCTTCGCCGAGCTCACGGGCCGTCTCGGCGATCCGGGCCTGCACCGCGGGCAGCCAGGGCGCATCGATCGGGGCCGACCGGCCGAGGGCCGACCAGGCCTCCAGGGCATCTTCTTCGCGCCCGGCCTGATAGTCCGCCAGGGCCAGAAAATAGAGGGCCCTAGGGTCAGAATTGTTGCCGGCCAGAGCGGTTTCAAAGGCGCGCCGGGATTCCGGGGTGACTTGTCCGTCGGCTTGTCGGGAAAGCGCTTCACCGTACGCCGACGCAATATCGGGGCGCCCGTTGCCAAGCTCCAGTGCTCGCGCCAATGCGGTGACCGCACTGTCGACTTCGCCGGAGACGAGACGAAGGCGTCCCAGGTCAAACCACACTTTCGGGTCGTCGGGGGTTTCGGTGGTCCGGCGTTCGGCCGCCTCCAGGCGCGCGCGCGCCTGGGCGACAATGGCGCTGGGGGCCGTGGTAACGGGCGCGCGTTCGGCGAAAGGCTGGTTGGGCAGGCCCGGCGAGCCGAGGTCGACATAGAGGGGGATGCTGACCAGGGGTAAGGCGAGCAACAAGCCGATGGCCAGACCCCAATGTTTTTGAACCCGGGGTGGTACGGAAATTTTTTCAGCGCGGGACACGGCAAGAAGGCGCCGCTCGATTTCAGTGCGTGCGGCTTCGGCCTGGCTTTCGTCGATCAGGCCACGCGCCTGATCGCGCTCCAACTCCCCGAGCTGATCGATATAGACCGTGGCGTCATAGGCCTCACGGCCGTTGACGCTGTGATTGGGCCGCAGCAAGGGCCAGCCCACCCAGACCAGTGTAACCCCGGTTAGCGCTAGAAGGATGATCCAAAGAATCATGAACGGGCGTCGACGGTATCTTGATCGGGATTTCCGAGGTCATCGACTTGCTCTGGTGCCAGCCCTTCGGAAAGCTCGGCCCGGAACCCGCTTCTTCGCGCGGACGCGGGTGGCGTGGTGGTGGCCACGCGGTTGACCAACGCGTCGAGCTCGGCGCGATCAAACGGTGACAAAGGATTGAGCGGCTGTTGGGAGAGCTGGTGTGATTGGTAGGTCCGGTAAAACAGCACGATCAGCGATGCGATCACGAGCGCGAATAAAGGCGGGCCGAACCACAACGCGAGCGTGTTCATCTGAAACGGAGGTCGAAGCAGAACAAAATCGCCGTAACGCGCGACAACGTAAGCAACGACTTCTTTGTCATTGTCGCCCGCCACCAGTCGCTCGCGCACCAGCAGTCGCAGGTCACGGGCGATGTCGGCGTCGGAATCGTCGATCGACTGGTTCTGGCAAACCACGCAACGCAATTCAGTGGAGATTTCCCGCGCCCGGGATTCGAGCACCGGATTGGCCAGGATTTCGTCGGGATTGACGGCGGCTGCATAGCCGAGCGGTAAACTCGCAACGACGGCGGTCAGGATCACGAGGGAAAGGAGTTTTTTCATCCGCGTTCTGCTTCGCGCAACTTCGGCAGGATTTTCTTTTCGAGAACGTCCTGCGTAACCGGGCCGACATGTTTGTACGTGATCAGGCCATTGGCATCGATGATGAAGGTTTCCGGGACGCCCGTCACCCCCCAGTCGAGTGATGCGCGCGCGTCGGGATCCGCGCCAACCGCCGTATAGGGGTTGCCGTGGCGGCGCAGCCAATTTGTGGCGGCTTCGGGTTTGTCACGATGGTTGATTCCATAAACCGGCACACCTTGGGCTGCGAGCCTTTCGATAACCGGGTGTTCGGCCAGACAAGGTACGCACCAGGAGGCGAACACATTGACCACGGTTGCGCGCCCCTTGAGGTCTTCGGTCGAAAACCCGCCGGGCACCGAGGTATCCACCGCCGGCAGCGAGAACTCAGGCGCCATACGTCCGATCAGAGGCGAGGGCAGACGGGACAAATTATCGTTACGTTCGGAATTCGTAAGCAGCGCGACCATAACCCCGATCAGGCCCGCAAACAGCGCGACTGGGAAAATGACCGCAAGACGTCGCATCTTCGTTACTCGGCTGCCAGGGGTGCGGGTTGCGGTGCGGCTGCTTTAGCCGGGCGCGGCGCACCGACCCGGTGCCGTCGATCTGTAAGTGACAAGCCTCCTCCGAGGACCATCACCATCGCGCCGAGCCAAATCCAGGGCACCAGCGGATTGACAAAAAAGCGCACGGTCCACGCGTTTGCTGTTTCGGGGGTGCGGCCCCGCTCGCCGACGACACCGTAGAGGTCGGCCAGCAATGTCGTATGGATACCGGCTTCTGTGGTGGTTTGCCCGGCGATCGGGAAGAACCGCCGTTCGGCATTTAGGGTCGTGACCTCGCGGCCTTTATCGGTGATGACCAGTGTGCCGCGTTCGAAAGTGTAGTTCGGGCCCTGGCCCTGGGTGACGGCCGCAAGGGTGACAGTGTAGTTTGGCGCTTCGGCGCTTTCGCCCGGCTTCAACGTGGTGATGAGCTCCGTCCGCCATGCCGATGAACCGGTGATGCCGACGATCATGATGGCCAGGCCGAGATGGGCCAGGGTCATACCGCTGGCTGCGCGGGGCTGCCCCTTCAACCGCCGCCAGCTCGCGGCCAGCGGGATGGTGAAGAGTTTGATTTGTCTGGCCCATTCCGCGATGCTTCCCGCGGCAAGCCAGGCGGCCAGGCCCATGGCGAACGGCGCCAGACCGGGCCCCTCGGGAACGATCAGGAATGTCGCTATGATCGCTGCGACGCTGGCCAGGCCGGCCGTGATAAGCTTGTGCGCTGCGGTTCGCAAATTTCCACGTTTCCAGGCCATCAGTGGCCCGAGGGCCATCATGATCACCAGCGGCACCATGATCGGGCCAAACGTGGCGTTGAAGAATGGCGGTCCCACAGAAACCTTGGCCGACCCGCTGGAAACGGCTTCGAGTATCAGCGGGTAGAGCGTGCCCAGAAGCACGGTGCCCGCCGCCGCCGTCAGCAGCATGTTATTGATGATCAGCGCGCCTTCTCGGCTCGCCGGGGCGAACAGGCCGCCCCCTTTCATGCCGGGTGCGCGAATGGCGAACAGGGTCAATGCGCCGCCGATGGTCACGGCGAGAATCGCAAGAATGAATATTCCACGTTCGGGATCCGTGGCGAAGGCATGGACCGATGTCAGCACGCCCGAGCGCACCAGGAAGGTGCCGAGCAGGCTCATGGAAAAGGTCAGAATGGCGAGCAGGATGGTCCAGCTTTTCAGCGCGTCGCGTTTTTCCACGACAATCGCCGAATGGAGCAACGCGGTGCCAAAGAGCCACGGCATGAAGCTGGCATTTTCGACCGGGTCCCAGAACCACCAGCCACCCCAACCCAGCTCGTAATAGGCCCACCAGCTGCCCAGGGCGATCCCGGCGGTCAGGAAGGTCCAGGCTGCCAGCGTCCAGGGACGGACCCAGCGGGCCCACGCGGCGTCGACCCGGCCTTCGATAAGAGCGGCGACGGCGAAAGAGAAGGCCATCGAAAACCCGACATAGCCGAGATAGAGCAGCGGCGGGTGGAAGGCGAGGCCGGGATCCTGCAGAAGCGGGTTCAGACCGGTGCCGTTCAGCGGGGTTGGTGAAATCCGCGCGAAGGGGTTCGAGGTAAAGATAACGAAGGCGAGAAAACCAACACCGATCATGGCCTGAACCGCGAGGACGCGCGCGCGCAGGCTCGGGGGAAGATTGCGCCCGAACAGCGCCACGGCGGCGCTGAACAGCGCCAGCACGAGCACCCAGAGCAGCATCGAGCCCTCATGATTGCCCCAGACGCCACTGACTTTATAAAGCATCGGCTTGAGTGAATGGCTGTTCTGGAACACCACCGTCAGCGAAAAGTCCGAGGTCACGAAGCCATGGGTCAGCGCCCCGAAGGCGATCAGCAAGGCCACGGCCTGTCCGACCGCGGTGCGATCAGCAAGGGTCATGAGTGCGGTGTCGCCGCGGGCCGCACCCCAAAGGGGGAGGGTCGCCTGGATCACCGCGAGCACGAGAGCGAGGATGAGTACGAACTGACCGATTTCCGCAATCATTGGGTGACCTCTCCGTCGCGCCACTGGCCGCTTTTGCGCAAGGCCTCGGCGACTTCTTTGGGCATATAGGTTTCGTCGTGCTTGGCGAGCACTTCTCGGGCGGTAAATTTACCGTCCGCGGTCAGGGTGCCTTCGGCGACCACTCCCTGGCCTTCGCGGAATAGATCCGGCAAGACGCCGATATAGCTCGCCGGGATGGTGCGGGTGAGGTCGGTCACATTGAAGAAGGTTGTGGCGCCTTCTTTGCGCACGCTGCCGGCTTCGACCAGGCCGCCGAGCCGGAAAAGGCTGTCGGGGCGCGCGGGCCGTTCGGCCAGGTCGGACGGCGTATAAAAGAAGACGAGGCTGTCTTCGACGGCGGTCAGGACGAGCGCTGAGGCCGCCCCCAGCAGGCCGAGGGAGGCGAGGACAACAAGCAGGCGCCGGTGTTTGCGTTTCATGTGCTGGGATCCACTGCCGCACGCTGCCGTCGATTGGGCGCCTGGGCTTCTGCGGCGCGCAGAGCAGTTTCGCTTGCGCGCAGCCCGCGCAGGCTGGTGAAGGTCATGATCGTCAGCACCAGCGCCGCAACGCCGAGGGCCGGCCAGACGAAGGCGGCATAGCCGCCCATGTCGAGAAACTTAGCGATGTCTTCCACGTTTCCGTATCTGTCCTTGTCTACCGCGTGGCAAGACGCGCCGATAACCCTCTCCCTTGTATCCCCAACGGGCGTCCAAGCCTAGACTTCAGAGCATCACATTGATGTGCAGTCGGTTGCAGGCATACCCCAACTGCTTACTCGGTGACGCTCTTCAGATATGCGATCACGTCGTCACGCTGCGCGGCCTTCTTGAGCCCTGGGAATGTCATTCGTGTTTTGGGCACCACTTTTCTTGGCCGTTCAAGAAAGTTCGACATGGTGGCCTCGTCCCAGACGATGCCTGATGCTTTCATTGCTTTGGAGAATTTGTACCCCACGTCCCGGGTCCCGGCGGTGCTTCCAAAGACGCCCCAAAGGTTGGGACCAACCTTTTTGGGACCGCCTTCATTGGCGGTGTGACACGCTTTGCAGCGCCCGAAGAGTTTTTCTCCTGCCGCAATGTCCTGCGCCTGGGCCAGAGTCGGTGTGGCCAAGGTGGCGAGTGAAAGGGCGGCGGAAATCATCAGAGTTTTCACGAGGATTTTCTCTCGGCGGTGGGTTTGATCGCTAATAGATAGGTGGTTTTTCGTGATCTTATAAGTGGGATCACGCGATCGTGGCTACTCCGCGGCCGAAAGTCGCAATGCCCGGGCTCGTGCCGCATTTAGATCGGCTCGCATCCGCACCAGCAGCATGGTGACGAAATAGAAGGTAAAGGCCAGGGCCATCAACAGCAGCGGCGTAAGCATCGCCGGGTCGATTGCCGGCGCGTCGAGGCGGGTGATGCTGGCCGGCTGATGCAGTGTGTTCCACCAATCGACCGAGAATTTGATGATCGGGATATTCACGAAACCAACCAGCGCGAGCACCGCTGCCGCCCGGGCGCCACGCTGCGGATTGTCGAAAGCGTTGGAAAGCGCAATATGGCCGAGATACAGGAAGAACAGCACCAGAACCGATGTCAGGCGCGCGTCCCAGACCCACCATGTGCCCCATGTCGGCTTGCCCCAGAGGCTGCCGGTAATCAGGACGATCAGGGTAAAACCCGCTCCCAGCGGCGCGGCTGCTCGGGCCGCAATATCGGCCAGCGGGTGTTTCCAGATCAGGGCGACCGCACTCATCACCGCGATAAAGGTGTAGCAGGCTATCGAAATCCAGGCTGAGGGGACATGCACATACATGATCCGCACGGTTTCGCCCTGCTGGAAATCCGCCGGTGAGGCGAACAAAGCGAAATAGAGGCCGATAACAAACAGCGCAATGGTTGCCGCGGTCGACCACGGGAGGACCTTGGCTGCAATGCGCGAGAAACGGGCGGGGTTGGCGAAGCGATGAAGCACGAGTTCGGATCCGTCGTCAGTTTAGAGGATGTTACTCGATTGCCTGGCGCAGCGCAGCAGCTGTTGCCCAGGGCGCGAGCGCCAATGCAGCGAGCAGGAACCCGCCGAGCACCATAAGCTGCGGCCCGATCGGCCGCCCGGCGATGGCGCCGTCGATGGCCCCGGCACCGAAAATCAATACGGGGATATAAAGCGGCAGGATCAGCAGGGCCAGCAGAACCCCGCCGCGTCGTGCCCCTAAAGTCAGGGCCGCGCCAATGCCGCCAACCAGACTGAGAATGGGCGTGCCCAAAAGCATGGAGACGATCAGGGCGCCGAACGCACTGGCGGGTAAATTGTAAAGCAATGCCAGCACCGGGGCCGCGATCAGGAGTAGCACGCCAGTGGTCAGCCAGTGGGCCAGGGCTTTGGCCAGCGCCAGGGTGCCGAGCCCCACCGGGGAGAGATAAAGCAGGTCGAGGCTGCCGTCTTCGTGATCGCTCGCAAACATGCGCTCGAGAGAGAGCATGGCCGCCAACAAGGCAACGACCCAGATAATGCCGCCGCCGATCCGCGGCAGCATCGCCGGATCAGCCCCGACCCCGAAGGGAAACAGCACGGCGGCCAGGACAAAGAACACCACCGCCATTACCGCATCGGTACCCCCGCGCCAGGCGAGCCCCAATTCCCGACGTATGAGGAGAATCAAGCCGATCATGATGTGCCTGATGCCATGGTGACGTGGTTGGCCCGGTCGCTGAGCAACTCATCAAGGCGCCCGCCATGGGTTGAAATAATTGCAACGCCATCACTCGAGAGATGGGCGAGGATCGTGTTGGCCAACATTGAAACGGCACCGGGGTCGAGGCCGGTTGCCGGTTCATCGAGCAGCCATAACGCGGGGCCGGCCGGTGAGTTTTGCCCTGCTGCGAGGCGCGCGAGATTGAGGCGGCGTTTCTGGCCGGCGGAAAAATACCGAGCCGGGACATCGGCCAGCCGCTCGATGGAGAACTGGAAAAGCGCGGGCTCGACCACCGGGTCGAGACCGTAGAGCCTGGCCCAGAACTGAAGATTCTCGGTGGCGGTCATGGAGGGTTTGAGCGGATCTGCGTGCCCGATATAGGCCACTCGCGCGCGGTGCGCTTCCGGGTCATCAAGCACGTCTGTGCCTTCCCATTCGATGTGACCGTCTGCGGCGGGAATCAATCCGGCGAGCACGCGCAAAAGGCTCGACTTGCCGCTCCCGTTGGCACCTGACAACAGCAGGGCGTGCCCGGGATTGATCGCGAGATCGAGCCCGGTAAAGACGGTTCGTTCGCCGCGAATACAGGCGAGGTTGTGGGTTGTCAGACCTTGCACGAGATTTCGTTTCGTCTTTTGAAGTACATCGATGGCGCGAAACTAGAGCAAGCCTCAAGGAAAGAGAATCAATTCCGTCTGAGAATTTGGCGACCGGCAGTTCCGAGACGGAAGGCCGTCGGGCCGAATGGGCCTCTGTTGCGGGACGCTGAGGGTTGTAAGTTGATGACCCGGGATCGAAAAAGACCGCCGACTTGGGGGTTGCCGACGGTCTTTAAGGGCCTTTATCGGCTTTGACGTCGGAAGTGCCGGGCCAAAGCGTTGGAGGCTGGCCAGAAGCGTTGATGGGGGGACGCTTCCGGTCAGCCTTCAATAGCGGGTGCCAGTTTGGCGACATCACGTTCGGAATAGGGCGGGAATGTGGTTTTTCCGAACTCGATCCAACGGCGGCTTGGAGCCGGTCCAGCGGAGCGCGCGCTCGCGGGTTATCTCGTCGGCCATGCCGGCCAGAGTGTTTTGCCCAAAGATTTGTGAGCCCTTCTGTCTTGGAGTCGTCGGGCGATTGGCATATAAATCGGGCGCGTCTGACGTCGATCGGGCCTCCACCTGCGCGTCAGTTCCCGAATTATAATTTTATCCCCGGTTTCCGGGGAAGGAGATGAGTCGTGAGCACAATCGGCCAGGACAGCCTGAAAACCCGCCGGACCCTTGAAGTTTCGGGTCAGAGCTATGACTATTTCAGCCTCAAGGCAGCTGGTGGGCAGATTGGCGATATCTCGCGTCTGCCATATTCGCTGAAGGTTCTGTTGGAGAACTTGCTGCGTCACGAGGATGGCCGCAGCGTCTCCACCGATGACGTTAAGTCCCTGGCCCAATGGGTCACTGATCGCACGTCCCAGCGCGAGATTGCTTACCGTCCGGCGCGCATTTTGCTGCAGGATTTCACCGGCGTCCCCGCCGTTGTTGATCTGGCGGCCATGCGCGACGCGGTGAACGAATTCGGCGCCAATCCGGACCTGATCAATCCTCTCTCGCCGGTCGATCTGGTGATCGATCACTCGGTCATGGTGGATCACTTCGGCGATGTCGATGCCTACGGAAAGAATGTCGAACTGGAATATGAACGCAATGGGGAGCGCTACGAGTTTCTGCGCTGGGGACAGACCGCGTTCAACAACTTCCGGGTTGTCCCGCCAGGAACCGGCATCTGCCATCAGGTTAATCTCGAATATCTCGCCCAAACGGTCTGGACATCGGAGATTGACGGCAAGACATTTGCTTATCCCGATACGCTTGTCGGGACCGATAGCCACACCACGATGGTCAACGGGATGGGTGTGCTCGGTTGGGGTGTGGGCGGCATCGAAGCCGAAGCCGCGATGCTCGGGCAGCCGATCTCCATGGTTCTCCCCGAAGTCATCGGCTTCAAGATGACTGGTCAGCTGCGTGAAGGCATGACCGCAACCGATCTGGTCCTGACCGTGACCCAAATGCTGCGTGCCAAGGGTGTTGTCGGCAAGTTCGTTGAATTCTACGGCGACGGGCTCGACTATCTGACCCTGGCCGACCAGGCGACGATTGCGAATATGGCTCCGGAATACGGCGCGACGTGTGGAATTTTCCCGGTCGACGCTGAGACCCTTCGCTACCTCCGTTTCACAGGCCGCGCCGAAGATCGGATTGCGCTGGTTGAGGCTTATGCCAAGGAACAGGGAATGTGGCGCGATACGGATACGCCCGATCCGGTGTTCACCGATACGCTCGAGCTGGATCTGACAAAGGTCGAGCCGTCGCTGGCCGGACCGAAGCGTCCCCAGGATCGTATCGCGCTCTCGGCTGCTGCCGGTGCGTTCCACGATCTGCTGGGCGTTACTGAAACGCCGCAGAAGTCTGACGACGCCCCGCTTGCCGATGGTGATGTGGTGATTGCTGCGATTACCAGCTGCACCAATACCTCCAACCCGTCCGTGATGATCGGTGCGGGTTTGGTGGCCCGCAAAGCCCGCGCCCTGGGCATGAAGGTCAAGCCGTGGGTGAAAACCTCGCTGGCGCCGGGCTCACAGGTGGTGACCGAATATCTCGAAAAAGCCGGTTTGCAGGAAGACCTCGACGCGATGGGCTTCAATCTGGTCGGCTATGGCTGCACTACTTGCATTGGCAATTCGGGCCCGCTGCCCGTGGAAATCTCGGAAGCCATCCACAGCAATGACCTCAATGTCTGCGCCGTGCTCTCGGGCAATCGTAACTTCGAGGGCCGGATCAGCCCCGACATCAAGTCCAACTATCTGGCTTCCCCGCCGCTGGTTGTGGCCTATGCGCTGTCGGGCAGCATGTTGAACGATATCTACGAAGATCCGATCGGCCAGGATGCCGATGGCAATGATGTCTTCTTGAAAGACGTCTGGCCGACCAATGCCGAAATCAACGCGCTGATCGAATCTTCGCTGTCTCGCGAAATGTTCGAAAGCCGCTACGGCAACGTGTTCGAGGGCGACGAGAACTGGCGCGATATTCGCATCACGACGGGCCAGACCTATAACTGGAATGAGGGATCGACCTATGTCCGTCATCCGAGTTTCTTTGAGAACATGGAACCCGAGCCCACGGCACCCACCGATGTTGCGGGTGCGCGGGTTCTGGCGATCCTGGCGGACAGTGTCACCACGGATCATATCTCTCCGGCAGGCTCGATCAAGGAAGATGGCCCGGCGGGCGATTATCTCAAAGAGCATCAGGTTCGCCCGATTGACTTCAACTCTTATGGGTCCCGCCGTGGCAATCACGAGGTGATGATGCGCGGGACCTTTGCCAATGTTCGGATTCGCAACGAAATGGCGCCGGGCACAGAAGGCGGCGTGACCATTCATCATCCGTCAGGCGAAGAAATGTCGATTTATGACGCGGCCATGCGTTACCAGGCCGAAGAGGTTCCGTTGGTGATTCTCGGCGGCAAGGAATACGGCACCGGTTCATCGCGCGATTGGGCAGCCAAGGGCACACGCTTGTTGGGTGTGAGGGCTGCGATCGTAGAGAGCTACGAGCGTATTCATCGTTCGAACCTGGTCGGTATGGGCGTCCTGCCGTTGCAGTTCCTCGAAGGATCAGACCGCAAGACGCTGGAGCTCAAGGGCACAGAGAAGTTCGACATTACCGGGATTGCCGACGGCCTCAAGCCCCGCGCAAGCCTCGGGTGCACGATCACCTATGCCGACGGCGCCACCAAGGGAATCGAACTGCTGTGCCGGATCGATACGCTCGATGAAATCGATTACTACCTGAATGGTGGTATCCTGCAGTATGTGCTTCGAAACATGCTGAATGCAGCCTGATCGCCTTTTCACTGTCAGTTGATTGGTTTGTGACCCGGCCTGCGTTCATAGTTCCGCGCATGCCCTTTACAGTACCTTTTCGCAGCGTATATCGGCGTGTGGGCGATCGATTCGCCATCGCGCTATTTCTTCTGGGGATGGTCCTTCTGGGCCATCCTGCGCAGGCGGGTGATCGGGTCACCGTGGTCGAGTTGTTTACCTCGCAGGGGTGTCCGTCCTGTCCTGGTGCCGACAAGCTGCTCGGGAAACTCGCCGAGCGTGACGATATTATGGCGCTAAGTTTTCACGTCAAATACTGGGACTACATCGGCTGGGCGGACCCGTTCGCCAATGATCTCTATTCGCAGCGCCAGCAACGCTATCTGGATCAGATCGGGTTGCCGTATGTTTACACCCCCCAGATGGTCGTAGACGGAAAACGGCATGCTTCGGGTAACAAGCCACAGGAAGTTGCGATGAATATTCGCAACGCACAGGCGGTGGATCAGGGGCGCGTCTCGATCGGCCTGGACAGGGTTTCAGACAGTCAGGTGCGGATTCAGATCCCTGGCGTCGATGCGCGCTACCGGGGCGAGGCCGAAATCGTGATCGTCCGGTTCGACGACAAACTGGTCACCGAAGTCATGCGTGGAGAGAACAAGGGCAAGACCCTGGTCAACTTCCATGTTGTCCGCCTGATGCGGCCAGTCACCCGCTGGAACGGTGAAACGGTTGATGTGGTCGTCTCGTTACAGGATCTCGAGGGCGGAAACCCCGCCTATTGCGCCATATTCGTGCAGGAACGCGGTCAGGGCCGCATTCTTGGGGCGTCCGTGGTTGATATGCGGTCTTTGGCCCCGCGGGGTTAGGCGGCATTATTTTGTCGGCGGTGTAAGCTGGACAATTCCCAATTTGGCGAGCCACAGGATGGCCCGAAAAGCCTGAGCGCGGGGGGGCCTTCAGGCTAACCAGAAGTGTGCCCACATCAGTGCTTGCGTCGGCATTAGGCAAGACCTTGAGTAACGCCCGCATATTCGGGGCATCGGGAACCAGTCCGGCCACGGCGCTGTTGATCTTGAACTGGATCAACGTCTCAAGTTCAGTATCGGTACCCTGCCGGGAAACCTGGAAATCTTCTCCCAGAGACATTGTTGGATAGCCCGAGAAAACCTGAGAGGGATCGTTGCGGAGAGGGTCGGCGACCTGCCCTTCCTGCGCTGCTGCGATTTCGGAATCTTTGCTGCGGCGTTCGCCCAATTCGGCCCAGAGAGCTTCGTAACGCGGTATGATGACGGACCAGTCATAGAATTTTACAGCCCGATCACGCCCGGCGGCGCCCATACCCTTACGCAACGCGTCATCGGCGATGATGCGCGCGTAAGCATCGGCAACGAGGTCGGCATCCACGTAGGTAAACTGAGCGGTGCGATCGATATAACCGCCGTAGCTGTAGCGGCCGCTGCGGTATTTGGCAGCGATATCCTCTCCGCTGCCCGACAGCGGAGAGACGGTGGGAATCTCAATGCCCTAAATGCCGTTCTCAAGCGTGTCGCGATACCCGTTCCAGTCAGTGATCACGATGGGCAGGCCCGCGGCCATCGCCTCGACAGGAGTTAGGCCAAAGGTTTCCTGAATATTGTCGGATAGCGACGTGAAAAAATCTGCCGGCGACCAGGCCTGTTTGCGAATGACGGGGTCGCGGCCATCCACAAGATGCAACCGCACATCAGGGCAGATTTAGCGCGCAAGGTCTTCGATCTGTTTGCGTTCGGGGTCATTTTCAAACCAGCCGGCCAGGATCAGGTGAACCTTTCGCTTCGTGCGTTCGTGGGCGGCCTGCAACCCGCTAAACATCGGCAGCGGATGGGCCTTGGCGGTGGCAGAAAGTCGGCCCAGAAACAGCGCTGCGACGGCGTCGTCATCAATCTGATGGTCGCGTCGGAAGTCGCCGCGGGCGTGGGTGTCAGGGGCAAAGGTTGTGGTGTTGATGCCCAGAGGTATGACCGGGAGCTGCAATTGAGCTGGAGACTGGCTGCCGTGTCCGAAACGGGCCCCAAGATATTCCTGCCAGTTATCGAGGACGCCCTGGAGTGTATCGCGCACGGCCTGAGAGATGCAGATCACGGTGTCCCAACCCTGCAGCGGGGCTGTTGCAAATGTTCCGATCGCATCCATCACCGTGTCACTGGCGGTCGTGTGGGTGATGCCGCACAGGCTCCACCCGCGTTGATTGTGTCGCCGGCTCAACCACGCATGATCAGAAATTGTCGGGCTCGGGTAGTAGAGACAGCCGATCTCCGAAGGTTTTTCCGGTGTATCGAGAGGGATACACCGCGCACTTTTCAGCGGTCGATTGGCGTCCCGAGCGGCGGCGCGGACTGTCTCAGAGAAGGCTTCGGCGGCTTTGCGATCCGGTGCCATACAAGTCAGATCGCGCGCGGCGCCGTGTTGGGCGTATCCCGCCAGAAAGCTCGCGCCGGCGGATTGCCGGCCCATCAGGCGCCGTCCCGACATATTTTAGCCGTCGGGCATGTAATAGATCGCGGCTGAAGCAGTTTTAGACGGGTCGGCGTTCAAGATCAGGCCTCTGAATAGTCGGCAGTAATGTCCTTGCGACTTAGCCACCCCATCCCGCGCACAGCAAGTGTAATTTCTAAATTCAACGCGGGGCAGCCAACTGTTGCAATCCCGCTCGTGAGTGGGGATGCTGAGGAATGTCTTTCCACCAAAAGCCCGTCGTAAAAGCCATTTTGGGGCCGACCAACACGGGGAAAACCTACCTCGCCATCGACCGCATGCTCGGTCATGAATCGGGCATGATCGGGTTTCCCCTACGTCTCCTGGCGCGGGAGAACTACGACCGTGTTGTAAAGTTGAAGGGGCGCGGTTCGGTCGCGCTGATCACCGGTGAAGAACGTATTGTTCCGGCCAACCCGCGCTATTTTGTCTGCACGGTCGAGGCCATGCCGCGAGATCAGATTGTGGCGTTTCTGGCCATCGACGAAGTGCAGCTTTGCGCCGATCCGGAACGTGGTCACGCTTTCACGGACCGGCTGCTGCACGCAAGGGGGACGCAGGAAACCCTGCTGTTGGGTGCTGAGACCATGGCGCCAATCATCCGCAAGCTGTTGCCCGATGTTGAGTTCGAATTTCGCGAACGGTTCTCCCGATTGAGCTATGGCGGTTTCAAGAAACTCACGAGATTGCCGCCGCGTAGTGCGGTGGTCGCGTTTTCGGCGGCCAATGTCTATGCGGTGGCGGAATTGTTGCGCAGCCAGCGCGGTGGGGCGGCGATCGTGCTGGGTGCGCTCAGTCCCCGAACCCGGAATGCCCAGGTCGCCATGTATGAAGCCGGCGAGGTTGACTACCTCGTCGCCACGGACGCGATCGGAATGGGCCTCAACATGAATATTTCCCATGTCGGGTTTTCGTCGCTGACGAAGTTTGATGGACAGGGGTTTCGACGTCTGGCTGCTGCCGAGATTGGCCAGATTGCTGGCCGGGCCGGACGTTATATGGAGGATGGAACATTCGGCCCGACGGCCGAACTGGCACCGTTTGAGCCGGATCTGGTTGAAGCGTTGCAGAACCATCAGTTTGATTCTGTTCGCGCCGTCTACTGGCGTTCCAATGCGCTGGATTTCAATTCGCCGGCGGCCTTGAAGAAGAGCCTCGATGCGCGGCCGCCACAACGCGAACTTCGTCGTGCGGGGGCCGCAGATGATTACAGCGCGCTGGTCGCGGTAAGCGCCCATGACGATATTGTTGCAGCGGCCTCCAACCCTGAAGCTGTGCGTTTGTTGTGGGATGTCTGTCAGGTTCCTGATTTCAGCGGCGATCTGTCAGGAGGTCATTCGCGCCTTGTGGGACGAATCTATCGATTTTTGATGAATGAGCGGGCTACCATTCCGGCGGATTGGATCGAACGCTCGATCGGTCAGTTCGACCGGACGGACGGGGACATTGACACATTAATGGCACGCATCGCCGGCGTTCGAACCTGGTCATACATTGCCCATCGTCGCAGCTGGACCGATGATCCTGAAGGTTGGCAAGCCCGTGCCCATGCTCTGGAGGACAAGCTCTCTGATGCGCTGCATGATCAGTTGACCCAACGTTTTGTTGATATAAAGGCTGCGGTTTTTTCGCGACGGTTGCGGGAAAATAAGGAATTGCTTGCGGGTGTCGCCGAAGACGGCAAAGTTACGATCGAAAGTGAAGAAGTGGGGCATTTGAATGGTTTTAAATTTGTACCGGCCGATGACGACGTCGCCGCGAGCACGCGTCTGATGGCGGCGGCAAACCGCGCGGTGCGTGAATCCATTGGCGCACGTACTGCGGCTTTGACGGGTGCGGGCGACAATGCGTTTGTGCTCGATCACACGGACGCCAGAATCCTCTGGCAGGAGTCCCCGGTCGCAAAGATAGTCGCCGGTGCGGATATATTGCACCCGGCGGTCGATGTTTTGCCCAGCGACCTGCTCGATGCGCCGATGCGTGAGGACATGCGCAAGCGTCTGCAGAAATGGCTCGATACCAGGCTCGGTGTGGAACTGGCGCCCCTTTTCATGTTGGCGCAGTCGGATTTTTCAGGTTCTGCCCGCGCGCTGGCATTTCGCCTTGGCGAAGGTCTGGGTTGCGCCGTACGAGTAAGAGGTGATGACCCGGGCGCCCATATGAATGACGACGACAAGAAGGCGATCGCGAAAGTCGGGGTGCGCGTTGGCGTGGCGTCTGCCTATCTCCCGGCCATGCTTAAAGGGCGGGTTATGGCCCTCAAGGCAATGTTGTTTCGTATCTGTCACGAGACGGATGCGGCTTTGCCCGATAGTGGTGCGACGGCGATGCCGCGATCCGAGTTGATTGACGATAACTGGTATCTCTCCCTCGGCTTCTGTCCGGCCGGACCGATTGCGATTCGGGCTGATGAACTTGAGCGCATGCTCGCTGTCTTGCGCCGCGGGACCAAAGAAGGCGAGTTCGCTGTAAGTCCTGATATTCTGTCGCGGATCGACGCCCCGGCCCAAGTCTTTGCGCGCATGCTGCGTAGCCAGGGTTACGAAGTGCGCGAGGACGATGATGGCATCAAGGTAACTCGGCCTGCGCGCGTGAAACGCAAGCCACAACGCGCTAAAGCCGGCAAACCATCCGGCGCAAAGAAAAAACCGGCGAGCCCGCCAAAGGCCAAACCAGAACCCGTCTTTGATCCGGATTCACCGTTTGCCAAGCTTCAGGAGCTCAAGGAGCGGCTTCGTTGACGGCTGAGCTTGCCGCGACGCTACGTCTGGACAAGTGGCTTTGGTATGCGCGGTTCTGCAAGACGCGGAGCCTGGCCACGAAGATGTGTCGGAACGGTGATGTTCGGATCAACAAGGTGCCTATTCGCAAATCCAATCAGTCCGTGCGGGTTGATGATGTTCTGACTTTTGCGTTGGGCCCCCGAATATGTGTCATCCGAATTGCGCAATTGGGGACTCGCCGGGGGCCGGCTGTTGAAGCCAAAATCCTGTACGAGGATTTGTCACCGCCGATGCCGCCGCGTGAAAAACGTGTCCCTGTGAGCGGGTTGCGTGACGCGGGTGCGGGACGGCCAACCAAACGGGAACGCCGGGCGACTGATCGATTGCGCGACGGGTGATCAATAATGGGCGTCGCTCATGTCACCGTGGTTGTCCGCCGGGTATTGTGTCGTGTAGACAGTCGGCATGTTTGATCGACTAAAGAATTTATTCGCCGCCGATGACGCTCCCAAGAGTGGTGCCCAGGCTCATGGTGTTGACGAATTGCAGCTGGCTGCCGCGACGTTACTGGTTGAAGCCGCGCGTATGGACGATGATTTTGGTCCTGATGAACGCGTGGTGATCGAGCGGCTCTTGCGGACGCGGTTTTCACTGAGTGCCGAAGAAGCTGACAGCCTGCTTGGTGCGGCTGACGAGGCGGCTGCGGAGTCTGTCGAGTTCTATGGCTATACCCGGAAAATCAAGGATGCGTTCGACAATGACGAGCGCATTCGCATGATCGAGATGCTTTGGGAGGTCGTCTACGCCGACGGCGAAGTTCATGATCATGAGGCAAACCTGTTGCGGCGGGTCGCCGGCCTCATCTACGTTAGTGATCGGGAGAGTGGTGATGCACGCAAACGCGTGCTTGACCGTGCGAACGAAGCTTCGTAAATCGCTCCCCAGCAGAAGGCCAAGAGGAATTGAGAATATGCCGTATGTCGTTACCGAAGCTTGCATCAAGTGCAAATACACCGACTGTGTCGAAGTCTGCCCGGTAGATTGTTTCTACGAGGGTGAGAACATGCTCGTCATTCACCCTGACGAGTGCATCGATTGCGGTGTCTGTGAGCCGGAATGCCCGGCGGAGGCGATTCTTCCGGATGTCGAGCCCGGGGCCGAGAAGTGGCTCGAGCTGAATCGCGAATATTCTGAAAAATGGCCGAACATTGCCACCAGGAAGGACGAAGCGGCTGAAGCCGACACGTTCAAAGGCGAGGCCGGCAAGTTCGACAAGTACTTCAGTGTTAATCCGGGTGCGGGCGACTGAGGCTTCGCGTAAACCGCGTCGACATCTACCAAAACACCTGAGTTTCTGTTATACTCGGGTATCAAAAGGGACGGCTACGGCCGTCCCTCGTTTTTGTAATATGCCCCCAGATGGACGTTTTCCGCCGTTTCTGACGGATCGAGGCCGAAAACCACGTTTCCACCCGCACGGGCCAAATGTAACGGATTTTGGATATGGCGAAAGCAGCGACCGCGAAGAAGAAAACGGCGACAACTAAACCGGCAGCCAAGAAACCTGCAGCCAAGAAACCTGCAGCCAAGAAACCTGCAGCCAAGAAACCTGCAGCCAAGAAACCTGCAGCCAAGAAACCTGCAGCCAAGAAACCTGCAGCGAAGAAACCTGCAGCGAAGAAACCCGCAGCAAAAGCATCCGCGAGCGCTGCCAAGAAGGCCGCTCCCAAGTCAGCTGTAGCGAAACCGGCTGCGAAGAAGCCTGCCGTCAAGAAACCGACGGCCAAAGCGGCTGTGCCGGCAAAGGCTGCTGCGAAACCCGCCCCGAAGCCGGCGGCCAAGGCCCCGGCCAAGAAGCAAAAACTCGAATTTTCCGAGAAGGATTTCGTGGTTTACCCAACCCATGGCGTTGGTCAGGTGACGGGAATTGAAAATTTCGAAATTGCCGGAGAGAAGTTAAAGCTCTTCGTTATCAGCTTCGAACGTGAACGCATGACGTTGAAGGTTCCGATCACCAAGGTGAAGGAATCTGGCCTGCGGAGGCTGGCCAGTCGCAAAGTGGTCGAAAACGCACTCAAGGCGCTCAAGGGTCGGGTTCGTGTGAAGCGCACAATGTGGAGCCGTCGGGCCCAGGAATATGAGGCCAAGATCAATTCCGGAGATCCGGTACAGATCGCCGAAGTGGTTCGCGATCTGCATCGTAACGAAGACCAACCCGACCAGTCCTATTCCGAACGACAGATGTATCAGGCTGCTCTTGACCGCTTCTCGCGTGAACTGGCTGCCGTTGAAAGCACCTCGCCTGAGGAAGCTGTCGAAAAGCTGGAAAACATTCTGTCGACCTAGCAACGGTCAAAGCGAATAAAAAGGGCCTGCCTGGCATTGCGAGGCCGGCCTTTTCTTTATAATGGTTCATTTCTCGGCTTGCTGCGGCGCGAACCACTGATTCATCCTGCACCCGCAAGGAGTTGCCGGATGTCCCAAATGATCGTCGATGGTGACAAGTTCGCCCTGCTGCGCGGTTCGAAGCGGGTTTGGGCGGTGTCGAGCATCCATGGTGACGTCACTCGATTGCGCGCGTTGCACCGAATGATCTCCGAACGTTTCGAGCCCGGTGACCGGCTAGCCTATCTGGGAAATATCATGGGTCATGGACCCGCGGTGGCCGAAGCGGTTGACGAGGTGTTGTCGTTTCGCCGCGCGGTTATTTCAGCCCATGGGATGTTTGCCGCCGACGTGGTTGTGCTTCGCGGGGCCCAGGAGGAAATGTGGCAAAAGCTTTTGCAGTTGCAGCTCGCGCTTAACCCGGGTGAGGTCTTCGAATGGATGATCGAGCAGGGGGTCGGTGCGACCCTTGAGGCCTATGGCGGGAATGTCGCTGACGGACGGGCGGCGTCGCGTGCCGGGTCGGCGATGTGTGCCCGCTGGACGGCCGGCCTGCGCGACCGAATTCATGGACACCCTGGCCACACACAGTTGATGTCGGCACTACGCCGCGCCGCTGTCACCCTGTCATCAGACGGCCAACCGACGCTGCTGTTTGTCAGTGCGGGGATCGACGAGACCCGTCCGCTCGAAGCCCAGAAGGACAGTTTCTGGTGGCCTCCCCGGGAATTGGGAAGTTTTGAGGGGCCTTATGGCGAGTTCGCCCGGATCGTTGCCGGGTTTGACCGTCGGGCCCGCGGCGTGATCGAGACGCCGTTTACAGTCTCCCTCGATGCTGGCGCCGGGCGCGGGGGGGCTTTGATCGGGATTTGTATCGAAAGTAACGGTGCTGTGTGCGACACGCTGGAAGCCTGATTCAGATTATTGTCCGGTAACCACCTTGACGGTTTGGCCCGGGAAAGGCGCTGAGCCGGGTTGCAGTCCATTGAGAACGCGGAACCACTCATCTTTGCGGGCTGGTAACGGCATGTTGCCAGCAAAGCGGGCCACAGAATCGCTGCGTCGAACCACTTTGGTGTCGATCCTCCAAGGGCCGTAGCGATTACGGTCGGCCCGTGTGAGCTTGCGAAAGCTCATCATTGTATCTGTCAGACCTGCCTGCAGCCCGACAGCCTGCCCGACTTCCGAGGTTCCAAGGATGAGCGAGCCCAGAATACTGGCGCCCATCTAAAGTCCCTGGGCGACGACCGATGAGCTGTGACGTTGGGCCGAATGCCGCGCCGTTACATGTTCGATCTCGTGGCCGAGCACCCCGGCAAGCCACGGGAGATTTAGACTTACCCACCGGGCAGGGTGAAGGCGTTGACGATGTCGTCATTGAGAACGGTGAAGGTAAATTTAACATTGGGCAGTTAGGAGACTTTCGCCAGGCGTTGCCCGATACGGTCGACATAGGCCGTGACGTTCGGGTCGTCATAGACGTCACCAAATTGCGCAATGATCTTGGGATGTTGTTCCTGTCCGATACGCAATTCTTCTTCGGGGGACATGAAGGCCGTGAAATCACGTTCCCCCGTCGCGGGGTTAACCGAACAGGCGGTCAGCAGCAGCGCGAACGCTCCGAGGATGCTGCGCATCCGGTTCGGGTGTGGGGCCAGGGAATGGGTCATGGCGAGAAAACCTCGATTTGCTCCGGGTGGGCGACGTCAATCATCGGACCATTGCGTGATTTGAGCCAGCCCCGCACCCGAACTTTACGGCCCGTGTAGTCCTGGCGCGCGATACCGGCCTGGTCAAAAAGTGTCCAGTCTTTCGCGGCGATTGAAATTGTGAAGTCGGTTTTATAATCGGCACCGAAATTAAGGAACACGCGCCCGCGAACTTGCGTGGCTTCGAGCACGCGCCCCTCCACCAGGGCAAACCGATCCAGATGCGCCGCGCTCGCCACCGGGTCGAGCACGGCGTAATACGGCGATGTCCATATCCCGTCGCGTTTCATTCGTGATGCGACCTCTTGGTTCAGCATCTCCTTCACCAGGGCCCGGTTGTCGGTGAAACTGTAGACCCGGGCCAGGCCGCGTTCGAGCAGACGCCCCTGCACCCAGCCGCCGTCGCCGTTAAACAAATGCGCCAGAAGGCGATTGTAGCGATCAACCCGCTGTCCCCCGCAGGCCAGGGTGACATTCTTGCCAAGCACCAGCTCGCTCAGCGCCTGCTTGGCTTCATCAGCCATTGGCCACTTTTCGAAGTCGGGGCGTCCCAGGGGAAGTTTTGGAGCTTGAATGCCAACCAGGCGAACCTGGCGCCCGTTTGAAAGGACGACCGTGTCACCATCCACAACCTCGATGGCCAATGCAGTTTGGTCGGCTTCGTGGGATTCCAGAAATGTGTTGGGGATCTGCGCCGCCGCAATGCCGGTGGCGAGGAGAAAAAACGCTGCAGCCAGTGTGTAACGCCGTAACATCATGCCAGTCAGTATAGCGAATTTGAGCACCGAGCGTCGCACCGGGATGTGGCGACGTCATGGTAGCCGGCGTTGACAACCCGGCGGTGGCGCGTCCACATGCGCACCTCGTCTCGAAGGAGTTCTGACGTTGCGTAGCGCCCTTTTTGCCGATATCGAGCCCCGCCGGAATGGTCGCCTCCCGCTCGATAACGGCCACGAAATGTATTGGGAAGAAACCGGTCGCGCTGATGGCGTTCCGATTGTGTTTCTGCATGGGGGACCCGGCGCGGGCACGATGCCGGTGCATCGCCGGTTTTTCGATCCGGATCATTACCGCATTATTCTCTACGATCAGCGCGGGGCAGGTCGTTCGACGCCCCTGGCGAGCGTCACCGCGAACACCACGGACGATCTGGTCGCCGATCTGGAATTGTTGCGTACTCATCTTTCGATCGAGCGGTGGCATCTATTCGGCGGTTCCTGGGGATCTACCCTGGCATTGACCTATGCCCAGGCTTTCCCGGACCGGTGTCTGGGCATGGTCCTGCGTGGCGTGTTTACCTGTTCGGCACGCGAAGTTGACTGGTTTCTCCACGGGATGGGCCGCATTTTTCCCGACGCGTGGCACGATTTTTCCGAGACGATTCCAGCGGCTGAACGGGGAGACCTTTTGCCCTCTTATTACAAGCGCCTCACCGATCCTGATCCGGAAGTCCACATGCCGGCCGCCAGGGCGTGGGCAAGTTACGAGGCAAGATGTTCGACCTTGCGGCCGAACCCGGACGCGGTGCGGGCGATTTCGGCTTCTCAGGGAACCCTCGCGCTGGCACGGATCGAAGCGCATTACCTTGCAAATGGTGCGTTTCTGAAACCGGATCAGCTATTTGCGAATATGGACATCATTCGTCACCTGCCCGGGGCCATTGTGCACGGCCGCTATGACATGGTGTGCCCGATCGAGACCGCGGATAAGCTTGCATGTGCCTGGCCGGAGGCGGAGTTTACGATTGTTCCCGACGCGGGTCATTCGGCGCTGGAGCCGGGCACGCGGGCCGCGCTTTTGACTGCCGTGGAGGCGCTTCGGGAGGTCAGTTAGGGTCGCAAGAATGGTTTTCGTGAGCGTCCGGATAACCTATGATGGGAAAAATTTGGAGTTGGGTGTGCCGGTAAGGGGATTCGAAATTGCGTAACTGGAAAAAACTCGTTGCTGGTGCTGCCTTACTGGGCTTGACGTTCGCGACGCCGGCGATGGCCGATGACCCTGATTATTTCGTAATCGGCGGTGGCTGGTACGATTTCAATGATAATGAGGAAGCCTTCGATTTTCGTGCAGAATATCGCTCCGGCTATAAGGCGCTGGGGTTTATCAAGCCCTGGGCCGGGATCGAAGCAACGACCGAACAGGCAATCTATAGCGCCGTCGGAATTCTGACCGATCTGTATTTCGGGCGTCGTTGGGTTGTGACACCGAGCTTTGGTGCGGGGCTGTACGGAGATGGCAGTGGCAAGGACCTCGGCCACACCATCGAGTTTCGCTCGCAGATCGAACTCGGATACAGATTCGACGACCGCTCGCGCATCTCGCTGGCGGTGGGGCATATCTCGAATGCCGGTTTGGGTGACAGCAATCCCGGGACCGAGATTGCGACGATCTACTATCACATCCCGTTTGAAGACATTGTTAACTGAGACTCCGGGGCTGGCTGCGTGAATGCGGCCCTGATAACCGGGGCAGCGCACCGCATTGGCCGCTGCATTGCTGAAACGCTGGTTGCGGACGGATGGTCCGTTGTCGTCCATCACAATACATCTGACGCTGAAGCCTCCGACACTGTGAACGCCATCACGGCGGCTGGTGGGCAGGCGAGCGCGATCAGCGCTGACCTGTCAGATCCTGTCGCCTGTGTTGATCTGGTTGCTGCCGCCAATGCGGCCACGGGGGGGCTGACCTGCCTGGTCAACAATGCCTCGGTGTTTACTGAAGATCGTATCGAAAGCGCAGATGCCGCCACATTTGATGCGATCATGGCAGTCAATTTGCGCGCGCCGGTGCTGCTGTCCCAGGCGTTTGCGGCTCAGCTTCCCATCGAGGCTGATGGTGTGATTATCAATATCCTCGATCAGAAGCTCGCCAACCCGAATCCGGACTTCCTGAGCTACTCCTTGTCCAAGTACGGATTGGCCGGCCTGACGGATATGCTGGCCATGTCACTCGGGCCTCGAGTTCGCGTTTGCGGCGTGTCCCCAGGACTGACCTTGCCCAGCGGCGATCAGGACGAATCCCAGTTTGACGCGGTCCATACCCGTACCCCGCTGGCGCGTGGCTCGCGGCCCGAGGATGTTGCCGGCGCGGTGCGTTACCTTGCCAAAGCCCAGGCCGTGACCGGGGAGACGATCCTCGTCGATGGGGGCCAGCATTTGGTGTCCAGCCCGCGCGACGTTATGTTCCTCCACCCGTCGAACGAACCGGATAATTCCTGATGAACGCGCTTGAGGCAGATATTGCGGTCAATGATCCGGTGGAGCAGCGTCTTTTCGAACGCTGGCCGGAGGTACGCAAGATCTTCTTCCGTAACCTGATGGTCGACGTGCATATGGGTGTGCATGCCCATGAGCAGGGTCGGACCCAGCCTATCCGAATCAACATTGTGCTCTACATGCATGCCGACACCGCGCCGACGACAGATAGCTTTTCCGAAGTCTTCGACTATGACCAGATCCGCACGGGCGTGCTGGGGATGACCGAGACACGTCACATTAATCTGCAGGAAACCTTGGTCGAAGAGATCGCTGACTATGGGCTTGGTTTCGCGTCGGTACTGGCGGTGCGGGTGTCGACCGAAAAGACCGATGTTTATCCCGATTGCGATGGGGTGGGTTACGAGTTGATCCGTATTCGAACCGACTGACCGTCCCCCCATCCGACTTGATTCCGGAGGAAAGAGACCATGAGTTTGGACTGGCCAACTGACCGTATCGACTATGACCCGATCCATGGGCGCGCACCCTTGCCGCTGCCCGAAGGCCGCAAGGTCGTCGTCTGGCCGTGCATCAATTTGGAGAACTGGGTGATCGACGCCCCGATGCCGCGCACAGTGGTGAACCCGCCCGGCGGCGTCAATAAGTCGGTTCCCGACATTCCGAACTAGGCCTGGCACGAATACGGCCAGCGTGTTGGGTTCTGGCGGTTGAAGCGAATCTTTGATGATTTCGGAGCGAAGGCAACACTGGTGCTGAACGGCACTTTCCCCGATGTGTATCCCCAGATTGTCGATGCCAGCCTTAAATCCGGCTGGGATTTGTGCGGGCATGGCTGGATCCAGCGGGCCCTGCCGGCAGTCGAGGATCAGGAAGATATGATCCACCGGGTATTTGCAAAGCTGAAAGAGGTTTCCGGAAAACCGCCGAAAGGCTGGCTCGGGCCCGCGCTGGCCGAGACCCATGACCCGGTCGACTGGCTCCACGATGCGGGGTTTGAGTATGTGGCTAATTGGGTGATGGACGATCAGCCGATCGAGCTACGCATCAAAAAGGGTACGATTGTGGGGCTGCCCTATACCCAGGAGCTCAATGATCTGGCGATGTAGCTGATCCAGGGCCACCGGGCGCAGGAGTATGGTGACCGGGCGATCTGGGAGTTTGACCAGCTGATCGAAGACGCCACCGCCGAGCCGGGCTCGACCCGGATCATGTGTTTTACCCTGCATCCCTACAGCATGGGCGTGCCCCACCGGGCCCGGGAAATTCGCCGGATTCTCGAGCATGTGTGTAATCGCGACGACACGTTCGTGTGGACCGGCGAGGAAATTCTCGACTGGTACAATTCGGTTCGTCCGGGCGCGGCGTAACACGCGCTCTGGCGTCCGGCGCCGCCGGGCGCTATTTAGGAGTGGCAAGGGTTGTGCGCGCGCTCGTAGCTCATCTGGATAGAGCACCGGTTTCCTAATCCCGAGGTCGCAGGTTCGAGTTCTGCCGGGCGCGCCACTTTTTCAGTTTTATGTAACAATATCTTAGTTGAGATTTCGGTGTGGTTTTTAGCGCTATTTTATTACAATTTTGCTTCATTTTTACATTACGAAAAATGCGAGGACAATAAACCCCCGCTTCCAGCGAAAATTTAGGCTTCAAATTCTGAGGTGGTTCCGAATTTTAGATAGTTTAGCAGAAAATTTAAGCTAATTCTGATTTTTGTCCATCGGGCCCTGAACAACTAGGAAACTATGGTTGTCCACAATACATAGACTAAGTAGATTAATTTCCAATACGCGACGTCACCACCTGTCAGAATTGTTAACTTAGTAGCCGGGAACTATATAACATTGACCCTAAAAGAGCTTTATGCAGCGGCAGTTAAGGATGCGAATAGCGGTAATTATGCCGAAGCTATCCGCAAGCTGGAGCTACTCCTTACCAATAACATTAGTGATAGCGATAAGACAAATATTTGCGCGCTTTTAGGTAGTACATACCTAACGATTGGTAATAATGAGCAGGGAGTACTGAGGCTTTCCGAGGCGCTTTCTAAAGAGCCGACGAATGCCCGATGCTGGTCTAATCAAAGCGAGGGCTAACGACGGTTAAGACGATTTGATGAAGCGATCGAGGCAGCCCGTAAGGCGTTATTATTAAGAAATGATTTGTATCAAGCTCACCATCATTTGGCAAAAGCACTTCACGCCAAAGGTAAGCTCAGTATGGCGATCGAATCATATCGCCAAGTACTTGCTTTAAACCCTAAACATTCCGACGCCTCCCTAAACATGGGCGACGCATTGCGCGACGAAGGTAAGATCGACGAGGCCCTAGCAGCGTACCGCCAAGCCATAGTATTGAAGCCAGATAACGCCGAAGCGCACAATGCGGAGGGTAACTTATTTTATGCCCGAGGCAAGTTAGATGATGCGCTATGCTCATACAATCAGGCAATTGCACTGAAGCCCGATTATGCCGAAGCCTACAACAACAAGGCCAATGCGCTTAAAGGGCAAGGCAAGCTATTTCTTGCTCTGAATGAATATCATAAAGCAATTCAATTAGTACCGACCTCTGATGCGCTTCACTATAATTTAGGCTGTTCACTTGACGGCGTCAGCTTTAATAAGGCCTCGCCTGAAATGAGCGAACACATTCTTAATATTTTGGAAAAGAAGAATTTGGTGGGCCCAAGAAGTATCGTTATGGCGGCAATTAGTTTGATTAAATTAGACCCTATAGTAATGGATTTAATGGAAAAGAGCTCAAAAAAAACGATATCAAATGATCTTAATAAAAATTTAATTAGTTTATCGGGAAGAGCGATATTATTACGCTTGATGAGAATTATACCAATTCCCGATATACAAATCGAAGAGCTTTTAAGAAATATTAGGTCTGAGGTGTTAAATAACATAAATAGTGTGGAAGAAAACAAAGAAATATTAAAATTTTTAGAATCTCTTTCTATGCAATGTTTTGTTAATGAATATTTATACGACATTAGTCAAAAAGAAGAGATGTCCCTCAAAAGTCTATATGAAAATATAGGACAAAAATTATCCGATAAAAAAAAATATCAATCCCATTGAAATAGCTTGTATAGCTTCTTACAAACCTCTTAGTAAGTGCGAATGGTTTGATCGACTATCTATGCCAACTGAACTAAGTGACCTAAAGCGCCAGCAGATTACAGAGCCAAGTAAGGAAATAAAATTACAAAAATATATTCAGAAATTACAGAAAATAACTGATAGTGTATCTTCAAAAGTAAGAGATCAATACGAGAAAAACCCATATCCCCGATGGGTGAATGTCCAAATGTCCTATCAACGGAAGAGTGTTTCTGATGTAATACAAGAATTAAAAATTAAAACAATAAACTCTTCAATTAATAAAATTACTAACCCTCAAATCTTAATCGCTGGATGTGGGACCGGATCACACCCAATCGGATCTGAATCTAGATATCTAAATCCAAATATTGTCGCAGTTGACTTGAGCCTAAATAGCTTGACATACGCAAAACGAAAAACAGACGAATTGGGGCTTAAAAACATTAGATATGTACAAGGGGATATCCTAGACATCAGTCACCTTGATATGAGATTTGATATTATTGAAAGTTGTGGGGTGCTACATCATATGCAAGACCCGTTGGCTGGTTGGGCGTCACTTGTCGATTGCCTTAAACCAGGTGGTCTTATGCGGATCGCCCTGTATAGCGAATTAGCTAGAACAAATGTTGTCAAAATACGAGAAGAATTTTCGGATTTGAATATAAAATTTAATAACAAAACGTTAAAGCTGTGCCGACGAAAAATTTTTGAATCGCAAGAAAATCACCACAGATCAATATCTACCTCCCTTGATTTTTATAGCGTAAGTACATTTCGAGATTTATTATTTCATGTACAGGAACATAGATTTACAATTTCACAGATTAAAAATAACTTAGCTGATTTAGGTTTATTTTTCTGTGGTTTTGGGGACAACAAACTGATTAGCAAAGCTAAAGTATTAGGTATGTCAGGAGATGACATTTATAGCCTACAGGAGTGGCAAAATTATGAGAATTTTCATCCAACATTATTTTCAGGTATGTATGAGTTTTGGTGTCAAAAAATATAGTATCAATTATACGTCAACTATTACTATTTAATTAAACCACCAGTTTATCAAAGTGTAACAAGACTTTCACCGTAGATTCGTCATCGTTTGCTGCTTGAGGAGGAAGCAGTAGTCTCCGCATTTAATGCGCACGGCTTCCAAGCCGCGGGAAAAGTTTTGCAGGAAGCCTTCTGGCGCACTTATTGGAAGGGCTGGCTGGAAATACGTTCATCTATCTAGCGTGACTATAAAGTAGACCGAGATAAAGACCTGAACGATTGGTGCGAGAACGTGAGGCTCGCGCGTGTTGATAGCGTTAGGGCCCCAGGCCGGTTTTCCGGTCCAGTGTTCCGAAAAGCTGTTCGCGATACCGAACAAATCGAGGGTTCGTCCTACCGTGTGATCATCCATGTCCTCGATGCTCGCCGGCTTTGGATAGAATGCCGGCATCGATGGCATGATGATGGCCCCGATTTCCGATGCTTTGGCAAGGGTGCGCAAATGTCCAGTATGGAGCGGGCTTTCACGGTCCATCAACACTAAGCGCCTATGCTCCTTCGGGGTCACGTCGGCGGTCCGGGTGAGCATTGTCTGAGTGGCACCTGATACAATCTCGGCAGCGGGTTTTACCGCGCAGGGCGCAATCACCGTGCCCATTGTCAGTAAGGATTCTGAGGAAATTGCGGCACCGACATCGCGCGGCGATTAGACATGATCGGCTAGGGCATAGAGCGCCTCGCGGGTCATGTCGGTTTCGTAGTTGAGGGTCATCAGCCCCGGGCGGCTGACGACAAGATGGGTTTCCACATCGATATCACGCAGCTCTCCGAGCAGACGTATACCGTAGACAATGCCGGTTGCGCTGGAAATGCCGACTACAAGGCGTTTTTGTTCTCCGGGCGGGTAGTAGGGATGCGAAGGGGCGAACGGTCAGATCTATAGAATTACCGCTGGGATCCTTAAAATTGATATAGCCCATGCAGCGTCGGGCGGCGGCCTCTGCCTCTCTGCCCCCCGGTAGATATAAAGGCCCAGCGCCTTCAGCGCACTTTCTGCGCCATCAAGCTCCTCGAATGTATCGAGCTGCAGTGTCCACGCGTTTCTGTTTCTTAAATCGGGTGAAACTGGCTGCGGGATACGGCCTGTGAACGGACTAAGTTTTCTGTGGCCTCAAGCAGGTTTAGAGATCTATAATTTAAAAATACTAAAGCTATGAATTAAAACAGAAAATAAAGTCGTAAGTCGCGATGCGCCCGTAGCTCAGTAGGGTAGAGTGCCAGATTCCTGATATTGATAATATTATGTATATAACAAGGGTTACCATTAAAAAAAAATAGGTGTTAATATTTAAGTTATGGAATTAACTATCAAACAAGCTTTGCAGCAGGCGGTTGCTGCACATAAAAATGGTACACGCCAAGAAGCTGAGCGTCTTTATCGTGCTATCTTGCAAGTTGAGCCAGGTCACCCAGATGCTAATCACAATTTAGGGCTTATAGCTGTTTCCGTTAATCAGGCTTTAACCGCATTGCCGCTGTTCAAAGCAGCGCTCAAAGCTAATCCAAAGGTAGAACAATTTTGGATCAGTTATATTGATACTCTTATAAAAGTAAACCAAGTTGATAGCGCAAAGAAGGCCCTTGAGGATGCCAAGATCCAGGGTTTATCAGGGAAGCAATTAAATAGCCTGGAAGCAGAACTGGCGTTAAAAATGCAAAGAAATAAGCCGCAATCATCTGCACTAAAGAACGACGATAAAACCTTAGAAGTAAATAGTCCATCACAGTTAGAAATAAAAAACCTCCTGCATTTATATCAAAACGGACAATATTATGATGCTGAGAAACTGGCTCTATCTATAACCAAACAATTTCCCGATCATCAATTTTCTTGGAAAGTACTCGGCGCAGCGCTTAAACAAACGGGTAGAATACGTGAGTCATTGATTGCTAGTCAAAAATCCGTTGAACTTGCGCCGCAAGACGCTTTAGCCCACAGCAATTTAGGTGTTACGCTCAGAGAACTCGGGAGACTAAATGAGGCTGAGGCGAGCTATGCGAAAGCAATTGAACTTAAACCTGGCTACGCCGATGCCCATAATAACTTGGGGAACACGTTACAAGAATTGGGCAAATTAGAAGAAGCTGAAGCAAGCTATAAGAAAGCAATAGCGTTGAAGCCTGACTTGGCCGAGGCCCACAGCAACTTGGGTAACACGTTCAAAGAGCTCCAGCGATTAGCGGAGGCTGAAGTAAGCTTGAGGCGAGCGATAGCAATCAAGCCTAACCATGCCGAAGCCCACAGCAACTTAGGCATCACGCTCCAGCGACTTGGTAGATTAGCCGAGGCTAAGGAAAGCTATATTCAGTCTATAGCGTTAAACGCTGACTATGCCGAAGCTCGGAACAACTTGGGCGTCACGCTCAAAGAACTGGGTAAATTAAATGAAGCGGAAGCGACCTATATAAAGGCGATAGCGTTGAAGCCTGATTATGCCGAGGCCCATGGTAACTTGGGTGTTGCGTTGCAAGAACTTGGTAGATTGGATGAGGCTGAAGAAAGCTATGCGAAAGCGATAGCGTTGAAGCCTACGCTTTCTAGTTTCCGCTATCATTTACTACTTTGTTTGTATCTTCTTGATAAAGAATCACTTTTTTACGAACAGTTAGACCACTTGATAGATGACAATAAAGCTGATGCAGCCATTGGCTCACTTACTTGTCGTTCCGAGTTAAAATATGGAGTGGAAAGGCCAAACTTATTTTGTAAGAAACCACTAGATTATGTTTTACACACTGACTTAAGTGCTCAATATGATTTTGAAAATGTATTTGCCGCAAAGGCGCGGTCTATCCTGGACAAAAATAAAATATCGGGAAGAAAGCAATCACTTCTTACTAATGGCTACCAAACATCTGGAAATTTATTTGCAATAGAAAATAGTTTGACGGGAGAAATTCAAAAAGCGATTCTGTTGGAAATAGAAAAGTATCGAAAGAGATTTAAAAGAAGTGAAGAGGGTTTTATTAAAAACTGGCCGTCTGAGTACAATCTTTATGGTTGGCTTATAAGTATGAAAACTGGCGGTAAATTAGAGCCCCATATCCACGATCAAGGCTGGGTTAGTGGCAGTGTCTATATAAATGTCCCTCCGAAATTAAAAGCTGATAGTGGAAACCTTGTGGTTTCCTTAGGTCAAGAAGAAGATGTAAGGTGTGGACGTATAAATGTAAAAAATACGATAAACGTAGTCACTGGAAGTATAGTTTTATTTCCTGGATCCTTAACACACTATACGATTCCATTTGAGTCGGAAGACGATCGTATTGTTTTAGCATTCGATGTAAGAGAAAAATAGATACATCCCTTCTGAAATCTCAAAAATTGTGTATTAACCAAAGGTTGGCGATATAATTCTTTTTCCTTCCTCACTTCACCATAGAACCTTGCTTTTCTCGACAGATTAAGAGCGTATTTGTGTTTCTTTCGACTTAAACCCGGATGGCGATCAGTTCTAGGTAGCGCGGTAAATAGAGATAGCGGATAAAAAGATGGTATAATATCGCATAGTCGGAAGTTAAAACCAAAACCGAGAGTTAAAAATGGTAGGAATGGAAAATAGCAACATATTAACACCACCTGAAGATCGTCATAGTTTGCTCTTAGAGCATTACCAAGCGGGCCGGTACGACGTAGCAAAAAAGTTAGCTTTTTCTACGACTCAGGAGTTCCCTCATTATCAATTTGGATGGGATATACTAGGGGCAACGCTTAATCAGTTGTGTAAGTATAACGAGGCTCTTAACGCATTTCGGGAAAGCGTTAAATTAGCACCGCAAGATTCTAGTGCTCATTATAACTGTGGACTAGTCCTCGTAAGATTAAGAAAATTCGAAGAGTCAAAATTTTTTTTTGAGCAAGCACTTCTCTTGGAACCTTCCTATGTACAAGCGCTCGTTAGCCTAGCGGATACTCTTAAGATTTTGGGAAAAATCGAGGAAGCTAAAGATAGTTATACTAAAGCCATAGAAATAAACCCCGATACATTTATTGCATATAACAACTTAGGTATCTTACTCAAGGAACAGGGCAAAGTTGGAGAAGCAGAATCTAGTTTTAGGTCAGCAATAATGATTGAACCTAGGTATGCTGAGGCCCATGCCAACTTAGGTGTGATATTCAAGGATTTGGGTAGGGTAGATGAAGCCGAAGCTAGCCTAACGCATGCAGTAAATTTGGATCCTGGCTTCGCGGTAGCGTTTCATAACCTAGGCCTTTTACTTATAGACTCTGGTAGGTACCAAGAAGCAGAAACTATGTTTAGAAGGGCATTGGAGGTTGATAAAAACCACGCCGAAGCTCGTTATAGTTTAGGCTTAAATTTATATGCTTTGCGTAAGTATGATGAAGCAATTGAGCAATTTAAGTTAAGTAAATTTTCTGATAGTGAGAGTCAGCTACTAAGATGCTTATATTTAAAGAATGAACAGAGATTGTTTTTAGAACAACTGGATTATTTGATAGATAAAGGCGAAATTAATTCAATTATTGGCTCCATCTCTTCTCGCGCCGCGTCAAAATATAAAACAAATAAAATAAACGTTTTTTGCCAATCACCATTTGATTATGTGTCAAAGATAGACCTCAAAGAGAAATATGACTTTGAAAAAATTTTTCTTAATACAACAAAATTTATCCTTAACAAAGATAAAGTTCAATTCCGTTCGCAGCACCTTCTTACGAATGGAAAACAGACAACCGGCAATCTATTTGTTTCAGAGCCAACAATAACGAAGGAAATACAAAAAATTATACGAATAGAAGTAGAAGAATACAGAGCTAAATACGATAGTAGCAAGGATGGATTTCTTCTAAATTGGCCTGCTAACTATTCGATTTTTGGTTGGTTGGTTAGTATGAAAAGTGGGGGTTCGCTGAAGCCGCACATGCATGAAAGGGGCTGGATTAGTGGAAGTTTATATCTGAATGTTCCCCCGAAGAATGGCGAAGATAGCGGAAGCCTCGTTGTATGTATAGAAGATGACTCTAGCTTAATCTCTGATTCCACAAACCCAAAAACAGTTATAGATGTGAACACTGGCGACCTAGTTCTTTTTCCATCCTCTCTGCATCATTATACAGTCCCCTTTAAATCGAAAGAAGAACGCATAGTTCTGGCGTTTGATATTGTGCCTTCGAAATAATAAAACCAATGATTATGTGGTTCTTTTTTATTGTTTATATTTTCTAGGTTTAAATTTAAGGTAATTTAGTTTAATCTCTTACATCATAATATGAATTATAACTCGCCATGCAATATTTGAGATATTTTTCATTTCTTATTTTGATTTCTACATTTTTATCGGCGTGTTCGATAAACGGGCAAGATAAAAAGCCTAACTATAAGGCTTTTATATCGCAGGCCGAGGAAATCCGTGTCGGAAAAAAACTATACCCGGGCGTTCTAAGGGAATTCGGTGGTATATATCCTAACCCAAAGCTTTCGAAATATGTCAGTGAAATAGGTCAAAAGCTTATTAACGCGGCAGGAATATCGGATATAAAATATTCGTTCTTTGTTCTTAACTCCCCCATTACGAATGCTTTCTCGCTTCCGGGCGGATACGTTTTCATTTGTCGTGGTATGCTGGCGATATTAAATACAGAAGCAGAGTTGGCTGGTATACTTAGTCACGAAATAGCCCACGTTGAAGCCCGGCACTATGCTGAACGAACTAGCTATTCATTACTGGCTCGAGGATTGTCATTACGGACTGGGAATGACGGGTCAATAATTTTAGAAAAAGATTTGGCTACGAAGGGGGATGCCGCAACGTACCTTAAATCCTTTGCGCGCCAAAACGAGTACGAAGCAGACCAAATCGGTATGGGCTACCTGGTTCGTGCAGGTTATCCCCCCGAAGGCATGAGCTCATTTTTAGAGCGGATTGAAGCATTTATATTATTCAAAAAATCTATAAGCGGTTCCAAAAGCCAAAATTCGCTTCCTGAGTTCTTTTCCACTCACCCCCGAACCCATAAGCGGATAGCGGAGGTCGGCAGGAAAAAGAACTCTTACGGAGAAAGAGGAAAGCCGAGATTTTCAAGAGTATATTTAGAAAATATAGACGGAACCCATATTGATAATAATGTCACAAACGATAGCTTAAAAATAAAAATAAAAACTGTAAGACCTGGGGATACGGTAAGGTCTTTATCAAATCATTCTTCAATTTCAGTAGGTTTAGAAAAATGGTTTAGGGCCTTAAATGGCCTGGAAGATGACGACAATCTGATTGTTGGCCAGACTGTTAAGTTAATCGTGCGGTAGACAAAATTGGGTGTTATCAAAAAAATTTGTGTGATCGCTAGTTTTTTAGCGTAGGAATTTGAGTCAGGCAATCGACACATTCGGAGTATTTTGAGCAAAAAACTAGTAGTACGCGGCGTTGGTGTAATTATCATCCGCCATTTGGCTGACCTGCTGCATCTAATCTCGTTTGCGTGCGATATCCGACAAAGGTTAGCAAAAATACAGTAGCGTCAATTGGTTGATGCGCGTGTCTGAGGCGTTTGTTTGCCAGTGTGGTGTTGCCTTCGGATGTTTTTTGTCGCAGTCAAATTTTGATGGAGATCGGGGGGGGGCTCAGAACTTTATTCGAGCGGTATATTTGGGGTTAAGATACTGACCATTAGGCTCCGCTCGCCCTTCTTACGGTTCAGAGGCTAACCTGCGTCGAGGATGCGGCTGAGGGCAGATTCCACGTAAGTTTTGGATCGCCGGTATGTTTATTTGGGTCGGAGCTTGGGTGGTAAGACTGTTTCTAGCGCTGTGGTTCGCCGAATCACAGCGCTTTTCTGGGCGGAATACCTCGAATTTTGGGCAATCAAAAAAACCGTTTTTATGTAAAGTATTGATTAACAAACAACTTTCAGGCTGCCCGCAAGCTCGTGTTCGGGGGCGGTATCGGAAAATCAAAATAGCCTTGAAGCTCCGCTCGCCCTTCTTACGGCTCAGAGGCTAACCTGCGTCGAGGATGCGGCTGAGGGCAGATTCCACGTAAGTTTTTGATAGCCGGTATTTTGGGTTGGGTCGGGACTTGGGTGGGAAGACTGTTTTTAGCGCTGTGATTCGCCGAATCACAGCGCTTTTCTGGGTGGAATATCTTGTAATTTTGGGCAATCAACCAAAGCCGTCTTTAGGTATTGAAGAAAAAACCGTTTTTAGATAAGGTATTGATTAACAGACAACTTTCAGGCTGCCCGTAAGCTCTCGTTCGGGGCGGTATCGGAAAATCAAAGTGGCCTTTCGAGTGGGGTTGCTAAATTGTACAAAAATATATAGAAATCCAACTTTGGTATGGGTTTATCACCATTAGTAGGAAAACCGTCTTTCGTGTACCATTGGAAATTAGGGTCTGTGGAAGATATTTTTAGGAGTCCCGTAATGATTAACAGTAGTCCTTTCATCTTGGGGAGCTGCGCAAAGGGCGTGGTGTTAAAGGCTCTGTCTATAACGCTGGTTTCGGTGGCTCTTAGCGGGCTTCATGTGTCGCCTGCTGTTGCTCAATCGCTGCCAGGCTCTGTTGAGCCGGGGCGCGCTCTAGATGCTTTAAAGCCACGAATGGAAATCAATGCAAAGCCGAGTGCTTTGTCCACGAAATCCGATGCTATCGCAGGCGCGGCTCCTGAAAACTCAGAGAATCTGAATTTCACTTTTCAGGAACTGATCGTTAGGGGGTCAACCGTTTATTCCAACGCAGAGCTTGCTTCTGTTGTTGGGGGAAAGGCGGGCGCTGCTGCGACTGTGGCGGACATTTTTAAATGGGCGGCGCATCTGACGGCCAAGTATCGTAATGACGGTTACATTCTCTCGCAGGTCGTGGTCCCCGCGCAGGAGATAGATGACGGAACTGTTGAGTTGCAGGTTGTTGAGGGCTACATCGGGTCAGTCAACGTCGAGGGATTAGCGCCTGGTCTTGCGGCTAAGGTTCAGAAGTATCTAGAACGCATAAAGGGCTCTGTTCCTTTAAAAAATACCACCTTAGAGCGTTACGTGCTTCTTGCGGAAGATATTCCGGGCGTTAGCCTTGAGACGTTTCTTTCCGCATCGAAAGAGAAAAAAGGCGCTGCGACTTTAACTGCGAAGGCTAAGAAAAAGTGGGTTACTGCTTCAGTTAGAGGTGATAACAGAGGCACCACATTTGTGGGACCATACAAGGCTGCGGTTACGTTGGGCCTGGCAGGTGTCCTGGGGCCTGAAAATAATTTATCGCTTACGGGCTATTCTTCCCCCGCAGATGATGAAGAGTTGCGTGCGGGAAGCTTTACTGTTTCGCAGGCTCTGGGCAAGGAGGGCGCATCAGCCTTCTTCTCCGGTTCAGCAAACTTTTCTGAGCCCGGTTCGTCTTTGAGTGACTTAGATCTGGAATCCGAAGCTTTTTCAGGTTCCGTTGGTCTTATGATTCGCCCTATTCGTCAGCGCTCTCAAAATCTTACAATCTCGCTTTCGGGAAGCTACAACAACTCGTCGTCTACAGTGTTCGGCGTAGACTTCAGTGAAGATAATACGCGCACCGCGGCGTTGGCCGCGGATTTTCAGTTTTCTGATCGCGCGATGGGCTTTAACCGAGCAAGCTTATCGGTAAGTCATGGCTTTGACGTTGCCGACTCAACCGCCACTGGGGATGTGTTGGCCTCGCGTGCAGATGCGAGCGCAGACGCGTCTTGGATAAATCTCGACATATCTCGCGTTCAGCATGTCGGGCGCGGTCTGTCCCTTATGGTGTCTGGATCGGGTCAGGTGGCTTCCGATGGGCTTTCGCCTTCCAGAGAGTTCGGTATTGGCGGGACTGCTAATGGTTCGGCATTTGATGCTTCTGAGATTACTGGTGACCATGGGGCGTCAGGACGTCTAGAGGTTCGTTACTCTGGCGAAGCAGCGCTAATGAAGGGAATTGTTGGTGGTTTGCAGGTCTACGGCTTTGGTGATGGTGGTGCGGTTTGGCAGCACAATGTTGCTAGCGTTGCAGAGGCAAATGACCAGCTCGCATCGGCAGGGGTTGGCTTTAGGTTCAACCTTGGCAGTCACTTGTCAGGAAGCCTCGAAGTAGCAAAGCCGTTCTTGAGGAATATCCGATCACAGGGCGACCGCGGACCGCGGGTGTTCTTTGATCTGGCATCGCGTTTCTAGTCGGGGATTAAAATGATGAATCGTTCTATTGGTCTTCGCTCCAAAAATGGAAAAAATAAAATCATGCATCCATTAGAAGGTGACAAGCAGTTCCGTCGCACAAGTTTACTTCGGGATTCAGCGCAGAGTGTCTTATTGAATCAGCACGGGCTTTTATTCACAGGCCGCAAGTCTCTCAAGGGGGCGTTAAAGCGTTCTACGGTTTTGTCTGGTGTTGTGAGTGCTGCTGCTTCGCTCATGGTGGCCCCTGCTCTTGCTGGTCCAGATGGGGGGTCAGTTGTTGGTGGCTCTGCGGCGATTAATGGTCAGGGTTCTTCGAATGTTGTCGTTAATCAAGCCTCGCAGAAGGCAATTATAGATTGGCGCAGCTTCTCTGTTGGTGCTTCCGAATCGGTTCGGTTCAACCAGCCTAATTCCGCGGCAATCACTCTAAACCGGGTCACCGGTGGTGATCCGTCGAGTATTTTGGGCAGCATGAGCGCAAACGGTAACGTTTGGCTTGTGAACCCGTCGGGTGTCCTGTTTGGTAGCTCCGCGACTATTGACGTGGCTGGGTTGGTAGCGTCGACGACCAATATTACCAACTCGAATTTTATGTCTGGGAACTTTGCATTTGATGGCGCTACTGCTCAGCGAGGGGCTTCTGTAGTTAACCGTGGCGATATTACCATAGGTGATTCTGGCCTAGCGGCTTTTGTAGCGCCTGGTGTGTCGAACGAGGGCGTGATAGTGGCCAATTTGGGCCAGGTTACATTAGCGTCTGGTGATGCGTTTTCCGTCGACTTGTTCGGCGATTCCCTTATAAATCTGGCAGTTAGCAGTGACGATATTGCTGCTCTTGCTGCTGCAGATGGTGCTTCGTTGGCTGCGCGTATTGTGCAGTCAGGCCGGATAACTGCAGATGGCGGGCGTGTTGCTCTGACGGCGCAGGATGCCGCGTCACTGGTAAGCCAATCAATTAATATGAGTGGCGTCGTTCAAGCAAATACCGTTTCTAGCCAGGGCGGTGTAATTACGCTTGGTGGCAGTACCAGCGGAGAAGTTTTTGTTACTGGCGCTCTTAATGCGGCGGGCCAAGATGCTGGTGAACTAGGTGGCTTGGTTAAGGTTCTTGGTGAAAAGGTTGCTCTCATCGCCGGTGGTTCGGTCAATGCGTCAGGTCATGCCGGAGGTGGTGAAGTCCTTATTGGTGGTAATTATCTAGGTAAGGGCCCTGAGCAGAACGCCAAGTTCACGGTTTTGGGAGAAAACGCGTCGATCGATGCTAGTGCTCTGACTGATGGTGATGGCGGACGGGTAATCATTTGGTCTGACGAATATACAAAATTCTTTGGTACGGTTAATGCCGTTGGGACGACCGGTCGTACTGGCGGATTTCTTGAAACCTCATCCAAGGACGTCCTAAGAGCGTTCGGAACAATCAACCTGGGTGCGGGCGGCACATGGCTCCTTGATCCTCGAAACATTGCGATAACTGCAGACTCCACCGATAATGGTGCATTTGGCGGCGCTGGTGGTGGCGTTTTCACTCCAGATGCTGATGACGGTATTGCTGATAGGGATGATATTAATACCCTGTTGAGTAACGGAACTAGTGTTGTCATTGCTACAGGAGGAGCTGATAATGGCGGTCAGGATGGTACTATTACGGTTACTGACTCGATCACGAAATCTGGCGGGGCCGCAGCTACGCTTACTCTTCAGGCGGCAGAGGGAATCGACGTAAACAACACCATAACCTCGACTAGTAACGCATTGAACGTCGTGATGACTGCCAACATTGGCGGCGGTACAGGTACGATTGACATTGCGAATAACCTTACCCTTTTAGGTGGCACGCTTACTCTGGATACGACCGGTGGTGCCACTAGCAACGCCGCGATCGCCGTCGGCGGCATTATATCAAATACTGGTGTTGTAACTTTAACGAGTGGAACTGGCGCAATAACGCTGAATGCCGACAACGTAATGGTTGGTGTCGTCACTGCGACTAATTCTGGAACGGCAAATCTCTCGATAACGAACAATCGAGCACTGGCTGTTGGCGCGATTACTTCTGGTGGCGCAGTTACGCTGGTAGCGAAGAATGGTGCTGGGATTTCGTTGGGTAATGGCAATACCAATATAACAGGGGCTGGTGGAGTTACCCTCACGGGTGCTGCTGCCCACACTCTTGCCGGTAATGTCGTTGTTACCGCAACTGACAATGATATTGTTGTAAACCAGGCAATCAACGCTGCCATTGCTGGGACACAGAGCCTTACATTGGCCGCTGGCTCGGGTGATATTGATCTTCAGGCTGACCTTGGTGGAACTCGTATTGATAACTTCGTTGTTACTTCGGCGGACAGTGTCAACTTGAACGACGTGGTAGCTGACACGATTGCTGTGACAGCTACGGGCATTGATTTAATTGGTGATACATTCACGGCAACTGTCGGCAATGCGACGTTCACAGGTGCCGTTAACCTGGATGGTGCCGGAATAACAACGACGGTTACCACCTCGGCGGGTGGTGGCGATATCATCTTCACATCGCCGATTAATGATAATATTGCCAAACAAACTAGCCTTGTACTTGTTGCTGGCGCGGGTGATGTGGATCTGCGAGCCAATGTCGGTACGGCCATTGCTATCAACGATTTCACGGTAACTTCGGCGGCGAATGCCGACTTGCTCAGCGTGGTAGCTGATACGATTACTGTGACAGCTACGAGATTGATCTAGAGGGTACGGCCTACACGTCAGTTGTCGGCAATGCGACATTTACAGGTGCCGTTGACCTGGATGGTGGCGCCATAACAACGACGGTTACCACCTCGGCGAGTGGTACCGATATCATCTTCACATCGACGATTAATGATAATATTGCTGGTCAAACTGATCTTACACTTGTTGCTGGCGCGGGTGATGTTGATCTGCGAGGCAATGTCGGTGGGACCATTCGTATTGACGATTTCACGGTAACTTCGGCGGCGGCGGCCGACTTGATCAACGTGGTAGCTGATACGATTTCTGTGACAGCTACGAGCATTGATCTAGAGGGTACGGCCTACACGGCAACTGTCGGCAATGCGACATTCACAGGTGCCGTTGACCTGGATGGTGGCGACATAACAACGACGGTTACCACCTCGGCGGGTGGTGGCGACATCATCTTCACATCGACGGTTAATGACAATATTGCCGGTGAAACCAACCTTGTGCTTGTTGCTGGCGCGGGTGATGTTGATCTGCGAGGCACTGTCGGTGTGACCATTCGTATTGACGATTTCACGGTAACCTCGGCGGCGAATGCCGACTTGCTCAACGTGGTAGCTGATACGATTTCTGTGACAGCTACGAGTATTGATCTAGAGAGTACGACCTACACGGCAGTTGTCGGCAATGCGACATTTACAGGTGCTGTTGACCTGGATCTTGCTGCCGGTACAACGACGATTAACACCGCGACGGCTAATACCGATATCATCTTCACATCGACGATTGATGATAATATCGCCAAAAATACCGACCTTGTGCTTGTTGCTGGCACGGGTGATGTTGATCTGCGAGGCGATGTCGGTGTGACCATTGCTATCGACGATTTCACGGTAACTTCGGCGGCGAATGCTGACTTGATCAGCGTGGTAGCTGATACGATTACTGTGACAGCTACGAGTATTGATCTAGAGGGTACGGCCTACACGTCAGTTGTCGGCGATGCGACATTTACAGGTGCCGTTGACCTGGATGGTGGCGCCATAACAACGACGGTTACCACCTCGGCGAGTAACACCGATATCATCTTCACATCGACAATTGATGATAATATTGCTGGTCAAACTGATCTTACGCTTGTTGCTGGAACGGGTGATGTTGATCTGCGAGGCAATGTCGGTGCGACCATTCGTGTTGACGATTTCACGGTAACCTCGGCGGCGAATGCTGACTTGCTTAACGTGATCGCTGATGCGATTGCTGTGACAGCTACGAGCATTGATCTAGAGAGTACGACCTACACGGCAGTTGTCGACAATGCGACATTCACAGGTAGAGTTGACCTGGATCTTGCTGCCGGTACAACGACGGTTACCACCTCGGCGGGTGGTGGCGATATCGTCTTCACATCGACGATTGATGATAATATCGCCAAAAACACCAACCTTGTGCTTGTTGCTGGCGCGGGTGATGTGGATCTGCGAGGCGATGTTAGTGATACCATTGCTATCAACGATTTCACGGTAACTTCGGCGGCGAATGCTGACTTGGTCAACGTGATCGCTGATACGATTTCTGTGACAGCTACGAGCATTGATCTAGAGGGTACGACCTACAACTCAGTTGTCGGCAATGCGACATTCACAGGTGCTGTTGACCTGGATGCTGGCGACACGACAGTGTCGATTAATACCTCGGCGAATAATACCGATATCATCTTCACATCGACGATTAATGATAATATTGCTGGCGAAACTGATCTTACGCTTGTTGCTGGCACGGGTGATGTCGATCTGCGAGGCAATGTCGGTGCGACCATTCGTGTGGACGATTTCACGGTAACCTCGGCGGCGAATGCCGACTTGATCAACGTGGTAGCTGATACGATTTCTGTGACAGCTACGAGCATTGATCTAGAGGGTACGGCCTACACGGCAACTGTCGGCAATGCGACATTCACAGGTGCCGTTGACCTGGATGGTGGCGCCATAACAACGACGGTTACTACCTCGGCGGGTGGTGGCGACATCATCTTCACATCGACGATTAATGATAATATTGCTGGCGAAACTGATCTTACGCTTGTTGCTGGCGCGGGTGATGTTGATCTGCGAGGCACTGTCGGTGTGACCATTCGTATTGACGATTTCACGGTAACCTCGGCGGCGAATGCCGACTTGCTCAACGTGATCGCTGATACGATTTCTGTGACAGCTACGAGTATTGATCTAGAGAGTACGACCTACACGGCAGTTGTCGGCAATGCGACATTCACAGGTGCCGTTGACCTGGATCTTGCTGCCGGTACAACGACGATTAACACCGCGACGGCTAATACCGATATCATCTTCACATCGACGATTGATGATAATATCGCCAAAAATACCGACCTTGTGCTTGTTGCTGGCACGGGTGATGTTGATCTGCGAGGCGATGTCGGTGTGACCATTGCTATCGACGATTTCACGGTAACTTCGGCGGCGAATGCCGACTTGATCAGCGTGGTAGCTGATACGATTACTGTGACAGCTACGAGTATTGATCTAGAGGGTACGGCCTACACGTCAGTTGTCGGCAATGCGACATTTACAGGTGCCGTTGACCTGGATGGTGGCGCCATAACAACGACGGTTACCACCTCGGCGAGTAATACCGATATCATCTTCACATCGACGATTAATGACAATATTGCTGGTGAAACTGATCTTACACTTGTTGCTGGCACGGGTGATGTTGATCTGCGAGGCAATGTCGGTGCGACCATTCGTGTTGACGATTTCACGGTAACTTCGGCGGCGACTGCCGACTTGCTCAACGTGATCGCTGATACGATTTCTGTGACAGCTACGAGCATTGATCTAGAGAGTACGACCTACACGGCAACTGTCGGCAATGCGACATTCACAGGTGCCGTTGACCTGGATGCTGGCGCCGTACAACGACGGTTACCACCTCGGCGGGTGGTGGCAACATCATCTTCACATCGACGATTGATGATAATATTGCCAAAGAAACTGACCTTGTACTTGTTGCTGGCGCGGGTGATGTTGATCTGCGAGGCAATGTCGGTGTGACCACTGCTATCGACGATTTCACGGTAACTTCGGCGGCGAATGCCGACTTGCTCAACGTGATCGCTGATACGATTTCTGTGACAGCTACGAGTATTGATCTAGAGAGTACGACCTACACGGCAGTTGTCGGCAATGCGACATTCACAGGTGCCGTTGACCTGGATGGTGGCTGCCGGTAACAACGACGATTAACACCGCGACGAGCTAATACCGATATCATCTTCACATCGACGATTGATGATAATATCGCCGGAAAAACCGACCTTGCGCTTGTTGCTGGCACGGGTGATGTTGATCTGCGAGGCAATGTCGGTGGGACCACTCTGTATCGACGATTTCACGGTAACTTCGGCGGCGACTGCCGACTTGATCAGCGTGGTAGCTGATACGATTACTGTGACAGCTACGAGTATTGATCTAGAGGGTACGGCCTACACGGCAGCTGTCGGCAATGCGACATTTACAGGTGCCGTTGACCTGGATGGTGGCGCCATAACAACGACGGTTACCACCTCGGCGAGTAATACCGATATCATCTTCACATCGACGATTAATGATAATATTGCTGGTGAAACTGATCTTACGCTTGTTGCTGGCACGGGTGATGTTGATCTGCGAGGCAATGTCGGTGGGACCATTCGTGTTGACGATTTCACGGTAACTTCGGCGGCGACTGCCGACTTGCTCAACGTGATCGCTGATACGATTTCTGTGACAGCTACGAGCATTGATCTAGAGAGCACGACCTACACGGCAACTGTCGGCAATGCGACATTCACAGGTGCCGTTGACCTGGATGGTGGCGCCGATAACAACGACGGTTACCACCTCGGCGGGTGGTGGCAACATCATCTTCACATCGACGATTGATGATAATATTGCCAAAGAAACTGACCTTGTACTTGTTGCTGGCGCGGGTGATGTTGATCTGCGAGGCAATGTCGGTGGGACCACTGCTATCGACGATTTCACGGTAACTTCGGCGGCGAATGCCGACTTGCTCAACGTGATCGCTGATACGATTTCTGTGACAGCTACGAGTATTGATCTAGAGAGTACGACCTACACGGCAGTTGTCGGCAATGCGACATTCACAGGTGCCGTTGACCTGGATGGTGGCTGCCGGTAACAACGACGGTTACCACCGCGGCGAGCTAATACCGATATCATCTTCACATCGACGATTGATGACAATATCGCCGGAGAATACCGACCTTGCGCTTGTTGCTGGCACGGGTGATGTTGATCTGCGAGGCAATGTCGGTGGGACCACTCGTGCTATCGACGATTTCACGGTAACTTCGGCGGCGACTGCCGACTTGATCAGCGTGGTCGCTGATACGATTACTGTGACAGCTACGAGCATTGATCTAGAGGGTACGGCCTACACGGCAGCTGTCGGCAATGCGACATTTACAGGTGCCGTTGACCTGGATGGTGGCGCCATAACAACGACGGTTACCACCTCGGCGAGTAATACCGATATTATCTTCACATCGACGATTGATGATAATATTGCTGGTGAAACTGACCTTACGCTTGTTGCTGGCACGGGTAATGTTGATCTGCGAGGCAATGTCGGTGGGACCATTCGTATTGACGATTTCACGGTAACTTCGGCGGCGACTGCCGACTTGCTCAACGTGATCGCTGATACGATTTCTGTGACAGCTACGAGCATTGATCTAGAGAGCACGACCTACACGGCAACTGTCGGCAATGCGACATTCACAGGTGCCGTTGACCTGGATCTGGCTGCCGGTACAACGACGGTTACCACCTCGGCGGGTGGTGGCAATATCATCTTCACATCGACGATTGATGATAATATTGCCAAAGAAACCGACCTTGTGCTTGTTGCTGGCGCGGGTGATGTTGATCTGCGAGGCAATGTCGGTGTGACCATTGCTATCGACGATTTCACGGTAACTTCGGCGGCGAATGCCGACTTGCTCAACGTGATCGCTGATACGATTTCTGTGACAGCTACGAGTATTGATCTAGAGGGTACGACCTACACGGCAGTTGTCGGCAATGCGACATTCACAGGTGCCGTTGACCTGGATGGTGGCGACATAACAACGTCGATTACCACCTCGGCGAAGTAATTCCGATATCATCTTCACATCGACAATTGATGATAATATTGCTGGTGAAACAAACCTTACGCTTGTTGCTGGCACGGGTAATGTTGATCTGCGAGGCAATGTCGGTGGGGGCACTCGTATTGACGATTTCACGGTAACTTCGGCGGCGACTGCCGACTTGATCAGCGTGGTCGCTGATACGATTACTGTGACAGCTACGAGCATTGATCTAGAGGGTACGACCTACACGGCAACTGTCGGCAATGCGACATTCACAGGTGCCGTTGACCTGGATGGTGGCGCCATAACAACGACGGTTACCACCTCGGCGAGTAACTACCGATATCATCTTCACATCGACGATTGATGACAATATTGCTGGTGAAACTGACCTTACGCTTGTTGCTGGCACGGGTGATGTTGATCTGCGAGGCAATGTCGGTGCGACCATTCGTATTGACGATTTCACGGTAACTTCGGCGGCGACTGCCGACTTGCTCAACGTGATCGCTGATACGATTTCTGTGACAGCTACGAGCATTGATCTAGAGAGTACGACCTACACGGCAGCTGTCGGCAATGCGACATTCACAGGTGCCGTTGACCTGGATGGTGGCGCCATAACAACGACGGTTACCACCTCAGCGGGTGGTGGCAATATCATCTTCACCTCGACGATTGATGATAATATTGCCAAAGAAACTGACCTTGTACTTGTTGCTGGCGCGGGTAATGTTGATCTGCGAGGCAATGTCGGTGTGAACACTGCTATCGACGATTTCACGGTAACTTCGGCGGCGAATGCCGACTTGCTCAATGTGATCGCTGATACGATTTCTGTGACAGCTACGAGTATTGATCTAGAGAGTACGACCTACACGGCAGTTGTCGGCAATGCGACATTCACAGGTGCCGTTGACCTGGATGGTGGCGCCATAACAACAACGGTTACCACCTCGGCAAGTAATTCCGATATCATTTTCACATCGACGATTAATGACAATATTGCTGGTGAAACTGACCTTACGCTTGTTGCTGGCACGGGTAATGTTGATCTGCGAGGCAATGTCGGTGGGACCACTCGTGTTGACGATTTCACGGTAACTTCGGCGGCGACTGCCGACTTGATCAACGTGATCGCTGATACGATTACTGTGACAGCTACGAGCATTGATCTAGAGGGAACGGCCTACACGGCAACTGTCGGCAATGCGACGTTCACAGGTGCCGTTGACCTGGATGGTGGCGCCATAACAACGACGGTTACCACCTCGGCGAGTAATACCAACATCATCTTCACATCGACGATTGATGATAATATTGCCGGCGAAACTGACCTCACGCTTGTTGCTGGCACGGGTGATGTTGATCTGCGAGGCGATGTCGGTGGGACCATTCGTATTGACGATTTCACGGTAACTTCGGCGGCGAATGCCGAC
>CAXYDO010000011.1:0-183561 GCA_964276015.1 uncultured Alphaproteobacteria bacterium | reverse complement strand
GCTCTCGGCGTATTCGCGCATCTGTTCCTGATTGTTTGTAAACGCACCCATCGAAGCTTCGAGATAGTTGGGCACGACCGATTCCAAACTGTCCCCATAGAACTGGATCAGCTGGCGCAGGAACGGCACTGGAAGCAAATTTTGTCCCTTGGCCTCTTGCTCGAAGATAATCTGTGTGAGCACGGAACGGGTGATGTCATCGCCCGATTTGGCATCAACCACCACGAACTCGTCGCCCGCCTTGACCATCTGCGACAGGTCATCGAGCGTCACATATTTGCTCGTCGACGTGTTGTAGAGCCGCCGATTGGCGTATTTTTTGATCGTGATCGGTTCTTTTTTGTCAGACTTGGCCATAGTGAACGGCCCCGGATGTTGCCCAAGATGCGTTACTATAGCAGATCGAGCGCATTATGTTGCAATGCAACGTGCGCCTTCTCCAGTGGCGATTCAAACCCCCGGAGAGCTATAGTTGACGCCCATGAGTGATGAACCAAATTTTGCCGATCTTGCCCGTCAGTATCTCGATCTTTGGGAGGATCAGCTCACCGCGATGGCCGCTGACCCGGACATTGCTAAGCAAAGCGCGCAGTTTTTTGAAGCCATGGCCCACTTTGGCAAAGTGTCAAACCCCTTACTGGCAGCCAATTTTACCGAATTTGTGCAACGCACGCAGACCGGGAACCGCAATGACGCAAACGCACCCTCCGCGGACGGGACCACGGCCCCTGCCCCTACATCTGGCGACAGCGACGAGCGGATGGATCAGCTCGCGCAACGCCTTGCAGATATTGAAAGACGGCTCGGCGAACTGGAGACCGGAGCTGGCCGAAAAGGCAGCAAGCCTTAAAGCCGCCCTCGAACAAAGCCCGGAGGACCAATTCCCCGAGGCTGTCGACCGGGAAATCCAGGCGCGACTAACGGCCTTTTCAGCCGGCGTCAGTCAATATCAAAACCACCCCTACCAGCGAAACCTGGAAGACCCGGATGTCATCTGGGAAGGCGGCGCGGCTAGACTTCTCGACTATGGGCCCGCGACCGGCAAGCCGGTCCTGTTTATTCCCTCACTCGTCAACAAGGCTTACATCCTGGACCTATCCGAACGCCGCAGCCTGTTACGCTGGATGGCGGCTGAAACCGGTTTGCGACCGTTGCTGATGGATTGGGGTACCCCGGGCCCGGTTGAACGGCAGTATTCGCTGACTAACTACATCAAGGGGCCCCTTGAATCTGCGCTGACAGAAGTCCGGGCGCTTTCTGATGGTCCGGTGCCCGTGGTCGGCTATTGCATGGGCGGTCTTCTCGCCCTGGCGCTTGCAGCCGAACGACCGGCGGATATCTCGGGACTGGTCATGCTGGCGACCCCCTGGGACTTCCATACCGAGCGGGTGGCCCAGGCCGGGGCGCTGGCACAGGCGATCAAAGCCGCTGCACCATCGCTGGAGGCCACCGGCGAGCTGCCGGTCGATATCATTCAGTCCCTGTTCTCCGCCCTCGATCCGTTTCTGGTGCCCCGCAAATTCGTCAAATTCACGAAGATGAACCAAACCAGCCCCGCAGCAGAAGATTTCGTGGCCCTCGAAGACTGGCTGAACGATGGGGTCCCGCTTGCCGGTCCCGTAGCCACCGAATGCATGGGCGGCTGGTATGGCAACAACACGCCCCACAACGCGACATGGCAGATCGCGGGTCGCAACGTCGACCCGCGCAATATTGATACGCCAACCCTGGTTTTGGTGCCCCAACATGATCGGATCGTACCGCCGGCCTCCGCCTACGCCCTTGCGGACGCCTTGCCCGCAGCGGAGAGCCTGACAGTGCGTTTGGGACATATCGGCATGGTCGCCGCAGACCAGGCCCAATCGATCGTCTGGGAGCCGCTATCGGCCTGGTTGAACGCTCACTAGAGCCGCGGCTGGCTGGACTCTGTGGGGTCCCGGGGTTATATCCAATCAACATCGGAAATTGACGGAAACCGGGGTGTTTTGGTGTCCGCGTGACACAATTCAAGCCGCCGAATTCCGCACTAAACAGGAGAAAACTCATGTCAGAAGTCGTGATCGCCGGCGCCGCCCGGACCCCTGTCGGAGCCTTTAACGGTGCTTTGGCCAGCCTGACCGCCGCCGAGCTGGGCACCGTGGCAATTGTAAACGCTCTTGAGCGCGCGGGTATTCCGGCAAGCGACGTGGACGAAGTGGTCCTGGGACAGGTCCTGACTGCTGCCACCGGCATGAACCCGGCCCGGCAGGCTCTTCTGGCCGCCGGCATCCCCGAGGATCGCACCGCCTATCTGGTGAACCAGGTATGCGGCTCCGGCCTCCGCTCGGTGGCCCAGGGTTTTCAGGCAATCAAGCTTGGTGAAGCCAGCGTCATTGTCGCCGGGGGACAGGAAAGCATGAGCCAGGCCCCGCACGCCTCCCAGATGCGCAAAGGGACCAAGATGGGTGATGTGAAGCTTGTCGACACCATGATCAAGGACGGTCTGTGGTGCTCCCTGATGGGCTACCATATGGGCAACACGGCAGAGAACGTTGCCGAAAAATGGCAAATCACCCGCGACGAACAGGACGCTTTCGCGGCCGGATCGCAGCAGAAAGCCGAAGCCGCGCAGAATGCCGGGCGCTTCGCCGATGAGCTCACACCCGTCACCATCTCTTCACGCAAGGGCGATATTATCGTCGACGCCGATGAATACCCCCGTCACGGCACCACGCCGGAGACTCTCGGCAAGCTACGTCCGGCCTTCAACAAAGAGGGCACTGTGACCGCAGGCAACGCCTCGGGCATCAATGACGGCGCCGCCGCCATCGTGCTAACCTCATCCGACCAAGCTGAAAGCCGCGGCCTCAAGCCGCTGGCGCGCATTGCCTCCTGGGCCACGGCCGGTGTTGAGCCGTCCGTTATGGGCTCGGGCCCGATCCCGGCCAGCCGCAAGGCACTGGAGCGTGCCGGCTGGAGTGTCGACGATCTGGATTTGGTTGAATCAAACGAAGCCTTTGCCGCCCAGGCCATCGCGGTCAACCGGGACATGGGCTGGGACCCGGATATCGTCAACGTAAATGGCGGGGCCATCGCCATCGGCCATCCGATCGGTGCATCCGGGGGCCGGGTTCTGGTGACTTTGCTTCACGAGATGGAAAAGCGCGGCGCCAAGAAAGGCCTCACAACACTTTGCATCGGTGGCGGCATGGGCATCGCCATGTGCATCGAACGGGATTAATCGGGGAACGCCTGCCAACAGCGGATCGGTAAACGCGCCCGAACGAAGGCGCCACCGGCCAATCACAGGAGAATGTTATGGGCCGAGTGGCTTTGGTTACAGGCGGCACGCGCGGCATTGGTGCGGCCATCAGCAACGCGCTGAAAGGTGCGGGGCGTGACGTGATAGCGGCGTATGCCGGCAACGAACACCGCGCACGGGAATTCGAGGAGAGCACCGGCATCAAGACCGTGAAGTTCGACGTTTCGGACTTCGATCAGGTCGAGACGGCAATGTCTCAGGTCGTAAGGGACATGGGGCCGATCGAAATTCTCGTCAACAATGCGGGCATCACACGAGACGGCACGATGCACCGGATGTCGTTCGACCAGTGGAAAGAGGTTATCGACACCAATCTGTCAGGCGTCTTCAACTGCTCGCGCTGTGTGATCGAATCCATGCGCGAGAGCAATTTCGGCCGGATCGTCAATATCGGTTCGATCAACGGACAGGCCGGTCAGTACGGCCAGGTCAACTACGCGGCGACCAAATCCGGCATCCACGGCTTCACCAAGGCCCTTGCCCAGGAAGGCGCCAGCAAGGGGATCACCGTCAACGCCATTGCCCCGGGCTATGTGGACACAGATATGGTTCGCGCCGTACCGCCCGAAGTCCTCGAGAAGATCATTGCGGGCATCCCTGTCGGACGGCTTGGCCATGCGGAGGATATCGCCCGCGGCGTGGTCTTCCTGACCGCTGACAACGCCGGCTTCATCACCGGATCGACCCTGTCGATCAATGGTGGACAGCACATGTACTAGGCCCCGGGGCCTTTTCGAAAGCCACACTGATGCTCGAACTCCTGACCAACCCCGCCGCCTGGGCCAGCCTGCTAACGCTGACCCTGCTGGAGGTCGTTCTCGGCGTCGACAACGTCATCTTCCTGTCGATCGTGACGTCTCGCCTGCCGGCCCACCAGCAGCCACGTGCACGGCGCATAGGCCTGCTGCTCGCCCTCCTCGGACGTGTGGTGCTGCTGTTCGCCCTGGGCTGGCTGATCGGCCTGACAGCGCCGATCCTTAATCTGGTCGGGATTGAACTATCCTGGCGAGACATCATTCTCGCGGTGGGCGGCTTGTTCCTGCTCTACAAGGCGACCTCGGAAATCCACATGATGCTGGAGGGGGAAAGCGAAGGACACGGCAAGCCCGGATCGGCGGCCTTTGCCGCCGTGTTGGTGCAAATCTTCCTGCTCGATCTCGTTTTCTCGCTGGATTCCGTACTCACGGCCATCGGCATGGCCGACGAGATTGTCATCATGGTGGCCGCCGTGGTGATCTCGATTGGCGTTATGCTGGTCGCCGCTGAACCCCTCAGCGCTTTCGTACACAAGCACCCCACCGTCAAGATGCTCGCCCTGTCCTTCCTGATGCTGATCGGCGTGGCCCTGATCGCCGACGGGTTCGAATTCCATATCCCGCGTGGCTATCTGTACTTCGGTGTTGCTTTCGCGACAGCGATTGAAATCCTGAACCTGGTCGCGCGCAAACATCGGTCTGAGAAGCCGCCGAAAACAACCGCATGAGCCAACGCGAATATCCTGACAGCCCCATCTCAGGGGTCGGTGTCGTGGTGCTCAAAGGCGATCACGTGCTGATGATCCGGCGCGGGCGCGAGCCACGCATGGGCCAATGGAGCATCCCCGGCGGCAAACAGGAGCTCGGCGAAACATGGCGTGAAACGGCCGTTCGCGAAGTTCGTGAGGAAACTGGAGTCGATATCGACGTCATCGGAATCGTCGATGTGGTCGACGCGATCGTCCGCGACGGGGACGGCCCCCGTCCGGGGACACGCAGCATCAAGATCCCGGCGGCCAATGATGACCAGGACCTCGCGGATGCCGACAATCGCCGGGTTCGCTACCACTACACGCTGGTCGATTGCGCCGCACATTGGACGGGCGGGGAGCCGGTCGCCGGCAGTGATGCCGCTCATGCCGAATGGTGGCCCCTGGACCGTCTGGATGAGCTGGATCTCTGGACCGAAACCGTGCGCATTATCAACGAAGCGACTGCGCTGTCCGCCCGCCCCCCGGCCCCGAGCTGATCATTACCCCGGACTCCGACAAAAGCGTTCGCGCAACACTGGTCGGGCTGTTGACCATCCTGATCTGGTCCACTCTCGCAGTGCTCGGCGCGCGGGTCTGTGATGTCCCCCCGCTTCAACTTGTGGCCATGGCGTTCACCCTGGTCTTCGCGCTGACGCTCGTGGTCTGGACCGTTCAGGGCAAGCCTATCCGGCACCAGTTCCGATTGCCCGCACGGGCCTGGGCCCTCGGGGTGACCGGCCTGTTTGGATATCACCTGCTCTATTTCATTGGCATCCAGAACGCGCCCCCGGCAGACGCCAATTTGATCAACTATCTCTGGCCGCTCCTGATCGTCCTGTTCTCGGCCCTGCTCCCCGCCGAGAGCGGGGTGGGTTCGCTGCGGTGGTTCCATATTATCGGCGCCTTGCTTGGCCTAAGCGGGACAGCGTTAATCGTGATCGCCGGCACCGGTTTGTCCGTAGACACTCAATATATTCAGGGATATGCCGCCGCCACGGGTGCTGCGCTGCTCTGGGCGAGCTACTCGGTCTTGTCACGACGCTTTGCACATATATCCAGCGACGCGGTGGGCAGCTTCTGCGGCGCCACAGCCGGGCTTGCCTGGGTCGCCCATATCGCGCTTGAAACCACAATTTGGCCCCAGGATCCCGGGGCCTGGATAGCCGCGTTTTTCCTCGGTCTCGGGCCCGTGGGGACGGCGTTCTTTTTGTGGGATCACGCAGTCAAACACGGGGATTTACGTGTTCTTGGTGCCAGCGCTTACGCCGCGCCTTTACTGTCGACGTTGCTCCTCGTGGGGTTCGGCTTTACCGCACCGAGCTGGAAGTTGGCACTGGCCTGTATCCTGATCACCGGCGGCGGCTTGCTGGCGGCCCGAGAAATGCTCACCCGCCGTCGCTGATCACGAGCCCGACTGGGCTTTACGAAACGCCTGCATGTGAAATTCAGCCTGGGCTGGGCCATACACAAAATTGGTCCCGACCGGGCAGGCCCGGCGCGCCCGACAACCGAGTGCCACGCAATCCTCCCCGGCAGAGGTCTCGATGTGGCTTACACAGACCGGAACGTCATAGCCGTCGCGCGAAAAGGCCTCGACGGGACAAGCAGACAGGCAGGGTTTATCTGCACAGCTGTCGCAGGGCGACGGACGCTGATCAACTTCCGGAAGATTGAGCATTGCCTCGAACGCCAGCGCACCACGCCAGGCATGCCAGAGACCATAATCGGGATGGATCAACACACCGAGCGGTGACGAAAAGACCGGCTCGGCCCTCTGCGCCCAGCGCTGGAACGGCAGAAACGGAGGACCGCCAAAGGGGAACAGGGGTGTTGCCCCCACACTTTCGGCCAAAGACGTCAGCTGGTCCCGCACCCAGTCATCAAGGGGGTTAGCACAATCCGAGTAGTGCATCCGGTCACGCGCAAATGCGGCCCACATATCCGGGCCCACATTTCCAACCAGCACCAGCGTCCCCCGGTCACCGGGCACACCGTCGGTCGCATCAGGGTGAAACCCGCCACGGACAAGCAACCCGGTATTCGCGAGCGCGCTTTTGATATCCCGGAATGTGACCGGCACCGCGACGCTCACTCGGCTGCGATGGCTTTCTTGAGGTAATCACGGTCCAGAAGCTCTGCGATCTGCACCGTGTTCAGCGCGGCACCCTTGCGCAAATTATCCGAGACAATCCAAAGGTTGAGACCATTTTCGATGGTCGCGTCCTCGCGGATACGACTGACAAAGACCGAATCTTCGCCCGCAGCTTCATCGGGAGTCACGTAGCCCTCATTCGCCCGGTGATCGACCACCGATACGCCTGGCGCCTCGCGCAGAATATCGCGCGCCTCCTTGGCGGAGACTTCACGCTCGAACTCGATATTGATGGCCTCGGCATGACTGATGAAGACCGGCACCCGCACACAGGTCGCCGTAAGTTTGATCTTCGGATCAAGAATCTTCTTGGTCTCGACCATCATCTTCCACTCTTCCTTGGTGGAACCGTCATCCATGAAGTCATCGATATGTGGGATCACATTGAACGCGATCTGCTTGGTGAACTGTCTGGTCTCGAGCGGATCGTTCACATAGACCGCACGGGTCTGGTTAAAGAGCTCATCCATTGCGTCCTTGCCGGCTCCCGACACCGACTGATAGGTCGAGACAACCACGCGCCGAATACCAAAGGCATCGTGCAGCGGCTTCAACGCCACCACCATCTGGATCGTCGAACAATTCGGATTGGCGATGATATTACGCTTGGTATATCCAGCCGCTGCCTCGGGATTAACCTCGGGAACAACCAGCGGGATATCCGGGTCCATACGGAACTGGGAAGTATTGTCGATGACAATGCAGCCCTTGGCAGCCGCCTTGGGCGCATAGGTCGCGGAGACTTTAGAGCCCGGTGAAAACAAGGCGATATCGGTGCCTGTGAAGTCGTAATCCGCCAGAGATTCAACTTTCAGAACGGTATCCTCACCAAATGAAACCTCGCGCCCGACGGAGCGTTCGCTCGCCAGGGCAACAACTTCATCAGCGGGGAACTCGCGTTCCGCCAGGGTCTTCAGCAATTCCCGGCCGACATTGCCCGTCGCGCCAACCACAGCAACCTTGTAGCCCATGGGTCTGTTCCTCTATTCATCGGCGCGCATTGCGCCGGATGCGGGCGATGACTTAAGCCTCAAATGCCGGTTTTGCAAGGTTTGTGGTGCGTATTGCCTATGTCTTGCTGGCAACAATGCTCACATAGTTCATGAAACCGTAGAACGAATCGGTTGCCGCCCGCCGCCGACCTTCTGCGATAAGCCCATCTGCCATAGCCTGATCAATACGGTCCCACTCGGCCAGGTAGAGGGCGCCCCGCTCCATCCAGCCCTTGGTCAGCGCAGGCGCATCGGTCTCAAGGTGCCCGTGGCTGCGCGCCGCCTCCGGCTTAAACCCGGCTTCACGGAGTACAGCAGGCAGCCGGCGGACCAACCATTTGTCATGGACGTTCCCTTCCACGAAAGCATCGATACATGCTTGCAAGGGATCGGCTTCGGATGTTGAAACGCTCATGGTGCTGAAATCACCGTCATAGATTGCCACGCGACCGCCAGGCCTGAGGACCCGATATACTTCTGCAAGAACGCCTTCCGGACCGGGCACATGTGTCAGCAGGGTGTGCAGCACAACAACATCGAAACTGGCGTCCTCAAACGGCAGATCACGTGCGTCAGCTTGCTGGAACGACAGATTCGGGATTTCAGACGCAAGTTCACGAGCGCGTTCAAGGAATGGCTCAAGCTGATCAACACCGATAACTTCGCCGACACCCGGCCACCCGGCCAGCGTGCGTGACTGCGGCCCGGTGCCACAGCCGATATCGAGCACCCGCGCGTTGCCGGGAAAACCCACATCATCCAGATATGACAGCAAAGCTGAGCTTTGCTGTGGGGTTGCCGCACGACGCTCAAGACTCAACTTCATGTCATCAAGCAGGGTGGCGGAAATCGCCTCGGGGGTCACATATATGTCGGGCACGCTCATCTCCTCGCATTGCACCGTGCTGTTGTGCCAGAATTCTCGCCATGGCCGAACGATTTTCGAACTATGGCGCGTTCTGGCTCCACTATCTGCGTGAACACGCCGAGCCGCGTACCCGGGCGCTGCACTATGCCGGCACCATCGGTGCGTTGGTCTTGCTGGGCTTTGGTATTGTCATCGGCCCCTGGTGGCTAATTTTGTTGGCCCCGTTGGCCGGCTATGTCCCGGCCTGGTTTGCCCATAGCCGGATCGAACGCAATCGCCCGCTCACCTTCATCCATCCGGTCTGGTCGTTGCTGAGTGATGTTCGCATGGTGCACCTCTGGGCCACCGGAAAACTGGGACCGGAACTCAAAGGTGCGGGCATCGACCCCACACCCGGTTCGACATCGGAAAACCCCTGATCTGATGACGCATATTCTACAGCGCAGCGCGCGAATCGCCGGGATCGGCCTCACCGCTTTGCTGGCGGCCTGCGCGGTCGAAACGCCCTCGAATACATTGCTGGGCAACTGGGTCATCGATATCCCGACCACGCCCCGCGCGCACGGCAATCGCATCGGGTTTCGAGAGGGTTGTGTGATCGTCAGCGGCAACCGTTTCGATTCCAGAATAGCGAATCCCATCACCTACCTTGAGCAGGGCAACGAAATGTTCGTCTGGTATGGCCGTGCAGCACGAACCAAAACACCGCGCCCGAGCGAGGCCGCACGGGTTGTTTTCATAACACCTGATCGGATTCAAATGTTCTGGCCGGAAGGGTTCAACGCCGACTATATGCGTGAGGTCGGAACCCGGTTTTCAAACCGGGATTGCTGAAGCGGTATACCGGCCGTCAGCTACCCGGACGGGGCGGGAACACGACCGGGGATTGCGCGACCGATCGGCTTTTGGGCCGCGCCAGGGCGGCATTGAGAAACGCATTTACCCGGGTTTTTGTTTCCGCCTGACGGGGGTCACCCGCATCCTGAATAGCGGTCGGGATCGCCTGGCTCATCGAACAACTTCCGGCAACGTGCTTACCGGTAGATGTTTCAACGATTTGTTGGGCACCAGCAGACGCAGCCAACAAGACTGTGCTCACCAAAACCAACGCTACAGACAACAGACGCAAAACCGATCTCCGTTCCAATTGAGAAAACGCTAGACCGCCCCCGGTCATCGCGTCAAATCACGCCGACAAGCGGTCGAGTTCCTGGAGCAGCTTGGTGCCCATTTCCTCGGTGGTCAACGGGGTGCAGCCATCCTGCATGATGTCGCCCGTACGATAGCCCTCATTGAGGACGTTCTGCGCAGCCTTTTCCACCATCTCGGCCTCGTTGCCGAGGTCGAAAGAGTAACGCAGCATCATCGCAAAGCTCAGCAGCATGGCCAGCGGATTGGCCTTGCCCTCACCCGCGATATCCGGGGCCGAGCCGTGGACAGGCTCGTACATGGCACGACGGGCACCGGTCACCGGATCCTCTGCACCAAGACTGGCCGAGGGGAGCATGCCCAGCGACCCGGTCATCATCGCAGCTTCATCAGACAGAATATCACCGAACAGATTATCGGTGACGATGACGTCGAACTGGTGAGGGTCGCGCAGTAATTGCATGGCGCAGTTATCGGCGAGAATATGGTGGAACTCCACATCGGGGAATTCTTCGGCCGCAACGCGTCCGGAAATCTTACGCCAGAATGCGCCGGTCTCCATGACGTTGGATTTCTCGGCCGAATGGAGTTTGTTCCCACGCTTGCGCGCCAGCTCAAAGCCAACACGCAGCACACGGACAATCTCGTCTTCGGTATAGGACTGAGTATCGATCACCCGTGTGGTGCCGTCATCGAGGGTCTGCTCGCCACGTGGCTCACCAAAATACACTCCCGAGGTTAGCTCGCGCAGGATCATGATGTCGAGACCTTTGACCACTTCGGGCTTCAGGGTCGAGGCATCCACCATGGCGTCCATGACAATGGCCGGGCGCAGATTGGCAAAAAGATCGAGGTCCTTGCGCAGGCGCAACAACCCGGCTTCGGGCCGGTGCTCGCGGGGAACGTCGTCCCATTGCGGACCGCCCACGGCGCCAAACAGAACCGCGTCCAGGCTCATCGCCTTGGCCATGGTCTCATCCGTGATCGACACTCCGTGGGTGTCGTAGCAGGAGCCACCAACGAGATCCTCGTCGACCGCGAATGACACGGCTTCCTTTGCCTCAAACCAGCCCATCACACGCTGGACCTGTTCCATCACTTCGGGTCCGATGCCGTCACCCGGCAGAACCAAAACACTCTTGTTGGCGGGCATGAACCCCTCCTCTATTTCTCAATTGGCCAGCATGATTTCGGGCCGTCCGATAATTTCACCAATCGTCACATCCGCAAAAGCGGGCATAACGAGCATTGTTTCAGACCCTAGGACGCGTCGCGGTAAAGCCAGGGCTGCTGGCTGCGCTGACCGCCCTCGAAGCCGCCGATCGTCTCGCCGCGCTGCATGGTCAGGCCGATATCATCGAGACCGTCGATCAGGCATTCCTTGAGGAACGGATCAATTTCGAATGGATAGACAACACCATTGGGCGCACGCACTTCCTGGGTCACCAGATCGACGCTGATCTCCGGGTTTTCCAGATCACTCGCCACGATCATCAAATTATCAATCTGTTCCTGCGGAAGTTTGACCAGCAACATGCCGTTCTTGAAGCTATTGTTGTAGAAAATATCGGCAAAGGTCGGTGCGATCACCACCTTGATACCGAAATCTTGCAGCGCCCAGGGCGCGTGTTCGCGCGAAGACCCGCAGCCAAAATTATCGCCGGCAACCAGGATTTCAGCGTTGGTATAAGGCTCGCGGTCGAGCACGAAATCTCCGGTCGGCTTGCCGCTTTCATCCGTGCGCAGCTCGTAGAACAGGCCCTTGGCCAATCCCGTGCGCGCGATCGTCTTGAGGAACTGCTTCGGGATGATCTTATCGGTGTCGATATTGACCATCGGCAGCGGTGCGGCAACACCTGTGACCTTGTTGAACTTTTCCATCATGCAACTCCTAACGTTTGAGCACGACACATCCGGCGAACATGTCGTGGACTCCCTGCCGACGACGGGTCAGCAGGATTGGAATAAAACCCGAGAACAGCGGCGCTATCGCGACAAACCGCACCCAGTAACGGGTGGTCGTCCGTCCGAACCCGGCCCGGTCGCCGGTCACATCGGTGACATACAGCCCCATGACCGCCATGCCGAGCGTGGCCTGCAGATTGCTGGCCTCCATCCCGGCAAAATAAATCCAGGCGCAAAACAGCACAATCGCGTTGAGCGTGTGCAACGACGTCGTATCAGCAAGCTGTTCGGGCGTCGCGGCCAAAAATGACATCCCCAATAGCGCTGAGGCGAGCCAGGCGAAAAGCCAGACGACGCCGAGATCGGTCAGACCTGCGATCACGCGCAGCAGTATCCCCGCATAGCGGGGCTGCAGCACGTCTTCGTCGGGCGAGAGGTCGCTCAAGCTTCAATGTCACGTACATCGGTGAGCTTGCCCGTGATGGCAGCGGCGGCGGCCATCGCCGGACTCACCAGATGGGTGCGGCCACCCCGGCCCTGACGGCCTTCGAAATTACGGTTTGATGTGGAGGCACAGCGTTCGCCGGGCTCCAGCTTGTCCGCGTTCATGGCCAGGCACATCGAGCAACCCGGCTCACGCCAATCAAACCCGGCCGCGGTCAGAATCTTGTCGATCCCTTCGGCTTCGGCCTGCTCCTTGACCAACCCCGAACCCGGCACGACCATCGCGTGGACGGTATCAGCGACCTGGCGGCCTTCGGCGATTGCAGCGGCGGCGCGCAAATCTTCGATTCGACCATTCGTGCACGAACCGATGAATACCTTGTCGACAGCAACATCCTGCATCCGCGTGCCCGATGCGAGATCCATATATTCCAGCGAGCGTTCCCAGGCCTGACGCTGATTGTCGTCGCGGGCATCGTGCTCGGGATCGGGCACCACGCCCGTGATCGGCACGACGTTCTCCGGGCTGGTACCCCAGGTCACCTGCGGCGCGATATCGGCAGCCGACAGATGCACTTCCTTGTCATACTTGGCGCCCGGATCGGACGGTAGGGTGCGCCAATAGGCTTCTGCCTGCTCCCAGGCCGCGCCCTTGGGCGACATCGGCCGCCCCTTGAGAAACTCATAGGCCTTGTCGTCAGGGGCCACGAGGCCGGCGCGGGCGCCACCCTCGATCGACATGTTGCACATAGTCATGCGGCCTTCCATGGACAGCGCACGCACCGCTTCACCGGCATATTCGATGACGCTACCGGTACCACCGGCGGTACCAATGGCACCGATGATCGCGAGAACCATATCCTTGGCGGTCACACCGAGAGAGAGCTCACCATCCACCGAGACGAGGAAGTTTTTCGCCGGGCGCTGCAGAAGGGTCTGGGTGGCCAGCACATGCTCGACCTCCGAGGTCCCGATACCGAAAGCGAGCGCACCAAAGGCGCCATGGGTGGCTGTGTGGCTATCACCACAAACAATCGTCGTGCCCGGCAGGGTGAAGCCCTGCTCCGGCCCGATGATATGCACGATGCCCTGGCGGATATCGTTCATCTCGAACAGTTCGATTCCGAATTCTTCGCAATTCCGGGTCAGGGTCTTGACCTGAAGCCGGGATTCGTCATCTTCGATCCCGCCGCTGCGGTCAGTGGTCGGCACGTTGTGATCGGCCACTGCAAGCGTTGCATCGGGACGGCGCACCACGCGACCATTCATCCGCAGACCTTCGAAGGCCTGGGGGCTGGTCACTTCGTGGACGAGGTGTCGGTCAATATAGATCAGGCAGGTGCCGTCATCCTGTGAATCGACCAGATGCGATTCCCAGATTTTGTCGAACAGTGTTTTGGGCTGTGCCATCGTCATCTCTTTCTGCTGAACGCCATCTCAAAAGCAAAACGCCCCGCGAACATAAGCTCCGGGGCGCTGCTTGTTAACCTTGGCCCACCTGTTGGAGCCGTCTCTCTACTCGGACGTGGTTTCGGCCGAAGCCGCCGCGGCTGCAACATCTGCAGCACGCTCGGCCTTGGTCTTCCGTGGCTTCATGCCACGACCGGTCGTCCGTTCGGTGATACGTGCGCGCTTGCCCGTACGGCCACGCAGATAATAGAGCTTCGCCCGCCGGACCTTGCCGTGGCGAATGACATCGATTGAATCGACGCGCGGGCCGTAATGCGGGAACACACGCTCGACACCCTCACCGAAGGAAATCTTGCGAACCGTGAAGGCGGAATTGATCCCGTCATTCTTTACGGCAATGCACACACCCTCATAGGCCTGGATACGCTCGCGCTCACCTTCGACAACACGCACGTTGACGCGCACGGTATCACCGGGTCCAAAATCCGGGGTTTCGCGGTTGGCCTGTAGCTTTGCCAGCTGGCCGGCCTCAAATTTCTGAAGCGTGTTCATCGCTGTTATCCTTCTTCGTCCTGCTCCACAAAACGCTGCCAAAGATCTGGCCGCCGCTCGCGGGTAACCTGTTTCGTCTGTTCATTTCGCCACTGCGCGACCCGGCCATGATGGCCCGAAGTCAGGACGTCGGGCACCAGACGCTCTGTGCCCTGCCGATCAGTCCAACTAGCCGGCCTTGTATACTGCGGATATTCGAGTAATCCGCGTTCAAAACTTTCTTCCGACAGCGACTCTGCCGCTCCGAGCACACCCGGCAACAACCTGACAACCGCGTCAAGCAAGACCAGTGCCGCGGGTTCACCGCCAGACAACACATAATCGCCAACACTGACTTCCTCGGCCTGCCACGCGTCGACCACACGTTGATCGACACCTTCAAAGTGACCGCAAAGCAGTATCACGCCGGGGCCGTCCGCCAAGTCCCGAACACGAGCCTGATTCAAAGGACGACCGCGGGGCGTGAGATAGATGATCGGCCGCGGGCCGTCAACCTGATTGACGGCTTCATTCAGCGCTAAATCAACGATATCCGGGCGCATGACCATACCCGGGCCGCCCCCAAAGGGCTCCGCATCGACTGTGCCGTGCCGATCCGTCGCATGCGCACGAATATCATGAGCATCCAGGGACCATATGTTTTGCGCCTGAGCCCGGCCATGCAGGGACATTCCCAACGACCCCGGAAACATCTCCGGGTACAACGTCAGCACGCTCGCCACCCATGGATTGATGTCAGCCATCGCCCCGGTTTTCATCCTGTGTCTCTGTGCCCTGGCGCAGAATTTGGCCCGAATCCACGACCACCCGTCCGGCCTTGATATTGACCTGTGGAACCGCCGACTGGGTGAACGGCACAATCGCCACGCCCCCGGCGCTCTCATTGATCTCGAGCATATCGCCGCCCCCGAAATTCTGGACAGCCCGCACATTCCCGATCAAGTCGCCGCTTTCGCCAACAACCGAAAGGCCAACCAGATCGGCATGATAGAACTCGTCTTCCTCGGCCTCGGGTAGCCGGTCGCGCGGCACGAAAAATTTCAGGCTTTTCAGACTCTCGGCTGCATTCCGATCATCCACACCGTCGACATGCACCAATATTTGGCCTTTACCGGCCCGATTGCGCACTTCCAGCAAGAATGTCCGGGATCCGTCCTCCGATTCGACCGGCCCATAGGCTCCGACATCTTCGGGCACATCTGTAAACGGCCGTATCCGCACAAGACCGTGGAGCCCGTGAGCGCCTGTGACGACACCAACGCAGACACGCGCTGTGGAGACTTCGTTGGTGTCGCTCATCAGACCGGATAATCCTGGGTTCAGGACTTCTCTTCTTCGGCGGATGCCTCTTCAGCAGCTGCTTCCTCAGCCGGAGCTTCTTCGGCCGGGGCTTCTTCAGCAGCAGCTTCCTCAGCCGGAGCTTCCTCGGCAGGTGCCTCTTCGGCAGCAGCCTCCTCGGCGGGGGCCTCCTCAGCAGCAGCTTCCTCGACCGGAGCTTCCTCGGCGGGGGCCTCTTCGGCCGGAGCTTCTTCCTCAGGCGGCGCGGCAGCGGCTGCAGCAGCAGCGGCTTCCGCCTCGGCGGCGCGTTCCTGCGCTTTGGCCTTCGGGAGATGCTGCTTGGTCTGCTCACGCTGGGCCGGCAATTCCATCAGGTTTGCAGCAGCGAAGAACTTGGCCACGCGATCGGATGGCTTCGCGCCGACGCCAATCCAATGCTTGGCGCGCTCCTCGTCGAACTGCACCCGGTTGGGATCGTCCTTGGAGAGCATCGGGTTGTAGTGACCGATCCGCTCGATGAAACGCCCGTCACGGGCCCGTGCCTGGTCGGCGACAACGATACGGTAGAAGGGACGCTTTTTTGCGCCACCGCGTGCCAGTCGAATACGTAAAGCCATGTTTTACTTCCTTTTTATTAGATAAAAAATAAGTGTTGGTGTCAGATGCGGTCAGGCCGGAACGCGGCAAACCGCCTCGATTTTGTGTCCGTCGGGGTCGAGAACGAAGGCCCCGTAATAAGTGTCGCTGTATTCGGGCCGAAGCCCCGGTGCGCCGTTGTCACGCGCACCAGTTGCCAGCGCGGCCGCATGGAACGCATCGACCGCCGCCGGATTTTCTGCGGAAAACGCCACATGGCTCCCGCGCGATGCATCAACCTCTGCATCCGGTCCCACGATCCAGAACATCATGCCGACGCGCCCGGGTCCGGGTCCGTAGGCAAATCCGATGCCTTTCTCGAGCACCCGGGCATGGCCCAGAGGCGCAAGTGCGGAATCGTAAAATACGCCGCTAGCCAAAAGGTCACTAACCCCGAGTGAGATATGATCGAGCATCGTCACTGATCAGTCCCGCGGCGTATGAACGGCTTCGAGCTTGTGACCATCCGGGTCGAGCACGAACGCACCGTAATAGGTGTCACGGTATTGAGGGCGAATGCCGGGTGCACCATCGCCGACAGCGCCAGAAATGATGGCGGCCTCGTAAAATGCATCAACCTCAAAACGGGACTGCGCGGCAAAGGCGATATGCCGGCCATCCTCGGAGGGCACTGACAAATCATCCCGCAGGTTGATCCAGAAGGCTGGTCCACCTCCCTTCGGCCACCACGATATTGTGCCCGGCTTCTCCAAAAAGCGCTCATGCCCGAGCGCCCCAAGGACCGCGTCGTACAAATGTGCGGACCGGTCGAGATCAGCGACACCAATGGAAACGTGATGAAACATGCCTCTCTCCTAGCGCCCCATACCCGGCGGCAGCATGCCTGGCGGTAAACCGCCGCCCACAGGCATCCGTCCGCCCATTTTTTTCATTCTCTTCATCATCGTCTGCATCTGCTGAAACTGTTTCAGCAGCTTGTTTATTTCCTGAACACTGGTCCCCGACCCGGCCGCAATACGCTTCTTGCGCGAGGCTTTCACCATCGCCGGCTTCAGACGTTCCTTCGCGGTCATGGACAGGATGATCGCTTCCTGTCGTTTGATCAGGCTGTCATCGAGATTGTGGTCCGCCATCTGCTTTTTGAGCTTTCCAACACCGGGCAACATCGACATCACGCCACCCAGGCCACCCATTTTCTTAAGCTGACGCATCTGGTCGAGCAGATCGTTCATATCGAACTCGCCCTTGGCGAGCTTCCGGGCGATCTTTTCGGCCTCTTCGTCCTCGACCAGATCGTGGGCACGCTCGACCAGGGATACGACATCGCCCATATCGAGAATGCGGCCGGCGACCCGCTCGGGATGAAAGAGCTCAAGCTCGTCCATCTTTTCGCCAACACCGACAAGCTTGATCGGCTGGCCGGTCACCGCCCGCATCGAAAGGGCCGCACCACCGCGCGCATCACCGTCCATCCGGGTCAAAACAATGCCCGTGATTCCGACCTGTTCGTGGAAAGCCACCGCTGTATTGACCGCGTCCTGGCCGGTCATAGCATCAGCCACAAGAAGCGTTTCATGCGGCTTCGCGGCGTTCCGAATGGCAGTTGCTTCGGCCATCAACCCGTCATCGATCGAAAGTCGACCCGCTGTGTCCAGCAGGACGACGTCGTAGCCTTCACGCCGCGCCTGGTCCATGGCGCGCTTGGCGATCAGAACCGGCATTTCACCTGGGTGAATATCGAGGGTCGGGATCAATGCCTGATCACCGAGGGTCCGCAATTGTTCCTGCGCTGCGGGCCGACGAACATCGAGGGATACCATCAGCACGCGTTTCTTCTGCTTTTCGACAAGCTGATGCGCGATTTTTGCGGTTGTCGTCGTTTTACCTGAGCCCTGCAAGCCGACCACCAAAATGGCTGCCGGGGCTGGCGCATTGAGATCGATCTCAACGGCCTCACCGCCCAGCATGTCGATCAGCGCGTCATGAACAATCTTGATGACCATTTGGCCCGGCGTGATGGAACGCACGACTTCCTGACCGACCGCCTGTTCCTGCACGGTGGCGATGAAGTCACGCACGACCGGCAAGGCGACGTCAGCTTCGAGCAACGCCACGCGCACTTCGCGCAACGCGGCCGCAACGTCCTCTTCAGACAAAGCGCCACGCCGCTTCAAGCGGTCGAAAACTTCACCCAGGCGTTCGCTCAGCGACTCAAACAAGCCATCAACCCTTTCGGGCGCGCCCGGTTCCGGGACGCCCAACGACAAACGCGCCAGTGCGCGATACTCGCGGACTGGCGGAGCCCAAACCCTACGGCTCGGGCCGCATCGACCATCGATGCGGAATGGCGGAAAACTAGGGGAAGGGAAAAACCCGGTCAAGCACTACAACCGCGCCGAAACGAACCTACGGTAGTTGTTTCGTCAACCATGGTATTCAAGGATGTGAAAAACCCAACGCCATTTCGAGAAAGCAGACATATATGCCATTTTTCGCATGTTCTCTAAACATATTCTAACAGTATGTTTATATTCAATATATTTTTACCTTCCTGCATTTAATGCGATTTTCTTGTCTGCTCGGAAGGGTTGTGCGATACGCGTCGTTAATATGAAAAACACCTAGTCTGAAACGGAGAACGTCACGAAAATACGCGCATCGAAACCGCGCGCATTTTCCGTGGCGTCAAACGTAAATCAGAAATCGAGCGCAGCCGGGTCGATACCACGCGTCAATCAGTGGCCGCACATGAGAGACGAGTAAGAAGGAACCCACGACTTGCCACACCCAATAGATACCCATGTAGGACGACGCATGAGAGCCCGGCGGGAAATCTCCGGCATGCCGCAGAAAGAACTCGCGCGCCAACTCGGAATCAGCTTTCAGCAAGTCCAGAAATACGAAAGCGGTGCCAACCGAATTAGCGCCTCAAAACTTTGGCAACTCTGTGACGTGCTCGACGTGGTGCCGGGCTACTTTTTCGAAGGACTGACCGGTGCCCGTGCGCGGACAGGTCAGGGAGAGAAAGTCGAGACCTCCCAAACCGAGCCCCGTTCGGCGCGCCAGGTTCTAGATTTGAACCAGGCATTTCAGAAAATTCCGGATACACGCGTTCGGCGCCAAGTGGTGCAGCTCGTCAAGTCGCTCGCGCGCACTTAAGACCATCACCCATCTGGGGACTGGACGCAGGGGCCCCACCGGCCCTATATCCCCGTCATGTCCAAGCGAGATTTCATAAAGATGCACGGCCTGGGCAATGACTTTGTCATTGTTGATGCACGCGCACGCCCGCTGGTCATCGAAGCACCGGCAACCCGGCAGCTCGCAGATCGGCACACCGGGATCGGTTTCGACCAACTGATCACGCTCGAAACACCCGCCGACGCAGAAGCCGACATTCGCGTGCGTATCTTCAATGCCGACGGCTCAGAAGTCGCAGCCTGCGGGAACGCTATGCGCTGTGTCGCGCATCTGATGGTCGACGAGCATCTAGGGAACCTCAAAATACGCTCTGACGCCGGACTGCTCGAAGTATGGCGCAGCACGACTGGCGACGCACATTTCTCCGTCGATATGGGCCCCGCCCGGCAAAACTGGCAGGACATCCCTCTCGCATTCGAATGCGATACCGATCATCTCCCACTCGCATTGGGACCGGTCTCGGATCCTGTCGCCGTCAACATGGGCAACCCCCATGCGGTTTTCTTTGTCACCGATGTCGAGGCCATTGACGTCGAAAACCTTGGGCCAGAGCTCGAGGTCAACCCGATATTCCCCGAGCGTGCCAATATTGGTTTCGCTGAAATCATAGCCCCGAATGTTCTGCGTTTGCGGGTCTGGGAACGCGGAGCCGGTCTCACCCTCGCTTGCGGAACCGGCGCCTGTGCCGCGGCCGCGGCCGCGCACCGACGCGGACTGACAGATCGCAACGTTCAGGTCACCGTCGATGGTGGCACATTGCATATCGAATGGCGCTCGGACGGCCATGTCGTCATGACAGGCCCAGCCGAAGAAAGTTTCCGGGGCTCCGTCGACGACGCGGTCTTCTCCCCCGGGGAAGCGAGCTGAAATGTCCGCACCTGAAATGATCACATTCGGCTGCCGGCTGAACACCTATGAATCCGAAGTGATGCGCGGCCATGCCGTCAACGCCGGACTGGACAACGCGGTGATCGTGAACACTTGCGCGGTTACCGCCGAAGCCGAACGACAAGCCCGCCAGGCCATCCGCCGCGCCCGCCGAAACAAGCCCGATGCGAAAATCATCGTGACCGGCTGCGCAGCCCAGATCAATCCGGCTGCCTATTCTGAAATGCCAGAGGTCGATCTTGTCCTCGGCAATCAGGAAAAGCTCGAAGCCAAATCCTTTCTTGCCCTCGATGGAGAGCCGGTGCGGGTTCAGGACATTATGTCGACCACTGAAACCGCATCCCATCTTGTCGAAGGTTTCGACGATCGGACGCGGGCATTCATCCAGGTGCAAAATGGCTGCGATCATCGTTGCACGTTCTGCATCATCCCCTTCGGACGCGGCAATTCACGCAGCGTGCCGATTGGCGCGATCGTCGAGCAGGTCCGAACCCTGACCGACAATGGCTACCGTGAGGTTGTCCTGTCGGGTGTCGACGTGACGTCCTATGGCGCCGACCTGCCAGGACAACCTCGCCTGGGTCAGATGGTCCGACGCCTGCTTGCCAGCGTTCCCGAACTGCCGCGCCTGCGCCTGAGCTCGATCGATGTGGCCGAGATTGATGACGATCTGCTGCATCTGATTGCCGAAGAGCCGCGCCTGATGCCGCATTTGCATCTCAGCCTGCAGGCCGGCGATGACATGATTCTCAAACGCATGAAGCGCCGCCACAGCCGAGGCCAGGCCATCGAATTCTGCCGGACCGTCCGTGCGCTGCGCCCGGACGTGGTTTTTGGCGCCGATCTGATCGCGGGCTTCCCGACGGAGACCGACGCCATGTTTGCCAACAGCCTGGCCCTAGTCGAAGAGTGCAACCTTGCCCATCTCCATGTATTTCCGTACTCGCCACGACCTGAAACCCCGGCCGCACGCATGCCTCAACTCCCCCGCGACGTCGTGAAAAACCGCGCGGCCCAATTGCGGCAAGCAGGCGGCAAGGCCCTCTCCGGTTTCCTTGCGAGAGAAGTCGGGCAAACCCGTGCCGTTCTTGTCGAAAAGCCTGGGCTGGGACGGAGCGAACAATTCGCGCTAGTCGAATTCGAGGACACGGAGGTCGAAACAGGCGCAATCATCCAGGCGGAGATCACCCACACCGCAGATAACCGCCTTGGCGGACGCCTGCTGCGCCCCGCCGCATGAGTGAGGGCAGCTGGCTTTCCCGGCTTCGGGCCGGGCTTTCGCGCACATCCTCACGTTTGGCTGAAGATATTGGTGGTGTTTTCTCGAACCGGAAGGTCGACAGCATAACCCTCGATGAACTCGAAGATATTCTGATCACGTCGGATATCGGTGTTGCCACATCGGCACGGCTACGCGGTGAGCTCGAAAAGCGCCGCTTCGAGGGTGACAGCGACGCCGAAGACATACGGCGCGCCCTAGCCGAAATCATAGCAAACATCCTAGCCCCCGTTGCGCGACCTCTCGACGACCTCACCCCAACACGCGATTTGCGCGTCATCCTTGTGGCTGGCGTTAACGGCACCGGCAAGACAACCACCATCGGCAAACTCGCCGCACGTTTCACCGAGAACGGCAGCACGGTAATGCTTGCCGCCGCCGATACCTTCCGCGCCGCCGCCATCGACCAGTTAAAGATCTGGGGCGAGCGCGTTGGCGTTCCCGTTGTCGCCGGCGAACCGAATGGTGATCCTGCGGCGTTGGCGTTCGACGCCCTGCAGCAAGCGAAAGCCAATAATGTCGACGTTCTGTTGATCGACACTGCCGGTCGGTTACACAACAAGGCTGACCTCATGGCAGAGCTTGAAAAAATTGTCCGCGTGGTCCGCAAGCTCGACGACAACGCCCCCCACGAAGTTCTCCTCGTACTCGATGCGACCACCGGCCAGAACGCCCACACACAAGTCGAAACCTTCCGCGACCTCGTCGATGTCAGCGGGTTGATCGTGACCAAGCTGGATGGATCCGCACGCGGCGGCGTTATTGTCTCATTGGCTGATCGGTTTGGCCTGCCGATTTATGCTGTCGGTGTCGGCGAGGGTATCGACGACCTTAGGCCGTTTGAAGCATTTCCTTTCGCCCGCAGTCTGCTCGGGCTTCCTACCGCGGATCAGGACTGACCCCTCAAATGAGTACCCTTGTCGTTCTCGCGGTCTTGCTTTCCGCCCTGCTCCACGCGAGCTGGAATGCTCTCATCAAGGGCGGCACCGATCGCTGGATCACGTCGGGCATGATCGGCGGCTTTGGCGGCATTAGCGGCCTGATTGTCGCGCTGGCCTTTCTGCCCTTTCCCGAACCGCATCACTGGCCCTGGCTCATCGGATCGGGGGCCCTTCATTCGGCCTATTTCATATTTCTGGTGAACGCCTACGCCCATGGAGACCTGGGCAAGGTCTATCCGATCGCCCGCGGCAGCGCGCCCCTGATCATCGTGGCGCTTTCGGCACCGCTGGTTGGCGATATTCCGGGATTTTGGGAGATCATCTCGGTGCTGGTCATTGTGGCCGGAGTGATCGCGCTTACGATCGAGCCCAAACAGGTCGCCGCCATGAATATCCGCACCGTTATTCTCGCCTTGATCACGGGCGGTTTTATCGCGGCTTATTCTCTCTTCGACGCGGTCGGGATCCGAACGATCGGACCGAAGATGGAAGACGCCACCCTGTTCTATCTTTGTTGGATCATGGTGTTCGCAGGCATCCCTATCATCACTGCAACTTATATTGTGCGGCGGGGACATATCCGAACCTATGTCATGGCAAACGGCCTCAAAGGATTCGCCGGCGCGACCCTCGGGATGGCCAGTTACGGCCTGGTGTTGTTCGCCTTTAGCAACGCGTCAGTAGGAAGCGTCGCAGCGCTACGGGAAACAGGTGTCGTTTTTGCCGCCCTGATTGGCGTACTAGTCCTGGGTGAACCCCTCGGCAAACGGCGCATCCCGGCAGCGATGCTCGTCGCCCTCGGCGCCGCCACGCTCAAATTTTCGGGATGAACCGCGAAGGGCTTTCGCTTCGCGTTCAACAATCGTAGGTTCGCGGCATCATGCGACCTTGGATAAAACTGGCAATCGAGGCGGGGCCACTCGTCGTCTTCTTTCTGGTGAACGGCCGTAAAGGCCTGCCGGAACTCCGTGACCTATGGATACCCGCTGGGGTCGAACCCATGGCCGAGCAGGCGTTGTTCGAAGCCACAGGCGCCTTCATGGTCGCCACGTTGATCGCGCTGATCGCAGGCTGGATGACCGAACGCAAGCTTCCCGTGATGCCCCTGGTAAGCGGAATATTCGTGCTGTTTTTCGGCGGCCTCACCCTTTATCTGGCAGACGAAACCTTCATAAAACTCAAGCCGACATTGGTAAACACATTGTTCGCCGCAATTTTGTTCGGCGGCCTGCTGATGGGAAAACCACTTCTGAAACCGCTCTTTGGGTCAGCTGTTAAGCTGACCAACCATGGCTGGCACGTCCTGACCCTGCGATGGGCCGTCTTCTTCGTGGTATTGGCTGTCGTGAACGAAATCGTGTGGCGAAGCTTTCCCACGGATTTCTGGGTGTCGTTCAAATTGTTCGGAATCATGCCCGCAACATTCCTGTTTGCGGCGTCGCAAACCCCGTTATTCCTGCGCGAACAGGCTGCGGTGGAGCCCCTGAAAAATTCCGGCGACCAGGCCTGATCAGCCTCACGGCTCCAACGGTGAGGCCAACAACCCGTAATCCCGAATGTCGCGCGGTATAGACCTTGAGGTTCAGATAGGTTCCGCGAGGGGCGTTGGGATCGAGCGTTGTTGCACCTTCGGGTATTTTCACCCGCTGTTCGGCGGCGGCCAAATGCTTCCGGATCACGTATGCGACGCGCAGCCATTTCGGTTACCGGGACAGCGCGGCGACGCCGGGCAGGTCTTTGCCCTCGAGCCATTCGAGGAAGGCACCGCCGGCCGAAGATACATAGCTGAACTGGTCAGACACCCCGGCGTGATTCAAAGCTGCAACCGTGTCCCCACCCCCGGCCACGGACAGCAAACCAACGGCCTGGGTCGCAGCCGCTGTGGCCTTGGCCAACGCCACGGTTGCCCGGTCAAAAGGCAAAACCTCAAAAGCCCCGAGAGGGCCGTTCCAGACCAGGGTGCGAATATCGCCCAGCCGCGCGGCAAGGCCCCGGACCGTGTCTGGTCCGATGTCGAGAATCATCTGATCGCCGGGCACCGCATCAACGGGAACCGTTCGATTTTCCGCGCCGGCCTTGAACTCCGGGGCAATCACCACATCGGAAGGCAGAATGACTTCGCATCCCAGCTCGTCGGCACGTTTCAGAATATCCCGGGAGGTCTCCGCCATATCGTGTTCGCACAGGGAAGTGCCAACATCCATTCCCATTGCATTGAGGAAGGTGTTCGCCATACCGCCGCCAATCACCAAATGGTCGACCCGCTCAATCATGTTTTCCAGCAATTCCAGCTTGGATGCGATCTTCGCCCCCCCAACTACCGCCATGACCGGGCGGGCGGGCGAACCGAGCGCCTGTTCCAACGCCTCCAGTTCAGCCTGCATCAGGCGTCCGGCATAGGCGGGAAGAACGTGGGCCACGCCTTCCGTCGAAGCATGGGCGCGGTGCGCTGCCGAAAAAGCATCGTTCACATAAACATCTGCCAGGGACGCCAGCGAGCCAACAAACGCTGAATCATTGGCTTCTTCTCCGGTGTGGAAGCGCACATTTTCGAGCACGAGGATCTGTCCGTTCTCCAGCCCCCCAGCTGCTTCCAGCGCCGTATCACCAACGCAATCGGGTACAAACACGACATCCCGCCCCAGGATCGAACCCAGTTCGCGTGCCACCGGTTCAAGCGACATTTCCGCGACCCGCTGTCCCTTGGGGCGTCCGAAATGCGATGCCACCAAAACCCGCGCGCCCTTATCGGCCAATTCTGCAATCGTCGGAGCGAGGCGCTGAAGTCGCGTGCGATCTGTAATTTTGCCGTCGGACATCGGAACATTGAGATCCGCGCGCAGCAGGACGCGCTTCCCGGCGGGTTCGAGTTGATCGAGTGTATGAAACGCGCTCATGGAGGTACCTTCGTGCAAAGTCGATTGGGGTCGAACGTTCGCCCGCCTCCCTTATACCAGCCACCCACCACCCGTAAAACGGCGGACCACGCTAGAATCTAGAAGATTTAACGTCCCCCGATTCGCCGCAGCAAGAGCATCAGCATGATCCCGATCACCGCCCCGGTAACGATCGTCACCGGGGCAAAGTCCCAGCTCCCGAAATACGTCACCACCCACGCCATGGAGACCGGGCCCACCAGCTGACCGAGCTGCGAGCCCTGCATCATCAGCCCCGTCGTCGCGCCCACCAGCTTCGGCGACGGTGCGACGATTTGGGTTTCGGCAAACAGACAGGCCGGAATCATACCTGCGATGAAGGACAGGAATATCGCCGCTGCGAGCCGCGTGTTGAATGTCAGGCCGTCGTCATACATCAGCATCGCACTGATCGCGATCAACACGAATGTGCCGACAACCAGGACCCAGCGCGGGGCGCCGCGATGCATGGCGACCCCGGCGGCAATATTCCCGCCCACATTCACCACGGTCACGAGCGCCGTCAGCAACGACGCTAAACCCAGGCTCAGCGCCCCCACTTCCGTATAGAATGTCGGCAGCAGGGCCACGACGGTGACATGGATCGACGAATAAGTTCCAAACGCCAGGGCCAGCGTCATCGGCCCGATCCGGGTAAAGGTCCGCAGCGCATCAAGAAACGGCGGCGGATTCGACGCCACATGGCGGGGGCTCGTGCCGTGGGTCACCAGCAGCAAAAGTGCGAGAACGCCAAGCGCCAGCCCGCCGTTCAAGATCCACAATCCACGCCATCCAATCGCGTCCAGCACGACCGGAGTCACAAGTATCATCACCGCCACACCAGCCGGCCAGTAGCCGCTGTACAAACCGAAGATCAGGCGATGATGACGCGGCGCACTGACGGCAAGGAACATCGGGGGTGCGGTCGAGGCGACCACAATGAACCCAAAACCCTCGAGCACCCGGCTCGCCAGCAGCGAGACAAACCCGTCAGCAGCAGCCCCGGCAAAACTCGCAAGAGCCATGGCCAGAAACCCCACGGTGATCAGACGCCGATGCCCCAGCCGGTCCCCAAGGGCACCTGCGATCATGCCCAGCGTGATCCCCAGCAGGTTGAAGATCGAAATGATCCAGACGCCCTGGTCCAGCGAGAGATTTAACTCATCGCGAATGACCGGCAGCGCCGCCGGCGCCTTACCAATCTGAAACGCCGCAGCAACGGCCGCAAGAATCAGAACCGAAACGGCAATCCAATTGGTCCGCGGCGACGGGCCGTCACCGGGCATATCAGGGACCGACATGGAAAAAGAATCAGGTCTTAGGGGGAACGTGGAGATAAAGCCGCTGGCCACTCAGGGAAACCGTCGGGCGATACTGGGTAGCGATTTCATGGGGCACAACATCGCGCATCAGGGAGTCGAGCATCCAGCCTCGCCCATTGGCGTTGACCACCAGCATCGCATGCTGGCGATCACATTTGTTGTCCACCATCAGAACGATGCGCATGCGATCAGGATGAAACCCGACACGCTCAAGCAATTTGTACTTGGCCATCGCGAAGTCCTCGCAATCACCGCCGAGTTCGAAGAAGGTTTCCGTTTTCGTCCAGAAGTCGCGCAGACCGTAATTCTCGATGTCCTCGATATAGGGCATCCGGTTGGCAAAATTGTTGACCAGCTGCATCCGTCGCATCGGGTCAAGCGAACGGGCGCTGTCGAGGGTTTTAGACCAGTGGTTGCCCCCTGCCGTCGATGCCGGGACTGTATTATGGAGGGATCGCGCGAAATTCTTTGCCGTTCCATCATCGAGAGGCAGGGTTGCGGCACGGGCGCGAGGCAATTTCTTCAGCGTGTCGCCGATGAAAAACTCGCGTGTGCCATACAACGCCGGAAACCCCGGACGTGATTGCGACATGTCATCAAGGGAGGCCGTTGTAACCGCTGACGCAACAGACGGATGCAGGGCCAGTCCGGCAGTCGCACCGGCACCAAGCATGGCCAAAAATCCACGTCGTTGCATTTCCATCCCCCAAAGACGGCGTTAAGCCCCTATTTACCACTGTGGTCGAAAGGGCCCAATCACTATTTGGTTGTATGGTTAATAACCCACGGATTTCCGGGGTTTTAGGGATCAGACCGTCAGCGCCACGGCGAGATCGAGCAACATTTCATCCTGCCCGTGGCCCGCAATGATCCCGAGACCGACCGGTCCGGCTTCGGTCTCACCCAGAGGCAAAGACAACTGGGGCAATCGCGCTAGTGGTGCCGTGCAATTATAGAGCTCGTTGTGGTTGCGAAGTCGATCGTAGGCCGCTTCATCAGCAGAACCTGGCGGCGCAGCACTTGGTGCCGCGGGAACCAGCATCACCGTATTTTCGCCCAACAGGCCCGCCATGAATCCTTCGACAATTGCGCGCCTGGTCATCGCCTCGGCGATCTGGTCGCGCGTATAGGATCCGCCCGCCTCAAACCGGTCCCGAAACCCCGGCCCCATCGCGGCATCGCTGGCGCGAATCCAAGCCAGATGCGACGCTGCACCTTCTGATCCTCTTGTGATCTGCATCGCAGACTGCCACGCGGGATATCCTTGCAACAGCGACATTTCCGAAGGTCGAACGATTTTGGGTTCCCCCAGATGCGCGGCGACATGGGCAATCGCCGATGCCAGGGCCGATCTGACAGAATCATCTGCTAGTTCAAAAGCATCTTCGGCCAACAGCACGCGGGTGGGCGGCGCACAATCGGTCCAGTCGAGCAGAACCTTGCCAATATCCCGGAAGAGTTCGGCCTCCCGGGCAAACCAACCACATGTATCGAGACTGGGTGCCAGGGGCAGAATGCCGCCCAGGGGCACCCGGCCATGGCTGGGGCGTATCCCGTAAAGCCCGCAAAAGCTTGCCGGCACACGCACCGATCCACCGGTGTCAGTCCCGAGAGCGAAATCCACCATCTCACTCGCCACCACAGAGGCCGAGCCGGACGATGACCCCCCCGACACGCCGCCTTCAACCCGGGGGTTGATCGGGGTCCCGTAATGAAAATTCTCGCCGATCAGGCCATAGGCAAACTCTTCGGTAATGGTCTTGCCCGCCATGTCGGCGCCCGCGTTGAGCAACAGCTGAACCGCGGATGCGTGTTGTTCAGCAGGCTCATGGGCCTCGTACCAATCGGGATTTCCCGCACCCGTCGTCTGACCGGCGACATCGATGATGTCCTTGACCGCAAAACTACGCCCGTGAAGCGGCCCTTCTCCAGCGCCCGCCACCTCCAGGTTTGCGTGACTGCAAAATCCGGACACGAAGTTTCGATAAAGCTCGCTCATTGGGGAATCTCCACATCGGCAGCAACCCCGGCATCGCGCAGCGCGACAGCAATTCCGAGCAGCAACTCGTCATTTCCTTTCGCCGCCGCCAGACCCAGGCCCAGCGGCAATCCGCCCAGGGTTGCGAGAGGCACGACGACCTGGGGCAGTCGACCCAAACCGGCGATCGCCCCGATCGGCTCATTGGCTGCCCGGAACGGGTCAATATCAGCATCACTGCCGCCAATTCGCGGCGGCACGCCCGGTCCCGTAGGAACAGCCAGCACAGCACCATCCGTAAGAAGCGTATCGAGATAGTCTTCGATTTCCGCACGTTCACGGCGGGCCTGAGCAAACGCTTCCGGCGTCACAAGGGCTCGGGCGGCAAACCGGGCGGCAACTCCAGATCCGAATGTCGGCTGCACGGTTTCAACCCATTCCCGATGCACCTCCCAGGATTCACCCCCCCACAGCCCGCGTGCCACCTGGGCCCAGTTTGCGAGCCCCGGTGAAGGCGCAGCATGGCCCGCGAGATCAATCTGTTCGGCGCCACCCAGCAACCCTTCAACCTTGGCAATAGCCGCTTCCAGGGCCGAACGTGTGGCCACGTCGAGCAAAGCAAATACATCTGCGGCGACCAAAAACCGGCCCGGTGTGGGTGCCCCGGCCGGCCCGTCGAGAATTGCATTGCTCACGGCGGCCAGCAGATCAGGCGTGCGCGCAAACCAGCCCACGACATCAAGGCTCGGCGCCAGGGGCATCACCCCCGACATCGGCACCCGACCATGGGTCGGCCGAATGCCATAAATGCCGCAAAAGCTCGCCGGCGCACGTACCGATCCACCGGTATCGGACCCCAGAGCAAAATCGACCAGTCCGGCGGCCACGGCGGAAGCCGACCCTGACGACGACCCGCCCGACACGTGGCCCGGTGCATTGGCGTTGAGCGGCGTTCCGTAATGGGTGTTCTCCCCCGTCAGACCTGTGGCGAGCTCTTCGGTCACCGTTTTACCCCGCAAGGTCGCACCGGCATGGAGGCAACGCTGAATAGTCGTCGCCGTTGCCGGCGCCGGATCATGGGTGCGTAACCAGTCCGGATTGCCGCAACCCGAGACCCGCCCGGCCACATCAATGATATCTTTGGCGGCAAAACTTCGCCCTGCCAAAGGTCCGGTCGTCGCGCCTGCAAGCTCGAACAATCCGTGGGGCACAAACGCGCCAACCCGATCTTCCATTTGTCTCCTTTCAGAAATTGAAACCCAACTCTAGTGACTATTTGTACGGAATCGAACCCGTCTCCGACTTGCGTCGTTTCCCGCCGGGGGATTACCGTAATCCCATGGGTGAAACATCCGAAGCCTGGCCCGGTGCATCTGACCCCGACACGCAGATCAACTGGCGCAACCTCATCTGGGTAGCCGTCGCCCTGGGGATCATGGTGTCCGCCATTTTGAGCGCTGACGCATGGTTCCTGAACTTCGTGCACGTCATCGCCGGTTTGCTGTGGACCGGGATCGACCTGTTCATGGGCTTCGTAATCGGCCCGATCATGCGCCGGGTCAGTTTCCCGGTGCGTCAGGCGATCACCACGCGGTTGATGCCGCGGATGATGTTCATCATGCCGACCCTCGCCACAATCGGGCCAACCGCCGGCTGGTTCCTGGCGGTGCAGTATGGCTATCTGGAACTGGATTTCCCCGAGCTCTGGTGGCTGATTGCCGCGCTGGTGATCACCACAATTCTCAGCATTCAGGGCGTCGCCATTCTCCTGCCGACAAACATCCTGGTCTATCTGGAGATGCGCAAAGCCGAGCCAAACGGCGAACGGATCGGACGCCTGATGCGACGTTACGTGCGCATTGTGGCCTTCCAGGGCGTCATGCAGGTGCTGATCATTCTCATCATGACCCGCTTTGCGACCGGGGTTTAGCGTGCGTCGGGCAAATGCCCCAACGGCAGCGCCGTCCGATAGCTCACCTGCTTCAAGGAAAAACTCGACTTGATGCTGGCCACCCCGTGTATCCGCGTGAGGTGCTCCAGCAGAAAATGCTGGAACCCGTCGAGATCCGGCGCGACCACTCGCAGCAGATAGTCGCTGTCGCCGGTCATGAGGTAACACTCCATCACCTCCGGGCGCGCGACGATTGCCCGCTCGAAGTTCTCCAGCGCGTCGTCGACCTGACGTTCCAACGAGACCTGCACAAAGACGCTGACCGGCAACCCAACCTGAGCCGGATCGAGCAAGGTGACCGCAGAGCGGATGACCCCCTCTTCCTCAAGACGGCGCACGCGACGCAAACACGGCGAGGGTGAGAGGTTCACCTGCTCGGCCAGTTCAACATTGGAAATGCGCGCGTTGGTTTGGAGGGCTTGAAGAATATTGCAATCGATCGCATCGAGCTCATAACTCGGCATATTTCACCTCAAGTTTTATTAATTCAGCGCAATAATTTCTCAACTATGGGAATATATAGCCATCTTCGCAATTCTCCGCATGGCCCTCCCTGCTAGATTCGAACAGAACTTTCCCATCCGGATTCGACCCATGCCCCGCAAGGCCGCCGCGAAAACTCTCCTGTCCAACATCGACATTGCGATGCTGGAAGCGCTGGAACAGAAAATTCTCTGGCTATCCTCCTGGACGATTCACAACGCCAACCATCTGCGCGAAAGCCGTGACGGACTTAAGGTCGGCGGCCACCAGTCGTCCTGCGCCTCGTCGGCCACTTTGCTGACAGCGCTCTATATGCACACGCTGCGCGCCGAGGACCGGATCGCGGTAAAGCCCCATGCGTCACCTGTGTATCACGCGATCCAGTATCTGCTGGGCCGCCAGACCCAGGAGAAGCTGGAAAATTTCCGCGCCCTGGGGGGCGCCCAATCCTACCCCTCACGCGCGAAGGACACGGACGACGTCGACTTCTCGACGGGCTCGGTCGGACTAGGAGTTGCTGAGACCCTATTCGGCTCGATGGTGCGCGACTATGTGCGCCTGCACGAACTCGACGGCCGACGCCCCAATGACCGGATGGTCGCCCTGATGGGCGATGCGGAGCTTGATGAGGGCAACGTGTTTGAAGCCCTGCTGGAAGGCTGGAAACACGATGTGCGCAATCTGTGGTGGGTGATTGACTACAACCGCCAGAGCCTCGACGGGGTGGTCCATGACTATCTGTTTCAGCGGATCGCGGATTTCTTCGGTTCGGTGGGCTGGAAAGTCGTCGAAATCAAATACGGAAAATTGCTTGAAGCCGCCTTCCGGAAACCCGGCGGCAAGGCGCTGCAGAAATGGATCGACAATTGCCCGAACCAACTTTACGCGGCGATGACCTTTCAGGGCGGCGCGGCCTGGCGCACCCATTTGCAGGACGATTTAGGCACGGTGACGGGCATCCCCGCGCTACTCGACGCCCATGATGACGACGCGCTGCAACGTTTGATGACCAATCTTGGCGGGCACGATATGGCCGCCACGCTCGAGGCTTTCGCCAGCGCCGGTGACGATGACACCCCCCATTGTTTCATCGCCTATACGATCAAAGGCTTCAACACACCGCTGGCCGGCCACAAGGACAACCATTCGGGCCTGATGAACACGGATCAGATGGCCGGCTTCAAGGCGAGCCACAACATCCGGGAGGGCCATGAATGGGATGCTGCCGAAGGGCTGGACGTGGACGCCGAAGCCCTGCAGGCGTTTCTTCACGATGTACCTTTCGCCCAGCGACGCGCGCCCGACGAGGTGCCCGTCATTCCTGTCGAGACCCTGCACGCCCCCGGGGGCGTGCAGATGTCGTCTCAGGAGGCCTTCGGTCACATCCTGAACGAGCTCGGTCGGGGCGACAGCGAGCTCGCCCGTCATATTGTTACCACCACACCGGACGTGACCGTGACCACAAACATGGCGGGATGGGTGAACCAGCGCGGCCTGTTCCATCACGAAGACTTGGCCGACGTTTTTCGCGACGAGAAAGTGCCCTCGGCCTTCAAATGGGCCATGAGTCCGTCGGGGCAACATATCGAACTGGGCATCGCCGAGAATAATTTGTTCCTGCTGCTCGCCGCCATGGGCCTGTCGGACAAGCTGTTCGGCGCGCGGCTGCTTCCGGTCGGGGCGCTTTATGATCCCTTCATCGGACGGGGTCTCGATGCCCTCAACTACGCCTGTTACCAGGATGCGCGCTTCATGCTCGCCGCGACCCCCTCGGGCATTACCCTTGCCCCGGAAGGCGGCGCCCATCAATCGATCAACTCACCGCTGATCGGCCTTTCGCAACCTGGCCTCACCTCCTACGAACCCGCCTATGCCGACGAGCTGGCCCATATCATGGGCTGGGGGTTCGAACACATGCAGGCCACCGATGGTGGTGCGGTCTATCTGCGCCTTTCCACCCGCCCGATCGACCAGCCAGCGCGGGATTTTGCGACCATCGCCGACGATGTGATTTCCGGCGCCTACTGGCTGCGCGAGCCCAAACCTGGCGCCGAACTGGCGATCGTCTACACCGGTGTGGTCGTCCCCGAGGCGCTGGCTGCCTACGATGATCTGCTCGAGGACATCCCCGGCGCAGGTGTGCTGGCAGTCACTTCGGCCGACCGGCTTTACGCCGAATGGCAAACGGGCTCCCGGGCCCACGCACAGGGCCCCGACGCGCCAGCCTCACATATCGAAACCCTCCTCAGCCGCCTGGCCCCCGACGCCGGCCTGGTCACCATCATCGACGGCCATCCTATGACCCTGAGCTGGCTGGGCAGTGTCGCCAATTATGATGTCGCGGCGCTGGGCGTGGAGACTTTCGGACAGTCAGGCGATTTGCCCGACCTCTATCGGGTGCACGGCATCGATCGCGATGCCATTCTCGACGGCGCGGCAGCCGTGATCACCAAACGCATGAGACGAAGCCGCGCGGCTTAAGTCTCACCTGCCGGGGTGGCCGGTTTTGCGCCGCGCCCCTCACGCCGGGCCATATAGACCACCGCGCCAACGATGATCGCACCGCCCAGCCAGGTCCAGATGGTGGGGATTTCGGCAAACAGGATAAAGGCGAGCGCCGCGGTCACGATCAGCCGTGAGTAGTCATAGGACAGCACCGCCGAGGCTTCGGCGACGGTAAACGCCCGGGTCAGACAAAGATGCGCGCCCAACCCGGCAACCCCGAGCATGCCCATCCAGAACAGCGATTCAGGGTTTGGCCAGGACCAGGCTACCAGAGCCGGCATCAGGGTCAGCGGAACAGAAACCATCGCCAGCCAGGCGATCGTGGTGGTCGGTGAATCGTCACGCGAAAGCGAGCGGATCATCAGATTCGAGGCCGCAATGAACAAGGCTGAGATCAGGGGCAAAGCAAAGAGAGGGTCGACCCCGGATATCCCCGGCCGCAGGACAACCCAGACCCCAACAAACCCGATGATGGTTGCGATCCAGCGCGGGGCACGAATGACTTCACCGAGAAACAGCGCGGCGCCGATAATTCCGAACAGGGGTGCGGCGAATGTTAGCGCCGAGACTTCTGCCAGCGGCAAATTGGCCTGGGCCACAATCAGCAGAACGAGCGCGGTCATGGAATAGACCCCGCGCAAAATCTGGGCGCCGGGTCGCTTGGTTCGCAGCGCAGTGTTCCGGTTGCGAATGATCCATGGAAGCATCAGCAACAAGATCATCAGCGACCGGAAGAAGCCGATCACGAGCGGCTCCCCGCCCGCCCCTGTCGCAAACCGGACCAGCGGACCATGGGTGCCGAAAAAGACCGACGCCCCGAGCATCCAGATCGCACCCTGCATGGTTCCCGGCAGCGCCCTGAAAAGCGAAACCCCGCGCGGTCCGCGTGACACGCCTCTCACACCACCCGGTTCGAAACCGGCTCCCCAGCGCGCAAAAGTTCAAACCCGTCGAGAAGCATGTCGGCCATCGCCGCACGGGCGTTCGTAGCCGCGCTGCCGATATGCGGGGTGATGAACACGTTTGGCAGTTCGAGATAGCCCGGATGCACCTGGCTCGGCTCGCCGTTGAACACATCCAGGCCGGCTGCCGCGACCTTGCCAGATTTCAACGCCGCGACCAGCGCTTCGTCATCAACCAACTCACCGCGCGCGATATTCACCACGATAGCGCCGTCAGGGAGAAGCGCTATCCGCTCCGCGTTAAGAAACCCTTTCGTTTCCGGGGTCGACGGCGCCGTGAGCACAAAAAACGGGCTCGCCCCCAGCAAGCCCTCCACCGTCGTATAGTAGCTGGCACCAGCTTCTTCAGCGAAACTCAGCCGGTTGCGCTTGTGGTAGCGAATCGACATATCAAAGCCCCGCGCGCGTTTCGCCAGGGTTTGGCCAATCCGTCCCATGCCGAATATGCCAAGCGTCCCGCCGGTAACATCCGTGCCAACAAGCATCCGGGGCGTCCAGGAATTCCACGCGCCCGCCCGCATCATCGCCGCCCCTTCGGTGGCCCGTCGCGCCGCACCCAGCATCAGTAGCATGCCGATCTCTACTGTCGGATCGGTCACCGCATCAGGCGTGTTGAGCACCGCGATCCCGCGCGCTTTCGCAGCGTCGACATCCACATGATCGAGGCCCACTGACAAGGTCAGAATCGCCTGAACACTGTCGGGCAAACGGTTGATCGCAGCCGCATCGAGCAGCTCGGTGACGCAAATCAGCAGGGCGTCCATGCCCTTTGCCGCGTCGACCACCTCGTCCGCCGACATCACATGGTCATCTTCGCTGAGCGTCGCGTCATAATCCGCCCGCAGACGATCTTCATTGACCGTCAGCAATTTGCGCGTCACCAGAATTTTTGCTTTGTCCGTCATGCTCAAACGTCGTTCCGTTGCCCGTGCGATTGCCGTTAGCATTTTGACCCACTATACGCACAGCGCGCATGCCCAATGCGCGCAGGACCCATGCAGGAGAACACACCATGCGCCTCGAAGGCAGAACCGCCATCATCACCGGATCGGGCTCAGGCTTCGGCGAGGGGATCGCCAAGACCTTTGCCACCGAAGGCGCAAGCGTCGTGATCAACGATTTGAACAAAGACGGCGGCACGCGCGTCCTCGCAGAAATCACGGAGGCCGGCGGCACTGCCAGCTTCTTTGCCGCCGATGTGACCCGTGCCGAAGACATGCACGCGTTGGCCGCTCATGCGCTCGACACCCATGGCGGGCTCGACATTCTCGTAAACAACGCCGGCGTCGCCCATAAGCGCAAATCGATGCTCGACGTGGATGAAGACGAACTCGACCGTATTCTTGCGGTCAACGTGAAGGGGTTGTTCCACACCGCCAATGCCGTTGTGCCGGTCTTCCGCACGCGCGGTGGGGGCGCCATCGTCAATATCGCCTCGACTGCCGCAGTTCGCCCGCGCCCCGGCCTGACCTGGTACAACGCCTCGAAAGGCGCCGTAACGACCCTGACAAAATCCATGGCCGTCGAACTGGCCGAAGACAATATCCGGGTCAATGCTGTGAACCCGGTGGCCGGCGAAACCCCGCTGCTCGCGACATTCCTGGGCGAGGACACGCCGGAAAACCGCGAAGCTTTCCGTCAGACCGTGCCGCTGGGCCGGTTCTCCACGCCGCAGGACGTGGCCAACGCGGTGCTGTTCCTAGCCTCCGAAGAAGCCTCGTTGATCACCGGGGTCTGCATGGAAATTGACGGCGGGCGCTGTATCTAGCGCCGCTCCTGATCCAGCATCCCGCGCAACGTGGCCCGGACGCCGCGATGCAGCCTTTCAAACGGGGCCTTGTCGAAATTCTCGCGGGCCCCGCAGCGTGACCGCTGCGTCAAAAGATGTTCGACCACCGCCTCGGACATGGTGAACATCATGAACCGCTCACGGGGCAAAGTTTGCGTGGTGGCTCCCGGGCCGTCGCGCAATGCGTCCGATGCGGAAGTCAGCTCAAGCCGGATGGACCCCGTCCGGGATTGTTTGAACCCCTTGTGTTTACTGTCCTGAACGTCGGTGAAACTGGCCAGTAGCTCCCGGCTGGTATTCGCACTTAGCTTCACCACAAACCCGACCATCCGTCCTGGGTCTTGACGCGCGATCCGGCGGGACATCTCGCGAAGTTCCGGCGCAGATCCAATCGCCAGAACACATTCGATGGCAGATTCTTCGATGACAAAAACCTGCTGTGCGTGCGCTTCACTCCGCGCGCCCATCAGCAGCCCAAATGCTGCAATCACTACAACTGTCCACGACGACGACATTGTCATTGTCCCGGATAAACCAGACCGGCGAGTTCTTCATGGGTGGTCATCCACACCCAGTCGATATCCTTCACCGCCGCGATGGCTTCATAAAACTCGATGGCCCCAAAAGGTCGGCCAAAGACATGCGCATGGGCGGTGATGTCGAGCACCGCGGGCGGGCTGCCGATACTGGCGTAGCCTTCGATGATCCGCTTGAGCGTATCGGAATAGGCCTGCGGCGGGTTTCCGTAGCGCATGTAGATCGGCAGATCGTTGATTTCCATGGTGAAGGGAACGGCTGCCAGCGGACCAGATTTCGTATCGAGCAGATAGGGCAGATCGCTGTTGAAATGGTCGATATGCCAGGTGAAACCGTTCGCCGCGAGAAGTTCACACGTGTTTGCACTGAACGTACCGCGCGGGCTTGAAAAACCCTTCGGGGCCTTGCCGATGACGTCCCCGAACAGCGCGATACCCTTTTTCAGGTCGGCTTCTTCCTCGTCGCGCTCCTGATAGACAGGCAGGGTGTTCTGCATCCAGGCATGAGCCCCAACGAAATGACCATCATCGTCAATACGCTTGAGAAGTTCGGGCCATTTCTGCGCAATAATGCCACTGGCATAGGCGCCGCACGGAACCCCAAGATCCTTCACAATATCCAACAGCCGCGGCGCGCCGATGGTCACGCCATATTCCCCCCAGGAGCGGGCCTGGGTATCCAGGTAACCGGGTTTGAGGGGGTTTCCCATCGGGCCAATCCCCGGGGCGGCATCATCCTCCCAGGCTTCGCACATAATGTTGACGGAGATGGCCAGGGACTTACCTTCGGGCCAGGCTTTGGGCAGTTCATTGACGGTCATTGCAAATACCCTTGTAAATATTTCTCGATTCTTGCGGTCGGTGCGCCGCCCTGTGATGATGCGATATTCGCGCACGCGATCCAACCGTCACGTTCGATGAAAGCAGTAAGAGACCAGAAGTGAAAGACCAGGGGACAGGGAGCCCACCATGCTGAAAACAACCATCACCGGCAGCTTGCCAAAACCGGCCTGGCTGGCCGAACCGGAAAAGCTCTGGGCGCCCTGGGCCGCCAAAGACCCGGCCCGACTGGAAGAGGCCAAGCACGACGCCGTGCGCCTGGCGATCCGCGATCAGGAAGAGGCCGGAATCGATATCGTCACTGATGGCGAACAATCCCGACAGCATTTCGTCCACGGCATTCTGGAAAAGATCGAAGGCATCGACTTCGACAAGAAGACGCGGATCGGCATACGCAATGACCGCTATGACGCCGACTGCCCCACCGTGGTCGCCGAGCTGCGACGCAGCGGGCCGATCCACGCCGAGGAGGTCACCTTTGCCCGCGCACAAACCGACCACGCACTAAAATTCACCATGCCCGGGCCCATGACCATCGTCGACACACTGGCCGATGAGCATTATGGCGACCGACCCAAGATGGCGATGGCCTTCGCTGAAATCCTGAACCAGGAAGCCCGCGAACTCGAAGCCGCCGGGGTCGACAACATCCAGTTCGACGAGCCGGCCTTCAATGTCTATCTCGACGCGGTCCCCACCTGGGGGGTCGAAGCGCTAAACCGCGCCGTCGAAGGTCTGAAATGTACCACCGCCGTGCACATTTGCTATGGCTATGGGATCGAAGCCAACTTGCAGTGGAAGGCCACTTTGGGCGATGTCTGGGATCAGTACGAAGCGATCCTGCCGGCCCTGGCTGAAAGCAATATCGATCAGATCTCCCTCGAATTCGCCGGCTCCCGGGTGCCGCTTGAAGTCATCCGGCTGCTCGACGGCAAGAAGGATGTACTGGTCGGCGCCATCGATGTAACGACCCTGACCGCCGAAGCGCCCGAAGAGGTTGCCAGTGTGATCCGCGCGGCGATGGAGTTCACCTCGCCCGAACGCATCTTCCCCTGCACCAATTGCGGCATGGTCCCCCTGCCCCAATCAGTCTCTCAGGGCAAACTCAAAGCGCTCGGCGCCGGCGCGGCGCTGGTTCGCGCGGAGCTTTAGAATCGATGGCTTTACTTGAAATCAATGGCGTAAATCTCTGGGTCGAGGAAGAAGGCAGTGGCCCGGCGATGGTCTTCATGCACGAGTTCGGCGGCGACCATCGTGTGTGGCGCGAACAGATCAATCATTTCCGAGACCGTTACCGCTGCGTAGCCCTTAACGCACGTGGCTACCCGCCCTCTGACGTGCCGGATGAAGCCGAAGCCTACGGGCAGGACATCGCGATCGCGGACATGCTCGGCGTGCTCGACGCGCTGAACATCGACAAGGCCCATCTCCTCGGTCTCAGCATGGGGGCCTACAACGTCCTGCGCTTCGCCCTCGACCACCCCGACCGGGTGTTATCACTGACCGCAGCAAGCGGCGGCTCGGGCTCCTATCCAGCAACCCGCGAACGTTTTCTGGAAGAAACGCGCATGGTGGCGGACCAGTTCCTCGCCAGCGAAAATCTCGCCACAACCGGCATGTTCGACGGGCCCACGCGCATCCAGCTAAAAGCCAAACGTCCCGATATTTGGGCGGAAGGCGCCGCGTATTTCGCTGGCTTCTCACCCAAAGGTGCTGGCTACACCCTGCGTCAGGTGCAGGGCCAACGGCCCTCTCTCTACGACTTCGAGGCCGAACTCGGCGCCCTGAAGGTTCCGACCCTGCTGGTAATCGGTGACGAAGATGAGCTGGTGATCGATACCAACGTATTTTTGAAACGCGCCATGCCGCTGGCCGGGCTGTTGGTCCTGCCGAAGAGCGGTCACCTCGTAAATCTGGAAGATTCCGACGTCTTTAACCGGTCCGTCGACGAATTTTATGCCGCGGTTGCTCGCGATCAATGGCCGACGCGCCCAGCCGGCTCGACCTCCGCGAACGTTTATACGCCCGAGGACAATGCATGAGCCCGACCGACAACGTTGTTTCGGCTGAGGCGCTGAAGCGTTTTGTGAAAGAGATTTTCCGGTCCTCGGACGTGTCAGACGAACATGCCGAGATTTGGGCCGACATGCTGGTCTGGGCCAATTTGCGCGGTATGGATTCCCATGGAGTCCTGCGCATTCCCCGCTATATCGCCTACATGAAGAACGGGAACATCCACGCCCGCCCCAATATGAAAGTCGAGAAGCGCAGCGGCGCCATCGCCGTGATCGATTCTGACTGGGCGCCCGGCCCGGTAGCGCTCTCGGCAGCCATGAACGAAGCCATCGGACGCGCCCGGGAGTGCCATATGGGCTGGTGCATCGTGCGCAACATCACCCATGGCGGGGCGATCGGCTATTTCGCCATGCAGGCAGCACGGGCAGGGTTTGCGGGCATCGTGATGACCGCGTCACGCCCGCTGATGGCCTATTATGGTGCCAAGGCCCCCAGCGTATCAACCAACCCGATCGCAATTGCCGTGCCCGGTGGCGACCATCCGCCGATGCTCCTGGACATGTCGACGGCAACCGCCTCGATGGGGAAAATCCTCTCGGCGCAAGATGCGGGAACGTCGATTCCCGATGGCTGGGGACTGGACGGAAGCGGGGAAACGACCAACGACCCCAATGCCGTTGAAACCCTGATGCCGCTGGGGGGCGCCAAGGGGTCGGGCCTGTCGACGATGATCGAATGCCTGGTCAGCCTGTTTGCCGCCAACCCGCTTATCACGCCCAATATCGGACCCGACGCCAAGCCTACCGGCTACCGGCAGAACGGTCTGGCCGCGGCAATTGATATTTCTGCCTTCACCAATCTCGACGGCTACAAGACGGATATCGACGAACTTGCTGCCAGCCTCAAGGGTTTGCCCCGCGCGGACGGTGTGGAAGAGATCTACGCCCCGGGCGAGCGCGGCGACAAAATTCTCACCAAACGCAGCGCCCATGGCATCCCGCTGGCACGAGGCACCTGGGACCGACTAAAGGCCGAGGCCAACAAGCTCGGCATCGCGATGCCTGACGCGCTATAAAGGGCGATAAACGGGCTCCTCCGTATTTTGCTGGTGCGCGGAAGGTGTCGGTTCGCAACACGGGGAAGTAACGCGACCGGTCGGGCTCAATCTTTTTGTCACCGCCAGGGTCGCACAGATGTCGGAGATGAACGTGGTGCATGCCGCCCTCCCCTGGGTCGACATCATGTTCTTGTTCCTGATCCTCGTGACCTATGTACCGATCATCTCTACCTTCCTGCCGACGGCCCTGATGGGACCGGAGATCATCACCAAGCAACACGGCCACAGCGCCACCACGGGTTTGGCGGTTGCGGGTTTGGCGTTTGCGTTCTTTTCCGTCCGGGTGCAGCCTGAGCGCATGACGCAGGGCGTCGACATTTCCGGTTATCGAAGGAAACCCAACCGTGCAGCTTTTTGGCGCAGGATTTATGATCACGTTTACCGAGGTCGCAACCGATCTCGATCACAATTTCAACGAATGGTACAACCGCGAACATCTCGATGAGCGGATCGACCTGCCCGGGTTCCGGCGGGCGCGACGGTACGAATCTCTCGATGGCGGTATCCGCTACATGTCTACATACGAATGCGAAGATCCCGGCGATATCGGTTCCCCGGCCTATCTCGATGTGGTCGCCAAATCCTCTCCATGGTCCCAACAGATCATGCCGAACTTTACCCGCTGGCATCGGATGGTGGCGCGCGTGGTGGCCGACAGCACCCACGGCATGGGAAGCCATTTAACCCTCGCCCGATTCTTTCCCGCACCCTCCGAAACCGCAGCGCTGGAGACATGGCTGCGCAGTGGCGTCCTCGACGGGATCGCCTCTCGTGAACGCGTCGTGGGAGCGTGCGCGGTGGCCGTTGTGCCCGAATTTGACGCGAGGCTGACAAGAGCCTTCGGTCAGGAACCTGATCCGGATCAAATTCCTGAATGGGGCGTACTCATCGAGGGCACGGACCCGGACACAATTCGTACGGTTGCCCAAGACGCTCTCGCCACGCGACTGCAGAGTGAGGCCATTGCCGGAACCACCCCCGTTTTCGAAACCTACCGGTTTCTGTACGGTAATCAGCGCTTATCTGACACAGAGAAAGCCTGAGAAAATCAGAATGACCGCGACCGACCCCGACTACACAAGCCAGGTGCGCGACACGCCGCATCGCGCTCTTCCGTTACTTGACCTCGCACCCCTTGCACGGGGTGAGGTTGACGGGCTCGCCCAACAGCTGCGTGACGTGGCTGAAGGCATTGGATTCATGTGCGTGGTCAATCACGGGGTTCCCGACGATGCCATCAACGCCATGTTCGACCAGGCGCACGCCTTTTTCGAATTACCGTTGGAGGACAAGGTCGCGCTGGAAATCGATCCCCATGAGCGCGGCTACCAGCCCCTGCGTATGACCGTGGTTCGGGAATCCGATTATTACGAGCGGCCCCAGAACGACCTCTATGAATCTTACAATTTCGGGGTCGATTACGCCGACGACCACCCTCAGGTGATCGCCCGCAAGCGCATGTATGGCCGCAACCGCTGGCCAGCTGGCGCACCGGATCTCCCGAGTGCTGCACTTAATTATCTGAACCACATGGGCACCATGGCCAAAAGCCTGCTGCCGGTCTGGTCCCGGGCGATGGAACTGCCTGACGGGTTCTTTGATCCCTATTTCAGCCGCGCGCATTTCTACACAAGACTGATCCACTATCCTTCCAAGCCCGACCTGGCGACGGATGAAACCGGCCACGGCGCCCATGCAGATACGTGCTTCAACACTTTCCTGCCGGCCACGGAACAGGCGGGCCTGCAGGTGATGGATACAGATGGCACCTGGATCTGGCCTGAAATTCCCGCCGACAGCATCGTCGTCAATTTCGGGCAGTATCTGAACCGATGGTCTAACGGCGTGGTTCGGGCAACACCCCACCGGGTGATCCCGCCGGTGGAGAATGATCGATTCTCATTGCCGTTTTTTGTCTGCCCAAACCTGGATGCAGTCGGTGAATGTCTTCCGAGCTGCAGCTCGGAAGACAATCCCGCAAAGTTCGAACCGGAGTCCTTCTGGCAATTCCACACCGGCTATATGAGCCGGGTGTACCCGCATTTCGAAGAACGCTGGGAAGAAGCCAACGCGCCACAATAGGCTGGTAATCTTCGACGGAAGGGCAGACCATTATACCATCACTAATCAATAGGAAACTGAACCATGCGAGCAGGAATTTTCTGTGCGGCGGCGATCGCCGGCGCTTCTGGCCACGCCGGCGTTGGCCCAGGACATGACAGTCACGCTTGCCGACCCGGCCTGGGACGGCAAGACAATTCCAGCGTCACAGGTTTGCGGGCGGTTCGGCGGCAAGGGTGCGGTCCCGCCGAAAATGTTGGACTCCAACGTAGCAGACGGGGTCGTGGCGATTGAAATCTGGTTCAGCGATGATAACAACCAACAGATGAACTGGGGCGGCCACGGAAAGGTCGAATACCTCGTGCCCGCAGGGTCGAAGACGCTCGAGCTGAAGTCATTTACGGCCGAGTCCGACAATCTTCCCGAAGGCGTGGTCTCCGTACGCGATCACAAGGGTTCTCAGTGGAGCGGAACCAATGGCGCCTACCTGCCACCTTGTTCAGGCGGCAGAGGACATGTCTATTCGGCCTACATTCTGGCGCGGGATGCCGATGGTGATCGCGTCGGACCGCGCACGAACATCAAGTTCGGCAAGTTCTAGCCACGATCAATACGGGGAAACCCGCCAAATCAAAACCGGGCGCGACGGAGAATAGTTCCCGTCACGCCCGAACATGATTGCCTCGCCCCCTCATCCCGAGGCGGCGCGGAATACGCTTTCTAGGAGCCTGACGGCACTTCGATGCCCAGCAGGGCGGCGGCGTTGGCGCCCATCACCAAGGCCTTATCGTCTTCAGACAGGTTTTTCACCGAATCCACATGGCCGACCGGATCGGTCTCTGCCATGTCGTACGGGTAATCGGTGCCCATGACGATATGGTCAGCGCCCCAGGTTTCGATCAGATAGCGAAGCTGGTGCTCGGTGAAGACAACCGTGTCGAAATAGAGCTTCTTCACATATTCGGACGGCGCCTTGGTCAGGTTCACCCGGCAATCATCTCGCAGGTGATAGGGATGATCGAAACGACCAACATAGGTCGGCACATAGCCACCACCATGGGCGATGCAGATCTTCAGGCCCGGATAGGTCTCCAGATATCCATCAAACACCAAATGGCCGACCGCGAGAGCGGATTCCAGCGGATGGCCGATCGTGTTGCGGAAGTAATGATCGGTCATGCGCTCTTTGAAGCTGGTCCCGATGGGATGCATGAAGATCACGACACCGAGCTCTTCGACCCGGGCGAAGAACTTCTCCAACCCGGCGCGGGTCAAATCCGTCCCGTTCACATTGGTTGAAATCTCGACGCCCTTCATGCCCAGGTCGTTGACGCAGCGATCGAGCTCGGCCACAGCGATGTCCACATCCTGCAGCGGCACCGTGCACAGGCCAACAAAGCGATCCGGATTATCGCCGACGACCTCGGCCACCCGGTTATTGACCACATGGGCCGTCTCACGGGCGAAATCCGCCTCATAGACATAGTTGTAATGGAACGGTGAAGGCGAGATGGCCTGCACGTCGATCCCGGCGGCATCCATATCGGCAATCCGCACCGACGGATCGGTCAGCTTGTCGAGAATGTTCTTGTGCTGCTTGGCGTTGATTTCCGAGGTCAGCGGGTTGGTATCCACATACAGGTTGCGCTGATCGGCGGCCTTGGCGTCTTTCAACATCGCGTCAGCTGCCGGCACATGCAGGTGGCAATGAATATCGACGGTGAAGTGCTTCTTGCCGTTGGTCACGGTGCGGTAGTGCCCCGTATCGCCCGCCGGGGCGTGGTTATGGGTCGGATCTGAACAGGTAAAGAGCATGATACTTCCTTTTCTGAACTCATCCTTCTTCAGGCTCCGGACGAGCGGATACGAAATACCTCATGCTGAGCCTCTTGAAGCATGAGGGCGGGGATTACCTCCCCTTAAAGATTCAGCAACTTGGCTGCGTTGTTACCCAGAATGGCGCGCTTCTGATCGTCGGTCAGATCAGAACCCATCACATGGCCGACCGGATCGGTCTCTGCCATGTCGTACGGGTAGTCGGTCCCCATCAGCACGTGATCCGCACCATGATATTTGGTGAGGAACTCGAGCTGTTCGTTGGAGAACACGACCGTGTCGAAATAGAACCGCTTCAGGTAATCCGTCGGCACCTTGCCCGCAGGCAGCTCGCGCTGCATATCTCCGCGCAGGGGATGGGCGTGATCGATTCGCGCCGGGTAAGAGCCGAGGAAACCGCCGCCATGGGCCAGCACGACTTTCAGGCCCGGATGGCGATCCATCACCCCGTCAAAGATCAGGTAATGCACGGCCACCGTGGTCGCCAGCGGGTTGCCGATGATGTTGGAGAAATAATGATCGGCAAACCGGTCACCCTTGGCGAAGCCTGACGGGTGAATGAAAATCACGATGCCCAACTCCTCGCATTTGGCGAAGAACGGGTCGAGGCCGGCCTTGGAGAGTTCCTGTCCGGCCACATCGGCGTTGATTTCAACACCTTTCATGCCGTGTTCCTTGACGCAGCGCTCCAGCTCGGCGACGGCCATCTGGGGGTCCTGCAGAGGCACCGTGCACAGGCTGACGAAGCGATCAGGATGTTCGGCCACAGTCGCGGCGAGCTTGTCGTTCACGGTCTGGGCGACCTGGCGGCCCAGATCCGGCTCGGCCCAGTAGCAATAATGGTTCGGAGCGGTCGAGATCGCCTGCACATCAACGCCGGTCGCGTCCATTTCAGCAATGCGCAACGCCGTATCCGTCGCCCGTGGCATGATTTCCTGACCATGGGCCATCTGGAACTTGCGGGTCTCGTCATTGGAGAACCACAGCAGCGGCTCATTTTCGAGATCGAAAACGTCCTTCACGAGGGCATCGGCCTCGGGCACATGCAGATGGCAATGGATGTCCACAGTGCGAACACCAAGGCGCTCAACCTTGATCGGCGCGCGCCCGGTCGCATCTGAGGGAGAATGATGGGCGTCGTGGCCACATTTGAAAAACATAAAGGAATTCCCCGCAGGACTGGTTGTGATCGTTTCGAAGAGATAAGTGGGCGTTTAGGGTAAATCCCCCAGCGCGCCAGCGGCGATAATATACACATCCGGGATCGTACGGAAAGACGTCAACATACTTCGCCTGACCGCATCTTCGTGATATCTTCCCGGCCAATCAAAAACACGCGTTTCGGGGAAGCAAATCACCATGGCATCCGGTCAGTTTGGAATTTCACAGCATGTCCCGCGGCGCGAGGATGCGCGCCTTCTCAATGGCGGCGGCGCCTATGCCGACGATACCGGGTTTGAAGGGCAGCTCTTCGCCGCCTTCCTGCGGGCCCCGATCGGCCATGGGGTCATCACCGGGATCGATATTTCCGAGGCTGCCGCGGCGCCCGGCGTGACCAGCGTCTATGTCGGCGACGATCTGAAGACCGCCGGTGTCGGCCCGATTCCCAACGTCACGCCGTTCGTTAATCGTGACGGCTCGGATATGTCACGTACCCAGCGGCCCGCTGTGGCGCTGGGTAAGATTTATCATGTCGGTGAGATCATCGCGATGGTCGTCGCTGACAGCACCGCCCTGGCCCAGGATGCCGTCGACCTGATCGATCTGGACGTCGACCCCTTGCCCGCTCTGGTCGATGTCACCAAGGCGCAGGACGCCGACGCTCCCCAGCTTCACGAGCATATCCCCAACAATGTCTGCCTCGACTTCCAGATCGGGGACGAGGCCAAGGCAAGCGCGGCGATTGATAGTGCTGCCCATGTGGTCAATTTGACCCTCACCACCAACCGGCTGGTGGTCGCCTCCATGGAGCCGCGGAGCGCGGCGGCACGTTTTCTGGCTTCGGCCAATGATGGCGCGGGCTGCTACGAGCTGATCAGCGGCTCTCAGGGCGTAAACGCCATGCGCAACATGCTCGCCGATGTGATCTTCCAGGTCCCCCACGAGCAGATGCGGGTAATGACCAACGATGTCGGCGGCGGCTTCGGTATGAAAACACAGCCCTATCCCGAATATGTGGCGATCCTGTTTGCCTCGAAAATGACCGGCAAGCCGGTCAAATGGCAGGGAACACGCTCGGAAGCATTCCTGGCCGACAATCAGGCCCGCGACGGGGTGATGAACGGCGCGATGGCGTTCGACGAAAACGGAAAAATCCAAGCCTTCCGGGTGGATATGGTCGCCTCGATGGGCGGTTACCTGTCCTCCCATGGCCCGGCCGCTGCCACCCGCAATGTCTGCAATTGCCTGACCGGCTGTTACGACAATCCGGCGCTGGAATATCAGGTGAAATGCCTGATGACCAACAACATCCCGATTGGTCCTTACCGGGGCGCCGGACGTCCGGAAGCTGCTTATATGCTCGAGCGGATCATGGACCATGCCGCGCGCCAGCTCGGGATCGACCGGGTTGAGTTGCGCCGGCGCAACTTCATCAAGCCCGAACAGATGCCCTACACCACCTCCCTGGATCAGGTTTACGATTCCGGTGAGTTCGAAGCCGAAATGGACGAAGCCCTGGCGCTGGCCGAATGGGACGGTTTCGCCAACCGGCGAGCCGAGAGTGAGAAAAACGGCAAGCTGCGCGGCATCGGCTTGTCATGCTTCGTGGAGACCGCGGGCGGCTATCTGCAGGAAGGTGCCAAGCTCTCCTTCGCGGATGACGGCACAGTCGAGGCCCATCTCGCGGTTCAGTCCAACGGACAGGGTCACGCCACCTCCTTCGCTCAGGTCGTCTCCGACCTGCTGCAGGTGCCTTACGAGAAGGTCCGCATCGTTGAGGGGGACAGCTTCGAAACCCCGGCAACCGGGTTTGCCTCCGTGGCATCGCGCTCCATGGCCCTGGCCAGCGGTGCGATCTCGCTGACCGCCGACGCGGTCATCGACAAAGGCCGGAAGCTGGCGGGTCATGTGCTCGAAGCGGCCGAAGCAGATATCGAATACGCCGATGGAAGTTTCAGCGTGGCGGGAACCGACCGCACAGTGAGCATCTTCGATCTGTCCGAACAGGCCAAATCCATGGGCGCGCTGCCCGACGGTGTCCCGATCAGTCTTGATTCCGAAGAAGATTTCGTCTCCCCGGAACAGACCTATCCCAATGGCTGCCACATCTGTGAAATCGAGATCGAGCCCGAGACCGGCGTCGTCGACGTGTTGAATTATGTGGCTGTCGATGATTGCGGCACCGTCATCAACCCGATGATTGTGCATGGTCAGGTCCATGGTGGTGTCGCCCAGGGTCTGGGTCAGGTGCTCGGTGAGCATGCAATCTATGACGATGACGGCCAGCTGCTCGCGGGCTCTTTCATGGATTACATGATGCCCCGGGCCGACGACATGCCGGGCATGAAACTCGGCTTCCACTCGGTCCCCTGCACCACCAACCCGGTAGGCGCAAAAGGCGCGGGCGAGGCCGGCACCACCGGCGCGCTGGCGGCCGGGATGAACGCGATCATCGACGCTTTATCGACTCGCGGGATCACCGAAATGGACATGCCGGCCACCCCGCCCCGGATCTGGGCAGCGCTGAACCGGAACTAGTTCACGCGGGACGCTTACACCCCCACGTGATTGCAAGACACAAGTCAACAAAGCATTCCAGCAGCGCGCTTGCCCGCTCTGGATTGCTTCAGCCTCAAGGCTTCGCAATGACGGCGTTAAGTCGTTAACGGCGCAGGGCCATGGGAGCGCAACACCGCCGCCCCGCGTCATTGCGAGGAGCAACGCGACGACGCAATCCAGCAACGCGCGGGTCCGGCTGATCGTGAATAGAAATTGAAAAGGGCGGGTTTGAAACCCGTCCGCTTCGTTGGTTATGCCGCGGCGAGCGGACGGGCGTCGAAGGTGCGCATCACCATGTGAATGCCGTGAAACAGCGCGATGAACGCACCGATCTCCATAATCTCGGCATCGCTGTAATGCTTGTGCATCTCGTCATAGAAGAATTTGTCGACCTTGCTCACGTCGAGGAACATCTGCTCCGCATAGCGCAGGGCGACCTTCTCGGCTTCGGTGAAAAGCTCTGAATTCTCATAATCCTCACACCCGGCATCGATGATCTCTTCGGTGAGACCCGAGGCCATGGCCTTTTTCGAGCGCAGGGCAGAGAAATAGGGATCCTCGGCAAAGCGCGCGATCTGGATGCGCATGATTTCCTTGAGCTTGTGGTCCACGCTGCCGTCGCGATGGGAGACGAGCATCGCCCGCAGCATGCCCTTCATCTGATCGGGCTGGCGGGCAAAAATCCGCACAAACAATGCGTCGGGAACTCCGAACTCCTCACACTCGGCGAGCAATTCGTGGATCTCGGGATCCGTGATCTCCGCAAGATCGAGCGGTTGCATACGCAACATTATTCAGCCGCCTCGGTTTGCAGTGATTCCGGCCGATCGCCGTAGAGGCGTTCGGATTCCTCCTGGCTGACCAGAACCCCATCCGGAGAAAACATCGGATAGAATTTCAGGCTTCCAAAGAAGGTGTGAAAACCGAGATTCATGAACAGGAACATGCCCAGTTCAACGATCTCTGCTTCTGAAAGATGGGCGCGGAGATCGGCCCATCCTGCATCATCAAAGGAGTCCGGATCGGTTGCGATGACCTCCACGTAGCGCATGATCGCCTTCTCCTCATCGGTGAAGACGTCGCTTGTGGCATGATTATAGATGCCGTCGTCGAGTGCTTTTTCGTCAAGTCCCTGCTGCTTCGCCGAAGCAGACCGTACATTGCCTCAGTAGCTGCAATGGGCCATCCGGGAGAGCATCACCCGGATCACCTCCTTGAGACGATGACTGAGCATGCCCTCGTTGAACGCGCCGACCCAGGCCAAATAAAACTTTTCCGCCAGGTCGATATTATGCCCCATGACCGCGTGGAAGCCCGGATCGGGCGCCCGCAGCTCAAGGGATCTTTCGACATACGGCTTGAGCTTGGTCTTCTTCAACTCTTCGATGTCAAGCAATGTAATATTGGCCATCTCTGTTTCCTCGTTATGCGAACCGCAGGCCCCACCGGTCAGGCGTGGGCTTTGATCGCCTTCTTGAGTATCTGCTTTCGATCGACGCCGGTGCGCGTTTCGACCACTTCTCCGCCCTTGATAAACACCAAGGTGGGAAACCCGCGCACGCCGTAGCGCGCCAGGAGATCGGTATTTTTGTCCCCGTTCACGGTCCCGATCACCACATTATCGGGTACGTCTTCGGCGACCTGAATCAGGATTTTTTTGAGTTGTTTGCAGGGAGCGCATGTCTCGGACCAGAAATCGACCACGGTCAGTCCCTCGTGTCCGAGAACCTGAGCATCGAAATTGCTGTCACTGAAGACGGCCAGCTCGCTTTGAGCCATCGCATCACTCCCCAAAATACCAATTAAAATTATACAACCCACTGGGTCATTCCGCAAAGCATAGCCGCACAGGCCCTCAGCCTGCCTCAGTGATGCTTGGCGGGTTTCTTGGTCTTCGGTGCAGAAGCGTATTTGGCGGCTGGTTTGGCAGCATGTGCCGCCGGGGCTTCGGACACCTGCCGGGCCGGGGGTGTCATCTTGGGCACAGCACCGAGCGGAGCCGGGGCAGACCAGTCGCGCGTCAGGGTCACTCCCGCAGCACTGAGATGACTCATGAATGAGCCCATCGGCTTACTTCCCGGGCGGCGGACCTTATCGTTCCGGGCCGCCCATTTCTGGGCAACAGGGCCCAGGGCATCCGCCCACTGAAAGCACCGGCCCTTGAGCAGTTTGGCGGTCAGCACCCCTTGACTCTTGAGTATATCGACAGCCTCAACACCGGCCGCGCAATAGTCCTGCGCGGAGGTGGAAACGGACCCCGACGCCGTCTCCAGCACGACGCTCCGGAGTGCAGCGGGCAGTGCTTTCAGGGCCCGCGTGTTCACGGTGATGATGAACGGTACCTGCGCGCCGAATTTGGCCCTCGTTTAGTGAACGGCGAATTTTTTCAGACCCAGCCGACGCATCTCCGTATTCGGCAACAGCGCCCCGGTAACCCAGGAACTGGCCGGATCCACCACACCAATCGCCCTGCCGCGAATATCGGCCGCGTTACGAATTTTCTGAGTCGCAATAAAATTATAGTCGTCACTGGCCATGGCCGAGAGATAGGTCTGATGAGCTGCGGTAATCTGACCAGTCATGCCGCGGAGATTCCGATGAATCGCGTGATAAGCCTCGCCCACCAGTGCACAGTTTTCTGTGGTGAACAGCGCTTAAAAAGTCATGTCCTGAAGCGGCAGCCGCTTGGTTTCATGACTGACCGAGATAATCGCAAAGGTCGAGAGATCGTCTTCGACCGCCTCCAGCGAGCCGCCAAAATGCGACAGGGTTCCGGCATGGGTTTCATCCCAGACAATCGACCCGGCATTTTCCGGCTCCAGCCGTCGTATGATCTCATCCTGAAACCGGGACCGGAATATCTTCAGCGCCACTTGATTGGCCGGCAGTCCGCTGGTGACAGACAGATGCAGCGCCTCGCCGGCTTGCGCGGAAGACAGCGAGAGCACGGACAAGCCAAGCCCTGCCAAAAGCAGTTTCTTCAACATTTTCGTGCCTCGTTCCTTCCTGGAGCCATCGCCGCCGCCCATCTTCAGGCACACGACTGCGCTTACCGCCTCAGGATGCCGTGAAAACGTTAATCAATCACCGACAGGGCGAACGCACACGCACAGGTGTTTTTGAGGTCTTTAACGCGCGGTCCAGCCGCCATCGATCGCCAGCGCGGCGCCCGTGAAGGATCCCCCCGCCGGACCGCACAGGAACATCACCGTCTCCGAGATGTGATCCGCCTCGACAAACCGCTTGCTCGGCTGGGACGCCAGCACGATGTCGCGAATAACTTCCTCCCGCGACATTCCGTGGGCATTGGCCTGATCATCAATCTGGCCCTCCACCAGCGGTGTCTGAACAAAACCGGGGCAGATCGCGTTGCATGTGATGCCGGTCTCCGCCACTTCCAGCGCAATCGTCTTGGTCAGGCCCACCAGGCCATGTTTGGCTGCCACATAAGCAGACTTGAAGGGTGACGCCACCAGACCGTGGGCCGAGGCGATGTTGATGATGCGACCGGAATTTCGCGCCTTCATCCCTTCCAGCGCGGCCGAAACCGTATAAAAGGCAGAAGACAGATTGACCGCGATGATCGCTTCCCATTTTTCCGGCGGGAACGCGTCGATCGGCGCAACATGCTGAATCCCGGCGTTGTTGACGAGAATGTCCACATTGCCGATCGCCGCTTCGGCCGCCGCAATCACCCCCGTCGCCGCCGCACCGTCAGAAAGGTCAGCACCGGAATAGGCCACCGTCACCCCGCAATCACGGGCCAGCGAAGCGCGAAGGTTTTCGATTTCATCGGCATCGCCGAAGCCGTTCAGCATAACATTTGTGCCGGCCTTCGCCAGTGTGCGGGCCACGCCCAGCCCAATACCGCTGGTCGAACCGGTGACAACAGCACCCCGGCCCGACAGATCTACATCACTCATTTTCCGCGCTCCTGTTTGCGGTTAGCTCGAAAGCATCGGCCAGCAATTCATAGGACCGCAGGCGTTTCTCGAAATCATAGGTAATGGTCAGGATCACGAGCTCATCGAGCCCGTTTTCGTCGGCGTAAGCCGTCAGTTCCTGTTTCAAAGATTGCGGGTCGCCGGTGAACCGGTTCGCCCGGTTCGCCTCAACCACGCGCTTTTCCTGGGTCGTATACTCATGGGCGAGGGCCTCGTCGGGCGGGGGATAGGGCAGATGCTGGCCGTATTGCAGCTTCATACGCCAGTAATCCCGACTGGCCGCAAGATACTCGGCCTCTTCCTTCGTGTCCGCAGAGATCACGAAAACGCCCGCGCTAGCTTTCGGTTCTGCGAGCGAAGACGACGCTTTGAAGTTACTCCGATAATAATCAAAGGCCGGCTTACTAACCTGCGGAGCGATAAAATGCGCGAAGGTGAAGGCCAGGCCAAAATGCGCTGCATAGGCTGCGCTCTGATCGCTCGACCCCAGCAACCAGACCTCCGGCATCGCGGCGATCGCCGGGGTCGCCCGGACATCACGAAACGGCTCGCTGGCCGGAAACTCATCGGCGAGAAACGCCATCATGTCGGCAATCTTGGTTGGAAAATACTCAATCCCAACTTCGCTGCCATAGGCCAGAGCCGCCGCGGTCAATCCGTCGCTGCCCGGTGCCCGGCCAATCCCCAGATCTATTCGGCCGGGATAGAGGTTTTCGAGCAGCTTGAAGTTTTCCGCCACTTTCAGGGGGGAATAGTGGCTGAGCATCACACCCCCCGACCCCACGCGGATGCTGTCGGTTGCCGCGGCCACCCGGGTCACCATGATCTCCGGCGACGATCCCGCAAATCCTTCGGTACCATGATGTTCGGCCAGCCAATAACGGCTGTAGCCCAGACGTTCGGCATTCTGGGCTAGGGTGATCGTCTCGGCGAGCGCCTGACGCGGGTCACCACCAGCGCGGACGGGGGATTGATCAAGAACGGATAGTTTTACCATGGCGGGTTTCTAGCATGTCGCCGCGCGGCAACAATTACCGGTTCAGAATTTTTCCCGCGGCCGCAAAAACACCGTCGCCAGAATTCCCATCGCCACGATCCCTGCCCCGACAATGTTCCGGGTGCTGGGAATTTCGCCCAATGTGGGAATCGCCACAAAAAGCGCGAGAACCGGGGCGGCCGACATGATCGCGGCCTGGCGCATAGGCCCGATGGTCTTCACCGAATAGGCGTGACACAGGATACACAGGAACGCCCCGAGAACTCCGTGGACCACGACCTGTAGCAAGATTTCGAGGGGCGGCGCCGAAAACAGGCCCGAAGGCAAAAACAACAACCAGATCGGCACATAGACCAGCGCGTTGGTCACCAGCAATGCGGCGAGAGACTGGATCACCGACAACCGCCAGGCCCGCATGCCTCCGTACCAGATTGCGGCCGACAGCCCGGCAGTGAGAAACAGCAAATGCCCGCGCCATTGTCCCGGAATGCCGCCCGCGACCGCCTCCCAGCCGACCGCGCCAACACCCGCAGTGATCGCGACGATGCCAACCCACTGCCACCGTCCAGGACGATCACCGACCCATATCCAGGTCACAAAAGCAGCGAACACGGGCAGAGAACCGTTCATCATCACCGCCGCGTGGCCAACCGGAGCGAAAACCATACCGCCGAAAATCAACAAAACGAACGGCGCGCCACCAAAAAAGGCGACCACCGCATGGGCGCGGACATCAACCTTCCAAGGGTAGGATCGCAGAAGGAACGGCGTGGCGCATAGGGCTGCTACCCCCATCCGTAACCCGGCCAGATCATAGACCGTCAGCGCGTCGGTGGTTGCACCGAGACGACCCGCCACAAGCATCGCAACAAAACAAAGAACCGTCCCGAGCCCGGCGGCAATACCGCCCCAATCTTTCATGAAACGGGCCTAGAACGGTGCTGAAAGAGCAAACGGGACGCCGACGGGCGGGGTCGAAAATACGGGCATGATGCGTGGTCACAAAAATTGATCGGTGTAATCACTATATCAGCCTTGATCGAACGCCGCTGGCACTGAACAATCCCCGCCCATGTCAGATACCCGTCCCGATTTCTCCGCCATTCCCTCGCTCGACCGTTTGTTGCAGACGCCCGACGCGATGATCCTTGTCGAAACCCATGGTCGCGAGCCCACAACAAATGCCTTTCGGGGCGTACTCGACGGGATTCGCACCGCCCTTGCCGCGTGCGTGGAAGTCGAACTGAGCGACCACCTGATCGTCCAGAGCGCCGCCGCACGGCTCACCCGCGCTGAGACACCTTCCCTGCGCCGCGTCTTCAATCTGACAGGCACCGTGCTGCACACCAATCTCGGCCGCGCGCCCCTCGCCGAGGAAGCGATCACCGCCATGGCCGACGCGGCGCGCGGGGCCAGTAATCTCGAATACAATCTCGCCTCAGGCAAACGTGGTGACCGCGACGTCCATGTCGAAGAATTACTGTGCGAACTGACCGGCGCGGAAGCCGCCACGGTGGTCAACAACAATGCCGGCGCAGTGCTGCTGTTGCTCAACGCCCTGGCCCTGCGAAAGGAAGTCCCCGTCTCCCGCGGTGAGCTGGTCGAGATTGGTGGCGCCTTTCGTATTCCCGACATTATGTCGCGCGCGGGGGCCAAGCTGATCGAGGTTGGCACCACCAACCGCACCCACCCGAAGGATTTCGAAGATGCGTTGAGCGCACGCACCGGGCTGCTCATGAAGGTGCATACTTCCAACTATGCGGTACAGGGGTTCACGGCGGCCGTCGATGAAGACGTGCTCGCGGGTATTGCCCATTCAGGAGATGTGCCTTTCGCCGTTGACCTTGGCGCGGGTGCTTTGGTGGGCCTTGAACGTTGGGGCCTGCCTCACGAGCCGACCCCCCGGGAGACCATCGCGGCGGGTGCCGACATCGTCACCTTCTCGGGAGACAAGCTTCTCGGCGGCCCGCAGGCCGGGCTGATCGTCGGGCGACGGGATCTAATTGCCAAGCTGAAAAAGAACCCGTTGAAACGTGCCCTGCGCTGCGACAAGGCCACTCTCGCCGCGCTGGCCGCAACCCTGCATCTGTACCGTGACCCGGACCGGCTCGCCGAACGCCTGCCCACCCTGCGCATGCTCGCGCGGGGAGCAGAAGACATCCACGCCGATGCTGCTTCCCTGATTGGTGGCGTTCAGGAGACATTGGGAGACGGTTACGACGTTTCGGTCGCTGCGTGCTCCGGCCAAATCGGATCCGGCGCATTGCCGGTCGAAACTCTCGACAGCGCCGCCCTCCGCATCACCCCGATCGCCACCCGCGGAAGAGGCGCCGCCCTCAAGCGCCTGGCGGTAGATCTGCGTAACCTGCCGATCCCGGTGATCGGACGGGTTCAGGATGATGCGATGTGGCTCGATCTACGCTGCCTCGACAATGTCGACGAGTTCCGCACCCAGTTCACAACACTGTCTCCACGATGATCATCGCCACGGCTGGACATATCGATCACGGCAAAACCTTGCTGGTGGAGGCTCTGACGGGCACCGATGCAGACCGTTTGCCCGAAGAGAAGAAGCGCGGCATGACGCTCGATCTCGGTTTTGCCTATACCAATCTCGCCAATGGTGCCCGGCTCGGCTTTATCGACGTGCCGGGACATGAACGACTGGTCCACAACATGCTCGCCGGGGTCACCGGGATCGATTGCGCGCTGCTGGTTATCGCCGCCGATGACGGACCGATGCCCCAGACCCGCGAACATCTTGCCATTCTTGATATTCTTGGCGTCGCACGGGGCCTGGTGGCCCTGACCAAAATCGACCGAGTGCCCGCAGAACGGGTTGTCGAGGTTCGAGACGAAATCGAGCTTATGCTCGCCGACACCACCCTGGCCGACGCGCCAATCTTCCCGGCTTCCGCCATCACCGGAGATGGCATCGAAGCGCTCACGGCGCACATCACCGCTTTATCGGAAGACACCGAGGCCCGGTCAGAACAGGGATACTTCCGACTGGGCGTCGACCGAATGTTTACGGTGGCCGGGGCCGGATTGGTGGTCACCGGCACAGCGTTTTCGGGACGCGTCACCAAGGAAGACCGCGTGTGGATCGCCGGATTTGATACCCAGGCACGCGTGCGCGGCATCCACGCCAACAACGCCGACAGCGAGGCCGGACGTGCCGGGGACCGTCTCGCGATCAACCTCGCGGGGATCGACCGGGACGATATCGCCCGCGGCGACTGGCTCGTCGCCAGCCCGTCTCTCGGCCTTTACCGCAAACTCGATGTTCGCCTGAAAGTCGTCGCCGATGCGCGTCGACCCTTGCGCCACTGGACGCCGGTCCATGTGCATCTCGGTGCCAAGAACGTCACCGGTCGGGTCGCGGTTCTCGGGTCCGAAACGATCGAGCCCGGGCAAAGTGTATTGGCTCAGCTCGTCCTGGACGAACCGCTGGGGGCCTGTACCCAAGATCGTTTTGTGATCCGGGATCAATCAGCCCAGACCACACTGGGTGGCGGTCATGTGATCGACCTGTTCCCACCCCGACGCGGCCGGGCTCGTACGGATCGACTGGCCATACTCGACGCGCTCGATACGTCTGACCACAAGACCGCCCTGGCCCAAGCGCTCGCACTTTCGCAAACCGGCATTCCCCTGAATGAATTTGTTGCCACGCGCAATCTCGCTACGGATGAAGTCGCCGATATCCTCGCGGCAAATGATGCGGTCGTCGCGGGGGACGGCTCAAATCAACTGGCGCTGTCGCCGGAGGGCTGGTCCGCCCGACGGGACGACTTCCTGACCGCTCTCGATGCCTTCCACGCCGCCAATCCGGCGCGCCTCGGGCCGGCTGCCTCCCAACTGCGACGCAGTCACAAACGATTTGTGCCCGAGCCACTGTTTAACGCGCTGGTCACAGCGCTGGTCAGTGATGGCACCATCGCCAGCGACGGCATGCTGTTGCACCGGCCCGATCACCAGGCCGGACTCACAGGAGACGATGCTGCCCACTGGGCTGTCTTGCTGCCGCTGCTGGAAGAAGATCCGGGCACCCCGCCGGTGGTCCACGACATGGCAAGTACAACCGGCCTCACGGTCAACGTGATCATGAAAACTTTGCGCCAGTCGGTCCGTATGGGGATGGCCGTGCAGATCGCCGGAAACCGATTTTACACGCCGACCGCGCTGCGCAGTCATGGCGAGATTTTTGCCGCGATGATCGCCCAGGACGGCACGGTCAGTGTCTCGGACTTCCGTAAGGCCGCCGGGATTGGACGAAATCTTGCGGTCGAAGTTATGGAGTATTTCGACCGTATCAAACTATCCCAGCGCGACGGCAATATCCGCCATCAGGTCAAAACGATCGACGAGGTGTTCGGCGCACGCGCCGAAGATTAAGGCCGAACGAACGCGTAATTGACCAGCCGGGACACCCCTTCAGTATTCGTGACTGTTGCGACCGCCTTATCGAGCTCTTCCTGAGAACGTGCCCTTCCGAGGAGGTAGACCGTTCCGAAAGAATCCACCGCGGTCCGGAAATTCACATCCGCAACACCTCGGGTGGACACCATTTCGATTCCAACCTTGGTTTCCAGCAGCAAGACGTCATTCCACGCCAGAAGCTCCGACTTGCGACGATTGCGTTCGTCCTCGCTCAGAAAAACCGCATGCCAGTATAAATCCTTCAGGCCCCGCACCTGCCGGACCTGTTCCCTGAATTGATCCAGGGATTTCTGATCGGCGAAAACCCCGGTGATAAGCAGGTTTTGCTCATAAATTTCAGTCGACGCCTTGATCGTGCGAACCTCGGCCATGATCGCATTCACATCGATCACGACCCTGTTGTCCTTGGCGATATCTTCGGTGCTGCGCGCCTCAATAGCCCGGTCGATTAGAGTCTTGGGAGCCTTCAGGATGTCGCCGAGCTGGGCTCCCGCCATCGTCGGAGATAAGACCAGTGCCGGGGCGGCAAGCAACGCTGCCGCTGTGGCTTTCTGTAGCCGCATCAGGATTCCTCTCGAAAGTCCAAATTGCATGCCCATCATTGTTTCGCCTCCTGATTTTCCAAACAGCCCTATTTCCGCGGGCCGGTACGGTTGCCGTACCGCGTGCCCCGCAAACGCGTCAACGCACCACCATAGTGTATCGCCACCGCAAGTTCGGACCCGACTATATATAGGGAGCAATTATGGCGGGGATGGGGTGATTTCCGATCAACGCGCCGCCGAGCTCTCACCCGGTTTCAGACCAGTGTCAGCCCAGCATCAACGCGGCTTCATGGCCCATTCGAAGAGATGGCGGTGTTCATCGGGCACCTGATCTAGCGCGCGCTGTGACACCGTCAGGGGGGCTTGCAAATCAAAATTGATCGCATCGCGGAACCACGAGCGCTGGTGCGAATTGTAAAGGACCGGCCGCGGCGCGTTCGACCGGTTCGGAGTCCCGAAATGCCAGACCCGACAATCGAACAACATCACGTCCCCGATCCCCACATCGGGGGCCTGGGGCTCGATTTCCGCCGGTTCTTCCCCAATCGCATGATGACTGCCTGCGAGAAACGCCGTGGTCCCGTTGACGTCATTCATGTCTACGAAGGGAATCACAAGAGTCAGACAATAAGCAGGCACGGCCGCACCGAGCTGATCGTCACCAAAGAGCGGTGGCATGTCGCGATGGGTGTGCTGTTCATGCGATCCGGCGAGCGAGGTCACGGCCACAAAGCTTCCGAGAACCGCAACATCACCCAACAGCCTTTTGATCACGGGCATCACAAACGCGGGGGCATAGACCATCGGATCGTTGAAGGGTCCGTCGAGGGTGATGGTGATCATGTTGCGTCGGTCGCCGACATGGCGCGCATCTACGAACATCATGTCACGGTGATAATCCGTGTAGCCCTGCAGATAAGCCTGCGTCAGTTCCGCGATGGTCTCGTGCTACATAACATCTTCAAACACGATAACGCCGGTCTCGGCAAAGCGCGTACAGATGCGTTCCACAACAACATCTGGTGGCGAACCAATGCCGGTGGATGTGATACGGGGAATGTCGGGCGTTGCGTTCATGCTTCGAGACTGTTCCTGCGGACTGGTTGCACCGAAAAGACTAACATCGGACACTCGCGTCACTCATCGCACAATATTTAGGGGCCTAACATGCAACCACAGACCATTGGTGAGATCTCCGTTCACTCGGTGCTCGAGGATTCCGGGCCCTATATTACCCCGGCCGACATGTTCCCGGGTTCCACTCCTGAGGCCGTTGCCGAACAGATGGGCTGGATGGCACCGACCCATTTCGATATCGCATCCGGCAAGCTGATCATGGCCTTCCAGAGCTTTGTCGTGCAGACGCCGCAGCACACGATCGTGATCGACACCTGCGTCGGCGAGGACAAGGAGCGTTCGAGTCCGGACTGGCACATGAAGAAGTGGCCGTGGATGGGCAATCTCAAGGCGCTTGGGCTGACCCCGGCCGATATCGACATTGTCATGTGCACTCATCTGCATCCCGACCATGTGGGCTGGAACACGCAGCTGCTCGACGGTCGCTGGGTGCCGACTTTTCCCAATGCAAAATACGTGTTTGCGCGGGATGAATACCACCACTGGGAACAGCAAAGCGCGCGGGGCGCCGAACGTATCGGGCTGACCTTTATCGATTCCGTTTTGCCGGTGATGGAAGCCGGGCAAGCCATTTTGGTGGACCATGACCACGAAATCGAACAGGGGATCTGGCTTGAACCCACCCCCGGACACTCCCTCGGCCATGTGATCGTTAATGTTGAGTCCAAGGGAGAGCGCGGTGCTTTTGTTGGCGATTTGATGCATCATCCGATCCAGGTGCCCCATGCTGAGTGGAGTACCTGCTATTGCTGGGACCAGGATATTTCCTCGGCCAGCCGGACAAAATTCGTGGACGCCCACACCGATGCCGGCACGCTGGTGCTCCCAACCCATTTCGCTGGCGGGACCGCCGGACGAATCATCGGGGCCGGCGGCACGCCGTCTTTTGCTTTTGAAGCCTCATAAAAGTACGGAGATTGTGATGACCCAGGTCACTTTGAAACAAGCTCAACAGATTATTGACGTCACAATGGCCCATGGCCGCACGACCGAATGTCTTCCTTTGGGCGTGGCAATTCTTGACCCAGGCGGTCACCTGCTGGCTTTTGCCCGCGAGGACGGCACCAGTTTTCTACGCCCGCAAATCGCTCAGGCCAAGGCCTGGGGTGCGCTGGGCATGGGGATGGGGAGCCGCGCGCTGGTCGAACGGCCGGACCGTTTCATCCAGACCCTGAACGCCGCCACAGACGGCAAGGTTCTAAACGCGCCCGGGGGTGTCTTGATTCGCAACGCTGCCGGTGAGATTTTGGGGGCTGTCGGGGTGACCGGCGACGTGTCGGATCGGGACGAGGCTTGCGCCATCGCCGGGATCGAGGCGGTGGGCCTTGTTGCAGACGCTGGATAGGAAATTTCCATGAGCATTACAGTCATTCAAACCTATGACGTTGAAATCGAGCGTATGCAGGAGCGTGACGGCTGGGCCATTTCGGAGTTCCGCCTGCCGATCACCGGAGAGACCGGCAGCGCCACGACGGTGTTCCATTCGATCTTCCGACCCGGCTCAACCCACGCCAAGCATCTGCACACGGTCAGCGACGAGATCGCGGTCTATCTGTCGGGAAACGGCGTCGTTGGCCAGGGTGACAGTCGGGCCGTGGTCACAACCGGACATTGCCGGCTGATGCCGAAAGGTTCCGAACACTTCTTTTTTAACGAGACCGAAGATGAGGACGCCCGCGTGATCGGCTTCTACATGAATGCGCCCGACGTGGCAGGAACCGGCTACGAATTCTGCGGCAACGTCATGGACGCAGACATCAAACGCCCCCGCAAAGGGTTGGATAACGGCATACTTGTCCGCCTGGAAGACACAAGTGCACCCGGTGAGGGGATTCCAGACGCCTGGTCTGGGGTGGAGACTCTGGCACCGATCGGCAGCCATAACGGCAGCCCAAACACCCTGGTCCATGCCACGATCCCGGCGGGCGGGGCTATTGCACCCCACGCGCTCAGCAATGCCGAAGCCATTTATTTTGTCGAGAAGGGTACCGGCGAAGCTGAGGGCGATTCTACCCCGGAGGAGATCCGACAGGAAAGCTTCGTGTTTGTCCCCAAGGGGACAAGCCATACGGTCCGGAATACCGGTTCGGTGCCGATGGAATTATTTGTCGTGCTAACCGGGGCCGGAAGCCTGACGGCTGCCGCCTAGATCAGACAGCGGGGGCCTTCTTGCCCATGCCGGTAACCCCCGCGATGAACAGCGCGGCGGCATAGCCGAACGGCAGGATCATCACGGTCGAGAGCAGCGGCATCCAGAACAGAACGAACGGTTCCGGGCCACCGCGAATGTGGAAGACCACAACCGACGCGATGGCAGCCGCAATCGCGCCAACATAAGCTTCACGATGGAAATCATTGAAATTGGCGAGGCGGCCGGTCTTAGTCATATCGGTCGGGCTCGGTATCATCATGTTCATCGCGAGCATCACGATCGCCATGACAGCAAATGGCAGAACGTACAAAATCAGGAATACATTTGTGGTCACGGCAAGCCTCCCAGTGTTTTGTCGACCTTCTTAACTGTGCCGAACGCCCCTTCATTACATGATTCAGGGTCCCCAAGACAAGACCGGAGCGATTGCAACGCGGCTCGCATCTGTGCACCATAGAAGTGTATCGAGCGCCATGTGGCGTTTGTTTTTATGAAAAGGACCTAATATGTCGGACAAGCTTGGCATTGGTTCAGCCTTCCCCAGCATGACGCTTAATCTCGTCGATGGTGGAACGCTCGACCTGCCGGATGGTCTCGGTGATGGATACCGAGTCATCCTGTTTTATCGTGGCCACTGGTGACCCTATTGTCGCCGTCAGTTAGTCGGCTTCGCAAACCAGAAAGCAGAATTTGAGAAAATTGGCGTGACTCTTGTCGCAGCCAGCGTTGATCCACTCGAAAAAGCCCAGGAAGTCGCCGATGAGTTAAATTTCCCCGTTGGTTTCGGTGTAACCCGCGAAATGGCGGACACGCTTGGTTCCTACTGGGAAGATCGTCGCCAGATCATCCAGCCTTCGGAATTCGTGTTGGGTCCCGACGGCAAGGTGATGGCTGCGAGTTACAGCGACGGCCCGCTCGGTCGGATGGATGCTGAAGACATCGTCAAGATGGTCAATTTCTACGAGTCCATGAAGAACAAGTAGCGTTCACGCCCCTTAGGTAAAACGTTTGCGCGCCGCACCGGCTTTCCGGTGCGGCGTTTGCTTTTGCATCAGGGGGCTTACGCAAGCGAAGCTGCATCGCTAAACTTTTTCCAACAAAAATGAGCCAGGGAGACACACGATGCTCGCATTCGACCTCGAAGCAGAAAAAACTTTTGACCCACAGAAACATGTCGAGAAAATTCTCGGCAAGGTTTCCGACGGTGACGTGACGGTGGCCTGCTGGGAACCCGGGCAGGTCAGTCCAAAACACTGCCATCCCGATTGCACGGAGATTTATTTCTGCTGGGAAGGCGGCGGTATCATGCGCACGCCAGACGGAAAGACCCTAGACATCAAACCGGGCTCGTTTGTGGTGCATCCTCCAGGCGAAGTCCATGAATACGAAAATGGTCCCCAACGCACGCTGCTGTTCCGGGTTCGTTATGGCACTGAGATGACTCCGCGCATGGTGGGATGGCCGTCCCAACCTGACTTCGCGCAGGATGCGGATGACATCGCCTATTTTGAGGCCAATCCCGTCTAAGAGACCCTATTAACACATATTTTTGTGTTAATAGAAAAATTCACGTTATTTTTATGAATATTTAGCTTATATACAGTCGTATTCACCATTGTGGACGACTGTCAAAAGGGCTATTGCCATGCGAAACCTTCTGAATACCACGGTTATCCGCGGCTTGGCCGTGTTTGCCCTGGCGGTCGGTCTGTTGTCACAGACCGGCGCCACAGCGCAAACAAAGCTGAAAGTCGCCTATATTCCAATCATGCCCATGGCTCAGCTCTTCGTCATGGAAGGCGAAGGCTGGACCAAAGAAGCCGGACTTGAGCTTGAACTCACCAAGTTTTCATCCGGTCCAGGCCATCGCATCGGGCAATTTCGACGTGATGTATTTCGGCATCGGACCAGCCATGGTTTCCCGTGCCCGGGGGGTCCCGATCAAGGTCGTGGCCAGTGCCGGCATCAAACAGATCGCGGTGATCACCCGCGGTGACTTTGGGGCCACGTTGGCAGCCGCCGCCACCCCCGCCGAAGGCGTGCGAAACTTCACAGCCGATACCGGCCGCAAGCCTCGCTTCGCCTTCCTGCCCAAGGGCTCGGTCCCTGATACGGTCCTACGCCATTGGCTGATCAAGGTTGAAGGACTGACCGAAGACGATGTCGAAATCATCGGCATGGGGGCCGGCAAAGTGCAGCAGGCCATGCTGGCCAAGTCGGTCGATGCGGCCTCGATCCTCGAGCCGATTCTCACCATCATCGGTGAGAAATTGCCCGATGCCCGAATCGCTGTCACCGGCGGCGAAATGCTCCCCAAGCAGCCCAGCGCGGTTTTGGCCGTGCGCGAAAATGCTATCGCAGCCCATCGCGACGCGGTGGCCAAGCTTGTCGATCTGCATGTGCGCGCCACCAAACTGATCAACAAAGATCCTGATCGGGCGGCAGAACATATTCACGCGACCCTTGGTCGAGGTTTAATCCCACTGGAAGTCATCCAGCGCGCCCTGCGATCGGCGTCAAACAATTTTGCCTCTGACCCCAATGCCATCGTTGCGGCAACCAATATCATGCATGACTTCTCGGCCGAGATCGGCACCCTCAAGAAAGCGGTCCCGCTCGATGAGCTTTTCGATGCGTCGTTCTACAAGCAGATCACGGAGTAACCCATGTCCAGACGCACCCTTCTTGGTGCGGCCGGGCTTTTTGGATTTCTCCTGATCTGGGAGTTGGTGGCGCGCAGCGGTGTGGTCGAAGCCACATTGCTGCCCGCACCCAGCAAGCTGCCCGCCACGCTGATTTCCGAAGTCACGCTGGGCTTCTGGCACCAGATGGTGCTCGCCAGCCTGAACCATTACCTGATCGGCCTGGTCAGCGGTTCCCTGCTGGGAGTGATGGTGGGCGCAGCGGTGGCTTTGTTTCCGGCTCTCGGTGACGTCCAAAGCTGGCTCGCCCGCCTGTTACGTCCGATCCCGCCACTGGCATGGATTCCGTTCGCAATTATCTGGTTCGGAATCAGCGAAACCGCCGCCGCTTTCATCATTGCGATCGGGGTATTCTGGATCAACTACTTCACCGCCTACACCGCCGTGCGGGCGGTCGATCCAGACTTAATTGAGCTGGCGGCCTCCTTTGGTCACCGCTCTCTTGGCGCCCGACTGCGCAAGGTGATCCTACCTGCTGCCGCACCGGGCATTCTCTCGGGGCTACGCGCCGGGCTCGGCCAGGGCTGGATGACCGTGGTGGCGGCAGAACTCTTCGGCATTACCGGGATCGGCCAGCGCATGCACGAAGCTGCGGGCCTGCTCGCGACCGAAGTCGTGATTGTCTACATGCTCACCATTGCGTTGCTCTATGGCCTGAGCGACATGCTGTTCGTCGCGGCCCAAAACCGGTTGCTCCGATGGCAGCGATAGTTAGTCTCGAGAATATCGCCGCCACCTTCCCGGGCGCCGACGGGCCTGTTTTTTTCGGATATCGACCTGTCTGTCGGGCGCGGTGAGTTCGTGATCGTCGTCGGCGCATCAGGTGCCGGCAAGTCGACCCTGCTGAGGGTCCTCGGCGGTCTTCTTCTCCCGTCGGCTGGCACGATCAAACACGATATCGAGCCCCGCTCGGATCGCCGCGAGGTCGCCATGGTGTTTCAAGAAGCGCGCCTGATGCCGTGGCGCAGCGTCAGCGACAATGTGGCCCTCGGCCTGGAGGGCCTGACCGTCAGCGCGGCCGAACGTGACCGCCGGATCGCCGACGCGTTACAGCTGGTCGGGCTGGCGGATTACGGCACCCGCTGGGCGCATGAGCTTTCGGGAGGCCAACGCCAGCGCTTCGGCATCGCTCGGGGGCTTGCGGTCGATCCCGATCTTCTGATGATGGATGAACCCTTTGGCGCGCTCGATGCCATCACCCGACAGACCCTGCAAGATGAGTTGCTGCGGATCTGGGGTGAAACCGGCAAATCGATTCTGTTTGTCACCCACGATATCGACGAGGCCGTCTATCTTGGGGACAGGGTCCTGCTGCTCGGCGGCACCCCCGCGCGGGTCGTGCGAAGCTATAACGCCGAAGCCCCGCGGCCCCGCTCACGAGACGGCGAGGAAGTCGGGAGGATCGGCACCCAGGTCAAAGCTGATCTTTCCAGCCTGTTTGACGAAGGCGGGGGAATCTGATCGTGCGGGTAATCCTGCACGCCCCCACGGCAGACGCGCTTCAACGCGCGCGTTCCAACGCGCGTAACCTTCGAGCGCGGCAACCGGACGCAGAGATTGTGATCATCGTGGGCGCGGACGGAGTCCCAGCCGCGCTGGAGACCCCGGAATCGGAAACCGATGACCTCCCGCGGGTTTGTGCCAACACTCTCGCCGCGCGGAAACTTTCGGCACCCCGCAATATCAACGCAATCCCGGCAGCCGTGGAAATGATCGTACAGCTGCAAATCGAGGGCTGGATCTACATCCGAGCCTAGCAAAGGTCGCCGGCTAGTCCCGAAAATTCAGGTACTGGAGCGGCACGGTGAGTTTCATCTCCTTGATCAACTCAATGGTCGCCGTCAGATCATCGCGCTTCTTCCCTGAAACCCGCAGCTCATCGCCCTGAATGGCAACCTGCACTTTCAGTTTTGAAGCCTTCACCGCTTTGACGATTTTCTGTGCCGCTTCGCGCTCGACCCCCTGTTTGATCGCAACCGTCTGGCGCACTGAATTTCCTGATGCCATTTCGACCGTGCCAAAATCAAAAGCCCCAACATCGACCTTGCGTCGTGTCAGGTAGACGTTGAGTACTTCTGTAACCTGCTTCAGTTTCAGATCGTCATCGGCCTTCAGCAGCAGAGCTTCGTCCGTGCGTTCGATCGAGCAGGCGCTGCCCTTGAAATCATAGCGCGTACCGATTTCACGCATGGCACCCTGAATGGCGTTGTCGACTTCAGGCACCTCGGTGCGCGAAACCACATCAAATGACGGCATGGCAGTCCTCAATTCTCTCTACGGGATTCACGTTGATCGCAATCAGCGCTTTCAAGTCGAACTCTGACAAGGATTAAGGCGTTCGGGAAGCCTGTTCGTAAATTGAAGGTGGACATATCCCCCCGCTTAGGCTCGCGTAGGTCCGATTCTGCTCTCTGCCCTGCAGGCAACAGATAAATTCCCCGTCATGGTCTTGCTCCCGGCGCACGGGAGTCCGATTATGGTTTGTGGAGGAGGACCGTTCCCCGGTGGGGCGCCCGGTCTTCAAAACCGGTGAGGGGCGTTAGACGTGCCTGGTGGGTTCGACTCCCACCCTCTTCCGCCAATTTTCCGTGCAATCCGGCGAAACCAAAAGAACCATGAAACCGACGGTCCCCATTCGCCGCGATATCGTTCTGATCGGGGGCGGCCATTCCCATGTGGATGTGCTCAAGCGATTCGGCATGAAGCCCGAACCAGGCGTGCGGCTGACCCTGATCGCCCGCGACCTGCTGACTCCCTATTCCGGCATGATCCCCGGCTATATCGCCGGGCATTATTCCCAGGCTGAAGCCCATATCGATCTGCGTCCCCTCGCCGGCTTTGCCAGCGCGCGTCTCATCCAGGCCCCAGCCACCGGTCTGGATTTGGACGCAAACCAAATCAACGTGGCCGGCCGCCCCCCCGTACCGTTCGATATCCTCTCAATCGATACGGGCTCTACGCCGTCGACCCTGGAAATTTCCGGGGCCGAGCACGCGTTGCCGGTCAAACCCATTGATCGCTTCCTCGCGGCCTATCACCAGCTCACGGCCCGGATCCGTGACCATCAGGGACGTTTCCGGCTGACCATCATCGGCGGCGGTGCCGGAGGTGTTGAACTTGCGCTGTCCCTCAGCCACCGCCTGCGCGGTGTGGCTGTCGAGCTCGGCAAGCGACCAGATGATTTCGGTTTTACCGTCATCGAGGCTGACGACGTCCTGCTGCCCAGCTACAACACGGCGGCCCGTAAGAAGCTCAGCCGCGCGCTGGCCACGCGGGGCATCGAAGTTCGCCTCGGGGTGATGGCAACACAGATCACCCCGGACAGTGTCGCACTCTCAAACGGTGAGACCCTGCCCAGCGAACAGACCATTCTCGTGACCTCGGCAGGTGCTCCGAAATGGCTCGCCGGGAGCGGGTTGGCCCTGAACACACACGGCTTTGTGCGGGTCGACGACACTTTACGGTCCGTCTCCCACGACAAGGTCTTCACCGCTGGGGACGCGGCGGCGATGGAGAATTATGCGCTGCCAAAATCCGGCGTTTACGCGGTCCGGCAAGGTCCTTATCTGGCCGAAAACCTGCGCCTCCTTGCCACGGACAAGGCGCTCAAATCCTATAAGCCACAAGGACAAGCCCTGGCCCTGATCACCACTGGGGAGCCCTATGCGATTGCCGCGCGTGGGCCTTTCACCCTTGAGGGCACGTGGGTCTGGCGCTGGAAAGACTGGATCGACCGACGCTGGATGGAGAAGTACCAGGACCTGCCGGACATGAGCACAGACACCCCCGACGGAGGCGACGTGCTCGATGCCATGCGCTGTGGCGGTTGTGGCGCCAAAGTCCCGGCCACAGTCCTTCGCAAAGCCCTGTCGCGCCTTCCCGTGCAAACCAAGGAAGGCCTCGACCAAGGTCTCGACTCGCCGGACGATGCTGCGGTGCTAACGCCGCCGCCGGGAAAATCATTGATCCAGACCGTCGATCAGTTCCGCGCGTTTCTGGACGACCCCTTCCTGTTTGGGCGGATCGCAGCGAACCACTGCCTCGGCGATATTTTTGCCATGGGCGCAGAGCCCCATTCCGCCCTGGCTGCCGTCATGCTACCCCACGGGGAAGACGAAAAGATGGAGGACGACCTCTACCAGTTGCTCGCCGGCGCCACAGAAACCCTTGCCGAGGCCGGCGCGGTGTTGGCGGGCGGTCACACCGGCGAAGGTGCGGAGATGGCGTTTGGACTAACTGTGAATGGGTATGCCGCCGCCGAAACCATCATCCGAAAAGGCGGACTCAAGCCCGGTGACGCGCTGATCCTAACCAAACCGATCGGCACCGGAGTGCTGTTCGCCGCCGATATGCGTGCCGAAGCACGTGGCACCTGGATCGAGGCCGCGCTCGCCTCCATGCAAATCTCACTGCGTCCCTGTGTGGAAATCATGCGCGACCATGGCGTGTCTGCGGGAACCGATGTCACCGGGTTCGGTCTCGCCGGGCATCTGCTGGAAATGCTTGAAGCTTCCGACGCTGCAGCCATTCTCGATCTCGATGCGATCCCGGTTCTCGCTGGCGCAGCCGAACTTTCCCAACGGGGCATCGAAAGCACTTTGAGGCCCAGCAACGAAGCTTCGGCCGGTCAGGGGCTGGCCGCCGGGAATCACCCGACACGCCCGCTTTTGTTTGACCCCCAAACCACCGGCGGATTGTTGTTCGGGGTACCCGCCGGCCAGGCGGAGAAATGTGTCACTGCCCTGCACGCAACCGGTAGTGCCGATGCGGCGATTATCGGCACCGTGCAGACCGCCGATACGGCAAAACCCGCCATCGGATTTCGCGCCTGACCCAAAAAGAAAGCCCTCCCCAATAAGGGAGGGCCTTAACTTTAACAGAGACCTTGTCGGTCAGCCGTGTTTGGTACGATGCTTCTGATGCGCGGGCACCATCGCGGTCGGCGCGAGCGCTTTGAAGCCCGGATGTTCGGTTTCCATCGACCAGTCCCGGATCGTGACCAGCGCCTTGCCCAGAGTGGTCTCACCCCAAAGCCAGTTGCCGATCTCCAGATCGCTCACCCGCGTATCCGGACGCGCGATGGCCGCTTCCATGTAGTAGTAGCGAATATCATCAGCCATATGCTTGAAGGCCAGATGAGCCGGCGTATCCGCGATCGGCGATACGCTGTCCTCCTGGCTGACAATCACATGGGCGATATAGGCGGCAATCTGCTCCGGCGTTGTGCCGGAAATGCCGAAATTTGTTCGCCCTCTGCGATTCTGTTTCGATTCCTCATACCAGGGTCGCAACAGCGCAATCTCCTGCTCCAGGGTCTGCCGGATCAGGTCTTCGTCACTCAGATCATCGACTGGAACGGCGAAATTTACCGGACAGGTCCAGCCTTCCTGATCAGCATCTTCACCCGGCGCATCATCGGGAAAATCCTCGAGGACCGGACCAGATTCCCGCTCAAGAAGCTCCAGACAAGTCCGGAGAACCCGACGCTGGAAGTCTGGTTCGTCCGGCGCACCCAGGGGGCGTCCGAGTTCGAACGGCACCGCGAGAGCCCTCGGCGGTTTGATGTCTTCGGCATGTTTGCGGATCAACGCGATATGCGTCGTCGGAATGCCTTCGTCTTCAAGATAGTGTGCTAGCCCGCCCACGGCGCGCGTGCATTGGGGTCAGACCGGTACCAGGACAACGGCGTCGACATTATCTGCCTTGAGCACATTGGCCAGGTCGCGGGCGACCGGCTCCATCGCGGTGGGCGGCGTGGCCCCCATGAAGGAATAATGGCGGCTCGCCGAAGAGCCAATCACGCCTTCTTCGGCCAGCTCATGGAGGCGGTCGATCGGGAAGGACGTGTTCACGTCCTTATAAAAGCCGCTGCGATCAAAGTTGGTCGACAGGTGGCTCATGGTGAGACCGTTCATGTCGTAATCATCCGGAATGATCCGGTAGTCAGCCGAACCCGGGGTGAACAACGGGTCTTCACGCCGGTGCAGTCCAGCGGTCGAAATCAGGGCGATACGGCATTCATCAAGCGGCTTGGGCGTCACCCAGGGCGTGTCGCCGTATTCGGGCAGCTCCTGGTTAATCAACGCTTCCCTCAGATGGTCGGGCATTTCACGTACATGGACCATGTCGTCTCCTATAGAATTCAGAGCTTATCTTGTGCAAAAGCCTATCAGGCCGGTCCCGGGACAACAATGTAGATTGGCGAAAAGCACCTATTCCCTGTACGCAGGCCGGTTACCCGGCCCGGCGTCAAACTTCTGAAAGGCTCGACGGTGATCCTCGAAATTCGCAATTACACGCTGAACCCCGGCAAGCCTGCCGAGTACTGGCAGCACTATCAGGACGGTGGCTTTGCAGCCCAGGACCCGCGCATGCACGATCATCTGGTCGGGTATTTCCAATCCGACGTCGGCCCCCTGAATCAGATCGTGCATATCTGGCAGTTCGACGACGTGGCCCAACGTGACGAAATCCGCAAAGCCAATTATGCGCGCCCGGGATGGGACACCCATCTGGCAAAAATTCGCCCGCTGATGGTGTCTCAGGAAACCACCCTGCTGGTGCCTTCCCCGGTCCCGGGCATGTGCCCGCTGGCGGAACGCTAAGCCGCGCGCATATCTGCGGCGGTGGTTCCGGTCGAGGTGTTCTCGGCGTATTTGCGCCAATTCTCGATCAGCACGTCGAGGTCAGCAGAACCTTCGGTCACCGACGGGCGCTGGCCCATAAGCTGCAACCAGGCTTTGAGCAGGACGCATTCGTCGGGAATCTTAAAGTCGCGGTAATGGGTCAGCACGCCGAGCCGCTGCATATGCGGCAGGAATGTCAGATCAACCAGGCCGACTTCGTCGCCCATCCAGTAGGGCCCGTCGCTCAGCGCACCGAGGCCCTGATGCTCCATCGCCAGCAGAGCGTCGGTCAGCCGGGTGGCCAGAGCGGTCTGGGCGTCGACACCCTGGGCCAGCATCAGCTTGTAGACGAGCGGGGTGAAACGAACATTGGCAAAATCAATCCAGATCCGTGCCTGAGCCCGGCGTGCCGGATCGCGCGGCAGCATCGGGCGTGCCGGAAACACGTCTTCGAGGTATTCGTTGATCACGGCAGATTCGAAAATCACCACGCCGTTATGGCGCAACACCGGCACCTTGCCATAAGGCGAAATCTCCAGAAACCAGTCGGGCTTGTCATTGAGATTGATGGCGGTGAGATCAAACTCGATCCCCTTCTCGATCAGTGCCATGCGAGTGCGCTGGGCAAAAGGACAGGTTGAAGAACTGATGATTTCAATGTCGGCCATAACGATACCCTCTCGAAAGCCCTCATGCTGAGCCTGTCGAAGTATGAGGGCGCGGCACCACACCCTTCGTCAAGCTCAGGGTGAGGCCTTATGTAGTGATGTTAGCTAGTACTTGTCCAACGCCTTGAGCACGCGCTCAGGGCTGACCGGCTGGTCCCAGACAGAGGCGCCCAAAGGACTGAGTGCATCGTTGATCGCATTGAGGATCGCCCCCGGCGCGCCGGCGGTTCCCGCCTCACCCGCACCTTTGGCACCAAGTTCGGATTCCTTGGTTAGGGTCTCCACATGAGCAATCTCGATGTCCGGCATTTCACCCGCCATGGGCACCAGATAATCGGCCATGTTGGCATTCAGGAAATTACCGTTGAGATCGTAGCGACACTCTTCAAAAAGCACGCCGCCGATGCCCTGCACGATCGAGCCGCGGACCTGTTCGTCGACGAGCAGCGGATTGATGACCTTGCCGCAATCCTCGACGCAGTAGAATTTCAGCAATTTGACCGTCCCGGTTTCCGGGTCGACCTCGACCGTCACCGCCTGGAAGCTGTTGGTCATGGCAACGGGATACTTCTTGGGGATGTAGTGGCGGGTCGCCATCATCTCGGACTGAAAATCCTGCGGCAAGGTGTCGGGCCGGAAATAGGCCACCCGGGCCACTTCCTCGAGGGGCATGCGTTCCTCACCGGTTGTCCGATCAACAACAACGCCGAGGCGAATATCGAGGGACGTCGCTTCGGCCTGCAGCAGGATCGCGGCAACATCGAGCACGTTGTGGCGCAGAGCCTTAGCGGCCTGCAGCGCGGCTTCACCGGCAATGCCCGCACCGCCGGAACCACCAGCACCCCAGCCAACCGGGACGTTATCGGTGTCGCCTGAAATCACCTTCACCTTATCCGGTGTGGTGCCAAAGGCGCTCGCAGCGACTTGTTGAATGACCGCTTCGCTCCCTTGTCCCTGTTCGGAAATACTGGTCTGAATCACGACTGCCCCGGACGCGTCCATTCGAGCCGCAGCGCCATCCTGAGATGAAATCCGTGCGCCACCCAGGCCATAAGTATGCGGACCCGGATTGGTCATCTCGACCAGGGTCGCAAACCCGATGCCCCGGTAAATTCCCTTTTCGCGCAGACTTTTCTGCTCGGCGCGGAAGCCCTCGTAGTCGAACATCGTCAGAAGCTTGTCGAGGGACTCCTCATGGGACAGGCCTTCGAGCTTCAGCCCGGTGATGAACTCGCAGGGATAGCCATCATCGGGCATCAGATTGCGTCGGCGGATATCCACCGGGTCCATCTCCAGGGCGCGCGCACCTTCTTCCATCAGGGTTTCGGTGATCGCAACGGCGACGGGATGCCCCACCGCCCGGTACTGGCTCATGGGTGTCTTGTTCTGGAACACGACCTGCGAGCGCGCCTTGTAATTCTTGTGGGTATAGGGTGCCCCCACATAGTTGATGACCTGCAAGGCTTCCAGCGCACTGGTGCGCGGATACATCGAATACGCACCCACGCCGGTCAGATCGTCCATCTCAAACGCGAGCAACTCACCATCGGCCGCGAAGGCCGCGCGGGCATGGACACGATGATCACGGGCATGAATATCCGTCAGGAAGGATTCGAGCCGATCGGCGATGAACTTCACCGGCCGCTTGAGCATCAACGACAGCCCGGCCGTCGCCATCTCGTCCGGATAGGTATGACCCTTGATGCCAAACGCACCGCCGACATCCCCACAGATAATTCGAACATTCTGGTTCGGGATATCGAGATGGCGCGCAAACAGGTCCTGCATCATGTGCGGGGCCTGATGGGAGTGATAAGCAGTCAGGCGATGTTCGGAAGAACTATAGTCGGCGATGATCGAACGGGCTTCCATACACACGCCTGTGTGGCGTCCAAAATTGAGGGTTTTTTCGACAATGGCGGCCGCATTCTCGAACGCCGCTGCGGTATCACCAATGTCGTGGTTCATCTCGAACAGCAGATTGTCGCCCAGCTCGGGATGCATCACATAAACCCCTTCATCCAGCACGACCTCAGGGTCGGCCAGCACCGGGAGCTCTTCGAATTCAACTTCGAGCACCTGGACCGCGTCCTCGGCTTCGGCTCGGGAATGCGCGATCACGGCAACGATCGGTTCGCCCTGCCAGCAGGTACGCTCCACAGCCATGGCATACTGGGTGCCGGACTTCATACCTTTCATATGGGCAAGAACACCGACCCAGGGCTTGCAGACCTCGGCCATCTCCTTGCCGGTCACAACCCGGATCACCCCCGGGCAAGCGCGTGTCGCGTCATCGTTGATCGAAACGATCCGCGCATGGGCATAGGGAGAGCGGTAATAAACGACATGCACCATGCGGGGCAGAGTCAGGTCATCGACATACTTTCCCTGACCGGACAACAAGCGCGCCGCATTGGCGCGCGGCACGGCCTTGCCGATGAAGCTTTCATCGCGGTCGAGGACACTGCCTTCGTTAGTGTGATCTGCAACACTCATGGTTTCAGTCCTGTGTGAATTTTCGCCCGCAGACTAGAGGCTTCGCGGGAGGGACGCAAAGCCGCCCACTACCATCGCGTTCACAGCTGCGGCATCTCGCCACCCGGCGCACCAGCCGCCCAGCTTCGTGATATCCTGCCTAAAATCCCTGGACCGAAAACGAGATATGGATCACGGCGAAAAGCGATACTTGTGGACCGCCCTCGGCCGCGGATTGCGTGGGCGGTGTCCCCGTTGCGGGCGAGCAGCGCTCTTCCGTGCCTATCTCAAACAGGTCGATTCCTGCCCGGAATGCCACGAAGACTGGTCGGTCATCCGCTCCGATGATGCGGCCCCATGGCTGACGATCCTGATCGTCGGCCATGTGATGGCACCATTCATGATTTCCATGTCAAAAAGCGGGCGCTACACCCCATGGGAGATGGCCGCGATCCTGGTCCCGGTGCTGATCGTCTTGTCGCTGCTGATCCTGCCCCGCGCCAAGGCCGTCTTCATGGCCGCAATCTGGGCCCTGCGCGCGCAAAGCTACTGACGAATTTCCCCAATAACCTCATCCTGATGAGGTCCGCAGCACCCACTAATGTCCTCAGCATGAGGTCTGGTAGATAATCAGAACTTACCCAGTGCCTTCAGGATGCGTTCCGGGGTGATGGGCTGATGCAGCAGACGCGCATTGAAAGGTGAAAGCGCATCGTTGATCGCGTTCATCACCACCGCCGGGGCCCCCGCCGTGCCGGCCTCACCAGCACCTTTAGCGCCGAGTTCGGAATCGGCCGTGGGGGTTTCCACGTGTCCAACCTCGATATCCGGCATCTCGCCGGCCATGGGCACCAGGTAGTCCGCCATATTGGCATTCACCATATTGCCCTGATCATCGTAGCGGCACTCTTCCATCAGCGCGCCGCCCAGGCCCTGGATCACGCCGCCGCGCACCTGTTCATTAACCAGTTGCGGGTTGATGACCGTGCCACAATCCTCGACGACCCAGTGCTTGAGAATCTTCACAAATCCGATCTCGGGATCGACTTCGACATAACAAGCCTGAATGCCATTGGTGAAAGCAATGTTGTACTCGCGCGGTATGAAATGGCGGGTCGCCATCAGTTCAGGCTGAAACCCTTTTGGGATCAGGTCAGAGCGGAAATAGGAAATCCGTGCCAGCTCATCCAGCCCCATACGCTCGTTTTCCGTACCCAGATCGACGATCATACCTTTCTGGATATCCAGGGTTGCCGGGTCAGCCTGCAGCAGCTGGCCGGCGATCTCCTTGATGTTCTGACGGAGAACCTTGGAGACCTGCAGTACCGCTTCACCGCCGATACCTGCGCCACGTGAGCCCCAGGTGCCACCACCGGTGGGCACATGATCGGTGTCACCTGTCACGACCTTGACCTTGTCCGGCGACGTGCCGAAGGCCGACGCGGCGATCTGCGCGACGATGGCATCGGTCCCCTGTCCCTGTTCGGTGATCGAAGTATGCACGACCAGCGATCCGCTTGAATCAAGCCGGGCCTGTGCGCCGTCCTGAGACGAAATCCGCGCGCCGCCAATGCCATACATGGCAGCACCGGGATTGGTCAGTTCGATCATCGCGGCAAACCCGATGCCGCGGTAAATTCCGTCACCGCGCAGCGCATCGCGCTCCGCCTTCATGGCCTCGTAATCCAACGAACCCATCAGCTTATTCAGCGAGGCATGGTGGGACAGGCCTTCGAGCGCAATGCCGCTGGCACCCTTGGTCGGATAGGCATCATCTGCGATCAAATTGCGGCGGCGAATTTCGACCGGATCGATCCCGAGCTCTCGCGCGCCACGGTCTACCAGCGCTTCGGTGACCGCAAAGGCCACCGGATGACCCACGGCACGGTACTGGCACATGACGTTCTTGTTCTGAAATACCACCTGGGCCTTGGCCCTGTAATTCTTGTGCTTGTAGGGGCCGCCGGTGAAGTTCAGGACCTGATTGGCTTCCATGGCGCTGGTGCGCGGATACATGGAATAAGGCCCTACACCGGTCAAATCGTCGACCTCAATCGCGGTAATTTCACCCTCGGAGTTGAAAGCCATCTTGCTGTGCACGCGATGGGAGCGAGCGTGGATATCCGTCAGAAATGATTCCAGACGATCGGCAGCAAACTTAATCGGGCGGCCGAGCATCCGGGACAGCCCGGCAGCTGCCATTTCATCGGCATAAACATGCACCTTGATTCCGAAGGACCCACCGACATCCTTGCAAATCACACGGACATCACCTTCGGGGACGTTCAGATGCTTGGCAAAGATGTGCTGCATCATGTGCGGCGCCTGATTGGACATGTGCACGGTCAGCTTTTCATCGGCCTCGTCGTAATCGGCCAGAATCACCCGTGGCTCCAGGGTCACGCCGGTATGGCGATCAAAATGAAACGTCTCTTCGACGATGTGATGGGCTTCGGCAAAAGCCGCATCGACGTCCCCCGCTTCAACGCCGTTTTCAAACGCAATATTGTCTCCCAGTTCGGGATGAATCACATACGTGTCCGGGTCCCCCGCTGTTTCCGCATCGGTCACCGCCGGCAGAACGTCGTATTCAACCTCGATCATCGCCGCGGCGTCTTCGGCTTCGGCCCGGCTCTCTGCCACCACAGCGGCAACAGCCTCACCCTGCCAGGCCACCTGATTGACGGCGATGGCGTGCTGGGGTGCCGACTTGAGCCCCCTGAAATGGGTCAGAACACCTACCCAGGGTTCGCAATACTTGGCCATTTCCTTACCGGTCACGACCCGCACGATCCCGGGCATGTCTTTGGCCGCGCTCGTGTCGATGCTTTTGATCATGGCGCTGGCATGGGGCGTGCGCAGAAACACCGCGTGCAACATCCGGGGGAGTGTCAGATCATCAACGAACTGGCCCTTGCCGCGCACAAGCTTGCGCACGTTGGGGCGCGGCACGACCTTGCCGATATAGCTGTTGGGGCGTCCGAGCACGCTGGAATCCGGGGTGTTTGCCTGATCGGTCATCGTTTCTCTCCAAAAGAGCAATGCCGCGTCTGACGCGCGGTTTGTGTTAGTCTAACTATTCCACATTCGGGGGCCGAAGGCGATTGCGAACCGGGTGCCGATCCGCATCTTTCATCCCCAGCGCGTCTTCGGCAATAAGGATGCGCTGCACGTTCGGAGTGCCCTCCCCGACTGCCAGCATATTGACGTAGGCGGTGATCTTCTTGATCGGGTACTCATCGGCCAGCGCGTAGCCCGCAAAAATCTCTGCGGACGATGTTGCGGCGTGTTTGGCCGCGTTCACCGCCGCATATTTGGCCAGGGAGGCTGCCCGGTTTGATGCTTCTCCCCGGTCCATCAACCAGACCATGCGGTGCACCAGCAATCGTGCGGCGGCGATATTGGTCGTCATATCAGCGATCAGATGTTGCACCATCTGGTATTCGCCAATCGGGCTCCCGCCGACGACCCGGTCATTGGCATATTCGACCGCGTGATCCAGACAGGCCTGGGCCAGCCCGACCGAGCGAGACGAGACCGTCAGACGGCCATATTCCAGCGCGTTCATGGCGATCTTGAAGCCTTCGTCCTCTTCCCCAAGACGGTTTTCGACCGGCACGACAAAGTCGTCGAGAAAGACGGCGTTCGAGCAAAGTGATTTCGACAACCCGGTCATCGGGATGGGATTAGCGGTAAACCCGGCACAGGTCTTCGGTTCGACGATGAACGCGCTCACCCCCCGATGTCCTGCGGCCGGGTCGGTCTTGGCGAACAGAATTCCCGTATCGGCCGCGTTCGCAAAGGTGATCCACTGCTTGGATCCGTTCAGTCGGTAGACGTCGCCATCGCGCACAGCAGTTGTTTTCATCGATCCTGCTGCGTCCGAGCCACCGCCAGATTCGGACAGCGCGAACATGCCGATCTTCCGGCCGCCGATCAGATCCGGGACAAACCGCGCGATCTGATTCTCGTTGCCCCAGTTAAAGATGGTGAAGGGACAGGTCATCGCCTGCATATTCATGGTGTAGCCGAATTCCGGGGCCAGCCGCGAAATCGTCTCGGAGATCGCCGAGACCGCGAGGAACCCGGCATTGCTGCCGCCAAGCTTCTCCGGAAACGCAGCGCCGAAAAACCCGGCTTCGGCCATTTTTACGATGATGCTGTGGGGAAATTCTTCGCGAGATTCGAACCCGCCCATCACTGGATCGATCTCGTGGGCGACGAAACGTTCCACCGAAGCGGACAACGCCGCGATATCCTCGGGAAGAGAAAAATTCATATCCAAACCGCTTTCTTTATTCCTGAGCCCAACCAATCTAACATCGGAAGATCCGCAAAACTACGTTGGCAGGAAACCTTGAGCGACTCCCTCACATCCGTTGAAGATCTGGCCGCCCGCATCCCCGACGGGGCAAAGTTGGCCCTGGCACCGGATTATTCCGGCTGCTCCATGGTCACCATACGCGCCCTGATCGCCCGCGGCGTGCGTGATCTACATGTGGTCGGCGTGCCTTCCGTGGGCTTCCAGGGCGACATGCTGATCGGCGCAGGCTGCGTCGCGACCCTGGAGACCGCCGCCGTCACCCTCGAAGAATACGGCCCCGCCCCCCGCTTTACCGCGGCGATCAAGGCGGGAACCCTGCGCATCATCGACGGCACCTGCCCTGCGATCCACTCCGGGCTACAAGCCGCAGAGAAGGGCATTCCTTTTATGCCTGTGCGCGGCATTGTCGGCTCCGACCTGCTGACCCATCACGACGACTGGACCACCGGCACCGACCCGTTCGGTGAAGAGGACGGCCCGATCGTCATGGTCAAGGCGATCCGTCCGGACTTCACCCTCATCCATGCACCCCTGGCCGACCGCCATGGCAATGTCTGGATCGGCGTGCGCCGGGAAATGATGCTGATGGCCCACGCGTCCCGCGAGACATTGGTGACCGCCGACGAAATCTACGACGGCAATCTGCTCGCCGATGAAAAGCTCGCCCCGGGCACGATCCCGGGCCTTTACGTCAGCGCGGTAGCCGAAGCCGAAAACGGCGCCTGGCCGGTAGGCCTGTTCGGGCGTTACGGCGGCGATGAAGCCCATCTGCGGGACTATCTCGAACGCGCCCGCAGCGACGAAGGCTTTGCCGGCTATCTCAACGAATTTGTCCATGCCCCGAAGGCCGCAGAATGAGCGCGAACTTTCTCCCCGAAGAACTCCTGATCGCCACGGTTGCCGAGATGCTCGCCGGGCTGCGCCATGTCGCCGTTGGCGCTCAATCTCCGATCCCGGGCACCGCTGCGCTTCTAGCCCGCGCACAATCGGGCGGCGCATTACGCGTCTCAATGCTCGGCAGCGAAACCAACAGCCCCTTCACGGATGGCGGCCGCGAATTGTTCGACTGCGCCGCCCAAGGCCGGATCGATGCATTTTTTCTCGGCGGCGGACAGGTCGACGGGCAGGCCAATATCAACCTGGTGGGCATCGGCGATTACCCGGACACCAAAGTGCGTTTCCCCGGTTCCTTCGGGTCGGCCTATCTCTATTTCCTGGTCCCACAGGTGATTCTATTTCGCGAGGAACACACCGCCCGGGTGCTGGTCCCCAAGGTCGATTTCGTCAGCGCTCCCGGCGTCAGTGAAGAGAACGTGCACCGCTCCGGCGGCCCCCACGCGCTCGTCACCGGAAGATGTGTGTTTGATTTCGATGGCGAGGCCAAACGCTTCCGCCTGCAAAGCGTCCATCCCGGCCATACCGTGGACGAAGTGTGTGAACACACCGGCTTCGACTACGACACCCCCGACCACGTGCCCGACACCCCGGCACCAAACGCCAACACGCTAGCCTTGCTCCGCGGCGAAGTCGCCGACGCGGTCGCTGAACGCTATCCGAGTTTCGCGGCAAAGGTTTTCGGCGCAGCAAACGCGGCCTGAAGACAAGTCAGGATGGTGGTCGAACATCTCGAACGCATCCCGATTGATCCGGGCATGGACGGATGTCGTTAGGAAAACTAGCATTGGGCCCGCGATGATTATTCGCATCTGAGCTCCCCCTCCGCGCCCGGCGCGAAACCACGTCAAAATTATCGCAGGCTGTATTCCATGTCCTCCAAGCAAACTCCCTTCGGCGCACTGGCCGGGCTCAAGGTCGTGGATCTGGCGCGGGTTCTGGGCGGTCCCTACTGCACCCAGATCATGGCCGATCACGGCGCCCATGTGATCAAGGTCGAGCCGCCCCAAGGCGATGAAGTGCGCGACTGGGGCCCGCCTTTCCATGAGGGAGATGCGTCCTATTTTGTCGGCCTGAACCGCAACAAGCTTTCCATCGGCCTCGATCTGAGCAAACCGGAAGGGCGTGAAGTGTTTCTGCGCCTGCTCGAAGACGCCGACGTGCTGATCGACAATTACAAAACCGGCACGCTGGAAAAATGGGGCGTCGGCTACAAAGACACATTGGTGGAGAAATTTCCCCGGCTGATCCATTGCCGTGTCTCGGGTTACGGCGAAGACGGCCCGCTGGGTGGATTTCCCGGCTATGACGCGATCATCCAGGCCATGGCCGGCTGGTTCTCGATCAATGGTGGCACGGACAAAGAACCAACAAGGGTCGGGATCGCGGCAGTCGATATGGGTACCGGGCTCTATTCCTGTGTCGCCATCATGATGGCGCTGTTCGAGCGCGCCACGTCAGGTCGCGGCCAGTTCATCGACATGACGCTTTACGATTGCGCGGTCTCGATGATGCACCCGCATATTCCCAATTATTACCTGTCCGGCGGCAAAGTGCCCGGGATCACCGGCAACCAACATTCCAACATCGCCCCGTACGACAAATTCCCGACCAAGACCGTCGAAGTATTTATCGGTGCAGGCAATGAGCGCGCCTATGGCCGGTTATGTAACGAGCTGGACCGTCCCGACCTGATCGACGATCCGCGCTTTACCAGTAATTCCCTGCGGGTCGCCAACCGGGCCGATTTGCGCGACGAGTTGCTCCCCGCTTTTGCCGCTGTCGACGGGGAAGAGCTTTGTCTGAAACTGCTCGCCGCGGGCATTCCCGCCGGGCCGGTTCTCAACACCGCCCAGGTGATGACCGCACCCCATACCCAGCACCGCAATATGGCCGCCAAGCTCGACTGGTATGAAGGGGCCGGCACGCCGATCAAGTTCAGCCGCACCCCAGGTGAACTGCGCTCGACACCGCCCCATTTCGGGGCCCAGGCCGACGACATTCTGACCGAACACGGCTACGGCCCGGACGATATTGACGCCCTCGCCAAAGCGGGCGCCCTGGTCCGCGAACGCCGCAAGCTCTAACCCGATCCACGAAAGAGACTCCATCATGCGCTGGTCCCAACGCCGCAAGAATTTCCGCGCCATCCTGAACGGCACCGCCTGTGTGCATCCCGGTTCTGTCGCCGACCCGATGACCGCACGCATCACCAAGGAAGCCGGTTTCGAAGTCGGTATTTTCGCCGGCTCGGTCGCCTCCATGGCCGTGCTCGCCGCCCCTGATCTGATTGTCCTGACCCTGTCAGAATTTGTCGATCAGGCTCTCCGCATCGGGCGGGCCTGTGACCTGCCCCTGCTGGTGGATGCCGATCATGGCTACGGCAACGCCCTGAATGCGCGCCGCACCGTCGAGGAACTGGAAATGGCCGGGGTTGCGGCCCTGTCTATTGAAGACACCGTGCTGCCCAATCCCTACGGGTCGGGGGGCAAGCCCACCCTAATTCCTCTCGAGGAAGGTGTCGGCAAGATGAAGGCCGCACTGGACGCACGCATCGATCCGGATCTTTCGATTGCCGGTCGGTCGAGCGTGGCCGGAATTGCCGGTGTGGACGAAGCCGTTCGACGGGCCACGGCCTATCAGGAAGCCGGGGTGGATGCGTTATTCCTTGTGGGCGTGAAGAACCGGGAAGACCTTGAAACCATCGCCAGGGAAGTGACAACGCCGATCATTCTCGGCAGCGCGTCCCGTGAGATGATGGATCGCGACTGGCTGGCCTCCATTGGCGTCCGGGTCTGCCTGCAGGGGCACAAGGTGCATGCTGCGGGCCTCGAGGCTTTCATGCAGGCTCAGACGGCGCTGGCAAACGGCACCCATCCTGACGACCTGGAGAATGTTGCCTCAGGTGACACCATGAAGCGCCTGATGCGCGATGATGATTACAAACGCTGGAGCGCCGACTTCCTCGAGGACTAGACCTGGGCAGACACGAACCTCCGCAGGCCCGCGAACAGTTCATCGTCGTTGATGATCCGCGGCACCTTATGCTGACCACCCAGCTGGCCGCGCGACTTCATCCACGGGGCAAAGCTGCCCGGCGGCGCGGCAATCACCACGGGGGATCTCATGCCGAAATCACCAATGCGATGGGCCTCGTAATCTTCGTTGGTGGCACACAGCGCCGCATCGACTGCCTCGACAAATTGCTGGTCGGGATCATCATCATCGCCGGAATCAACCTTGTCCGGCGCGGTGTTTTCTAGGCTCAGAGCCCCAAAACTCAACCTTTTGACGGATGCATCCCCCCACAGATACGCTAGACTGGCCGCAAGAAAATGGATGGTCGAAAAGACCACCGCACATGAAAACTCCAGGGAGAAACGAATATGGTTCGTAATGTTATCAAAACCGCTGTACTGACCGGCGGCGCCATCGCCGCGCTGACTTTCAGTGCTGGCGCTGCCATGTCACAGGAAATCACCTTGCGCATGCACACCTTTATTCCGCCGGTCGCCAACCCTGGCAAAACCTTCCTCGCCCCCTGGGCGAAGAAGATCGAAGCGGATTCCAATGGTCGCCTGAAAATTCAGCCCTTCTGGGCCATGCAGCTCGGCGGCAAGGCACCCCAGCTTCTCGATCAGGTCCGTGACGGCGTCGTTGACATCGTCTGGACCCTGCCCGGCTTCTCACCGGGCCGGATGCCAGAAATTGAACCCTTCGAGCTACCCTTCGTCCATCGTGATGCCCTATCCACTGCGCTGGCCCTGCAGGACTATCAGGACAAGCATCTCGGAAAAGCATTGGCCCCTTACAAACCGCTCCTGCTGCATTCCCATCAAGGATTCCTGTTCCAGACCAAAGCTCCCGTCCAAAAGATGGAAGACCTCAAGGGCATGAAGATTCGTGCCGCATCCCGTGTCGGTGTTTGGTTGCTCGAATCACTCGGCGCCACGGGTATTGGGCTACCGTTGCCACAGATTCCCGCCGCGCTGTCGAAGGGCGTCATTGACGGTGTCACGCTGCCTTACGAAATAGCTCCGGCTGTCAAAACACCCGAGCTCGTGACGTATTTCTCCAGTCTCTCCGGGCCGCAGCCGCGTCTCGGCACCAATGTCTTCACCTTCCTGATGAACAAGGCCAGCTACGACAAGCTGCCCGCCGATCTGCAGAAGGTGATCGACGACAATTCCGGTCGCAACATTGCAAAGGCCGCCGGACAGAACTGGGTCGATGTTGAGGTTCCGGGCCGCAAGGCTGTCGAAGCCAAGGCCAAGAACCAGTTCTATGTGATCCCGGACGCCGAGGTTGCGCGCATGCGCGCCGCCGCTGAGCCCGTGTTCAAACGCTGGTACGAAGAGGTCGCCAAGTCGGGCCTTGATGGACCGGCCATGGTTCGTGACGCGCGCGAAATGATCGCGAAGTACGCCGAAAAATCCTGAGAACTCCAGGGCCTGACGGTTGAGACAGGCCCGGCAGCCCCATGAGTGAAATGTCCACAGAACACACCCGGCCTACCGATCCGGTGGGCCGGGTTCTCTATCAGATCTCGAAATGGCTCGCCATTTTCGGCGGCGTCGTGCTGAGCGCCATGGCGATCCTGACCTCGCTCAGCGTCCTCGGACGTTCGATCCTGCTTCAACCCGTGCCCGGCGACTTCGAGCTGGTGGCGATTGGAACAGGAGTATCCGTTTTTGCTTTTTTGCCCTGGTGCCAGATCGTCCGCGGCAATGTGATGGTCGATTTCTTCATGTCGGCAGCACCTGTCCGGGCGCGGATTTTCGGCGACGTGGCCGGCGGGATTTTATATCTGGTCATCGCATCCCTTCTGACCTGGCGCATGATTTTCGGCGGGCTCGACATGTACAATTACAACGAGCTTTCCATGACCATCAATTTCCCGCGCTGGACGACATTCCCTATTTCCATCGCGATGCTTGGATTTCTGACAATCGTGATCGCCTACACGGTCGGGCGCAGCGTCGCGGAAATGCGCGCCGTACGTTACTTCGATAATCCGGAAACGCCTGCATGACCGGCCTCGAAATCGGTCTGACCGGATTTGGTATCATGCTGGTGCTGCTCGCGCTGCGCATTCCAATCGGTGTGGCGATGCTCACGGTCGGCATCGTCGGCTATGTTACTATCGCGGGAGAGAATGCACTTTTCAGCTATCTCAAGACCGAAACCTATTGGCGCTTCACCACAGAAACACTATCGGTCGTCCCCCTATTTCTGCTGATGGGTCAGTTCGCTGCCAAGGCGGGCCTTAGCCAGGCCTTGTTTGCAGCTGCCTATACTTGGCTGGGGCACTTTCGCGGCGGTATTGCCATGGCGGCAGTTGGCGGCTGTGCGGGCTTCGGCGCGATCAGCGGTTCATCACTGGCAACCTCTGCCACCATGGGTCAGGTCGCGCTCCCCGAACTCAAGCGCTTCAATTATTCCGGGGCCTTGGCCACCGGCTCGCTGGCGGCAGGCGGCACCCTGGGCATTCTGATCCCACCATCGGTCGTCCTGATCATCTACGCCGTGATGGTCGAAGCCAATGTCGCGACGTTGTTCCAGGCCGCCTTTATCCCCGGCATTCTGGCCGCGCTCGGTTACATCGCCGTGATCGCCATCATTGTCCGGATCAACCCGAAAGCCGGCCCGGCCGGAGAGCGCGCCACACGTGCGCAAAAATGGACAGCGCTGCTCGAAATCTGGCCGGTGCTAGTCATCTTTATCCTCGTGATGGGCGGGATCTATTTCGGCATCTTCACGCCAACCGAAGGCTCGGGGATTGGGGCCTTCGGCACCTTCCTGATCGCGATCACCCGCGGCGGCATGCGCTTGAAAGGGTTCACAGAAGCGTTGCTGGGAACCGCACAGACGACCGCCATGATTTTCCTGATCCTGCTGGGTGCCGCAATTTTTAACGCATTTCTGGGCTTCTCCCAGTTGCCCATCTCGGCAGCAGAATTCTTCGGTAACTCCGGCCTGTCTCCCCACACGATCCTGTTTGGGATGATCGTGCTCTTCATCGTCCTGGGGTTCGTGATGGACTCCCTGTCCATGATCTTCCTGACGATCCCGATCTTCTGGCCGATCATTGCCGGACTGGACTTCGGCATGTCCCCCGACGAGGCCAAGCTGTGGTTCGGGATCATCGCATTGATTGTCGTGGAGATGGGCCTGATCACCCCGCCGGTTGGGTTGAATGTCTTCATCATCAATTCGATGGCCAAGGACGTTCCGATGATCGAGACCTTCAAGGGGGTTATTCCCTTCTTTGCCTCGGACATCATCCGGGTCGCGGTCATGATCGCGTTCCCGACGATTACACTGTTGGTCCCTCGATTGTTGGCCTGACGGCGCGGGCGAGACTCGAACACCATACTCTTGAGAATGGTGTATAAAGAGACCAGATGATATCCGGTGCCTCGCAGTGCTACTACCGCCCGATTTTTGGAGATACGAACATGACCATCGTTGCAGATGTCCGCCCCGACCTGATGCCCTACTACAAGGATGATTGCGATCCGAAGAACCTCGCACCCTTGTGGGAAGTGCTGCACACCTTCGCGCGCAAAACTCCCAAGAGCGACTGTCAGCCCTATATCTGGCACTACAACGAAATTCGCGACACGCTCATGAAATCCGGTGACCTGATCACCGCCGAACAGGCTGAGCGCCGGGTGCTGATCCTCGAGAATCCGGGCATGCGCGGACGCTATCGCGTCACCACATCACTGTTTGCCGGTCTGCAGCTGATCATGCCAGGCGAAATCGCTCCGGCCCATCGTCACACTCAGGCCGCGCTGCGTTTCATCGTCGAAGGCTCGGGCGCCTACACCGCTGTTGATGGTGAGAAGACCATCATGGAAGAGGGCGATTTCGTTATCACCCCCTCCTGGACCTGGCACGACCATGGCAATGAGAGCGACCAGCCGATGGTCTGGCTCGACGGGCTGGACGTGCCGCTTGTTGAGACGCTGGATACAACTTTTGCCGAGCCCTATCCCGAACCAAGCCAACCGACTTCCCGGCCCAGCGGCGATACCCTCGCGCGCTACGGCATGGGCCTCGCCCCCGTGGATCACGAGCCGCAAACCGCGAACTCGCCGATCTTCAACTATCCCTATGTCCGGACCCGCGAAGCGCTGGAAACCATGCGCAAGGCCGAAGAATGGGATCCGTGCCACGGCCTGAAGCTGCGCTACGTAAATCCTGACAACGGCAAGTCCGCCATGCCAACCCTCGGCACCTTCATGCAGCTTCTGCCCAAGGGTTTCGAAACCGCGACCTATCAGTGCACCGACGCGACGGTCTTCAGCGTCGTTGAGGGTTCAGGCAAGTCGATCATCGGCGACGAGACCTTCGAATGGTCCAAGCGCGACCACTTCGTGGTGCCCTGCTGGGTGCCCCAGAAGCACATCGCCAACGAAGACGCCGTCCTGTTCAGCTTCTCCGACCGCCCAGTACAGCAGACCCTGGGTCTGTGGCGCGAGAACCGCGGCAACGCTTGATCAGCCTAGAGTTTCACACGCCGCAGCCGGAGCGCGTTGCCGATCACCGAGACCGAACTCAAGCTCATGGCTGCTGCGGCGATCATCGGGCTGAGCAAAATGCCCAGCACCGGAAACAGAATCCCGGCAGCTAAAGGCACGCCTGCTGCATTATAAACGAAGGCGAAGAACAGGTTCTGACGGATATTTCGCAGGGTCGCTGTCGAGAGGTTTCGCGCGCGGACCAGCGCCGTTAGGTCAACGTTAATCAGGGTGATTCCCGCAGATTCTATCGCCACATCGGTGCCCGTCCCCATCGCAATCCCAACATCGGCACGCGCCAGAGCCGGCGCATCGTTGATCCCGTCCCCGGCCATGGCGACCCGCCGTCCGGCTTCCTGATAGCGCCTGACGATGGCTTCCTTGTCCGCCGGCAATATATCGGCCTCCACCGTTTCGATCCCGAGCGTCGCAGCTACCGCGTTTGCTGTCGTCCGATTGTCCCCGGTCACCATGACAATTTCGATGTTGTCTTCCCGCAGTGAATCAAGCGCCGCGAGGGTCGTCTCCTTGATCGGATCCGAGACCGCAAGCACACCGGCTAGCGATCCATCAACCGACACAAAGAAGGCTGTCGCACCCTCGGAGCGCAGCGCTTCCGCGGAACCCAGAAGCTCGGCCAGCGGAATATTCAAATTCGCCATGAGTGCGCCATTGCCCAGGGTCACAATTTTCTGATCGACCTGACCTGTGACCCCCTTGCCCGTAAGCGAGGCAAAATCCGTAAGCTCACCCAAAGCGATATCTCGACTTGCGGCGGCCGCCACAATTGCAGCCCCCAGCGGGTGTTCGCTACCGCGCTCCAGCGTCGCCGCAAACCGTAGCAGCTGCGTTTCATCGAACCCTTCAGCCGGGATGACCGCCGTCAGGGCCGGGCGGCCCGCCGTTAGAGTGCCCGTCTTGTCGACGATCAGCAGGTCAACCTTGGCCAAGGCCTCCAGCGCGCCGGCTTCACGCACCAGGACCCCGGCGCTTGCGCCACGACCGGTCGCGACCATGATGGACATAGGTGTCGCCAGACCGAGCGCACAGGGGCAGGCAATGATCAGGACCGAGACCGACGCGACAACAGCAAATGCCAGTGCCGGGGGCGGCCCCCATATCGCCCAAACCATAAATGCCAGCACGGCGGCCCCTACCACCAGAGGCACAAACCATTCGGCAACCCGGTCGGCCGTCTGCTGGATCGGGGCTCGCGAGCGCTGCGCCTGTGCAACCATATCGACGATCCGGGCGAGCATCGTATTCGCCCCGACCTTCTCGGCCCGCATGACGAGCCCACCCGTGTCGTTCACGGTGCCTCCGATCACGGTCTCGCCTGCGAATTTGGAAACCGGGATGGGTTCGCCCGTGATCATGGATTCGTCGATATTGCTGGTACCTGTGGTCACCGTGCCATCAACGGGTACCCGGTCTCCCGGGCGGACCCGGAGCAGATCACCCGCGACGATATCCTCCAGACCAACCACAGACTCAACGCCATCCACCCCAATGCGGAGCGCGGTTTCAGGGGACAAGTTGAGCAGCGCGCGCAGGGCATCCCCGGTGCGTTCGCGGGCGCGCAATTCGAGCATCTGTCCGAGCAGCACCAGAACGATGATGACCCCAGCAGATTCGAAATACAGCGCCACCGCCCCGTTCGGCCCTCTGAAATCAGCAGGCACAAGGTCTGGCAGGACAACGGCAACCAGACTGTAGAGATAAGCCGCCCCGGTCCCCAGGGCGATCAGGGTGAACATGTTCGGGCTGCGATTTCCGATCGACTGCCAGCCGCGCACGAAGAACGGCCAACCGGCCCACAGCACCACCGGGGTGGCGAGAACAAGCTGCGTCCACCCGAACCCCGTGCCAAGCCAGGCGTGGAAGGAAAGAAACGGCAGCATATCTCCCATGGCCATAAGTAGCAGCGGCAAGGCAAACACGCTGCCCAGCCAGAACCGCCGGGTGAAATCGATAAGTTCGTGATTGGGCGCTTTCTCCGCAGAGAAGGTCATCGGCTCCAAAGCCATTCCGCATTTAGGACAGGCTCCGGGGCCCACTTGTACGACTTCAGGGTGCATCGGACAGGTATACTGAGCATCTTTGGGAGCCAGCGCGGCCATCTCTTCCTGCGCCCAACCCGACAACCACTCCTCCGGTCGTTCGCCAAAACGCGTCACACAGCGCGCCGAACAGAAGTAGTACTCCGTCCCCTCATGGGCGTGATGATGGTCTGTGGTCGCCGGATCCACATCCATCCCGCAGACCGGGTCTTTGGCAATCACAATGCTCATACTATGTGGCCATATCATCGGCGAACTCATCGAGGATCGGACAATCGGGGCGTTCGTCGCCGTGACAGCGATCGGCCAGATCGGCCAGGGTCGCCCGCATACTGCGGAGCTCCTCCATCTTGCGGTCGATTTCGGCAACGCGCCGGATCGCGATCTCCTTTACATCCGCGCTCTTTCGGGTTGTGTCCCCATACAACGCCACAAGCGACCGACATTCCTCGACCGGAAAGCCCAGGCCCCGGGCGCGGGAGACAAAGCGAAGAATGTGGATTTCGCGGTCGGCATAGTCGCGGTAGCCATTATCCCGGCGCCGTGCCGGCATGACGAGGCCAATTTCCTCGTAATAACGAATGGTCTTGGGAGGCAATCCCGCAAGTTCGGCAGCCTGGCTGATATTCATCGTCTGAATCCCGGTTTGTTGGGATACAGATAGACCTTCCAGTGACTGTAAGGTCAAGCGCCTTGGTGAAGCAACATGGTCAAGTGACGTGAGTGCGCACCGGCACAGACATACTCCCAATACCTTCAATGCGCGCCTGCATCGTATCGCCGGGCACCACCGGCCCTACCCCTTCAGGGGTCCCGGTCATGATGATATCCCCGGGATACAGCGTCATGAAGGCCGAGGCGTATTCGATCAATTTGGCGCAATCGAAGATCAGGTTCGCGGTGTTGGACTTCTGGCGCATTTCCTTGTTCACCAGAATTTCCAGATCGAGCGCGTCGGGGTTTGCAATCTCATCTGCGGTGACAAGCCACGGGCCGAGCACCGAATAAGTATCAACGCCTTTGCGCAGGCTGCGGTCCTCGGTGCCCCGCACAGTCATGTCGAGACCGATGGCATAGGCCGCCACGTGATCCATGGCTTCAGCGCGAGAAATGTCGGCCCCGCCCATCGTGATAGCGGTGGTTGACGAGGAAGACGATGCCGAAGCACTGCCCCCGCACAAGCAATTCGTGGCTGGACAGATATCATCAAAGGCACCGGCGGCCGAATTCATCGAACTGGTTAACACGCAGTTCGCGGCAAACTAGGCGGTCAAACCCGACTAATTGATTCAGTTTCTCGCGACAGGCACAGGATCGGCAACGCGAGTCCGACCTTTCTTCGCGACCCAACCTAGTGCTTTACCGGTAATTCCACATGCGACAGCCAGAGCGCATCAATTGCGCCAATGACGGCGTGAAAACTGGCAATATCCATCGGTTTTACGATGTAACAATTGGCCGAAAGCTCATAGCAGTGCTCGACATCATCTTCTGAATCCGACGTGGTCAAAACCGCAACCGGGATATTTTTCCACCGCGGGTCGGTTTTGATTCGCTCCAAAACTTCCGTGCCGCTCATCTTCGGCATGTTGAGATCGAGCAAAATCATGTCGGGGCGCGGCCTGTCGGCATATTCATCTTCCTGAGCCAGGAAGCGCAACGCCTCGACCCCGTTCTCGACCGCATGCAACTGGCTCGACAGCTCCGGCGTCCCCATGGCTCCACGCACGAGCATAACATCACCCGGGCTGTCATCGACCAACAACACGTCACGGCTTTTAACGTCAGTATCAAATCTCATCTAGCTCTCCATCTCGGCTGTCATCGGCAGGGAAAACTCGAAACGGGCACCCTCTCTTAGGGTCGATTCGAGTTGAATTTGACCGCCATGGCGCTCGATGATCTGCCGGCAAATCGTCAAGCCAACCCCTTTGCCGGGGAACTCGTGGCGCGCATGCAGCGTCTTAAAAACGTCGAAAACCTACTCGGTATTTTTCGGATCAATACCGATCCCGTTATCGGACACCGCGAAGACGCGGTTCGGGCCGTCAATCTCGGCCGTAATTTCGATAACAGGCGCGGCATCGGACCGGAACTTGATCGCGTTGGACAACAGGTTCTGGAACACCTGGCCAAGCAGCTTGTGATCGGCGTTAATTGTGGGCATCTGAAAATAGTCGAGCTGCGCCCTGGATTCGGCGATCTCCCCTTCGAGACTCGCAGTCACCTCAGCGAGCAGTTCTCCGACATCGATGGGCTGCAAATTCGGTTTCGCGATACTGGTCTGGGACACATGCAACAAATCTTCGACCAGGCTTTGAATCCGCTCGGCGCCGTCAACGGCGAAGCCAATATATTCCTGAGCTTGTGCATCGAGGTCATCGGCGTAGCGTTCCTGCAACAGTCCACAGAAACTCGACACCATGCGCAGCGGCTCCTTGAAGTCATGGGCGGCCACATTGGTGAATCGTTCCAGCTCCTGGGTCGTTTGCTCCAGTGCCGCAGTGTACTGCTGGAATTTCGCCTCCGCCTCGTGTTGGGTGGAAATATCACGGATCACCGCCATGGTGGCCGGCTCCCCATCCCAGGAATATGCACACATGGTATTTTCGGTCGGTAAGATCCTCCCGTCGAGACTGAACCGACGCACAACCAGGCGCGAAACTTCGCCGGCGGGTGGGCGCCATAATTTTTCATTTCGGTTTTAATCGATGTCTTCTGGGTGCACGAAATCACGCATCTGGCGACCATTAAAATCTTCGGTCCGGGTCAGACCGAACATCTCGACGGCGGCGCGGTTCGCGTATTTGATCTCGACATCGATATGGATAAAGGTTGTGTCAGGACTGACCTCCGTGATCTGACGCTGGCAGTCTTCGGTATCATCAAGCGCTTGTCGGGTCGCTGTCTCTTCGCTGGTATCCCGAGTGATGACCAAGATACCATCCTTGCCCTCTCAGTCGATCACGACGCCGTTGGCAACACTCAAAAACTCGGCCCCATCCATTCGCAAACGTCGAACATCGGAGAGGAAGACCATGTTGCCCTGCTGCCGGGTCATATTGTGTTTTGAGACTCGCTCCCGTTCGTCCGGATGCACCAAACCCAGGGTCTCCCGGCCCATAAGATCCGCAGCTGACGTCGCACCATACATCTCCACAGCCGCCGGATTGACGTACCGGAATCGTCCGTTCACATGCACAAAAACTGCTGGCGGGGTGACATCGAGCATCGTGCGGTAGCGTGCTTCAAGCGCCGAGTGGGCCTCTTCCACATCGACTCGATCGGTGACGTTTGACATCAGCAAAGGGATCGGGGGGCCGCCGTCCTAGGTGTAACTCGTTGCGGTGACTTCGGCCGGAAACTCGCTGCCATCGAGATGTCGACGAAAAGATTCGATCAGCGGTGGCTGCTGTCCGTCACGGAACAACAAATGCGAATTTCCAGACATAACTGGTTGTACTCGCGGGGTGTCGTTACTGACTTCACCTGCCATGATCTTGCGGTCGACGGTTAGATACCCTTACCCTCCACGGGACTGCAAAAATGCAGCATTCAAGCCCAGGGGGGAAAACATGATCTACGAAGTCCGCACCTACCGGCTAAAGCCGCGCACGGTTCCCGAATTCATCAACCGGTTCGGCGAAGCCTATGAAAACGGACGCAAGCAATTGTCGCCCCTGGCCGCCTTCTTCTATTCCGAGATCGGGCCGCTGAACGAAATCATGCATATCTGGGCCTATAATGATATAGGTGAGCGCGACGCGGTCCGTGCAGAAGCGGCCGCCTCCGGGGTCTGGCCTCCCGCCGTCTCGGGAATGATCCACGAGATGAACAGCGAGATTTTTAGACCGTTCCCGTTCATGACCGAGTTTCTGAGTGGAGACCACGGACCCTTGTTCGAGTACCGCTACTACTTGGTCAATCCCGGCACGATGCCCGGCATCATCACGGGCTGGGAAGACGCCATTGGCCCGCGCAGCGAACTCTCACCCTGCGCCATGGCGATGCACACGGATGTGGGTGGCCTCAACAAGTACATCCACATCTGGCCCTACAAAAGCTTCGAGCATCGCCAGCAGGTGCGTGACGAAGGCGTCGCGAGAGGTCTCTGGCCGCCGAAGGGCTCCCCCAAGGGCGCGATCATCACCCAGGACAACAAGCTGCTGTTTGCCGCGCCATTCTCGCCGCTGCGCTAGACAACACGACCATCGGCACGTCGGGCCGCGCGCAGATAAGGCGTGCGGCCCGTTCGTCTTTCCCAAATGCCAAAACACCCCGCCGCAAGACCCCATAAGAGGACGCCATGACCGACAGGAAGACCTTCCGCCAGCTCGCCAATGAGAGTTCCCCGCTTGTCATCCCGGGCGCCCATGACGCCCTGACCGCGCGGATCATCGAACAGACCGGCTTTGATGCTTTCATGATCGGTGGATTCCAGATCGTCGGCGCCCGTTACGGCGTTCCCGATATCGGCCTGCTCGGACTGGGTGAGATTTCCGCTGGCGTCCGCGACATCCTCGCGGTCACCGACCTGCCCTGCCTCGTCGATGTGGACACCGGCTATGGGGACGTCAAAAACGCGGTCTATACCTTGAACCATTACGAGAAGATCGGCGCTCAGGCGATCTTCATCGAGGACCAGCTGGCCCCCAAACGCTGCGGCCACATGGCGGGTAAGCAGATCGTGCCGATCGAGGAAATGGAAGAGAAGCTGCGCGCCTGCGCTGGCGAACGGCTAAACCCCGACACCTTCATCATCGCACGCACGGACGCCATCGCCACCGACGGCCTCGACGAGGCCCTGCGGCGCGGTGAGCGCTACATGAAGGCCGGCGCCGACGCGCTCTTCGTGGAGGCGCCCACATCCATCGAAGACATGCAGCGCATCTGCAAGGAGCTGCCGGTACCCCAGCTCGCCAACATGATCGAGGGGGGCGTCACCCCGCTGCTGCCGCCGGCAGATCTGGGAGAGATCGGTTACAACATCGCCAGCTACGGCATCACGACCCTGATGCTGACCGCGCGCACGATCCGTGACACCTTAGCCGACATCAAAAGCGGCGAGTTCAAGCTCGCCAATACCGGGCTGACCTTCCCGGAATATCTCGACATCGTCGACATGCCCCGCTGGGCCGACATCGAAGACCGCTACAAGGATTGAGGGGCGGTTCTCGTTACCGTCTTCCCCCGAACCAAAAAACCAAAGTAGAAATGCCGACACGAATTTCGATAGAAGGAAACCAACCATGGCGTTACCGCAAGACATTAGCTCGGTGAATTCAGAGCTCACCGACACGCTGACCCGGTCGTCAGAACTGGACTGGATCGAGACCACCCCGGGCACGGGCTTCATGAAGATCTTGTGGTTCAGCGCGGAGACCGGCCGCTGGGCTGTGATTTTCCGCTGGAAGAAGGGCCATGCTGCCAAGCCGCACAAGCATTTGACGGCGGCGCAGGCCTTTATTCTCTCCGGCAAGCTGCAGGTGCGCGACACCATATTTGAACCCGGCGACTTCCTTTATGAGGCCAATGGCATGGTGCACGACGAGACCACCGCGCTCGAAGACACCGAGTATCTGTTCACCTGCGACGGGCCCATCCTCTATTTCGACGATGACGGGTTCACCAGCTATCTCGGCTGGGAGCAGCTGCAGCGCATGCAGGAAGCCGCGGCAAAAGAAAAACTCGCCGCCGAGTAGGCGCACCATCGGAAAGACAATGCTGAGCTCCCTCACCGATCCTGCCGTGCGCCGACGGACCGTCGTACTCGTCGCCTCGCTGCTGTTCATGCTGATCGGTACGGGCAGCATCTATTTTATCGTCATTGCCCTGAAGCCCATCGCGTTGGAATTCGGCTGGCCGCGCGCCGTGCCCTCGATCGCCTATGCGTTGCAATATGCCGGCGCCGGCGTTGGCGGCATCTTCATGGGCTGGTGCCTCGACCGGCGTGGCATGGGAATCCCGGCGGTGGTCGGGGCCAGCATGATCGGCCTTGGCGGCATCCTCACCAGCTGTGCCTCCAACCCGCTTGAGCTTTACCTCATCTATGGAGGGATGCTGGGCTTCTTCGGCCGCTCAACCCTTTTTGCGCCCCTGACCGCCAACATCAGCCGCTGGTTTGAACACAACAGGAGCTTTGCTGTCGGCGTTGTAGGCTCCGGCCAGGGTCTTGCCGGGATGATCTGGCCCCAGACCTTCCATCATCTCATCACCACGATCGGGTGGCGTCAGGTGGCGCTGTATTACGGTCTGTTCGCGCTGGCGACGATGCTGCCCCTAGCCCTGATCCTGCGCCAGACGCCCCCCACACCACGCCGGTCGACCGCGCAGACAGGCTCGGTTGCACCCGCGCCCAAACGCCCACCCATGTCACCGCGGGCGCTGCAGGCCGCCCTGTCGACCGCGGCCATCGGTTGTTGTGTCGCCATGTCCCTCCCCCTGGCGCATATCGTCAGCCATGTGAGTGATCTCGGTTTCGATCCGGCGCGGGGCGCTGAAATCCTCTCGCTGATGCTCGCCTGCTCGGCCCTCGCCAGCTTCTTCGGAGTCGGTTTTCTGGGCAGCCGCTTTGGTGGCCTGCGCGCCATCCTGGTTTTCTCATCAGGCCAGGCCGCACTGCTCACAGCACTCGCGTTCACCGAGAGCCTGCCGGGGCTTTATATGGCCGCCGCGCTTTTCGGGCTAGGCTATGGCGGCATCCTGCCCTGCTATCCAGTGATCGTTCGTGAATTGCTGCCGGCAACCCAGGCCGGCCGACGCACCGGATTGGTACTGCTCTGCGCCGGCGGCGGCATGGCGCTGGGCTCCTGGCTCGGGGGCGCGGTGTTCGACGCGACAGGCACCTACCGCACAGCCTTCCTGATCGGCGCCGCCTTCAACCTCGGCAACCTCGCCATCATCACCAGCCTGATCGCACGCACCCCGCGATTTCAGCGTGCCTATGCGTAAAAACGTGCTGTCCCGTCTGGACAGTGAATTCATACCCAGCGGTACCTGCTTACACGCGTTTAGCGGCCTCGGCCTCGTGCGGCTCAAGCGGAGTCTGGCAGGCGAGCCCAAACGCTTCTGCGACGCTCAGCGAATCCGCGAATTCGTGAAGTTCAATGATCTTCCCGTCGCAAAAGACGACCCGATGCATCCATTGTCCTTTCCATGCCCCGCCCCAGGGGACGGTGACTGGCGCATGTTCATGCATCTCGAAATCATCAGCCAACGCATCCAGCAAGGGCTTGGTAACGCGGTTGTTATAGGCGGCATAAATTTCGGCAACGGTGGCAAGGGCTGTGAAAGGATTGGATGTCGACGAAACCCAATCACTCTTCGATGAGTTCTCTTTCATCCAAGATCTAGATGCATACGCGACAAAGCCGGCATTCTCAGTCCGCCGAACATCGGAGAATAAATTGCCCGATCCAAAACACGGATGGGTTAGCATGGCCTATCGCATCAAGCCTGGGCGCAAAGACAATGACCCGAACTCTGGGCCCAGAAGAGAAGGCGAGATTGATATATACGTCGGCAACAAATTGATCGCTGAGGTCAGAGGCAATCTCGGCTACAAACTTTCTAGTCGGCCGTCCGATCGAACTGTTTACGCAAAATTCGGTATCTATCGAGACCTAATGCCAGGTCGTCTCAACTTTCATTTTGATGACTTTCGCCAGGGAATGGCACTCAGCGACGTTCTGTAAGTGGGCGATGGATTCGAACCCTCGGTATGCCTAAGTAGGCAACGAATACTGGGGTCCCATCTAGTTGAGGGGGTAACAGCTTGGAACAAATAGTCTGATCTCCACAAAAGTATTGGCTGGGAATTCGGCCGACAGAGACACCTCGCCAAATGGACCGAACTATCTCTGATACGTCCAACACATTCAAAATCGAACGCCGCAAAGCCCCCGGAACACCGAGGAGTTGGGCGAAACACCACTAAGCCATTGGAGACGTTGATAAAAATGGTGGGGCCGAGGGGAATCGAACCCCTGACCTCTACGTTGCGAACGTAGCGCTCTCCCAACTGAGCTACGGCCCCACCGATGCCGAAAACGAGAGGCTGCGGGACCGATTTCGTCGGTTTTCTGCTTGTTCCACATCCCTGGTTGATGTTGATCCTCGTATTATACGCCTACCTGAATCCGATGTGAATCGACTAGTCTGTGGAATAAGATTGGAACAAAGATTTTTGTATCGGGTGAACATTGTCGCCGTGACACGGTTACATCTCAGGACGTCACGATAAACCCACCCCGGGGGACAAAATCGACTCCCTACCGAATATATATTGGAAGACGGCTCGGATAAATTTTAGGCCAGAGTAACCAGAGTTCCGGTCTAGTGCCTCAGACTCTCACACGCGACACCATCACTATCACCATCAAGTCGATGAGGATCACCGGGGTTGGCTGTCTCGAAGAAACTCTGAGCTTCTTGCCACGTCTGAAAATCTCCACAGTCTTTATCGCGAGGCATTTGGCTCGGTTTGGAATTTTCCCGCCTACCTCGCCGCCATTGTTCAGGCTCGACAAAATCGCCAGACCAGATACCACGCCCGGCTTTTCTAGCTTTGTCTTCCTCGGCCACATAGTCGGGCGAGTAACGGCGGTATGCGACTGCCCAACCGTTGGCCACCATTTCAAGGTTTAGATCGATACCTTCAGGTCCGCCGACCGTGCAGACGGCAACGATACGTCCATACCGGTCTTTGTCGCGCCGGGTACAATCTACCAAATGACTTTTGATCAACCCTCTCAGCGCTGCTGTGGCCTCGAAACCACATGGCCAAGACACCGCTGCGCGTAAGCATGTCTGGTTTGTTTCTGGTGCATCGATTCCATGAAGGCGGACAGAAACAGAGCCGAATTTGAGAGAGTCTCCGTCTACGACCCGAGGTTTGCCACTAATGGCCTCAGCGTTCTGAACTCCGATAACGACGGTGATGACGATAACCGCGCAAAAGAGCTTGAGGAGGTGAGACACAACTTTCCGACAACCTCGGATGTTGCATCGAGCGGCATTGGCGTTAACGAATTTTTCGTAGGTAGACATTCGCACCGTTCAGTTTAACCGAGTTTTACTGTTCGCGGTGTTAGTCGCTCTTCGCGCAGTGGTTCCGCCATATCGTCGATAACTGGGCCATCTCGGACAGCGCGTCTTGGTATCGTCCGTTCATTGTTTCATAGTGTCTTTCCAAATCCTCGTTTGCTACTTGGGGATTACGCATATCCCGCATCAGAGAATTTAAAACAGTGAGGTTAGATGAGGTTTCCCGGGTCTGTATCGCCAAAGTTTGGCACATTTTCGGATCAATAAGCTGAGGGTCGTCTTTTGCAACTGACTCCCCACCCATGAATAGCACTCCTAAAACGCAGAGTGTGGAAGCCAAGAACCTCATAACCATCTCCTATTAGATGAAACAATCTGCATCATAGACGACAACCACAGAAGCCATACAGACCCCCTTGGAGACCCGTGCAGAGGCTCTGGCAGACAGCTATCGGGGCAGGAGGGTGCGGGGACGCATCAAACCTGCCCTACGGCTGTATTTTGTCTGATTATCTATTCATTACCAATGTGTTAACGGTATTCCCTCCTAGTAGTACTGTGGTGTCTGCTTACCTGATGTCTTTGTGTGCTCTCTCGTTCTGATGCTCAGACCATAGACCTAGCTTTTATTTTCTGTGCTCAGAATCTTCGTATTCCATTTGTTGTTCAAAGAATTTGTCCACCTGTCCCCGATACCAGTCAGTTGGGGTAAGATCCTCACCTTGGAATTTAATGATTACCAGATGTTTGTTAAGGTGTTGTTAACAAATAATAAATCGCTATTGTTTCACGTAATAGAGTAGGGCTTCTGAAGAGACCTCTGGATAACAATATCTGTTATCCTTTTGTCTCATCTTCCCTGAACAACTTCCATCTGTTTGCTCAGCCTTCAGTACGGACTGGTATTGGTTTTTCTCTCTATCCTTCCATCATCAGATTGTATCGGGTGTTCGATATTGCGCTGACGTCAGCGGCCCCATCGATCAGTCCTGTTCTCCCCTGGTGCTGGAAAAGAGATGTTCCAATCTCATTCTTTGTCTTGGATTTAATCTCCTGACCAAGGACTTGCCGACAAGCATCCCTCAGGAGTTGCTCCAACCATTGTTCTTTGTCGTTTCTGACCAGATACGAGTCATGAACGGTCAGGATGACCTCGTCTTCCTCGGTGGCCCTGTCAATCAGGATTTCCGTTATTCGCCTTTCTAAGTTCATCAGGTAGGTCCCAGCCCCTGACTCAAACCAATACTGGGTTGGGTTGTTCAATTTTTTCAACCGCCTGATGGCCGCCCTGATGTCCTCTGTCGGCACACCAGCGTCTCGATTCTCCTCGCCCACGATCCGGAGTATGTTCTGACCCGGACGTTTGTTGATCATGGTGTTGAGCATCGTCTTGATCAGACCGCGGCCCTCCTTGGGCGGCATGTAGGCATAGGCCAGACTGGAGAGGTCGATGCCATACGGAACATCGGGTGGAGTGATGCCGCCTAGGCAGTAGATCATTTGTGGAAAGAGCGAGGAGAAGTCCTTCTCAACGATAAACTGACCGTCGATACAGATATCACGGCGTAGTTCTTTCCGAATGATCTGCCACCAACCCCCGAAATAACGACCGCCTCTATCGAAGCTGCCATCGTTGAAGATGCGGCAGATGAAGACCTGCTCAGGCCCGATAGGGACTAGACCCTTGCCCTGCCTTATCACCGGCTCTTCCAGTGAACAGACGTCGATGTGGTGTCGGTCCAGCAGCGACTGGTATCGGACCAGCTGATCGCGCATCGCGCGTGTCTGATCAGCCTCACGTTAGTCGATCAGCTTCTTCTTCGGGTCCTCGTCTTTCCCTTTCTTAAGGATGACGCGTTCGCGATTCGGGGAGGCTGTGAAGACATCCTCGACCCCGAACCGGGCCTCTCGAAACAGGTCCTCCAGACGGGTTGTCGGCCATATGCGCGACACTCGGCCCGAGCCGACCTCACGTCGATCCTTGAACCCATCCTTATTGAGGAGATATCCGGCCACGACCAGCTGGTCGACGACACCTTTGACCTTTGCCGAGATATGCAGATCGTTATACTGACCCTATCAGTAGGCCCGATTCGACCGGGCGAAGGCGGTGACCAGCAACGGGTCATCAACCCAGCCGGCATACAGATCTATCAGGAGAGTCTTCAGAGCCTTCCGACAGGGGTTTTTGTCCTGTATCGGCTTCCGGTCTGTCGGTTCCAGAGAGCGGATATGCGCCTCATACTGCCAGTCTACGAGGACATCGACCTCCGGATGGTCCGACCAGCGGTGGACATCAAAGAGCCGGGAGTAGTTGAGATCGCGGTTAGTCATCCCCGGATTCTAGCCCAACTGCGCGACGACAAAAGAAACGGACCCTGTGGGTAATATCCGACTGACTTTCTGAAACCATTCAGGTTCGGCTATGATGTGAATATGTTTCGATCAATCCTCATAGCCATCGCGCTTTCAATAACCGTAGCCTCAATATCTCCCGCTAGTGCAAGTGTGGATGAACTCCTCGATGGCATCGTTGCCTTAGAGGCCTGTGATCAAACCAAAGAAATGTACGACGAGTTAAAATGCGATGTATTTATCGTAGGGATTGTCTCCACCTTTGCATGGCAGAACGTTTATCAGAAAATTGAACTGCCTTACTGTATCCCTGCTCGGAGGGTAGTCAGTCTTGAGGATTATCAAGAAATTTTTGTGAACTGGATGAATCGCAATGCGGCTCAGCTTCATGGGAACTCGATTGGGTTGTTTGTGAAATCGATGAAGGCAACCTTCCCCTGCAAACCCTGAGTTTTAGAAATGTCACATGTAGGTGGCGTGATAAATTAGACCGAATGACCTCAGTATGAGAGACCTTACCATCACCCTCTGCCTGACGGTTGCCTTGCTTCTGGGGAGTGCGGGAGGTGGTTCCGCAGATAACCTTTGGAGTGCTTTGAAGTCAGGCGATCATCTTGTCTTGGTTCGCCACGCTCTCGCGTCAGGGTATGGCGATCCCGATAATTTTGATTTGGAAAGTTGTGAAACGCAACGAAATTTGAACAACAAAGGGCGTTACCAATCAAAGAAAATTGGAAACCTTTTTCGGAAACATGGGATTGGCAGGGCAGCAATATATTCCAGTCAGTGGTGCCGCTGCGCAGATACTGCGCGGTTGTTGGAGCTTGGAAAGGTTTCCGAATTACCTTCCCTTAATTCATTTTTCGGCCGCTTTGAGAGAAAACAAACCCAAACCGAGGAAACGATGCAGTGGATTAAGAATGCATCGTTGGATATCCCCACAGTTCTAGTCAGCCATCAAGTTAACATCACTGCGTTGACAGGATACTCTCCCTCATCAGGAGAAATTGTTTTCGTCCGAAGATCGACTGATGGTTCCATTTCAGTAATTGGAAGCATCGAAACTCTGAATTAATTTATGGTGAGGATAAGTTTCCGTATAATCACTCTAAGCATATGGTCACCGAGTAGATGAGAAAATCGTAACGCACGACCCCAAAGCCCCCATAACCATCAGCACCATCTCAGACCTTGCCCAATCGGGCATGACGCTCGGATTGCGTTGCCACCCGTGCGGTCGCTGGGACGAGATCGTGCCGGGCAAATGGCTGGACGACGGTCGGCCAGATGTGGACTACATCCGGCAGCGGTTCACCTGCTCCGAATGCGGCGGCAAAGCAGATAAGCAAGTACGACCAAAGCTGAGTGGTTTGGACGGCCAGTCGAGCTATCAGGGGCTTGAAAATGAGCCGGATCGTTGAAGTATTCAGCACGTTAACGGCATCCGAATAGGATTTGATGATGACTAACTGGCACACCGATTACATAGTTAAATACCATATAACCTTCGTTCACAATGATGGACGGTCAGAGGTGGTCAGGGACGATATGATTGTTGAGGGTCGATCCTCAGAAGAGGCCAAAAAGATTATCTTGGCCAAATACGAACACGGTGATGTTCCTCTAAGCGATTTCCCAGACGAGTGGTCTGGTCATATCAGAAGTAACGAGTTGTCAATTGATGAGATCGAAAAGGTCTGGGAATACTGATACAGAGGCTTAAAACTTGAGTTTGAATTTCTTTCACCTTCCCCTGACCCTTCTCGACCTCAGCGTAAAAGACCCCTCAGCATGGTGACTAAGAGGTCGGTATCGGTCGGTAGTGTGTATTGGCAGCCTGGGTGAGGTCTACTTAGACAATTTTCTAAGCAATAAGCCCTGACGCACCCTTACCCTTAGAACGCTTGACGTCTAAATTTTCAAAGTCAGATCCCATCAAGAATTTTTTGTTTTATATCTTTTGCCTCTTCTTCTGTAATTAAGTTTTTGCTGAGAAGTTCTTTTAATAACAGCAATTTATTTTTGATCGATAAATTTTCTGTTGTGTTTGGTGCCCCTGTTCGACAAGGGGCGTCAATTCACGCAGAGCGGTTGCCAAGTCCCCACTATTGTATGCGGCAAAACTCTTTTGGAAATCAGCACAGAACGCAGGGGTTCCCACCAAGAGGGTTAGGAGCAGGACAGGAAGGATGAGTAATCGGTTCATCTGGGAAGCCTGACAGAGAATATTCGGATTGAGTAGTTGGTTCCTAGAGAGTCTGGGGAAACTACCCGCCATGATCGACAATATCCCTGTGCCAATCAGGGAGGTTATCGATGCCACTCCCCGGTGCCTTCTTCGATATCACCGACAACAGCTGGGGCCTCGATGGCTTCATTGAGAAGATCAGCAAGGCATCCGAGATATGCCGCGGAAGCCAGGTCGTATAACGTACCTGACAAGAATGATAAGCATATGGCCGTTGCACTCGAGTTTTTGAACCTCGTCATCCCGATAAAGAATATCGTGCAGCCCTACGATGCAGCGTCAGGTTGAGGCACTCCGGTAAATTAAGCTGGGTGTTTGACCCCGCGCATAGTAATTAGACTGACCCCACTACCCCTAAAGTTCCTATCACGATCAGCAAAATCTCTGATCGGAATGGGTAGTCGGTTCCTAGAGCGTCTGGGGAAACTACTCAACATGATCGACAATAGTCCTGCACCAATCAGGGAAATTGCCGATGCTCAACGAGAAACAACACTTCTTTGCCCACGCCTATATTGGCTGTGGCGGTAACGGTCGGGCTGCCGCAATAAAGGCCGGTTACAGCCACACGAGCGCCGCCAAGAGGGCCTGTGACTTTCTCAAGGTCCCGGAGGGGGTTCAGGACATCGTCCAGACCCACCGCAATGCCGTCCTGAAGGCGACAGAAGACTTCGATGTGGTCGCGGAACTGATCGGCCTCTGCAGGATGTCGGCCGCCTCCGGCAGCCTTGCAGTCGCGCATAACACCCTTGCCACACTGGGCCGATTGCAAAATCTTGAACCGGCCAGACGGGTGGAAGTGAGAAATCTCGATCCTGACGAGATCGACCGACAGATCGAGCATTATCTATCGATCATCAATCATCAATCATCAAAAAACGAAATGGCCGCCGCAGATTTGTCTCACGAGGGCCTGATCATATTTCTTATAGGGTTAACCTGCGGTATAGTAGGTTGCACTAGCTAGAGCGCACTTCAACCTCTCGACAAATAGGATCGTTTTTTTATTGTGGAATTATAATAAGATAACAATATAGGTTTAATCTATGTTTAAAAAAATTAGTAGTTTTATCATTTTTTTGTGGAACTTTGTGTTCAATCATGAGGTCAGTCCTCTCCGAAACATTCCTGATGTAGCGGTCCGCCACTATGTACTTCAGATTTTAGGGGTCATGTGGGCAATAAGTTTCTCAATAGCTGTTGGGAGTTACACAATTTTTGCAGTTAGCCTCCTTGGGCACGTGATCTTGATCGCTGCTATGGCTATCACGGTAGCAACTTGGACAGCAGCTAAAGCAAAGCCCGAGTTGTTCCCTAATCGCGAAGGTTCTCTCGACGATTAGAAGCCAAGTGAGAAGACCACCATACGTGACAGAGTTTTGCCATGTGTGGCACTCACCGCTTTATCCGCACCTGTGGCCCCGGTGGCAGGGTTTATTGTTTAGCGTCTAAACTTAGACTCGAAATCAAGCTCGAGTGTGACGCTGTCAGGCTAGTTTCAGGGCAAGGTCTTCCGGTCTCAGCTGAACGTATCGCTGCCACCTCCATCATCCCCTACTTCCTTCTCGAAGAACCTAGAGGTCGCCGCATGTCGTGAGCAAAAGAATAATCTGTCTTTTCGGGGACTGGCATTTATGCGTCTGAATCATGGTAAGCTAGGGCATCGATTTTTTTAGGAGGAAAGAAAAATGACAATTTCACTTTCAGATGCTCTGGACGGAGGAAACCTTAGTCTCTCGACGCTCAAAGCGCTGCTAGACAATAGCTTTGATTCGGTCCTGATCACGGACTCAACTAAGGCCGGAAAAATTCTTTTTGCTAATAAGGGCTTTAAAGCCCTGACTGGCTATTCGACGAAAGAGGTCGTGGGGCAGACCCCTCGTATCCTTCAAGGCGTAGCTACTGACAAAAAAGTTTTGGACCGTCTGCGCAAAGCGCTGACAGACGGAAAGCCATTCGAAGGTAGGGCAATAAACTATAAGAAAAATGGAGCGCCCTTCATCATGCATTGGCGCGTGGTGCCCGTTAGGGTTGGCGGAAATACAAAGGTTTGGGTTGCGATCCAGCGTGAGGGATCGACAGTCGAGTAGCTCTAGAGATGCCAATTTAACGTTGGCATTTAATGTTAGCTAATCGCCCCAAGCTAGTTTCCGGGCTAAGTCTTCCGGTCGCAGCTGGACGTACCGCTGGAGCATTCTGAGGTCTTTGTGACCGGTGATGGCTGCTACTTCCATCACGCCCAGCCCCTTCTCAAAGAACCGGGTCGTCGCCTCATGTCTGAGATCATGGAACCGAAGACCTGTTATGCCGGCTCTTCGGGTTGCCCGGTGCCATAGGCCCTTCAGGGCCCCAGGGCCTCAGGGCCTCAGGGTGGACTATCACCCTACCAGAGATAGACCTTAGTAAGGCCTCGATGGTTTGTCGTGCTTTTGGGGATAGAGGGACATCTCGGCTTGTTCCATTCTTGGTCAGTGCGAGATGGACATAGTTCTGGTCGAGGTGGAGATCATCCCAATCCAGACCAAGTAACTCACCACGTCGCATGGCTGTCTCAATGGCTAGAGTGACCAGAGGGGCGAGGTAGGGATTGTCTGATGCCTGACATGCCATCATCAATCGTTGCCCCTCATCACCCTCCAGCCTTCGAGTTCTCCCCTTGGGCTGCGGGGGCTTTCGGAGGTTGGCTGCGGGATTGCCGGGAAGATTGAACCCTTACTCGGACATCGCAATACGGATAGCGTGGCTGATGATCGAAAGATCACGATTACAAGCAGATGCACCGACTTCGCTCAGTCATTCATCACGATAATTAGCCATAATTAGCCAGATGGCTGGAGTTTAGCTTCGATAACCAAATGTGAGAGAGCCAAGTACGACGAAGCCGATCGACAACATAGGCGCATCGCTTGGTCGGTGTGATCTCGATCGCATATCGATCAAGTAATTCTCCGACCGTGCAATCGTTAGTGATCAGGTGACCTAAGTCGATTTGTCGTTCTGTCTCCATTGCCCATCTTCGAGCATACGAAATTAAGTCAAAAGTCTTACTGCGAAGAGGTGCTCCCCGGCGCCGAACGCTAACTGTATAACGTCCGTTACGTTTCATTATTGACGACAACTCAGTCTCCTGTGGAACGGGAGTGGAACAAGACAGGCTTAACGTTTTGATCAAACGCTAACCCAATACCCCCGGGGGGCCTTAAGCCGTTGAAATAAAATTCAAATTTTTAGAAAAATTTGGTGGAGCCGAGGGGAATCGAACCCCTGACCTCTACGTTGCGAACGTAGCGCTCTCCCAACTGAGCTACGGCCCCACCGATGTCGAAAACGACAGGCTGCGGGGCCGATGAAGCCTGCGCAGCGCGGCGGAATATGTGAGGGCCACCGGTCCCTGTCAAGTCGTGGGGACGGCGAATTCAGTACCTGTTAACCCACCGCGGTGTTACTGGACAGAATTACGGGTGCTGGCTAGTCTCGGCACCGATAATTCGTTCAATTCCTGGCGCCCGCGCCGCACCAAACCTCAAGAGCTGCCCATGTTTGCCGTCTGGCAACTCATCGATACGATCATCTCGCTTTATATGTGGGCACTGATCATCTCTGTCGCCCTGAGCTGGCTGGTCCAGTTCAACGTGATCAACACGTCGAACCGCTTCGTTTACACGATCGGCGACTTTCTGTTCCGGATCACGGACCCCGTGCTCCGCCGGATCCGGTCGATCATCCCGTCCCTGGGCGGCATCGATCTGTCACCGATGATCCTGATCCTCGCGCTGATCTTCATCCGTAACCTGCTGCCCGACCTGTTGGGAATACGCTAGGAATTTGGCGCCACCGCAAGCCTGGTCCCCCCCGGAACGACGGCGTGCTGCTGCGGGTTTGGGTCACACCCCGTGCGCGGCGCAACGCAGTCGAAGGCCTGATCTACTTGCCTGACGGCCTAGCACTCAGGGTCGCGGTCACAGTGCCCCCTGAGGACAGCAAGGCGAAAACCGCCGTGCTCAAACTCATCGCCAAAACTTTGGGGCTGCCAAAAACGAGCCTCTCGGTTGGCGCCGGCAAAACGTCGCGCAGCAAGTCAATTTTGATCCCGGGCGATGTGGCGACTCTGGCGCCCATGCTAGAGGCCTTGATCACAAGCGGGGATCCCAACCACCCGCCGGGGAGAGCAAAGACATGAGCGATTTTTTGGACCGCATTATCGACGGCAAGGGCTATGCCGAAGCCCTGCGCAACCGCATCGCAATCGAAACCAAAATCCTGAAAGACGCCCATGGCCTGGTCCCGGGCCTGGCGGTTGTCCTGGTCGGTGCAGACCCGGCCAGTCAGGTTTATGTCCGCAACAAAGGCAAGGCCGCTGAGGCCGCCGGGATTACCGCGCGCGACCACCGCCTCGACGCCTCGACAAGTCAGGCAGACCTGCTCACCCTCGTCGAGACCCTGAACCAGGACCCGAGCGTACATGGCATCCTCGTCCAGCTTCCCGTACCCGACCAGATCGACCCCAATGCGGTGATCGACTCCATCGCCCCGACCAAGGATGTGGACGGGTTCCACGTGATTAACACCGGCCGGCTCGCCACCGGGCAGATGGACGGTCCTGATGCCGCCATGGTGCCTTGTACGCCGCTGGGCTGCCGGATGATGCTCGAAGACCGGCTCGGTGATCTCTCTGGCCTGAACGCCGTTGTGCTGGGCCGCTCCAACATCGTCGGCAAACCCATGGCCGCGCTGCTGACCCAGGCCAGCTGCACCGTGACCATCGCCCATTCCCGCACAAGGGACCTGCCCGCAATCTGCCGCAGTGCTGATATTCTGGTGGCCGCGGTCGGCCGACCGCACATGGTTCAGGGAGACTGGATCAAACCCGGCGCGGCCGTGATCGATGTGGGCATCAACCGGATTGCTGCGCCCACCGATGATGGTCCCGACAAGATGCGCTTGGTCGGCGATGTGGATTTCGATGCGGCGGTCAAAGTGGCGGGGGCGATCACCCCGGTGCCCGGCGGGGTCGGCCCCATGACGATTGCCTGCTTGCTGGCCAACACGGTCACAGCGGCGTGCCGCCAGAACGGGGTCGAACCTCCAAAACTTTAGGCGTTTAGCCTCAGCCCCCTTCGAGACGGGCCTTCGGCCCTCCTCAGGATGGGGACGGTGGTGACGCAAAAACCCAAACACCACGAGGGACGGCGCTCTGCGCCTCCTCAGGATGAGGTTGTTCTTGGTTTGAGCACAGTCCTCATCCTGAGGAGGGCCGAAGGCCCGTCTCGAAGGAGGCTTAGCTTTGCTCTTTTTCCGGCAGGCGGTAGCGCACCACACCCTTGACCCGGGCCGGGTCATCGACCGGCTGACCCTTGCGCAGGACCTCGATTTCTCCGGCACGGGCCAGATGGATCGCCTGCTGTTTCACCGCGGAAAGATACTTCCGCCACAGATCCGACGGATCTTTCGGGCTTCGGCGGGTTTCGGCCACGGCGCGCGCGACCTCCTCGGGCGAGATCGAACTGCCCGGCTTGCCGGCGGCAAGCTGGGCCAGAATGGCTTCAACGATGGGGTCTTGTGTGTCGCTCATAGCGGGTAACTAGCACGTCATTGGCGAGCGGACGACTCCCGGGTGAAAACTTGTTAAACTTTGGCCCGAGAGGAGAGAACATCATCGACACTCTGAACGCCCTTTTCGCCGCAACCGTCCTTTTTGTCGCCGGACATTTTGTTCTGTCGAGCCAGCCCGTACGCCTGGCCCTGGTCGGCAAACTCGGCGAAACCCGATTCCTCACCCTCTATTCCATTGCCATGCTCGTCGTGTTTGCCTGGATGATCTTCGCATTCGTTCAAGCCCCCGCCGATCCGGTCTGGACGACCCCCACAGCCTTGCTGTGGTTGCCCGCGGCAGCAATGCCCATCGCGATTTTCCTGATCGTGTGCGGGCTGAGTACGCCGTCTCCCACCCTGGCCGGTACGAAACTCGACGAACCGGGCCCCGACCTCACCCGGGGCATCATGCGGGTGACCCGGCATCCATTCCTGAATGGCATGTCGCTCTGGGCGCTCGTGCACCTGATCTCAAACGGGGATACAAGGTCGATCATCCTGTTCGCCGGCATGCTGGTTCTGACCATCGGCGGCATGTGGCATATCGATAAGCGGCGCGAATATCACTACGGCGCCGATTGGGGGCCGGTGATGCTAACCACCAGTGCGGTGCCCCTCGTGGCCCTGCTGGCCAAACGCACAAGCATGGACTGGGCCGGGGTCGGCTGGTGGCGATTGCTGCTCAGCGTCGCGATCTATCTCGCGCTTGTGGCCGCGCACCCGTTTATTTTGGGCGAACCCGCGTGGCCGGGGCTGGGCTAAACCGAAACTAGTCCCGCAGCGCCTTGGCCAGGCGCAGACGCAGCGCCTGCAGCTTGATGAAACCTTCCGCATCACGCTGGTCATAGACCTGATCGTCTTCGAAGGTGACGTGATCGAGGGAGTAAAGGCTTTGCTCTGACTTGCGTCCCACCACCGTGACATTGCCCTTGTAGAGCTTGAGCCGGACCGTGCCCGACACCCGTTCCTGACTCTTGTCGATCAACGCCTGGATCATCTCGCGCTCCGGGGCGAACCAAAAGCCGTTGTAAACCAGCTTGGCGTAGCGCGGCATCATCTCATCCTTGAGATGCATCGCCTCACGGTCCAGCGTGATCGATTCCATGCCCCGATGGGCTTCGAGCAAGATGGTGCCGCCCGGGGTCTCATAGACGCCGCGGGATTTCATGCCGACAAACCGGTTTTCCACCAGGTCGAGACGGCCGATACCATTGGCCCCACCCAGCTCGTTGAGCCGGGTCAGCAAGTTGGCCGGTGAGAGCTTCTCGCCGTCGATGGCCACCGGGTCGCCCTGCTCGAAATCCATTTCGATATAGGTCGCCTTGTCCGGTGCTGCTTCGGGGGAGACCGAGCGGGAATAGATATATTCCTCGGGCTCGACCCACGGGTCCTCGAGCACTTTTCCTTCGGCCGAGATGTGCAGCAGATTAGCGTCCACCGAGAACGGCGCATCTCCGCGCTTGTCCTTTGCGATCGGAATCTGGTGCTTCTCGGCAAATTCAATCAGCTTGGTGCGCGAGGTCAAATCCCACTCGCGCCAGGGGGCGATCACCGTGATGTCGGGGTCGAGGCCGTAATAGCCCAGTTCAAATCGAACCTGATCATTGCCCTTGCCCGTCGCACCATGAGACACGGCATCCGCACCGGTCTCGTGGGCGATTTCGATCTGGCGCTTGGCAATCAGGGGACGGGCGATCGAGGTGCCGAGCAAATACACGCCCTCATAGACCGCGTTGGCCCGGAACATCGGGAACACATAATCGCGCACGAACTCCTCGCGCAGATCCTCGATATAGATCTCTTTGACACCGAACATCTCGGCCTTGGTCCGTGCCGGTTCCAGCTCCTCGCCCTGGCCGATATCGGCGGTGAAGGTCACCACCTCACAGTCATAGGTCTCCACTAGCCATTTCAGGATCACCGATGTATCAAGGCCGCCTGAATAAGCCAGCACAACTTTCTTCACGTCGCCCGACGTCATGTCACTAAATCCGTTCGTTCTGGAAATTCGCGCCGGAGTATAGTCCTGCGTGCTCCGGGAGCAAGCGGACGAATGTCGAAGATTCGAGGCCTAGAATCCCGGTATGACGATCCGCACGCCGGCCAGGGCGGCAACGACCATCGCCAGCCCCGCCAGGGCAATCGGCAATCCAGCGCCTACCGCAATATCGTCCGTGCCGCCCGGCTCACTTTGTTGGACCGTTGGACCGGCAGCGAGGGCAAGCGGTGCGAAAGCGTGATTGCAATCCCATCAACGCCAGCACGCCACCAAAAATGGCGACCGCAAGGCCTAGAATAAAGTCATCAATCATATCGGACCCGTTTCGCAAAACGTGAAACCTCGACCCTTGAGCGATCAATCCTCGCTCCGCGGCAAAACTCTAATACGACCTGGGCCGTGGGAGCAAGTCTTTGAAACGGTGATGTTTATTCCGCCGCGGCGCGACGGGGACGCTCGCTGTCGGATTTCAACTGACCGCATGCCGCCATGATGTCCTCGCCCCGCGGCGTGCGAACCGGTGAGGGATACCCGGCATTCCGCACGATTTCGGCAAAAGCCTCGATCCGCTCGTCGGTCGAACGATCATAGGGCGCGCCCGGCCATGGATTGAACGGGATCAGATTAACCTTCGCCGGGATTCCGGCGATAATACGCACCAGCTCACGGGCGTCAGCGTCGCTGTCATTCACGTCGCGCAACATCACATATTCAAATGTGATCCGGCGGGAGTTTTTCAGTCCAGGATAATTCCGGCAGGCCTGAAGCAGCTCGGCGATCGGATATTTGCGATTGATCGGCACAATTTGGTTGCGCAACTCGTCCCGTGACGCATGCAGCGAGACGGCCAAGTTGACGCCCAGCTCTTCCCCGCAACGCTCGATCAGGGGCACCACACCGGCGGTCGACAGGGTGATCCGGCGGCGCGAAATCGCGATACCCGCATCGTCCATAACAATCTTCAGCGCCTTGGCGACATTTTCGAAATTATAAAGCGGCTCGCCCATCCCCATCATGACGATGTTGGACAGCTCGCGCTCGTAGATCGTCGGACGCTCAGCCGTCGGCCATTCACCCAGGTGATCCCGCGCCAGCATAATCTGTCCGACGATCTCGGTCGGCCCGAGATTGCGTACCAGCTTCTGGGTGCCGGTGTGACAGAATTGACAGTTCAGGGTGCAGCCTATCTGGCTCGACACGCATAAGGTGCCGCGATCACTTTCGGGAATATGGACGCACTCAACTTCGTTGCCGTCACCAAGATTGAGCAGCCATTTATGAGTTCCGTCTTCGGACGCCATGTCGCGGGAAATACCCGGCCGGGTGAGCACAAATCGTTCGGCGAGTCTTGCCCGCGCCACCTTCGAGATATTGGTCATCTCCTCGAAGTCGGTGACGCCCTTCCCGTAAACCCACTTGAACAGCTGATCGGCGCGGAACCGCGGCTCCCCCATTTCGGCGAGGGCGGCTTCCATATCAGCACGATCCATGCCGATCAGATTGATCGGCCCATCGGCATCCGCGACAGGGGCGGCAAAAATGTCAGGGTTTATCGGCATGGCGCTCCACATAAGCCCCAGCGTGCGCGAACGCAAGCAATCGCGCACAGAGTTGGTGAAGAAATCAGCGGTAAAACCAGCCGCCGGGTTAGCGCCCGCAGGCTTTCCCAATCGCCTTGTAGGCCGTGCTGCTGCCCTTCAGGGAGTATGAATCGGTCGTCGGGTTATTGCGGGTCGAGACACCCTTAACTGTCAACCGCGATCCCTTGCGCAAGGCCGCTACGAGCGCCTTGTCGTCGGCCGGCTTGTAAGTCCAGGCACTTTCATCCCGCGTAAACAGGCTCCAGCTATCCCCGCCAACCCGTATCACGGCCTCCGAGCCATCCTTGAACGGGTACCCTATATCGACCTGGACAACGTCGAATTCCTTCTGGTCGGGACGATGCCAGACAAGGAAGAAAATCTCGCCACGCCGCGAACGCAGGCTCGCCTCTTTCGGCTTGGAGACCATGTAACAGAAGCGGTTCCCCGCCGTGCCTCGGGTATAGGCGTCCCAATCCCCAAACCGGCCAACCAGCTCGGCCTCCTGAGCCTGACTGGACACCGGAAACACTGCCGCCATACCAAGGGTCAGGGCGAACAACCATATGTAGATTTTACCTGCGCGCATCATGAGATGAACCCTATCAATTCCCGCTGAGTCCTGCCAAGTCAGTTCGACTTCAACGTGTTGTTATCATTTGGCCTTTTAGGAGCTTTTTCGACTTCGAAAAATTTGTCCGCCATGAACGTGTTCCGGCAGCTCTTCGACAGGGCCACCGGGTGTCAGCGGACGCGCCGGGTGACGGCCCAGCGTGAGGGTCCGGTCATACATGACAATCGCCGCGGCAACGCCGACATTGACGCAGAAAAGTGTCGGAATCTTGACGACATGGGCACAGCGTTCCACCAGTTCCGGGGACAGGGAGCCCCGCTCGGGCCCCAGCACATAAGCCGCCTGTCGGGGATGCCGGAAGCTGGGCAGATCGACCGCATCATCGGTCAATTCAACCCCCACCAGATCACACCCGCGCGGCAGCTTGAACGCATCGAGATTGTCACATTCATGCAACGGCAAATGTTGAGGCGCGTTTGACGTGTCGGAACGACCGCCCTCGCGTTTTGAATAAACCGCCCCAATCGTGAACACGAAACTCGCGCCGAACGCGTGCGCCGTACGCATGATCGCGCCCACATTCATGGGCTTGGAGATCCCCTCCACACCGACGCTGAAATAGCCGCGCATTTTGTTATCCGACATCTCTCGGTCACTCCGTTCGTGAACCTGCGGAAACTTGCATGGCCCCTGTGAGCGAGGCAAGGTAAGTGCCCATGGATGAACTCATAAACCCACATTTTCACGATACGCCAGCCGCCGGTGAACCCGCAAATCCGGTGCTCGTGGAGGTGATGCGCGGGACCATGGTTGAAAGCCGTCATCGCGGGGCCATCGCAGTCGTGGCACCCGACGGCAGCGTGGTTCGCTCCCTCGGCGATGTCACAAAAGCGATCTATCCACGCTCGGCGATTAAGCCGGTTCAGGCCCTGCCACTGCTGGAAACCGGCGCGGCCGAGGCGTTTGAATTCGGTGACGTAGAAATTGCCCTGTCCTGTGCCTCCCATCTGGGCGAGGCACGTCATGTGGACGCCGTCACCGCGATGCTCGAGCGGGCCGGTGCCACACCCGAAGCCTTCGAATGCGGCGCGCAACCGCCCTCCCACTCTGACGCCGCGACAGCACTCGCACGGGCGGGTGGGGCGCCCCCCGCCCTGCACAATAATTGCTCGGGCAAACATGCGGAGATGATCACCACCGCACGCCATCGCGGCAAACCGGTCGACGGCTACACAAAAATCACCCATCCAGTACAGCAGCGCATTCTCGGGGTTTTCGAATCCCTGACCGGATGCGATCTCGGACAGGCGCCGCGCGGCATCGACGGGTGTTCGGTACCCGTCTGGGCGATGCCCCTGGGAAATTTGGCACTGGCTATGGCACGGATGGCCGATCCTTCGGATCAGCCGGAAATTCGCCAACGCGCCGCCGCTCGTATTTGCACGGCGATGGCAACGGAACCGTTTTATGTGCACGGCAGCAACGCCTTCGCCACGGATGTGATCACGATCACCGGACCTGATGTGCTCGTGAAGGGCGGTGCCGAAGGCGTTTACGCCGCCATCCTGCCGGTTCTCGGGCTGGGCGTTGCCCTGAAAATCGATGATGGCGGCAGCCGGGCGGCAGAACTGGCGATGATCCACACCCTCGACCAGATCGGGGCCTTGAGCGATCAACACGCCACGGCATTGACGCAACGCCTCTCCCCGGTTCAAACCAACTGGGCTGGCACGGATGTCGGCAGCCTGCGGCCCGCCGCCACATTCCTGATTTGAAACCACGGAGACCCGTCACCATGCGCGCGATTGTTTGTGAAAACTGGGGCGCCCCGGACACATTGAAACTTGGCGAGCTGCCGACACCGAAAATGGGCCCCGGCCAGGTGCGCATTCGGATGCGCGCAGCCGGCGTAAATTTTGCCGACACGGTTCTGGTCCGCGGCACCTATCAGGAAAAACCCGAGCTGCCGTTTGCACCCGGTCTTGAGGGGGCCGGCGAAGTTCTCGAAGTTGCCGACGGCGTCACGAATGTCATCCCCGGTGATTCGGTGATGGCGTTCACCTCCGCGGGTAGTTTTGCCGAAGAAGCAGTTTGCGATGCCGGGTCCGTCTTCGCGATGCCCAAAGGCATCGGTTTTGCGACCGCCGCAGCGTTTCCCGTTGCCTACGGGACGTCCCATTTAGCCCTGGTCCAGCGCGCCAAGCTGCAACCCGGAGAGACCGTCCTGGTGCTCGGCGCGGGCGGTGGGGTCGGTCTGACCGCCATCGAATGTGCTAAGGCCCTGGGCGCGACCGTGATCGCGGCGGCATCAACCGCCGAGAAGCTGGCTCTGGCAGCCGCGCGCGGCGCCGACCATCTGATCAACTACGTCGAAGATGATCTCCGCGATGCGCTCCGCACCCTCACTGACGGCAATGGCGTCGACGTGGTTTATGACCCGGTCGGCGGTGATCTCGCGCAGGCCGCGATGCGCTCCATGGCCTGGTGCGGCCGGTTCCTGGTGATCGGATTTGCCAGCGGCGACGTCCCGCAATTCCCCGGTAATTATCTGCTGGTGAAAAACATCTCGATCGTCGGAGTCTACTGGGGCGCCTACCGCACCCGAGAACCGCAAACCGTCCGCGACAGTTTTGCCGAGCTCGCGCGCTGGTGGGAAGAAGGCAAGCTCAAGCCACATGTCTCTCAGGTCTTTCCGTTGGCCGAGGCCCCCACGGCACTGGCAATGCTCGAAAACCGCCAGTCGACAGGCTGCCTCGTGATCGACATCGACGGATAACGGACCGACACCTCGCATGACCGATAAAGACACCCGCGATCAGCGCGTTCAGTCCCAGTACGAATCCTACCCCTATCCGGCTCGGGACCCCGAAGACGAGCGCCAACGTCTGGTGATGGGTTCCCCGAGCAACTTTGCGGAAATAAACCATTATGTCTTCGGCGGTCGGCGCAACCTGACTGCGCCGTTCTCCGCATTGGTGGCGGGGGGTGGCACCGGTGACGCGGCGATCATGCTGGCCCAGAACCTGACAGATCTCGGCATTCCCGGCGAGGTCACCCATCTTGATCTGAGCGAGGCCAGCCAGGCGGTCGCCCGCACACGTGCCGAAATCCGTGGCCTGACTAATTTACGCTTTGTCCGAGGCTCGCTTCTCGATCTGGAAAATCTGGCACCCGGCCCCTGGGACTACATTGATTGCTGCGGGGTTCTGCACCATCTCGACGACCCGGAAGCCGGCCTTGCCACCCTGGCTCGACATCTTGCCCCGGCTGGCGGCATCGGCGTCATGGTCTACGGCACGCTCGGCCGCACCGGCGTCTACCATATGCAGGACATGCTCGATGCCATTGCGCCCGGTGACGAACTGGATGACGAGTCGCGAGTGGGTCTGGCCAAACGCCTGGGCAACGCTCTGCCGACCACCGCCTGGCTCAACCGCAACGGACAGATGAACGACCACCTCAGTGGCGGAGATGCCGGTCTCTATGACTTATTCCTGCACGCGCGCGACCGGTCCTACACGGTGCCCGAGATCGCCGACTGGGTCTCTGGCGCTGAACTGCGCCTGACCAGTTTCATCGAGCCCTTTCGTTACGACCCGGCCTGGCTGGTCAACGACCCGCGCCTGATCAAGCGCCTAGAGCCCCTCGACCCCATGGCGCGTGCCGCCTTCGCCGAGCGTTTCACGGGCAACCTGAAGAAGCATGTTTTCTACGCGGTGCGACAGGACAACACGACAACGCCCCCTGGCGCGGACCACCCCGAGGCTGTTCCGGTTCTGATAAACACAGATGCCAGTACTTTTGCCGCGCAAATTCCTACTGGTGGCAAGATCAACATTACCACGGACGGCCTGAAACTCGCCATGACCGTCCCCTCCCTAGCGCGCATGATCGTGGGGTTATGCGACGGTCAGCGCAGCCTCGCCGATATCCATACCGCTGTGCAGACCAAGCGCTCGGAAATCGATTACGCCGCCTTTGCCCGGCAGTTCGAATCCCTTTACCGGGTGCTGAATGCGATCAATACGATGGTATTGCGGCTACCGCCGGAGTGCGACGCGTAGCGCCCCAGAACCAACCTAGTCCGCTGCAGGCCGCCGCCCAATCGCCAACACCATGCCCGCAGTCGTAACCACGAGCCCGGCCCAGGCGATGTTTGTGGGAATTTCAGCCAGCAGCACCAGCCCCAAAAGCACCGCCAGCACCGGCGCGCCGGCCAGAAAAACCGCCATGGTCGTCGCCCGGATGGACTTGGTAGCTCGGGTGATCAGCATCACCACAATGAAGCTGGCCACCACACCCTGATAGACCGCCTGCAGCGCCACTTCTTGCCAGGGTGGGAAGGGCGCATCGCCGAGCACGGCGGGCACCAGCCCTGAGGGCAGGAACAATATCCAGATCGGGATGTAGATCACCGAGCTGATGGTCGGCACGGCGATCACCGCCTGCAGGATGGACACGTTCCAGCGCCGCAGCGCGGTCATGTAGATCGCGAAGCACCCCGCCGCCCCGACCAGCAGCAGATCACCCAGCCATTGTCCGGCGGGTGCGTGAATCGAAAAACTATCGCGGCCCAACATCAATCCGCCGACCACAATCAAACCGATACCCAGTGCCTGGGAGCGCGAGGGTCGCTCGCGCAGCCAGAAGAACCCGACGAGGGCGGCAAAAATCGGCATCGTCCCGTTGGTCAGCACCCCAGCATGGATGATCGGCGCCAGGGTCATCCCGCCAAAAGACGCCAACGCAAACGGCGCCCCGACACCAAAGGTCAGCACAGCCCCTTTCCAAACGGGCAATCCCGCCAGGCCGCGGGTGAGCACCAGCGGCAACACGATGATCGCGGCAACCCCCACCCGCAACGCGGTCAGGTCATAGGCGGTCAGGGCGTTGAGCACCCCGAACCGGGACGCCACGATCCAGCCACCCCAGACAAAAGGCACCACCAGACCGCAGGCCAGACCCACGAGAAGTCGGGGCTGCGGCGCACTCATGACCGGCGGGTCGCCTGGGGTGAGGCCACCCCGGACAGCAACCCCGGCCCGAGCGCGACAAGAATACCCGCCATCACCACACAAATACCCGCGACGCTGATCACCGAGGGAATCTCACCCAGGGCGGGGATCGCGATAAGTACCGCCACAGCGGGCGCCGCTGACATGGCCGCGGCCTGGCGCATTCCCCCGAGCATCCGCGCAGCATGGGCAATCAGGATCGACGCAATAAACGCCGCCACCACGCCCTGATAAACGCCCTGCAAAAGGATTTCGGGCCAGGGGGTTCCGGCCAGATTACTCGGCAGGAGCAGCAGCCAGATCGGAATATAAATCAGGAGGTTGATCCCGTTGACGCAGATCAGCGACTGGAGCGCTGTCAGGCCCCAGCCCCGCACCGACGTCAGGAAGGTCGCGTTACAGGCGGCCGCCCCGAGGAAAAGCAAATGCCCGCGCCATTGGCCCGGCTCGCCGAAAGACAGGGCGTCCCATCCGGTCCCGATCACCCCAGCAACGATCATCAGCACACCGACGATGCGCCACCCGCTCAACCGCACCCCGAATACGGCCCAGGCCAGCAGCGAGGCAAATACCGGCATCGCGCCATTGATCACGATCCCGCCATGGGCGACCGGCGCAAAGGACATGCCGCCAAACACGAACAGCGTGAACGGGGCCCCGGACGTGATCGCGATTACGGCCGCCTTCCACAGGGGAATCCGCGGCCAACGCACCAAAAAGAAGATCGGAATTGTACAAACTCCGGCAATCCCGAAGCGCAACGCGGCCATGTCATAGATCGTCAGCGTCGATGTGGCGCCAAACCGGGACACCACCAAAAACCCTGAGAACAGCAGAACCACGCCGACGCTCGCAAGCACACCCAGGACCGCATCACGGTTCATTCGCATTGACCCATCAATAGAAAAAGGCCCCGCGCAACGCACGGGGCCTTTCAAACTAGCGGACGCGACCGACGTCCGTCGATATCCGTTGGCGGCTACTGGGTAATGATCGTCGCTTCGCTTTTCTCGCGAACCTCGTCAACCGTAACGTCAGGAGCCAGCTCCTTGATGTGAACACCACCTTCGCCGATCGCGAACACACCCAGCTCGGTGATGACGTCATCGACAACGCCCGCGCCGGTCAGCGGCAGGTCGCACGCTTTAAGCAGCTTGGCCGAACCGTCTTTGGCGTTGTGATCCATCAGGATGATCACGCGCTTGACCCCTGCGACCAAATCCATCGCACCGCCCATGCCCTTGACCATCTTGCCCGGGATCATCCAGTTCGCCAGATCGCCATTTTCAGCAACCTGCAACGCCCCAAGGATCGACATATTGATATGCCCACCGCGGATCATTGCGAAAGACTGGGCGCTATCGAAATAAACAGATTCCGGCAGCTCGGTAATTGTCTGCTTACCGGCATTGATCAAATCGGCATCAACTTCATTGTCGCGCGGGAACGCGCCCATACCGAGCATGCCGTTCTCCGACTGGAAGGTAACATTCATGTCATCGGGGATGAAGTTCGCCACCTTGGTCGGCATACCAATGCCGAGATTTACGTAAAAGCCGTCTTCGAGTTCCAGTGCTGCACGGGCGCACATCTCATCGCGGGACCAAGCCATATTCTATCTCCTTCTTTCTGCTCTAACTCGAGTCGCTCAGTCTTCAGTGACCGTGCGGAACTCAATGCGTTTTTCAAAATCCTGACCCTGGAAAATCCGGTCGACATAGATGCTCGGCAGATGGATGCCATCAGGATCCAGATTGCCCGGTTCGACAAGCTCTTCGACTTCGACGACACAAACCTTGCCGGCGGTTGCCATCGGGGCGTTGAAGTTACGGGCGGTCTTGCGGAACACCACATTGCCAGCCGTATCGCCCTTCCAGGCTTTTACGATCGCCAAATCGCCAACCAGACCGCGCTCCATAAGATAGGTCACGCCGTCGAATTCACGGGTTTCCTTGCCCTCGGCGATCAGGGTGCCAACACCGGTCTTTGTAAAGAAGGCCGGGATGCCCGCACCACCGGCACGACACCGTTCGGCGAGCGTGCCTTGGGGGTTGAATTCGAGCTCCAGCTCACCGGCCAGATACTGTGCCTCGAAGGTCTTGTTCTCGCCCACATACGACGAGATCATCTTCTTGACCTGGCGGGTCTGCAGCAGCAGTCCGAGGCCAAAATCATCGACACCAGCATTGTTCGACGCGACCGTGAGGTCTTTAACGCCTGAATCGCGGATCGCGAGGATCATGTGCTCGGGAATTCCGCAGAGACCAAAGCCCCCGGCCAGGATTGTCATCCCATCGAAAAGCGTTCCCTCGAGCGCTGATTTTGCGTCCGTATAAACCTTTTTGCTCATCTCTCAGCCCTGAATTGTTCAATTATCGTTGCCAAAACCCATGCCTTGCATGCGCCGGTGTTGCTCCTGTCGCAACAGCGCAGATAAACACCACAGCGCCCCCCGGAGTCAAACCTGACAGGAGCAGCAAGTATGCCCAAACCGACGCCGGGTTCCTAGCACTGCTCATCAGAACAGCCCGCCGAATTGCAGCACAGCTTTGCCTTGCCCGACTATCGCAAGCAATTGGCGGTGGTCTATGGTCCCCGCCGATGTCCCGCTATTTTGCCCCCCTTTCTCCGTCTGTTCTCGCGATTGTCCTGATGCTGGGTGCCGTAACCCTGTTTTCGGCCGGGCACGGGCTGGTCCGTTTTGCGAGCACGGAGCTTCACCCCTTCCAAACATCGTTCCTGCGGTCGTTCTTCGGGCTGGTTTTCGTGCTGCCGCTGATCATGAAGGGGCCGGACTATTCGGACCTGCGGGTCAAACTCCCCAAAATGCACCTTATTCGTGGCATTTCGTCTTCCGTTGCGACTTTGGCGTGGTTCACCGCCGTGGCGACGATGCCCCTGGGGGAAGCCGTCGCCCTGAATTTTACCGCCCCGCTCTTCGCGACCATCCTGGCTGCAATCTTCCTGCATGAAGTCGTGCGCGCCAAACGCTGGGCGGCAACCCTTGTCGGGTTTATGGGTGTCCTGATTGTTATTCGACCGGGAGTTGAGACCATCCAGCTCGGTGCGCTTCTGTCGCTGGGCAGCGCGATGATGATCTCGGTCAATGTGCTGATGATCCGGGTCATGGCTCAGGTCGACTCTGCCCGCGCCATCGTGACCTCCTTCAATCTGTTCCTGACCATTTTCACTCTGATTCCGGCACTCTTTGTCTGGCAAAGTCCCAGCCTGATCATGATTGGGGTCACCTTTGCGATCGGCGCTCTGACCACGCTCGCCCATTTGATGCTGACCAGCTCAATGCGGATCGCCGAAGCTTCAGCGGTGATTCCATTGGATTTCGTGCGGCTGCCGCTCTCCGCCTTAATCGGCTTTATCTGGTTCATGGAAACCCCCGATCTCTGGACAATCATCGGCGCATTGATCATTGGTGTGTCCGCCATCTACATCGCCCGGGATCAGGCCATGGTCGGCAAAGTCAGGAAAAAATCATGACCGCCTCCGCCGACGACCGCCGCATCCTCGGCCTGCCACGGCAGGTCTGGGGTGGCATCTCAATGGCGGCCGGTGTGGCCTGCCTGGCGGGCAACCATTCTGTGGTTCGGATCGTCGCCGATGAACTGGGAGCTTTCGAGACTTCCGCGCTCCGATTCATGTGGGCTCTGCCGATGATGCTGCCGTGGATCTTGCGCGGCAAAGGCAGCGTGCTGCGGACACGGCGCCACGGCTTGCACTTCATCTCGGCCGCCCTGACAACCCTCACCACCACCTTGTTGTTTCTGGCTCTGTCGCAACTTCCCTTGGCGCTGGCCACAACCCTTAACTTTACGGCACCTCTCTTCACCACAATCATGGCTGTGATCTTGTTGAGAGAGCGTGTGGAACTTGCTCGGTGGGGTGCAACTATCGTGGGTTTTCTCGGCGTGCTGGTTGTTTTGCGCCCGGGTTTCGTTGCCTTTGACCCCGCCAATCTGCTGCCGATCTGTTCGGCGGCCCTCCTGACGCTCTGGTACTTCACCCTAAAGCATCTCGGGAAAACAGATTCCACAGCGACGATCACGGTCTACCAGACGATCTGGGCCTCACTCATGCTGTTCCTGATCGCTTTGCCCAACTGGCAGACCCCGAGCACCAATGCGCTTTTGCTGTCGGTCGCCATGGCAGCTTTGGGGACAGCAGCAATTTTCCTGATGGCCCGGGCCTTCGAACTGGCCGACGCTTCGCTGGTCGCCCCCTTCGACTATGCCCGTCTGCCCTTTGTCACGCTGTTCGGCTTTCTGTTGTTTGACCAGATTCCAGATTTTTACACGGTCCTGGGTGCCACCATCATTATCGGGTCGGCGTTCTACATTGCCCGCCGTGAAGTACGGGCGAGCCGGCCCCGCCAGCTTGACTCGGACGGCACCGGGACCGGTTAATACGCCAAAAGGGAGAGCACTATGGATTACGGCATTTTCAACCTGATGAATAGGCGCCACCCGTCGCAAACGGTCTCGCAGGTCGTGGCGGAAACCGTCGAACAGGTACAGGCCGCCGAAACTGCCGGGTTCGGTATTTCGTGGTTTACCGAGCATCATTTTTCAAACTATTCGCTCTCCCCGTCTCCGCTGATGATGATTGGTCATGTGGCGCCGCAAACCCTTCGGATTCGCCTGGGTACCGCGGTCGTATTGCCAGCGCTCTATCAGCCCGCACGACTGCTCGGAGAGATCGCTTTTGCCGACTGCCTGGCCGAGGGTCGTCTGGTTCTGGGACTGGGGGCGGGCTATCAGGCCTATGAGCTGGCCCGGTTCGGGGTCGACCTCGACGAAGCGAGCGAGATTACGAACGAGTGGATCGATTTTCTCTCCAAGGGGCTCGGACAGGAATCCTTCGAATATCACGGCAAGCATATCGACTTACCCCAAACCTGGTTCACCGCACGGCCGGTTCAGGAACCGCAACCGGAAATCTGGATTGCCGGCAACAGCCCCGGATCCCAGCAGCGCGCCCTAAAGGGAAATCACCCGCTCTTCGTGTCGGGCTTTGGACGGGACACGGACACCCTCGTTGAAATTCGCGCCGAGGCCGAGAACACCTGGACCACGGCCGGGCGTAACCCGGACGATCTGCAATTCGGCACATTGCGGTACTGCTTCGTCACCGACGACAAGGCTGAGGCTCTGGCTTTCGCCGAGAACGCCCGATACCAGGTGCGCCTGTCACGCTATCTGCGCCGTGGGCAAACATACCTCGAATCACCCTGGCTCACGGAAGAACCTTTCGAGGACGAAATGTCGCCGGAAGATATACTCGCCTGGAACCCGATCGGTGATGCGGAAACCGTAGCCGAAAAACTGGTCGAAGAACTCGAGCGAGTTCGCCCCGTCCACACCGCGCTTTACATGACCATGGGGAACATGGACCACGAAGCCGCCATGCGCTCGATCCGGACTTTCGGCGACAAGGTCATGCCGTTGGTCGAAAAAAGCGTCGGGCCTTTGAGTATGGCCGGGACGCCGTCCCCCGCCTACGCCACCAAATAGCCGCGAAGGCAACCCGCGACATGAAGATCACGGCGAACGGTATTGATTTCATCTGCCGGATCGACGGCCCAGAGGGCTCGCCGTGGCTGACCTTCTCGAATTCCCTGAACACCAATCTCTCGCTCTGGGATGGTCAGGTTGCCGCCCTGTCGGATCGTTATCGCATCCTGCGTTACAACACCCGCGGGCATGACGGCACCGGCACGCCCGCGGGGCCCTGGGATCTGGAAGATCTCGCCACCGATATCGTTGCGCTCTGGGATGCGCTCGGCATCACGAAAAGTCATTTCGTCGGACTGTCGATTGGCGGCATGACCGGGCAGGCGTTGGCGCTGGGCTGGCCGGACCGCATCGGGGCCTATGTTCTGGCCGATACCCGCGCAGACTTCACCGGTGAGTTTGCTGCAACCGTCCCGACTCTGATCGAGCAAGTTGCACAGGAAGGTCTCGAGCCCCTCGTGGCAGTGATGCCTTTGCGCTGGTTCGCCGAAAATGTACGCGCCGAACGCCCCGAGCTGGTCGAACAGGCACGCCGCCTGATCGCCACCAACACGGTCAAGGGCTACGTCGCTTGTGCCGGCGCCATGACCCGGCTCGCCTTCATGGACCGCCTGCACGAAATCCAGCTCCAGACCCTGTTAATTTGCGGCGCCCAGGATATCGGCACGCCGCCGGTCGGGATGCAGGAAATGGCGGCGCGGATCCCGAGCGCGACATATGTGGAAATCGATCCGGCAGGCCATCTTTCAAATATCGAAAACCCGGACGCTTTCAATGCGGCGCTGTTTCCCTTCCTCGATTCCTTCGAAGCGACGTGAACGCCCTCGCCATCAAACCGCGTCCGACCCTCCAGCCGCCTGCGCTGGTGGCCCATGCAGATTGGTCTATTGTTCCCCGCAAGCGGTCGATGGCCCGCGCGGTACGAATGGCCAACGGTAACTACCTCGCATTGGCCCCCGAACCGGTGAGTGATCTGGAAGATTTGTTCGCGCGCCTGAAGGCCGCCGCCGGAGTTGGGGAAACTGCTTTTGTTGGCTTTGATTTCCCGCTCGGTGTGCCGCGCGCCTATGCCAAGGCCGCCCGCATTGACCGATTCATGACCGCTTTGCCCAAATTCGGACGGGGCGCCTGGAAAGAATTCTACGCCCCAGCCGATACCCAGGACGAAGTCTCCCCCCGTCGACCGTTCTATCCCAACCGGCCCGGCGGCACGCGCCGCGCGCATCTGATTGATGGTTTGAATCTCACAAGCCCCGACGAGCTCTTCCGACTTTGTGATCACCCCACCAATTTGCGCGCCGCCGCAAACCCTATGTTCTGGACCATGGGAGCGCAGCAGGTTGGCAAGGCGGCCATCTCCGGTTGGCGCGACCTCATCGCCCCGGCCCTGCGGCGAGACCCGGCTTTCCATGTCTGGCCGTTCGATGGGCGGCTGACCGAGTTGCTGACCCGCCCGGGCATCATCGTGGCCGAGGCCTATCCCGGCGAGATCTACGGGCATCTGAAACTGCAGATCGCTGCCTCCAATAAGTCAAAGCTCAACAGCACCCATCGCAAGGAAGACGCGCCCCGACTTCTCGACTGGGCGACCCAGAACAAGGTCCAGCTTTCCGCAGCACTGGCCAGTGATATCCGGGACGGGTTCGGGGAGGGCGCGGACGGTGAAGACAGGTTTGACGCCACCATTGGCCTGTTCGGAATGCTCAACGTGATCTTCGGGCATCGCACTTCAGGCGAACCTGCTGATGCTGTCGTCCGGCGGATCGAGGGCTGGATCCTGGGACTGGATGCCAAAATGCTCCAGCACCCCTCCGGTTGAAGGAAACGGACCGGAACGATAAAACAGTCCGCACATAGACACGTGGAGAGTGACATAGACGTGAACGGCAAGGCTGCCATCATCACAGGTGGCGGATCAGGTATCGGGGCCGAAGTCGCGCGACATTGCGTGGCCGCCGGCATGAAGGTCGCGCTTCTCGACGTGAACATGGACGGTGCGAATACGGTCGCTGCTGAGATCGGCGCCGTGGCTGTTGAATGTGACGTCACCAGCGCCGACAGCGCGGCTGCCGCGATCGCGAGTGCGCGCGCGACCAACGGTGTTGCCAGTCTCCTCGTGAATTGCGCAGGCATCGCCCCACCAGGCCGCATTGTCGGCCGCAATGGCCCGCTGCCCCTCGAAGCCTTTGCCGCCGTCATCCAGGTCAATCTGATCGGCACCTTCAACATGATCCGCCTGTTCGGTGCGGATCTTTATGGCACCGACCCGATGGAAGACGGTGAGCGCGGCCTGATCGTCAACACGGCCTCCGTCGCCGCCACCGAAGGCCAGATCGGCCAGGCCGCCTACGCTTCGTCAAAAGGCGGGGTCGTCTCCCTCACCCTGGTCGCCGCGCGGGAATTCGCGTCCCAGGGGATCCGCGTCAACACCATCGCCCCGGGCCTGATCGACACCCCGATGATGGCCGGACTTCCCGAGGAAGCCCGCGCGAGCCTTGGCGAGCAGCCGGAGTTTCCCAAACGCCTTGGCCGTCCCGACGAATACGCCAAGCTGGTGATGCATATGTGTGACAACGTCCTGATCAACGGCACCGTGATGCGCCTAGACGGGGCGCTGCGCATGGGCGCCCGGTAGCGAGGAAGAACGACGATGGCAAAAGATCCCCGCGTTGTCGCCGCGCTCAGCCACTGGGCCCCGCGATTTGTCGCCAACGGCATTCCCCTGACCGATTTCGAGGAGGTCACCGCCTCCATCGAGAGCTGGGAGAAATGGTGCGCGGCCTGGTCGGCTCGCGCGGCCATCCACGAAGAGATGGGACGCACCGCGCTGGCCGAGGGTCACAACCTGAGCGCCGGAGAGCACCTCACCACCGCCGGCGTCTGTTACCACTTCGCCAAATTCCTGTTTGTGAATGACCCGGACGAAATGCGGGTCGCCCATATGAAAGCAGTTGCCTGTCGCAACGACGCCCTACCCCATCTGCGCCCGGCCGGCGTTCGGGTCGAGATCCCCTATCAGGGCAATTCCCTGGCCGGCATCCTGCGCCGCCCCCTGAATGTGGATACGCCCCCGGTGGTCGTTATGGCCATGGGTCTGGATTCCTCCAAGGAAGAGATGGATTCCTACGAATCCCTGTTTCTCAATCGAGGTCTGGCCACGCTGACTTTTGATGGCCCGGGACAGGGGGAAGGCGAATATGACTTCGCCATCCGCCATGATTACGAAGTACCCGTGGGCGCGGTATTCGACTGGCTCGAAACCCGTGACGGCATCGATCCCGACCGCGCTGGTTTGTGGGGGGTCAGTCTTGGTGGCTATTACGCGACCCGCGCGGCAGCCTTCGAGAAGCGCGTCAAAGCCTGCATCGCACTTTCCGGGCCCTATGACTGGGGTGCGGTCTGGGAGAATCTTCCCGGTCTTACGCGGGCAGCGTTCCACGCCCGATCCCGGGCCGGCAGCGAGGCCGAAGCCTTCGAAAATGCCTGCAAGCTCTCCCTCGCGGGGGTCGCCGAGAACATCACTTGTCCGCTTTTTGTGCTCGCGGGGAAACTCGACCGGATCGTGCCCCATACCGATGCCGAGCGGCTCGCGTCTGAAGCCTCCGGCCCGGTGGAACTACTCGTGGTCCCGGACGGCAACCACATCGCCAATAACCGCCCTTACCGGTATCGCGCCCAATCCGCAGACTGGATGGCCGCACAGCTGGGCGCGTCCTGCGCCAGGCCTGATCTAGGCCAGCCCGTCCATAAACGCGGCCAGTTCCATATCCAGTTTGGTCAGACCGCCGGCATCATGGGTTGAGAGAACCACGTCGACCTTGTTCCAGACATTGAACCATTCCGGGTGATGATCCATCGCCTCGGCTTTCAGGGCGGCGCGGCTCATGAAACCAAAAGCGGCGTTGAAATCGCCGAAGGTAAACGTCTTGGAAATCGCGTCCCGTCCGTCGACCAGCGTCCAGCCATCAAGGGTTGCGAGGGCAGTATCGCGGGCGGCGGCATCAAGTTTTTCGGCCATCTGGTTCTCCCGGGGTTCAATTTGTGATCCACCCAATCGTGACCACGCTTGGCGTAGCGATCAAGCATCCCTATATGATGGCGCTATGGCCGCTTCCGCAATGTACGAATCCGCACCGAACCTCGCCCACATTGAAGCAATCGCCGGCGAGGCCTTTGCAACGATCCCGCGCTCCTTGTCCGTTCATGTGGCCAATGTGGCGATACACGTGACCGATTTTCCTGACGACCAAACCATGGAAGCGATGGACCTCGAGAGTCCGTTCGACATCCTCGGGCTTTATGTCGGGATCAGTATCGACCAGAAATCCATCGGCGACACGCCGAGCGATGTCGACCAGATTTATCTCTACCGCCGGCCCCTGCTCGACTATTGGTGTGAATCAAACGAGAGCCTTTATGGCCTGGTCCGCCATGTCCTGATCCACGAGATCGGACATCACTTTGGATTCTCCGACGATGACATGGACAGCATCGAAGCCAGCGCGAGTTAGCGGAGCGCCGACGCCACCTGTTTCGCCAGCATCGGCAACACATCTTCGGTAAACCACGGGCTTTTCCGTTCCCACGCATTCGTGCGCCAGCTCGGATGAGGCAAGGGCAACGCATCCGGCGCGTAGGTCCGCCAGTCTTCCACCGCCGCAGTCATCGTGCGATAGCCGGGCAGATAATGCCGGATTGCATAACTGCCGACATAGAGCGTGAAGCGTATCTCGGGCGACGAGCCCATGATCGGGTCGTGCCAGAGCGGGGCACATCCGGGGCGTGGCGGCGCATCACCACCTTTCGGCAAACGGCCCGGATAGCAGAACCCCCTCGGCAGTAGCGCCAGCTTGTCCGGGTCGTAAAACGTGTCCCGGTCGATCCCCAGCCAGCCGCGCAGGCGGTCGCCAGACGGATCATTGAAAGACAAATCGCTTTCATGGGCTTTCGTGCCCGGCGCCTGGCTGATGATCAGGATTGGTACCCCCCCCCGGCCCGCATCAACGGCAAGGGTCCGAGCGGCAGATCGGCCGCACAAAGCGTGCACGCCCGGGCTTCGCTCAGGATTTGCGCCAGCGCTGCTTCGGGACCAGATGAGCTCACGATGCAGCACGCACCCGAAGCTCGTCCACGAACCCGGTTACGATCTCGGTTGCTGGGCCGTACCGACCATCATGAAACGCGCTCGCGCCGAGGGATTCTTCCAGATTGAGCTCTATGGTCAACGCCCCGCTGGAACGCGCTTCCTGCACAAACCCAGCGGCCGGATAAACATTTCCCGATGTCCCGATGGAAATAAACAAACCACACGCGCCGAGCGCAGACGTGATTCGATCCATTTCCAGTGGCATCTCACCGAACCAAACCACATGGGGTCGCAACGCTCCGGTTTCAGAACATTGCGGACAGGTCATATCGGCACGCAGATCACTAAGGCCCTCGATGATCTCCCCACAATCGTTGCACCGGGTCTTGGCGAGCTCACCATGCATATGGATCAGGTTTCGGGAGCCGCCCCGGGCGTGCAAATCATCGATATTCTGGGTCACCACCAGCACCCCGCCCGGCCAGAAGTCTTCGAGATGGCCCAAAGCGCGATGGGCGTCGTTCGGCACGACATCGGCATCCACCATCTGGGCCCGGCGCACATTGTAGAATTCGAGCACCACATCGGGGGTTCGGGCGAAGGCCTGGGGCGTCGCCACATCCTCGATCCGATGTTTGGCCCAAATGCCATCGGGATCCCGAAAGGTGGCCAGGCCGGATTCCTTAGATATTCCGGCACCGGTCAAAATCACGATCGGATCAGTCAGCGAAAGGGTCTCGAGAATTTTCATTTATCAGCTTTCACGGGGTGCATCTAAGGCGGCTATCAACAGGCGTCAGCCTCAGGAAACACCGTGAGCACGCCGGTATAGGAATAGAGGCGGTCATGGGAGATTTCGCCGTTGCCGAAAAAACCGATCACCGGAATATCCCCGAACGTCTCGGCAATCATCCCAAGCTCTTTTGCGCCATCGCCAAACTGGTTCGGGCCGCGCGCGACACAGCTGTGATAGACCGCGCCGCGAATGTTCGGGCCGGCACGACGTTTCAGGTCATCGAGCATCCGCTGCATATCTTCGACTGCGCTGGCCGCATCCCGGCGCACAAAGATCAGGCGATCCCCAACTTCGAGGTCCTCGGCCACGGCCAGACTGCCAAATTCCACATCCAGACCGATCAGATTGCGCACCAGATAATCCGCCGTATCAGACCCCGACACCGGAATGGCCGCATGCACATATCCCGCCAGTTGGCGAAGATCACGGGCCAGTAGTTCGCCCACATCGGCTTTGAGAACCCCCAAAGCACTTTGCCCATCAAGTTCGAGAATAATTTGGTCTTCCATGGCAGTGATCGTATGGGTCGGTCCCACGGGGGAGCAGCCCTGGGTCAATCCTGTCGCAACCGGGACACGGTCCGCTAGAAATATACCCGCAAGCCCCGATGGCGCATCGGGTGCCCCAACCAAGGGTGCCGTTACATTGCCGCTCACCAGACCTCCCACCAGATAGGCTCCGGTAGATTGGGACAGTGCCGGCAGAGCGTCGAGTACCGCGCGCTGGCGCGGATCCCCATGGACGATGGCAAGATGAGCGCTGCTGGCAACCTGCAGATCATCCCGACCGGGCTCCCCGGGGAATACCGCCGCATCACCTTCGGGCAGGTCGAGTACCATCAGTGCCATGGCCGGCGTGCCAAAATACTCGACCTCTGTGCCACATATGGCCGGTGCGACAGCGCCACGCCAATTCTCGATCCCGGTCTTCTGTCGCATGAATTCAACTATCTCGGCGATGTCCTCGCCTAGCGGGTCAGTGACATAGATCAGGCCGGTTCCCTGCATCGGCTGATTGAGTTGCTCGAGACATTGTTCTGCAAGAGCACGCCAACCCGTCCAGGTTGGGGTGGCTTCCTCCGCGACAACTCCGGCCTGGGCAAATGGGAAAACAGTCATCGGGTTCTCAATTCGCGGTTACGAAGATTCCAGGGCAGCTGAACCACCCAGCGCCTGCAAGACATAGGGTGTGATGCGGTCGACGATTCGGGCGACCCCTTCCGCATTGGGGTGGAGTCCATCACGTTGGTTTAGACCGGTCTCGGAGGCCACACCATCGAGAAAAAACGGATAGAAAACCACCTGGTGTTTGGCGGCCAGCCGGGGAAATACGGCATTGAAAGCCACGCCATATTCCCGGCCCAGATTTGGCGGTGCCAGCATGCCTGTCAGCAGTACTTTTGTACCCCGTGCGGCCAGGGCCTGAAGCATCGCATCGAGATTGGCTTCGGTGGCAGTGGGATCAAGTCCGCGTAGTCCGTCATTGGCTCCCAATTCCAGGATCACAAGATCGGCATCGTCGGGCACCGACCAGGCTAGGCGTGCCCGCCCACCCGCCGTGGTATCCCCCGACACGCCGGCATTGATCACATTCGCGGTCACCCCCGTCGCAATCAGCGACCGGGCAAGCTGAACCGGGAAGGAATCAACGTTTTCCAAACCAAATCCTGCCGACAGACTGTCCCCGAAAGCGACGATCACCGGGGGATCGGCCGCTGGTGCCGGGCTCGCCAACAGCAGATAAAACGCCATCACAACCGCCCCGCGGGCCGCAACGGGCCAATTTGCACCATTGATGATCCGGCAAGGACGGTCATATGTAGAAGCGGTATGTGACTTTATACGGCGAAGGCGAAGCATCATGAACGACCTGTCAGGCGCGGGAGCGAACGGGGCCCCACACGATTCCACGCAACCACACCCCATGATTGCGCTCGTCGGGACCGAACTTCATTTGGAGAGTGCGGGGGGCGAGGTCAACATCCTTCGCGGAATTGATCTCACCGTCAAATCCGGTGAGACCCTCGGCGTGGTGGGCCCGTCGGGCTCGGGGAAGTCCACCATGATGATGGTGATCGCCGGACTGGAGCGCCCCACCGGCGGATCCGTGCATGTCGGGGGAGAGAATCTTTCCGATCTCGACGAGGACGCCCTGGCGCGTTTCCGGCGTCATAAAGTCGGTATTGTTTTTCAGGCCTTCCACCTGATTCCAGCCATGAACGCGCTCGAAAACGTCGCCGTTCCGCTTGAGTTTGCCGGGGCCACCGATGCTTTCGACCGCGCCCGCCAAAGCCTCGAACGGGTCGGCCTTGGGCACCGGCTCGATCACTACCCCTCGCAACTCTCCGGCGGCGAACAACAGCGGGTCGCCCTGGCGCGGGCCTTTGCCCCGGGCCCCGACCTGCTGCTCGCCGACGAGCCAACAGGGAATTTGGATGGCGAAACCGGTGAATCAATCATCGAGATTCTTTTTGAATTGTCCGAGCACAGCAGGACGACACTGGTCCTGATTACCCATGATCCGATCATCGCGGGACGTTGCGACCGGGTCGTCCATTTACGTGACGGTTGCATCGTCGATCCTGACTCATGAATGATCCTGCGATTTCCTGGTCCCTGGCCACCCGACTGGCCCGGCGTGAACTGCGCGGCAGCACCCGCGGGTTCCGTATATTCATCGCCTGTCTAGCACTGGGCGTCGCCGCGATCGCGGCGGTCGGATCAACCCGGGCCATGTTGGAAGAGAGCATCGGTGCAGACGCCCGCGAGATTCTCGGAGGTGATCTGCTGGTCGACATCGTCCATCGCCCGGCCAGTGCTGAGGAACGCAAAGCCCTGGATGCCGCGGGAATAGTTGCGGCAAGCGCGGAAATGCGCGCGATGGCACGAGCGGAAAACATACAAGCAGCGCGCAGTCTCGTGGAACTCAAAACCGTGGAATCCACCTATCCCCTTTACGGAACACTCGAGACCGCACCGTCTCTCTCCCTCATCGAACTGCTGGAACAGCGCGACAACCTCTGGGGAGCGGCAGCCGCACCGGAACTGCTGACGAAGCTCGGGGTCGGTGTTGGTGACACACTGCGCATCGGTGAAACACGGTTCGAAATACGCGCCGAAATCACCCATGAGCCGGACCGCATTGGCGGCTCAGGGCTGTTCTCTCTCGGCCCCCGGGTCATGATTTCCGCTGCAGCCCTGACCGACACCGAACTGGTCCAGCCGGGCAGCCTGATCCACTATAATTACCGCCTTCGGCTACCAGAGAACGCTGCATCCGCGAGCACCATCGAGACCATCAACACCCGGTTTCCCGAAGCCGGATGGCGCATTCGTACGCTCGATGAATCCTCACCCCAGCTGACCCGTCTGATCGGGCGGGTCACCTTGTTCCTCTCCTTCGTCGGACTGACCGCTCTGCTGGTGGGCGGGGTCGGGGTCGCCAACGCGGTGCGGGCCTGGCTCGACGGCAAGACCAGCACGATCGCCACCCTGAAATGCATCGGTGCCCCGCGGGCCCTGGTGTTCCGGGTGTATCTCCTCCAGGTGCTCGCTTTGGCCAGTCTCGGCATCGCGGCAGGACTGGTTTTGGGCGCCCTGCTCCCCCTGGCCGCCGCGGACCTGATAGCGCAAGTCGTGCCGATCCGGATGGCTACGGGAATATTCGCCACGCCGCTGATCGTGGCGGCCGCCTTCGGGTTACTGACAGCGCTAACCTTCTCGATCTGGCCGATCGCCCGGGCCGGGGATATTCCCGCCGGACATCTGTTTCGAGCCCTGGTCGCACCTGCTAGCGGGAGGCCGCGGCCGCTTTATATTCTGGTGACGGTCATCCTTGCCGCCGCGTTGGCCGCGCTGGCTATTTCCACCGCTTCAGACGCCTGGTTTGCCACCTGGTTCGTCATCGGCTCGGCAGGCGCCATGCTCACATTTCGCCTCGCGGCGGCCGCCATCGCCAAGGGGGCCGCCCGTGTCAAAGGCGTTCGCCGACCAGCCCTCCGCCTGGCCCTGGCCGGACTGCACCGTCCAGGCGCACCGACGGCATCGGTTGTGCTGTCCCTGGGATTGGGCCTGTCGATGCTGGTCACCGTCGCAACGATAGAAGGCAATTTGTCCCGCCAGATCGCTGATGAATTACCCGCCGACGCGCCGGCCTTCTTTTTCGTCGACATCCAGCCTGACCAGATTGAACCCTTTGAGGACATCGTCGCGGCCGTCCCCGGGGTCGACCGCAGCGAAGCGGTCCCGATGCTACGCGGTCGGATCACCGCTATCGACGGGACCCCGGCAGCCCAAGCCACTATTCTTCCCGAAGCCCGCTGGGTTCTGCGCGGCGACCGGGGGATCACCTGGGCCGAGGCCGCACCGGCCCACAATCCGATTGTCACCGGGGCATGGTGGCCGGCGAATTATCGCGGCGAAATGCTGGTCAGCATCGACCACCGGGTTGCGACCGGGCTCGGAGTCGGGGTTGGTGACACCATCACCGTGAACGTCCTTGGTCGCGAATTCACCGCCGCCATAGCCAACACAAGGCTGATCAACTGGCAGCGGCTGGCCATTAATTTCGTCATGATTTTCTCTCCCGGGGTTCTCGAATCTGCCCCCCGGATGCATATCGCCGTGGTTCATGCGGACGAAACAGCCGAAGACAATTTGGAGCGCCAGGTCACCGGTCGCTTCGCCAATGTGACCTCCATCCGGGTCCGCGCAGCACTGGAAACCGTCGGGGATTTGGTCCACAATGTGGGCACCGCAGTACGTCTTACCACGCTAATTACCCTGGTGGCAGGTACCTTGGTGTTGGCTGGCGCCATTGCGGCCGGACACCGGCGGCGCATCTATGACAGCGTGGTCCTCAAGGTTCTCGGTGCCACCCGAGGTGATATCGTCGCGGCCTATGTTCTGGAATATGGCCTGCTCGGCCTCGTGACAGCAATCATCGCAGCCCTTGTGGGCACCGTTACGGGATGGGCCGTGGTCACTTGGTTGTTGCGGATCAGCTGGAGTTTCGAGCCTATGGCGGTGGCAATCACCACAGTGCTGGCCACCGCAATCACCATTGTTGCCGGTCTGATCGGGACATGGCGGGCCCTGGGGCAGAAGGCCGCTCCATGGCTGCGCAACGAATAGGAATTTGAGGAACAACATCCCGTGACAAGTGAAAAGAAGATAAGCGGCCCCACCGACGAGCCGCGTCCGACATTGCAGCCCCCCAAAGTGCACACGATGGGCATGGGTCATTTGCCGCTGACGGTTCTGGTCACCGGTGCCGTGTCGTTCATTTTTGCCCTGGCGTTCCGGCTCGGCATGGCACCGGCCCTCGCGAGCTTGGCCATTCTCATGTTGCTATACGGGCTATCCGCACTGGTTCCCTCTCCCAAATCCGTGAACGGGCAGACCGCGGAGCCAGCCGCAAAAACGCTTACCACCGGCACCCGATTCACAATCCTGCGAATAACCATCACCTCCCTGCTGGGCGGGCTCGCCATCATACCCACCACCGGCCAGCCCGATCTCATGCTCTGGGCCATGGCGGCCCTCGGCCTGCTCGCCGCCTTGCTGGAAACAACCGACAACTGGCTGGCACGCCTGACCTCATCGGTGAGCCGCTTCAGCGAACGACTGAGTACCATGACCAGCTCCATGTTCAGCCTGGCGCTCGCGCTCTTGCCCTGGCAGCTCGGGCTGATCGGCACATGGGTTCTCGCCGCCGGCATCCTGGGGTTTGCCGAATCAGCCATTTCCGCAAAAGGCACGCAGGGGGAAGTCGCCCCCTGGCAGATGTGGAGCCGGCTTTCCATGCGGTTGTTGCTGCTGGCAGTTTTGGCCCCGATTTTGCCCGAAGCACTACGGCCCCTGTTCGCAGGTCTCGCCGTCGCGATCGCGCTGGCACATGTGGTGTACGCGCTGTATCGGCGGTCCTCAGCCTCCAAATAGCAAAATTGACGAATTTCAAGTGCTTGACCTGTGACAATCACGTAAAATCCAACGCAATCGCGGTTGATTTGAGGCCCGTGCCATCCCATATTTATGGTATAGACACGACGTTTTAGCAGGGGGGCCCGAGAGGGACGAAATACCATGGCGAACGAATTCAACCGCAGCTCTGTAATCCAGGGTCGCACCGTAGCCGACGCCGCGATCGATGAGGGCCTGCGGTCCTACATGCTGCGCGTCTATAATTACATGACCACCGGCCTCGCACTAACCGGCATCGTGGCCTATCTGGTCTCGAGCACGCCGGCCTTGCTGCAGCTCTTCTACGCCCAGAACAGTCTGGGTCAGGTCCAGCCGACCATACTGGCCTATGTCGCGATGTTTTCGCCGCTGGCCTTCGTGCTGGTGCTGAGCTTCGGCATTCAGCGCATGAGAGCTTCCACGGCCCAGCTGGTCTTCTGGCTATTCGCCGGCGTGATGGGGCTTTCCATGAGCCACATCTTCCTGACCTTCACGGGCGCGAGCATCGCGCGGGTGTTTTTCATCTCGGCAGCAACCTTCGCCGCCATGAGCCTTTACGGCTACACCACGAAGCGTGACCTGTCGGGCCTCGGATCATTCCTGATGATGGGCCTTGTCGGCGTTATTCTGGCCAGCATCGTGAATATGTTCATCGGCTCGACCGTGATGCAGTTCGCGATCTCGGTCATTGGTGTTCTGGTTTTCGTGGGCCTCACAGCTTACGACACCCAGAAGATCAAGGAGATGTATAACGAGCTCGACGGTTCCGAGGTTGCCGGCAAGAAAGCCATCATGGGTGCGCTGCGGCTGTATCTCGACTTCATCAACATGTTCATGCTGCTGCTGCATCTGTTCGGCAATCGTAACTAGAACGCGTCACATCGAGAATTCGGACGCCCGGGCCCCGCGCCCGGGCGTTTTCTTTTGCGTCCGGGCAGGTCACAATCGGGAAAATATAATGCGATGGAGGGGAACATGTCCGGCCTGAAAAACAAGATCGTGGTGCTGACCGGCGCCAGCCGCGGCATCGGAGCTGCGACCGCCCTGGAGATGGCCCCTGACGGCCCTCACCTTGTGCTCTGCGCCCGCAGTGCCGAAGCCTGCGCCGAGACCAAGGCCGCGGTCGAGGCGCTTGGCGCCACCGCCGAATGTTATGGGTTTGATGTCGCCGATACCGCAGCCACAAGCGCCTTCATCGACGGCATCGTCGCCGAACATGGTCGCATCGACGTGCTTATCAACAATGCCGGCCTGGGTTACATGGGGTCAGTTCAGGACATCCCGCCGGCTGATTATCTCGAAGTACTGCAGGTCAACGTGCTTGGCCCCTACAATCTGATATCGGCAGTGCTGCCCGCGATGACCGAAAAGAATTCCGGCACGATCATCAACCTGACCAGCGCACGTGCCTTCATTCCGGACCGGTTCTACGCGGCCTATTGCTCCTCGAAAGCCGCCCTGCTCTCCATGACCCAGTGCCTGCACTATGATCTGGAAGATTCCGACGTACAGATCTTCGCCGTGTCCCCGGGCTTCACCCAGACCGATATGGTTGAAGCGATCTACTCCAACAGCGAGTTCCGGGCTGCCGCGCTGACAATCGATCAGGGACAACCGCCCAAACGTCCGGCCAAGGTGGTGGCGTGGTTTGCCCGCGAGGCGCCAACCGACCTCGCCGGCAAACACAATCAGATTCAGTTCAACGACCTGTCTCTCCGCGCGGGCCTCGAAAGCGCCTAGGCCCCTCGCCCCGCAGCCTCATGACTAACCGGCACTCCTTTGTCGACCTGCTCGATCATCACCCGGGCCAGGATGCGGCTACCCTCGCCACCAAGGCCCTGCGGCAAGGCTGTGCGATCATCGGCGCGACGACCGGTGTCTTGTATCTTCTGCAGCATGAAAAAAACGCAACCCGCCTCGTTTGCGTGGCCGCCCACCCGCCTGTCCCGACACTGCCCGACCCGGTGGCGCTCAATCAGGATTCCCTTTCCGCGCGGGTGGCCCAATCCGGCAAAACCCAAATCTGTGCAGACGCCCCGGATGCAATCACCAAAGGCCTGGTCAATCCCGCGATAGACATTCGTCACCCGGTCGAGCCCGGCATGGTTGCCGCAGTACCCCTGAAGAACCATACCAACGGCGTTGTCGGTATGATGACGCTTGTCAGTGACCCAGCCGCAGAACCCGGATTTACCCAGGATGATCTGAACCTGCTGTTGCGGTTCAACCGACTTGCTGGCGCCGCCGTCGAACAGGCTAACCCGCTCGACCGCATCGAACACAGTCGCGTCGATGATGAATCCCCGAATGAACCCATGCTGCGCCAGGTAGAGGCGATGGCACAGTTCGATGACATCGACGGTGTGCGTGGTAATGACGCGTTTCGCCTCGCGATTTCGTTGCTTGCCCGGGCGGCCGAAATCTATGACGAAAGTACCGGCAACCATATCTACCGGGTGAACGAGTACAGCGGATTCCTCGGGCAAACGATGGGCAGGGACGAAAAATACTGCCGTCAATTACGCTATTCGGCTTAACTCCACGACGTCGGCAAGATGGGCGTATCAACTTCCGTGCTGTGCAAAACCGGTGCGCTCAATCCTGATGAACGCCGCGAGATGGACAATCACACAATCTACGGTCACCGTAGCCTGAGCCACTCGCCCCGGCTGGCCATGGCGGCCGAGATCACTCTGAACCACCATGAAAAATGGGATGGCACAGGCTATCCAGCACGCAAACGCGGCGAGGAAATTCCACTCGCAGCCCGGATTGTCCAACTGGCTGATATCTATGATGCCCTGCGCACCGCACGCCCCTAAAAGGCAGCGATCGATCACGGACGGGCCTGCGCCATCATTCTGCACGGCGACGAACGGATCGATTCAAAGGGCCATTTCGACCCGCATGTGGTTGAGGCTTTCGGAGACTCTCACAACGCGCTCGATCAGATCTGGCAGTCGCTACAAGACAGCTAGACGCGACCGGAAGTTCTCATTGCGACTTCCTCGCCCGAACTAATCCGTCGGTGACAAATTATTCCCGACGCGCTTCTCCATATCGCGCGGCTTGCGATAGATCGCCGAAGACCGCAGCACCGGCTCACCATCCGCGTAGGACATCGCCTCAACGAAGTTCATCCGGTGGGTCGACTTCACCAGCTTAACGTCACATTCCACCCACGCCCCCGGCAGGATCGGCGCCAGAAAATCAGCTTCCAGATGAATCGTCGGGGTCAGAGCCACCACGCCGAGTTCGTACAAGGCCGATTGCGCCATCGCCACGTCGACAAAGCTGGTCATCCAGCCCCCATGCACGACCTCACGCGGGTTGAGGTGGCGCTCATCGGCGCGGAACCCGAAGGTCGCCTTGGATTTAGTGGTTTTCACAAAAAGCGGCCCGTTGAGCAGGGTGAACGGACTTGAAAAAGAGAACGTCTCAAACCCGCGGGGCACTTTGGCCGCATGCTTCAGCCGGTATTCCACATGGTCGAGCCGGTCGGCTCCCCAGAACGTCTCACCATCCACAACCATGAACGGCGCCCCGAACATGCCATCGGCAATCGCCCGGTCGAACGCCTTGTCGAGCGCCTTCTGGGCGTTTTTGTCGTTCCCGGCTGCCTGGATTTCCTTCATGGAAAGCGCCACGCCACGCGCCTTGCACGCCGCGTGCAACTGGCTTGCCGTGCGCACCTCTTTGCCGGTACCGAAATACCGATGATCCACCGCCCGGGCGAAAGTCTTGGCCAATTCGGGGTCCTTGCGGTGCAGCCGCCAGAACACCAGCCGGTGCAGGCTCGCCCCATAGGGGGGCACCTCGGGAGGGAAGGTCACCGGCAGGCCGTTCATCTCACACAGCCGGGGAAAATCCTTGCCGTTATGGGCAAACTTGGCCGGTTGCTCGCGCGGCGAGATCGATTTGTGATGCGCCAGAATCTCGGGAAGAGACACACAATTCCATTCGACCTCTCGCCCATAACGCTTGGCGATACGTTCAATATTGTTCATCGCCACATAGGAATAGGCAGATACAAAATCGAAATAGAAAGTGATGGGCGAAGCCATGGGGGTTCCTCTTAGATAAACGGTGACCGGCGGAGCCGGCCTCATTGATGTGGGCTAGTTATCCCGGTATTCCCGGATCAGTGGCTCACGGCGGGTCAGCCACCAGCCATACTGGTCAGGCCAGTCGGCAAATCCAGGATCGGCACCCAGCGTGTGGGCGGCGTGGCGGGGCCAATAGGGATTAAATAAGGCTTCACGGCCGATCGCGACCAGATCAGCCAAACCGTCACCGATAATCTTCTCGGCCTGTTCGGCGTGCAGCACCAGGCCAACAACCATGGTGTTGATTTCGGCTTCGGCCCCGATCCGTGACGAATAGGCGGTGCGGAAGCCGAGCGGCAGCTTGCCCTGCGCCGCCGTGGCCGTGCCCAAAATCCCGCTCGACGAGCAGTCGATCACATCAACGCCGCGCGCTTTCAGCTCACCGGCCAACGCCACGGAATCTTCCAGCTGCCAGCCTTCGGTTACCCCATCTGTGTCGACCGAAGAAATTCGAACAAATAGCGGTTTGTGGTCAGGCCAGACCGCGCGGACCTTTTCTGCGGTTTCCAGCGAGAAACGCATCCGCCCGGCGCGATCCCCGCCATAGCTATCATTGCGGTGGTTCGACGTGGGCGACAGAAACGAATGGGCCAAATAGCCATGAGCGGAATGAATTTCGAGCACTTCGAAACCCGCATCATGGGCGTGACCGGCCGCCGCAGCATAGTGATCCTGAATCGCGTAAATATCCTCAACCCCGAGCTCCTCGGGCATGATCCAGCCGTCGCGGACGGGTTCCGGGCTGGGCGCAACAATGTCCCAGGGTATCTCGCCACGGGCCGCGTCGCTTGCATCCATGGCGCCGTTGCCGTGCCAGGGGCGCTGCATGCTGGCCTTGCGTCCTGCATGGGCGATCTGGATCGCCGGCAACGCCCCGTGTCGGGCAATGAATGTGGTGACCGGCTTCAGGGCCTTCGCGTGGTCAGCCGACCAGATGCCGAGGTCCCCATGGGTAATCTTGCCCCGGGGTTCGACCGCAGCGGCCTCGGTGAAGACAGCGGCAGCGCCGCCAAGCGCATATTGTCCGAGATGGGCCAGATGCCAATCGCTGGCCAAGCCCTCCTCGGCCGAGTAGGTGCACATCGGCGAAATTACGATGCGGTTTTTGAATACAGTGCCGCTAATTTTCAGCGGCGAGAACAATGCACTTGTCTGACGGTCGGCTTCGGCCACGGCTTATTCTCCCATAAAGATGATGGAAGTTTAGCCCACAGCACGCCGACGGGCCTAGTCGCCCCGGGGCTCTATTTGTCAGACTCGCGAAGCACCTTGAGGAGTTTGAGTAACGTCGCGTCCCGCTCTTCAGTCAGCTGGCCGATCGAACGCCCGCGCGCTTCAGCATCGATCCCATCGATGATCTTCTGCTTCACCGCATCGGTCAGCTCCGGTTTCCCCAGTGCTTCCCAGCGACGTTCCTGGCTCGGTCCGAGGATGTCGAGATAACGGGCAATCCCGCCGTCGCCCCCGCCCAGATGATAGGTCATATGCGGGCCCATGAAGGCCCATCGCAAGCCCGGTCCACCGGTAATGGCCTTGTCAATATCCTCGACTGTGGCGAAGCCCTCGGCAACCAGATGGACGGCTTCCTGGTATAAGGCAGCCTGCAGTCGGTTCACCAGATGGCCTGGTATTTCGGCCTTCAATCGGATCGGTGTCTTGCCGACCGCCGCGTAGAATTCCATCGCCTGATCCACAGCCCAGGTCTCGGTCTGCTTGCCGCCGCCCACTTCGACCACCGGCATCAGATGGGGTGGGTTGAAAGGATGTCCCAGCACAATGCGCCCGGGATAGGCGGCCTTATGCTGATATTCCGACACCGGCAGGGCGGTCGAACTGGAAGAGATCACCACATCGGGGGCGGTGTCGCGGTCGATTTCGGCCATCAGATTGGCCTTGATGTCGGCGTTCTCCGGCCCGCTTTCCTGCACAAACTGAACACCCTCAAGCGCGTCAGCGATCCGGTCGTGGCAGCTCAGATTATCGAGCGCGGCCCCTTCGACCAGCCCGAGTTCCGTCATCAGCGGCCAGGCCCGTGCCACGAACGCGGTGACATTTTCGGCATAACCGTCTATCGGATCCCAGCACCGGACCTTGAGACCCTGGGCCAGAAAATGGGCCGCCCAGGAAGACCCGATCGTACCGGCGCCGATGATTGCAACGGATGAAACCGAACTCATTATCTATTCTCCTGATGACGATGCGACAGCATCAACCGCCGACCGGCGTTCCTGCAATCCCGTGACGCATATCCTTGGCCGTGAAGAAATGACAATCGGCTTCCGGCGAGATGGTGACGTGGTGCACGATGTTGGCGGGGATAAAGATCAACTGGCCAGGCCCGACGTCGGATTCCTGTCCATCCACGCTGGCGTGCAGATTGCCCGAAAGAATATAGATCCACTGCTCATTCGGGTGCGTGTGCGGGGCTGAAAACTGGCCAGCGGGCAGGGTCATAATGCCCACCTGGGTGAGCTCTCCCTCGACGACCGGACCGAAAGTCTCAGCATAACCGGGTCCTGCCATCAGGCCCTGAAGCGCTTCGACATCAAAAACGTAATTGCCGTTGCCAGCCTTGTAGGCACCCTCGGTTTTGGTTTCCGTATTCGACATGATTGGCCTTCCTTCCTGACGTGCTTTGACGACCGTCCCTTGGACGACCTGAGATTTCCTGCCTTCGATATAGCAAGCTAAGCGCCGTCTGGAAATGCAAACAAGATATCACGAATATGAAGGTGGATTATTGGAACTGTGCAATGAGAAGCTATTCAAATATGGAAGCAATATTTATTGAAAAGGTATTTTTATTTAAGTAATGGTGTTGGCTTTCTGAGGTCTTCGGAAATAGCCTTCGGCGAAAGAATTCAACGGTGCTGAATACACCACTAGCCGGAGACCAACATGAAGGTACTCGCACTGACATCACAGACAAGCGGCTCTGGCAAAACCACCCTTGCCGGACATCTGGCCGTCGCCGCTGAAGCTGCTGGCGCCGGGCCGGTTGCCCTTGATCGATGCCGATCCGCAGGGCGGTTTGACGGATTGGTGGAACGAACGGCAACCAGCATCACACTTGCCGAAATCAAAAGCGCATTACGCCACATGGGGCTGTTTCGCACCGAACTACTTTTGTGTTGCTTTCCACCTAGTCTAGGCCAGGAGCGATCAGACAACATCGCAAACCGGAATATGAATGCTAGACTGGGGTCCTTCGTCACCCGAACCATCGTGCACCCCATGAACCGTGTCGTCCTCCTGGTCCTTGCCACTCTCACCAGTATCGGCTCTGCCTACGCTGTCTGGCTCAGTTTTAACGCCGTAGATGCCGGGCTGGCCGAAAGAGTATTGCGGGTCGTGTACGCACTGCTTGTCATCGGCGCAGGACTGGTCACTTGGGAAGCCCTGCTACGTCAGACCTCCCAGGCCAACCTACGCCTGAAGCGCGGATCGCTGATGATCCTCGCCATCGGCATTATCGGTCTGGCGACCAATGCATTCTTCGGCGGGCGCTCCAACGATCCCGACGGGCCATTTTTCGTGATCTCATTACTGCTTATTCTGCAGGCTTTCCTGACCATCGGTCTGGCCAGTCGACCCCAGTGACCAGCAAAAAAATTCGCCCTCGCGGTTTCCCATGACCAGTAATTTCCGCGGCATACTCTGGATGGCGACAACAGGGGTGCTGTTTGTCTCGGTGACCGGAATGGTGCGTCACTTGGGGACAGATATGAGCCCTATCCAGGCCGCCTTCCTCCGCTACCTGTTCGGGCTTGTCATGCTGATGCCCGTATTCTTCCGAATGGGCACGGCGCTCCCGGCGCCCAAGGTCATGAGGCTACACGCCATACGCGGCGTGATTCACGGCATCGGAGTGATGTTGTGGTTCTTTGCCATGGCCCGTATTCCGATCGCCGAAGTGACGGCCCTGGGCTTCACCGCACCAATTTTTACTACCGTGGGTGCCGCACTGTTTCTGGGTGAACGTTTGCGGCTGTACAGGATCGGTGCCGTCCTGATTGGCTTCGGGGGCGCGCTCGTTGTGCTGCAGCCGGGCTTTCAGGCCATCAATATCGGATCGATTGCCCAGCTGACCGCCGCGCCGCTCTTTGCCTGCTCTTTCCTGATCGCCAAACGGATGACCGGCAATGAATCCAGCACCGCGATCGTTGCCTATCTTTCCGTGTTTGTGACACTCACCTTGCTGTTCCCGGCGATTCTCGTTTGGCGAACGCCAACCCTCACGGAGCTGGCCTGGCTAATTGCCATCGCGGCCTGTGCGACAGCCGGGCACTACACCCTGGTTCAGGCCTTTCGAGCCGCGGATATCACAGTGACCCAGCCCATCCAGTTTCTGCAACTCGTCTGGGCCACAGCGCTGGGTCTGATTGTCTTTGGTGAACAGCCGGAGGTCTGGACCTGGGTCGGAGGTGGCATGATCGTCGCCAGCGTGACCTTCATTGCCCATCGCGAGAGCCGGCAGCGCAAGGCGCTTGAGGCCACAGACTAGCGAATTAGCGAAACACTACGGCCGCAGCGGTGAGCACCAGCATGGCGGACCGGTCTTCTGCCTGATCTTTTTGATCCACCAATTCGCCCCCACGGGTATGAGCCTCTGCACAGCATAGAAACGCATATCGTCATTGCGTGCCGCCACCTATCCACAGAATCACTGCGCAAACAGGCAGAGCCATGTATGCTTTGAAGCCTGTTCCTTCTGATCGGAAAAATCGTTGAATTTCGTCTTCGAAGTCGAATTTTTTGCTGCGGCCTTCGTGCCGACCTTTTTGGTCGGCCGAGTTTGAGTTTCCCTGGCTGTTTGGCGTGCTTAATTTTGCGATCGCTCAGGCGATCTGGCTTGCTGTCGACGTCTATTCCGACTGAATCAACCGGCGCCTCGACGGCAACAAAGAGCCGGTCTGACCTGCACGCCTATCCGGAGACATAATATGGGCAGCGAAGGCAATGGCGTCGGCAATGCGGATATCGATATTGGCAAGTTCTGGAACGCAGTCGGTGCGCGCGCGGTCGCCGCGACCATCGTAACAGCCCGCGGCAGTGCTGGTCCTGCAGGCTTCCTCGGCCTATCTGCCACCCATGTCTGCGCCACCCCACCGACCATGCTGGTCTCAATAGACGCCAACACTTCGGCGCTGGGCGCGATCCGAGACTCTCGGCATTTCGCCATCAACTATCTGCCTCAGGGTAGCGAGGACGTGGTCGATCTGTTTTCCGGAAAGAGCGATGTGAAGGGCCCGGCCCGGTTTGAGGCCGGGCGCTGGGGTTATCTAGCGACCGGCGCACCGGTCTTTAATGGCGCGGTTGGCGTGATGGATTGTACCCTGGAAGAAACCATGAAACGCCACGGCACGATCATCGCCCTGGGTCGCGTGGTAGCGATCAGCGGCGATACAGAAGCCGACCCCCTGGTCTATTTTCGGGGCGGCTATTTGAGCTGACGACCTGGACTAACGCCTCGCGCTACTGCGCGGCCTGGTCGGCCCCACTGGCAAAGAAACGGTTTTTGGGACGAGGCAAACCGAGATTCTCACGCAGCGTGGCACCTTCATAGTCCCGGCGCAGCAAACCGCGCCGCTGAAGTTCCGGCGTTACCCGATCGACGAACAGATCCAGCCCTTCCGGCAAGAAGGGGAACATGATCGTGAAGCCATCGCTGGCCTCAGTCTCGATCCATTCCTCCATTTCGTCCGCTATGGTTTCGGCCGTCCCGACCAACGCGAGACCGGAAAAACCACCCATCCTTTGAGCCAATTGGCGCACCGTCAGCTTCTCCTCTTCGGCCATGCGGATCACCCGCGCCCGACCGCTCTTCGACGCATTGGTTTCCGGAGTTTCAGGGAGCGGCCCGTCGAGCTCGAACTTTGACGCGTCAGTACCGAGAGAAATCGACAGCGAGGCAATCGCGCTATCAAGATGGACCTTCGAATCGAGCACGGCCCGTTTCTCACGCGCCTCTTCCACCGTATCACCCACGACAACAAGACAAGCGGGAAGAATCTTAAGATGGTCGGGATCGCGACCCAGTTTTTTCATCCGGCTCTTCACGTCAGCATAGAACTCCCGGCCATCCTCGATCGTGCGCTGCGCTGCAAAAATAGCATCCGCCGTCTCCGCTGCAAGTTGCCGTCCCGCGTCGGAACCGCCCGCCTGGACGATCAAAGGCCAGCCTTGCGCCGGGCGGGCAATGTGGAGCGGCCCCCGCACCGAGAAAAATTCGCCCTTGTGGTCGAGCGTGTGAAGCTTGTCGGGATCAAAGAAGACGCCAGACCCCACATCACGAATAAATGCATCATCGGCCCAGCTATCCCAAAGGCCAGTCACAACGTCATAGAACTCCCGCGCCCGGCGGTAGCGTTCGGCATGGTCGAGGTGATCTTCAAGGCCAAAATTCTTTGCCGCATCCGGGTTGGACGTGGTGACGATATTCCAGCCTGCGCGGCCGCCGGAAATATGATCGAGCGAGGCAAACCGGCGCGCCACATGAAACGGTTCATCGAAAGAGGTCGAGCCGGTTGCGATCAAGCCCAGATTCTCCGTCGCCATCGACAAGGCCGAAAGGAGCGTGAAGGGTTCAAAGGATGTCGCAGTCGAGCTGCGCTTGAGCGCGTCCATGGGCATGTTCAGCATCGCTAAGTGATCCGCCATGAAGAAGGCATCAAACCGGGCTTCTTCAAGCCGCTGCGCGAATTTCACGATGGCGGGGAAATTGAAGTTTGCATCCGGCGTGCCCCCCGGATAGCGCCACGCCCCGGTGTGGATACTGATCGGACGCATGAACGCCGCGAGATGAAGCTGTCGATTCTTGGTCATGACCAAAGGCCTGTGTTGCTGCCGATATCGACTGATACACCCATAATTTTCGTTCTTAGAACTTCAAAGCCATGCTACCGGCGGCCTAGCCCAGTGGCCCGAAATCCGGGGGTGACACCCGGCGACGGGACGCGGCCTCATAAGCTGAGGCAATGCGCAACAAGCTGTCTTCGGTCCCCGGTTCGGAGCGGAACACGAGGGAGAAGGGCAGCCCCGGCGCGGGGAGCGCTGTCGGATTGTCGGACGGGGCCGAAACATATTTGGTCGCATCCCCATTGAGCGTGAAAACCGGGTCGTAAGCAGTGTCGACATAGCCAGCCGGCACCAGCATCTCGGTCAGCCCCGCATTCGGCCCGTACAGGCTTTCCGGACGCAGATTGTGCATCACATCATACTGGTGCGGACCGCCGATGATCCCGGGAGGCCAGGGCGAGTGCAGACGCACGAACGCGTCGAGCCGGTTCTCGATCAGTACCATCATGTCGACCCGGCGAAGCATCTCGCGCAGCATGATCCGCTCATTAACCCCCTGGCGCCCATCCAGCGCGTTGCGAGGATCGGAAGTCTCTTCCCAGTTTTTGAAGGCCGAGCGCTGATCGTCCCCCCAGAATTTTGAACGCGCGTTGAGTTCAGCCCAGTTATCGAGGGCTTCGTGGAACCCGGCCGCCTTCCAGTCTTCCGCCCGGCGCATCAGATACTGGCTGATATGAAAGCGGAACGTGTTGGCCAGCTGCTGCGGCTGAATGGTCGCAATATCCAGGTTCGACGGCCCTTTGATCGTGCCTTCCGACAACGCCACGCAATAATCGATGGAATCCATCGTGCCGCTGCCAAACACTTTGCCCGGCAGGAACTCCGTCGGCTTGATGGCGGCCTCGAACTCCTTGTAAAGCGGCGTGCCGTCCGGCCCGAGCCGGAACAGAATGTCGGGCATGAACACCGGCAACAGCCGGGTCAGGGCGCGGCGAAAATCAGTTCCCATCTGCTCCACCTCAGGGTCCGGGATCCAAAGCGGATCGCCAGATTCCACAAGCGTGGCGCCAAGGCGTGCTCCCAGAACCGTTTTGATTTCGGCGGTCGCCGCATCGACGATCGGCTTCTCGGTAAGCGAATCTTTCGGATAGACCATCGATTCACGAACCACCCCGAGGCGCACTTCTTTCAGGGCGCCCTTCGATGCATCGCTGGACAGATGCGAAGCGTAGGGCGTCTTAAGAACCGACGAACGCGGGACCGTTGTGTAGGGGTCGCGTGGGTCGTAATAGCCGTTCTCGGAGTCCTTCAACGCGTCGAGAATTTTCGCGCAGTCAGACAGGGATTTACCGTGCACCCCGGAACGGTCGCAATAAATATCGGCGCCAATCGCGCCACCATCAAACCCGATCATCGATTTATGCGGCAGGATCAACGCCACCGAATTGTGGTTCGACGGGCCGCGACACGAGGCTCGAGTTTCTTCCCCGAGGCTGGCCATCACCAGATTAGCGCTCACCGAAAGAGCCGAGCCGGAGCTCGACCCGAGAGAGGCCGAACGGGTCGTGTCATAAGGATTGGACGGGTTGCCCCCCCAGGTCGCCCGCTGAAACCCCAGGGTCGAGGGCAGCACCTTGTCGGGGTGGTTCTGCCCGCCTGGGTCACCAGCGCGGCCGTTATATTCCGTGTTCACGGCCTTGGCGAAAATGATCCCTCCCTTGGCGCGCAGCTGCTCGACAAGCACATGGTCGCGGGCCGGAAAGTCGTTGTCATAGGCCGCATCTGCCCCGCCGGTTGAGCGCATGTCGATAGTGTCGAAGGGATCCTTGAACGAGAACGTGACGCCGTACATGGGCATCGCCTCAAGATCGGGTGACGTGCCAAATTCTGCATCTAGCTCGGCAGCCCGTTCCAACGCATCGGGAAACTGCCGGAACATCTCGCAAACCGGTGGCGCGCCGGCCGGCAACGGGCCTTCGGACGGGTGCTTGTCGTAATCCCCCCAACAGGTCACGGAACGTTCGCCGCGGATGTTGAGAGTAGAAAGTGAATTCACCTGGCCGGCCTTTGGGATCCCCGCGACCATGCCAAATTGCTGCTGCACGTCAGGTTTGGAGGCGGTGGCCTCCATCCGGCCGAACTCAAGGGGCGGGCCCTTATATTTTTCCAGGTCGGGCAGAACATCTGCGGCCTTGAGGGTTTGTGTCGGGAATTTCAGCGGCGCGCCGGCCCGGACAACTCCGGTGGAATCAGGCACCGGCATCCCGTCCTCGGTGACCAGCATGCTCGCCACGCCGTTATAGGCCCGCGCACGATCGATATATTGCTGCACCACCGCGACGACGGTGGTTTGCCCCCCACAAATGGCTGCATGAAGATCAGCGATCGATGCTTCGACCACATCAAATTTTTCGGAATTTCCCGCCATGACGTCCCCCTAATTTTTGTTCCCCAGATGATGTGCGCCATGGGAACAAAAATCCAGTGGTCGGGAGCCGATTCAGGGTAATTCCGCAAGTAGAGGCAAAATCCATCCGGCCGGCGCAAGACTATGGGTTTCCGCCGCGAGATTCCGGCTTGGGTCGATCAGAAGATCAGGCGCGCGAGCATTGAGGGAGGACTAGACCAGTGCGTGAACCGCGGGATCCTCCAGATCGTGTCGAACGCGCCAGGCATCCGCGAGATGATGGCCCTATTCGGCCCAGCTAGTGTCGCCGGGATAGGGGTGGTGGCGCATCGGGATAAGTATTTGTGCGACAATCCAAACCCCAAGCAGGCTAATCACCACGCGGCGACCGTTACGGCCACTGTGGCGCTGTGGTGAGGAAATCGTCATGGCACGGTGACCTGGGGCGATATCAGGCGAACGAGCCCACGTCGGAGTTGGGGTACAAAGCGGCGTGCCCAACCCGGGTCAAAAAAGAACGTTGTCCCCGCCAAAGTCAGCCACGGGAAGATGCCGATATTGGAAAACAGGTGATTGGCGAGGCTAAACAACACGTACGTCACGAACAGAGGCAAACGCGTACGGCTGTATAACAACAGTAGCGCCCCCACCACATGCAGCAGAATAACTCCGTAGGACGCCAAGGCAATCACTCAGGTTTCAGTCACAAAAGGCGCGATCAGAGCCAAATTCGAAATGCGTGGTAACTATATCTATAGAGGCTGAAGCCTTAGCTACTGACCGTTTATCGTCACTACACCGGAAAACACCAGCTTGACTTCCATCTGCACACGTACAATCCAGATACTGCAGGCATACACTTGTTCCGGATCAGATCCAGAACGTCGCCAGATCAGCGCATCCATCACGTACACTTGGTTCGCAGGTACGAAAACCAGAAGAATGTTCAGCAAAATTACAAAATAGAAATGGTTCAGATATTCGGTCTGATCGAGCAGGAACGCATCGAGGTGAGCGTCATGGTCGGCCTCCGCCCTGCGGTTCAAGACCGTGGTCGGCATGACGCCCATCGCCTACCTGGCTTTATGACGCATTTGCTCGGCCCACGGCCTGCTGGCTTTTGAGGGGCTTACGGTTGCTGAAACGGCGATCCGGGTCGGCTACGAATCAGACGTCGCCCTTTCACGGGCCTTCAAACGTCACTTCGACAAAAACTCCGGTGCGGTCCGGCGCGATTAGACCTTCGCGAGCGCCTGATCGATATCGGCGATGATATCGTCGACATGCTCGATCCCGATTGACAGACGGACATAACCCGGGGTCACACCTGCCTGCAGCAGTTCTTCGGCAGCCATCTGACTATGAGTCGTTGAGGCCGGGTGGATCGCCAGCGAACGGGCGTCACCAATATTGGCCACGTGATACAGCAGCTCTAAGGAATCGATAAACTTCTTGCCGGCCTCAAGACCGCCAGCGACTTCCATTCCCAGCAGCCCGCCATAACCACCAGACAGATGCGCATCAGCCCGGGCTCGGGATTCACCGTCCATCAGCCCCGGGTAAATCACCTTTTCGACCTTGGCGTGGCCAGCCAGGAAATTGGCGACCGTGTCCGCATTCGAACAATGGCGCTCCATGCGCAGTGACAATGTTTCCAGACCCTGGATGAACTGGAAGGCGTTTTGGGGCGACATGGCCGCACCGATATCCCGCAGCAGGGTGACCCGCGCCTTTAGGATATAGGCGATGGGGCCAAGCGGCTTCACCGCTTCGGTCCAGACTGCACCGTGATAGCTTGGGTCCGGCTGGTTGAGCATCGGGAACCGGTCCGCATGAGCTTCCCAGTCGAAATTGCCGCCATCAATCAGCATGCCGCCAATCGACGTGCCATGGCCGCCAATATATTTGGTGGTCGAGTACATGACGATCGCCGCACCATGATCAAACGGGCGGCACAGCAGCGGGGCGGCGGTGTTGTCCATGATCAGAGGGACGCCAAGTTCACGGCCGATGGCCGCCACAGCCGCGATTGGGAAAACCTGCAGCTTCGGGTTCGGCAGGGTCTCGGCGTAATAGGCCCGTGTGTTCCCATCCGTCGCGGCCCGGAAGGCTTCCGGATCAGCCGGATCCACGAACCGGGCTTCGATGCCCATATCGCGCATGGTGTTCTTGAACAGGTTCCAGGTGCCGCCATAGATATCGGTCGAGCAGACGAAATTATCGCCCGCACGCGCAATGTTCATGATCGAGAACATCGAGGCCGACTGGCCCGAGGCCAATCCAAGACCGGCAACGCCGCCCTCGATCGCAGCAAGACGCTGCTCGAGCACATCCACAGTCGGGTTCATGATTCGAGTGTAGATATTTCCCAATTCGGCCAGCGCGAACAGTTTTCCGGCATGTTCGGTATCGAGGAACTGGAAGCTGGTGGTCTGATGGATCGGAACGGCAACCGAGCCGGTGGTTGGATCGGCGCGATGTCCGGCGTGCAAAGCCAGCGTCTCGGGGTGATTGGTCGGCATGTTGGAACCTCAGTTCATCGTGCCCTCACCATCTTTCGCGGCGAGTAAGGCACATTATACACACGGTATAATATGTGTATTACTAATTACCTTGAATAATACAGGTAATTATAAAATTCTCCAGCCACTTCGGCAGAAAATGGCACGCTACCAATCGTGTCCGGCGCCCTGCCGTGCGATCCCGTCATGTAGGTCGAGACAACGGTGCATCCAAGCGTGGATCGGCTCACCCGGTTTCACCAGCGCAAACGGGCTCATCTTCCGGGCCCATATGAACGTGCCCATTACTAAATAATCGGCGTAAAGCGGAGACTCACCCCCCAGGAAGGGCTGGTCTTTCAGCAGCACCCGCAACGGTTCGAGCCGCTCACGAAACGGCACCACCCGGGTTTCACGCCCGGCCTGTAGTTCGGCCAGGGGTTTACCAAACCGCTTGGTACGGTTTTCCGAAAAATAGGTTTTATCCTCGGGGGCCAGATGTCCGTAGATGTCGTTAACGATCATCGACATCGCCTCGAGATGCACGCCGCCTTGCCACCAGTGACGCACAAAGCCGGTGAGCGCCTTACCCGCCGCGCCACCAAACAGAGACGGCCGGTCCGGATAGGTTTCCTCGAGATATTCAGCGATGGCCCAGCTGTCATGGATCCAGGTCTTCCCGTCCCGGATCACCGGCACAGTCGGGTAGGAACCATCACCAATATCGCGAATACCTGTGAACGGTACCGGGATGGTTTCAACATCCAGACCCTTATGGGCGAGCGCGGGACGCACCCGCCAGCAATGGGTCGAGAAACGCCGGTCATCGACCCCGACCAGATCGTACAGGATGATCGTGGGCACCGGCGTGGTCAGGCCGGTTCGAGGGGCAGCGCGCAGCCGACAACACTGTCACGGGTGATCAGCGCGGCCAGTGCGTCTTCACTCAGGCCTTCAGACCCGGCGGGGCGCATCGGCATGATCACGTACCGCAGATCGGCATTGCTGTCATGAACCGCGATATCGACGTCATCGGAAATATCGACACCAAATTCCCGCAACACCTTGCGCGGTTCGCGCACCGCGCGTGACCGGTAAGCCTTGCTCACATAGAAGGCCGGGGGTTCGCCCAGCAGCGAGCGCGGGTAGCACGAGCACAGAGTACAAACGACCATGTTGTGGCGCTCGGGTGTGTTCTCGATGGTGACCAGCGCGGCTTCCGTGGCCTCAATACCAAGCTCCGCAGCGGCGGCCTTGGTGTCGGCAAGCATGCGTTCCTTGTAGGCCGGGTCGACCCACGCCTTCGCAATCATACGGGCTGCCTGGTGCGGACTGCCGCGCTCGTTGAATTCCATCCGCGCGCGGATTTCATCAGCACTCATCACCCCCTGCTCGATCAGCAGGCTCTTCAGGGCCAGGAAGCGCGCTTCGGCCTCGGTGAGCTCAAGGTCATCATCCTCGCGGGTCGGCGCGTGGTCGTCGTGATCATAATCATGGTCGTGGTCATCAGCATTCATCAGGAGTGCTCCCCCGCCGGCGCGAGCCAGTGGTCGTAGATTTCAATTTCCAGAACATCCCCGGGCGCACCGTCATAATCGGGCCAGATATCGCCCTGTTTGAGTTGCACCCGATAAAGCGGGATTGGCGCCAATCCCCAGCGGCCATAGGCCTTGTCCTCGGGGTTTTCGAAATGGCCGCAAAACCGCTCGATGGTGCCGATCTTATGGCGCACATAGGTCGGGGTGCGAACATGGCCGGGTTTGCCAATATCGAGAATTCGGACCCGGTCCCCTACGGCGTAATTAGGCGCGGTCTCAGACATGATCACGGGTTCCCGCGGTGAAGATTTCCTGCGCACGTTTGTCGAACGCGTACGCGTCCAGCACGCCTTTTTCAATGAGCAGGCGTATCATCCCGTCGAGACGGCGGCCGTAAAAGGTCGAGTTAGCATAATAGTCAGCCGGCATTTCCTCGACCGTGCGGCGGAACTCGTCGGTCACGACAAGCCCCTTCACCTGAAGCAGGTTGAAGGCGGCGATCATCTGCTTTTCCCAAAACAGCTGGTCACGGCTCTCAAGGGGCACATCCCCGGCCGGTTCACCACCAATATCGGTCACAAGTTTTTCGGTCATCCATTCACCCTCCCTTGGGTGGCCGATTGTCGCGTGAATTCATGCATCACTGCAAGCCGGGTGCTCAGCCAATTCCCGCCGGATCGAGGCCGAATATCTCGGCCGCCCAATCCGACATCACATCGCCGATCAACTGGCGATTATCGATCTGGCAATGCTCGGCGCCACCCTCATCCAAGCGGAAAACCTTGAGCTTCCGGTTTGGACTGTTCACCGCCGCATCGTAGGACTTCTGTGCCATCCAGAGCGGCACCTGACGGTCATTTTCACCATGAGCCACCAGCAGCGGACAGGTGATCTTGTCGGCAATCCCCTCCAAGGTCATCTGGCGGGACACCGCCAGGGCACCCTCGGGCGTATCCTGACCCATCACCCACATACCGTGGCTGACCATATCGGGTACCGAAGGCGCAGTTTCGATCTTGGCATAGGCGCGCTCGAAATAGACGCTGAAGTCCCACAGAGCGCCCCAGGCGATGCAGCATTTAAGCCGTTTTTCGAACGCCGCGGCGCGCGGCGCGTAATAGCCTCCCAAACTGTTGCCCGACAATCCGATCCGGTCCGCATCCACATCCGCGCGGCTTTCCGTGTAATCGACCAGGGCGGCCACATAATGCTCGGTTTCATGCCCGGCAGTCAGCCCATGCAGCCGTAACGCGCCGCCGGCCCCTGGCTGGTCAACAATCAGCATATGTATACCCCGACGGCGATATTCCTCGCCAATGATCGGGTAGTGGAACTCCTTCAGGGAATCAAAGCCCTGAATATGGATCATACAAGGCGCCGGGCCAGGCACATCCGCCTTGACGAAGATGCAGGGCATGGCCCCGTCCCCGAACGGTATATCTACATACTCTACCGGGTCGCGACCCACTTCGCGGGCCTTCCGGTAAATATCGATCCCGCGCTGATAGGACATGATCTCGCGGGGGTCGCTGTGGTGCAGGAACCGCTCGGCGCGCAGATGATAGCTGCCCGCACGATGATATTTCCGCGATGCGGTGAGCGGATGGCCCTCGCCCATATCGACATCACCCAACCGCTCGAGCTTTTCGCCCAGGCGGGTGAACGCCTCGTACCAGGCCTCGTTGGCTGTCGCCGGGTCCCCGCCGGCCAAATGCCGGACGGACCGCAACGCCTCTTCGGGTTCCGTGACAGTCCCGACCTCGTCGAACAACGTCGCCGTCGTCAGGCTCCACGCGTAATTGTCTGGAAAATATTCAAACATCTGTTTCCCCCTTATGCGGGACGTTGCCCGCGCTCACATTTTTCGACCGTTCGCAGCTTCTAGGCCGCCTCTGCGGCCGCACTTGCCCGGGCATTCAGATCATCGAAATCGTCCGGCCAATTATCCGCAAGCCAGCGCAGATAGGTCTTGATATTGCCCGGATCGATCTGCAGCGAACTCTTGATTCTGTCGACTTCAGGCTGTTCCTCGATGGTTAGCTTGAGGGAGTCATTGAAGCGGTTGATCATGTTAAACATGCTGCAAATCAGCGTCAGTTCGACGATTTCACCGTCGTCGAACTGTGCTTTGACCCGGTCGTAGACATCATCACGCGACGAAGCGGTGTTTTTGGTCATGTGCTCGGCCCACTCGATCGCGGCGCATTCACGAGCATCGAACAGGCCCGACGTTATGTAGTCATCGCCCGACATGGCAATCACCTGGTCATGGGTGATCCCCGCCGCCTCACCCAGCGCGGTGTTGTGCGCAAAACAGTATTCGCAGCTGTTAATATGACTGGTCTTGATAATGACCATTTCCTTGATTTTGCCGCTCAGGCGCGCGCCCCGCCATTCCCGCTGATTGCCCGCCTGAAAGGGCAAAAACAGCATCGCCAGATAGGGCGCATGGGCCATTGTGCGATAGGCGTTGGGGACCCGACCGACCATACCGGTCACGGCCTCATAGAAGTCTTTCAATTCTTCGGGGGCATTCTCTGGATTGATCACCGGCACACGCGCCATAACTCACTCTCCCATTTTCAATGACTGTTTGTTCCTAAGGGTCGCCTAAATCTTCCGCGCGTGGCGGGCCAGCGCGTCTTCATCAATTTCCAAACCCAGCCCGGCGCCTTCTGGCGCGGAGATATGACCGTCACGCACCGTGATTGGGTTCCGGACCACATCGGTCGCAAGATAAGGCGTCGTCGGGCTGACGCCCCAGGCCAGTGTCGGGGCCGCGGCCGCGAGATGCAGTACCGCAGCGCTGGAAACACTCGTCTCCGCCGTTTTCCCGGCCAGATTTACGTTCATACCTAGATCGGCAAACAGTGCCGTTGCCTGATTAGCCCGGGTCACCCCGCCGAGCTTGATCATCTTGACGCTGCCGCCTTGTGCCGCTCCCATGGCGTGGTGGCGGCAGACATCCTCGAAGGAATGCAGGCCTTCATCGGCTGCTATCGGACAATCGGCTTCGCCCGCGATCATCGCCATGCCCTCAACGTCGTGGCCGTGCACAGGCTGTTCGAGGAAATCGAGAACCGCACTGGCGCCACGGGCAAAGCTCACCGCCTCCTCCCGGTTCCATCCCTGATTGGTGTCCGAAGAAAGTTGGACCACACCACCCAGCGCGTCACCGATCGCGTTGGTCCGTTCAATATCCGCCTCTACCGGCTTGCCGCCGACCTTGATTTTCATCGCCGCGTAGCCGTCTCCGGCCCCGGCGCGGGCGTCAGCGACATCCGTGGAGAGATCACCGGTCGCGAGCATTTTAACTACCGGCATTCCGGTGCGCCGCACGCCCCCCAGCAGTTCCGCGACAGATTTCTTCTGCGCCTTGCCGGCAAGATCATAAAAGGCAATTTCGAGGACCGTCTTGGCACTGGCATTACCGTAAAGCCGCCAGTCCATCTCCGTCAGATTGTCGACAAATTCAGCGGGATCACGCTCGATCAGAAAGGGTGTCAGGTAGCGGATTGCCGCGACCATGCTCTCGATCGTCTCCCCGGTCATCGCCGGCGAAGAAGAGGCCTCACCCCAACCGACTAGACCGCTATCGGTCTCGACCCGGGCAAACACGTTCTCTGAAATCGAGATTTCAACGCCCGACATCTTAAACGGCCGCAGCAGCGGCAAGTCGGCGACAATTGGTTCGATCTTGGTGATTTTCATGGGTGGGCTCCTGGCGGCACGTATTTCTGGCCGCGCCCGACGGCGCGCCACGATCAAACCATATCCAATTCCGACCCCGGCACCGAACAAAAATTGTCCACCTGCCCGACAGCAGTTTTGTCGTCTCTCCCCATTGGCGTTCTCACACCTTCCGATTATCTTCTGTGGAAGCACTTCTTGGGAGGAAGCACGTGAAAACAGCCGACAGTTATGCGCAGGCCTGCGCCGAATGGACCTGGGATATTCCCGAACGTTTCAACATGGGGGTTTCGGTCTGCGACGTGCAGAACCAAAGCGCGACCGCGCTCATTGTGCCGCAGCAAGACGGCGGCCAGCGCGATTATACGTTCGGAGATCTCAAGCAACTGTCGGGCCGGCTTTCCAACCTGCTGGTGTCGCACGGGCTCGAACGTGGCGATCGTGTCGCGGTGCTGCTGCCCCAGATGCCCGAAACACTGGTCGCTCATATCGCCGCTTACCGCGCAGGCCTCATCGCCATGCCGCTCGCGCAGTTATTCGGCCCGGATGCCCTCAAATACCGGCTTTCGGACAGCGGCGCGCGGGTGCTCATCACCGACCGGGCAAGCTGTGTCAAAATCGCCGAGATCCGCGACGCCCTGCCTGATTTACAGCTCGTCCTCTCGGTCGATGGCCCGGCCGATGATGGTGCAGGGGGCGCTCTCGACTTCCACGGGGAACTCGAACGCGCGAAGGATGACTTCGCCCCCGTCGACACGAGCAACAATGACCCCGCCCTGCTGATTTACACTTCCGGGACGACCGGCAACCCCAAGGGCGCCCTGCTGCCGCACCGCACGATGCTCGGTCACCTGCCCGGGGTCGATTTCATTTTTGATTTCCTGCCCCAGCCCGGTGACATCATGTGGACACCGGCAGACTGGGCGTGGATTGGCGCGCTGATGGATTCGGCTATGCCCGCGCTCTATCACGGCATTCCCCAGGTGGTGAACCCGCCGGGCCGGTTTGACCCGGAAGCAACGTTCGATCTGATGACCCGTTACAACGTGCGCAATGCCTTCGTTCCCCCCACCGCCCTGAAGGTGATGCGTCAGGTTGAAAAACCGCGGGAACGCTATGACTACAATTTGCGTTCGATGTTCTCTGGCGGCGAAGCTCTGGGCACGTCGCTGATGGATTGGGGCCGCGAACAGCTCGGCGTGACCATCAACGAGGCTTACGGCCAGACCGAGTGCAATGTCATCGTCGGCTGCTGCGCACCGATCATGACGCCCCCGGACGGCTCCATGGGGCGGGCTTCGCCCGGCCACTCGTTGAAAATCCTCGACGAGGACGGCAATCATATGCCCGCGGGCGAGCTTGGCACCATCTGCGTCAAGTCACCCGACCCGGTGATGTTCCTCGAATACTGGAAGAACCCTCAGGCCACCGAAGAGAAGTTCATCACCGATGCCAATGGGGACCGCTGGCTCGACACCGGCGACAAGGCGATCATGGACGAAGACGACTGGATCTTCTTTGTCGGCCGCGCCGACGACGTGATTAATTCGGCGGGCTACCGCATCGGGCCGGCCGAGGTCGAAAACTCACTTCTGTCCCATCCCGCCATCGCCTCATCGGCGGTGATCGGCATTCCCGACGAAGCACGGGGGGAACTGGTCAAGGCGTTCATCATTCTCAAAGACGGCGAAACCCCGTCCAACGGGCTCGCCGCGGAGATCCAAAATCACGTCAAGAAGCGCCTCGCGGGCCATGAGTTTCCGCGCGCCGTGGAATTCGTGACCGAGCTACCGATGACCGCGACCGGCAAAATCCAGCGCAAAGTACTCCGCGAGCGCGACGCGGCCAAGGCTGCCGCATCGTGAGCGGCGCGCTTTTCGTCCCGACGGATCAGCAGGAGTAGGTCATGGCAAAATTCTCTCATCCGGACATGTTTCTTGATCTTTTCGGTCAGGAACTCGGCGTCAGCGAATGGGTGCGTATCGACCAGACCATGATCGACACCTATGCCGATGCCACCGGCAATCACCAATGGGTGCATGTAGATGCCGAGCGTGCAGCCCGGGAAATACCCGACGGCAAAACCATCGCCCACGGCTTCCTCGTCCTCTCGCTCCTCGCCAGCATGAGCTACGAGATATTCGAGGTCGACAACGTCGCCCACACGCTCAATTACGGGCTCAACAAAGTGCGGTTCACCGCGATGGTGCCGGTCAATTCACGGGTCCGGTTGCGCCAAACCCTGGCCAGCGCCGAGAAGCGCGATGACGGGTCTGTGCTGCTTAATCTGGATGCGACCATCGAGCTTGAGGGCAGCCAGCGACCCGCAGCCGTCGCGGAAAACCTGCGCCTGCTTTTCCCTGAACCGGCCTAACGCTTCGGGATTCCACCGATCCTGACCCAGTGATAGCGCTCGTCGAGCAAGGGCGATAACGGCCGCCGCAGGCTGTCCTCCGCCGCGATCCACAACCGCAGCAGCAACCGCTTGCGGTCCGGCGTGTCCCAATCTTCGAATGGCGAGCGTCCGTGCAGGGTTGTGTGGTTGTTGATGAACTGCATGTCCCCCGGCTCGAAAATCATGGTCAGACGCATCTCCGGGCGTTCGGCCACCGAATGGGCGAATTCCAGCGCTTCCCATTGTTCTGGGGTCGGCGCCAGTTCCGCGCCGTGGCGCGTCGTCGAGCGGACAAAAAACCGGTTGGTGAAGCGCGACGTCACCTTGCCCTCGGCGAGAGAGAACATCGGCACCCGATACCAGGGTTTCTCCCCTTCCGGCTCATCTCCCCGCCAGTCCACATTGATGGGCTCATAAAGATGGGGCAGCAAATCCGGGCGTTCGTCGCGAATAACATTGTGCATCGCCAGAGCGCTGACGATGTGGCTTTCGCCTCCCGCCTGGGCATCGTTGACGCAGAACAGGCCCAGGATATCGGCGGGCAGCTGGTCGCAGTGGAATTGCAATTCACCCGCGGTTTTGTACCCGCGCACATTGGCGTCTCCCATCACCCCGCCCTCGTCCTGGACATAGCCGACCAAATCGCCGCGCGGGCTTTGGGATACAGAAGTGCCCAGATGGCTGCCGATGCCCCAGTAAATGAGTTCGCATTCCTCTTTCGTGTAGTGATCACGGGGCAGGCCGCGTAGCAGCGCCACGCCACATCCGTTGCGCACCAGCTCAGAGACCCGATCAATCGTCCCGCGGAGGTGATCGAGTGGAAAATCTTCCTGGCCGAAAGGGATCGTGGTACCCCGCGTTTTCAACACATCAAGAGCAGTATCAATTTCCGTGATATCGGCAGCATCAAGCCGCACGATCCAGTCGCCGCTCGCCTGCAGCTCGCCGCCGCGCCAGACATCGGGGCCCTGCAGCGGGCCGGTCACCATATCGATCATCGAAAGTGCCCTGTTGTGTTGACGTGTTCATCGCCCGCAGGGTCGTGAATCGACAGAAGCACGTCAAGTCGGGCAGGCCACGCACATTGTATGGCACGGGTCGGACCAGTACCGTGTTAGCCAGTATCGTGCAGAACGGCTCCCCCGGTTCCAAAGGTACCATCACCGATGCGACGATCATGACGACACGCGCAGGTCTGCGCGACCTGCTGACAGATAAGCAGTTCCTGCGCATCTGGCTTGTCGGCATTTTCAGCGGCGTCGCACGCTGGCTCGAAATGCTGGTCGCGGGCATCTATGCCTTTGATACGACCGGATCCCCCTTCCTTGTCGCCCTCTTGGTGATCATCCGCATGGCGCCCCTGGTGGCCCTGGGCTCGATTGTCGGCACTTTCGCGGATCGCCTGCCTCCTAAAATACTCATGTGCGTGACCATGTCCGGCGCCATGATCGTTTCTGGCACCGTGTTTGTGCTGTTCGTGACCGGGCAGGATTCCTATTGGGTTGTCGCCGGCGCGTCCTTCATCTCGGGCCTTGTCTGGACCACCGACATGCCCCTGCGCCGCCGCATCCTCGGGGATGTCGCCGGTATGGAGCGCATCTCAGCGGCCATGAGCCTGGACAGCGCAAGCAATAACGGTACCCGCATGCTCGGGCCCCTGCTCGGGGGTCTGATCTTTCAATGGCTCGGGGCCGGCGGCGCCTATTTTCTCAGCACGGGGCTTTATGCGGCCTGTGTGGGTCTGCTGATTTTCCTCTCCGCGAAGACCGGATATGCCGGCGCCACCCGGGCCGCGTCCCGAGTCCTCGATGATCTTCGCGCCGGGTTCAGCTATGTGGCCCACAACCGCGACGTGATGCGCATCATGCTGGTCACAATCGTGTTCAATATGTGGGGGTTCCCGTTCCTCGCCATGATCCCCGTGGTCGGCCGCGAAGAATTGCAGGTCTCGGCCAGTATCATTGGCGGGCTGACCGCGCTTGAAGGAGGCGGCGCGTTTCTCGGGGCTCTTATCATCGCGGCGCGCATGCGCATCCCCAGTTATCGACGCCTCTACTATTTCGGCATGCTTGGTTATTTGTTCGCCGCCTTCACGGCGAGCATGATGCTCGACGTGGTGCCCATGGCCGCCGCACTGATTGTCGTCGGGCTGTGCGCGGCGGGCTTCTCCACCATGCAATCGACCCTGATCTACACGGTCGCCCCGCCAGAGATGCGCGGGCGTCTGTTTGGCGTGCTGGTGATCTGTATCGGCAGCGGCCTGATCGGCTTCACCAATATCGGCCTCATGGGTGAATTGTTCGGCGGCTCGACCGCGATGCGCATTGTCGCTGCAGAAGGGATCATCCCGTTGCTGTTCATCGGGTGGGGCTGGCGCGAGCTGTGGTCGCGCGGCCGCTTTGACAAAGGTGACACCACCCCAGTCACCCCTGACAGCAGTAACTCTTCGGTTAATTGACAGACCCCGGAACGGGTAATACTGGAAGGGGGTGGGAAGACCCACCACGTGCCCCGGTCCGAAACCCGCCGGTAAGGAGACTACGCCATGGAACTTCATCCGCAGATCCGCAAAGCCGTCGGCATGATGGCCGGCGTGAGCTTCCCCGATCTTTCCCCGGGGGAGGCCCGGGCCACGCTACGCGAGAAAGTCGCGCTCCTGAACCAGCCTCCGGTGCCCCTGCGAAAGGTGATGGATTTGTACCCGACCGGCCCGGGTGGCCCCGTGCCCCTGCGCGTCTATGTGCCGGTAACCGCGCCCGCCGATGAGAAACTGCCGGTTGTGGTCTATTTCCACGGCGGCGGCTGGACCATTGGCAGCCACGACACCGTGGAGCCCCAATGCCGCTATATGGCGAATGCGGCGCGGGCGATTTTCGTTTCCGTCGAGTATCGCCTCGCACCCGAGCACAAATTTCCCGCCGCGTTTGACGACTGCCAATGGGCGGTGCGATGGGTCCATGAGCACGCCGAAGAGATCGGCGCCGATCCCGACCGCATCGCCGTTGCTGGCGACAGCGCCGGCGGCAATCTGACCGCGGTTACGGCTCAGCAGCTTCGGGAATCTGGGCCCCGACTTTCTGCCCAGGTACTGATTTGTCCGATCACCAATCTGATCTTTGATACGCCTTCGTATGCAGAGAACGCCGATGGCCCCGTCCTCACGAGGCGGATGCAGGACCGCTGGGTCGAAAACTATCTCGACGACCCGGCGCTACGTCATGATCCACGGGTCTCGCCGCTCCTCGCCAATGATTTCTCCGGTCTCCCACCGGCCACGGTCATCACCGCAAGCCATGACCCGCTCCGGGATGAGGGCATCGCCTATGCCGGGCACCTGTCCGAGGCCGGCGTGCCCACGCGGCACCGCAATTGGGAGGGTTACACCCACTTGTTTCCCTCCATGGGCGGGGTTGTTGACGCGGCCTTCGAAGCCCTCGATTTTGCCGCCGAAGGCTTGCGCGACGCGTTCGAGGAATAGCCTGTTGCGGCACATCATCAGAAAGTCGATTGAATGAACCAGATAGAACTGGATGGCAAAACCGCCATCGTGACCGGCGCGGCCCGAGGCATTGGTCAGGCCATTGCGGCACGGCTTATTGAGTCAGGAGCCCGTGTGTGGCTTTGGGATATCGACCTGGCCGAAGCCACTCAAGCCGCGTCAGAACTCGGTGATGGGGCACAGCCGCTTCAGGTTAACGTCACGGATATGAAAAGCATCGAAAACGCCGTGCAAACCGTCACAGCGGCGGACAAGAAAATCGACATCCTTGTTAACAATGCCGGGGTCTCGGGCGCCAATGCGCCGCTGTGGGAGTATCCCGACGATGAATGGTGCCACGTCATGGAGACCAACCTCAACAGCGTCTTTTACTGTTGCAAGGCCGTGGTCCCCCACATGATCGCCGGTGGCTACGGGCGGATCGTCAATATCGCGTCGGTTGCGGGCAAGGAAGGCAATCCAAACGCCTCAGCCTACAGCACCTCAAAGGCGGGCATCATCGCCCTGACCAAATCTCTGGGAAAAGAGCTCGCGGATCATGATATCGCCGTTAATTGCGTCACCCCGGCCGCGGCCCGAACGGCGATTTTCGATCAGATGACCCAGGAGCATATCGACTACATGCTCTCGAAAATTCCCCGGGAGCGGTTCGTCGATGTCGACGAGATCGCCGCGATGGTGGCGTGGCTGGTTTCGGCGGAAAACTCGTTCACCACCGCCGCCGTTTTCGACCTCAGCGGCGGCCGCGCAACCTATTAAGCGGTAGCGAAAGCACAACAAACAACACGACAAACAAAAGGGCCCCGAGGGGCCCTTTTGTAGTAATTTTTTTCATTGGGTATATTACTTATTCGAAACTACCATCCTATTTGGTCTATAAGCATTTGAGCTTGAGGAGAATGGTCAGATATCTTACTGATTAGTACTTGGTCTTCTCTGAAAGATCCCCAAGAATTTAATTCTTTTGTTAGGTTAACCGACGGATTAACGGGATATTCGAAATTTATTTCACCATACAAATTCTGGGCTACTTTTGAAGTCAAAAACTCAAGGAATTTTATCGCTTCTTTTTTGTTCTTTGAGTGTTTAGCAATCCCTGCACCCGATATGTTAATGTGAGCTCCACGGTCATTTTGATTTGGAAAAATAATATTGACTGCATCTGCCCATTCTCTATGGACCTCTTTGTCTGAGTATTTTAGTTTTCCAAAGTAATAGTTATTTATTACCGCTATATCGCATTCGCCCTCATATATGGCCTTCACTTGGGCCCGATCATTTCCTTGGGGGCGTCTAGCAAGGTTAGTAATAAGGCCCTTACCCCATAGAGCTGCTGACTTTGGACCATTGGCTATAATCATTGAGGCCATTAACGCACGATTATAAACGTGGCTTCCCGGGCGCGTACAAATTCGGCCTTTCCATCTCGGATCCGAGAGATCTTCGTAGCGCAAAAGAGCTTTTGTATCAATTGAGGTTGCACGGGCGACGATTACACGCGCTCGTTTGGACATAGCAAACCAACGGGATTCAGGATCCCGTAGGTGTTCTGGTACATTATTATCTAGCACCTGCGATTTGACGGTAGCTAGCAGGTTTTTGTCAGCGTACACACTCAGGCGCCCAATATCGACAGTTAGGATTACATCCGCCGGACTAAGAGGCCCTTCCGCTTGAAGCCGCTGCGCTAGCCCTTTAGAGGCGTAAACAACATTCATTTTGGTGCCATTTGATTTTGAATACGCATCAAGAAATGGCTTAATTAGGAATGGTTGGCGGTGAGAGTAGATATTTAATTCATTCGAAAGAGCTGGGCTAATGGGAACAACCAAACCAATTATAAGCGTAAAAATACCCATAATTGAGGATCTGGTAACGAGACTCTGCAAAATAAATTTCATTTTTGAGAAAACCTGGTCTTGGGAGGAGGCAAGTGAACGTGCCGCGTCTACAAATGGCTGCAAATATATGCCCTTCATTGTGTGGTCAGTGACCCGGGGACTGTTTACTCCAAACCGAAGCAGTTGCTTTTGACCGGCTGTAGTTAAACTACCACCGGCCCAGTCCCAGATGGCGAGGACAGATCCGAAATTTCGATCATGATGTTGATGCGCCGCTGAATGGTGAACTTGATGTTGTGCTGGAGAAATAAAAAAATGTTCAAGAAAGGATCCGTAGGTAATCCGGATATGCGAATGGCGTAAGTTTGAACCGGCGATATTGAAGGCAAACAAAATAATATTTGCTCCGAGGACGGTAAAAATTTCTACACGTGTACCAAAGAAAAAAAGGAAAGTTCCAATGGCGACGGCCTGTACAATAATGGACCTAAGAGAAAATATTAATGCCTCAACCGGATGCGTCCTATAAATCGTCAGCGGCGTAAGCGTCTCGGCAGTATGATGTACCTTATGAAATGCCCACAGTATGGGCCACCGATGTAGAGCCCGATGAACAATGTATTTAGAACCATCGTCCATTAGAAAAATAGAAAAGGTAAACAACCCACTGATTACCCACGCAGGAGCACCGGGTAAGAGGATGGTTCGCCCATCAAGCCAAATGTGCAGGCTTTCAAACAATAATGTGGCTATCACTAACTTTGAAATAAGACGCGGCCCAATTCCCATCATCAGCGCCTGATTAACGAGAAGAACCTTGTAGTCGGCTCTAGCCGACCGCGACAGCCAAACCCTCTGCGAAAAGATTTCGCTTAAAGCCTGCCTTATACGGCCCCCGGCTAGAAAGGTCTGGATGCCAAGAGCGATCATTAGCGCTACGCCTAGATATCCGAGAAATATCCGCTTGTTCGGATCTAGAAGTGGGGCCGCCAGTTCAGATAAATAATTTACAGAAAATGCGTCCATACTCACCCTTAGGAACGGTTACGGCAGCCCAATTTAACTATATTGGGCTGCCGTATATTTTCATGTGGTTAGTCGTTTTCGGCGCTGTTGGCGGCTCCAAGCTTCTTGGCTAGGTCTGCGATGTCGCCCGAAATGGCATTATTCTTAGCCTTAACGCCGAATTTGTCGACCAGAAGCTTTTGAAGCTTTGCCATGTGAACCATGTACTCGCCCCAAGATACGCCCTGGTCACGCACATAGTTGTCATTGCTGTCTATGTCTACGACTTGGCTCAAGTTAGGCATTAGTGGGCCAAAACCGATAAGCCGGTTCATTTTTGTTGCAGTCTCACCCAGATTTTCTTTGCCAGTCTGCAGTGCGAGGCTGAAACCCTTTAATTCGCCCCAATGCTTCATGTATTTGGACAGGTTTTTAGAGTTATCTCCTTTTGCTTCCATAACCGTCTGAAGCTTACCCATGTCTTTGTAGACTGAGCCCGCATACTTAAATGTGGCCTCGGCTAGCACCTTCTCCCAATTCGAAGATATTATTTTAGCATGTCCTTTTAAAGCGGCGCGTTGCGAATCGTTAAGCTTTGCTCCGTTTGCGCTAGTAATTAGCTTACGGCCGTCAAGGAAGGCCCGAGTGATTGTATGAAGATAATTTGTTCCGTTGCTCTTACCGTATGACCCGGCATCGAAACCGGCGGCATAATAAGCCGGACCAAAAGTCATCTCGGTCTTGAGGTCGACTACGCCATCTTTGTTGTAGTCGGCGTAACCGAGCGCATCTTCTGGCTTCTTCGACTTACTACCCTGCTTTGCAATCTCGTAGACGTTGCGTGGTGTTAGCTTGAGCGTGTGAGCCGGGGTACCAAAGTATCCGAACGCCTCGTCCCAAGAATGTTCTTTGCCCGTATACGGTGCACCCTTTTTGTAGGGTTTGTCATTTGGCTTCTTATCCGCACCAAGCTTTTCGTCGAGATAGTTATCGACGGCTTGATTGTAAGAAACGGCTCCCATGATAAATTTTGATATGAGCTGCGGATAGTGATATCCGTTCGCTTTATCCACGCCTTTGTTGGCGCTAGATGCCTTATTGATCCAAAATTCGACCAGTTCTTGGCCCGTCATGCCATTGGGCATGCCGGCTATTGAACCCTTGTATGTCTTTCCGGTTAGGTTCTTCCCGCCACTGATGCCATCAACCGCGGTCTGTTTAACAATAAATGGCCCTTTGGTTTTCGGCGCAATTACGGAACGACCCTTATCCTTATTCATATAGTAGGAAAGCATCTTTGCTTTCAGTGCGGGGTCAGCAGAGCCGTTGCCCTGACCAGCTAGTTTCTTTAGGGAATCATGAAGTACGTGCCTCGCAATTTGGCCCGTATAAGCCACGGAGGTTTTTTTATCTCCATCATATCCTTTCACGGTAACCGGAAATCCCGAATACACGTCGTTTGCAAGCGAGGGGCTTACGATTAAATATGCTGAAACACCCACGGCAGCAAGAAGTAGGGCACGAGAAGCCATTGGAATCACTCCATTATTTACAGATAAAAATGAGAACTATTCGCATTTGATGGAACTTACCCCTCTTTGTTTCTAAATGCAAGTGATTCTCAATTGGAACTACGGCGTGATGACCAAAATCGTTCCGACGCAAGGTGGATGCGTTCTGTACTCCGCTGCCGAAGATCGCCACGGCGTTGGATCGCGCATCGTTGCCCACCATCAATGGTCCACGCTTAGCGTCAGCAACATCGCGCTCTGGCAGGGCATATCACTCGTCGACCTGAAGGACATCGAATATCTCGAGCAGAAAGGCGAGCGCTTCGATCTGGTGATTATCGACACGTTGTCGAAGGCAACGCCTGGGCTCGATGAAAACAGCAACAGCGAAATGGCCGGCGCCATTGACCGCGCGTATCAGCTGTCGGCGCTCTGGGATTGCTTCGTCCTGCTCGTCGCTCATACAGGTAAAGAAGCAGGGAAAGGCGTGCGGGTCACATCGGTGTGCGTAAGTGGTTCAAGGACACTCAGCACCGCTCTAAGGGACACTGTGAGTATCCTACTGGTCGCAAGTAACCCCTGACCAAGACCGTTACTAACGGTGAATCTGACTTGCACTGGTGCAAGAGGTTGAGTTTTCGGTCACTCGTTGGGTCAATATGGGGGTGGAAATGGTGCCGCCTGCAGGATTCGAACCTGCGACCCCCGCATTCATCACACTACAACTTTCGTTGCCATCCCTCCGTATGAGGAATGTTCGTGCGCTGGACTTTCCCTTCATCATACCAACGAGAAGTTGGGTTAGATGCTCACCGTCAAGTCTCTACACCTTTCCCTTTCGGGACTTGGCTCGGGATTGCCATTTTACAGGTTTCCCCGACTTTGATGAGTGTTCACCTAAAAGTTTCCCTTTAGGGACGCAAAAATAAATCTACGAATGCGATGCTCTACCAACTGAGCTAAGGCGGCACAAAAAGACTACTAAACCGACAATCGAATACGATCAAGAGGAACCGTAATCAGGGTCTGAAATGATCCATCGAAAATACACATACCATTCACACGGTATATTATAATACGATAGTGAGTTGTTTTTGTTAGTTAATTAGGTCGCACTTTGTCTTACGAATGCGATGCTCTACCAACTGAGCTAAGGCGGCTACGATTTTCGAGGTCTTACCTATGTAAGGCCGCTCTTCCGGTCAAGCGATTTGCGCGTCGGCGCAGCTAACTCGCGGGTTTTTCGAAGGCCATATAAAACGTGCCGCGCCAGAAAGAATCAAGCGCCGGACCATCGCGCCCGGCAGCGGATCTCGGCCGCTTCCAGAATAACTGTCAGCCGCAGACTGATGATCAACCTGGCACCACCCCCCATCTCAACCCAACAAGGTTAGCGGCGCGATTTCCTCAGGGTCTGAGGTCTTTCAGTTCGCCGCCGGGGTAGCCGTCGGTTCCGACTCATCGGGTGCGACATCGCGTTCTACTATCGTTGCTACCGATCCTGCCACCGCTCGAGGTATCCGGGGTGGCCGGTTGTGATCGAGGGTGGCGAAAGCCCCACAATGACCGCACACCGCCGACCATTCATCCGCGACGGTGCCACACCCCCCACACACCCAGACCGGGTCTGCATCGGCAGCCGCCGAGCGCTCAAGCCACATCTCAACCCGGGTCGTATCGTCCGAATCCTCATCGGCCAATCGCGCACGAAGCTGGAACACCCGAACTGTAGGCATATCGGTCTCCAGTTCCTCAAGTAGCCGGCGTGCCTCACCCCAAAGCCGGGCATCAACCGCGGCTTCGGCCAGGGCCAGGCGGCTTTCCCGATGGTCGCGAACCGGCTTCACGAACGATTCCACGGCCTTGTAACGCTCCAGAGGGGCAGCGCTCTCGACAGAGAATTCCAGATAGGCGCGCATCAAATCCGGATGAGGCGCGCGCGCCCATGCGCGCTCGAGCACCTTGCGCGCCCGTCGGCCCCGGCCGTCTTCGGCAACAATGCGCGCGACGAGTTCAGCGGCCGGCACCAGGTCAGGGTCCAGTTCATTTGCCTTGCGCGCCTGGGCAAAGGCATCCGCAGACTGACCGGCACCCCTTGCTGCGCGCGCACGTTCTGTTAGAAGCGCGGCCTGTTGCCGGTTGCCAGTACTCCCGGATGTTTGCTTCGCCTTCTGAGATTGTTCGACAAAACGTTGGGCCTCGCGCCAGTCACCGGCGCGGCTATGCAAGGAAATCATCGTGTCGACGACCCACGGGGTCCGTGGTTTCAGGACGTAGGCCCGTTGGGCATAGGAAAGCGCGCGGGCATCCTCATGATCGCGCAGGGCCTCCATGATCAATCCCCGCAGGCCAAGAAATTCAGTCGCCGGTGTATCGAGCATTTTCTCGAAGGCGGCCCTTGCCGCGGCATCATCCCCTTCGATCTGCGCCGTCTGCGCTTCGAGCAACAGGGTCATCGGGGCGTTCTCAAGCAAACTACCGGCCCGTCGGCTGTGTTTTCGCGCAGCAGTTGCGTCTCCCGCAGCGATCGCCACCAACCCCTCGGACAAGGCCTGAAGGCCTGCATTCTGGCGGCTCAACCGTCGATTTTGGGACCATTCACGCGGCCGACGTCGCAACCAGCGCCACCCCGCATAAAGCGCGGCAACCACCACCGCCAACAAAAAGAAAACCAGCGCCAGAATGCCAATCGATGTTTCGACCCGATATCCCTGCCACTCGAGCAGCACCAAACCGGGGCGATCCGCCAGCCAGACCGCGACCGCCACAACGACCGCAACTTCGACGATATAGATCAGAATTCGCATGATCTCAGGCCCCGCCCGCCGCCCGCAGGCGATCCAGAGCCCGGGCTTCAATTGTCTCCAGGGCAGCCCGCATATCAATATAAGCTTGTGCGCGCGCGACCCAGGGTTGCGCGGCTTCGGCCGCCGCACCATCGAGCACAGCCAGTGCCGCGAGCGCACCCTTCACATCTCCGGAAGCCAAACTCATTTCCGCGCGCGCGATCTGGCCATCCACCGAACCCTCGGGGGCATCGGTTCCCAATCGTCGCACCCGAACGACCCGCCGCGCCCGGTCGAGCATCTGATCAACTAACTTGCTTTCCCCATTGCCCGATGTGCTTTCGAGAATGCCCGCCGCAGTCTGTGGGAAGGAGAACGTCAGCGCGTCCCTTGTCATAACACCAGTATCAGCGTGCACCATCAACTCCGCCGCAACTGGGACCAGCACGGCATCGCTCCCGGACACAGCCTCCAAGGTTACGAGAAAATCACGATAACCCTCCCCACGCTCGATCGCGCGCCGCAACTGGTTCGCGACCAATGTGAGCGCAATCGCATCACTCGCTGCTCGATCCTGTCCCTGACCGGCACCCTCGCTTTGATCCAACCGCGCATCCAGCTCGCCCAAGCGCCGTTGCAGCGCCGTCAGATCGGATGACAGGCGCGCCGCATTCTTGGTTGCCTGATCTGCTGCAGTCTGAAGCTCACGCTTCAACCGAGTTAGCCGTTCTACCAATGCCACGTTTGGGGCCCCCGAACCGTCGGTTCCGAACCCCTCTATCTTATCGCTCAATGCCGCCAGTTCGGCCCGCAACGGTGCCAACGCCTGATCCAGATCCGGCTCAACCTGATCGCCGAGCGCCGTGCGAAGCCGGGCAATATCCTCTGCGAGCGCCGCACGCTCGCCTTTCCCTATATCTTCGATCTGGTTCACGGGGGCATCGACTAACCGGGCCACACGGCCTTCGAGAGCGGAAATCCGGGTGTTCTCACCCCCGTTACTGCCGGGACCAACACTGGTCCACCAGCTCCAACCTGCCGTCGCAAGCGCCAATACCAGCGCCAAAGCCGCCAGCCGGGCCGCACCACCGCCTGATTTGACAGGTGCTTGGCCTGAATCAGCCGTCGAAACGACCGGGGTTTTTGGACTTTTCGCGGAAACCGTTGGTTCGTCGGACACTTTCGAGGCGGTCGCCTCAAAAAGTATCGGATCGCCAGATTCACTCGATTGTGTCGTCATTGACGAAAGGTCGCCCCCGTTAGCTGCGGCAACCTGCCGAATTTCCGACATCCGGGACGCGGGAATCGTATCGCGTTGCTTCCACCCCTGGACAGTGCTCACGGGAACGCCCAGTTTCGATGCCATCGGACGAATGCCCCCAAACGCAGCGATAATCACACCTGCTGGCTGGTCTGTCTCATCTACCATGGGAATCTCCTAGTCTGACCACACGCGAGTTGTACGTATACGTACATACGCTTGAATCCAAGGTTCAGGCAAGTAGTACGTTAGGTGGAACCAGCGTAATTCAAACACGTACTACGTTCCCAAAACTACGTTAGAATATCAAATAAACCTACCTGATCCGGTATTTTTGATATACGTACGTTCTGAAATCCGAGTTCTGCAGCCACCGATGCAACAGCGGCTGACAAGCAGTACGCATTGACCTCAGATAGGGTTTCAACGATGCCCGCCTTCGCAACAAGATCAAGTAATGTACGTGCTGTGCGTGGCGAATAGAGCAAAACAGCATCGATCTCCCGGGCCTTCAGCGCTATCACGACCGATTCTGGTAATTCCTCCAACGTCCGGGCCCGGTAAAGCACCGCGCGATCCACGATAAGGCCCCCTGCCTGGAGCCGCGCGGCCAAATCACCCGCGGTGACCGTGCCCGCCGCATGCAACAGCCGTCCGTCGGTCGGGGAAAGTCGGCTCAACACCAGTTCAGCCAGCGCAACAACATCACCGTCAGCGCTTTCAACCGCCAGAAATCCGGCCTCGCGTGCCTTTTCGCCGCTCGCCGCGCCGACCGCGAGCACCGGAAGATCACGATTATCAGTATTTTGGGCCAGAGCCCGCACACCATTGGCACTGGTTACCAGAAACGCCTGCACATTATTGAGATCAAGCGGCGGCCGGTGTTCGACCGGGTGAATTTCAAGGAGCGGCGCAATTATCGGCGTGTGGCCCCGCGCGCGCAGCAACGTGGCGGTGTCATCGGCATCGGGTTGGGGCCGGGTGACGAGGACCCGCATATCAGTCGTGGTCGGCGAAGTAATCGGGGCCGATCTGGTCACGCAAGACCTGGCCCACGGCACGCCCGAGCGCCTCGGGGTCATCCGGGGGCCCGGAAGCTGCGTGGCGCATGAGATTTGACCCATCCGGCCAGGCCACCAGGCCGTTCAGGCGCAACAGATAGCCCTCCATTTGCGCCAGCCCGCCGATCGGTGTGCGACAAGTACCGTCGAGCGTGTCGAGCATCGCCCGCTCAGCAAGCAGGCAGCGCAGGGATTCTGCATGATTGAGGGGTGCGAGCACCTCCGTTGCGGCTTCATTGCCCTCACATCGCGCAATCACGATCACGCCCTGCCCGGCCGAGGGCAGCATCTCATCCGTATTCAGAATGGCGTCGGCCGCATCGGCCCGCCCCAGCCGTTTCAGACCGGCGAGCGCGAGCAGCGTGACATCCGCTTCCCCCGCCGCAATTTTGTCGATCCGGGTTGCCACATTGCCGCGAAACAGCACCACATTGAGATCCGGACGGACCGCCAGTAACTGAGCCTGGCGCCTCTGGGACGCGCTCCCGACCCGGCCGTTTCGGGGAATATCGGCGATCGACGCGGCGCCGATCAACGCATCACGGGGGTCTTCGCGTTCGAGCGCGGCGCCGATCACGATCCCTTCGGGCAACCAGGTCTCCATATCCTTTGCGGAATGGACCGCAATATCGACATTTCCGTCGAGCAACTGCTGATCGATTTCCTTGGTGAACAGCCCCTTACCACCGGCATCCGCGAGCGAACGATCGGTGATCGCGTCCCCACTGGTTCGGATCGGGAAGATCTCAGCCGGGGGCGCCTTGGGAAATGCCTGCGCCAACAGGTCCCGCACCATATGTGCCTGGACCAGGGCGAGGGGGCTGCCCCGCGTGCCAATCCGGATCGGATTCTCATTCATGCTGCCTCTCATAACGGTCAACGCCGCAAAGGCAAAATCCGTTTTTCAATTTCTTTGTGCCCTCATTTACGCCGAGCTCCCACGCGACCTGCGACGCGCCGTTCAATTTGGGCTATATGAGCGCCATGAAGATCCTCGGAATCGAGACCAGCTGCGACGAGACCGCCGCGGCGATTGTCAGCGATAAACCTGGTACGTCGGGCGGCGGCACGATTGTGTCCAACGTGGTCCTTAGCCAGCTGGACGATCATCGCCCGTTCGGCGGTGTGGTGCCCGAGATTGCGGCCCGGGCACATCTCGAACATCTCGATTCTATTATCGCCCGCGCCCTCGATGAGGCCGGGCTTGGCCTCGATGCCCTCGACGGCATCGCGGCGACCGGCGGCCCAGGGCTGATCGGCGGGGTTCTGGTCGGCACCATGACGGCCAAAGCCATCGCCGCAGCACGCGGCCTGCCCTATGCGGCGGTCAATCACCTTGAGGCCCACGCCCTCACCGCGCGACTGACCGATGGTGTTGAGTTTCCTTATCTGCTGTTGCTTGTGTCGGGCGGGCACTGCCAGTTGCTCACCGTCGAAGGGCTTGGCCAGTTCACCCTGCTCGGCACCACCATTGATGACGCGATCGGGGAGGCCTTCGACAAGACCGCAAAGCTGCTTGGCCTCGGCTTTCCCGGGGGCCCGGCCGTCCAGGCCGCCGCGGTGGATGGTGACGCCACCCGCTTCAAACTCCCGCGACCCCTGAAGGGCCGCGAAGGGTGTGACTTCTCTTTCTCCGGACTGAAGACCGCGGTGCGAAAAGTCGCCCTTGATCTCGGCCCATCCGAGAACCCTCAAGAGGCCAATGATCTCGCCGCATCGTTCCAGCTGGCCGTCTGCGATACGGTTGCGGATCGCTGCCAAAATGCCTTCGATATGTTCGCCCAATCTCACGGCTGTGACACGCCGACCCTCGTGGCCGCCGGCGGTGTGGCCGCCAACCTCGCGCTGCGCGACACGCTGGAAAGTATTTGTGCACCGCGCGGCATCCGCCTTGTGGTGCCCGCACCTGCGCTTTGTACGGATAATGCAGCCATGGTCGCCTGGGCCGGTCTCGAACGACTGCGCGCCGGGATCACCACCCCACTCGACTTCCGTCCTCGTCCGCGCTGGCCGCTGGCCGAATTGCGCGCCGACGCATAAACTTCTCTTCAACTTCATACCGCGACCCGATCCACCTATAGGCAATTGCGAGTTCACCATGGCGCAGACAATCCAGAAGATTGCCGTGATCGGCGCCGGTGCCTGGGGAACCGCCCTTGCTTCCGTCGCGCGCCGGGCGGGCCGTGACGTCGTCCTTCATGCCCATGAGGTCGAGACTGCGGACGCGATCAATACCGATCACGTGAACGCCGTCTTTCTACCCGACATTCCCCTCGACCCGGCCATTCGCGCCACCACCGATCTCGACGACGCGGTCGCCGAAGCCGACGCGCTTTTGATGGTGACCCCGGCGCAATTCCTACGCCCCACCCTGGCCCAGATGGCAAGCGCCCGACCACCAGCCGCGCCCATCGTCATTTGTGCCAAGGGGATCGAGCTCGACTCCGGAAAACTGCTGAACGAAGTCACCGAGGAAGTTGCCCCAGATGCCAATCTGGCCGTCCTGTCGGGTCCGACTTTCGCCGCCGAAGTCGCCCGCGGTCTGCCAACCGCCGTGACACTGGCCTGCGCGACCCCCGACACCGCCGCCGCCCTGGCCGAAGCGCTGGGCACGCCGAGTTTCCGCCCCTACACCGCCAGCGACATTGTCGGGGCCGAAGTCGGCGGCGCCATCAAGAACGTCATCGCGATTGCCTGCGGGGTTGTCGACGGAAGAGGCCTTGGCCAGAATGCCCGGGCGGCAGTTATCGCCCGCGGCCTGGCCGAAATCACCCGATTTGCCGCAGCTCTGAACGCCGACCCCCGCAGCCTGATGGGTTTGTCGGGCCTGGGGGATCTGACTCTAACCTGTACTTCGATCGCGTCTCGCAACTACGCCCTCGGCGCGACGCTGGGTGACGGCACCTCATTCGCCGAGGCCCTGGCCGGACGCATGACCGTGGCCGAAGGGGTAACCACAGCACCGGCCGTGCTGACCCGTGCAGCAACTTTGCAAGTGGAGATGCCAATTTGCGCGGCCGTCAACGCGATCCTGCATGACGGTGCGGGCATCGACGACACCATCACCAGCGTGCTCGCACGACCGCTGCGCAACGAGGATTGAAAACCGGGACCGATTGGCATCCCGGCCCCGGCCCCTTATATCTGACATTTGATATCTGACGGCATAACCGACCAGAGGAACCATCACATGGCCTATTGGCTGTTCAAAACCGAGCCGGGCGCATGGTCCTGGGATGACCAGGTCAAGACGGGCACCGAACACTGGGACGGGGTTCGCAATTACCAGGCCAACAACAACATGAAGGCCATGAAGGTCGGCGACCAAGGCTTCTTCTATCATTCGGTCAACGAGAAGCAGGTGGTCGGCATCGTCGAAATAGTGCGCGAGCATTATCCCGATCACACTGATGACTCCCAACGCTTTGGCATGGCCGACATCAAGACCGTAATGCCGGTCAAAACGCCCGTCACGCTGGCGGGTTGCAAGTCGAACCCGAAACTTGAGAAGATGACCCTCGTGAACAACTCCCGCCGCTCGGTACAACCGGTGCCCCCGACTGAGTGGAAAGAAGTCTGCCGCATGGCCGGCGTGAAGGCATAAACCAGCCGGCCCTCCTACTTCGCCAAGCTCAGCATGAGGGCCTCACCCTGAGCTTGACGAAGGGCGGGGCCCGGAAGAGACATCTCCAATGACCGAACATGATAACGACAAACCGGTGATGCGCGGCAACCGTCGTGTGCTGTGCCATATCGACGAGGTAAGCGAAGCCGGCAAGGGGTTCACCCTGCACCGCATCTTCAAGGAAAAGCCCGAAGCGACGATGCCGATTTTCCTGATCCCGGATGGGGCAGATATTCACTGCTACATGAATATGTGCCCGCATCAGGGGATCACCCTGGAACCACGACCTGACACGTTTCTCGATGTCGGACGCGAGCTGATCCAGTGCTCTACCCATGGCGCGAAGTTCCGCAAGGAAGACGGCTATTGCACCAAGGGGCCCTGCATTGGCCGGTCCCTGACCAAACTGCCGGTGATGATCGATGATGACGGCATAGTGCTGTTCGGCGCCTGAAAACGTACCCCCAATCGTATGAGTTGTACGGGCCGACCGATTTCCCGATAATGCCGCACAACAAATCCGGCCCCGCAAAGAGGGTCGGGAAACCTGATCAAAAGGGAGCGCGCGCGCTATGTCTCTAGAAATTTATCCGGTACCCGAAGCATGGGCCACGCGCGCCTGGGCGGACAACGCCAAGTATCTCGAAATGTACGACCACTCCATCAAGGACCCGAACGGGTTCTGGGGCGAGCACGGCAAGCGCCTCGACTGGATGACCCCCTTCACCAAGGTCAAGAACGTCTCCTACGACGCCGACGATCTGTACGTGAAATGGTACGAGGACGGGGTGCTCAACGCCTCAGCTAATTGTCTCGACCGGCACCTCGCGACCCGCGGTGATCAAGTGGCCATCATCTGGGAGGGCGACGACCCCAAGGACGATGCCAAGATCACCTACAAGGATCTGCACGCGCGGGTCTGCCATATGGCCAATGGCATGAAGCAGCTCGGCGTCGCCAAGGGCGACCGGATAACGATCTATCTGCCAATGATCCCCGAGATCGCCGTCGCGATGCTCGCCTGCGCGCGGATCGGCGCGGTTCACTCGGTGGTGTTTGGCGGATTCTCGCCAGACTCGATCGCCGGCCGCATCCAGGATTGCGAATCCACTTTCGTCATCACCTCAGATGAAGGCCTGCGCGGCGGCAAATCCATTCCTCTCAAGGACAATGTAGACAAGGCCCTCGAGCAGTGCCCCGACGTCAAGAATTGCGTCGTGGTCAAACGGACCGGGGCCGATATCGGCTGGGTCGACAATCGCGACGTCTGGTACCATGAGCTGACCGAAGCCCAGTCCGACGACTGCGCACCCGAACCGATGAGCGCTGAAGATCCGCTCTTCATTCTCTATACGTCTGGATCGACCGGGAAGCCGAAAGGCGTGTTGCACACCACCGGCGGCTACATGGTCTACGCCGCGATGACCCACCAGTATGTCTTCGATTATCACGACGGGGACGTCTACTGGTGCACCGCCGATTGCGGCTGGATCACCGGCCACTCCTATATCGTCTATGGCCCGCTCGCCAATGGCGCGACCACGATGATCTTCGAAGGTCTGCCCAACTACCCCACCGCCTCGCGGCACTGGGAAGTTTGCGACAAGCATCAGGTCAACATCTACTACACCGCACCGACGGCGATCCGCGCCCTGATGCGCGAGGGTGATGAGCCGGTAAAGAAAACGTCCCGCAGCTCAATCCGCCTGCTCGGCACGGTCGGGGAACCGATCAACCCTGAAGCCTGGCAGTGGTACAACAACGTGGTTGGCGAGGAACGCTGCCCGATCGTGGACACCTGGTGGCAAACCGAAACCGGCGGCATCCTGATTACCCCGCTGCCCGGCGCGACGGCCACCAAGCCCGGCTCGGCCACGCGGCCGTTCTTCGGCATCCAGCCGGTACTGGTCGATGCGGAAGGCAAAACCCTCGACGGCGCGGCCGCGGGAAATCTGTGCATCGCCGACAGCTGGCCGGGGCAAATGCGGACCGTCTATGGCGACCATCAGCGTTTCATCGACACCTATTTCAAGACCTATCCGGGCATGTACTTCACCGGCGATGGCTGTCGCCGCGACGAGGATGATTATTACTGGATCACCGGCCGGGTCGATGACGTGATCAATGTATCGGGTCACCGCATGGGCACCGCCGAAGTCGAAAGCGCCCTGGTCGAACATGACAACGTGGCCGAGGCGGCCGTGGTCGGGTATCCCCACGACATCAAGGGGCAGGGCATCTATGCCTATGTCACCCTGAAGCTGGGGGTCGAGACGAGCGACGAGCTGCGCAAGGAACTCGTCCAGTTCGTGCGCAAACAGATCGGCCCAATAGCGACGCCGGACCTGCTGCAATGGGCCCCGGGCCTGCCGAAAACCCGATCGGGCAAGATCATGCGCCGCATCCTGCGCAAGATCGCCGCCAACGAACACGACCAGCTCGGCGACACATCCACCCTGGCCGATCCGACCGTGGTCGATGACCTCGTCGACAACCGGCAGAACCGCTAGTCCCCGATCCAACAGGAGTAGACTGCATGCAAATCGCCATGGTTGAGTTCGCCGTCGGCCCGGCTAACCCGCACCGCGCCGATTTACACAATCTCGCGGAATTCCCCCGGGCCGCCCCAGTTGCGCGCATGGGCGCCTTCCCAGGACGGGTATTCGAGATCGGCGACAATGAAGTCACCCGCCGGGAGTTTCATCATTAGAGTTAGAAATCAACGCAGCGCCCGTCGCGCTCCCAATCCCCAAAGCGGGTTGGTTCGGGACCTTTCGGGCCGCCGAGTTCGGTCACTTTATCAGGGTCCGAAGCTTTGGCGTCCGGTTCCGGCTTTGCCGCATTTTGGACGGGTTTGGGTGCTGTAGTCGTCGGGCGGTGCGGGGCACCGTCCGGGGTCCGCTCGCGATAGCGAGGCGCGGCACCGGTTGTGTTTTCAGTTTCATCGATCATGTCTTTGATATGGACTATCGAGCCGGGTTTGCCAAGCCGCGCGTGCGACGATCGGGCTTCAAAGCGTGAGAGAGTGAACATGATGAGTTACGTCAAAACCGCAATCTTGCTCGCCGCGCTCACGACGATTTTCATGGTCGCCGGGTTTTTGCTGGCCGGGCAAGGGGGCATGTTGATCGCGCTGGTGTTGGCCGCGGGGATGAACCTGTTTGCACGGTGGAACTCGGGCGCCACCGTGCTGCGCTACTACAAAGCCAAAGAAGTCGACAGAAATCATTCCCTGCACCGGATCGTCGCCGGGCTCGCCCAGCGCAGCGGCCTGCCGATTCCCAAGGTCTATTTGATCGAGAACCCACAACCCAACGCGTTTGCCACCGGGCGCGGGCCCAATAACGCGTCCGTTGCTGCCATCACGGGGTTGTTGTAGCTGATGAACGAACGCGAGGTTGTCGGGGTGATGGCCCATGAGCTTGCCCATGTAAAAAACCGCGACACGTTGATCATGACAGTGACCGTCACTTTTGCCGGCGCGATCTCGATGCTGGCGAATTTTGCGCTGTTTTTCGGCGGCAACCGCAACAACCAGATGGGCTTTGTTGGGGTGCTGGCGATGATGATCCTCGCCCCCATGGCCGCGATGCTGGTGCAGATGGCGATCAGCCGCACACGGGAATACGACGCCGACCGGGGCGTGGCGGAAATCTGTGGCGATCCGGACTGGCTCGCCGATGCGCTGGAAAAGCTCGAAACGGGCTCAAAACGGATCGACAATCAGGCGGCGGAGAACAATCCGGCCACCGCGCACATGTTCATCATCAATCCGCTCCACACCAACAAGCGTGACAAGCTATTTTCGACCCACCCCAGCACCACCAATCGGGTAGTAAAATTGTGGGGAATGTCCATAATTTCAACACTTTATTCCGTTGTGGAGCCCACCACTCCACGAGGGCCCTAGTCACCGCGCAAAGCCGCCAATCGACCCCAGGGCAGCGTTCCCGGCGCCGGGTCGCGGCGGGGTCCCTGGGGACGAAAATGAGTGTTTTGACCCAAAATGTGGATAGAAATTTAATACATTGTCCACATCTGGTGGGATCTACATCATTTTGTGGTCTTGCCCCCCTATTCCCACATGATCTAGTCTTCGAGCCGGGATTGAGAATGCTTCAAAAGCACCCTCGAAGCGTGAACAAACAGATGGGACGACGACATGTCATGGACTGACGAACGGGTAGCGATGCTTCGTGAATTATGGGCGAAAGGTCTGAGCGCGAGCCAGATTGCCGTCCAGTTGGGGGGGGTTACCCGCAACGCGGTCATTGGCAAGGCCCATCGCCTGGGTCTGGAAAGCCGCCCCTCACCGATCCGGGGCAATGGCAGCGGTTCGCGCCGGCGCAACCGAGCGATCGACCGGGCGCTCGAAGCCAAGGCCCTGCGCGGCACCATGGCCGACGAAGAAATCGGCGGCGAAAAAATCGTGCCCGACGGCAACCAGCGCATTTCCGAACCGTCCCTGCCGCCGATCGCGCGCCGGGGCGGCGATGTGCAGGACTGTCTGTGGCCAAGCGGCGATCCGGGTCAGGATAATTTCAGCTTCTGTGAGGCCGATACGGTTCCCGGACGGCCCTATTGCGACAAGCATTGTGCCTTGGCCTATATCCGCAAAGACCGCAGCGCCGCCTAGGCTCCCATCTCTTCATCAAATCTTGCGACCGCAGCCAGGTGCCAAATCTGCTGCGGTCGTTTCGTATTTGGGTCATAAAGCGCCATGGCTGATCCCCGCGAAATTTCCTGTGACATTCTCGACGTCGTCCTCGAAGGCGCGACGCCCCTCGACACGGCCCTGAACGACCACAAGGGTCTCGCCCAACTTGAGCCGCGCGACCGGGCACAGGTTCGCCGGATCGTCGCCACCACATTACGACGGCTGGGGGAAATCGACGCGCTCCTCAAGGCCCGCCTCGACCGGCCTATTTCCAGTCGTCATACCCGCATCCGTAATATTCTGCGCATCGGGATTGCCGAACTTGTGTTCCTGGAGACTCCGCCCCACGCCGCCGTCGATGCTGCTGTCCGGGTCTCCGCTCAGCACCGCAAGGGCGCGCTCAAGGGGCTGGTCAATGCTATCCTGCGCCGGGTGGTACGCGACCAAAGCGGAGAAGGAACACTTCCCCACCCCGACACCCCTGGTGAAGCCAACACGCCGAACTGGTTATTTGCCCGCTGGAATACGAATTTTGGTCTTGAGACCGCCGAGGCCATCGCGGCCTCCCACCTGGTTGAAGCCCCTCTCGATATCACTCTGTCGCGCAAGGTGGATCCCACCGATTGGGCGGGCCAGCTGGAGGCTGAAATCCTGCCGAGCGGCAGTCTGCGCCGGACCGGCGGGGGACGAATTTCCGAACTCCCCGGTTTCAATGACGGTCACTGGTGGATCCAGGACGCCGCCGCGGCTCTGCCGGCGCGTGTGCTTGGCAATATCGAAGGCCAACGGGTGATCGACCTTTGCGCCGCCCCGGGGGGCAAAACCCTGCAGCTCGCCGATGCGGGCGCCCATGTCACCGCCGTCGATATCTCGAATACGCGGCTCGGCCAGTTGCAGGAAAACCTGGGCCGCACAGGGCTGGACGCCGATATTGTTGGTGCCGATGCCATTGAGTGGCGCCCGGAAACGCCAGCGGACGCGGTTCTGATCGATGCGCCCTGCACCGCGACGGGCACCATTCGGCGTCACCCGGACATCCCGCGCCGACGTCGCTCGAAAGATATAGAGGCGGTCATCTCGCTGCAGCAGGGCCTGCTTGCCGCCGCGGTCGACATGGTTCGTCCCGGTGGCACGATTGTCTACGCGGTCTGCTCCCTCGAGCCTGAAGAAGGCCCCGAACAGATCGCTGCCCTGTGTGCGGCCGGCGCGCCGGTCACCATCACCCCTCTCGACCCAGCCGAATGGACCGACTTCGACGGTCTGACCCCCGCCGCGATCACGCCGGATGGGGCCTTGCGCACCCTGCCCTGCCATTGGGGAGAACGAGGCGGGATGGACGGGTTTTACATCGTCCGTCTGACCAAAAACTAAAATCACGCGACCGCGCACGGCTCGTCTTGCGGCGCAACGCACAAATCGGGTACCAAAAACCATGGCTTCGTCGCCCATTCAGATAGCACCATCAATCCTTGCCGCCGACTTCGCCCAGCTCGGCGCGGAAGTCCGTGCTGTGGCCGCGGCCGGCGCGGATTGGATCCACATCGATGTGATGGATGGACATTTCGTTCCCAACATCACCATCGGCCCGGGCGTCGTGAAAGCGTTGCGACCCCATTGCGACCTGCCCTTTGATGTTCATTTGATGATCAGCCCCGTCGATCCGATGATTGAGGCATTTGCGGATGCGGGGGCAGATATTATTTCACTGCATCCCGAAGCCGGACCGCATCTGCACCGTTCTCTTCAGACCATTCGGGGGCTGGGGAAAAAGGCCGGCGTGGTGCTCAATCCGGCCACACCGGTGAACGTGATCGACAATGTGATGGATATGGTCGACTTGATTCTGGTGATGACAGTCAATCCAGGCTTTGGGGGACAGGCGTTCATCGAAAGCCAGCTCGACAAAATTTCCGAATTGCGCACCCGCATCGACAGCCATGTTGCAGCTGGTGGACAGGCGATCGATCTGGAGGTCGATGGTGGGGTTGATCAAAACACCGCGCCGCAAGCCATTGCTGCTGGCGCAAATGTCCTCGTCGCCGGCACCGCGACCTTCCGCGGTGGTCCGGATGCCTATGCCGACAATATCACTGCCCTGAAAGCTGGTTGATGGAGCGGGTCGCGTGAGCGGGAACGTCTTACAGGAACTACGCTACGGCGTTGGCAAGCTGATCTACGCCACACCGATTTATCGCTACACCCTTGTGGGGCGTGCGCCCTCCGAGCTGGCGGTCGTCCCGCCGGACCCCTGGCCCGGTAACGCCGAACGCGGCGCCGCAATTTCTGCCGGTGAACTCTCTTTTCTGGGCGAAACCGTGCGCAGCGGCAAACATGTCTGGCATCCCGACGGGATGAGTGAGGCCTGGCGGGCCGAACTGCACAGTTTTGAGTGGCTGCGCGATTTGCGTGCGGTGGGTGGGGACGCCGCCCGTCGCCGCGCACGCGATCTGGTCGGGGACTGGATCGATCGACAATCGAGCTGGCAGGAAATCGCCTGGCGCCCCGACGTCCTGGCCACGCGACTTTATGCCTGGCTCGGACAGCATGATTTTTTCTGCTCCTCCGCCGATGATGATTACCGCCGACGCTACCTGGCCAACATCGCCCGCCAAACCAAACATCTGGCGCGGGTATTGCCGGGCGGGGTCGAAGGGGCCGGGCTGATCCGCGCCGCCAAGGGGTTGATCGTCGCCGGCGCGGCCTTGCCCGACAATGACAGTGCGGTACGCCAGGGACTTAAAACTCTCGAGCGCGCGATCGACCGACAGATTCGTGCCGATGGCGGGCATATTTCCCGTGCCCCCCAGACCCAGGCAACGGTCCTGCGCGATCTCGTCGATGTGCGCAGCGCCCTACTGGCCTCGGATACCGATATTCCATCCTTCCTGCTTGCCGGGATCGATCGCGCCGCACCTTTCCTGCGCATGCTCCGGCATAATGATGGCGGGCTGGCCCTGTTCAACGGCAGCGGGGAAGGGGAGGACTGGCTGATCGATATGCTGCTCGCCCAAGCCGACGCCCGGGGACGGGCCTCAGCCCGCGCGCCCCATTCCGGCTTCGAGCGCCTGATCGCGAACCGCACGGTTATCCTGCTCGATACGGGGACCCCACCACAGGGCGGTCTCGACACCACCGCCCATGCGGGCACCCTGAGCATGGAAATCTCCATCGGCAAGGAACGGTTGATCACCAATTGTGGGGCGCGAGCCGGCAAGCGCAAACCCTGGGCATCGGTCCAACGTTCGACCGCGGCCCATTCCACAATGGTTGTCGATGACACCAATTCAGCCGAAATCCTGACCGATGGGACATTCGGGCGACGGCCGCAAAATGTCACCGCCGAGCGCAGCGAAGACGATGGTAACCACTGGGTCACCGCACGGCATGACGGCTACGGTCCTGTGTTCGGACTGGCCCATGAACGCCGTGTCTATATTGCAGCCGGCGGCGAGGATATCCGGGGTGAAGATGCGCTCAGCCGAACCGAAACCCGTAGTGGGACAAAACTCGCCCGTGGGTTTGCTTTACGATTCCATTTGCATCCCACGGTCCAGGCATCACTGGTCCAGAACGGATCGGCGGTTCTGTTGCGCCTGCCCAGTGGCGCCGGCTGGCGCCTGATCGCCGAAGGGGGAACCCTGTCTCTCGCCGAAAGCGTTTATCTCGGTACAGCCGACGACGTCCGCCGCACCGAACAAGTGGTCGTGTCAGGGACCCTCGACACCGACACCGCGGCCGCCCGAGTGAAATGGGCGCTCAAAAAGGTAGCGAAAAAAGCTGATTCAAAGCGGTAATCAGGCTTTAAAGCTGACGATCCTTACCTTTCCTTAACCATCCTCGCAGACCATCGCACAGGTCCGGTCGCAACGCGGCCCAACTGTATGCGAGGCAATGTGTCCAAGGTTCTTGTTACTGGTGCCGGTGGTTTTATCGGCTCCCATCTTGTCGAGCGGCTCGCCGCCAATGGCGCCGAAGTCCGTGCTTTCGTTGAATATGATTCCCGCGGTTCCTGGGGCTGGCTCGACGACGCCACCCCTGAAACCCTCGATGCGATCGAAATTATCGCCGGCAACATTCGCGATTCCCATGCCGTCAGTCAGGCCGTCGCGGGTTGCGA
>CAXYDO010000010.1:0-192869 GCA_964276015.1 uncultured Alphaproteobacteria bacterium | reverse complement strand
GGCGGTCGCACAGGCAGGTTCGACCAATGTCGATGCGGTACGCCAGGCCATGTATGGCCAGGAAGTGCCAAACCTGACCGGTGGCGTTGCAGTGATGAACACCAACCACCATCTTTCCAAGCCCGTGCTGATCGGTGAAATCCAGGACGATGGCCAGTTCGCCACTGTCTGGGAGACCGAAGGTGTTGTTGTCGGCGATGCGTGGAGCGACTTCCTGCCGGAAAGCGCAAAGCTCACGGCTGACTGGACCTATCCTTGGGTCTGCGGCAACTGTGAAAAGCCCAACTATCTGACCAACTAGGCGTATGCGGTTTTCCCGCCGCCCTTTTTTTGGGGTGGCGGGGAAACTCAATAAACAAGAATAACCGCTAACGAATTTCAGGGCCGATACGCCATGTCTGTCAGCAAAAGTAAGGGCGCTCGAATTTGTCGGGTTGCCATATTTTCTTTTTTATTGGCCGCGCTCACGATCATCGCGCCAAGCGATTCTCTCCAGGCCCAGCAGAACGACTCTGCCCTCAGTCAGGCCCTGTCCGGGCTTAATGTCCGTAGCTTCAAGGCCAAGACCGCCGCCGTCATCTCCCTGGGCGAACTGGGGGACCCCCGGGCCGTCGCTGCGCTGGAAGCTCTCAGCGAGGGTCGCCTCTACAGTAGAAAGTTGGACAATGCCGTCGTCGTCGGCGATCGGGATGGGAAGGCCTACAAACTGACCGATCCGTTGTCGGGTGCTTCGGCAGGTGATGCCGGGAGCCGTGATCTCAAGAAGATCGTTGCCAATAACAAGCTCCGCGGGATCATCCGCGGGGTGCTCGGCCAACTCGCCCTGTCGAGCCCGGACAAGGTGCTGCGCGGGAAGGCGGTGGAAGACGTGATCGCGCGTCCGACGGCCGGCGCATTGGCGTTATTGAAACGAGCCCGCGACCGGGAGACCGAAGACGATATCCGAGCTCGATTGGAAACAGGAATTGCCGCTCTTGAACTGGGCGCCGCCGACCCCGCTTTGCGCCGCGCGGCGGTCGCCGTCTTTCTGATTCCAACGACCCGGAAATCAAGTCGCTGCTCGAACGGCGATTATTGGACAGCCCGGAAGGTACGCTGGTCGAGCCTGACCCCGAAATTCGTGCGGCCGTTCAGGAAGCCGTCGATGACATCAATGACCGGCTCGCGCTGTTTGGTGTCGCCGAGGACTTGATCTTTGGAATCAGCCTTGGCTCGGTTCTCCTGCTCGCTGCGATCGGCCTGGCCATCACCTTTGGGGTTATGGGGGTCATCAACATGGCCCATGGCGAGATGATCATGCTCGGCGCTTATACAACCTTCGTGATGCAGGAAATATTTCGCGCCACGATGCCGCCAGAAGTCTTCGGCTTCTACCTGCTGGCTGCGATCCCGGCAGCATTTATTGTTGCCGCAGCTTTCGGAGTGTTGATCGAGCGTGGCTGTATTCGTTTCCTCTATGGGCGGCCACTTGAAACTCTTCTGGCAACCTGGGGCGTTAGCCTGATTCTGCAGCAGCTCGTCCGTACGCTGTTTGGGGCCAACAACCGTGAAGTTGCCAACCCGGACTGGATCGCAGGCGCGATCTCGATCGGCGGTGGCGTGTCGGTCACGGTCAACCGGGCCTATATCTTTGTATTCTGCCTGATCGTCGTCACCGCTCTGGCTGCGTTCATTCGCTACAGTCGGTTCGGGCTGCAAATGCGCGCCGTCACCCAAAACCGCGGCATGGCGTCGGCGATGGGGATTCGTACCGGCCAGGTCGACGCGCTGACCTTCGCGCTGGGATCAGGCATTGCCGGTGTCGCCGGCGTGGCGTTGAGCCAGATCTCGAATGTCAGCCCGAATCTGGGTCAGAACTTCATAGTTGATAGTTTCATGGTGGTGGTTTTCGGCGGCGTCGGGAGCCTTTGGGGGACGATCGTCGGGGCGTTTGGGCTAGGCATTTTGAACAAATTTCTCGAGCCCGTATCCGGGGCTATCCTCGCCAAGGTCGTCGTGCTCGTGATTATTATTCTTTTCATCCAGAAACGGCCACGCGGTCTGTTCGCCCTGAAAGGGCGAGCAGCCGAAGGCTGAGGGGGGACTCGATTATGGGGCCGATTTCGCGCCGTCTCTTTACGCTGGAATCCCGCAAGGGTTGGAGCGCCATCGTCATTCTTCTGGTGCTCGGGTTGTTCGTCGTACCGTGGCTTAACCTGGCCGTGCCGGAGGGCTCGTTCTTCCACCTTTCGACCTTTTGGGTTGCGACCCTGGGCAAATATCTGTGCTTCGCCATTCTGGCGCTCGCGCTTGATTTGATCTGGGGCTATGCGGGAATTCTCAGCCTCGGCCATGGCGCCTTTTTCGGGCTCGGCGGCTATGCCATGGGCATGTACATGATGCGCCAGATCGGCGATCGCGGGGTTTATGGCAATCCGGACCTGCCCGACTTCATGGTGTTCCTGAACTGGGAGAGCCTGCCCTGGTACTGGTGGGGTTTTGATCAGTTCTGGTTCGCCGCATTGATGGTCGTGCTGGTGCCGGGTCTGCTGGCATTCGTGTTTGGATGGCTGGCCTTCCGCTCGCGGATCACCGGGGTCTATTTCTCGATTATCAGTCAGGCCATGCTGTTCGCGATCATGCTGGCCTTCTTTCGAAATGAGACTGGCTTCGGCGGCAATAACGGCCTGACCGATTTCAAGGATATCCTGAGTTTTGAACTCTCGCAGGACACCACGAAGGTCGGGCTATATGTGGTTTCTGCCGTTACGCTGCTGCTGGTCTATCTGATCTCCCGGGCCGTGGTGTCATCAAAGCTCGGGCGCTTGCTAATTGCCGTGCGGGATGCAGAAAGCCGGGTCCGGTTTCTGGGTTATTCGGTGACCAATGCCAAATTGTTCGTCTTCACACTTTCGGCGATGATCGCCGGGATCGCGGGCGCGCTGTATGTGCCGCAGGTCGGGATTATCAACCCGGGTGAATTCTCGCCGGCCAAGTCGATCGAGATGGCGATCTGGGTCGCGGTCGGGGGTCGGGGAACCCTATTTGGCGCGATTGTCGGGGCCTTTACGGTGAACGGCGCACGAACCTACCTCACGGGCGTGGCGCCGGAAATCTGGCTGTTCTTCCTGGGAGCCCTGTTCATACTTGTCACGCTCGCGATGCCGAAAGGGTTGCTCGGTGTTTACCGATCGATCCGCTCGGGGGAGATGCGTGAGGCCATTCGTCGGAGGATTCGTCGTGTCGATGCCTAACCCCATACCATCCGGAGCCCCGGCTGAATCCATCCTTTATCTGGAAGGCGTCTCTGTCAGTTTTGAGGGCTTCAAGGCTCTCAACAGTCTCAACCTGATTATCCGCCGCGGTGAAATGCGCGCGATCATCGGACCAAACGGCGCGGGCAAGACGACAATGATGGATATTGTCACCGGCAAGACCCGTCCTGATAGCGGCCGGGTTTTGTTCGGGAATGATGTCGACCTGACGCACATGGACGAAGCTCAGATCGTCAATCTTGGGGTTGGCCGCAAATTTCAGAAACCCACGGTGTTTGAAAGCCTGACCGTGTTCGAGAATCTCTACCTCGCGCTCAAATCGGCGCGCAGTATCCGGGAAACCCTGTTCACCCGCTTGCGGGGGGAGCAGATTGATAGGATCGAGGCGACCCTGGAAACCATCCGCCTGTCCGGACGCCGCGGGGATCTTGCGGGCGATCTCAGTCACGGACAGAAGCAGTGGCTCGAAATTGGCATGCTGTTGGCTCAGGAACCCGAGCTGATGCTGCTTGATGAACCGGTTGCCGGGATGAGCGACGCGGAAACCGAGCAGACCGCTATTCTGTTGGAAGAAATTTCCAAAGACCGGTCACTGGTTGTTGTCGAGCACGATATGGAATTCGTCCGTAATCTCGATTGTGTCGTCTCGGTGCTGCACGAAGGCAGCGTGATCGCCGAGGGCGCAATGGATTCCATTCAGTCCGACCCGCGGGTCATCGAAGTTTATCTGGGACGCTGAACCATGCTCGAAGCCAAGGATATCAACCTCTATTATGGCGCCAGCCACATTTTGCGCGGCGCCCACATCGGGGCGCAGCGCGGGCGGATCACGTGCCTGCTCGGCCGTAATGGTGTGGGCAAGACCTCCATGCTGCGGGGGCTGACCGGGCATGTGCCAGTCCGCAGCGGCACGATGACATGGGATGGCGAAAGCATTGCTCGCCTGGCACCTCACGCGCGGGCGCGGCGGGGCATAGCATCCGTCCCTCAGGGGCGGGACATATTTTCTCAGCTGACCGTCGAGGAAAACCTGATGACCGGATTTGCCTGCTTGCCGCGACGCGAGGCTCGCATCCCCGAGAAAATTTTTGAACTCTTCCCGGTTCTGGCCGACATGATGGCGCGGCGCGGCGGCGATCTGTCCGGCGGGCAGCAACAGCAGCTGGCCATTGGACGGGCGTTGGTTACCCAGCCCGAATTGCTGGTTCTCGACGAGCCGACCGAAGGCATTCAGCCGTCAATCATCAAAGATATCGAGCGGGTTATCCGCTTGCTAGCCGACCGTGGGGACATGGCGATCCTGCTGGTCGAGCAATATTACGAGTTCGCCCGAGACCTGGCCGATGATGTGGCGGTGATGGATCGAGGTGAAATCGTCCTCTCCGGCCCGATCAAGAATTTGGCCGAATCCGAGATTCGGCGTCACCTTACGGTTTAGGAGAATATTGTGGCGAACGGACGGGCGGAAATAGAGTTTGCGTATGACGACGGCCGAACGCGGCTGGCGCATCTCGATCAATCCGACCCCCTGCGTATTCTGTTTCCCGAGGTCGCGAATGACGAACCGACAACCGGTGCTCTGGTGACCACGTCCGGCGGGTTGGTCGGCGGGGACCAGCTGGCGATCCAAGTTCACGGCGCGGTCGGGACAGCATCCCGGATTGTCGGTCAAGCGGCCGAGAAAGTGTATCGATCCACTGGCGCAGATGTCACTATCGAGGTTCGCCTTGATGCGTCCGAGGGGGCCTGGCTCGAATGGCTACCCCAGGAAACCATCCTGTTTGAAAGCGCCCGTATGCGGCGCCTCACGCGCGCCGAAGTCGGGGTCGGTGCACGGCTTCTTGCCGGTGAAATGATCGTGTTCGGTCGGATTGCCATGGGAGAATCCTTGACCGACGGTCTGGTGCGCGACGCCTGGGAAATTCGCCGCAGTGGCCGCTTGGTCTGGTCGGATGCCTTGCATCTTGAGGGCGGACTCGGCGCGGTGTTGCAAGCATCCGCCGGGCTGGATGGGGCCTGCGCCTATGCGAGCCTTGTCTATGTCGGCGATGACGCATCGGACCAACTGGCCGTCGCGCGGGAACTGCTCGAAGAATTGCCCGAAGACCTGCATTGCGCCGCGACTTGTGTCGGCGACGTTCTGATTGTGCGTTGGGCAGGTCATGACAGCCTCGGACTACGCAATGCCTATGGGGAATTCTGGTCCGGGTTCCGCCATCGCGTTGCCGGTTATCCCGCGCGTATGCCGCGCCTCTGGCACATGTAAATTAGAACCATGGTGACCTCACGATGAATCTCACACCCCGGGAAAAGGACAAGCTGCTGGTGGCAATGGCCGCCGAAGTGGCCCGCAAGCGCCAGGCGCGGGGCGTCAAACTCAACTATCCCGAAGCCATTGCGCTGATCTCTGACTATGTCGTTGAAGGCGCGCGGGACGGGCGCAGCGTTGCCGATCTGATGCGCGACGGGGCCAGCGTCCTGACCCGCGACGACGTGATGGATGGCATCTCGGAAATGATCTACGACATTCAGGTCGAAGCGACCTTCCCGGATGGGACGAAGCTCGTCACCGTCCACAACCCTATCCGCTGAGGCGATCATGATACCGGGCGAAATTCTGACAGCGGATGGCGAGATCATCCTGAACGAGGGTCGCGAGACCGTAGCTCTGGTCGTGGTCAATACTGGTGACCGGCCGGTTCAGGTCGGCTCCCATTATCATTTCTTCGAGGTCAACGCCGCGCTGGAGTTTGATCGCGCGGTCGCTCACGGCTTCCGCCTCGACATTCCGGCCGGCACCGCCGTTCGTTTCGAGCCGGGCCAAAGCCGGGAGGTCGCGCTGGTGGCCTATGGCGGCGCACGTCGGGTGTTCGGCTTCAACGGGGCCGTCAACGGCGCCCTGGAGGACTGAGCGATGGCCTATTCTATCGACGGGGCGAGCTACGCCACGATGTTTGGCCCGACAAAAGGAGACAAGCTGCGGCTCGCCGACACGAATTTGTTCATAGAAGTGGAGCACGATCACACCACCTACGGTGAAGAAGTGAAATTTGGCGGCGGCAAGGTGATCCGCGACGGTATGGGGCAGTCCCAGGTCAGCCGGGCTGACGGGGCCGTCGATACAGTAATAACCAACGCTCTGATCGTCGATCATTGGGGAATTGTAAAAGCTGATATTGGCCTTCGTGACGGTCGGATTGCCGGGATCGGCAAGGCGGGCAATCCGGATGTACAGTCAGGTGTCGACATTATCATCGGGCCGGGCACCGAAGTGATCGCGGGGGAGGGGCGCATTGTCACCGCCGGCGGTATCGATGCCCATATCCACTGGATCAGCCCGCAGCAGATCGATGAGGCGCTCTATTCCGGCATCACCACCATGCTCGGCGGGGGCACAGGGCCCGCCGAAGGTAGTAACGCCACCACCTGCACCCCCGGGCCCTGGCATATCGGGCGCATGATGCAGGCCGCCGAAGCGTTTCCGGTGAATCTCGGTTTCTTCGGCAAGGGCAACGCGACCCAGCCGGCCGCGCTGTGGGAACAGATCGATGCCGGCGTTTGTGGTCTCAAACTACACGAGGACTGGGGGACGACTCCAGCCGCGATCGATGCCTGCCTGACGGTTGCCGAAGAAGCCGACGTCCAGGTAGCGATCCACACCGATACGCTGAATGAATCCGGCTTTGTCGAGAACACCGTGGCCGCGTTCAAGGACCGCACGGTCCACGCCTTCCACACTGAAGGTGCGGGCGGCGGACATGCGCCTGACATCATCAAGCTGTGTGGAGCCGCAAATGTATTGCCGTCCTCAACCAATCCGACTCGGCCTTACACGATCAATACGGTCGATGAGCATCTCGACATGCTGATGGTTTGCCATCATCTGGATTCCCGTATTCCCGAAGACGTGGCTTTCGCCGAGAGCCGGATCCGCCGCGAGACAATTGCTGCAGAAGACATCCTGCATGATCTCGGGGCTTTCTCGATGATCGCCTCGGACAGTCAGGCTATGGGCCGGGTGGGCGAGGTAATCATCCGGACCTGGCAGACAGCGGATAAAATGAAGAAGCAGCTCGGGGCCTTACCGGAGGAGACCGGTGACAACGACAATATGCGTGTGCGTCGCTACATTGCAAAATACACGATCAACCCGGCACTCAGTCATGGCATCGCGGATCATGTTGGCTCGGTCGAGGTCGGCAAGCTGGCTGATCTGGTGCTTTGGAAACCTATGTTCTTCGGGGTGAAGCCGGATATGATCCTGAAATGCGGGAGTATTGCTGCGGCGGCAATGGGGGACCCCAACGCGTCCATCCCGACCCCTCAGCCTGTGCATTATCGACCCATGTTTGCCAGCTTCGGGAAATCCTTGACGGCGAGTTCGGTCAACTTCGTCTCCCAGGCCGGACTGGCCAACGGTATTGGCGAGCAGCTCAGCCTGTCCAAGACTTTGCTTGGTGTATCGGGGACGAGGTCCGTCAAAAAGGGTGACATGATCCATAACGGTGCAACCCCGAAGATGGAGGTCGACCCGGAGACCTATGAAGTGCGCGCCGATGGTGAGTTGCTGACCTGCGAACCGGCAACCGAGCTTGCCATGGCCCAGCGGTATTTCCTCTTCTGATGGTCGGGCGTGCGACCAGTGTATTGCCAGCAGGTAGCTGGCCGGGGGGCCAGGAAGTCGCCAGCGTGACGCTGGATTACGATGACCGTCATCGCCGCCGCATCAGGCTGCGTACAGATGATGACCGGGCGGTGCAACTTGACCTGGACACGGCGACACAGCTTGCGCATGGGGACGGGCTGCAGCTCGAAAATGGGGGTTATGTGCGGGTGGTTGCGGCGCATGAGGATGTGGCTGACTTACGCTGTAACGGCCTGCTCGAAACCGCGCGTATTGCATGGCATGTGGGGAATCGCCACATCCCGGTTGAGGTTCTAGATGACGGCGTCCTGCGCATTCGCGATGATCATGTGATTGTCGAAATGGCCGAACGGCTGGGTGCCGTTGTGAACAGGCTCAAGGCGCCGTTTTCACCCGAATCCGGTGCCTATAGTGAAGCTTCGAGCGCGGCGTCTCATGCCCGCGACACAAATCATGCACATGGTGATAATGGACGCTCACACGATCACTGATCTCACCGGGAACGATCTCGCGCCTGACGCGGGTCTGGATGACGCGAATTTGCTGCGCCTTATGGCCTGGTTGTCTCCGTCATTTCCCGTCGGTGCGTTCAGTTATTCCCATGGGCTTGAATTCGCAGTGGAAGCAGGGCGCGTGACGGATCGGGAAACCCTCCAGGCATGGTCGTCGGCGATATTGCTCCATGGGTCGGGGCGGATTGATGCCGCTCTGTTCCGAGCCAGCCATGACGCGGCATTGACCCATGACGAGGCATTGCTGGTCTGGGCGCTGGAGCGCGGGGATACCATGCGCGCGACGCGCGAGCTTGGCGTTGAGGCCGAAGGTCAGGGGCGCGCCTTTCTGGATATGGTGGAGGGTCCGTGGCCGACGACGGAATTTGCATGGTTGCGGGACGTTGCTCGCGCGGCCGACCGCCCGGTGGTCTACCCTGTGGCTGTTGCGGTGGCCGCGGCCGCCCATGGCGTTCCGGTAGCCGCGTCGCTCATCGCCTATTTGCATGCTTTTGCCGCCAATCTGGTTTCAGCCGGGGTTCGGCTCGTGCCGTTGGGGCAAAGCGATGGATTGCGGGTGATAGCTGAACTCGAACCGGTTATCCGCCGGGCTGCCGCTGCCGCGATGGACTGTCCGCGAGAAGACATTGGTTCGGGAACCGTCATGGCCGACTGGACGTCGGCCCGTCATGAAACTCAATACACGAGGTTATTTCGATCATGAGCAAACCCTTTCGCGTCGGCATCGGTGGTCCGGTGGGCACCGGTAAGACGGCCCTGATGGATGCGTTGTGCAAGACCTTGCGCGACGATTACGACATTGCCGCCATCACCAACGACATTTACACCGAAGAGGATGCGCAGTTCCTCACGCGCTCGGGTGCGCTGCCGCCCGAACGGATCAAGGGGGTGGAAACCGGCGGCTGTCCGCACACGGCAATCCGCGAGGACGCTTCGATCAACCTGGCCGCGATCGCTGACATGTCTCTGAAGTTTCCCGATCTGGATATCGTGTTTATCGAATCCGGGGGCGACAATCTGGCGGCGACCTTCTCGCCTGAACTCGCCGATATCACCATCTACGTGATCGATGTTTCGGCGGGCGACAAGATTCCGCGCAAGGGCGGCCCCGGCATTACCCGCTCTGATTTGCTGGTAATCAACAAGATAGACCTGGCCCCTCTGGTGGGCGCGGATCTCGATGTGATGGACCAGGATTCTAAACGCATGCGCGGCGCGCGCCCGTTTCTGTTTTCGAATCTCAAGGCGGGGGTTGGAACACAGGAAATCGCCGACTTTGTCCTGACCATGGGTGGTCTGGTTACAGGCGAGACTGCTACACTGTCATCTGCGGTCGACGCGGCGGAATAAGTCGTGGAAAAGCGACAGGAGAAGTACAGATGAAAACGTTCAAACTGATTGGTGCATCGATGGTCGGTGCTTTTCTGGCAACATCGACTCAGGCCCATGAAACCGGGCTCGCACATGGCGCCGATGTCTTGCACTCCGGCTTCGGGATCGACCATTTCATGATCGTGCTCGCCGCGGCTGCCGTGGTCTCAATCTTCGTCTGGCGTCGCCGCTAGGGTTTTTCGTCGTCCAATCGGACACGCATATGCGCGGATAGTTTGTTGAGGGTGTTCTTCAGAGATTCCAGTTCGTCGCCTGTCAGGACACTCAGAATTTCGTTCTGGCGAATTTCAGAGACTTCGATCGTCTGCCGGAATAATTCCTTGCCGCTCTCTGTCAAAGACAGGATCTGCCGGCGGCCGTCATTTGCGTCGGCTTCGCGCGCGAGCAATCCGTCATCCTCTAGCTGGCCGACCACCCGGCTGATCTGGCCCTTGTCCATCTGCGTTTGGGTGGTGAGTTCGAGCAGGGACACCGGTGGTAATTTCCCGAGGGCCGTCAGCACCCTGTAGCGGGGCAGGGACAGACCCCATTTTTCGGCATAAGTGCGTGTGGCTTCGCGGCCAAACATCTGCGCCAGGACCACCACCTGATAAGTGATGAAATCGTCCATACGCAACCAGCCCAAATTATAGGGGGAAGCGCTGTCATTGTCCGGGGAAGGAGCATTGTCGTCCGAGATCATAACGTCCTGTTTCTATGCGGCTAAATACTGGTAATGATCTAGCGGTGAATTTGGGAACGTCGTCAACTCTAATATAGGCAGAGAGATATGCGATAACTCTCGGTTTGCGATGTCCGATCACGATCAATTTTACCGCGAATACCGCCGGTCCATTTACTTTAGAGTTTTCCGTAATTCCGCTGCCGGGAGCCTGCCATGTTGAAACCTGTTGCCGTTGCTCTGTTGTTTACGTTTTTCATGCCCGGCGTCGTTTGGGCCGATCTCCGTGTCACCTTCGTGAACGCCAGTACGGCGGCGCTTGAAAACCCTCATGACATCAAGCTCTCGCCCAATGGCCGCCACCTGTTCGTATCGGACGTCGGCAATAACCGGGTGGTGCTCCTGAACCCCGACAGCCTGGCCCTGATCGCAAGTTTGGCGCCGATCACCAATCGCGTACCCATGATGTGGCTTTTGATGCCAGCGGTCGCGCCTATGTGGCCGACACCCACAACAACCGGGTCGCGATCTACGATATCGATGGCACGAAGGCGACATTGACCGGCGAGTTGAGTGAGAAGATACGTGGCCCCGAAGGCGTGCTGGCCCATCCCAACGGACGCATTTACGTGGCCGGCGCCTGGTCAGGTAATGTGGTGGCCTACGAAAAGGGCGAAATTGTCGCCGAGCTTGGTAGCTTGTCCTCACCCCATGATCTGGAGCTTGCCCCCCCATGGGGAGATCTGGCTCGCCGATGCGGGCAACAACTGGATATTGCTGCTGTCGCCGGATCTCGAGATCAAACGTGAATTGAAAGGCCCGCCCTACAATTTCGACGGCGTACGCTATGCGGATGTCTTACCTGACGGCACGTTAATCGCGGCGGACAAGAACACCCATTCGGTGAAGTTCATCGGGCCTGACGGAAGTCTGTTGCTGGTGCTGGGCAGCGGCCAACTCGAAAAAGGCCTGAACGTATTCACCACACCCGAAGGGGTGGAGTTGCGTGGTGACGCGCTCTGGATATCGGATTCCGGGAATGACCGGATCACGAAATACCGGATCACCCGGGACTAGTTGGCCGGAATTACGATCGGCACCTAGCCTTCGTCCCAAACCGGGCGGCGGACTTCGGGGCTGACGACCCGTAAATTGTTGTCCTGCAAGGCGGTGATCGAAACCATTTCAGCCTCACTCAGGGCGAAATCGAACAGGCCGATATTCTCTTCGATCTCGTGGAGTTCCAGCGCCCGGGGCACGATGCCCACTCCGGGTTGCTGGACCAGCCAGCGCAGGGCCACCTGTGCAGGCGTCCGATCGTGAGTCGCGGCGATCGCTTGGACCACCGGGTCCTCCATCACAGCGGTGCGTGCGAGCGGGGCGTAGCAGGTCACCAGCAGGCCGTATTTGCGACAGGCGGCAATCAACCGGTCCTGACGCAGATAGGCGTGATACTCGATCTGGTTGGTGAGTAGCGGCTCCGGGCATTTGGCGACAGCTTCGTCGAGCAGGGCGATGGTGAAGTTTGACACGCCGATATTGCGCGCCAGCCCGTTGCGTTTGGCTTTCGCCAGCGCGCCCAGAGTTTCCTCCAGCGGCACAAGCGGCTGGGGCCAATGGATCAACAGCAGGTCGACATAGTCGAGACCTAGCGTCTCGAGGCTGGTTTCAACCGAGCGCGCGAAGTCATCGGCTTTCGCGTTCTCCTCGGTGACTTTGGTGGTGACCCAGATATCTTCACGGGGCAGGCCCGAGGCGCGGATTCCTTCCCCGACCCATTGCTCCGAGCCGTATTTGCGCGCGGTGTCGATATGGCGATAGCCGCACTCAAGCGCATGCTGGACAAGGCCAACTGCGCGCTCGGGCTCGGGGAACAGCATGGTGCCGTAGCCAACTGCCGGCATGGCGGCGCCGTGGGCGGATATCGTTGGGGTGATCAGAGGGGGCATGAAAATCCTCGTGGCAGGTGGGTCGCCTAAACGATCGGATGGAGTTGGGGTAGTTTACCCGGAAGTGTCCACATAGACAGTTTTCTTGCGTCGGTCCGCGACTCTCGCGGAAGGGACAAGCCGCGATCACAGGCGACGGACAATGTGGTTTGCCAAAGAATAACGCGTGGACTTTCGATCACAGCCCGCCATAGACTTTTTGCAATGGAAAGCGCCGAGGAACAGCGATGACGATCCAGCCTGAGAATTCGAAGCAGCAGCACGTTGTGGCCGCCCTCAATTATCTCGACAACCTTGATGAAATCCCGGTTTTTGCCCAGTCAGAGAAGGCCGGTGGGTCCATACGGGTGAACGACAATCGTGCCCCGCGCGATATGCCGATTATCAATGCCCGGCTTCTGCCCCAAACTTTCTCGCTCGATGTCGAGGGGTTCACCCTTTCTGAACATGTTACGAACGTCACGGATTTCAACGATGATGCACAACTCACCATCACCTATAGGAGCGAGATCGAAAATCTGATTGCTGCAGCGGCAGGGGGAAGCGCCGCCGTGGTCTTCGATCACACGCGCCGCTCCACCGATCTGGCGCATCGTGAGAAATATGCCTCGCGCGATCCGGTTCCCGCGCCGCATAGCGATTACACGGATGCTTCGGCCTTTCAGCGCATGCGTGACAAGTTCGGTGATAAAGAGGCGGAGGAACGCCTGACGCGCCGCTTCTCTATCGTCAACGCCTGGCGGTCGATGAACGGCACACTCGAGCAGTGGCCATTGACCGTGTGCGATGCGCGCACTGTCGACGCTTTAAACCTGACCCAGACGCGGCGCGAAGCTCCGGTGCGACCGGACCCGTCCTTCGAATATAACCGGCCAAGCGAGACCCGCCATGCGATTTTCGATCCGGCCCATAAATGGTACTGGTTTCCGCGTATGACTGCGGACGAGGTTCTGCTTTTCAAGAACTACGACACGCTGACCGATGGCAGGGCGCGCTATGCGCTGCACTCGGCTTTTGAAGACCCGAACACCCCGCCCAATCCTGTGCCCCGTGAAACCATCGAAACACGGGCATTCGTATTCTACGACTAGGCCGGAACGGATCCGGGCCTCGGGGCAGTTCGTCTGTGGCCATCTGTGTCCAGCCTGTGTCGGGCTTGCCGCGTATAGTTTTTCAGCGCCGAAACGGATAACCCGATGCGTGCAGCCACTTTCTCTCGGCCTGGGCCGGCACAGGACGGCGATTCGTTTGTCTGTAAGGGTCATAGCAGGACCTCCTCGTGCCTGATCAGTGCCATGTCAAATCCTTGGGTCGTCCCGACACCATCTCGTCAAGCAATGCCAATGCGCTCTATGAACCAGTAGGCAGCAACCAGAGCGATGATCAGCGAGCCAGGGTTCGAAATGACAGGGCGATACCAAGTCTTGCTCCGAAACCAGTAACCTACGAGTGCGAATGCGCATGCGATGACCGCAAGCTGACCAAACTCCACACCGATATTGAAGCCGATTAGCGCTGGAACAAGCCTATCTGCTGGAAGTCCGAACTCTTGGAGGACGCTGGCAAACCCAAGTCCATGAAGTAATCCAAATACAAATACGACAATCGGCCGCCATCGGCTCAAACCCGACGTGAAGATGTTTTCCACAGCAACAAATACGATGGATGCCGCAATGATGGGCTCAACGATCTCGCCGGGCACGGAAACAAGGCCCGTTACCCCTGCCGCAAGTGCGATCGTGTGGGCAAGTGTAAAAGCCGTTACCTGCCAAAGCAAAGTACGAAGGGTAGGAGAGAGGAAAAAGAGAGCTAGGACGAACAGGATGTGGTCGAGACCCTTGGGAATAATATGATCGAAGCCGACGGCAATGTAGCCCGTAAACGTCTCCCAGCCGCCACGCTGACCTCCACCCGCGATTGGAAACGAGCCGCTGGTCGTCCCCCCTGCGATGTAGCCCTCATAAGGGTTTTCGACATCCATTTGACGAAGGACAAGCGCACCAAATTTCCGATCCCAGCCAATATCGACACTTTGAGCACCGGCGGGCAAAACCGCATTGACCTGAATTTGTGACAGCCTTGGCAGGTCTATATTGCCGACGTCCGGTACGGATATATGGTTGAGTTTCAGGGATAAACGGGCACCGTCCGCAGAAAACTGAAGCTGTGGTGCCATCGAAGGCCAGAATAACCTAAATTGAGCCTCGAGCTCCGGCCCCTCGAGCGCCCTTAGAACATCATAGGTTGCGGCAGCTTCGGCTTCATTGGTATCGGTAACAGCATAAAGGTCAATGCCCGCCAGAAATCCTTCCAGGACCAGTTCAATGTCCACTGTCATAATGCCATCTTGATGTGACAGATCTGCCACCGAGGGCAATACCTCATGGGCGCTGGCGCTTGTGCTGACCAGCCAGAGACATATTGTCAGTGCCTGCACAGCGGCCCCCAACCAAGAGTGAAATTTACCCATGCGCATTCTCATTGTGCTTTTTTGCATGCTGGCATCCCCCGTGGTTGCCCACGAGCTTTGGATAGAACCTGCAGATTATCAGGTGCAATCTTTTGATAATGTCGTTGCTGAAATCAAAAATGGCGAGGATTTCGAAGGAGCTCAACTCTCATATTTACCGCGCGACTTCGAGTATTTTGTGATCCTTGGCGCAAACCAGGGCGTGGGGGTGGTTAGCCGAATTGGCGACCGACCGGCAATTGATCAAGCTGCACCTGCTTCAGGGTTAAACATCATTGTGTACGAATCTAAACCTGCAACGATTTCATATGACAGTTTTGAGAAGTTCAAAGACTTTGCCATCAACCATGGCGTGGATGACATAGCAAAGACGCATTTCGCGCGCGGCTTGTCCTCGGGCAGATTTGCCGAAGTTTATACCCGGTATTCAAAGGCGCTGGTCAGTGTCGGGAATGCACGAGGTGCCGACCGTCATATAGGGCTTGAGGCCGAGCTGGTCGCGCTAGAAAACCCCTACCTTCTGAAAGGTGCCACTGATATTCGGGTACAGCTTTTCTTCAATGGCGCGCCACTCCCTGAATCTCAGGTCGAAATGTACTCTAAAGCCTCTTCGGAAGAACTGAGAGCATCAGTTCATTATACCGACGCCGATGGCATCGCTATCCTGCCAATCGTGGCTGGTTCCGAATATATGTTGAATGCTGTGATTTTCAGACAGCCGCACGAGCGCCATAGAGACCCAAATGCCGTTTGGGAAACGCTTTGGGCAAATTTAACCTTTGCCGTACCCAATTAGGCGGTGTCAGTCCGACCCAAAGCTATTCCTGTCACTCGTTGCCCGCTTTATCCCTGTCGCTTCGGAGGTGACCCTGGATCAACGTGTAACGGTAAACATAGGAAGCGCCATGCAGGACGCCCAGGCGCGGTTGGAACGCCTAGGCGAAGCAGGCTCAGACGTAATGGTTCACGCGCCGTGGCCTGCGAGTTAATCATCGCTGACAGACGGTCTAAACTGACTGGTGGCACTAAATGTGGACGCAGGTCAGCCTTTTCCCTGACCCATTCGATTAGGGAATAGCTCTGGCTTTGCTTTAGCTGCCGTCCAAGTTGCAACCGTGATAGCCATAGCAGCGATTAAGATCACGTGCCCAAGGACGCTAACTGCAAAAATTGTGTAACTCCCGATAGCTCCTGAAGGTATGCTTGAAGCATGACGCGTACACTCCTCCCAATAGCGTGCTGCTATTGAGTGGGATTAGGGCTACTTCGTCCCGATCTGCTTCATCGAAACTTTCCGCCCGAACAGCTTTTCGGCGTTCTTGTAGGCGATCTTCTTGGCCACCTCGCAGGGCAACTTGGACAGCCAGGCGCGGTTGGATGACATGATGTCGGTGTAGCGGTCCCACTGGGCGTTGATCCAGGTGTCGCTGCCGATCATCAGCCGGTCCTGAAAATTAAAGACAACCTTTTTCCATTCCGGGTCGAGTTCATCTTCGCCGTAGCTGAGGATCGCGCTCTCGTGCAGTGATGTGTCTGCATACAGATTAGGGCTTTCCGCCATCAGGGCGCGAACATTCGGGGCCTGCTCGCCGAGCCCGGCATGAGCTCGGATCATTTTGACCTCCGGGTCGAGGCTGTGGAGCCAGCGGATCGGTCCGGCCCCGGAATGGATGTGGAGCGGAATATCGCGCGCCTTGGCCATGGCGATCACATCGCGAAAGAGCGGCGCGTCGCTGGTGTCGAGATTGTGGATATGGAACTCGCCGATACCCTGATGGGGATACTTAGCGAGGCGGCTGCGCAGGTAATCGGCCAAGCCGTCGGCCTTGGCCCAGTTCGAGGACCCGGCGTCCCGGTGATAGGGGCGCAATTGCGGGTTAATGCGGTTAGGCGCGAATTCCCACAGCATGATGGTACCTGCGTCGGCCGTGGACGACACCATAGCCATCGCAACGCCATTCTGATCCATCTTAACAGAAAATCCCATTCTGACCGATCCGATCTACTTCTAATACAATGAGCCTTAATCCGGTTACCGAAAAATGAGGGCTATATCCCTATGTAACTCCAAGATTCGGAGGCCCCAAAGGCTTATTACTCGTGGGGATTAAAAAATGACTCAGAGAGGAAGCAAGGTCTTTCGTTTCACCCACCGTCTTCTATATCGAATCCATCCTCATCTATTCTATTTTTATTGTCCTTTTCGTCATTAAATAAACTGGTTGCAATTACTGTTGTAATTGCTAGCATTGGCATAGTGTACACCATGGCCTCTGTAATAAATGCTATTATATACGTCGGTATACCTATTATGAATATTTTAATTAATGTCTTATAGTTCATTATTACCCTGACTTATATTCAATTTTTTTTAGTATTATCCATCTAAAAAAATCATTCTAGGTCGCTCCAAAAATTTACGCCACAGAAACAATTCTATACCAATAAAACTTGCGGTTATTCTGCTTCAAAATTGAGAAGCTTAGTAGTCAGACAGTCCGCCCATTCCATTGTCATTTGCCTCACTTTTAGTAACTTCTTCGGTCTATTCTATTCATCGTCTAATACGTAGTTTATACCTAAAAAAAACGACGGCTTAAATATTTCTCGACAATAGACTGTAACGTTATTTAGCGCGCAATACAATAAGCATGGAATATAATGACTGATATTAGAAACTAAAAAAAATAGTGCTACCGAATTAAGTAGTACGGTACCAATCGTTGAAAGTGGAGCTACGAGAGATAAACCCATCCAAGGTCAAGAATCAGACACGCTAAATACGTACCGTTATGCTAAGTCATTAGCTGAGCACGTTACGTTATGTGCGGCTCCGCTTACCGTTGGGGTGCAGGGGGAGTAGGGCAGTGGTAACACCTCTCTTTTGAATATGATGCGGGAGTAAATTGAAACGAGCCAAACAAAACCACGAAATAAGAAAAACTCGGTTCTTGGTAAGGACCGCTATCACACTATTTGGATTAATACGTGGGAACACTCTCTTCTTAAAACACCAGAAGAATGTCTTCTTTCAATTATTGGGGAAATAATTGATAGAATTTCGTCGGTTGATGGGTCTTGGAACGCAGCTCAAAAGGCAAAGGGTGCGCTATCAGCAATAGAGAGGGGGCGGTACGGATTGGAGCAATCGCTGCTCTTGGTTCCAAAGGTGGGGTAGTAGCGGATGAAATGCTTGGGGCTACAGACGGAGGTAATTCAGTAAAGCTCTTTCGCGGAACTCTTGAATATACCATAAATTCAATTATAGAGCGGCAAGAAACTGATGTAGATCGTGTTATAATCTTTATCGATGACCTTGATCGCCTTAAGCCACGGACAGTGGTCCTTGTTTTGGAACTATTAAAAAATATATTTGATCTAAATAATTGTATTTTTGTCGTCGCCATTGATTACCAGGTGGTAGTTAAAGGACTTGAAGGTAAATTCGGCAAGCCTGATGAGATTAACGAGTGGGAATTTCGGGCTTTCTTCGACAAAGTCATTCAGCTCCCGTTTATGATATCAATGTCGAATTATAAAATCAGTAACTACCTCGGTAATATGCTTACTGAAGTCAGGTAGTTTTAAATCTTCGGAAATGAAAGTATTATTGAAAGGGGTTATTTGAATAATGTTATTCTCCTAACGGTTGGTAATAACCCTCGATATATAAAAATACTTGTGAATTCACTTTCGTTGATTTGGAAGCATTACAAATCGAATAGTTCTGAAGGTTCGGAAGAAAGTGTTAATGAGACAGCCCTAAAACATTTGGTTCTTTCTTTTGTGTGAATACAAATTATTTTTCGGGTAATTTTTGAACTTCTGAGGTCGAAAGTAGATTTCTATGATTGGTGTGATTACTTCGTTAACCAAATAACGGGTGGGTCTCATTCGGAAAACAAAGAACTAACGGAACGGCTTCAGAGAGCTATTGAGGTTCATAGCGATGATTTCGATTCTGAATGGGAGCAGGCGCTCTTCAAAATTATTTGGGTAAAAAAATGGCAGCGCAATAAGGTTGTTCTGGCGTCTAGGGTTCTAAGTATAGTGGAGGAAGCGCTTTTGCCCGGCAGCAGGCAAATAACTAATAAGGAGGAAGGCAAATCCCACGAGTCTCTTCTAAAAAAAGTCTTAGAGTTGACTGCTGTGACATCGGTATCGTCAACCGATGATTCTTTCGCAACTAATTTATCTAGTTCAGCGGTTGGTGGTGATAACGCTAATAGAATGATTGACTGGAATAACTTCCACATAAAAGTTAAAGATTTAAATACTAAACTGAATTGGATATCTGTGCGATCGACGATGACATCTGCGGCGCTGGGGCGTGATGATATTAATGTCTGTGGAGGTTCTGTTGGGATAAAAATATCATGCAAAAGTAGTTCTGCAACCAGTGTTGAATCATTAGATAATAATTACTTAGCATTTTTCGAGTGGCTTAAATCACACTTAAAACAATATTTTAAGAAGATGGGTTCGGTACCAATTTTTCAAGTTGACGCAGAGGCGGCGCAAATTTCAATAAGGTTTTCCTCTCCAAGCGAAACTTCACCTCCACGGAAGGATGTTTCTACTGTTCCACTATTGGAGAATCACGATAATTATTTAAGCTGGATCACTAAAAAACGACCTTTAATTGAAGAAACTATGATTAAAGCGCGAGATGATTACGATTCCGTAAGTGATAATATTTCTGAAACTGGTGACTACAAAAATAGTAAAGAAGAAATATCGATGGTTGAAAGCGGCGGCGGGCCTCAATCGACGAATGAAACTAATAAGAAATCTCTGTCGGTGAGTGAGGTCGGTCAGCATCCGGGTGGCAATGAAAACTGATTACTGCCCGTTAAAAATTGCAATGATACTGAAGTTTTGTGCCGCTAATCATAATCGAAGTGCGTGGCATCAATCGGGTGGAAATCGCGCGCCCTAATTGTTTGCTCATGCCGCAGTCCACACCGGGGAGAATATTGTACCGCGGGATAATATTGTATAGTTCCGGGGGCCGAGGTTCTCTCGAGTAAAACGGCGGTCGACTGACACAAACAGGCGGAACACGAAAATGTATTGGATACGTAACCCCAATCCCGACAACATCACGGTGTTGCTGCAGCCCAATTTTCTGTCCGAGGATGGCCTGAAGCAGTTATTCGACTATGTTGCTGCGCGAGACCTGCAAACCGGTGGTGTCGCCAATTCTGCGGATGGTTCGGAGCGGGTCAGCGCGCCGCAGGTTCGCAAAAGCCAGATTATCTGGGTCAAGGCCGAAGAGAAAAATGGGCGTCTTTTCGAAGAGATCGTCAACAAGGTCTATTATGTGAACAATTTTCACTTTAACTTTCGGGTCGACTATTTCAAGGACCTGCAATATTCGGAATACGCCTCCGATGGCCATTATGGCTGGCACACCGATACCGTTTTCAACGGTGAGGACGACGACAAAACGCGCCAACGCAAGATTAGCTTCACCCTGCAGCTCAATGATCCGAGCGAATACGAAGGGGGAGCTTTCGAAACCTTCTACAACGGTGAGCACCAGGAGGTTGAACTCCAACGCAATACCGCGGTCTTCTTCCCGTCCTACCTCCCCCACCAGGTCGCCCCGGTCACCAAAGGGGTTCGCAAGAGCCTCGTGGGATGGATTTACGGTCCGCTGTTCTGCTGAGCTGGACATGTCGGATCCCGTGCTGCGCGGGTTTGATTTTGGCCGGGTGAATCGGTGAGATTATCGCTAAAAACTCAAGACAATAATAAATGACCGGGACAGAGCAGATGGCAAAAGCAACGATACGCAAGCCGAAGAATAAGGCCAAAGACGGATCCTGGAGAGAGATCCGCGACGGGATGAAGATCGACTGGGATCAGACGGTCACCATGGCCGATGGAACGGTGCTGCGCGCTGATGTGTTCCGCCCCACCAAGCCGGGCGCGTATCCCGTCATCCTGACGATGGGGCCCTACGGCAAGGGACTAGCCTGGCAGGACGAACTTTATGCCACCACCTGGGACCTGTTCACCGGCGATCACCCGGATGCGGTCAAAGGCTCCACCAACAAGTACCAGAACTGGGAAACCGTGGATCCGGAGCAGTGGGTGCCCGATGGCTATGCCTGTGTGCGTATCGACAGCCGCGGCGCCGGGCGCTCCCAGGGTTATATGGACCCCTGGTCCCCCAAAGAGACCGATGACTTCGTTGAATGCATCGAGTGGGCCGGGACCCGTAACTGGTCGAACGGCAAGGTCGGCCTCAACGGCATTTCTTATTACGGCATGAACCAGTGGTGGGTGGCCGAGCGCCAGCCCAAGCATCTGGCAGCCATGTGCGCCTGGGAAGGGGCCAACGACTACTACCGCGAGTTCTCCCGCCATGGCGGCATCCTCTGCACCTTCATCAAGAGCTGGTACGAGATGCAGGTTCAGCCGGTGCAGTACGGCTATGGCAAGCAGGGCTATCGCAGCAAGGTTCATGGTGATTTGGTCGCCGGTCCGCCCAATCTGTCGGCCAAGGAACTGAAGAAAAACCGCACGGATATGGACCGGGATATCGCCTCTCGCGAGATGATGGATGATTGGTATCTGGCTCGCGAGCCGGACTTCAAGAAAATCAAAGTGCCGTTGCTCTCCCCAGCCAGCTGGGGCGGGCAGGGCCTGCATCCCCGCGGCAATTACGAAGGCTTCTATCAGGCCGGTTCGAAAGAGAAATGGCTCGAAGCCCACGGTCTCGAGCATTGGACCGAGTTCTATACCCCCTATGGGGTGAAGATGCAGAAGCAGTTCTTCGGGCATTACCTGAAGGGCGAGAAGAATGGCTGGGAGAAGAAGCCACCGGTGATCCTGAAGATCCGGCATGTAGGCGAGAAATTCGTCGAGCGTTCTGAGGACGAATGGCCGATCAAGCGCACCAAGTGGCGGAAGCGCTATCTCGATACGTCCCATATGAGCCTGGAGCCCAAGGCCCCGGCCAAGCGCGGCACGCTCACCTATGAAGGCATGGGCGACGGCGCGACCTTCTTCCTGCCGCCGATGGGCGAAGATACGGAGATCACCGGTCCGCTGGCCTCCAAGCTGTTTATCTCGTCAGCGACCAAGGACGCCGATCTGTTTCTGGTGGTCCGCCTGTTCACCCCAGACATGAAAGAGGTGACTTTCAAAGGCACGGTCGATCCGCACACGCCGATCGCCCAGGGCTGGCTGCGCGCGTCCCATCGCAAGCTCGACACGAAGAAGTCCAAGCCCTGGCGGCCCTGGCATACTCATGACGAGAAGCAGCCCCTCAAGCCGGGCAGCGTTTACGAGCTGGATATCGAAATCTGGCCGACCTGCGTCGTCATCCCGGCCGGGTACCGGCTGGCGCTGACGGTTCGGGGCAAGGATTACGTCTATTCTGGAGAACCCCTGAACCTGTCGAACTTCGCCCATCCGCTCGATGGTTGCGGCCCGTTCCTGCACGACGATCCGCGCGACCGGCCGAAGTCCGTCTTCGGGGGTGATGTGACAATCCACACGGGACCGAACCACCCCAGCTACGTGATGCTGCCGGTGGTGCCGCCGAAATCAGCCGGGAAGAAGAAAGCCGCAAAGAAGAAAAAATAGTCGCGCGGCAAGCATCTTTCGAGACGGGCCTTCGGCCCTCCTCGAAGGATGTTTGGCTTGCAGGATGCCTGCCGGCGCAGGCATGAGGAAACGACTAGGCGTTTGGTTTCGGTGCGGGTTAGTCGACCCGCACCAGCACGCGCCCATCCAGGGCGGTGAAGCCCAGATAGGTGTAATTCACGCCATGGGCGGCGCAGAACTCGGCCCAGGCCTTGTGCTCGTGCTGTTTCCAGCTCGGATAATTGAAATACTCATCGAACAGAAGATGGGTGCCCGGGCGGAGCCGGTCGCCGATATTCTCGAGAATGGTAACCGTCGAGCTGTAGAGATCGCAGTCGATATGGGCAAAGCTGACCGGCCCGTCATGTTTCTGCATGAAGCCGGGCAGGGTGACGTCAAAATAGCCTCGGATCAGCTGCACATTGCCGGGAACTTTCGGCACGGCCTTCTGCTTGAAGGCGCCGGCGGTTTCCACATGGCCCGTCCAGTCCCCGGGCAGGCCGAAGAAACTGTCGAAACCATAGACCGAGGTGCCGGCCGGGGCGTGGGACGCGATCTCGCGCATGGTGTTGCCGGTGGCGACCCCGAACTCCAGGAACATCCCGTCATCGGCGGCATTGCTGACCGCGTGTTCGATGATCTGCTGGTGCCGCTGGAAGATCTGGGCTTCGGCCATATGGGCCTGCACATAGTCGGCGGCCTCGGCGCGCGCGCGCAGCTGTAGCTCATAAAGCAGGTTGCGTGAGTAGTATTTGTAGAAGAACCGCTGGATGAGCCGTTCGGACAGGGATCTGCTGATCTTCATGAAAAGTGCCTTGAGGGTCGCTTGCGCGGGTAAGTCTTGAGCGCCGAAGATAACAGCGGCCCGGGTTCGCGACAATTCTTACTGGCTCGGATGGCGCGTGGTAAAGTAGGTAATTGCGGGCGCCGAGAAGGGCCGCCTTGCGAGCGCGTGAAAAGGGAATGAGAACGATGCCAATCCACAAGAACGAGCTCGGCCAGGAAGTCGGATACCCAATCCCCAACTGGACCCCGCCGGAAGCACCGGCCCGTGTGCCGCTGGTCGGACGCAGCTGCCGGGTTGGGCCCCTGAGTGTGGCCGATTATGGGGCCTCGCTCTTTGAGGCCTTTTCGGCAGATGGCGGCGATCAGGACTGGAGCTATCTGCCCTATGGGCCTTTCGCCACAGCCGATGATTTTGAGGCCTGGCTGCGCGCGACCTGTCTTTCCGGTGAACCTTTGTTTTTCGCGATCGTCGATGCGGCCTCCGGCGCGGCACTCGGCATGGCCGCCTATCTGAATATCAACCGGACCTACGGCACCATCGAAGTAGGGCATATCCATTTCGCGCCGAGCCTGCAGAACAGCCGGGCGTCGAGCGAGGCGATGTATCTGATGATGGGGCACGCGTTTGAAACCGGTTACCGGCGCTACGAGTGGAAGTGCAACATGCTCAATACCCGCTCGCGCCGGGCCGCCCAGCGTTTCGGCTTCTCCTATGAGGGGATATTCCGCCAACACATGGTGGTGCGTGGTGAAAACCGTGATTCCGCGTGGTAGGCCTGTGTCGATGGGGAATGGCCCCAGGTAAAAACCGCTTTTGAAACCTGGCTCGATCCGGCAAATTTCGACACAGACGGTCGTCAGGTCGAAAGGCTTTCTGACCTGACCCGCCCCATACTTGTTGCTACAGATTGACGATTTCATGAACTCTTTTGAAACCAAGACCGCCGCGCGGAAACTCGATTTTCCGACCATCGGCGATTTACGTGCGCGTGCTCTCAAGCGGACCCCGCGATTTGCCTTCGACTATGTGGATGGTGCCGCCGGCGCGGATGAGCAGAGCATGAAGACCAACGTCGCCGCGCTCGACGCGGTGGAAATTGTGCCGCGCTATGGGGTCGATAATTTTGTCGCTGATCCCGCGACCGCGATTTTTGGTCATACCTATGCCCAGCCCGTGGGGATCGCACCCATGGGCATTCCCAGCCTGGTTCTGCCGGGCGGGGAGAAGGATTTTGCCCGGGCGGCCCTCACCCACAATATTCCCCTGGTGCTTGGCGGTGTGGCGGCTGCGACCGTGGAAGACTGCGCCGAGCTCGCACCGGATAATCTTTGGTTCCAGCTATACCGGGTGGCCAAGGACGAACTGGCGGTCAATATGGACATGGCAGCGCGGGCGCAGGCCGCCGGCGTGCATGTGTTGGTGCTGACCCTGGATGTTCCGGCCCGCACCAAGCGGCCCCGAGAGATGCGCGCGCGGCTGGTGATCCCCTATCGCCACAGCATCACGACGGTTTCCGAGGTTCTCCGGCATCCGAACTGGCTCGCGGCCTATTTGTGCCGTGGCATCGACGGGTTTGCCAATTACAAACCCTATGCCGGAGACAATCCGAGCGCGAAGGATATCACGTCATTCGTGCGCCGGGAATCTGGGGGTTCGTTTACCTGGGAAGAAGTGAAGCGGTTCCGCGATGCCTGGCCCGGGGCGCTGGTCGTGAAAGGCCTGCTGCATCCCGGCGACGCCGAGAGGGCCGTGGCCGCGGGCGTCGATGGGGTCATCGTTTCCAACCATGGCGGACGCCAGCTTGAGGCGGCCCCGCCGGCCATCGATGCGTTGCCGGCGATTGTAAATGCGGTGGGGTCTTCGACCAAGGTGATGTTCGACAGCGGTATTCGCAGCGGGATCGACGTGGTCCGGGCCATGGCCCTGGGGGCCGAGTTCGTCTTCTCCGGGCGGCCGTTCATGTATGGGCTCGGCGCGCTGGCGTCAGACGGTCCGGGCTTCGTGGCGGAGTTCTTTGCCGAGGAAATAAAAGCGGCCATGCGCCAGATCGGGACACAAAGCTTTGCTGAAGCGCGCGATCTGACCATCCGCCATCCCGGTGCGCTGAAATTTTCGTAAGTATCCCGGCCCCTCAAAAGCCCTCATCCTGAGCCTGACGAAGGACGAGGGCGGCATCCTCCTACTTCGACAAGCTCAGCATGAGGATGTTCGATGTCGGCGATCTAGTTAGCATTTTTTGTGAAAGCCTCGGCGTGGCGGTCGACCGCGTCGATATGCGCCCGCTTGTCGCGATCATCCCGGAATGACGCGGCGAAGGAGTTCTTCGCCAGGATGATGATCTCGCCGGGCGACCAGCTTCGGGTCGTCCAGCGCGTGGTTGCCGTGATCTACCCGGGAGACCTTCAGGATATCCAGCGCGTCGGTGACATAGGCCGCAGGGCCTTCCTCGCCGGCATGGGCGACGGCGATGAAGGCTTCCTTGCGGGCGGCTTCATAGACCCGCTCGAAGTTTGCGGGCGGGTTACCGGCTTCCGTGGAATCCAGCCCAACGGCGTGGATGTGTTCCTTGTGCCGACACGCGCAGGCGAGGGCCTCGAAGGCTTCTTCCTCGGGCAGGTGGCGCAGGAAGCACATGATCAGTTTTGAGGTAATGCCCAGCTCTTTTTTACCTTCTTCCAGGCCACTCAGAATGCCGCCGAGCACCATCTCGAAAGCGACGCCGCGATCCGTATGGCCTTGAGGGTCTAAGAAAATTTCCACATGGGCGACACCCTGCTCGGTCATTTTGTCGAGATAGGCACGAGTGAGATCGCGAAAATCCCACTCCTCGATCAGTACCGACATGCCCGCATAGTAGAGATCAAGGAAATCCTGTAGCCCGTCGAACTCGCAGGCGTCGTGGGTTTCCTCCACCGTGTCATAGGCAGCTCGACATTGTTCCGCTGGGCCAGAGCCAGCATCATTTCAGGCTCCAGCGTACCCTCGATATGCAGATGTAGCTCGGCCTTGGGCAGATGCTCGATCAGTTGGTCAGTGTTGATGGTCATAGTGTCTCTGCCGAATTGCTGGTGGATCGCGAAGCGGGTTCTATTGTTGATCCGGAAACCCATCAACAGGTATGAACTGTTTGCACTTGTCGGTGAATATTACCTGAGAATATAAATTGCTGAATATCAAAGACAAAATGATCTCTGTCGCGCCGATGATGGACTGGACCGACCGCCATGAGCGGTTCTTCTTGCGCCAGATCAGCAAGCACGCGTGGCTTTACACCGAAATGGTGACCACCGGCGCAATCCTGCATGGGGATTGCGATCGTCTGTTGAAGTTCGACACGGATGAGCATCCTGTTGCCTTGCAGCTCGGTGGCTCGGAGCCCGACGCGCTGGCCGAAAGCGCGCGGATCGGTGCCGGTCTTGGCTATGACGAGATTAACCTGAACGTGGGCTGCCCGTCCGACCGGGTTCAGTCCGGCCGCTTTGGGGCCTGCCTCATGGCCGAGCCGGATCTGGTGGCCGAAGTGGTTGCCGCGATGGCGGCAGTCGTGCACATCCCTGTCACGGTCAAGCATCGGATCGCCATCGACGAGCAACCCGAATGGGAAACCCTGATCAGGTTTGTCGACACAGTGGCGGCCGCCGGGTGTGCCCAGTTCATCGTGCATGCCCGCAAGGCCTGGCTCGATGGTTTGAGCCCGCGGGAAAACCGCGAAGTGCCCCCGATCCATTATGATCTGGTCTATCGCCTCAAGACCGAACGCCCGGAACTGCACATCAGCATCAATGGTGGCATCGAGACCCTGGACGATACCAGCAGCCATCTGAACCATGTGGATGGGGTGATGCTGGGCCGTGCGGCCTACCAGAATCCTTATGTTTTGGCTGACGTCGATCAGCGGTTTTATGGATCGGAAGAACCGGTCCGAAGCCGGCACGAGATCATCGAGGCCTATTTGCCCTATATCGAACGGGAAATCGTGGCCGGGACCCATCTGATTGGGATCACCCGTCATATCCTCGGCTTGTTCAACGGGCTGCCCGGTGCTCGCGCGTGGCGTCGCTATCTCTCGGAAAATACACCTGGGTTTTCCGGATCACCCGGCGAGGCGGTGGCGCTGGTGCAGACCGCGGCAGGGCTTGTCTCCCGGGACCACGACAAGGTGGCGGCCTAGGCTAGGTATAAGCCCCCGACCAGAACGATCTTTTCTCCGCCCAGGCCGCGTTTGAACCGCGCCACGCCGGGCGCACCCACATTTATTCCGCCCAGATCAAGCCATGCCGTGCCCAATGCCTTGAGGCGCTGAACCGCTTCCCAGAGCAGCACATGGGTGGCCTGCACATCGCGTCCGGTGTCTCCGGTCCAGCCCACGAGATAAGTCGCCGCTGAGCCATGTTGGGCAAGGAGCAGGCCCGCAACAGGCTTACCATCTAATTCGGCGGCGAGCAGATGCAGTCCGGTGTTTTCAGTGCTGTGTTCCCAAAGCGCCTCGAGCAACCCGCCCGACGCACCTCGATAGCCGCCCAGTTCCATATGTTCGGCATGTTGCGCGATCAACCAATCGAGACGGTCGCAATTTGGGTCATCGATGATCGTTAGGCCAGCGCGTTCGCCTTGCACCAGACTGTTGCGCCAATTTTGTCCCTGACCTGTTCCTAGTGCGTCGAGCGAAGGTGACAGATCCAGCCAGAGGGTCTCGTAGCCTTCCGCAATGCGCTTGAATCCGGCCATCATCACCTGATGGCGATGTGCCGCTGTGTCTTCGAGATCGGGATGAAATGTGACCGGTCGCGCAGTACGCAAGCGGTAACGTTTCCGGAGAAGTTCGAAAGCGAGTTTCTGCATCTCGCCGGGGATCTCATCGTGAATCCAAAGCGGGCCGCGATAGATGGTCTGGCTGCCCGGGGTGCGGAAGACAGGCTTTCCGTGGGAGACCACCATGCCGATCGGTTTGTTGTTGAACCGGATAACCCCAAGATGAGCTTTCATCCCCTGAAGCTCGTGCATGGCTAGCGCGTAGGTGGAGGTCTGGGTCAGGCTTGGCCTTTGGCAGGCTGCAAGCCTGCCGTCCCATTGGGAGCGGTTGTTTTTGTTCCAGGTGATGCGAAACGGGTTTAGGTCGGACATCGGAAAATTGCGGCGCTAGGTTTTGTCGGCTGTAGCCAGAACGGCGAGGAGATCCCCGCCATGGCTGTCGAGGGCGGCGCGCGCCGCGTCGGCCGCGAAACCCTGGGCCACGAGGATGGCGGGTTTGACGTCGTACCCGGTCGCGTCGAGGGCGGCTTCGGCCGTCACCGGATCCGTATCGGCACCGATCGTCACAATACGAACAGCACGTTTGCGGAGCTTCGCATTTGAGGCGATCACATCGACCATCATACCGCGATAGACCCGTCCAAGCCGGATCATGGTCAGGGTCGAAAACAGGTTGAGAGCGATTTTCTGAGTGGTTCCCGCGGTCATGCGGGTGGATCCCCCGATGGGCTCGGGGCCGGATTCAAGCAGGATTGGGTGATCGGCTGACAACAGCAGGGGGCTTTCAGGATTGTTGGCAATCCCGATAGTCAGGGCGCCGCCGGTGCGCGCCGCATTGCAGGCGGAGATCGCATAGGGCGTCGTGCCGCTGGCCGAAAGCGAGATGCAGACATCTGCGGAACTTAGGATCAGAGCGCGGGCGTCGTTCATCGCCTGCTGGACATCGTCTTCAGCACCTTCTGCGGTGCGGGTAAGCGCGGCCGGACCGCCGGCGATCAGATAGGCCAGGCGGTCTTCGGGCCACCCGAAGGTGGGAACCAGCTCGACCCCGTCCTGGACCCCGAGACGCGCCGACGTGCCCGCGCCGGCATAGACAAGGCGCCCGGTCGGATTGTCACGAAGTCTTTCGGCGGCCGCGTCTGCGGCGATTGCGAGGTCGGGAATCGCCGGTTTGAGCGCGGCAAGCCCGCGTTCCTGCGCTGCCAGGATCGTGGTTAGGATATCCACGCTGTCCCGGGTTTCCAAGTCGCGATATGTGTCGGCGAATTCTTCTGTTTTGCGCATGGACCCACTAGCCTGCAATCACCATATTTCCATAGCACAGGAGACCGCGCCGCAATCGAGTGAAACCACGCGGCCCGGTCTCGTGTAGAATGCCTGACGAACCTCGATGAACAAAGAGCGCCTATGAATTCTCGCCTTTACTGCTGTGTCGACGGTGGTGCCAGCAACACCCGGGTGGCCCTGTTTGATGCAGACGGCCAGCGTCTGGGACTCACGGTTGGAGGCCCCACCAGTTTGACCGTGCGCGGGGCCGAGGCCTGGCAGGAAATTCTTTCGGCACTGGAAAACCTGGCCCGGGCCATATCCCTTGAGGGGGACTACCTCGTGAATACGCATTTTGGCATCGGCCTTGCGGGCGCCAACAATACCCATCAGCGAAATTTGTTTTTGGCGGCGGCCCCCGCGGTTGGGGCGCTGCGGGTGTCGACCGATGCCTATATCGCTGCCCTGGGTGCCCATGGTGGGGCACCGGGCGCGGTTGTGATCATTGGCACCGGCAGCGTCGGCTATCGTATCGAGGCTGCCGGGCGATGTAGGCTCGTGGGGGGCTGGGGGTTTCTGGCGGGTGACGAGGGCAGTGGTGCGTGGATCGGACGCCAGGCCATCACCGAGTCGACCATGGTTCTCGACGCGCGTCATCGCAATCGCGCAACCGATATGCACCGTGCAGTTATCGAACACTGTGGCCGCAGCCGGGACGAAATGCTGACATGGCTCTGGGGAGCCGAACCGGCACGTTTTGCCGAAATCGCCCTGCTTGTGGTCGAATACGCCGGGCGTGGAGATCGGGCCGCTCTCGCGATCGCCGATGAAGCCGGTCGCGAAGTCGATGCGCTGGCGGATGCCCTGGATCCCGGCCGCAATGTGCCCCTTGCACTGGTCGGCGGTCTGGCCAAACCTTTAAATCCGTTCCTGCCTGAACGCTTGCGCAGATGGACGACGGCGGCGCAGGAAGAGCCGATAAGCGGCGCGTTGATGCTGGCCAAGGGCCGGGCGCCTGATGAAACAATTATGTGGCAGAACCGATGAGTGAAAAGCAGCGCCCTGGCCGAATTCTGACCCCGGATGGCTTTGTATCCGGGCTGATGACCTTTGACACCCATGTGCTCGCGATCGAAACCGAAGCGGTGGCGGATTCGGCCCCGGTGATCCTGCCGGGCTTTGTCGACCTTCATGTCCCCGGGGGCGGTGGTGCGGATGTGATGCAAGGCGCCGATGCGGTACGTACCGCCGCGCGATTGCATGCCCGCCATGGTACGACCTCGTTTCTTCCGGCGACGATTACAGCCCCGGAGGATGATCTGACAGCCGCTCTTGCCGGCATTGCCGAGGTGCAGGAAGAGCGTTTTTCCGGCGAAGCCCGGGTACTGGGCGCGCATATGGAAGGCCCGTTCATCAATGCCGATCGGCTGGGCGCGCAACCCCCTCATGCCCGCCCGCCCGAGGCTGATTTTTTGGCAGCGGTGTGTGTCGGAAAAATCGTGAAACTCGCCACCCTGGCACCCGAAATCGAGGGTGGTATGGACGCCATCAAAACTTTGGCGCGGGCAGGAATCGCGGTGCAGATTGGCCATACCGACGCCGATTACGCCACCGCCTGTGAGGCGCTCGCACGGGGTGCCAAGGGGTTTACCCATTTGTTCAATGCGATGTCGGCCTTGCATCACAGGGCGCCGGGCGTGGTCGGTGCCGCCCTGGCACGTGCCGAATACGCCGCGATTATTCCTGATGGGGTGCATGTCGCTGATGGGGCTTTGCTGGCGGCCTTGCGGGCCATCCCGAAACTGTTCATGGTCACCGACGCTACGGCAGCGGCGGGAATGCCCGATGGCGAGTATCCCTTGGGCAGCCACACGGTCACCAAACGTGGCGACAGCGTTTTCCTTGATGATGAAACTCTCGCCGGCAGCGCGTTGACAATGGATGTCGCATTTGCGCGTCTGCTTGGCCTCGGAGTCGAAATCGAGGACGCCAGCCGGCGGGTGTCGACCTATCCCGCCGATTTCATCGGGCGGCAGGACCGCGGGCGGATTGCGATGGGCAGCTGGGCAGATTTTGTGTTCCTGGATGAGCAGATGAAGATCACCGAAGTCGTCGTCGAGGGGGAAGCGGTCGCCCGCGATTGAGCTACCGCCAGGCGTCGATGATCTCCGCGGGGTCGGTCTCTGCCTCGAGTTGTTCGCGCAGATCCGAACGCCCGAACAGTGTGTCGATGGCGCCCCCAGGGGTGCCGTCGGAACCGGGCAGCCAGGCGAAATCAGGATGATGGTGACGCAACCATGCGAGCAGTCGGACGCCGAGTTCGAGCGGCACCTGGCGTGAGCCTTTGCGTGGCCAGATCACAATTCCCGGAATGGCCTGGCCCGCATGGGCACCCTGCATCGTCGTGATTGGCGCCGGTGCGGCGGCATAGCCCATGCCCCAACTGGTGAGGGATTGGGCCAGGGCGGGGGCATTGAGGCCGGGGGCCGAAACGCTGCGAAATGCCACGGAGCTGCCGCGCCCTTCGCTGATATTAGTTGCTTCCAGCAAGACCAGGCCGGCATAGACTGAAACCGCGTCCGGATGGGACAGCGCCGGGGACGGTGGTGTCCAGCCCAGCGCCGCTTCGGCGGCGGGATCTGCTGGGTAGACCTCAAACGCTTTGTCAGGGGACAAGGGTCCGAGATGGTTTGCGAGTAGTTCGCTGAGGGTCTGTCCATGGACGAAGGGGACATCAAAGAACGCGATCAGCGAATGTCGTGATTCTTCGGGTCGCGGTCCCGCCACGCCGGGCCCGAGCGGGTTTGCTCGATCGCAGATAATGATGTTGGTGCCCTGATCGAGGGCGTGTTGTGCCGCGCGAGCTGCGGTTGCGGCATAGGTGTAGCAGCGGACCCCGACATCACGAAGGTCGATCACCAGCGTATCGATATCGTCGAAGGCGCTTTCTTTGGCGAGGCCCAAACCACCATAGAGGCTGCGGACCGACAGGCCGGTGAGCGGGTCGTCGCTATGCTGGACGGCGTCGCCGGCTGCGGCTGCGAGCTCTATACCGTGTTCTGGCGTGAACAGCTGGATGGAGGTGCCGCCGGCAGTTGAGATCTTTTGTTGGAGGGCCAGGGATGCGGGGACGCCGTCAGTGGTGAGGCTGGCATGGTTTGTCAGCAGGCCGATTTTGGTATCCGCCAGGCGGGCGATGGCGTGGGTATCTGCCAGCAATCGATCCAGGCCAGACAGCGTCAGGACGGATTGCGGTGGGAGTTGTGAGGAAAGCGCCATGGCACCAGCCTATCCCCGGTTCCTGTGATCGTGGAAGGCCTAGCGTGGTGAAGGCTATTGCATCAGGCGAGTTGGTCGAGCAGGGCGCCACCCTGGCGCAAATCCGATTGTTCGTCGGCGGCCCGATCAGCGGGTAACGTACGCAAGGCCTCGCCGGTTACCGGATCGAGAATCCCCACATAGACCTTCGCGCTGTCATGGTGGTAATTCAGGCGCGCCTGAAAAATCCTACTTTTGTGCTCGACGGCACGGACCTGCAGTGTTCCCAGGCCATCGCGCGGGGTGATCTTGTTGTCGGGTTGATCCGCGAGGCTGCGCCGTACGGTTGGCTCGGGCGCGCGAGGTGGCGGTTCATGGGGCAGTTTCACGCGCTCGATGTTTTGCAGTTCACGCTCCAGAAATATTCCTAAAGCGACCCCACCTTCTTTCATGGTGGAATGTCGGCGCGCGGCATACTTGCACGCCCACTAGTCATCGCCCGTTCCCTGAACAGCGGCAACAACCTTCAGTTTTAATTTTCAGAATTTCGGCGAAAAATACAGATAAATTAGCTGCAATTTTTCGTGCCCGATTCAGTGGTCTAGCTGAGCGCGACGAGCTTGGGACGGTGTTTGATCGCGCTCAACACGTCGAGCAGATCCTGGCCCTGTTTGAGCTGCTGGGGGCCGCGAGAGACGACATACTTTTGAGCCTGATTGCCCCGAGCCGGATATTTTTCGATCGAATAGATCGGATGTTCGGCTGTGTGGCGGAACACGGAAAACACGGCCCGCTCACGCAGCATGTCGATCGCGTAGTCACGCCATTCACCAGCAGCCACGCGACGGCTGTATTCATGGAGTAAAATTCGGAGTTCGTTCCGGTCAAAATTGACCTGACCAGCTTTGCGATTTTGTTGATTCAGGGAATGCGCAGAACTCATTTAGCAATCGCTCGCCTGTTATCGATAAGTAACACAGGAAAGAGTTTTCATGATTTTCCCGGACGTGTCCAGCCGGGCACACAATTTGCTAGTAGGTGCGCCGACTGTCCGTCTCATGGGGGTTTTTCACCGGATAGCAGGTCATGTTGGCGATCGAGCTGTAGCAGACCTGATTCGGAGGTTCGGGCGTTTCGCCGGCGATCGGCTGACACCAGGACCTGCCTTTGATGGGTGCAGAAACGAACAATCACCCCCGGTCGTAAAGGACATGGCGTGATCTGTGACCGTTTTGCTGGAATCGGTGGCCGTAACGACGCTTGCGGTGCTCAGAGCGAGCGAGACGGGGTCGGCGCAGGCGGCCAGTGCGAGCGGCAGCAAGGCGAATGTGATTCGTGGTACACGCAGTTTCATGGCGATTTGCTGACTGAAATTTGATGAATTCTCCCCCATTTGGGTTAATGAATGGTTTGATGCCGCGCAGCGATCTGTCAAAACCCCGTTAAGAGGTTGATTTCGTCGCGTTCTACAGCGATATACCGGTGACTTCCGTGTACGAAGTCGTTGAAAAGGAAATATTTTCGTGTCTGACGAGTTGTTCCGCGAAGTCGATGAAGAGGTTCGCCAGGACCAGTTCCAGAAGCTCTGGAGTCGGTACCGATTTTACTTGCTTGCCGCTGTGGTGTTGATCGTAGGCGCTACCGTTGCTTTTGTCGTCTGGCGCGGCGCGCAACAGAGTGCGCGGGATACGGACAGCACGCGGTTCCTGGCTGCTGTTATTCAGGAACAGGCGGCCCGTGATGTGGCGCTGGAGCAGTTGCGTGATCTGGCCCGTGAGGGAACCCCGGGGTATCGGTTGCTGGCCAGTATGCGTGAAGCAGGTGTGCTGGCCGGTAGCGGTCAGGTTTCCGAAGCGATCGCCGTTTTCGATTCGATCTCAGCCGACACCGATGTGGCTACCCCGTATCGCGACATGTCGCGTCTTCTGGCGGTCGCCCACGGGATGGCTCTGATGTCCAGCGCAGAAGTTGCGGAACGCCTGTCAGATATGGCGGCGCCGTCGAATGCGTTTCGGGTCACTGCGCGGGAATTTTTGGCTCTGGCCGCGATGAAAGCTGGTGACGCCGCACGGGCGCGGGAAATGTTGCAAGCCAATATCGAAGACCGTGATACACCGCCGGCCTCCCGGGCACGGGCGAGTGAATTACTCGCGGTGGTCGGGCCTTGAGGTTGGATAGAATAATGGGTGTTTCAACACGCCGGCTTTGGCTGGTCCCCGTGGCGCTGTTCGCGCTGGCGGCCTGTGATTCACTGGATTTTCTGGGCGGTGGGGATGATCTCCCTTTGCCTGGAGAGCGGATACCGGTCCTTGCGGGTCAAGACCGAATTCAACCCTCTTCGCGGGTTGCGGATGTTTCAATCCGGTTGCCGCGACCGTTGATCAATGAAGACTGGCCACAGCAGGGTGGGTTCGCCAACCATGCGATGCACCATCTTGCTCTTGCCGAGGTGCCCGGCGAATTGTGGTCGAGCAGCATTGGGTATGGGTCGGATGACGACGCGCCGATCCTTTCAGGCCCGGTGGTCGCCAATGGTCTGGTCTTCACCATGGATGCTGATGCGGTGATTTCGGCCCGAAGGGCGGATACCGGTGAGACGGTCTGGCAGCAGGAAATTGAGCCCGCCGACGAAGATGACGGAAACTGGGGCGGCGGCGTTGCCTATGATTTGGGCAAGATCTTTGTGGGTACCGGCTTCGCGCAGGTTGTCGCTCTTGATGCTCGCAGCGGCTCGGAATTGTGGCGTACCCCGGTGTCCGGCCCGATGCGTGCGGCGCCAACCGCGTTTGGCGGCAAAGTGTTCGCCATCACCAAGGACAATCAGCTTTTTGCTCTTGATGCAGAGACCGGTGTTGTCGACTGGACTCATACCGGCATCGAAGAGACGGCAGGCCTGATCGGTTCGGCCAGCCCGGCCGTCGATGGGGATACCGTCATCGTCCCTTATTCGTCGGGTGAAATTTTCGCGCTCCGGGCCCAGAACGGACAGCAGCTCTGGAGCGATAACCTCGCGGCAATCCGGCGTGCCGATGCAGTTTCCGCCCTGGCGGATATTCGCGGTCGACCGGTGATCGATCGTGGCCGTGTATACGCGATCAGCCATTCCGGCCGTATGGTCGCTATTGATCTGGCAAACGGACGTCGTATCTGGGAAGCCGAGGTTGGTGGTGTGAACCAGCCCTGGATCGCCGGCCGGTTCCTGTTTGTGGTTACAACGGAAGGCGATGTGGTCGCCCTCGTTGCCGAAAACGGCCTGGTTCGCTGGGTGACGCCATTGGGCCGCTACGAGGATGCCGAGGATCGGGAAGATCTGGTCAGCTGGTCGGGCCCGGTGCTGGCGAGTGACCGACTGATCGTGACCGGAAGCCACGGTGTTGCTGTTGCGCTTTCGCCATACACCGGCGAGATCATCGGCGAAATTGAAATGCCTGATGATGTTTCCCTGGCCCCGGTGTTAGCCGGGCAGACTCTCTATTTCCAAACCGAAAATGCCCGAATCATCGCGTTTCGGTAGTTCCGAAAGGGACATGATAATGCAATCGACCGTCGTCATCGTTGGGCGCCCGAATGTCGGCAAGTCTACCCTGTTCAACCGTCTAGTGGGCCGCCATCAGGCCCTTGTTGACGACACTCCGGGGGTGACGCGCGACCGGCGCGAGGGCGAAGGCTCGATCGCTGATCTGACATTCCGCCTGATCGACACCGCTGGCCTCGAAAATGCCTTCGATGAAAGCCTGCCCGCGCGGATGCGTCGGCAGACCGAACAGGCGATTGAGGTCGCTGATTTGGTGATGCTGGTCGTCGATGCGCGCATGGGAATTACCCCTCTCGACGAGCATTTTGCCGATTGGTTGCGCCGGCAATCCGTAAAAGTTCTCCCGGTGGTGAACAAATGCGAAGGCCGGGCAGGGCAGGGCGGTTATATGGAAGCCTATTCGCTGGGCCTGGGTGAACCGGTGGCAATTTCGGCTGAGCATGGCGAGGGCATACATCTACTCTATGACGCGATCGCAGAGGTAACCCCCGACCCGGCGGATAAAGGGGAAGGCCCGGACGAGTATGACGAGAAGGCGCTCCGGCTTGCCATTGTCGGTCGGCCGAATGTCGGTAAATCGACATTGGTCAATGCTCTGGTTGGTGCAGATCGCCTGCTCACGGGCCCGGAATCCGGGATCACCCGCGACGCGATTGCGGTGGAGTGGGAGTATGACGGGCACCAGGTCGCCCTGGTGGATACGGCAGGAATGCGCCGACGCGCGCGGATTGACGAAAAACTCGAAAAGCTTTCGGTCGCGAACTCGCTGCACGCGATTCAATATGCCCATGTGGTGGCGTTGGTTCTGGATTCTGAGCTGATGCTCGAAAAGCAGGATCTCGCTATCGCCCGCCACGTGATCGAAGAAGGGCGTGCGTTCATTCTTGTGGTGAACAAATGGGATCTGATTACGGATGGGGCGGCCGCCCTCAAAATTCTGCGGGATCGTCTGGAAATATCACTGGCCCAGGGAACCGGTACCCCGATCGTGACCTTGTCTGCCGCAACGGGAAAAGGTCTCGAGCGTCTGATGCCCACGGTGATGTCAGCCTATAAAAACTGGAACCTCCGAATACCCACTGCGGGGCTCAATGACTGGCTCGACGGGGCAATCGACCGTCATCCGCCACCCCTGGCCGCCAACAAGCGCCCGATCCGTCTTCGCTATGTGACCCAGGCAAAGGCGCGGCCCCCGACGGTGATTCTGTTCGGAAACCGTCCGGAAGATCTGCCGACGAGCTATCTGCGTTATCTGGAGAACAGTTTTCGCGAAGAGTTCAAGCTGACGGGAACACCGATCCGGATTCAAACCCGTAAGGCCAACAACCCCTATCACAGCAAAAAGTAACCGGCAGTCTAGTCGGCGTCGATTATCTCGCCATGTCGGGTCCAGGCCGGGCTGGCCATCTCGACGAATTTATCGGTGAGGTCTTCCGGCATTTTCAAGGTCAGCGGATCTTCGCCGGGAAATGCCGCCGCGCGCATCCCGGTGCGTGTCGCGCCCGGGTTGAGGATATTGACCCGGACATCGGTGTTTTCCAGTTCCGAGGCCCAAACCTTCGCCAGAGTCTCCATAGCCGCCTTGGTGACCGCGTAGGCACCCCAGAAGGCCCGTGGATTGGCGGCAGCCCCGCTGGTGACCAGAATGGCGCGCCCGGCATCCGAGCGGCGCATCAGGGGCTCCAGGGTGCGGATCAGGCGCCAGTTCGCATGGACGTTGACGTCAAAAACCTCATGCCAGGATTTTGCATCGTAATGGGAGAGGGGAGTCATTTCCCCTAGCGCGCCTGCATTGCCGACGAAGACGTCGAGCTTGTCGAACCGTTCCAGCAGGGAGGGGCCGAGAGTATCGAGGGCTTCGAAATCTGTCAGATCACAGGGGACAAGCGTGGCCTGCCCGCCATTCGCTTTGATCGCATCGTCAACTTCTTCCAGTCCGCCGATGGTACGCGCGATCAAAATGACATGCGCGCCTTCCATGGCGAAGCGTTTGGCTACGGCAGCGCCAATGCCCCGGGAAGCGCCGGTGATCAGGGCAATACGGCCCGCGAGAAAGTTCTGGTCTGTCATGGGATCCGTCGGGTTTAAGCCAGTTCTGCGAGCAACGACATCTGTGTGACGTCGTCGGCATGTTCCATATCGGTGAGCGCAATCGGGTATTCGCCGCTAAAGCACGCATCGCAATATTGCGGTGCTTCGTTGTTGCGCCCGGTCTCTCCCATGGCCCGGTAAAGGCCGTCCATGCTGACATAGGACAGACTGTCGGCACCGATCAGCTTGCGGATTTCCTCGACCTCGTGATTTGCGGCCAGAAGCTCTGAGGCCTCCGGTGTATCGATGCCGTAGTAACAAGGGCCGCGGGTTGGCGGGCTCGATATCCGGACATGGACTTCGCGGGCGCCAGCCGAGCGGACCATTTCCACAATCTTCTTTGATGTGGTGCCACGTACGATGCTGTCATCGACAAGGATGACGCTTTTCCCAGCCAGTTGTCCGCGGTTCGCGTTGTGTTTGAGGCGCACCCCGAGATGGCGGATTTCGTCACTCGGCTCAATGAAGGTTCGGCCGACATAATGATTTCGGATGAGACCCAGCTCGAACGGAATTTTGGCCTCCGCCGCGTAGCCGATCGCGGCGGGAACACCGCTGTCGGGAACCGGAATGACGAGATTGGCATCGATGTGACTTTCACGGGCGAGCTCGGCGCCAATCGCCTTGCGGGCTTCGTAGACATTGGTGCCGTCGACGTCGGAATCCGGTCGGGCGAAATAAATGTACTCGAAGATGCACAGACGTTTACGGATCGGCGGCGACGGCTTGTGGGAGTGCAGCCCATCTTCGTCGATCACGATGAGTTCGCCGGGTTCGATATCACGGATAAACGTGGCGCCGATAATGTCGAGAGCACAGGTCTCCGACGCCAAAATCCACGCCTCGCCGATTTGACCGAGGACCAGGGGGCGCACGCCTGAAGGGTCACGGGCACCGATCATTTTCCGGCGCGACAGGGCGACCAAGGAATAGGCGCCTTCAATGGCGCGCAGGGCCTCAATGAAGCGATCGAGTAATCGGGATTCACGGCTGGTCGCGATCAGATGCTGAATAACTTCCGTGTCCATGGTCGACTGAAACAGCGAGCCTTGTTCCACCAGTTCGCGCCGCAGCTGACGGGCGTTGGTCAAATTGCCGTTATGAGCCAGGGCCAGGCCGCCAAAGCTGTAATCAGCATAAAGCGGCTGCACATTGCGCAATACGGTCTCGCCTGCGGTGGAGTACCGGTTATGGCCGATCGCAGAATCGCCGGGCATGGTTTCGATGACATCGCGATTGCCAAAGATATCCCCAACCAGGCCCATGGCGCGATGGGGATGAAAGCGTTGCCCGTCATAAGACACGATGCCCGCGGCTTCCTGGCCGCGATGCTGAAGTGCGTGCAGTCCCAATGCCGTGAAAGCGGCCGCATCTTCGGTGCCGTAAACCCCGAAGACACCGCATTCCTCGTGGAATTTGTCCGGATCATAGGACGGCTGAAACGGGTGCATTATCAAATCAGTTGTCACTGGCTTTTTCGAATCAGGTCGTTGAGGCCTTGGCGTGCGCCGTCCTTATACCCGTCTTGGGTCGGGGATGCAGAGGTTTCGGGCGGGCGGGTGAGTAGATCGAGCGCATCACGCGCGGCATCGATGTCATTGGCGCGTTGCTGAGCCCGCTTGAGGGCCGTTCCGGTTTCCCCAATCAGGTTCTCGGGCAGCAAATCGCGCACCAGCAGGGCCCCGCGTTCCACCGCCGGGCGGGTGCGGGCATTCTCCACCCAATTCGGGGCGTCGTCGGCCCAGACATCACTCAAGAACAGGTAGCCGACCGAGATTACAAGGGCGGCCGTGACAAGCCCGGCCAGCAGCCCGAGCGAGCGATCGAGCGCGTTCAGGCGGCCTGAACGAACCCAGCCGCTCAGCATATGGCTGACGAGGTGGAACACGATCAGGGAGATGATAAAGAGAACAGCCCCGGCGATCAGGTCCGACAGCCATTCGGGTTCGATATAACGCGCGGCAAACGGAGTCACCCGCTCGTAAATGTAGATGGTGACCAACCCGGCCCCGATCCAGGATGCAACAAACAGCCCGCCGCGCACGAAGCCGGTGACCAGGCCAAACAGTGCGCCAAGGAACATGACCGCCAGCACACCAATATCAAATCCGCTGAATCCTGCGATTTCCATGATCAGACCGTCGCTGCCGCTTTCGGGCGTGCTGAAGTATCGAAGTGGGAGAATAGATCGCGCAGTTCGGAAACTTCCGAAATTTGTAAGGCACCGGTCTCGTGTTTTCCCTTTTTGGTCTTGGTGCGGGCGGGGATGAGCGCACGCTCGAAGCCGAGACTCGCAGCTTCCCGCAACCGCGCATCGGCTTGTCCCACGCCGCGAACCTCGCTGCCAAGACCAACCTCACCGAACACCACGGTGCGGGGTGGCAGGGGTTGTTCGAGATGGGCGGAAACAAGCGCCGCCGCGACTGCCAGATCGGCCCCTGGTTCGCTGATCCGTAGCCCGCCGGCAACATTAAGGTAGACGTCATGGGAGCCTAGATTGAGCCCGCAACGGGTTTGCAGGACGGCGATGATCATGGCCAGGCGACCCGAATCCCATCCGACCACGGCGCGCCGTGCAGTGCCCAGGGCGGTGGGCGCGACCAGCGCCTGAATTTCGACCAGCACGGGTCTTGTGCCCTCGATTCCCGCGAATACGGCCGAGCCACTGGTGGTGTCGCTGTGGCCGGCGAGAAATAACTCCGAGGGGTTGGCCACTTCTGCGAGCCCGGCATCGGTCATCTCGAACACGCCGATTTCGTCCGTGGCGCCGAACCTGTTTTTGACCGCACGGAGAAGCCTGAACTGGTTAACCCGTTCGCCTTCGAAATAGAGCACCGCATCGACCATATGCTCGAGCACACGCGGGCCGGCGATGGTGCCTTCTTTGGTCACATGGCCGACCAGGATCATGATCTGGCCGCGCCGCTTGGCGACCCGGATGAGTTCCTGAGCACAAGTCCGGACCTGGGCTACGGTGCCCGGCGCGGAATCGAGCGTGTCCACATACATGGTCTGGATCGAATCGATGATCGCGATGTCGGCGGCGCCTGCTGTATCGAGGGCGGCCAGGATGTCACGAATATTGGTCGCCGTTGCCAGATTGACGGGCGCGTCGGAAAGACCCAGCCGGTCGGCCCGCAGGCGAATCTGGTCGATGGCTTCTTCGCCGGAGATATAGGCCACGGACACACCGGTCCGCGCGAGCATGGCGGCAGCCTGCAGGAGGAGAGTGGATTTGCCGATTCCCGGGTCACCCCCGACCAGCAGGGCCGAGCCCGGCACCAGGCCTCCACCGCACACCCGGTCCAGTTCTTTCATTCCGGTCATGCGGCGAACAAGGTTTTCCGGTGCCCCGTCGAGAGTGGTGAAGGAAACCGGTTTGCCCCCGCTGCGCGAAACCCCTTTGGGGACCGTCGCTTCAGCAGTTTCTTCGACGATCGAGTTCCATTCGTCGCAGGAATCGCATTTCCCCGACCACTTGCCGTGAATGGCGCCGCAGGACTGGCAGACGAAGCGGTTCGAGGCCCGGGCCATGACTAATCTGCCGCCCGGAGCTGGATGGGCCCGTCAGAGCGTCCTTGGATGAATTGATCGAGCATGTCGTTCCCAGAGGTGTCGATTTCGGCGACCGGCCCATGCCAGACGATCCGTCCCTCGTAGATCATTGCGATATTGTCGGCGATTCGCCGCGCGCTTGCCATGTCGTGGGTGATGGAAAGCGCTGTTGCCCCCAAATTCCGGACCGATTGCACGATAAGATTGTCGATCACGCTTCCCATGATCGGATCCAGCCCGGTGGTGGGTTCGTCGAAGAACAGAATCTCGGGTTGGGTGGCAATCGCTCGGGCCAGTCCGGCGCGTTTCTGCATTCCGCCTGATAATTCCGCTGGTGAACGTTCGGCGATCTCGGGTTCCAGACCGACCTGAACCATTGATTCGAGAGCGGCGGTGCGAGCAGATTTTCGATCCAGCCCCTGGCTTTGGATGAGCCCGAACGCAACATTTTCCCAGACCGTCAGGCTGTCGAAAAGGGCGGCTCCCTGGAACAGCATTCCGAATTTTCGGGTAACCCGTTCCCGGGCATCGGGGGGCATGCCGAAAACTTCTTCACCACCAATGCGTATCGAACCGGAATCCGGTTCCAGTAGGCCGATGATCGTTTTGATCAGGACGGATTTCCCGGTGCCCGAACCGCCGATAACCGCGAGAGATTCGCCGGCGTTGAGGGTCAAATTGAGGCCACGCAGAACATGTTTGGACCCAAAGGATTTGTGCAGGTCCCGGATTTCGATCTTCGCGGTGCCGGCGCCTTGGGTCATGTCGCGAAGAACATCGCGGTGATGATGAAATTGAACAGCAGCAGCAGGATGGACGCCGAGACCACGGCATTGGTGGTCGCCTGGCCCACACCCTGGGCACCGCCCTTGGAATGATAGCCGTGATAAGTCCCCATCAGAGCCACCAGGAAGCCGAAGACAGCCGCCTTGACCAGGCCGGAGACGAAGCCGAGCGTCTCAAGGCTGTTCCAGGTGCTTTTCAGATAGGTCGTGGAATTAAACCCAAAGTCATAGACCGAGACGATGAAGCCCCCCAGCACGCCGATAATATCGGCCACCAGGACCAGAAGCGGGAGCATGGCTACCGCTGCGATCAGCCGTGGTGCCACCAGATATTTGAACGGATTGGTCGACAGGGTGGTCAGGGCGTCGATCTGCTCGGTCACGCGCATGGTGCCGATTTCCGCGGCCATCGCTGCGCCGACCCGTCCCGCAACCATCAGGCCCGCGAGAACAGGTCCAAGCTCGCGGGTGATGCCCCAGACAACCACTTTGGCGATGGCGGCTTCTCCGGCAAAGCCGAAGCCGCTGAAGCTCTGAAGCGCGAGCACCATGCCGGTAAAAATCGCGGTGAGGCCGACAACCGGCAGTGAGTAATAGCCGATCTCGATCATCTGACGGAGGATCAGGCGCGGGAAAAACGGTGGGCGCACACAGTGATAGACGGCGTTCCCGGCGAAGACGGAAATCCGTCCGATCACCGCGAAGATCGCGATAGTGCCTCTACCAATGGCCCGCAATGGTCGCATGGTCAGGCCTGATCCTGTTTATAAGTGCGATGCAGTCGGTTTCCCAACCGGGCCAGCACTTCGTATCCGATTGTGCCGGAAGCCACCGCGAGATCATCCAGGAAGATGTGTGGTCCCAGCAGCTCGACCACCTGTCCAGGGACAGCGAGCTCGGCGGGAAGGGCACTTACATCAAGAGTAATCAGATCCATCGAAACCCGTCCAAAGAGGGGCACGTTGTGTCCCCCAATGTGCGCCTGCATGTTCGTGTCGGCATCGTTTGCAGCAGCCCTTGGATAGCCATCCGCATAGCCCGCCGCAACCGTGGCGATTCGCGTCGGTTTTGCGACGCGATGAGCGGCACCGTATCCAACGGTCATGGGGGTGTCAACGTCACGCACTTGCAAGATTTTTGCATAAATTTCAACAGTTTGTGCCATCGGATTGGGTTTTTTGAAATTCGGTGTAACGCCGTAAAGGGCTGCTCCCGGGCGGACGATATCGAGGTGATAGTCACGGCCCAAAAACGCCCCAGGAGAGTTGGCGAGGCTGCCCCGTATCGGCCCCGTCAGGGCTTCGATTCGGCGACGTGATTCGGTGAACGAGGCCAGTTGTGCCGCGTTTATCGGGTGGTCAGGGGTGTCGCCACACGCCAGGTGGCTCAAGATTGTCGTCACAGAGACATCGTGCAGGCGTTCGGGTGCGGAGAGCAATTGAGATACTTCCTCGGGGCCAAGCCCAAGACGGTTCATGCCGGTGTCGATATGCAGGTAGGCCGAGGGCGCATCTGCAGATTGTCCGCCCCCCTCCCGCCAGGCATCGATCTGGTCGAGACTATTGAGGGTCGGACACAGATTGTCGGTCGCGTAGATTTCCGTTGCCTCGCGCTCGGGCCCGTTCAGGACCACGATTTCGGCGGTCGGCAGGATGCCCCGAAGTTCGCGACCCTCCTGCGGGGTGGCGACAAAGAAGATATGGCACCCGGCCGTGGATAAGGTTGTCGCCACCTCGGCGAGACCCAGCCCATAGGCGTTGGCTTTGACGGACGCGCCGACCTCGGCCCCGGGGCAGGTTTGCTGCAGCAGTTGGTAGTTTCCCGCGATTGCGCCCAGATCGATGACGAGGCTGGCGCCAGCGTCTCCGGGGATCACAATGTCGTTTGAATTCAAAGGCCTAGAACCGTTCCTCGGGCAGATACGTGTCAGCCTGAAGATCCGAGAACTGGGTGTATTCACCCGTGAACTGTAGCGTGACGGTACCAATCGGCCCATGGCGCTGTTTTGCGACGATGACCTCGGCCTTGTTGCGGCATTGCTCAAGCAGCTCGTTGAAGCGTTGCTCGCGTTCGAGATAGGTGTCCGACTTTTCATTATCCCGTGGCGTCGGCCGTTCGCGTTCCTTGTAATATTCTTCGCGATAGATGAACGAGACCACATCGGCGTCCTGCTCGATCGATCCGGATTCACGCAGATCGGAGAGCTGTGGCCGTTTGTCCTCGCGCTGCTCGACCGCGCGCGAGAGCTGACTGAGCGCGATCACCGGAACATCGAGCTCCTTGGCCAGCGCTTTCAATCCCCGGGTAATCTGGGAGACTTCCTGGACCCGGTTGTCGCCGCGACTATTGGCGGGCGGATTGATCAGCTGGAGATAGTCGATGATGATCAGGCTCAAACCGTGCTGACGCTTCAGGCGGCGCGAGCGGGTCCGGATTTGTGACATTGTGAGCGCCGGCGTGTCATCGATGAAGAGCTTCAGGCCGTGCAGGGCCTGGGCGACCTGGAACACCCGGTTATATTCTTCCTCGCGAACATCCCCGCGGCGGATTGCATCAGATCGCACATGAGCCTGTTCCGACAGAATACGCGTTGCCAGCTGTTCGGCTGACATTTCCAGGGAGAAGAACGCGACGCTCTCGCTTTGTTCGATATCGGTTCCGTCGGGGCCTTCGACCAGTTTCTTTGATGAGGCTGCGTTGTAGGCAATATTGGTCGCGAAGGCGGTTTTGCCCATCGAGGGTCGGCCGGCAATGATGATCAGATCGGATTCGTGGAGCCCACCGAGAAGCTTGTCCACGTCGTTGAACCCTGTCGGTACACCCACCAGTTCGCCATCGCGTTTGTAGGCGGCCGCCGCCATGTCGATGGCGCCGGTCACAGCGGTCTTGAAGTCCTGGAAGCCGGTTTCCGTCGAGCCTTGTTCGGCGAGCTGGAAGAGCATTTCCTCGGCCCGCTCGATTTGCACGGGGGCGGGAGCCTCGAGCTCATATTCAAACGCGTTGTTGACCACATTCTCGCCGATATCGATCAGTTCGCGACGCAGGAAGCAGTCATAGACTTCCTTGCCGAGATCGCCGGCGTTCTGGATCGTGATTACGGCGTTCGCGAGTTCGGCGATATAGGCCTGTCCCCCGATCGCTTTTAGGTCCTCATCATCCTTGAAGTAGTTTTTCAGGGTCACCGGGTCGGCGATCTGACCGCGCTCGATCAGATGGGCGCAGGCTTCGTAGACCCGCGCATGGGCAGGGTCGGCAAAATGATCGGCGAACAAAAACTCCTGCACCCGCTCGAAAGAACGATTATTGACCAGAATTGCGCCCAAAAGCGCCATTTCAGCTTCAAAATTATGGGGGGGCGAACGGAAGCCCGGCACGTTCTCGTCCCCGTGAAGGGGAGTCACGTTGGCCGGCTCGTCTGCCATGTGGTCTGTCATATCGCTTGTGGTCATGGGGGCACCCTAGCGGTGTCGGTCCAGTCTTATCATAACCTTCGTCCGGTGAGTCTGGTGAAACACGAGGATAAGCCGCCCGAAATGAGTGTGATTTCCGCTTGCGTGGTTTTAATTCCTCCGGTCCTGCATTTTTACGGCTGGCTTTACGCAGCTTTATGCAGGTCTATATTGGCCGAAATTGGGCAGCGACCTTAGGAGACAACATTATGCGTGCGGCTTGGTATACGGATTTCGGTCCGGCGAATGCAGTTTTTGAAATTGGCGATCACGACACGCCGAGCGCGGGGGACGGTCAGGTTCTGGTGCGGGTACATGCCTCGGGTATCAATCCCCTCGACGTGAAGCGCCGCGATGGCGGCCGGGGCCCCATGATGGCTGACCGCATGATCCCGCATTTTGACGGTGCAGGTGTTGTCGAAGCGGTTGGCGCAGGGGTAGATGCGGCGCGTATTGGCGATCGGGTCTGGCTTTATGAAGGGCATTTGCGCCGCGCCGAAGGGACGGCGGCCGAATACATCTCGATCGATGCAACGCGCGCCAATCCGCTGCCGGAAACTCATAGCTTCGCCGAAGGTGCCTGTCTCGGTATTCCCGCGATGACCGCCCATGCGGCGGTCTTCAAGGACGGTCCCGTGGACGGTCAGACAATCCTGGTCACCGGTGCGGCAGGCGCGGTGGGCAATTATGCGGTGCAAATGGCCCGGAATGGCGGTGCGACGGTGATCGGCACGGTGAGTTCTGACGAGAAAGCTGCGCGGGCGCAGGCGGATGGCGCGGCGCATACCATCAATTACAAGACCGAAGACGTGGTCGCGCGGATCAAAGAGATCACCGACGGACAGGGCGTGGATCGGGTGGTCGAGGTTGAACTCGGCGGCAACATCAAAACCACCACCCGCGTGATCAAGACCGGCGCGGTGATCGCGGCCTATGCCTCGATGGCTGAACCTGTTGTGCCGTTTCCGTTCTACGGCACTCTGATGAATTCCCCGACCCTGCACATTATCGGGTGCTTCACCGTCGCTGAGGCTTTCAAGCAGCAAAGCGTGAGCGATATTTCCCGCTGGATGGCTGAAACACGCCTGATCAACCGGGTGGCGCAGGAATTCCCGCTCGAGGAGATTGGGCAGGCGCACGAAATGGTGGAAGTGGGACGTCAGGTTGGCTCGGTGGTCGTGACCATCGACTAAAGGGTGTCGAGGCCGCTTCACGGGGACTGTAAACCTCGTGATGTGTCGTGATGATGGTCTCGCCAGCAGACCCGTTAGGCTTCCTCCGTCGCATGGTTAACGTGCGATCTGCCTAAGGGGAAACCCATGGAAGCCCCCCGCGATGCCTGCGTCGATCTTGCCGGCGTGAATGTGTTGGTCGTCGATGACGACGACATGATGCGCGCGACGGTGGTGGATTTTCTCCATGAAAGCCGCGCGGTGGTCGTCGAGGCCCCCAACGGCGACGCGGCATTGCGCTATCTCGAGAATTTCATCCCCGATGTGGTCCTCATCGATATCTACATGCCGCAAATGGACGGGATCGAGATGATTCGTGTCTTGCGGACCCGGTTTCCGGGAATAAGAATTGTCGCGATGACCGGAGGGTACGGCGCGTATGGGGATAATTAGGTTGAGCCGGTGACCTGCGAGATGATCCTTCGGCTGGGCGCCGATGTGGTGCTTCAAAAACCCTTTCACGAGGAAGAGTTGTGCGACGCGATCCACAGGCGCGCGCGTACCGTAGAGGGGCTTTTGATCGGTCCCTTTGCGGTGCGTGAGACGCTGACAGCGTTTGGGCTAACGGCCCCCCGAGAGCCATTCTCGCGCGCCGTTCGCATAACCGACCGAAAGCCGTTCGACCGGATCTGCGGAGGCTGCTTCTATGATCAGGCTCAACAGCCCGCCTGGTGCATAACCGGCTTGTGAAAACAATTCCTGGTTCTGGGCGATGGATCTCCCGGTGCCCAGATCCACGACGTTCAGTGTCGCGCGCAGGACATGCGCGCCGCCGATGAAGACGGATTGGCCGCCGGAGATGATGCGGACCTCAAAAATCCTGACCTCGAGACGGCTCGGCGCGTTGCCCTGGAAGGCGGGCTGAACCTGTTGGGCCAGGGTTGCCTCCATCATTTCGACAACTCGGGATTCCATGAAAATATGCGATTCTGGGGAACTGATGAGCGCGTCGTAGTCGCAATTTTGCGGCTTGTTCTCCGCGCCGGCGGCGGCGTAATCATTTTGTGCATTTCCCGAGTCCGGCTCGGGTTTTTCACACCCTTTGGAATTTGCATAAGCCTCTTCGCCCGCGCCCCAGAAAATGGGCGTGCCTGGGAACACGGCCACGTCAATGACATCGATGTCGAGCGCCTTGATCTGCGCTGCGGTCATGGGGTTTTTCGGGCTGACGGCGCAGGCCGCCAGGCCTGCGACGAGTACAAGTGCCATGCCAACGCGTTTGCCCATTCGGAAGGTGCCGTGTCGGTCCGTTAATTCTACTTGGTTCTGATTGAAAAACATTCTGGTTCCTTCGCTAATTACCGTTCCCCTCGACCACTCTTCTGGGTAGTTCGAAACATCAAGAATAATCAGTTAGCGGGTGACCACGCGCTTTACAATATTAGCCTTTCAGACTCGTCTGAACTTCTGTTTCCAGGCGTTGCAGGAAGTTCGAGCGGTCCTGTTTCGAGAATCCGCGGGGGCCCCCGGTCACTTTCCCAGCAGAACGTAAATCCGTCATCAGATCGCGGGTGGCCAGCGCCATGCCGATCGAGGCCTTGTCGAGGACTTTGCCATTCGGGCGCAGCGCGCGGGCGTCCTGTTTGATACAGCGATCGGCCAGCGGAATATCCTGGGTGATCACGATATCTCCGGCACCGACCCGTTCGGCGATCCAGTCATCGGCTACATCGGCGCCATCGCTCACCACGGTCTGCGTGACCAGCGGGTGTCCGTGGAAACCAAACATGCCGCTATTGCTAACCAGCTGGACGTGGATCTGGTGGCGTTCGGCGACGCGGATTATCTCGTCCTTTACGGGACAGGCATCAGCATCGACATAGATTTGCGGCATCAGGGACTCCAGAGATTTCTCGACCAATCGCGGAGCGTTCTTACCTAATCAGGGTGCTGAGGCGAAGGGTGTTTACGCGGCAGGCCATTCGGGGGGGCTACTCAGCGGCTTCACTGGCCTTTCGGCCATGCTGCGTTCCCAGTCGCGAATATAGTCGCGGGTCAGCGGGACCGCATCCTGTTGTTTGGCGATCTGGATCTGGAAGACCATCTGACCCATGCGGCGGAAGGATACTTCGCAGCCGATCAAATAGAATTCCCACATCCGGCAAAACCGTTCGTCATACAGTTCCAGCGCCTTGTCGCGCTGAGCCATGAAACGTTCGTACCAGAGGTGCAATGTGTCGGCATAGTGCAGGCGCAGGATTTCGACATCGGTGACCCACATGCCGGCTTTCTCGATCGCGGCCAGAGTTTCAGAGAGGGACGGGGCGTAGCCCCCGGGAAAGATGTATTTGCGCAGCCAGGGGTTGGTGACCCCGGGCGGCCTCATACGGCCGATCGAGTGCAACAGGAAGACCCCGTCATTCTTGAGCAGTTGCTTGGTCTTCTTGAAATATTCCAGATAGTGAACCGCACCCACATGCTCAAACATGCCGACCGAAACGATCCGGTCGAAGGTTTCGGTTTCGTCGCGATAATCCTGCAGCTTGAACCGCACCTGATCGGACAATCCGGAATCCAGCGCCCGTTGCTCGCTGACCTTGTGTTGTTCTTTCGAGAGGGTCACCCCGGTCACATCCGCGCCAGTTGTCTTGGCCAGATACATCCCCATGCCGCCCCAGCCCGAGCCGATATCGAGCACTTTCATGCGCGGCTCATTGAGCAGTAATTTGGTGGCGATATGGCGCTTCTTGTCGTCTTGGGCGCGCTCCAGGTCGCTATGGGTGCCGTCGAAATAGGCGCAGGAATATTGTCGGTCACTGTCGAGAAACAGATCGTAGAGATCGTCCGACAGATCATAATGATGGGCAACGTTTTGCTGGGCCTTGCCGACCGGGTTGTATTGCTGGAGGCGCTTAAAGACACGGCTTATATTCGCCGAAAAGTCGGAGAACCAGTGGTTCTCGAAGATTTCGATGTTGCGTCCGATGAGGTTGATGAGATCGAAAAGACTGCCGTCTTCGACCGTCAGCGTGCCATCCATATAGGCTTCGCCGACTGCTAGCCTTGGATTAATAAGAATTCGACGTTCGGTCGCCCGGTAGTGCAGGCGAATGGTGATGCGTGGTGGCGCACCATTTCCGAACTTGTATGTCTTGCCGCGGGCATCAATCAGGGTGAAATCACCCTCATCGATTACCGCGTCGAGAAACCGCGCTAAGAGCATCGCATCCCCCCAGTGTTGTAATTAAATTACGACGCTGGAAGTTAGGCTAGCAAAACTCTGCCCAACGGGCAAAACACAGCTTTGCGTTAGGAATTATTACTTTCGTTTGCCGCATCGCCCTCTGGGACCTCCGCAACCGCTTCGGGCGATCCGTCGTCGCCATCCGCACCGGCCGCGATACGCTCGGCGACTTCGTCGTCGACCAGGCCATCCAGGGCTTCGGTTTCGGCATCCTTGTCGTCGGCAACCGCCAGGGCTTCCTCGGCCAGGGCCACGGCGAGTTCAGCCGCTTCGGCCGCGTCCTCGATATCCGTAATCGACAGGCCGCGCTCAAGCTGGGCTGCCGCTTCGTCGTCCGTACGGGCCACATTGATAAGCACTTCGACCTGCACTTCCGGGTGCAACGACACGCGGATCGGATTTAAACCAAGTTCCTTGATCGGGCGGTCCAGCAAGACCTGACCACGGGCAACGGTCACACCGGCTGCCGAAATCGAATCGGCAATATCGCGGCCGCTGACCGAGCCGTAGAGCTGACCGTTATCGCCGGCCTGTCGGATCAGGGAGATATTGAGCTCCTCAATCTTCGTGGCCACACTTTCGGCCTCGCTGCGACGCTTGAGGTTTTCGGCTTCCAGCTGGGCGCGCTGACTTTCGAATTGTGCCCGGCTGGCATCGGTGGCCCGCAAAGCTTTCTTCTTCGGAAGAAGATAATTGCGCGCGTAGCCCGATTTGACGGTTACGATTTCGCCCATCTGGCCCAGTTTTTCGATACGTTCGAGAAGAATTATTTCCATATTACACCTCCTGGCCGATCGGGCTGAGCCCAATGCGCCGGCGTAGATCGAGTGTTTGGTCCGCCACACCGATCAACGCGACTATCGCGGTGAGCGGCGGGAAGACGATCATAAAGCCGTAGAATACGGCAATAACGAGAGAAAAGATTGGTGTTCGTCTTGCGATCGCGTGGAACATTCCCGCGCCGACCAGAAATAGCGGCACTGACAAAGCCAGTGCGGTGTTCTGGCCAAGATAGGCGAGGTTGACGTCGCCATAGACCACGAAAACAATCGCCAGTACGAAAGTTGCCGGGATCCACAAGGGAACCCGGAGTTCTTCCATACGGGGTACCGGTCGACGCAGCGCCCCCCAGTAGCGAAGTAACCCCAGTGCTGCCGCGGTCGAAACCGTGAGCATGAGGAGCCAGGTTGCAACCATAGCTCCCGGGAACATCGGGGTTATCGTTGTCACGATTGAGCGGGTGCGATGGAAGCCCAATTCGGGAAACATTCCGGTGACCAGCGGTTCGAGAAACGACTTGGTGAGAAACGCGAGTTCCGTGTTACCACGGATCACCATCACCGAAAAGATTGTCATGCCCAGCAACGCGCCGGCCAGCAGCCAGGACATAACATTGAGGGGCGGGTGCCACTCGACATAGCCTAGCGACGATGTGCGTGAACGCTGTAATTGCTGCAATGCAAAGACGACCGGGATCGCAAACAAGGCGGCGAACAGGACGAAGGGTTCGGAACTCAAGGCAAACAAAACGGCGATCCCGAACATCAGGATCAATCCTGTCGGACCCGCACCGATAGCGGCCAGCAATCCAATGCCAAGCCCGGCTGCCATCAACGGAATCCTGGTGAGGGTTAGCGGGGCGACAGCCACAATGCCAAACGCGAACGGCATCGCGAAGAGCAATGCCGCCGCCGCACCAGCGGCCAGCGTCAGGACTAGATGTCTGATTGTTCCCTGCATCATGTGCGCCCGGAGCGGCGGTCACTGACCGCCGCAGCCGTTTCTCAGTCGACGACGTAGGGCATCAACGCCAGAAAGCGGGAACGCTTGATCGCACGGGCGAGTTCGCGTTGCTTCTTGGACGACACGGCTGTGATACGGCTGGGTACAATCTTGCCGCGCTCGGAGATGTAGCGCGAAAGCGTCTTCGTATCCTTGTAGTCGATACGTGGGGCGTTGGTGCCCGAGAACGGACACGTTTTGCGCCGACGGAAGAAGGGACGACGTCCACCGCCACCGCCGCCGCCATCGCCACCTGTACGGGGTTCCATGGACATTATTTGCTCTCCTCTTCTCTGGGCGTTTCGCTTGCCGGTGCGGCCTCAGGTGCCGCAGCAGCTTCAGGCGCAGCGGTCGGCGCCGCTTTGGGCGCCCCAGCTGTTTCTGCTGATGCTTCAGCGCTTGCGGCCGGTGCGTCTGCACTGGTCGTCGTGCTTGCCGGAGGATCGCTCTCTTCATCAGATCGCGGTCCACGATCCTTGCGGCCCTGCATCATGATTGAGGGGCCTTCTTCGTGTTCATCGACGCGAAGTGTGAGATACCGAAGCACATCATCATGGATGCGTTGCAGGCGCTCGAGTTCGTTGACGACCTCTGACGTGGTGTCCAGATTCATCATGACGTAGTGACCCTTCCGGTTCTTTTTGATCCGGTAGGAGAGGTTGCGTAAACCCCAGAGCTCAGTCTCGACGACCTTACCACCGCCGGTTTCTACAACCCCGGTGAAATCCTCGACAAGCTGATCGACCTGGGTGCTGGAGACATCCTGGCGCGCAATAAAAACGTGTTCGTAGAGTGGCATTTTATGCGACTCCCTTTGGCTGTTTGCTGATCACCGCCGATCGCCCCGTTCACGGGCCGCGGCTGCGCGATCATATCCGGTGGGCACAATGCGTCACCGGCAAGGAGTGCGGCGTGGATTTCTCCCACACCGCTTGAGGCGCGGGAATACACTACACTGGCTCAGGTTTGCAAGCGCTTCCTCGGGGTATCTTGCGGCACTGTGGTACCGCCTATATGACTGACGCATCGAGAGATTATGGGAGATTTGGGAAATGAACCGTGCATTCGTCTTTCCCGGGCAGGGAAGTCAGGTCGTGGGGATGGGGCAGGAGCTTGCTGAAGCGTTCCCTGCGGCCAAGCTGGTATTTGAAGAAGTCGATGATGCCTTGGAGACCCGGCTTAGCCGCATTGTTTTTGACGGCCCCCAGGAAGAGCTCACTCTGACCCAGAATGCCCAGCCGGCCCTGATGGCGGTCAGTATGGCCGTCGTGCGGGTGCTCGAGGCAGAGGGTGGGGTGAAAATTAGTGATGTGGCCACTTTTGTGGCTGGCCACAGTCTGGGCGAATATTCAGCGCTCGCCGCAGCCGTAGCCATTCCTTTGTCCGAAACCGCGCGGCTCCTGCAAACCCGCGGTGAAGCGATGCAAGCCGCTGTACCCGTCGGGGTTGGTGCGATGGCCGCGATTCTTGGACCCAGCCTCGAGGCCGTCGAAGCGATCGCGGCGGACGCCGCTGAGGACCAGGTTTGTGACGTCGCCAATGACAATTCCGACGGACAGGTGGTCGTCAGCGGTAACACCGAGGCGGTGGAGCGAGCGATTGAGATTGCCAAGGAACGCGGGGCCAAGCGCGCGATGTCACTGCCGGTCAGTGCACCATTTCACTGTTCGTTGCTCGACCCGGCTGCCGATGTCATGACCTACGCACTGGCCACGACCAATATCTCTGCGCCTATGCCGCCGCTCGTGGCGAATGTCACGGCCGCGCCAGTATCTGACCCGGATGATATACGGAACCTCCTGATCGAGCAGGTCACAAACCGGGTGCGTTGGCGCGAGAGTGTCCTCGCGATGCGTGATCTGGGCGTCGAAGAATTGTGCGAAATCGGGGCTGGCAAGGTGCTGACCGGTTTGGTGCGTCGTATCGATCGTGAGTTGGGCAGCCGGACTATCGGTAGTCCTGCGGATATCGAAGAATTTCTCGGATCACTTTAGGAAGAAGCACAGCATGTTCGATCTCGAAGGAAAAACGGCCCTGGTTACCGGTGCGACCGGTGGCATTGGTGGTGCAATCGCAACGCAACTCCATGGCCGGGGTGCGACCATCGTCGCCAGTGGCACCCGCACGGAGAAGCTGGCGGAACTTGCAGCGACGCTCGGTGATCGGTGCCATGTCGTGGCAGCCAATCTGGCAGATGCAGATGCAGCCGGCACGCTTCTGGCCGGAGCGAGTGAAGCGGCGGGCGGCGTCGATATCCTTATCAACAATGCCGGGCTGACCCGCGATAATCTTGCCATGCGCATGAAGGACGAGGAATGGCAGCAAGTGCTGGACGTCAATCTGACGTCGGCGTTCCGCCTCAGCCGGGCGGTGCTGCGCGGCATGATGAAGGCCCGCTGGGGACGGATTGTCACGGTGACCTCCGTGGTCGGGGCAACAGGCAATCCCGGGCAGGTGAACTATGCCGCGTCCAAAGCCGGCCTGACGGGGATGAGCAAGGCCCTTGCCCAAGAGGTCGCGAGCCGGGGAATCACCGTGAATTGTATAGCGCCGGGATTTATTTCTACGCCCATGACCGACGCCCTGACCGACGACCAAAAGGCATCCCTGCTCGAGCGAATTCCGGCCGGGCGACTCGGGGCCATCGATGATGTGGCCGCCTGCGCGGTGTTTCTGGCGAGTGATGAGGCGTCCTATGTGACCGGCCAGACAATCCATGTAAACGGCGGCATGGCGATGATCTAAAGGGATTTGTACATGGCCGCCGCTTGACGTCACGGGCGAACGCGGCTAAGTCGCGGCTTCACTTGAGTGCAAGGCAACAGGCTCTGGTCTGAAACAATGTGCTGTGATAGGGATCAACGAACGTTTTTTGGGCGCAAGTGGTACCCGAATCGTCTTAAATCATCGTCGGGTTAATCTCCCCGATCCGGATAACGTAACAAGAATTGAGGGCAGGCAGATATGAGCGATATTGCCGAGCGCGTGCAAAAAATTGTTGTCGAACACTTGGGTGTCGACGAGGGTAAAGTGTCCGAAAATGCTAGCTTCATCGATGACCTTGGGGCAGACAGCCTTGATACGGTGGAGTTGGTGATGGCATTCGAGGAAGAGTTTGGATGTGAAATTCCCGACGACGCGGCCGAGAAAATTCTCACGGTTGGCGACGCGGTGAAGTTCCTCGAAGAAGCTGCTGACTGAACTTCGGCAATAGAGCTGCGCGTTTTACAACGCGTGGCTCTGACAACCGTTAAACAGCGCATCGGAATCCTATGAGACGTGTCGTTGTCACCGGAATGGGTCTCGTCACGCCGCTTGGCGTGGGCTTGGACCACAACTGGACCCGCCTAACCAATGGCGAGTCCGGGGCAACCTCTATTGAAACGTTCGACGTATCGGACCTGCCGGCGAAAATCGCTGCGCCGGTTCCGCGCGGCGACGGCAGCAATGGGACGTTCAATCCTGACGATTTCATTCCGACCAAGGACCAGCGCCGGATCGACGACTTCATCGTCTATGGCATTTCCGCGGCAGTTCAGGCTGTCGAGGATTCGGGCTGGAAACCAGATGCCGAGGAAGACCGCGAACGTACCGGGGTCATGATCGGTTCTGGCATTGGCGGCCTGCAGACCATCTACGAAGGTTCCAAGCTGTTGATCGAGAAAGGTCCCCGCAAGGTGGGACCGTTCTTTATCCCTTCCGCGCTGATCAATCTTGCCTCCGGACATGTCTCGATCCGTTACGGCTTCAAGGGTCCCAACCACGCGGTTGTGACGGCTTGTTCCACCGGCGCACACGCCATTGGGGACGCCGCACGTCTGATCATGTGGGACGATGCGGATGTGATCGTCGCAGGCGGTGCCGAAGCAGCGATTTGTCGAATAGGGATCGCCGGATTTGCCGCCTGTCGCGCGCTTTCCACCAGTTACAATGACACCCCGGAACAGGGCTCACGCCCCTATGACAGGGGCCGCGATGGCTTTGTGATGGGTGAGGGCGCCGGCATCGTTGTGCTGGAGGAATACGAGCACGCGAAGGCACGTGGCGCGAAGATTTACGCCGAAGTCGTGGGTTATGGCCTTTCGGGCGATGCCCATCATATTACGGCCCCGGCTGATGACGGGAATGGCGGCTATCGTTCGATGCAGGCGGCGCTAAAACGCGCGGGCCTGAACGTTGAAGACATTGATTATGTGAACGCCCACGGCACGTCGACCCCGCTGGGCGACGAAATCGAGCTTGGTGCGGTCAAACGTCTGTTCGGTGACCATGCTTATGAAATGTCGATGTCGTCGACCAAATCCGCGATCGGGCATTTGCTCGGTGCTGCCGGAGCGGTGGAAGCGATCTACTCGATCATGGCGATCAACAACAATGTTGTGCCCCCAACCATCAATCTCGATGACCCTTCGGATGCCTGCGATATCGATTTGGTGCCGCACACGGCCAAGGAACGCACAGTCCGCCGCACCCTGAGCAATTCGTTTGGCTTTGGTGGCACGAATGCGAGCCTGGTCTTCGCCGAGGTCTGAGCCTCGCGACTCTGGTTTACCCCGGCTATCATCGCCGGATCATGAACGATAACCCTGAACTTCCCGTACCGTTCTCACGCGCCCGTCGCCGTGTTACCTGGGCTGTGTCCGCATTCGTTTTTCTGCTGATCGCCGGTGCGACGGTTGCCGGCGGTGGTTTTGTGATGCTGCATCGCGCCTATTCTGACCCCGGCCCGCTGGTAGAACCCATCACCATCGTCATTCCCGCCGGCGCGTCAGGTTACAAAATTGCGCAATCATTAACCGAAACCGGGGTTTCCGCGGACCGACGGCTGGTTCAGCTGGTCCTACGGGTCTTTGCCCCGGATAAACCGTTGCGGGCCGGGGAGTACGCCTTCCCGTCGGCTATCAGTTTGCGGGATGCAATCGCCAAACTGCAATCCGGTGACACGGTTGTGCGCCGGATTACCATCGCTGAAGGCCTGACCACGCGCGAGGTGCTGGCCGCACTCGCGGTTGCAGACGGTCTGGTCGGAGATCTTCCGGACGCTTCGGAGCAGGGCGAAGGAACGCTCTTGCCCGAGACCTATCACTATAATTTTGGGGACAGCCGTGCGGATGTCGCGGCGCGGATGGCCACTGCGATGGAGGTGGAAATTGTCCGATTATGGGCCGCGCGCGTGCCGGAATTGCCGCTCAAAACCCCGCTGGAAGCACTTGTCCTGGCTTCCATAATTGAACGGGAAACGGCAGTGCCTGCAGAACGCCGGCGGGTCGCAGCGGTCTTTATCAACCGGTTAAGGCGCGGGATGCGACTCCAATCCGACCCGACCGTGGCCTATGGGCTGCTCGATGCGAATGGTCAGCCCGGGACCTTTGACAGTCGATTGTTGTTCAGACATCTCGAAACCGACCACCCCTTCAACACCTATACAAGAGACGGTTTGCCGCCGGCCCCGATTGCCAATCCCGGCCGCGCAAGTCTCGCCGCAGCCCTGAATCCAGCCACTTCCAAGGATCTCTATTTTGTTGCTGATGGTTCGGGGGGACACGCCTTTGCCCGGTCTTTGGCCGAGCATAACCGCAACGTTGTGAAATGGAGACGGATCGATCGCGCGCGGCGCAAGGCGCGCTAGGGTGGGTCGAATTTGACTCATTCTCTTCCACAATTGCGCCGCGTATGTCGAGGGGTCATACTTGCCTTCTGAAACTGTGGAGAAAACCATGAACCTGATCACTCGCAATTCCCTGCAACGGCTGCCCACTGTGGCCCTCGCATTGTTGGTCGTACTCATCGCAGCACCTGCTTACGCACATCACCCGATGGGAGGCATTACGCCGTCGACCTTCGGGGAAGGATTGCTGTCGGGGATCGGACATCCGATTATTGGGATCGATCATCTGGCTTTTGTCATTGGTATCGGCCTTGCGGCATCATTCCTGGCCCGAGGCCTGGTGATGCCGGCATTCTTCGTTGGTGCCACCCTGCTCGGGACCGGTATTCATCTGCTGGCCGTGAATTTGCCGATCGTTGAAATTGTTATTTCGGGGTCGGTTCTGTTGCTCGGGGGGATGATCTTTACCGCCCGCCGTCAGCCGCTCGCCATCTGGGCCAGTGTGTTCGTGATCGCGGGTATTTTCCACGGCTACGCCTATGGCGAAGCCATTATCGGAGCCGAATCAACCCCGCTTCTTGCTTATCTTGGCGGTTTTGCGGTCACCCAGTATCTGATCGCTGGCGCGGCGTTCCTGGTGGCCTCACGTGGGGCGGCCGTGTTGGATACCAAGCCTGTGGGCACGCGCATTGCCGGCGGCGTCGTCGCCGGGATCGGCTTCGTCTTCCTGTTTACAGCGGTTGCACCCTTCTAGGTCAACCCGGTCAGCTTTGATCCGTTTGGCCTTAACCTGACGGTTAGACCGTCTGGTTGGGCTGGGCCATTACCTGCTTGATCACCTGGTCGTAGCCTCCGAAATCACTAAAACCGCCATCGACGGCGATGTCATGCCCGGTGATGTAGCTGGAGTCACTGCAAACCAGAAACAGCACCACCGTGGCGATTTCTTCGGGTTGAGCACCGCGTCCCATCGGCGTGTGGTCGCCCAGCGCGGCGATAAAGTCGTCAGAGCCCTCCAGCAGCGGCGTGTGGACCAGGCCTGGATGGACGGCGTTGACCCGAATGCCCCAATCCACCAACTCCATGGCAGCGCTTTTGGTGATGCCGCGAATGCCCCATTTGCTGGTGCTGTAGGCAGTGGCGAAATGTCCCGTTATGCCGGCGATGGAGCCAGTGTTCACGATTGCACCACCGCCGCTGTCCCGGATCAGCGGGGCGGCAGACTGGATACCGAGAAACGGCCCCGTCAGGTTGATCGAAAGCACCCGGTTCCAGTCTTCAAGTGATGTATTGGTGACCCGTCCGCCGCGCAAGGCGACCCCGGCATTGTTGACCAGAATATTCAAAGCCCCGAATTCACTGGCGATGCCATCGATGACGCGGTGCCAATTGTCCTGATCTGCGACGTCGAGATGCCGGTAATGGGCGTCTCCGCCGGCGTCGCGGATGGCCTGAGCCTGGGCCTCACCAAGTTCATCCTGTACGTCGGCAAGAATAACCCGGGCACCGGCCTGCGCGAATAATCGTGCTTCAGCTGCACCCTGTCCGCCGCTTGCGCCGGTCACGATCGCGGTCTTGTTTTCGAGTTTCTGGTCCATCGGAGGAATCCCTTCGCAGGTTCAAAACAGCGCCAAAGCGCGCACGGCAAAATACATGGGAATCGGAAAGGCTATCAAACCACGATTTCGGGTGAGTTTGGCATGAATTATGGTTGCCGCCCGGTCGGCAGGCATCAGCATTGGCATGGGAAATCTGTTCGCATCGGTCATGGGGGAACGCACAAATCCGGGACAGATGACGCTGACGCCCACCCCGTCACGGGCATGGGCGCGACGAAGGCCCGCCCCGTAAAACCGCACTGCGGCTTTGCTCGCGCAATAGGCAGGCGCCTCGCGAAATGCCCGGAAACTGGCCAGGCTCGACATGATCGCGACCTGGCCGTGCTGGCGCTCCAGCATGCTCTCCAGAGCGGGAGCGACCGTATTCACCACGCCATCAACATTGGTTGCAAAAAGCTCGGCGTCGCTGGCATCGGGGAAGTTGCCGAGTTTGTGGGCACCGGCCGAGATTCCCGCATTGGCGATCACCAGATCGAGCGGGGCGCGCCGATTCGCTTCGGTGACCATATTGGCTATTGCCAACGCATCCCTCACATCCACGATCCGGGTCTCGCAGGACGCCCCCATCGCGCGGGTTTGCGCAGCGACAGCATCCAGACGCGTCGCGTTACGCCCGCTGAGCATGAGGTTTTGTCCGGGTCCGGCATAGGCCAGCGCCAACGCGGCACCAATGCCGCTTGAAGCGCCGGTGATCAGAATGCTGCTTGGGGAATCAAATTTTCTCATTGACCTGGCATCGTCCGGCAGGCTGCCTTGTTGCTGTCCGGACGCCAAGCTATAAGGCCAGAGATGAAAACGACAGTGCCCATTGATGTGCTTTTGCATTCTCTCATGACCCGGACCGCGCCATGACCCTTCAAAGCATGACCGGGTTCGCCCGGGCCGTTGGTCAGGACGACCGTTACGCCTGGACCTGGGAGGCGCGCAGCGTCAATTCCAAGGGGTTGGATGTACGTTGTCGGGTTCCCAACGGGTATGAAGCCGTTGAACAGGCGGTGCGGGCCAACGCGGGCAAGCGCTTCAAGCGTGGCAATATCACGCTGGGTGTGTCGGTGGAGCGGCTGGAAAAAGGTGGCGTGAGCTATCGGGTCAATCGCGATTTGCTCGAACAGGTGCGCGCGCTACGGGTTGAACTGGCCGGGGATGTGGCTGATACCCCCTCGACCCTTGAAGGCCTTCTTTCCATTCGGGGAATGCTCGAAACGGTCGATGATAGCGAATCCGATGATGCGCACGCCGCGCGGCAAGCAGCCATGATCGAGACGTCGGGCGAATTGCTCGATGGTCTGGCGGCGGCACGGGGAGCCGAAGGGACGCAACTCGACACCTTGCTCAAAGCCTATCTCAACGCGCTCGCGGGCTTGGTCGACGGCGCGGCGGCCACTGCCGCCGCACAGCCCGACGCCATCCGTGCTCGCCTGCAGGCCATGGTCTCTGAACTCATCGATGCGGATTCGCGCTTATCCGAGGAGCGTCTGGCCCAGGAGGCCGCCCTGCTGGCCGGGAAAGCCGACGTGCGGGAGGAAATAGATCGCCTGCATGTGCATATCGGCGCCATCGGTAATCTGTTGGCGGAAGCTGTCGCTGTCGGCCGCCGTCTCGATTTTTTGTGTCAGGAACTTAACCGCGAAGCGAATACGCTGTGCTCGAAATCCGTAGACGTAGAATTGACTCAGATTGGCCTCGATATGAAGGCGACGATCGAGCAGTTCCGTGAGCAAGTGCAGAATGTTGAATAGAGGGACGCACGATGTCTGAAAGCGAAGAGTTGAATATCAAGCGCCGCGGTTTGATGTTGGTGCTGTCTTCCCCGTCGGGAGCCGGCAAGACATCGATCTCGCGCGAAGTGCTGGCGCAGGACGACAATCTATCGCTTTCGATTTCCGTGACCACCCGCCCGAGGCGCCCCGGTGAGGTTGATGGCGAGCATTATTTATTCAGGGACAAGACGAGCTTCGACCTGATGGTCAACAAACAGGAATTGCTCGAATACGCAAAGGTGTTCGACCACTATTACGGCACGCCGAGCGGACCGGTAGACGATGCGCTCAAGGCGGGCCGGGATGTGTTGTTCGATCTTGACTGGCAGGGCACGCAGCAGGTCGACGAGAGCGCCCGGGATGACCTCGTCAGCGTGTTCATCCTGCCGCCGTCTACCGCCGAACTGGAGCGTCGCCTTAACACGCGCGCGCAGGACAGCGCCGATGTCATCGCCGATCGCATGGCCAAGGCCGCCGACGAAATTACTCATTGGTCGGAATATGACTATGTAGTCGTCAATCAAAGCTTTGAAGACAGCGTGGCAAAGGTCCGCGCCATCCTTGAGGCAGAACGCCTCAGGCGGCTCCGGCAGGAAGGTCTGTCTGATTTTGTACGCCTGCTTCGGCAGGGGCAGTAGCCTGACCGCAGGGTCTACTTACTTCGTGGATTGATAGGCAACTTCGTCGTCCAGCAACACGGCAAGCTTGCGGATTGAATCCCGGCGGCAGAACGGCAATCCCAGACGGGCATATTCAGGTTCGTGGATCCGGTGGCGGAACCCCGGGATGTCGCGGCGGTCCGAGGCTTTGCGCTTGGCACGCAGCATTCTCGAAAATTTCATCATGTATCGGGCTTTCCCGGCTGGTTTGCGATGAACGTAGGCTAACGGGAAGGGCGCCTGGGACCTAGGGATTAGGTTTCGAGCAGGCGCGCAATCGCGCAGAACTGATCGATGGTGAGTTCTTCGGCCCGTGCTTCTTCTGGAACCCGGGCTTCGGCCAGGAGTGCGGCACCGCCGATCGCGGAAAGCGAACGGCGCAACATCTTACGCCGTTGTCCGAACGCCGCGCGGGTCACGATTTCGAGCTTTTCCCGCTGTGCGCGGGCAAGCGGCTGCGGCCGAACGGGCATGTTGACCACCGAAGAGGTCACATTGGGGGGCGGTACGAAGGCGGAAGCCGGGATTTCGAACATCAATCGAGGCTCGGTCAGCCACTGGGAAATCACCGACAGGCGACCATAAGATTTGGTCCCCCGGGAAGCGACGATTCGCTCGGCGACCTCCTTCTGGAACATCAATGTAAACCCCAGAAATCCGTCAGCTTGCATCAGCCAGTTGATGAGTAACTGGGTGCCAATATTGTAGGGTAGGTTGGCGATAATCCGCCGCGGATGGGGGATCTCTTTTATGAGGTCGAACTGCAGCGCATCGGCGTCGATCACAGTCAGTCGCCCTTCAGCGTGGAGTTCCAGGTCCCGTAGTGCCGCGACAGCACGGGGGTCACGCTCAACCGCATAGACATGACGGGCATCGCTTTCGAGCAGGGCACGGGTCAGGCCGCCTGGGCCGGCTCCAATTTCGACGACATTGAGCCCGGACAGGTCACCGGCTACCGAGACAACGCGCCGGGTGAGGTTCAGGTCAAACAGGAAGTGCTGGCCGAGGGATTTTTGGGCGGCAATGTCGAACCGACCGACAACCTCGCGCAAGGGAGGCAAATCGTCGGCGTTAAACACGTAAATCGACGAACGCCGCGCGCCTCAGATCCCGCAGATAACGACGCGACAGCATGCCCACACGCTCGCGCAGCAGGGTTTCTCGGATGTCGCCTCGATTGGGACCGGCATTTTCCTGCCGTTCGCAGACCATCAGCAATTGAATGCCGCCGGGCTGACGCAGTGGTTCGCTGACTTGTCCAACCGTGATTGTCGAAGCGATGCCGCGCAATTGTGCGTTCAGATCCTTGAGTTGGAACTCTGCCGGGGTCGGTGGTTGGGGCGTTCCGGCCTCATCCGCAGCGGTGGCAAAGGCCTCGCAGCCATTCACGGTCGCCGCGATAGTGCGGGCTTGCTCGGTCAGGGCGCCGACTTCGCTTTGGGGCGCGTTTTCTTCGGTCGGGAGCAGCAATTGCCGCAGCTTCACGCGGCGCTCTGCCTGATCGGGTGGTGCGTTTGTCCGCTGCGCAATCAGGGTGATGATTTGGATGCCGTCGGACACGGCAAGGGGCTCGGATATCTCGCCAACCTTCATGCCTGTGAGCGCGGTAGCGATGGCGGTTTCAAGTTCGCCGGGCTGAACCCAGCCGATGTCACCGCCGATGGCGGCGGTTGCGCTTTTGGAAAACTGCTGTGCCACGGCCCGAAAAACAGCGCCACCGCGGAGTTGCTCAACCAGCCGCTCGGCCAGAGCGCGGATATCACCCGTGTCGGTCGGATTGTCGACGGGCAGCAGGATTTCACCAACCCGAGACTCAGTCACCCCGCGGCTGGCCTCAACACGCGTGATGACCTCATCGATTTTGTCATCGCCGATCTCGATCGTCGGAACGACGGTGCGGGACAAAAGTTTTTGCCAGGCGATATTGGTGCGAATCTGTTCTATGGCTGCCGAGACTGAAATTCCCTGCTGCTGCAGAAATGGTTCGAAACCGCCTGCCGGTATTCTGTTCTGTTGCTCAATTCGGGAAACAGCCTCGTCAATTTCGCGCTGATTGACCCGAATGTTGAGCCGGTCGGCTTCCTGTTTCTGCAGTGCCTCGTCGATGAGCCCGCGCAACACTTGCGGGCCGATACGGCGCTGGGTTTCACGGGTGTTGGGAAGGCCTGACGAACTGATCAGGATCTGCATGCGCTGCTGCACGTCGAAAACAGAAATGACCTTCTCGTTGACGACCGCGGCAATCCGCTGGACGTCTTGAGCGTGTGCGTTCTCCCCTCTCGCCGTTGCTACAGCTGCGAGAACCATGACCGATAACAAAAGCCGCCTGTTTGGGCGGATTTGGGCCCAGAGGCGGGTTAGTCGGTTGGTCGGGCGTTCGATGGCGATGATCATGTTAGTAGACCGCTGAGGACACTTGGCCCAGGCTCTTGAGGGATATCCGGAATAGCAGAGATTCTGTCCGGGGAACATCACGATCCTGAGTAAAGTCCCGACGATATTTGAGTTCGAAATTCATACAATCACATTCATAGATTAGTGATGCTCCATACGACAGGGCTCCACCACCAGATGTAAGATCGCGTCTTGTATCGACCCGTGCTGACCAGCGATCCGTGATCTGGGACGTCACGCCGCCCGTGATCTCTTCGCGGTCGGCAAATTCGTTGTTCCGGGCAAAGAAAACATAGTTGAAATCGATCTTGAAGGCGCGCGGTCCGGCAACGGTTGTGATCTCGGTGCGCCGCGCCCGGAACGAATCCTTGTCGAAGCGGGTCTTGTATAGAAGGTCAACGAATCCGCTCGGGGCGATTTGGAGACTGGCGACGATATCGGAGAACTGATCTTCAAGCCCGGCGCCTTTTTCAAACGGGCTGGATTCCCGAAACCTATAGGACTGGCCGACCGTCAGGGTGCTACCGCCGCCACTGCGGCCAAACAGGCCGGTTCGCAGCCCGTAGACCACGCGCTGGCCGCCTTCGACCCTATCCCGGCCGGAGAAACGGTTGGCGCTGAACAAGCTCGTTTCGTCGAATTCGATACCTTGGCTATCCTCGTTCGGAATTTTGTCTGAATTACCGCCATTGGGGGCGAGCACGAGCGCGGCGAGGGGTTCCAGGATTTGGCTGGCCGTGGCGCCACTTCGCCGTACCCACGGGTAGCGCCAGGTCACGATGGCCTGGGGGAAGACGCGACCGTAAATACCGCTTTCCGAACCGGCCGGAGTTGGTGTGTCGGAGGTGTTGTAAAGGTCGGTCTGGAGCGAAGTGCGAAGACTGGTGATGGACCCCTGACTGTCAGTATGGGAAATCTGCCATCCGGGGGTTACGCTGATGCGCTGGTTCGTGGCGCCGCTTTCGCGGGTCAAAGCCTGCAGGTTGGCGTCCATCGTTGTCATGCCACCAAAACTGTTGGGGTCACTGACAAAGTTGTAGTCAAATTTGGGGACGACGACCGGCACTTCATCCTGATTGTCGTCTGAACGCAGTCCCTGGAAATAGAACGCTTCTCCCACGGCGTAGCTGCGCGCGCCGAAACCTTCTGCGAACAAATGGCTGGTCAGCGTGTCCGGGTTTCCGAAGCCGTAGCGCTGTTGGTAGGTGTCATCGCTTGCCAGCTTGACGTCCAACCCGGCGCGCCAGAGTTCATCGAGCGACAATCGGGTTTCGGAATCGATATGCCCGCGGAACTGTGTTTGTCCGCCTCGGGCGTCGTCGCTGGTCGCGGAGAGCCGGGTTTGATGCTCGCCATTGGCAAAACGCTGGCGGTAGACGCCGGTTAGTACCGGAAGGTTGTCCGAGGAGATAATCGGATCGAAAGTCAGATCCTTGTCCCTGTCGAGCACCCAGAAATACGGGGCCTGGACGGAAGAACCGAGGAGGTTCGAGGCGCCGAATGTTGGAGTTAGAAAACCTGACTTCCGCGTTACGGTTGGGTCCGGATGGCTAAGATAGGGCGTGTAGATGACGGGTATGCCGAGGAATTCCAGTGTGGCATCCCGATAGATGACCTCCTGGGCCTCTGCGTCGTGAATCACACGCCGCGCATTGACCTGCCAGATCGGATTACCATCGAAACCGGTACAATTCAGGCAAGGTGAGTAGGCCGCTCGGGTCAGTTCGGTCCGCGAGCCGCCACGTCTTTGCGCGCTGACAGCAGCAAGGCGTGTGTCGTCGGTCAGCAACATCTGGAAGCCGCGCAGGAAACCCTCGCGCATATCCGCTGTGAGTTCAGCGAATTCCGCGAACAGAACCTCGCCGGTGGGCTCGAGCAGAACCACGTTCCCGGACGCGGTAACGATATCGTCACGCTGGTTGTAGGTCACGGCATCCGCGTTCAGCACGCGTTCGCCCTGCACGATTTCGACATTGCCCCGCGCGGTGGCTATTCCCAGATCCTCGTCGAAGCTCAGTTCATCGGCGGTCATCAAAACCGGTTGCTCGGGATTGGTCGACTGTGCCATCGCCAGCGAACCGGTCATGATCGCGGCAAAAGCGACAAGCGCCAGGAGCGGGTGGAATACGCGCATCAGCCGTCCTCCAGATGCAGCAGCATGGTCACCCCGGCCATCAAGCACACCCCGGCCGGGGTCCAGGCTGCCAAAATCACAGGCACGCTCGCCCCCAGGCCAAGGGCCTGGACGACATTGGTCAACAGAAACAGGAAGAAACTGACCAGAACGCCAGCGCCGACAAGGAGTAGCGTTCCACCCCGACGGGTGAGGCGCAGCGAGAATGCCGCCGCGATCAGAACCATGGCGGCGAGCAGCAGGGGTTCGGCCAACAGGGCATGGAATTGAAGGCGGTGGGCAACCGGGGAAAAACCGGTCTCCTCAAGGACCCGGATGAAGCGTGGTAGTTTCCAGAACGCGACGGTTTCCGGGCTCGCAAAACTTTCCTGAATCTTGTCCGCCGTCAGATCGGTTGGAAGTTCGTGGCGCTCAACAAAGACCCCGGCGCGGGACGGGCGGGTGAGCCACGCCTCCGAGATATACCATTTTCCATCGAGCAGGCGCGCGCTTTTGGCGTCCACCCGGCTGACAAACTTATCGTCGCGTCCGAACTCGAAAACAATGACGTCTTGCAGCAAAAGTTCGTCGGGCTGGACACGTGCGGCATGAATGACGGTCTGACTATTCCCGTTCGGTCCGTTCTGGCGCAGCCAGATGCCTTGCGAGGAGACGGCGAGCAACGAGGACCGTCCGGTGAAGTATCGGCCTTCGAGTTCTTCGTACTGCGACAGCATGATCGCCGAAAGCGGATTGAGGACGGTTACGTTGATAACGCCTAGCACGATCGCGGCGACGAGGGGCGGGGCCAGGAACTGCCAGACCGAGACGCCGGCGGCGCGGACGACGACCAGTTCATGATTTCGGGTCAGCTTCAAAAACGTGAAAATTCCACCAAACATGACGGCAAAGGGGATCGCTTCCTGGGCCAGAAAAGGTGTGCGCAGGAGCGCCATGCTGGTGATTACCGAAGCCGTGGCGTCCGGTCTCCCACTGCCCCGTCGCAGCAACTCCACCGCATCGATCAACCCAATCACCGCGACCATGGTCCCGAACATCACCAGAAACCACAGCAGAAACTGCCGCAGGATATAGCTCGATATGGTCGGGGAGGAGAGCATGTGCGCACGATTTCCTAGGCGTCAGACATCGTCAGACCGTCGGGTCTGCGCATACGGGAGCGAACGATGACCATCAGGCCCGCGAACATGGCGGCAATCGGCAAGGCGTATACGAGCGGTAGCAACACCAAGGATTGGCGCGACAGGTTAAACAGGCCCAGCGAAGCTACTTGAAGTCCGAAGATAATCGCGATGGCCACAAGAATACGGCTGGTGTTGCCGCGCCGGCTAAAAGATCCCGACAGCATGGCCGCCATCGCAACAATAGAAAACACCAGAATATACAACGGCGTTGTCAGTCGTCTGTGGCCTTCCGCGATCAGCTGATTTGTGTAGAAGAGGTCATGAGCGCTTTCGCCCGGGTGCAGCAGGGAACTCAGGAAACGTTCTTCGGGTTCGCGCCAACGTGGTGTCGCGGCCTGATTCAGGATGCTCAGGTCAAGCGAGTATTGATCGAAATTGAACAGGGTCAGTCGCCCGGATTCGCGATCGACATCCTGCTGGCTGCCATTGAAAAGCACCACACGGGTGCCCTTGGCAGATTGGACCGCTGTACCCCGTTCGGCCGTGTAGGTTACGGGACGATCGGGGTCTCGGGAATCATGTGCGAAAATTCCTCGCAATTCGCCTTCGCTTGAGCGTTCACGAATATAGATCGTCAAACCGTTGACCGGATTGTTGAAGCGTTGTTCTTGTAACAGCACGCTGCCGTAGGAATTTCGATAGTTGAGTTGCTTGAGCTTGAAGATATGGGTCGTGGCAGGAACCAGGTAGAGCTGGAGCGCATAGCCAACCAAAACCATTACAACGCCGAGTGTCAGGCCCGGACGTGCCAGGGCGGCCTGGCTCATGCCCGCGGCACGCATCACCACCAGTTCGCTGTCGTTGCGCAGCTTGTTGTAGACGACGAGCACAGCGGCGAAGACGGCAATAGGCAGCAGAACCGCAACAAATTTGGGCAGGTTCAATGCGCTCATTTCGAATAGCACGGTGATCGGCAGGCCGCGATTCACGATGAAGTCGATCAGCCGCAGTGATCCGAACAGGGAAACCAGCAGAGTCAGCACGCCGACAACAAACACGGTTGCCCAGATAAGCTGCCGGAAAATATAGCTGCTGATTGACGTCATGAACGCTCCATTAGGGAAACAGGTAGGAACCGTCCCCCAAGTCGCTGATTCGAAAAACAAACATGTTCGTTTGCGCTGGTGATTTGTATCAGATCGCTCCGATCCGACAAATAGCCCAGCGTGGGAAATCGGTTGGCTTGCGCCGACTTGGTCGGTGCTCTAAATCTCGAAGCGTTCGAACAGGCGCAATCCGGCCGTATTCCCGTCAGCGATGGAAGTGAGTGTCATGAAAATCAGCTTTGCAGAACCGAAACTACCCGTACGCGGGTTCCTGGTTTTTCTGGTCGTGGGAGACGGTGAGCTCAGTGCAGCAGCCAAGACCGTCGACAAGGCCACCACCGGCGCCTTATCCCGTGCGGTCAACGCGCGGGGGTTTTCCGGTAAAAAAGGTGAAAACCTAACGGTACTTGCGCCCCAGGGTCGCGAAGATCTAAACATTTTGCTGTTTGGCTCCGGCGCTGCGAAAGACCTCGATGCGTTGCAGGCCCAGGAAATTGGGGCTGGGATTTACAAGGCGCTGCGGGCGCTTTCGGCGACTTCGGCCACCGTTTATGCGGATGCTGCGCGCGGCTCGAAGGTCCGTGGCGCTGATTTGGGAGTTGCGTTGGCAGCAGGCGCGCGCCTGCGAGACTATCGCTATGACAAATTTCTCACAGCGGTCGAGACGAAAAACCGGCTCGCCGGTCCCGGACGTCTGGTGTTCATGGTCAAGGGAGCTGCCGCGGCACGCCGACAATATGGTGAGTTTGCGCATATTGCCGATGGTGTCGATTTCGCGCGCGATCTCGTATCCGAGCCGTCGAACATAAAATCGCCGAAATGGATGTCCGCGCAATGCCGCAAGCTAACCAAGCTCGGCGTCAAGGTCGAGGTTCTCGGCGAAGCGCAGATGAAAAAACTGGGCATGGGCTCCTTGCTCGCCGTCGGGCAGGGCAGCGTGCGTGAATCCCAGATGGTGATCATGCACTGGAATGGGGGTCGGAAAGATTCCAAGACTGTGTCGCTGATCGGCAAGGGCGTGACCTTCGATACCGGCGGCATTTCCATCAAGCCGGCCGGCGGTATGGAAGACATGATTTGGGACATGGGCGGTGCGGGCACAGTGATCGGTGCCATGCGCGCGATCGCCGGGCGCAAGGCCAAGGCCAATGTGATCGGCGTGGTCGGTTTGGTCGAGAACATGCCCGACGGTAACGCCCAGCGTCCCGGAGATATCGTGACCTCGATGTCGGGACAGACCATCGAAGTCATCAACACCGATGCGGAAGGCCGCCTCGTGCTCGCCGATGCGCTCTGGTACACGCAGAAGCGCTTCAAGCCGGATGTGATGATTGATTTTGCGACCCTCACTGGAGCCATCATGGTTGCGCTGGGCCGTGAATATGCTGGGCTTTATGCCAATGACGACGCGTTGGCTGAGCAGATTGTCACCGCCGGACAAACTGTCGGAGAAAAGATCTGGCGGATGCCCCTCGACGACGCATTCGACAAGCAGATCAATACGCCTCGTGCGGATATGAAGAATGTCGGTCCGCGTTGGGGCGGCAGCATCACTGCTGCCCAGTTCCTGCAGCGCTTCATCAATGATGTTCCCTGGGCCCATATGGATATGGCCGGCGTGGCTTGGTCCGACAAGGAATTGCCGCTGATGGCGAAAGGGGCTGCGGGATTTGCGGTCCGCGCCATGGACCAGTTCGTGCGCGACAATTACGAAAACTAGAGAGCCCGACGCCTCGTGACGGAGATTCGATTCTACCACCTGACCCGAAAGACCCTCGAGGAGGTTCTGCCGGTGATGCTGGAGCGGACCGTTGTGCGGGACGGGCGGCGCGCTGTCGTTGTGGCAGGCTCCCCCGACCGTGTGGAGGCGTTGAATGCCCATTTGTGGACTTATAACGACCAGGTTTTTCTGCCTCATGGCAGCAAAGTTGATGGGTTTCCGGCACGGCAGCCCGTCTGGCTGACGGACACGGATGAGAACCCAAACGACGCCAAAGTTCTTTTTCTCGCCGATGGTGCGACCAGCGAAAAGCTCGAAGGTTTTGATCTGGTCTGCGAACTTTTTGATGGTGGCAATGAAGACGCGGTCGCCGCGGCACGCTCCCGCTGGACCGCTTACAAGGACGCCGGTCACGCGTTGACGTACTGGCAGGAGACCGAGCGTGGGGGCTGGGAAGAGAAGGCGTCGGGATAGTCACGGTGGTCTGGATTGTCGCAGCGGCTTGTGGAGACCAGTCGTGCTGGATATAAGGCGCGCATATTTCACTTCCCACCGGAGAAAATCCCATGGCGACCGAACGCACATTCTCGATTATCAAACCTGACGCGACGAAGCGGAACATCACGGGCAAAATTATTGCCAAATTCGAGGAAGCTGGCCTTCGGGTTATCGCCCAGCGCCGCATCCAGCTGTCCCAGGAACAGGCCGAAAGTTTTTACGGCGTTCACCGCGAGCGTCCGTTTTTCAACGACCTGGTCGCCTTTATGACTTCCGGTCCGGTCGTGGTTCAGGTGCTTGAGGGCGAGAACGCCGTCGTACGCAACCGCGAGATCATGGGTGCCACGAACCCGGACGATGCGGATGCGGGCACGATCCGCAAGGAGTTCGCGGAATCGATCGAGGCCAACTCGGTGCACGGATCCGACGCCCCGGAAACGGCGGCAGAGGAAATTGCATTCTTCTTTAAAGAGGATGAAATCGTCGGCTGAACCGACGATTTCACAGGGGTGGGGCGAACAGACTAGATGATCGTCCACCACATGAGCAGCAACACGATCGTGGTCGCGACGCCTGAATAGGTCATAAGCTTAAGAAAACCTTCCCAGGTTTTTGTACGCTGTTCGAGATTCAAGTGTTGTTCGGACATCTTCTTTCGCATCCTGTTGAATTTGCGATATGCCGCGTCTTATACGCGACGCGGCGGGGCAGTCAAAGCCCCGTTGCATTGAATCCGGTCAAGATTTCCGGGGGCTGATGATGTGCGCCCCGACATCTGCCGGCATTTTGACGATTGCGGTATCTCCATCGACCTGCACGCGGCCTTCGGCGATCAGCTTTACGGCCAGCGGATAGCATTGGTGTTCCACGGTAAGAATCCGTGCCGCGAGTGAATCTGTGTCGTCGTCGGGTCGCACCGGGACGGCCGCCTGGACCAGAATCGGGCCGGCGTCCATTTCCGGGCGCACAATATGAACACTGCACCCGCTCAGTTTGACCCCCGCGGCGATTGCTTGCTCATGGGCATCGATGCCCTTGAACGCGGGCAGCAGGGATGGATGGATGTTGATGATCCGGTCCCGCCAGTGCTCCACAAACCAGCTCGACAGTAACCGCATGAAGCCCGCCAGACAGACCAACTCGACCCCTGCGTTCTGGAGTTCGGTATTAACCGCGTGGTCGAAACTCTCGCGATCGGGGAATCCACCATGTTCGACGATGGTGGTTGCCAGACCTGCGTTACGGGCGTGATGGAGGCCTTTGGCATCGGGCTTGTTGGCGACCACGAGGACGATTTCGGCCGGGTAGGCCGGGTCCGCGCAGGCCGCGATCAAGGCTTGCAGGTTTGATCCACGGCCCGAGATCAGAACGCCGAGTTGGAGCCGCGCCATCAGTTCCGCCCGAACGCCGCCTGCAGGTTCGTGAGTTGAACCGCGTTTGCCGTATCCGCGACGACGGTGCCGATCCGGGTGGCCGTCTCGCCGGACACGGTCAGTCCGTCGATCACGCTGTCGAGCCGATCTGCGGGCACGATGGCGACCATGCCGATGCCGCAGTTGAATGTGCGAGCCATTTCTTCGTCGCTGACTCCGCCCTGATCTTGTAGCCAGGCAAAGACAGCGGGGGCGTTCCAGGCTGGGCCGTCGAGTTCAACGCCGAGACCTTTGGGGAGCATGCGTGGGATGTTTTCAAGCAGGCCGCCGCCGGTGATATGGGCAAAGGCGTGGATGTCCCCGCGCTTCACGGCGGCGAGGCATGATTCGACATAGATGCGTGTCGGTTCGAGCAATGCCGAACCGAGGGATCGGGACTCATCGAAGGGGGCGGTGTCGCTCAACTTGCAACCGCTGGCCTCGACGATTTTGCGGACCAGCGAGTAGCCGTTGGAATGCACGCCGTTCGACGCAAGACCGATCACGGCATCACCTTCGCCGACCGGCGCGTCCGGGTCAGGCAAGCCCTGGCCCCGCTCCATGGCGCCGACCGAAAATCCGGCGAGATCGAATTCACCCTTGGCGTAGAGCCCGGGCATTTCAGCGGTCTCGCCGCCGATCAGGGCGCACCCGGCGATCGAACAGCCATGAGAAATGCCCTTGATGACTTCTGTTGCCACCGCAAGTTCGAGCCCACCGGTGGCAAAATAGTCGAGGAAGAAAAGCGGCTCGGCGCCCTGAACCACAAGGTCGTTCACGCACATGGCAACCAGATCGATACCGATTGAATCGAATTGGTTGGTTTCGAAGGCCAGTTTCAGCTTCGTGCCGACACCATCGGTGGCGGCGACGAGAATGGGGTCGTTATAGCCAGCAGCGCGTGGATCAAATGAGGCCCCAAAGCCCCCAAGCGCGTCCATGGTTCCAGGCCGGCTTGTCGCGGCGGCTAGCGGCTTGATGGCGTCCACCAGCCGGTTTCCCGCCTCAATATCGACACCTGCATCCTTGTAAGATAGACCCAGAATTGCCTCCTGTGAGTCCTTCTGGCAGTTTCGTGCTAAGGCTTTGCCGAACATGCCGTGATGGGGATCCGGGCAGGCCGAATCGCGTTGTTTATGCGGGTCACAATAGGTGTTTCGAGGTCATTTGCAATGCATCGTACAGCTTCCAGAAGCCACAATTTTCGCATCGCGATTTTGGCTCTTTTCGTGCTTGGGATCCTCGGGCCACTTGCGCCGGCGCACGCCCAGCAGGCGGCCCTGAACGATGTTTTCCTCGTCCGTGACGTCCAGCTCGACGAAACCGCCATATCGGCTTCGGCAGCTCGGAGCATCGCCCTCGAAAAAGGGCAGATCGAGGCCGCTCGACGCCTGTTTGCGCGTCTGACCCGAGACTTGCATGCGGCGAGTGTCGAAGTGGTCGATGCGCAGACCATCCGTGCATTGGTCAGTTCGCTGCAAATCGGCGACGAAAAAACCTCCGATGTACGCTATCTCGCCAAGCTGACCGTCGCGTTTAACCCGGATGCGGTCCGGCGTTTTCTGCGATTTGCCGATGTGCCTTTCGCGGAACTCAAAAGCCGTCCGGTCTTGGTGATCCCGGTCTTGCAGCAGTCTGGGCAGTATGTGCTGTGGGAGGATCCCAATCCGTGGCGCGAGGCATGGCGAAATCATCCCGACAGCTTCGGACTGGTTCCGGTTGTCTCTCCGGTTGGGGATTTGTCTGACTATGCAGGATTGAGTGCCGAGCAGGCCGTCGATGCTGATGTGGGCGCCCTGAATGAAGCCGCGGCGCGCTATGGCGCGGGATCAGCTGTGGTGGCGATCGCGAGCATCGTTGAATCGTTCGACGGATCCCCGACGGTCGAGATCACCGCCTCGCGGGTTGGCCGGCTGGATGAAATACCGTTGGTGTTGGCGGTGACGGGTCTGGTTAATGAGACGCCCGAAGCGCTGTTTGAGCGCGCCACCGGGGTCGTAATCACAGCACTGGACGACGATTGGAAAAGAACCAACTCCGTAACGTTTGGTGCCGCAGCAATCCTCCATGCCGCGGTGCCGGTACGTGACCTCGGAAACTGGGTAGATATTCGATCTCGGCTGGAAGTTGTGCCGTCCATTTCCGCGGTGCGACTGCTGGCGCTGACCGGAAGTTCTGCCGAGATCGAAGTTGATTATTTCGGGGACGAAGAGCGGTTGCGCCGCGCGCTTGATCGGTTTGATCTGGTGCTCGAAGCCACCCGTTTTGTGCCGTCAAATGGGTCCCTCAATCCGAACGTGGCCGGGCCCATGGTGCCAAGCCATGTCATCCGCTTGCCCGCCGGCTGAACGAGCGGTCTGGTGACCCGTCAGCTGATTTTCGATCTCGGCCACCGGACGGCCCTCGGGCGTGCCGATTTCCTTGTCTCAGGCAGCAATGCTGCCGCCGTGGAGTGGGTTGACCGCTGGCCCGACTGGCCGTTGCGCGCCTTCGTAATCTGGGGCCCGGCGGCGTCGGGAAAGACCCATCTGGGACAGGTCTGGTGTGCGATCAGTGGTGCCGAGACCGTTACGGTGGAGACGGTTTTGTCAGAGGATGCCGCTACTTTGCGTGCCCGCAATGCGTGCCTGTTTGTCGATGATGCCCACCAGCTTGCTGGCGACCGGGAGCGCGAGGAAGCGCTGCTGCATCTCTACAATTATATGCTCGAAACCGAAGGCACGCTGCTGTTGGCGGCTGCCCAAGCGCCGTCATTTTGGCAGGTCGACCTGGCGGATTTATCCTCACGAATTAAAGCCATGCCCGGGGTCGGGATCGCCGAGCCGGATGACAGCCTGTTGGGGGCGTTGCTAGTCAAGCAGTTCTTCGACCGCCAGCTTCGGGTAGGGGAGGATGTGGTGACCTATCTGGTGCCCCGGATGGAGCGGTCCTTTGCGGCCGTGTCCCAAATTGTAGCGGCGATCGATGCTTCAGCCCTCGAGCAATCTCGCCCCATCACGGTGCCGTTGGCGCGCGGTGTGCTTGCCGAAATTGGCGGTTAGGACCGGCGCCAACCCGCCTCTCACGGCATTGCCATAAATTGCAGACAAGGTGACTTCGCGTTAGCCTAGGCGTTTACCGGGCCCTAAACCGGCTCCAACTCTGGCGAAAAGTTTTCCCGTGGTCTCTGAAGACATAATTCCGTTTGCTGATTCCAGCGCCGCTGTCGGGCTGGATTCCACTGATCGGTTCATCAACCGCGAGCTGTCCTGGCTGGCCTTCAACGAGCGCGTTCTTGAGGAGGCCGAAAACGCCTCTCATCCGCTGCTCGAGCGGGTCCGCTTCCTGTCTATCTCCGCCTCCAATCTCGACGAGTTCTATATGGTCCGCGTTGCGGGCCTGAAAGGCCAGGTCGCCGCCGGGATCACGACGCCGAGCCAGGACGGGCTAAGTCCGAGTGAGCAGCTCGCTCAGATCTATGCCCGGGCGGGGGCGCTGATGAGCGAACAGCAGCGGATCTGGCGTTCGCTGGTCGACCAGTTGTGCGAACAGGACGTGACTGTGGTCGAGCCGTCGGACCTGACCGCGGAGGAGGGGACCTGGCTGGAAGAGCGCTTCATGCGCACGATTTTCCCGGTGCTCACACCGCTGGCCGTCGACCCGGCTCACCCGTTCCCGTTCATTCCCAATCTGGGTCTGGCCATGGCGATGGAGCTGCATCGAGACAATGACCAGCGCGACATGATCGGCCTGCTGCCTTTGCCGGGGCAGATTGAGCGTTTTATTCGGCTGCCCGGAAATCGGCCCCGTTTTATCCTGCTCGAACGTTGTGTGTCCCTGTTTCTAGGGCGGGTGTTTCCCGGCTTCGAGTTGCGCGGCCACGGCACGTTCCGGGTCATCCGGGACAGCGATATTGAAGTCCTCGAAGAAGCCGAAGATCTCGTTCGGCTGTTCGAAAGTGCCCTGAAGCGCCGCCGCCGTGGCTCGGTCATCCGCCTGACTTTTGACGGGGACATGCCCGAACATCTACGCAGTTTTGTCACCGATCAAAGCGATGTCGACGCGCGCGACGTGTTTGTTCTCGAAGGCTTGCCGGGTCTGGACCGAACTCTGGAACTGATCATCGATGAGCGTCCGGATTTGCTGTTCCAGTCGTTCAACATCCGTTTCCCCGAGCGAATTCGGGATTTCGCCGGGGATTGTTTTGCCGCCATTCGGGCCAAGGATATCGTCGTCCATCACCCGTTCGAATCCTTCGATGTGGTGGTCCAGTTTCTGCGCCAGGCTGCGCGCGACCCGCAGGTGGTCGCGATCAAGCAGACGCTCTATCGCACCTCGGAAGATTCCCCGATCGTGCATGCCCTAATCGAGGCGGCCGAGGCGGGCAAGAACGTCACCGCCCTGGTAGAGCTGAAGGCCCGGTTCGACGAAGAGGCCAATATCCGCTGGGCCCGTGAGCTTGAGCGCGCCGGCGTGCAGATCGTCTACGGATTTATCGATCTGAAAACCCACGCCAAAATTAGCCTGGTGCATCGCCGGGAGGGCTCGGATCTGCGCAGCTATGTGCATTTCGGCACCGGCAATTACCACCCAATCACCGCCCGTAGTTACACCGATCTCAGCTATTTCACCCAGGATGAGGTGCTGTGTCGGGACGCCTCGCGAGTGTTCAATTACATGACCGGATATGCGCCCCCCGAGGGTCTGGAGAAGGTCGCGGTCGCACCGCTGACCCTGCGCAACACTCTGATGGAGCGAATCGAGGCGGAAATCGCCCACGCTCAGACTGGGCGGACGGGAGAAATCTGGGCCAAGCTGAACAGTCTGGTCGATGGGGACATCATCGATGCTCTGTATCGCGCCTCGCAGGCCGGGGTGAGCATCCGCCTTGTGATCCGAGGGATTTGCTGCCTGCGCCCGGGCTTGCCCGGCTTGAGCGAGAATATCGAAGTCCAGAGCATCGTCGGGCGCTTCCTTGAGCATGGGCGGATTGCCGCCTTTGGTGACGGCGAGGAGCTGCCTAACGAAAATGCGAAACTCTACATCTCCTCGGCGGACTGGATGCCGCGTAATCTCGACCGTCGCGTCGAACTGATGGTGCCGATCGAGCACGGGACTGTGCACGAACAGATTCTCGACCAGATCATGGTTGCGAATCTGCTCGATCGCGCTCAAAGCTGGAATATGAGGGCCGACGGCACTTATTCCCGGACCGACACCAGCGGCGAGCCAGACCCATTCAGCGCGCACCACTATTTCATGACAAATCCGAGCCTGTCCGGGCGCGGCAGCGCGTTGAAAAAACCCGGCAGCGCGCCGCAATTACTTGTCCAGCCCGACTAGGAAACTCCGGAGTCCGCACCCATGGTAGCTGATCCTGCCGAACGGACGCTGCGCCCTTCCGCGGTCGTCGATATCGGTTCGAACTCCATTCGTCTGGTCGTCTTCCGGGATCGAACCCGCGCGCCGGTCGCCGTGTTCAACGAGCGAGTGATCTGCGGCATCGGAACGGATCTCGCAAGGACCGGTCGTCTCCACGAGAAGGGCGTCGCCCGGGCGCTGGCCAATCTGCCGCGCTTTGCCGCGATCGCCCGCTCCATGGATATCGCCGACACCGCCCTGTTGGCGACGGCCGCGACCCGGGAGGCCGAAGACGGTCCGGCCTTCCTGAAGCAGATTGAGGATATGTTCGATCGCCCGGTGCAGCAGCTCGACGGGGAAGAGGAAGCCCGGCTGGCCGCCGCGGGCGTGGTGTGCGGCCTGCCAGACGCTAAGGGGATCGTTGCTGATCTCGGGGGCGGCAGTCTGGAACTTGCCGCCCTGGCAGACGGGGAGGTGAGTTCGTTTGTGACCTTGCCGCTGGGCCCATTGCGCTTGCTCGCGACCGTGGGTGATGACCGGGCGAAAGTGGGCCGTAGCGTCGATGACGCTCTCGCGGATATCGAGTGGTTGACCCGGGCGGCGGCGGATAGGGCGATTTATATTGTCGGTGGCGCGTGGCGTGCGTTGGCGCGACTGCACATGGTCCAGACCGGCTACCCGCTTCGGGTGATCCACAATTATCAGATCAGCGCCCGGGAGGCCGCGGAGTTCTGCGACGTGATCGCCGGGCTCGGCGCATCATCCCTGTTGGGGATCGAGGCGGTTTCCAAACCTCGCGCCAAATCCCTGCCGATCGCAGCTGCCGTTCTGCAGCGCCTGATCGTGGGTTCGGGGGCCGACAATATCGTGTTTTCTGCTCTGGGCATTCGTGAAGGCAAAGCCTTTGACGCGCTGGATTCCGAGGCCAAGGCCGAAGACCCGCTGATCGTGGCCTGCGAAGAGATGGCCAATCGGGAAAGCCGTTTCCCAGGGGTCGGCAGTGAGCTGTTTGACTGGGTGACGCCGCTCTTTGCCGATGATTCTGCTGCCGAGAAACGCCTGCGCCGGGCGGCCTGTCTGCTCGGCGATATCGGTTGGCATGAGCATCCTGATTATCGCGCCGAGCAGGTCTATTTCCGTATCCTGCGCCTGCCGCTACTCGCCCTCGGCCACGCCGAAAAGACCCGGATCGCTCTTGCGGTCTATCGCCGTTATGGCGGGTCGATGAATGATCAGGCCCTGCGCACAGCCGAAGCGTTGCTGAGTGAAGTCGATATCGCCTGGTCGCGCCGGCTTGGGACCGCGCTGCGTTTGGCCGAGACCTTAACCGCGGGCCATGCGCGCCTGCTCGATGGGGCGTCGCTGTTGCTGTCCGGGGATACGCTCACCCTGAACATGAGTGATGGTCACGCCGAACTGGTCGGGGATGTGGTGCGGGCACGGTTTGGTGCGCTGGCCCGTGAATTCGGCCGGACCGCGAAGATTGACGGCCTGGGCGAGGACTAAAGGCTTTAGCGTCTCGCGGCCTTAGGCCGAATCACCGATCTCGACCATCCGAACCTTGCCGTTTCCGGCACCCAGCGCGATCTCACCGTGCTTGAGCCGCAGCGCATCGTCCCCGAAGACCTCACGTCGCCAGCCCTGCAGAGCCGGCACATCGGCATCGTCACTGGCAGCGACGGCTTCCAGATCAGCCATGGTGGCGACCAGCTTCTGAGCCACGTCATGGGTGTCGCATTTGTATTTCAGCAGCACTTTGAGCAAATCCATCAGGGGCCCGGCGCCCGGTGGTAAATCGACCAGCGCGGGCAGCACAGGGGCCTCGCCCTCGGGCAGGTCGCGACCGGCCTCGACTGCGTCCATCAGGCCGCGACCCAATTTGCCTTCGACAAACCCTTTCGGAATGCCACGTACCCGCGACAGTGTCTTGGCGTTGTCTGGCGGGCGGGCGGCGATCTGGGACAGCACATCGTCGCGCAGGATCCGGTTGCGCGGCATGTCCCGGGACATGGCCTCCCGGTCGCGCCAGGCGGCGACGGCCTGCAGCACGGCGAGATAGCGCGGCTGGGCCCGTTTCGGCTTCAGGCGACGCCAGGCCTCTTCGGGCCGGACTTCGTATTTCTCGGGCGCGGCGAGCTTGACCATTTCCTGTTCTACCCATGCAAGGCGGCCATTCTCTTCGATAATCGCAACGAGCTTTTCGTAGGCCACCCGCAGATGGGTGACGTCGGCAAGCGCGTAGTCGAGTTGGGAGTCTGACAAAGGCCGCGCGGACCAGTCCGTGAACCGACTGCCCTTGTCGAGCTGCACCTTGGCCAGTTTGGCGATCAGGCCTTCATAACCGACCTGGTCCCCGAACCCGGCGACCATGGCACCAATCTGGGTGTCGAAAAGCGGCTGCGGCGTAACCCCACCGAAATGGTGGAAAATCTCGATGTCCTGAGAGGCGGCGTGCATCACTTTGAGCACGTTTTCGTCCGCGATCAGATCGTAAAGCGGGGACAAATCGATGCCGTCGGCAAGGGGATCAATGATCGCCTCGTCCTCGGGCCCGGCCACCTGCACGAGACAGAGGATCGGCCAGAACGTGCTCTCGCGCATGAACTCGGTATCGACAGTGATGTAATCAGCGGTTTTCAGCGCTTCGCAGAACGCGGTGAGCGCGCCGGTATTTGTGATGACTTTCATGGAAGTGTTTCTACAGGGTTTCACGCGGGTCGTGAAGATGGAGCAAGTTCAAGCAATTCGAACCAGGTAACCCACCAGTCTCAGATCGCCCTCATCCTGAGCCTGACGAAGGACGAGGGCGCAACCTCATACTTCGACAGGCTCAGCATGGGGTTTAGGTCGACGTAAGGGTGCTCTGGGCGCACGCGGGGCAGGGTTGTCCTCGGGTGCACCAACCACCCTTGACATGCACCCGCGTTCCATGGCCAGTGGCGGCGCGCGGTGAAAGCGCGTATATCCGCGCAAATCCTGCGTATTCCCTCACCCAGAACACTCCGAGAGCGACCATGCATCCGTATCGATCCCATAATTGCGGCGAGCTGCGCGAAGACCATGCCGGTAAGACCGTCCGCCTGTCCGGCTGGGTCCATCGCAAACGCGATCACGGCAATTTGCTCTTCGTTGATCTGCGTGATTCGTTCGGGATCACCCAATGCGTGATCGACACGTCCAGTCCCCTGTTCAAGACCGTCGAAGAGGCGCGGGTGGAATCAGTTCTCACCACCTCCGGTCCTGTTGTGGCCCGGACGGGCGAGACCATCAACGACGCGATCCCCACCGGGCGCATCGAGGTCCAGCTCGTCGAGGTGAATGTCGAATCTCCCGCCGATGTTCTGCCTTTGCAGGTCAATTCCGACGAGGATACAGGCGAGGAACTGCGCCTGCGCTATCGCTATCTGGATCTGCGCCGGGAGAAAGTCGCCCGCAACATCCTGCTGCGCTCCGACGTGATTTCCTCGATCCGCCGCCGCATGATCGAGGGCGGGTTCCGGGAGTTCCAAACGCCTATTTTGACAGCTTCCTCACCAGAGGGCGCACGGGATTATCTGGTTCCGTCCCGCCTGCATCCCGGCAAGTTCTACGCGCTGCCCCAGGCCCCGCAGCAGTTCAAACAGCTGCTCATGGTCGCGGGCGTCGATAAGTATTTCCAGATCGCGCCGTGTTTCCGCGATGAAGATGCCCGTGCGGATCGCTCGCCCGGCGAGTTCTATCAGCTCGATTTCGAAATGGCCTTTGCCACCCAGGATGACGTCTTCAACGCCATCGAGCCGGTGATCGCCGGGGTGTTCGAGGAATTCGCTGGCTTTAACCGGGAAACCCCGTGGCCGGTCACCTCGACCCCGTTCCCGCGCATTGCCTATGCAGATTCGATGCTGAAATACGGCAACGACAAGCCTGATCTGCGCAATCCGCTGATCATCGCCGACGTCGCGGAAGTCTTCGACGGCTCGGACTTCAAGATTTTCGCCGGGCTGATCGCCAAGGGCGGCACGGTCCGCGCCATTCCCGCGCCGGGCGGCGGCGCCCAGCCACGCAGCTGGTTCGACAAGCTCAACGACTGGGCCCGGGAAGAGGGCGCACCGGGGCTCGGCTACATCATTCTCGAAAACGGTGAGGGCAAGGGCCCCATTGCCAAATTTGTCACCGGCGAGCGCCTCGAGAAGCTCAAGGAACTGACCGGCGCCAAAGACGGCGACGCGGTGTTCTTCTCTGCGGGGGATGCGGCCACGGCGGCTGATCTGGCTGGCAAGGCGCGCACCCGGGTCGGCGAAGATCTTGATCTGATCGCCCAGGGCCGCTTCGATTTCTGTTGGATCGTCGACTACCCGATGTTTGAGGCCGACAAGGACACCGGAAAAATCGAGTTCTCCCACAACCCGTTCTCCATGCCCCAGGGCGAGATGGAGGCGCTGGAGGCGAAAGACCCGCTGGATATCCTGGCCTACCAGTACGACATCATCTGCAACGGCATCGAGCTGTCATCCGGCGCGATCCGGAACCATCGCCCGGAGATCATGCTCAAAGCCTTCGAGATCGCCGGCTATGACCGCGCGGTGGTGGAGACCGAGTTCGCCGGCATGTTCAACGCCTTCCGCTTCGGCGCCCCGCCCCATGGCGGCTCCGCCCCGGGCATCGACCGCATCGTCATGCTGTTGGCCGACGAACCGAATATCCGCGAGGTCATCGCGTTCCCCATGAACCAGCGCGCAGAAGATCTGATGATGAACGCCCCGGCCGAAGTGCCCGATGAGCGCCTGCGGGAATTGCACCTGCGCAAGGTGCTGCCGAAGTTGTAGGGCTGATCTGCGTTTCTGTCTCTGGCTGGCGGGCGTGTGTCCGGGTATAATCCCGCTCACATCTGTTGACAGTGATTGCTCCCATGACCACCATCCCCAAACCCAAGCTCGCCCATCTCGGTCTGTTCACCCGGGATATTGCGCCGATGCTCGATTTCTATACCGGGCCCATGGGGCTCACGATCACCGACGAGGGAACCTACGGCGACCCGCCCGCGCGCATCGTTTTCATGTCCAATGATCCGTTCGAGCATCACCAGTTCGTGCTGGTTCAGCCCGGGGATCCGAAGGCGGATGCGGACAAGATGATCGCCCAGCAGATTTCCTTCCTGCTGGAATCCCTTGAGGAATTGCAGGCGCTTTACGTGCGGGTCACCAGCGCCGGACAGGACGTCGACCGGGTCATCACCCATGGCAACGCCTGGTCGTTCTATTTTCATGATCTCGATGGCAACCGGATCGAGTGCTACACTCACACCCCGTGGTACGTGCCCCAGCCCCATGGTCATCCGGTCGATTTGACCCAGTCGGCGGATGAAGTTCGCCGGCTCACCGAGGAACATTGCCGGGCCACGGAAGGCTTCATGATGGCCGAAGCCTGGCGCGCGAAGATTTCCGCGAAAATGCAGCAGCATCGCTAGTACGCGCCTTCGTACAAGGCTAAAGTCCGGCCGATTTTTTAATATCTGAACAGGGCTTGCGCGACATGAATATCGAACTGAACGGCGTCAATTTCCGCTACGAACTTGATGGTCCGGAAGGCGCCCCCTGGATCGTGTTTTCCAACTCCCTTACCACCGACGTTTCCATGTGGGACACCGAGGTAGCCCAGCTCAAGGACCGCTGCCGGATCCTGCGCTATGACACCCGCGGCCATGGCCAGACCGAGGCCGCCCCGGGGCCCTACAGCTTTGATGTTCTGGTCGGCGACGTGATCGCGCTGATGGACGCCATGGGCATCGACAAGGCCCATTATGTGGGCCTGTCTCTGGGCGGGATGACCGGGCTGGGCGTGGCAATCGAACATGGAGACCGGCTGCTGAGCCTGTCTGCTTGTGACGCGCGCCCGTTTGCGGACCCGGAATGGGCGGCACCCTGGGTGGATCGCATCGCGCTCGCCCGGGACAAGGGCATGGAAGCTTTGGTCGAGCCGACCGTGGCGCGCTGGTTTACCGAGGATTTCCAGAAAGTCGCTTCGAATGCGCCGTTGATGGACCATGTGCGCAAAATGATCCGCGAGACGTCAGTCGAAGGCTACACGGGTTGTGCGGGCGCGCTGCAGGGCCTGAACTATTCGCCGCGCCTGGGCGAGATTTCGGTGCCGAGCCTGTTCATGACGGGTGCCAGCGACGGCAGCACACCACCCGCCGCTTCCCAGGAAATGCAAGCGGCCGTCGCCGGCTCCACCTGTGTGATTTTGGACCCGGCCTCCCATATTTCGAATTTGGAAAATCCGACTGATTTCGATGCGGCCTTGTTTGCGCATATCGAAGCGGTGGGGGCCGCCTAGGCGAGGCCCAAAGCCCAATCCCTTAAAACTTTCCCAATTCTTAACGCTCTCCTAAGCGTGCTGCCGTCAGGGTGGTGGCGTGCGAAATCGTATGTCCGGCCCGGTCTTGGTGCCGGTCGGTTCGCGCGAAAGAGAACCGGGAGATCGATTATGTCAGGTCTGGAATCGGTGGCGCGTATGTTCTTTGCCGAGGCGGGGGCGGCGATTGCCGTGGTTGTACTGATGCATGGCACCGGTGCGTTGGCCCAATCTGGTTGATCTTCCGACGTCACGTCGGCGGCACCGCCCAAAATTCAGCCCAGACCCTTTCTGTCTGCCGCCACCGCACCCCTGATGACCGCCGGGGAGACCGGCGCCGGTCCGAGCCTTCAGGCCTTTGCCCGAGCGGCCCATGGGGTGAGCGGTCTGCGAGACAAATACATGCCCCGGATCACGGCGGCGAACATCGCCGAGCGGCCCGAGCGGGCCAGCGATCTGTTCGAGGAAATGCGCGCGCGCATGCACGACACCATCGAGGCAGCAGGGCTGACGGTCGAGAATTACGAGGCGATGTCTGCCCGGGCGGCGGCGGATGCCGGGTTCCGGACCCGGATTGAGACGATCCTCAATGGTGGGATACCTGACGCCGGGTCACCATCCCAAGGTCAATCGAACTCGTCTCCCAGTAACCCGCCCCGGGGCTTCATGGCCCGGGCGCAGCGCGACGTGGACAGCGCGGCAGCTCAACTGGAGACCGATGATTTGCAACGCCGCCTGACCCAGACGGAAACCCGGCTGCGCCAGGCAAAGAATCGGACGGTGTCGGGCCGCGCCGCGTTACAGTCCCAGCACACCGCCAAGCTGACGGTGTTGCGCAAAGAGCCAGTGGCTATCGCCGCATGGCTGACATATATACCGCCCAACGCGACAAACATGAATTAGCAAAAATAGGGAGCATCCGATGCGCGCAGCATTTTACGACAAACTGGGACCCGCCGATGAGGTTCTGACCGTGGGCGAACAGCCGACACCCGAGCCCGGTCCGGGCGAAGTGCGGGTCAAGCTGCAGACGTCAGGGGTAAACCCGTCTGACTGGAAGGCCCGCCTGCGCGGCCGGGGCGGCAACATCCCGTTCCCTCTGATCATTCCCCAGAGCGATGGTGCCGGGGTGATCGATGCTGTCGGTGACGGGGTTGATGCGAGTCGGGTCGGAAAGCGGGTCTGGCTGATGAATGGCCAGTGGATGCGTCCCTTCGGGACCGCGGCAGAATATATCTGCACCGGCTCTAAATACGTCATCGATCTGCCCGATGGGGTGGATATGGTCGACGCGGCCTGTTTTGGCATTCCTTTTTTGACCGCCCATCGCGCGGTGATGTTCGATGGTCCGGTCGACGGCCAGACGATTTTGGTTCAGGGCGGTGCGGGCGCGGTCGGCCACCATGCCATCCAGGTCGCCAAGGCCAACGGTGCCCGGGTTATCACCACCGTCAGTTCCGATGAGAAAGCTGCCTATACCCGTGAAGCCGGCGCCGACGAGGTGGTGAATTACCGCACCGAGAACGTGCCCGAACGCATCTTGGCGATGACCGACGGCAAGGGTGCAGACCGGATCGTTGAGCTGAACATCTCTGCCAACGCGCCGATGTACGGCCAGATTCTCGCCCCGAAGGGCACGGTGATCGTCTATGGCACCAATGATCTGATGGCCAGCGTTCCTGCCCAGGATTTCATCGTCAAATGGGCTTCGCTCAAATGGTTTATCGTCTACATGATCGATGATGCCGAGCGCGAAGAAGGGGTAGCAGCACTCAACAAGATGCTCGCCGACGGGACTCTCAAGACCACCATCGCCAAGCGGTTCTCTCTCGATGAAATCGTGGGCGCCCATCAGATGGTGGAAGAGGCCAAACACATGGGCAATGTGGTACTCGATATCGTATGACCTAAATCCTCTGCCGTTCCCGGTGGGAACACCGGGACGGCAGCCGGGTTTCGGTTCGGCTGAAGTGAATTGATAAACCATTGAAAAACATCATAGTTTTATTGCTTAATTGAATCTGGCCTCATTTCTTTCAAGTTATTGATTTTATTGCGTTTAGTTGGTTAATGGTGTTTCCTCGTTGCATGGGAATAGCCACAAAAACCAATGAATCTAATATTTTAGACGCTTGTCTTCATTTTTCTCTTCCCAAATCGAGTCGCTCTTGTCCATTGTGGCCTTCTCAGCCAGTGGGAGGCTCAGCAATGCGAAAATCTTTAGTCATGATCGGCTTGCCGATTTTACTCGGGGGATGCGGTTTACCGCCCGCCGTTACCGCGGCCTCCTGGGCGCTGGACGGGGTGAGTTACCTGGTCTCGGGGAAAAGCGTTACCGACCATGCCATTTCCGAAGTCGCGTCTCAGGATTGCGCCTTGTTCCGGGTCGTCCAGGAACGCTCGATTTGTCAGGATTTCGTCATTGATGATGGCGCGGCCTTCGTCGGAGCCGTGAGCCCAAGCGAGGCTGTGTTTGCCCTCGTGCTTACCCCCGCAGATGACCCGCTTGTTGTCCCCGCTGAGATTGCCAGTTTCGTTGAGGGCTTCGAACCGGGAATCGTTTCCGTCGCCGAACCGATCGACGCCACCGGTTATGCTCAGGCTTCAGTGCGCTGGACCGAAGAGGTTCCGGCCGAAAATACCGCAAATATCGCGGCTAAAATTATGGAAGATCATGGGCGTTTTGCCAGCGCGGCGCCAAAATCCCGTCCGGCTTATCAGGTCGTCGAGGTCGTGGCCCCGGTTGTCATTGTAGCCGCGCCGTCGACCCCGCATTTTGTTTCGGTGATCGGCAGTTTCAAGTATCGCGACAACGCCGAAAGCCTGGCACGCCGCCACGCGGCCCTGAACGCTCAGGTGCATGTTGTTGAGGCCGAGGGTCGGACCTGGCACCGGGTGGTCGTTAGAGCGCCTCTGGACGCCGTCCAGCGCGCCGGATTCGAGGACGCCTGGATCCTGAAGCAACAGGCGCCCGGCCTGGTGCAGATGGCGGCCGCCAACTAACGATTTTGTCATACGTGTGCGCCAGCCTTTCGGGCTAGAATGAGTTCATGCGAAATTCTCTGATCCTTTCTTTCTTCGCGGCTGTTTTTGCGGTTGCGTACACGAGTACTATTTCCACCGTTTTTGCGCAGGGAATCGGTGTTGCTCACGTGTCCCACCGGGCGTTCTACGAAATCCGCATCGGTCGGGTCGAAGCCGATTCTCAAATTGTTGACGCCCGCGGCCGGATGGTCGCCGAATGGCGCGAGGCCTGCGAGGGCTGGAGCACTAATCAGCGCTTGGTGGTCAGTATGGCACCGGGAGAAGGCACCCCGATCGAATCCGAAGTGGTGCTGACCGCATTCGAGCGCGCTGATGGCACGGAGTACAGCTTCGAATCCGAAACCCGAATCGGCGGTGAAACCATCGAGAAAATCCGCGGCAAGGCCAAGCGCCCGGGACCCGGTCAGCCAGGTAAGGCGCGCTACCTGACCCCGATTGGCACCACGGTTGATCTGCCCGCCGATACGGTGTTTCCCTATGAGCACACGATCTCGGTCCTCAATGCCGCCGCGCGGGGCGAAGTGCGGTCGTTCAACCATTATTTCGATGGTTCCCAGCCGGATATGTCGCCGATGGAAGCCAACGCCCTGATTCTGGGTAAACCGCGCGCCGCCGAGGAAGAGACTGTCAGCAAGTTCGGAGCGATCACCGATCACAAATGGTGGCCGGTGCGCCTGGCAATGTTTGACGGGCGGGATCATGCGGCGGGCAGCGAGGAGCCCGAATTTGAGATGACCCAGCTGCTGCAGGATAACGGTGTGGTGCGGCACTTCGAATTTGATTACGGCGAATTCACTCTGATCGCTGCTCTGGTCAAAATAGACGAACTCGACCGCCCGACCTGTCGCTAACCGCGTGGATCGCGGGTCTGTGGCTTGGGTGGCTTGAGCCCGCGACCTTTTAAAATTGAATCCGGGCCGATTTTACCGCGGACCTCGTCCATCACCTGCTCGACCCGTTTGCGGCGGGCTGCATCCGGATCGGCCAGATCTGGTGGATCGGCATCCCGCGCATCGGCGAAGTTCGAGAATCCAACCCCGATCAGCCGAAATGCAGCCCCGTGGGGCGCGGCCTCGACCGCATGGGCGATGAGGGTCTCGGTACACCGATAAAGCGTCTCAGCGAGCTGGGTGGGGGCGGGCAGGGCCTGTGAACGGGTTAGGGTGCGAAACGCCGATGTCTTGAGCTTCACTGTCACGGTGCGCCCGGCCAGATCGCGTGCTTTGAGCCGTCCCGAAAGCTTTTCGCACAGCGGCCACATGCGGCGCATCAGTTCTGCCGGTTCGGCGACGTCCTGGCGAAATGTCGTCTCGTTGGAAATGTTCTTTGGTAGGGAGTGGGGCGTCACCTGACGGGGGTCCCGGCCATGGCTGAAATTCGCCAGACGGTGGCCCATGGCGCCGTACCGGGCGACCAGACGGGCGTCATCAACGCTACGCAACTGACCGATCGTGTGCAGCCCGTCCGCACTCAGCTTACGGTGCATAGCTTTGCCGACACCCCAGATGCGGGTGACAGGCTGGCCGTCGAGAAATTCGAGTGCCTCGGCTTCACCAATGATGGCAAAGCCGCGCGGCTTGTCGAGGTCGGAAGCCAGTTTGGCGAGAAACTTGTTGTAGCTCAGCCCGACCGAGACCGTGATGCCGACCTCGCGCTCGATTCGGTTCACGAGGCGGATCAGAGCTTCTGCCGGACAGGCCCGGTGCAGCCGCTCGGTGCCCGACAGGTCAAGAAAGGCTTCATCGATTGAAAGCGGTTCGACCAGCGGGGTGACCTCGCGCATCAGGTCACGCACCTGGCGACCGACGACGACATATTTCTCCATATCCGGACGGATCACCGTCGCCTCGGGGCACAGTTTGAGCGCCTGGAACATCGGCATGGCAGAATGAACCCCCTTGATCCGGGCGATGTAGCAAGCTGCCGACACGACGCCACGCTGGCCGCCACCGACGATCAGAGGCTTGTCTCGCAAAGATGGATCGTCGCGTTTCTCGACGCTCGCGTAAAACGCGTCGCAATCCAGATGTGCGAGGGACAGGGTTTTGAGTTCAGGATGAAACAGTCCACGCGGGGTCGTACAGGCAGGGCAACGAGCGGCGTTCGGCGGTTGATCCGCACCGCAGTCACGACAAAGCCCCGATGCCTCCCTGGGCGCGCTCATGGGCTGTCAGGCCATAGCCAAGCCGCGCCCCGTACGCCCCCGGCATCGCCATGAATTGCCGGGACGATTGGGGTCACAATCGAGTCCGAGAAAGCATGTTCGGCTATCCGCGCGGGCAAATTGTCATACAGCCGCGCGATCTTAGACAATCCGCCGCCAAGCACGATGACATCGGGGTCGATGATGTTGATCACGACGGTCAGGGATCGGCTGAGCTGATCCTCATAGCGCGTGAGTGCGGCGGTGGCGTCAACGTCGCCCGCCTCGGCTGCGGCCACGATCTCGGCCGCGCTGAGCGCCCGCCCAGTGATTTGCGCAAAATTGCGCTCGAAACCGGGGCCGGAGACAAAGCTCTCGATGCAGCCCTGGCGACCGCAATAGCAGGCCGGGGCCGGGTATTCGTCGGACGTCATCCAGGGCAACGGCGTGTGGCCCCATTCACCGGCAATCGCGTTTCCGCCGGTGACAAGCGTGCCGTCGATGACAATCCCGCCGCCAACCCCGGTCCCGAGGATCACTCCAAACACCACCGACCGGTCTCGTCCCGCACCATCGGTGGCTTCTGAGACCGCAAAACAATTGGCGTCATTGGCGACCCGAACCAGTCGGTTGAGGCATTTCGACAAGTCGCGGTCAAAAGGATGCCCGATCAGCCAGGTCGAGTTGGCGTTCTTCACGAGGCCGGTCGCTGGGGAGACGGTGCCCGGGATGCCGATTCCGACTGGTGTTGAATTTCCGGGGGTCGGATCGATTTCTTCAACCAGTCCGGCGATCGCGTTGAGGGTCGCAGAATAGTCGCCGTGGGGGGCCGCGATACGCGCGCGTTTGACCTCGGCGCCGACACTGTCGAGCACAATGCCTTCGATCTTGGTTCCGCCGAGGTCGATCCCAATCCGCATGGCTAAGTCTTTAGGTGGACGTTTGTATGAATAGTATCCATTTCCGCTCTTGAATCAAACCGGGTCGGCAACGCGTCGAATTCATTGGTGCGCGGGATTAAATCGTATCCGGAATGCAAGAAGTCCAGACAGGGTAAATTCTATAATGGCGAAAACTGTCCACATCGTCGAAGATAATGAGCTGAACATGAAGCTCTTCCACGATCTTCTCGAAGCGCTCAAGCTGGCGCTCGAGCATCGCCCGGATTTGGTTTTGATGGATATTCTGCTTCCCGAAGTTTCGGGTCTCGAAGTCACCAAATGGATCAAGGAAGATGACGAGCTTAAATCCATCCCGGTGATCGCGGTGACGCAGTTCCTCGAGACCGTTCAGGAATTCATCGAGTAACGCGAACCGCATTTGCGGTCGCCGCTACAGAACGAAGAAAAGCCGCCCAAGGGGCGGCTTTTCTTCGTGGCGAAGACTTCGGGGGCTCGAAGCCGAAAAACTCTACTTCATTTTGTCTTCTTTGAACGTGACGTGCTTGCGCACGACCGGATCATATTTGCGCATCTCAAGCTTTTCGGGCTTCAGGCGCGGGTTCTTCTTTGCCGTGTAGAAAAAGCCGGTATCGGCTGAGCTCACGAGCTTTACGAGGATTGTACTAGATTTGGCCATTGTTCTGTCCTGACACTGGATTCAGGCAGGGAAAATACCTGTCGGCGGCGGCAAGTCAAGCGGCGAACGTCCACCAAACCGGATTTCGAAGTTAAAAGCCGTAAAACTAGCGTTCTGCGACGGTGGTTTCGGCTTCTTGCAGCAACGAGTGATAGAGTGCTGCATCGGCGATGATCGCTTTCGCCAACGCTAAATCCACATCCGGTGTGCCCCCGTCCGAAGGACAGAGCTCGCGCAGGCCCTCACGGTCGGCACCATCATTGTTGCCTGTGGCGCGCCAGGTATTCAAGCGGCCCGCCAGCACGTCCTGGCCATGCTGTACGGCCGGGACAAGCGTGTCTGCGGATTTGGTGTCGCCACCACCATGTGTGCAGACTGAGGGCAGGACGCCCAGCTCGTGCAGCCGGTACCCGGAGGGGGCCAAAAACCGTGACCAGGTCAGGGTCATTTCACCGCTGTTGGGAAGCCGCAGCACACGCTGGACGGTGCCCTTGCCGAATGAATTCGTTCCGACAACGATAGCGCGACCATTGTCCTGGAGCGCGGCCGCAACGATTTCGGCGGCCGAGGCCGAATTTCCATTGATGAGCACCACGAGAGGCAGGGCCCGGCCCAGGTCGCCCGCATCGGCGGCGAAGACCTGATTGCTGCCCGGATGTCGTCCGCGTGTCGCAGCGATGGCGCCTCCGTTGAGGAAGATATCGCTCACCTCGATCGAAATGTGGAGCTGACCGCCGGGGTTTGAGCGCAAATCAAGCACAAATCCGAGCGGCATGCCTTTCGACGAATGCATTTCCCGCTGCACAAGAAGTTCTAGACGTTGGGCGGAATCGACATTGAACCCGGTGAGGCGGGCGATTGCAACACCGTCCTGGCGCTCGATCTTGGCGGTTTCGGCCACGACATGGCGCCGGCTCAGGCGGATCGGAATAGACGCGTCGGCGCGTTTGACGGTGAATGAAACGGGTGTGTTGACCCGCCCGCGTAGCTGATCGACAAGCTTTCGCTGGGTCCAGCCTGCAATCGGGACACCGCCAACATGGGTGATTCGATCCTGTGGTCGAACCCCGGCACCTTCGGCCGGGCCGTTCTCGTTTACACTGATAACGAGCGCATCGGTTTCTTCCATTCGAATGATGACGCCGATGCCGCCAAACCCGTTGCGGAAGGCGCGCTTTTCCGTTGCCGTTTCTGCGTCGTCGTACCTGGAAAAACGGTCGAGAGGTTTGAGCACGCTGTCAAAAACCGCTTTGAAGACAGTTTCGGCAGTGGCGTTGGCGATCGCCGGTGAAACCTCGCGGGCCAGCGCGATCGTTTCGACTGTCGCTTGGCTCCACACATTCGGATTTTCGCGCCGCGGGGCGGTGACGCTGCCAACGGGTTGGCCGTTGTACAGAACCTCGATCTGACGTGCGGTGCTGCGGACATCGAGCTTCGCATCGATCTGGCGCAAACCATCAAGTCCGCTGAGGCTAAGGTCGCGCAGGGACACCGTATTGATGTAGTGGTCACTGATGAAACTGTAGCCGGTCTCGAACATGTTCCGGCTGTAGCGATCGCTATAGGCAGCATCGATCGACGGTTTGGCCTGGACGCAGGCGGTGAGCAGCAGCAATGCAGCGATGCTGAGCGCGCGACCTGTCCGGGGAAAATTTTTTGTGAAAAAACTCATGACAGACACATATCGCGCGCAACCTTCGCCGGTAAAGACCGGACAACCAATTCAGCGTATTTTGACCTAAATAGGTTTCTATATCCTAACGGCGTTTCTTGTGTCGTTTGTCCGGCCGTTTTCGCCCGGACTTTCGGGGTTTTCCGGGTTTTCCGGGCTTTCCACCTTCTCGCGAACGGGGTGGCGTCCCCGCGTCCAGTAGATCAAAAATTGCTGAACCGCTGAGCCCATCAGCCTCGGCGATGCGGACTTCCACGGCGTCCCCCATTTTGTAGGCACCACCATGTTCGGTTTTCAGCACTCGGGTGTGGACCTCGAACCGGGGGCGCCCGCCGGGTAAACGGGAAGCGGGCACAAATCCTTCCGCACCATTGTCATCGATGGCCACAAACAAGCCGGACCGGGTTGCCCCGCGGATGGTCCCGGAAAAACTTTGGCCCAAACGGGATTCCAGGAAGGCCGCTGTGTAGCGATCATTGGCATCGCGTTCGGCGGACACGGAGCGGCGTTCGGTTTTGGAGATGTGTTCGCCGATTTCCGTAAACCGTCCGGCCTCTTCGGAATCGAGACCGCCATCGCCAAGCGTCAGCCCGTCGATCAGCGCGCGATGCACCAACAGATCCGCGTAGCGTCGAATGGGGGAGGTGAAGTGGGCGTAGTCCTGAAGGCCGAGCCCGAAGTGACCGACGTTGTCGGGGCTGTATGAGGCCTGCATCTGACTGCGCAGGATAATTTCGTTGACCGTGCGTTCATGGGGTTCACCGCGGACGCGCTGCAGGATGCCATTGAAATCCTTCGGTCGCATCATCTTGCCGCGGGTGAGTTTGACCCCAAACCCCATCAGCATATCGCGCAGGTCTTCGAGCTTCTGGATCGAGGGTTCGTCGTGAATGCGGAACATTACCGGCTGGCGCAGCCGTTTGAGTTCGCGCGCTGCAGCCACATTCGCCGCGATCATGAATTCTTCGATCAGGTGATGACTGTCGAAGCGTGACACCGCCACAATATTCTCGACGCTGCCATCTTCTCCCAGGGCAATTCGGCGTTCGGGGAGTTCGAGTTCAAGCGATCCGCGGGCGGTGCGCGCGGCAGCAAGGCAGGCAAAGGCCCCGTAAAGATGATCGAGATGACCTGGCGTAACCGGGTCTTCTCCCGCGTCGCGCGCGCCTTGCACCTGTTCGTAGGTGAGGCGGGCCACCGACCGCATCAGCCCGCGGCGAAAACGATGTTTGCGCAACTGGCCGTCTTTGCCGATCCAGATATCGGCGGCCATGCAGGCGCGATCTTCGTCCGGGCGGAGGGAACAAAGTCCGTTGGACAGGGCTTCGGGCAGCATGGGGAGGACCCGGTCGGGGAAATAGGTGGAATTGCCCCGGCGGCAGGCCTCGCGGTCCAGCAGGTCTCCGGGTCGGACATATTCGGCGACGTCTGCAATGGCGACCACCAGATGCCAACCGCCGGCATTGGACGGGTCACCATCCGGCTCGGCGAAAACAGCATCATCGAAGTCACGCGCATCCGCGCCATCGATCGTGATGAGAGGTAGGGCTCGAAAATCGGTTCGCTTGCCCAGAGTAGGGGGCTTAGCCGCTTTGGCAGCGGCAGTGACCGCATCGGGAAAGCGTTCCGGGATGCCCGCGCGATGAATTGCGATTCGGCTGATGGCGTCCGGCGCGTTGCCTGCGCCGATGTTCTCGACGATCCGCGCCTGGGTTAACCCAAGGCGCCGGGCGGGCAGAATTTCAACAACGACCAGATCCCCATCGTCAGCGGCAACGTTCTCACCCTGGGCCACGGCGAATTCACCGCGCCGACCGCGTTCGAGCGGGGTAATGCGACCACCGTGCTCGGTTTCGCGGAACTGGCCGACAACCGTTTCAGTCCGGCTCTCGGTTTGGCGCAGGGGCGTTGCTGTGTAGGAATTTTCGCCACGGGATATCAGGCGGGCGACAAAGCGGTCTCCCAGCCCCGGTGCCGGCATGCTGCGTGGTGCCCGGCCGACTTCGATCTGGGGCGCCGGGTCGCGGATTGTTTCACTAACCAGCCGCACCGAGAGATCGCCGTCGTCATCAATACCAATAACTTCAAGGACAGCGACCGGGGGAAGCTGGGAGGCCAGACGCCAACGGCGACCCTGGACCCGTTCGATTTTTCCGGCGTCCTGCAAATCGCGCAGGCGGTTTCGCAGCGCTGTGCGTTGCGGTCCCTTGAGGGCGAAACGAAGCGCCAATTCGCGGGTGGGCAGGGCCTCTGTCGACGTCTTCAGCAGGTCCAGAAGCGTATCACTGGTGGGCAAACCGTCAGGGCCCAGCCCATCGATTGTGCGCTTTGCCAATCCGACGCCCTAATCCGCGCTCTCGGAGGCGGTGGTTTCCGCAGCCGGTTTCTTCTTTGCGGCCAGCTTCTTTTTGGCCGCAGGTTTCTTCTTCGGAGCAGCTTTCTTTTTGGCCGCCGGCTTTTTCTTCGCGGGAGCTTTGCCTGCAGCCTGTTTGGCCACCCGGGCGGCGATCAGCTCGAGGGCTTCGTCCAGCGTGACCTCCTGGGGCTCGCGCTCGCGCGGGATCGTGGCGTTCGTCTTGCCATGCTTCACATAGGGTCCGTATCGACCGTCATGCACGGTGACCGGCTTTTTATCCTCGGGATGTACGCCAAGATCCTTCAACGGTCCGGCGCGACCCTTTCGGCCTTTGCCCTTTTCGGCAAGTACCGTGACGGCCCGGTTGAGACCGACAGTCAGAACCTCACGTGGTTCGGGCAACGAAGCATAGACCGACCCGTGTTTGACGTAGGGGCCGTAGCGCCCCAGACCTGCCTGGATCATCACGCCATCTTCGGGATGGGCGCCGACGTCGCGGGGCAGAGCCAGCAGGGAGAGCGCCAGCGCCAGGTCGATTTCGTCGAAGGCGTAGCCCTCGGGAATCGACGTGCGCTTGGGCTTGGTGGCTGCTTTGCCTTCGCCTTCCGGCTCGCCAAGCTGCACATACAGACCATAGGGGCCCTTGCGCAGGGTGACGTCTTTCTGGCTTTCGGGGTCGAGACCCAGTTCCTTGGGACCGTTCGCAAGGTCAGCGGTTTCGTCATCGCCACCATCGACGGCCAGCTTTCGGGTGTATTTGCACTCGGGATAGCTCGAGCAGCCGACAAACGGACCGTGACGTCCCAGACGTAGGCCAAGTCGACCTTCGCTACAGGCCGGGCACAGACGGGCGTCGGTGCCATCCTCGCGGGTCGGGAAGAAATGTGGTCCGAGTTCCTCGTCCAGTGAATCGAGGACCGCGCGAATGCGAAGTTCCGCCGTTCCTTCAATCGCGGTCGAGAAGTCTTTCCAGAAGTCTCGTAGAACCGTTTTCCATTCGATCCGGCCGCCGGAAATATCATCCAGGCGTTCTTCCATCTCGGCGGTGAAATCATATTCCACATAACGCGCGAAGTAGCTCGACAGGAAGCTGATAACCAGGCGGCCCTGATCTTCCGGTGTAAATCGTTTTTTCTCGAGCACCACGTAGTTGCGGTCCTGCAGCACCTTGATGATCGAGGCATAGGTCGACGGGCGACCAATGCCGAGTTCTTCCATCATCTTCACCAGGCTGGCCTCGGTATAGCGCGGCGGCGGCTGGGTGAAATGCTGTTCTGGTGAGACGTTGCGGACGGCGGTATTCTCGCCTTCACTCAGCGGCGGCAGGCGACTTTCATCATCACTGTCGGCTTCTTCGCCAGAGGGATCGTCCCGGTCTTCGCGGTAGAGCTTCAGGAAACCGTCAAAGGCGATGGTTTGGCCATTCGCGCGCAACGCCAGGTTGTTGTCGGCGGATCGTATCTCGACAGCAACCCGGTCAATCTGAGCTTCGGCCATCTCGGAGGCCAGCGTGCGGCGCCAGATCAGCTCGTAAAGCCGGAACAAATCATTGTCGAGCATCGCCTTCAGGCTTGTCGGGCGGCGAAACAGATCCGTCGGGCGGATGGCTTCATGGGCTTCCTGGGCGTTCTTGGCTCGGGTGCGGAATACGCGCGGCTTCTCAGGCAGGTATTCTTCACCAAAATCGGTGTCGATCAGATTACGACATCCGGTGATCGCGTTCTGACTCAGGGTCACGCTGTCGGTTCGCATATAGGTGATCAGGCCGGTGGTCTCGCCGTCGATTTCGATGCCTTCATAGAGGCGCTGGGCGACCCTCATGGTCTGGGACGTGCCGAAACCGAGCTTGCGGGCAGCTTCCTGCTGCAGGGTCGAGGTGGTGAAAGGCGGCTGCGGGTTGCGCTTGGTGCGTTTCTTCTCAACCGATGCAATTTTGAAAGATGCCGCTTCAACGTCGTTCTTGGCAGCTGTTGCGGTGCCCTCATCGGCGAGATCGAAGCGTTCGAGCTTCTTCCCGTTCCGTTCGACAAGGCGGCCTTCGAAGGGGGCGCCCTGGGCACTGTCGAGGCCGACCTCGATGGACCAGTATTCGCGGGCCTTGAAGATTTCTATTTCAGCTTCGCGTTCGCAAATCAGGCGCAGTGCGACCGATTGCACGCGCCCGGCGGAGCGGGAACCCGGCAGCTTACGCCATAGAACCGGAGACAGTTTAAAGCCGACCAGATAGTCAAGGGCGCGGCGGGCCAGATAGGCGTCGACCAATTCTCCGTGAACCTCGCGTGGATGGTTGAACGCTTCCTGGACGGCGCCCTTGGTGATTTCATGGAAGACGACGCGTTTGACGTCGATGTCGTCGAGCAGACCGCGCTCTTGCAGCAGTTGCTCGATATGCCAGGAAATCGCTTCCCCTTCGCGATCCGGATCGGTTGCGAGGTATAGCGTGCTGGCACCCTCGAGCGCATCGACGATCGCTTTGATCGGCTTTTCGGCACGGGAATCCACCGCCCAGTCCATCTCGAAGTCTTCGTCGGGTCGAACCGAGCCGTCCTTCGGAGGCAAATCACGGATATGTCCGTAGGAGGCAAGGACAGTGAAGTCCTCACCCAGATACTTATTGATGGTCTTGGCCTTGGAAGGCGATTCTACGACAACGACGTTCATGAATACCGTTTTCGCTTTCGTTTAGGGGCCGTACCGGGGGGCTCGAGGGGCGGTCCCATCAACATTGAAGGGCCGCAACTCGGTTTCCTAGCAGGCGTTCCAGATGACCCGCAAGTTCGAGTTCGAGCAGGATTGTTCGTACGACAGGGCCGGTTAATTGGCACCGCCGCACGATTTCGTCAACTGCAACTGGTTAGGGGGACAAACATTCGATGACGGCAGACAGGGCTCCGGCCGTGTCGATATCGAGTATCAGGCGAGGTTCTGTGTCTGGGGTATTCCGGTGTTCACCATGGGGTGCAGGCCGTTCGAGCATCGGGTGCACAACTTCCAGAATGTCGTCGACGTCACGGATCAGTGTGGCCCTCTCGCGGATCAGGCGCAGACGGTCCCGGCGTTCGCGATCGGATATGGGATTGGGTTTCACGCCTGCGAGGATGACCCGCAGATAATTAAACCGTCAACCAGAAGTGCCGGTACGCTTCAGGCGAATGCGCGATTCTTCGCCCCGTAGCAGGCGTTTGATGTTTCCCGCGTGGCGAATCCAAACCAGGACAGCGAGGAAGATTGCGATCCCGGCCACTTGTGGCCCGCCGATAAACCAGCCCAACACCGGTGTAGCCGCCATCGCGCCAAGAGCTGCCAGCGATGAATAGCGAAACACCAGCGCCACAAAGAGCCACGTGGCGAGTGTGGCAAGTCCTGTCAGCCACGACAACCCGAGCAACACACCCATAGTCGTGGCAACACCCTTGCCGCCGCGAAATTTAAGCCAGACGGGAAATAAATGTCCGAGCACGACGGGGAGGCTGGTGAAGAATGTGATGTCCGGGCCGAAATAGATGAACGGCACGAGCACGGCCACGAACCCTTTGCCCATGTCGAGGAGCAGGGTCGCCGCACCGAGAGCCTTGCCCCCGGTGCGCAGGGCGTTAGTGGCACCGATATTACCCGATCCCGAGCTGCGCAGGTCACCCTTACCCATCAGGCGGGCGAGGATCAGGCCGAAGGGGATGCTGCCGATAATGTAGGCAGCCAGGATCATCGGCACGAAGATCTGCCAGCCATAGATCACGTTTTTCCAATCGGGAATCGAAAACGTGGACTGGATGATGCTCCAGTAGAAAATGATCGGGCTTGCGCCGTCTTCAACCACGCAATTCTCCGGCGTTGGTGTTAGGCGTTGCCAGTATAGATGGTTCGTCCGTCCACGACGGTGCGAATGACCTGACCCTGAACAAGTCGCCCGTCAAAGGGCGAGTTCTTGGATTTCGAAATGAACGTGTCCGGTTCGATCCGGGTCGGTCGCTCGGGATCGAAGATCACCAGATCAGCCGGGGCGCCGGCCGTCAAACGGCCCGTCGGCAGGCCGAGCAGGTGCGACGGGGCCGAGGTGACCTTGCGCAGGGCTTCGGGCAAGCTCAGGTGGCCGTTATGGACCAGCTCAAGGGTCAGGGCGAGCAAGCTTTCCAGTCCCGAGGAGCCAAACTCTGCGAGTTCAAAAGGCAGCCGCTTGGATTCCTGATCCTGGGGGAAATGGTCCGAGGCGATGCAGTCGATCGTGCCATCTGCGAGCCCTTCAACAATGGCCTGCCTGTCATCCTCGCTGCGCAGGGGCGGCGAGAGTTTGGCAAAGGTTCGGTATTCCCCGACGGCGAGCTCGTTGAGAGCGAAATAGGGCGGGGCGGTATCGCAGGTGACACGTAGCCCGGCTTCCTTGGCCGCGCGGATACGGGCGACCCCGTCGGCGGTGGAAACATGCGCGGCGTGGTAACGCCCGCCAGTCATTTTCACGAGAGTGAGGTCCCGGTCGAGCATGATGGTTTCGGCTTCGCGCGGGATCCCCGGCAGGCCGAGCCGGGTCGACAATTCGCCCGACTGCATGACTCCACCGGCTGCCAGGCTGGGTTCTTCGGCGTGCTGCACGATCAGGCAGTCGAAGGCGAGCGCGTATTTGAGCGCGCGGGACAACGTCTTGGCGTTGGTGACCGCGCGGCGTCCGTCGGTGAACGCAACCGCGCCGGCCTCTTTGAGGAGGCCCATTTCGACGATTTCGTCGCTGTTGCCTGCGCGGGTCACGGTCGCATAGGCAAAGACCTTGACCAGTTTGACGTCCCGGGCGCGACGGGCAACGAATTCAAGCACCGAGGCATCATCGATCGCCGGGTCCGTGTCGGGCAGGGTCACCACGGCAGTAACGCCGCCGGCCGCTGCGGCACGGCTGCCGCTTTCGATGTCTTCCTTGTGTTCGGCACCGGGTTCGCAGAAATCGACTCGCATATCGACCAGTCCCGGCGCGAGTACCGCGCCGTTGCAATCGACGATCTCGGCATTGGCCGGACGGCCACCATTGAAGATATCCGGGCCCATGGCCACGATAGAGGCGCCGTCGGTCAGCAACCCGGCTGAGGGGCTGGCTGCCGCGTCGAGGCCCGACCCCGGGTCGATCACTCGGGCGTTGATATAGGCTGTCTTGCCGCTCATGTTATCGCCGTTCCGTCACGGGTGAGGATGTCGAGACAGGCCATGCGCACCGCGACTCCCATTTCGACCTGTTCGCGGATCAGCGAGCGGTCGAGATCGTCCGCGACGTCGGAATCGATCTCGACCCCCCGGTTCATGGGGCCGGGATGCATAATCAGGGCGTCGGGTTTGGCGTGCTTGAGCTTGTCGTAATCGAGCCCGTAAAATTTGAAATACTCGTGAACGGACGGGACGAAGGAGCCTTCCATCCGCTCGCGCTGCAGGCGCAGCATCATCACGATGTCGCAGCCTTCCAGCCCGGCGCGCATGTCGTAGAAGACTTCGACCCCGAGCCTTTCCATGGCCGGTGGGATCAGGGTCGGTGGGGCAATCACCCGGACCCGGGCCCCCATGATCTGCAGCAGATAGATGTTCGAGCGGGCGACCCGGCTGTGGGCGATGTCACCGCACAATGCCACCAGAAGGCCTTGGAGATGACCCTTGCGGCGGCGTATGGCCAGGGCGTCGAGCAAGGCCTGGGTGGGGTGCTCGTGGCTGCCATCGCCAGCATTGATGACCGCGCAATTGACTTTCTCCGAGAGCAGCTTGACCGCGCCGGCGTTGGAGTGCCGCACCGCAAGTGCGTCGGCGTGCATCGCGTTCAGGGTCATCGCGGTGTCGATGATCGTCTCGCCCTTTTTGATCGACGAATTGGCCACTGCGATGTTGATGACATCGGCGCCCAACCGCATACCCGCCAGTTCAAAACTGGTGCGCGTGCGCGTCGAATCCTCGAAGAACAAATTGATGAGAGTCTTCCCCGCCAGCAGATCGAGTTTGCCGCCGCGCGCCCGATTGTGTTCGGCGTAGGCGTCAGACAGATCGAGCAGATAGGTGATCTCGTCCGGAGAGAGATCCTGGATACCCAATAGATGACGATGGGGGAAAGGGATTTCCGTCGGCAGGTTCGGGACGGACAGGCCTGTTTTGGCAAAGGTCATTAAAGCGGGAATATAGGGATCAGACTCCTGCTAATGCAAGCGATGCTTGGTGTGACGGAAAACCGGGGTTTTTTCGGAGTTCTGGCGACGCGCCCGGCGCTCTGCTAGAAGGCGGGAAGGATATCTGACGGCCAAACGGAGTGCCGAAGCATGAAAGCGGTGATTTTGGCAGGTGGGCGCGGCACGCGTCTTTCGGAAGAAACCGGGCTGCGGCCCAAGCCCATGATCGAGATCGGCGGCTGGCCTATCCTGTGGCACATCATGAAACTCTACGGTCATCACGGGATCACCGATTTCGTGATCTGCCTCGGTTATCGCGGCTACATGATCAAGGAATACTTCGCCAATTACGTTCTCCACGCCGCCGACGTCACCATTGATCTGGCCAAGAACGACATCCGCTATCACAGCTCTGCTGCCGAACCCTGGACCGTTACGCTGGTTGATACGGGTGAAGACACCCAGACCGGCGGGCGCATTGGTCGGGTGGCCGAGTATCTGGATGGCGAACGCTTCTGCCTGACTTATGGCGACGGGGTCGCCGATATCGATATCGCCGCCAGCCTCGAATTCCATGCCGGTCAGGGCGCACGCTGCACCATGGCCGGGGTCCGCCCGCCCGGACGGTTCGGCGCCATCGAGATGGAAGGCGACCGGGTCTCGCGCTTTGCCGAAAAGCCGCGCGGGGATGGCAACATCATCAATGGCGGTTTCTTTGTCTGCGAGCCCGTCGTCCTCGAGCTGATCGACGGTGATGCCTGTGTCTGGGAACAGGGGCCCCTCAACACCATGGCCGAGAACGGCGAGCTTGCTGCTTTCCGTCATGACGGCTTCTGGCAGCCCATGGACACGCTGCGGGAGAAGAACCAGCTCGAAGCGCTCTGGGAAAGCGGCGAAGCTCCCTGGAAAATCTGGGACTGATCGCCTAGCGGCTGACCGCCTGCCGCCGTTCCGTAGTCAGCGTGTCGAACGGCACCCCATACACCGCCTGCCAACGCGCGACGTCCCCGGCATTGCGTCTGCGTGTCTGCAGTGGCGTCTGCCCATAGATCGCGCGGAACTTATCCATGCCTTGTGTCTCGATCAGGAATCGAACGAAGGACCCGGCCACGATATAGGCGCCCTGTGGGGGCCAGTCCGGGCAGCTCGAGGCCGCACGCCAGAACCGGCATGAAGGCTGAAAGCACCCGCATTCTCACTTTCTGTAATGCTCGTGATAACGCTGGAGCAGGGCCTCTACATCGTTCAGGTCGCGCCCAAGAAAGCCCGGCGAAATGTTGACGCTCGCCTGGCAGATAAAATCGAGCAGCCGTACCAGCCATTGCCGAGGTACCGGAACCCGTTCAATGACCGCCTCCCGGTCGCGCAGCTCGATGGCGATATGGCGGACGAGATAGTTCTTCTTCTGGGCGATGCCTGTGATTTCGTGCCAGTGGATCCCGCCGACCCCGGTGATCGAGGCATTGTCGTAAACCCCCTCCGGCCCGATGACGAGGGAGGGGGCACGCACCGCCAGACGCCAGAGCGCATAGATTTCCAAAATCCCAAAATAGACCACGACCGCCGCCCCAACCAGGCGCGGGATTTGATCCGGCGTTGCGATCAGAGCCAACCCGGTGAAAACAAACGCCCCATAGAGCACAACATTCACCAGCACCCGCCAACGAGCCGGATAGATCAGGGCCTCGTAGAAGTTTTCGTTTTCACTCATCACGTGTTCCGCATGAAATCCATGAAGTTTTGCAGGATGATCGAGGCGGCCATCTTGTCGATGACCTCGCTGCGGCGCTTGCGGTTCATGTCGGCCTGATCGATCAGGACCCGCTCGGCTTCGGCGGTCGAGAGGCGTTCATCCCAGAAGGTGATGGGCAACTCGACCTTGCCAGCCATGTTGTCGGCAAAGGCGCGGGTCGACTGGGCGCGGGGGCCTTCGGAGCCGTCCATGTTGCGGGGCAGGCCCATGACCAGACCGCCGACGCCGTTTTCGGTAATGATGGCGCGTAGTTTCTCCGCATCTGGCGTGAATTTGGTGCGCCGCAGGGTTTCCAGCGGGGAGGCGACCATGAAGCCGGAATCCGAAAGCGCGAGCCCGATGGTCTTGGTACCCAGATCAAAGCCAAGCAGCCGCGCACGGGGCGCGAGCGCGTCTCTCATTTCAGTGGTTTCGAAAATTGCCATGGCGAATATTTACGGTGATGACGGAGGGCAGGCCAGCAAAAATCCGGACCGTGCGGTGTAAAAGCGGTGTTTTGCAAATCTGTCGGCCACCATTGTCGGATAATTTGCACAGTGATAGCTTCCGCGCCAATCTCGAACCTTTAACTGTTGATCCGATATGGCCCTCGACACCTATACCGTACGGCGTATTGCCAAGTTGGCCCGCATCCATGTGGATGAGGGTGAACTGGCGCCGCTGGCCGATGAACTCAATAATATTCTCGGCTGGGTGGAACAGCTCGACGAAGTCGACACGGAGGGTGTCGAACCGATGACCAGTGTCGTCGAGATGGTGCAGCGCCTGCGGGTCGATGTGGTGACCGACGGGCATGTGCAGGGCAAGGTCCTCGCGAATGCGCCTGAGACGACGGACGGGTTTTTCGTGGTGCCCAAGGTGATCGAATAATGGCCGCGCTTACGGATCTCACCATCGTTGAAGCCGGCGCCGGGCTCGACAAGCGCGACTTCACCGCGCGGGAGCTGACCGATGCCTATCTCGTCGCGATGGAATCTGCCCGCGACCTGAACGCCTATATTGAAGAAACCCCGGAACGGGCCCAGGCCATGGCGGAGGTATCTGACGCGCGCCGGGCCAGCGGCAATGCCGCCGGACCACTCGATGGGATCCCGCTGGCGATCAAAGATTTGTTCTGCACTGAGGGCGCACTCTCGACCGCGGGCAGCCATATCCTCGACGGGTTTCGACCGACTTATGAGTCCACCGTGACTGCGAATTTGTGGGACGCCGGCGCGGTGATGCTCGGCAAGGTCAACATGGACGAGTTCGCCATGGGCTCGGCCAACCTCACCAGTTATTATGGTCCGACCCTCAACCCGTGGAAAGCGTCCAGCGGCGACAATGCGGGCAAGGATCTGGTGCCTGGCGGATCGTCAGGGGGCTCAGCTGCAGCCGTGGCCGCACGCATTGCCGCGGGCGCCACAGGCACCGATACCGGTGGCTCGATCCGTCAGCCCGGTGCCTTTTGCGGCATCGTTGGCCTGAAGCCCACTTACGGGCGCTGTTCGCGCTGGGGGGTTATCGCCTTTGCCAGTTCCCTCGATCAGGCCGGCCCGCTCGCCCACACGGTGCGCGATTCCGCGATCATGCTCGGCGGCATGGCCGGGTTTGACCCGAAGGATTCTACCAGCGTCGATCTGCCCGTGCCCGATTACGCGGCCGCGTTGACGGGCGATATTCGAGGCCTGCGGGTTGGCGTACCCGCCGAGTATCGGATGGAAGGGACCCCGGCGGAAATCGAGGCGCTCTGGCAACAGGGGGTGGATTGGCTCCGGGATGCGGGGGCAGAGATCGTCGATATCTCCCTGCCACACACGAAATATGCGCTTCCCGCTTACTACATCGTGGCCCCGGCTGAGGCGTCATCGAACCTCGCCCGCTATGACGGCATGCGTTACGGCTTGCGGGTTGATGGCGATGATCTGACCGAGACCTATGAGCGGACCCGCGCCGAAGGGTTCGGGGCTGAGGTTCAGCGCCGGGTGATGATCGGGACCTATGTGCTTTCGGCGGGCTATTACGACGCCTATTATCTGCAGGCCCAGCGGGTACGCACACGCATCGCCGATGACTTCAAGGCCGCCTTTGAAAGCTGTGACGTGATCCTGACGCCGACCACGCCGAGCGCGGCGTTTGCCTTCGGTGAGAAACAGAACGATCCGATCGAGATGTATCTGAACGACATCTTCACGGTCCCCGCCTCGATGGCCGGGCTGCCTGCGATCTCCGTGCCGGCCGGATTGTCAGCAGACGGCCTGCCGCTTGGCCTGCATCTGATCGGCTCGGCCTTCGGTGAAGAAACCATGCTGCGCGCCGCCGATGTTCTGGAAACCGCGGCGGGTTTTGACGCCCGGCCATGACCGGACTGGTGCGCGACCTCGCGCCGGAAATCTTCCGCCAACGCCATCTGATCGAAGGCCGGTTCTCGGTCGCGCTCGATGAAGACCGCGTCGGAGAATATCTCCTCGGCCTAGCGGGTGCCCTCGGCATGACCCCCTATGGAGACCCGATCGTGTACTCCCCGGATTCAATGATCGAAAACGGCAGCGGCCGCGCGGAAAATGCTGGCTATGACGCGTTCCTGCCTTTGGTCGATAGTGGCATCTCCGCCTACTTCTGGACAGGCCCGAAATTCTTTTCGGTAGTGATCTACACCTGCGCAGGTTTCGTCCCGGCGGCGGGTCTGGATTTCACCCGGCAGGCACTGGGGGCGGAAGAATTGGTGGAGGCCGGGTTTTGAACCACGCTCAATCGCTCCTGAATTTGTCATGCCCGGACTTGATCCGGGTATCCACGTCCACGTCCATGGACTTGCACGACATCCGGCGTGAATCCGCCACGTGGCTGGCCGGATCAAGTCCGGCCATGACGGTGAAGGGGGAAGACGACTTGTCCGTTCCGCTTCGAGCCGCTAGGAAAAACTCATGACCAACGCAACAGACACCACCGCCGAAGACATCCCCGATCATCTGGTCGCGCATTTCACCTCGCGGGTCGGCCACAACAGCGACGATCTGATCCAGGGTGAGACCGGCGCATGGGAGGTCATTATCGGGCTCGAAGTCCACGCTCAGGTAACCTCGGAATCGAAACTGTTTTCCGGCGCCCCGACAGATTTTGGTGGGGAGCCCAACACCCATGTCAGCCTGGTCGATGCGGCCATGCCGGGCATGCTGCCGGTGCTCAACATCGCTGCGGTGCGTCAGGCGGTGCGGACCGGGTTGGGGCTCGAAGCCCAGATCAATCTGCGTTCGGTGTTTGACCGGAAGAACTATTTCTATCCCGATCTGCCCCAGGGCTATCAGATCAGCCAGTTCTCTGACCCGGTGGTCGGCGAGGGGCGCGTCAGCGTCGATCTGGAGGGCGGCCGCAGCTTCGAAGTTGGAATCGTGCGTATTCATCTGGAGCAGGATGCGGGCAAGTCGATCCATGATCGCATCCCCGACCAGACCTGCATTGATCTAAACCGCTCCGGCGTGGCGCTGATGGAAATCGTCTCGAAGCCGGATATTCGCTCGGGCGAGGAAGCCGCCGCCTATCTCGGCAAGCTGCGCTCGATCCTGCGCTATCTCGGCACCTGTGATGGCAACATGCAGCAAGGCTCCCTGCGCGCCGACGTCAATGTCTCCGTACGCCACCCGGATGGAGAACTAGGCACGCGTTGTGAGATCAAAAACGTGAATTCCCTGCGCTTTGTGCGTCAGGCCGCCGAATACGAGGCACGTCGCCAGATCGAGATCCTCGAGGAGGGGGGCGAGATCGACCAGGAGACCCGCCTCTTCGATCCGGACAAAGGTGAGACTCGTTCCATGCGCTCGAAGGAAGAGGCGCATGATTATCGTTATTTCCCGGACCCGGATTTGCTGCCGGTCGAATTCGATCAGGCCTTCGTCGACGAGATTGCCGCCAGCCTGCCCGAACTGCCCGACAAGAAAGCGGTGCGTTTCGTCGAGGCGTTCGGCCTCAGCGATTATGACGCGGGGGTGCTGGTCGCGGAGCGCGAGACCGCAGAGTTCTATGAAGCCGTCGTGGATGCAGACGGTGCCAAACGAGACCCCAAGATCGCGGCCAATTGGATCACCGGGGATTTCTTCAGGCGCCTGAACGCCGACGATCTGGAGATCGCCGCCAGCCCGGTCAGCGCCGCCCAACTCGGCGGGCTAATCGATCTGATCGCCGACGGCACGATCTCAGGCAAGATAGCCAAAGAGGTCTTTGACGCCATGTTCGACAGCGGCAAGGACGCGGATTCGATCGTCGAGGAAAAGGGCCTGAAGCAGATCAGCGACAGCGGCGAAATCTCCGCGGTCATCGACCAGATCATCGCCGACAATCCAGAACAGGCCGACCAGTATCGCCAGGGCAACACCAAAGTTGCGGGCTGGTTTACGGGCCAGGCGATGAAAGCCACGCAGGGTAAGGCGAACCCGCAGATGGTGAACGAGCTGCTGCAGGAAAAGCTGGGGAGTTAGGATCCGAACCCTGATTCGACCTTCGGCATGCCTGGACTTGATCCGAGCATCCACGTCTATGGACCCGATCAGCTTCCAGTGTGGATCCACCACGTGGAAGGTCGGAACAAGTCCGGCCATGACGGCTAGCGGGATGTCTGGTTCATGATCGCCGTCCTTTCCATCGTGCTCCCCGTCTTCGGGTTGATAGGGCTCGGCGTCATTGGCGGGCGTTCACGGTTTTTTCCTGAGGCGGCTGTCGTCGGTCTCAGCAATTTCGTGCTTTACGTCGCGGTCCCGGCGCTACTGTTTCGTACGATCGTACGGGCGCGGCCGTTTGAAGCGCTGAATTTTGACGTCGTCTTTGCCTATTACCTGCCCTCCTTTCTGGTGCTGATCGGGGCGTTGCTGCTCGGGCGGTTTGTCTTCGGGCTGTCAGGTGGCGAGCGGGCCTCCTTTGCCATGGGGTCGATGTTCTCTAACACCACCTTGCTCGGCGTGCCGCTGGTCTTTGCGACCTGGGGGGGGGGCGGCCTGGTTCCGCTGATGGTGATCATCACCCTGCATTCGCTGCTGTTTACGACGATCTTCTTTGTACTGCACGACATGGCCCAAAGTGGTGCTGCTGGCTGGGCGAGCGCGGCAAAGGCAGCGGCGCATTCGATCGTAACCAACCCGGTGATCATCGCGATTGCGGTGGGGTTGAGTTGGGCCGCGTTGGGGCTAGGTCTGCCGAGTTTTATGTCCACGATCATTGACATGCTCGGTGATGCAACGATCCCGGCGGCGTTGTTTGCGCTGGGGGCATCCCTGGCCGGGTTCCGGGTCGCGGGAAATATTCAGCACGCCATGACCATGGCGGTGATCAAGCTGGTGGTGCACCCGCTGGTGGTTTTTGCCGCCGCGCATTGGCTGTTCAATCTAACGTCCCTGGAGCTGGCGGTGGTCACCCTGACCGCCGCACTGCCGGGTGGGTTGATGGTGTTTCTGGTGGCGCAATCCTACGGGGTCTACGTGGCCCGGGCGGGAACCTCACTGGTGCTTTCCACGGCGGGCGGCGTCGTGACCCTGTCGATGATTCTTGCCTGGCTGGCTTGACCCCACAGGGATATGACCTAGATTTATCTTCCATTCGGTAGCGTATGTTCTTTTAGATGCTTCCAGACGGTCCTTCAACTTCAATACTCGGGAGAGAATCATGATTGGTATTATCGGCGCGACAGGCACCACAGGTCGCGGGCTTGTGGCCACACTCAAGGAAAAAGGCGCAGAATTCCGCTGCTTGGTCCGTGACACGGCCAAGGCCGCAGAGACCCTGGGCAGCAATGTGGAACTAGTGCAGGCGGATCTTAGCGATGCGGCCAGCGTCGAAGTGGGATTGCAGGGCTGCGAGAAGCTGTTCCTGCTCTCGGGGCATAGCCCGGTCATGGTCGAGCAGCAGCTCAACGCCGTGAATGCCGCCAAAACGGCTGGTGTGAAGCATATCGTCAAACTGTCGGGTGGCAGCTTCATCATCAAGGAAGACTCCCCCGCGCTGATCGGCCAGGGGCATTGGAAAATTGAGCAGGGGATCCGCAGCAGCGGGCTCGACTGGACGTTCCTGCGCCCGGGCTTCTTCATGCAGAACTTCCTCAACATGGCCGAAATGATCAAGGGCATGGGCAAGGTGATGATGCCGATCCCGACCGATATGGGTCTGGGCATGATCGACGTGCGCGACACGGCCGATGTGTCAGCCGGCATCCTGACCACCGAAGGTCATGAAGGGCAGATCTATGAGCTGTCTGGCCCGAACATCACCCCGGCGGAAGCCGTTGCGGCCATTGGCGCGGCGATCGGCAAGGAAATCCCCTTCATCCCGGTCCCTCTGGAAGGCGCGATTGGTGCCATGAAAGAACGGGGCATGCCGGAGTGGCTGGTCGCCCATCAGGGTACGATGATGGAGATGGCGGCTGGCGGCAATATGGCGAGCTACGGCAATGATCTGATCCAGACCCTTGCCGGGCACGCACCGCGCACCCCAGCTGATTTTGCGAATGATCACGCCGGCGCGTTCACCGGATAATTGCACGAACGGCCCTCGTCCTTCGTCAGGCTGAGGATGAGAGCCTTGTGAGGACGGCGAGCTTCGAGGAACAGAAGCGCCTGCTCGACGCCGCCCAGAAAGGCTGCTTCGTGGAAGCCACTCTAGCCAATCCGATCCCGGTCAATCATCGCCTGATGATCGACGGTGATTTTAAGGACGCGGACTCACCCGTTCAGCGCCTGCCGCTTGTTGGCCAGCGATTGTGGAACTGAGGTAGAGTTTCGCAAATGCGCCCGTGCACAGCGTGTACGGGGCTGACCAAAAGGAGACGATAATGTTGAACGCAGCCGTGATCGGCCTGGGATGGTGGGGCAAGCAGATCGTCACCTGTCTTGCAGACAGTGACCGCATCACCGTCCGGCGGGGCGTCGACGTCAATCTGGACGGGGTTCGTGATTTTGCCGCCGTGCAGGGCTTCGACCTCGGGGACAGCTATGAAGATGTGCTCGCCGATGATGACATCGACGCGGTCATTCTGGTCACGCCCCACGCGCTCCACGAAGGTCAGGTGCTGGCTGCTGTTGCGGCAGGCAAGCAGATCTTCTGTGAGAAGCCGTTCGCTTTGTCGTCCGACGCTGCCACACGAATGCTGACGGCGTGCCAGGATGCAGGCCTGAAAGCGGTGGGGATTGGTCACGAGCGGCGTTTCGAACCGGCGCTCGAAGCCATGAAGACCCATCTGGACGAAGGCGATTTCGGCACGCTCATTCACATCGAATGCAACTGGTCCCATAACAACTTCACCAAGGCCGCGACCTCGGCTTCGTCCTGGCGAAAGGACGCCAAACAGGCACCGCTCGGCACGTTGACGGCGCTCGGGGTTCACATCACCGACTACTTCCAGTCTTTGGCGGGGCCGGTGACTCGCTTGCGCGCCGTGGCCAACAGCCGGTCGGATCTGTTCCCGGGAAATGATGTGGTCACCGTGCAGTTCATGTTCGAATCCGGCGTGACCGGCTTCATGTGCAACATCGCCACGACCCCCTTTCACAGCGCGATCAAGGTGTTTGGCGATAAGGGTTGGGGGGAGGCACGGGAGAATTCAAACGTGGATATCCCCGAACCCGCCACCCTGACCACGCGGTGGCTCGACGAGGAAATGACAACCCAGACTTACGCGTCCCAGAATGTCGTGAAAGCCAATCTGGAACAGTGGGCCGATGCAGCCGAAGGGAAGGGGAGTTATCGCTTCACCCCGGATCACCTGCTGCACAATGTCGAAATTCTGCAAGCGATCGTAGCTTCTGCCGAAAGCGACGAAGAGGTCGAGGTTCGCTGACCCTCGTGACCGCACCGACGCGCCCATCAGGAAATTTGCTGGCCGATTTACCCAACGCGGCAGGGGGTGAAGTTCTCGAGATCTTGCTCGCCCGGGATGGCCTGCGCATCGAACGGATCGTGTCCCATGACCCGGCGACCGCGGCGGGCGAATGGTACGATCAGGACGATGACGAATGGGTCGTCGTTCTGCAGGGGGCAGCCCGGATTGAGATCGAGGGCGAAGCGGCACCCCGTTCCCTTACCCCGGGTGATTTTGTCTATCTTCCCGCCCATTGTCGCCACCGGGTGACCTGGACAACCCTTGATACCCCGACGGTTTGGCTGGCGGTGCATGCCGCGCCGGAACCGCCGGCTCCCACCCCCTCGAGCTAATTCATTTGTCGATGGCGCGTGCTGGATTATCCTGCACCCAAACCATTGGCGTCCATTTGCTTCAACGGAGAGTTCCATGATCCACGCATACTCTGCCCCGACGCCGAACGGCCACAAGCTGCATATCATGCTCGAGGAGTGCGAGGTCGATTACGAACTCCACCGCATTAATTTCGGCGACAAGGATCAGTTAAAGCCGGACTTTCTGAAGCTCAGCCCGAACAACAAGATACCGGCAATTTTGGATGAATACGGACCCGGTAGTGAGCCGGTCAGTGTGTTCGAGTCCGGTGCGATTCGGATTTATCTGGCCGAAAAGCTCGACAAGTTTATTCCCGACGCGCAAAAGGACCCGCGCGGCCGGATCGTCCTGAATGAATGGCTGATTTGGTAGATGGGTGGTGTCGGTCCGATGCTCGGACAGAACGGTCATTTCCGGAACTTTGCGCCGGAAAAAGTACCCTATGGCATCCAGCGATATGCCGAAGAGACGGACCGCATCTACAACGTCGCGGACCGCCGGCTTGGGGAGACTCAGTATCTGGCAGGGGACGACTTCACGATTGCCGGTATTGCCTCCTACGGCTGGCTGCGTACCCATGAGTTCCAGGGACAGAGCCTCGACGGGCTCGACAACTTGAAGCGCTGGCTCGACGAACTCGCCGCCCGCCCGGGTGTTCAGCGCGGCGTTGCGGTGTTCGACTAAAGCCTTGAAGATACAAGTCCATAAGCCTCCACCAGACAGGGAGTACTGACAGATGATCCGCGCCTATTCCTGGCCGACGCCGAACGGCCACAAGGTCCACATCATGCTGCTGGAATGTGCGCTCGAGCATGAAGTCATTCCGGTGAATATCGGGAATGGCGAGCAGTTCGAGCCGAATTTCCTCGCCATCAGCCCGAACAACCGGATCCCGGCGATCATCGACAGCGACGGTCCGGATGGGCAGGAAATATCGATCTTCGAGACCGGCGCAATCCTGTATTACCTGGCGCAGAAGATCGGCAAGTTTCTGCCGGACGCGGCCAGCGATCCGGCGGGTCACTTTGCGACCATGGAATGGTTGATGTGGCAGATGGGCGGCATCGGCCCGATGATGGGGCAGGCGAACCATTTCCGCCGCTACGCCCCCGACCGGATCGAATACGCCACCGAGCGTTACGCGAATGAAACCAAGCGCCTGTTCGGGGTGGCAGATACCAAGCTCGGCAAGAGCCGCTATCTGGCGGGGGACGATTACACGATTGCCGACATCGCGGCCTTCCCGTGGATGCGCAACTGGAAGGGACAGGAAGTTCCCCTCGAGGATTATCCCAACACCAAGCGCTGGCTCGAAGAGGTGGGAGAACGTCCTGCCGTGAAGCAGGGTCTGGAAGTCCTGATCGAACTCCGCAGCTCCAGCCCGCCCAAGGGTAAGGCGTGGGACGTGATGTTCGGCAAGGAACAGTTCAAACGCCGTTAGAATAAAGCAACGATCAAAACCAAAGCCGGAGGAAAACATGGCGATCAAGAAGCTGCGCACCAAGCGCGATGACCAACAATGGATGCTCGACCTGGCGCTGAATATGCGCGGGCGGGTGCAGAACTTCGAGCGCGACGATTCTGAAACGCCGACCCGCGCCCACAACTACCGCATGCTGCCCAAGCAGTGGGCCAAGAAGGGCGACCATGACGCCTTGCTCGCCAAAAAAGCGCAGGAGCAGGGTTTCAACGTGACGGCGACGGAGCACTACGATCATGCGATCGAGGCCTACCGCATGGCCCAGCATCCGATCTTCTATGACGACAATCCGGTCAAGGTTGATCTCTACAACCGCCTTTCGAATATGGTTGATCGTCGCTGTGAAACCGCCGCTTATCCGATCGAACGGGTGGAAGTGCCCTTCGATGACGGCAAAACGATTTCCTGCCTGCTGCATTTGTTGCCCGACCGGCGCAAGGCGCCCTGCGTGATCTACGTGCCGGGCATGGACCAGACCAAGGAAGCGGTACCGAAGGCGGGCAAGAACCCGTTCATCGATCGCGGGATGCATGTGATCTCGATCGATGGCCCGGGGCAGGGCAATTCAAACATGCAGAAAATCCGCGCCGTCGGTGACAATTACGAGCGCGCTGGCGCGGCCGTGATGGACTATCTGCAGAATCGCGAAGAGGTCGATAGCGAGAAGATCGGCGTCTACGGGGTGTCCATGGGCAGCTACTGGTCACTGCGACTGGCGAGCTACGATCATCGCCCGGCGGCACTGGTCAGCGCGGTGGCGTGTTTTAACCCGAACAACACGATCTTCACCCAGTCCTCGCCGCGCTTCAAACAGCAGTTCATGTACATGGCCGGCATGGAGGACGAGGACGAGTTCGACGAGATGGCGCGCGACATGACCGTGAAGGGTTATGTGGAGAGTATCGAGTGCCCGACCTTGCTCGTCTCCGGGGAGTTCGATCCGCTATGTCCACTCGAGGACGCCATCGAAGTGTATGAGGACATCACCGCCAACAAGGAAATGTGGGTGGTCGAGGACCAGTTCCATCCGCTTTGGGGATTGCCCAATCTGGGTGGGCTCGACTGCCACGACTATGTAGCGGATTGGTGTGCCCGGGTGCTGCTCGACGATAAGTCCGAGAAAGACCGGATCGCCTATGTCGAGGTGAAGGGCGACGGTCCGTTCGGAGATTGTGAATGGACCCCGCCAGTCGGACCCGATGAGGCCTATTTCTAGGTCGTTGATTACTGAATGGAAGGGATGGGGGCTCATACCCCCCGTCTTGTTTAGATGCCTCTGATTCCGCTCTACGACGCCAACCCGCGCCGGTACATCCGCGCGCATTACGTGACCATCGGCCTGGTGGTGGTGAATTTTGGTATTTTTCTCACCATGCTCGGCATGAGCGATGCTGAAATATTCGACACGTTGCTCGGCTTTGCGGTGATTCCGGCGCGGTTGTTCGAGGGTTTTGAACTACCGACCGGCACCGACAATGTCGCGCCGTTGTTGTCACTGATCAGCTATCAGTTCCTGCATGGGGGCTGGCAACACGTCATTTTCAATATGCTGTTTCTCTGGGTTTTCGGAGCCAATATCGAGGACGCGATGGGGCACGCGCGGTTCCTGCTGTTCTTCCTGATTTGCGGTTTGATGGGGGGCTTGGTGCACGGTCTCGTCGACACCACATCCCTGACCCCGGTGGTCGGCGCGAGCGGGGCGATATCGGGGGTTCTGGGGGCCTATCTGATGCTTTTTCCGCGGGCCCGCCTGCTGGTGCTGCTGTTTGCCTTCATCCCAATTCGGCTGCCCGCACTGCTGGTGATCGGCACCTTTTTTGTCCAGGATTTGCTCTGGGCCGCCACCAACACACCTTCCGCGCTGGGCGTGGCCGTCTGGGTCCATATCGGTGGCTTTATCACCGGCGCGATTTTGGTAGTTGGCCTGAAGAACCCCCACGTGCCGCTCTGGGCCCGCCCGACCAAACCCTGAGGCTACAGTCCTTCAACGAGGGCGATATTGGAGTCTGAGGCGGATCGCCGGACTTTGATCAGCGGCGTGTAAGCCTCGCCGTCGTAGAATCCGCGGGCGTCAGCGTTGCTGGCAAAACCGACGATCACGAGCCGGTCGAGATCCATGCCGCCTTCGGCGGACCGGGTGCGGCCGCCACGGGCGAGGAAGGTCCCCCGTGACGCGTCGACCACGGCGGGGACTTGTTGGGCGTAGGGCGCATATTTATCTGCGTCTTTTATCTGGATCTGGCCGACTACATAGGCATGCATACCGTCGGCGCGGGCGCCGGCTTCCCAGCCTTCGACAATCCAGATATGGGACGTGGTGTTGGCATGACGGATGGCGGCTATCGGCTGGTATTCCGGGTCGTCGACAAAGGCGTTGGCGCCGTCCCAGTTGGGAAATTCCAGTACCACGATCCGGCCCTCCGGCCAGCTGCCCTCGATCAGATCACGGGCGCCCCCTCGCACGATATAACGCCCACCATGTTTTTCGATCAGCGCCGGGGCGGTCGATTTATAAGTCTCGTAGTCCGCCGCGTTGTGAACTTCGATGGTTGCGATCAGATAGGCGGTCATCTTGTCGTCTCCGAAGTGAAGCGTGGATATTATTAGGATATGTTATGCTACGCACAGGTCACTGAAAATGCATCCTCTGCTGCGCGATCAACACAGACAAAAACATGGCATCAGACGACAATAAAACCCCCAAACCCGCCACCATGGCGGCCCAAGCCCTGGGGTGGCTGGACCCGGCGACCAACGCGGTTGTACCGCCGATCCATCTGTCTACCAATTATGCGCGCGACGAGAATTACGAAAAGTTCCGCAACCGCGGCTACACTCGCGATGAAAATCCGACCTATGAGCAGCTCGAGGCCCTGATCGCGGCCCTGGAGAAGGGGGCCGAAGCTCTCGTTTTCGGTTCGGGCATGGCCGCCGCGACGACGGTCATGATGTCCCTGGCGCCCGGCGACCATGTTGTGGCGCCCTCGGTGATGTATTTCGGGCTGCGCAACTGGTTGATCAATGTTGGCCGCCACTGGGGTCTCGAGGTTGATTTCGTGCCGCCCGGCGATCTGGTCGCGCTGACCAATACAGTGCGCAAAGGCAAAACCAAACTGGTCTGGATCGAAACCCCCTGCAATCCGACCTGGGAAGTAACCGATATCGAAGCTTCCGCGCGTATTGCCCATGACGCCGGCGCGATCCTGGGGGTCGATTCTACCGTGGCCACGCCGGTGCTGACCCAGCCGCTCACAATGGGGGCGGATATCGTCATGCATTCGGGGACAAAATACCTGAATGGGCATGGTGACGTGCTGGCGGGCGCCCTGGTGACAGCAAAGAAGGATGCTGGCTGGGAGCGTATGCACTATCTGCGGTTCGAGAATGGCGGGATGCTGGGGGCGTTCGAAGCTTGGCTGCTCCTCCGAGGCATGCGAACCTTGCCCCTGCGGGTGGAAAAATCCTGCCAGTCGGCGCTGCGCCTGGCCGAATATTTTGACGGACATCCACTGGTAGCTGAGGTTCTTTATCCCGGCCTGAAAAGCTATCGCGGTCACAAAATTGCGACACGTCAGATGACGGGCGGCTTTGGCGGGATGGTGTCTATTCGGGTCAAGGGGGGCAGGGAAGCAGCGCTGGAGACCGCCAAGGCGGTAAAGCTCTTCGTGCGCGCCGCATCACTGGGCGGCGTCGAGAGCCTGATCGAGCATCGTGCAACCGTAGAAGGAACGGAAAGCCCGTTTCCCGACGATCTGTTGCGCGTTTCCATCGGGATCGAAGATCCAGGCGATTTAATTGCGGATCTGGAACAGGCCCTCGAAGCTTCTGCCTAGGCCAAGCCTCGTACCCGCAACTTCTACGACGTGTTTTTAGACGGTGGCGCGTTGAGCCTCGGCGGTGGGAAACTTAACAATAGAGGATGCTTTGCGCTCGGGCAGAATCGCGCCGAGTTCGCGGCGGGCCTGTTCGAAAGCGGCTAGTTCCTTTCCGTCATCTCGATCAAACACCTGAAGACAGGACAGCTTGATTTCTGCCAGGTCGAGAAGTGTTTCAACCGATCTTTTGGTGAATGATGCCATAGCCCGTGTTCTTTCTGGTCGAGGGGTCACGGTGCATACGGTAGGGGGCATTTAATTTACATTTGGTGAAAGTTTATACGGAACTTCGGAAGGTTTCGTTAACCACTCTGCAAGCCTCCTGATCTTAATGTTGCCAGACCTGCCGTGTTAGCGGCCACGAGCAGGAGAGGGGAAATGGCAAGTACGGCACATATTCAGACCGCCGATGGCAACGACAGCCCCGATGCGATCGTGGCCGATATCGGTCTTCCGAAATACAACCGCCGTTTGAACGACAAAATTCTTGCCTCGTTCAACGACGCTTGCGCGGTCGGTGAACTCGAGGTTGCGGCGCCACGGCACTATTGCGCTGAGCTAGGCCGATCTCTGGATCGAGTTTGTTGAGGCGCACAATGATTATCGCGATGCCTGCGGCACTCCTGAAGCAGACCCCATCGCCCTCGACTGCATGCTCGACATGATGAAGTCCACCTATGGACGCTGGAGTTCGTTCTAGGGGCTGAAATTGTCGCGGCGATGTTTTCCGACGCCAAATTTCGTGCACGCGTCGACCCGTATGTCAGCGATGTTCATGTGATTCAGGCAGATGGATTGACACCTGACCACCGGGTTGGCACAACCCATTTCGCATACGTCGTGAAGACCCACTCTCGTGCGGAGGGGTGGCCGAGTGGCTGAAGGCGACGGTTTGCTAAATCGTTAAGGGCTTTACGGCTCTTCGGGGGTTCGAATCCCCCTCCCTCCGCCAATTTCACCGTTTACCTAATTGATATAAAACGGAAAAATAAAACACCAATCAATCATACCCATGTTTTTATCCATACTTGTGCAGCGGATACGCATGAACTTTGACGGATTTGACGCCTGCAAATCGGCTAGGCCGGGGGGTGCCACCTGGGGGTACACCGGGATTTACGACCTCTGCCACGGATCTTAGATGGTCACGCCCGGTCATTATTTAATTTTGAAATATTTTTTGAAATGGCCTCGGGTTATTTATCTCGGTCCCGCAGGAAGATTGCGAAGACACCCCAGATAAACGCCACGCCAATTAGCAGCAGTTTAACAAATTGTCTGTCGGGTGCGTCTTGACGAAGGAGAGATTCAAAACCTGCCGGTTCGACAAAGTCCATAAGGGCAGCTGTCTCCAGCATTAGCCAGAAGATCGCACTGGCCCCTATAGCGCGTAGCCATTAGGCATACACCCGTTAGGCGCTCTTCCGTCGCCGGATTTACTCGACCAGATCGCCCAACACGCTATAGCAGCCTCCGCATCGGAACAATTGCTGCCCGCGGGGCCAATACGCCCTTAAGGTCTAGATACTCAAAGCTAGACAAAAGTAGCGGTGATGGCGAGATAGGCCTGATGGCGAAAATCGACGGGGTTATCAAAAAACACGGTGGTTGGCCGGGTGCGTTTTACCAACCGTCTCCGCCACTGCCACTGCCACTGCCACTGCCACTGGTGGCAGACATCATCGAAGCTGACGAGAGCAGAGATCTTGAGTTTAAGAGCACGTTCCAATAGGACGTGCAGGAAGTTAAGCAAAACAAAGTCCTTCAGAAACAAGTTCTGAAGACCCTAGCGGCGTTTATGAACTCGGACGGGGGCACGCTCTTGATTGGCGTGATCGACGTTGCCGCCGCAAATGAGCCGGTGTTCGTCGACTTTCAGGGTCGTGGTCGTGGTTATAGTCCGCTGTGTACCAATTCCGGAAGTTCATGATTTTATATGGCGTGATAACCTTAGAGGTAAAAATCAGGAAATTGCATCGTTTCTTGATATCAATCAGAGCTGCTTAATCCGAGATTGGTTATAGGCGCAACGGATGCGCAGCATTAAACGACAGCGATAATAGTCCGATGCCGATAGCCAAAATAAACAAGCCCCCTAACAGAGCAAGACTTTTAGAAACTATCGCCCAATTCCTCGTGTCGCTTTTGATCAAGGAAAATGCAAGACCGCGCGCCTTGATCGCAAGCAACGCAAGAGTTACGACAGTAATTGCTGTTCCAGCCGACATGGCTAAGACAGCCCCAATCCCAGACCATGCTATCCCGAAAGCCTTTGCAAACACCAATACCAGAATGGCTCCACTGCATGGACGCATGCCGATGGGAAAGTGCAACACCAATCATGCCCCGCCAGTCCCCTGCCGCATCCATTTGTTTGGAGCTCGGGAGATGATCATGACCGCATGACACCGTATTGGTTCCATGCGTATGAAGAGCATCATGATCATGCGCCATACTGACAAAAACTACGTCGTGTGCACCAAAACCGATAAATAGCCTTCAAGGCGCGAAAGGCAAGCCATGCTCCTAAAGCGGCGACCAGAAAAAAACTGAACCGTTCGCTCCATTGGACGGCAGATGACGTTTCACGCGGTATCCATCCCGCCAAATAAATTAAGCCATAAACGATCAAAATAGCGACCACTCCTTGACAAAAAGCCGCAAGCGTTGCGAGAACTAGTGAGCGCCCTATATTTTCCCCGTGGGCTCAGCAGGTAACTGGTCAGTACAGCCTTACCGTGACCGGGCCCCGGCGGCATGGAAAACACCGTAGAGAAAACTGCCGAGGATCAATGCCGTGAAAGCCTCCCAGTTTCCTTCCCTGCGACAAACTTTTCAAAGCTGTTGTCAATTCCCGGTGATAATCTCTTTGTTGCTCCACTAACCAAATTGACATCTGCATCCACAAGGATGCACCTTTAGTAGAATCTGCAGCGAGAGCAGGTAGCGCAGTTGCCATAATAGGTGCCGCTACTCCCATAATGAGTATGGTGATAGGTGCTATTCGTGAGTACTGCATCGCACGCTCACACGTTCAGCAAAGAACTGCCCAAGATCAGTGCTGACGTTCTCTGTCACCGGTAAACTATAGGCGAGGGCAACTTCCTCTACTGACGGTTCGGCAGCTTTAACTTTATATGTGCATCCCTCTGGCGCACCGACAAGTTTGATCGCATCTTCAGATTCGGTGTGTAGAATTTCCGAATAATAGCTAGGGTCATAAATCGAATAGGTTAAGGCACCAACGTCCGTTCGAACCGGTTTTTTGAATGGAATAAAGTAAATCATAGCAAGCCGATTATCACGAATCTCTGATGACATTTCGGTGACCAGATTTAGGTGGACTGGATTCCTTCCAATCCAAACTTTGGTAAAGTAATTGTACTCTGCAAGGCTTTCTATGGTTTCTCGCACCAGTTTTTGCCATCTCGGCCTTATCAGGTTCACCGTCACCATCTTGGTCCATTCCTTCTGTTGCATAGACAGAATAGAAGTCGTCAAATAACCATACCTCACGAAGACCAGTAATAGCGCCAGTTTTATCGAAGACGACTTCGACCGAAAGGTCGACCCATGCATGGGGATGTGCGTTTGGTTGGATGCGCGACACTCATGGCGTATCCAACAATAAGAATAGAAATCAAATATTTCACAGAAACCCCTCGACAGTGGAAATTAAGAAACTCTAAGCCTATACCTGTCTCCCAATGTAATGGCGCATCTTATCCAAAGAGGTCACAGAGAGTCCGTCTCGTTGGAATACTATACCTACGATTTACAGACTGTTTTGAAAACAGGTTATGGAAAATTAATGTCGTCCTATCGACTCTTTGTTAACCCTCAACTTGAAGCCGACAGGCACTTTTGATTGATGCAGCCATGCTATACTTTTGATATAAGTAAGCTTGCCTTTTGCCTCTGCTGTATGACCTTTTAAATGGGGACACTTGTCGTCTGCTCATAACGATAAACAGACGACAAGCTATCAGTATTCCGCTACGGGTTTAAGGGTCGCTGTAAGTCCAATATTGCCTTTACCACCTTCGACTATATCATAATCAATATCACGCAGATACTCAGCCGTGATTGAAAAATTTTCAACGATAGCAACGCTGATAACACCACCATAACGCAATTCAGGTAGACCTAACACAAACGCTTCCTCGGTGCCCTGCACGGAGCCGGCAAAGGTTGTCTCGTGATTTAAGGTGGCATCGTATAGGCGGCTTCAAGGTTCCATGCCGCCGGTTGGGAACCTTGTCCGTTAAACGCTAATTCTGCCGTCTAGAAAGATTTTAACGCCTTAATATAACCACCCCTTAACGTCACGCTGGAGAATGTAAGATCACCGTGCACATCAAATCCGGGAATATATTTACTTAAAGACGTGGTGTTATCGCCCGGACCTTTCGTCATGCCGTCGGTATCAGCCATATTGTTGAAATAAGTGTCTCTGCATGTATTTCTGTTGCTCTTTTGCTTCTTTAAAAGTGGACAGCCCTTTCTGCAGACGCATTGTTTGGCCTTTTGTCCCATTCCGCATTGGCGTTGGGCCTTGTTGTTCTTGCGTTCATGACATGGGTACGTATAGATCTTATGGGCTTATTGTTCGGAGATATTTTAGTGGTGTCTAAAATGGATATACCGCAAACACGCCGCATAATATCTTGAACCAGATGAGCCAGGTCCCTCCTTTAGATCAGGCCGCAGATTGTTCCAATTCATATGACGACGGACAGCCTGACACCACCCCCTTCGGTCTCTAAAAATAGTGGCCCAGTTCTGGAGGGGAGCAGGCTCGCTATCCGCTGCCCGCGCTGAATATTAGGCGTGAGGCCACGTAACCTGCTGCTGCGACGGTAGCCGTCAAAAGAGCGCCCCAGATCATGTCCACTACAGAGACAAGTACCGGCCATTCAGCAAGCGTTGCAAGATTGGTGAGGTCATATGTCCCGTAAGCGATGAACCCCAGCAGAGCCCCAAGGATGACAGCGGTCATCCAGGATTGCTGAGCCATTGCGGGCATTACGGCGAAGACGACAATTCCAGCCACGTAGAACAGGTAGAATAGGCCGGCGACACCAAAGTTTGGTGAGGGACGCAAAAGATGTCCGAGCTGGTCCACGTAGAATGAGCGTGCGATCAAACCGAGCCAAGCTCCGTCGATAATCAAAAAGACAACAAGTGCCGCGATATAGACGGCGAAGTATTTTACAGTCATGTCCATCTCCTGCGGGGTCTCCTAGTAGGGTATCCGTTGCCCGTCCCAGGCAAATAGCCCACCGCTATCTGCGGGTGCCAAACTGTCGATTACTGTGAGCATTTGGGCAACGGCGTGCTCGGGAGTAAAGAGTTTTTCGATCGGAACATTTCGCTGGAAGGGTTCCGAGAGACTGGTGGCGACAGTGCCAGGATGCAGGGCAACACAGACCGCATTCGTATTGCGATATGCAAGTTCGATGGCGTGGTTCTTTACAAACATATTGAGCGCAGCTTTCGAAGCCCGATAACTGTGCCATCCGCCAAGATGATTGTCTTCGATGCTGCCAACTCTTGCTGAAAGCGCGGCGAAAACCGATTTTCGCTTCCGATCAAGAAGTGGCAGAAAATGCTTCGCAATGAGAGCAGGGCCAATCGCGTTGATCCGGAAAAGGCGCTCCATGGCTGAGGGCGATAGATCATGTGCGCGTTTCTCAGGCGTCGTATCCCCGTCCTGGAGCAAACCTGTGGCTACAATCACGAGGTGGAGCGGGCCACTCCTGGATACCAGCTCTGCGGCATGCTCTATCGAACCTTCATCCAGCAGGTCGAAAGGGTGCGGAGAAACTGCTGGGGGGACGTTTTTCTCACGGTTTCGCGAGAATGCATGAACCGTTCTGACCGCCTCATTTTTTGCAAATGCGGTGACAAAGGATTGGCCAAGTCCGCCGCTCGCACCGAAAACAGCGATAGACAATTCGCCTCCCATGGATTTCATTTCTGGAGCGGCCTTTGCTTTAGTCACTAGCCGGCGTTGTCTTCCGAAGAGGTGGCCATTTTCAGCTCGGCGGTTACAAAGGCCCGGCGCGCGGAACATGGGCACATGGCGCGACCGTTGGATTGCATCCAGAACCGTGTTTCTGAGCCACATGCCGGGCAGGTTGCAGGGCTGACAAGGCCGACTTCAATCGCGGTATTTGTTGTCATCTCTATCTCTCTTTCAGGAAGAAATACGCCGGGCGCACAGCAGCGCACCCGGCGTTCACTCAGGCCCTCATGGGAGGGGGGGCAAGGGCCTTTGTCTGATGGTTAGTTCGGCAGGATAACGGTATCGATCACGTGGATCACACCATTGGAAGTTTCAATATCAGCTGCGGTTACAGTCGCACCATCAATCATTACGCCATTGGTAGCGTTGATATCGACCATGCTGCCCTGAACAGTGGCGGTGCTCAGTGTCTTGCCTGCGATGTCAGCCGCCATCACTTTTCCAGGGAGAACGTGATAAGTCAGAACAGCCACCAGCTGGTCCTTGTTTTCTGGCTTCAGGAGATTCTCAACCGTTCCTGCGGGGAGTTTGGCGAACGCGTCATTGGTCGGAGCAAACACTGTGAAGGGGCCGTCACCCTTTAGTGTGTCGACGAGGCCAGCAGCCTGAACCGCTGCAACAAGGGTCGAGAATTGCTCATTGGCTAATGCAGTATCGACGATGTCCTTCTTTCCGTGGCCACCGGCAAGGGCAGCGGTTGAGGACAGGGCCAAAGCGCCAACGACGAGTACGGCTGATGCAATTTTTTTGATCGAGGGCATTTGGGAACTCCGTTGCGTAAGTTGCTTGTGCTGTGTTACGCAGCCGGAAAAACTATGGATCACAATCCAATGAATAATCTTGAACTCCTGTTCAGGTTTTCGCGGCGCCCGTAGTGTCTGTCGGTTGAAATCACGTCACTAGGCACTGTCAGAGCAAACCGGGTTGACGGGAAGGCGGTACGTAGCCTCGCGGATGAAAAATCCATTCCGCTATTTCATCAGTTCGCCGGAGGTGATCCGCCTGACAGTGATGATGTACATCTGGTATCGGCTGTAACTGCGTCAGATCGAAGATCTTCTGTTCGAACGCGGCATCGATATCTGCGACGAGACGGTGCGTTTTTGGTGGAACCAGTTCGGTCCAATGTTCGCCGCGGAAATCCGGAAACGGCGTGTTCTGCAACGGTCATATTCGAACTGCCGCTGGCACCCGGACGAGGTTTCGTTCGGATAAATGGCGAGACGCATTACTTAGTGGCTCAGTTTTAGGGGGAAAGGACAAACGATCGGTGGCTGCGGTCAAGCGAGGCGTGCTTCTGGCGAGCGGGTTCCCTGATGAGTTTCCGAGCGATTTTGCCCGGGGAGACCCTGCTGAAGCCGATGAACCCGCCCTACAGCAGATCGTCATATTCCCAGGAAAGGTTGCACGGTCCTTGCGGCGAGGCTTTTGAAGCGAAGCGGCGCGTCGGTGATGGCAAGGCAGATGCAGTCTTCTCCGGCTGTGGCGTGGGGCTGGTGTTCCAGAGCCGCATCAGCTTCCTGAAAATCTCCACACCCGTATAGACCAGTCGTGTCGGTGTATGCCCCGGACAGAACAAGCGTCAATTCTACGCCGCGATGGCTGTGTTCGGGTACCGGCCGGCCCGCAGGGATGCGCAGCAGACGTGCTGTAACGCCTTCATCGTCGGTCGGGATCAGTAGTTGTGAGGCACCCATGCCCAAGCGTTGCCACTCGATGCGCCCTTCAGCATTTTCCGCGTAGCGGCGCAGCGGTTGTGGTAGGCCGCTGCCACTAATTTGCGCAGGCGTCGGTCGACTGTTGGGGGAACATCGACAGGCGTATTGTCCAGGCGTTCCATGACCTTGTCGAAGGAGGCCGTGGAAAACGTGGTTGGTTCAAGGGTGTCGAGCAAACTGCCACCAATGGATTCCATCTGGGCAACTGTGTGCCGGCATTTAGGACAAAGCGCCAAGTGGGTTGCAACCGCTAACTCCCATGCTTCTCCCAAGCCTCCGGATGAATAATCCAACAGAAATTCGTCGTTAGGATGATGGTTGATGCTCATTCGATTTCTCCAAGCTCCGCTCGCATGCGCTTGAAAGCTAACCTGATGCGCGACTTCACTGTGCCGAGCGGTAAACAAAGTTCCACGGCGACTTGCCGATGGGCCTTGTCTTCGAAAAATGCCAGTTTCAAAACTTCCTGCTGCTCGCCCGGCAAATTGGCAACCGCCGCAGCTATCCGTTTGTTTTCCTGATCACGCGATACGTTATCGAAACCCTGTGGTTCCGGATCGGGTGTGAAAATGGGGTCAAGGTAGTCAGGTTCCGGCCGAAAGGTTTTGCGCAACATATCAATTCGCAGGTTTCGCCCAATGGTGTAGATCCATGTCGTGGCCGATGCTTTGGCGGGATCAAATTGCGATGCCTTGCGCCAAATTTTGACCATGGTCTCCTGCACGATTTCTTCTGCCATTTGCTCATCCGTCCCTTGGCGAAGAACAAATGATTTCAGTCGCGGTGCGAAATGCTCAAAGATTGTCTGAAACGCGGCCTTGTCCCGCGTACTCGAGACGGCAAGTAGCAAGTCATTTAATCGCGCGGCGGACGGTGGTTCCTGTTCATCAGGGTATTTCGTCACGCGGGGACCTCTGATTCTTGATTCGCCAGGCCTTCGAGAGCCCACCGTTGATGCAAACGCACCTGTTCCAATTGTTGCCAACACCAAAGACGGGGATTGTGTTCGCAATGAGGTGTCGTATTCGGCGGGCGGAGTATGTACATACTTTGCTACGACGTTCTTTTCGAATTGGATCACAGAGTCGGAAAATAGCTGTGCCGTCTGGTGATCTGAACGCCACCGCTCAACGTAAAAAGCTAAACAATTCAACTGGTCAACCAATCGATGCCCAAGCGAGGAGAGGGGATCTCTTGAACTATATCACTCCGGGAAAACGTAGGCGTCTCAACATTGCGGTGATTGGCACCGGCATTGCGGGCATGTCTGCGGCGTGGTTGCTGAACAAAGGTCACCGCATCACGGTGTATGAAAAAAACGACCGGATTGGTGGACACTCCAATACCGTTGACGCATCGGTCGACCAGAGAAAAACGCCGGTGGATACCGGATTTATCGTTTATAATGAACTCAACTATCCAAATCTGACAGCCCTGTTCAAGCATCTTGACGTGCCGACAAAGGCCAGCGAAATGTCCTTCGCAGCATCTTTGGGAGACGGAGATTTTGAATATGCCGGGACAGACCTGAACGGTTTACTCGGTCAACGCCGCAACATTCTGCGTCCGAGATTCTGGCGCATGATGCGAGGTTTGCGGCGATTTTACCGGGATGCACCAACGTTGTTGGACGATCCGCGCGCGCCTGATCTTAGTTTGGGCGACTATCTTGAGCGGGAGAACTACGGCCCGGGCTTTATTCGCGACCACCTGCTGCCCATGGGAGCGGCGATCTGGTCGACGACAGCGGCCGAAATGGCGACCTATCCGGCTGAGGCGTTCGTTCGATTTTTTGTCAGCCACGGTCTTTTGAATATCAAGGACCTGCCACAATGGCGGACCGTTGACGGCGGATCACGAGAGTATGTCAAACAACTGACACGGGACTACCGAGAGCGTATCCGACATGTCGGTGTTCGATTGGTTCGGCGCGAGGCCGGTAAAGTTCTGATCGAAGACCTCCATGGCCTGAAGGAGACCTATGACGACGTGGTATTCGCGACGCATGCGGACGAAGCCTTTGGTCTCTTGGCTGATCCCAGCGAGTCCGAACGCGAGCTGCTCGGCGGATTGCGCTATACCCACAACCGCGCGGTGCTTCATACGGATGCCGCGTTAATGCCCAAGCGCCGTCGGGTATGGTCCAGCTGGAATTTTATTGATGGGCAAGAACAGGGCGGAGATGAGAAGCTTTGTGTGACGTATTGGATGAACCGCCTGCAGTCGCTGGAAACAAATTCACCGCTATTTGTGACCCTAAACCCGTCCAGAGACCCGGCGCCGGGCACAATCATTCGGGAATTTGACTACACCCATCCATTTTTTGATCGAGCCGCGCTTGCGGCACAACGACGGCTCTGGTCCCTGCAAGGCGATCGGCGGACATGGTTTTGCGGCAGCTATTTTGGATATGGGTTCCACGAGGATGCCCTGCAGTCCGGTCTGGCTGTTGCTGAAGAGCTTGGCGGCGCGCGCCGACCATGGAGCGTGCCGGACGAGAGTGGCAGGATTCACATGGCGCCCCATGTTCAAGGCGCTGCAGCATGAATATTCACTCCGCCATCTACGACGGCACCGTGGTGCATAAACGCCTGCGGCCAAAACATCACCGATTGCGCTACAGCGTCTTCACCATGCTGTTGGATTTGGACGAACTGCCGGACCTGGACAGGCGGTTCAAACTGTTCGGGTACAACCGGGCGGCTCCCTTGTCATTCCATGACGTCGACCACGGCCCGACCACGGGGGAAGCGCTCAGACCATGGGTCGAAGCCCGCTTGGCCGAAGCTGGGCTGGAATCGGATGGCGGCGCGATACGGCTCCTCTGTTATCCTCGGGTATTTGGCTATGCCTTTAATCCGCTGAGCGTCTATTTTTGCTATGGTCGGAATGAGGAACTGAGCGCCATTCTTTATGAGGTCTGCAACACCCACAAAGAGCGCCACACATACATCATTCGTGTGCCTGATCCGGCACGGCGCGTTATTCGACAACATTGCCGCAAAGCGCTCTACGTGTCGCCGTTCATCGGTATGGACACGGATTATTATTTTCGCATCGTCCCTCCGAAGGACAGCGTCAATATCGTCATCCGGCAGGAAGATGCAGAGGGCTTGCTGCTTGCGGCCTCATTCCGGGGCGGACGCCTTCCGCTAACAGCGCGAACTCTGCTGAAAACACTATGCCGGTTTCCGTTTTTGACCCTGAAGATCATTGGCGGTATCCATTTTGAGGCCTTCAGGTTGTGGCTAAAGGGAATACCCGTTTTCCGCCACCAACCTGCCGACAAGGCGGTGCAAAGCAGTGTCGAATAGCCACGTCCATCAAGAGCGCGAAGCCATGGAACATTCTTTTCCCCGCACATCAAACAATGTTGAAGTGGGGCATGCGTCTCGCACGACCGGGCCGCGTGAATGGGTCATCCGACGTTGGCTGAACCAAATCCAAACAGGCTGCTTGGCTGTCGAGTTTCCTTCCGGTGCCCGTGAAACATTCGCAGGGGCGGCGCACGGTCCGCGGGCCGTTCTCAAAATTAATGATCTGCACCTTGTGACACGGTTGATTTTGTCCGGTGATATGGGATTCGCCGAAGGCTATATGAGCGGTGATTGGGATACGCCCGATTTGGCGGCGCTTTTGATGCTCGGAGCGTTGAACTCGGGTTGTCTGTCAGGTGCCTACAGACCTTCGCTGATGAAGAGGCTGATCAATAAGCTGCATCACGCGCAGCGCGCCAATACGCGCAAGGGAAGCAGGCGGAATATCGCCGTCCATTATGATCTGGGGAATGATTTCTTCGGCTTTTGGCTTGATGACACGATGTCTTACTCATCGGCCCTCTTCGCGGCGCAGGACGAAGACATCGTTGTGGCGCAACGTCGTAAATATCTTCGTCTGGCGAAACAATTGGACCTACGCCCTGGTGACAGGGTGCTGGAAATTGGCTGCGGATGGGGCGGTTTCGCGGAGATTGCTGCGGCCGAATTCGGCTGCCACGTGGTTGGCGTGACCTTATCAGCAGAACAGGCAGCCTTTGCTCAGGACCGCATGGTCCGCGCGGGGTTGAAGGCCAAGGTCGATATCCGGATTCAGGATTACCGGGATGTTGAAGGTCAGTTCGACAAAATCGCCTCAATTGAAATGTTTGAAGCCGTCGGCGAAAAATTCTGGCCGACTTATCTGGAAATCCTGAAGGCGCGATTAAAGCCAGGTGGGAAGGCAGCGCTTCAGATTATTACGATCGATGATGCACAATTTGAAAACTACCGTAGCAATCCTGATTTTGTTCAGCGCTACATTTTTCCCGGCGGCATGCTGCCGGGGGAGAGGATGCTTGCGGGTGCGGTTTCGGTGGCCGGATTAAACGTTTGCGACACCTTTTTCTTTGGCCCGTCCTATGCGGAAACACTCAGGCGCTGGGACCAGGGTTTTCAGCACAACTGGCCCGGGATCGAACAGTTGGGTTTCGATGATCGATTTTTCCGCATGTGGCTATATTACTTGGCGTATTGCGAGGTTGGCTTCGAGTTGGGGCATATCGATGTCGGTCATTTCCTGATCGAGCATCAGTGACCGGCGCCAGGCCGCGATGCATTTCGGGCTGGCGGCTCCTGGCATACGCCTTGCCAGCCCTGGTCATCGCGCTCCCGACCATTCCCGTCTACATACACTTGCCCGCGCTCTACGGCGTCCAGCTCGGCTTGGGTTTGGCCACGACGGGTTTGATCCTCTTGCTGGCCCGTCTGTTTGATGCCGTCACAGACCCGTTGATCGGTGCGCTTAGCGATCGCTTTGGGTTTCGAGGCGGTCGGCGAAAACCGTGGATCGCCATTGGGGCCGTCATTGCCGGCGTTGGACTGTTCAAGGTCCTTACGCCGGCGCAGGGGGTCGAGGCTGCTTATCTGCTTTCCTGGTCCGTGGCGCTCTACGCCGGATGGACCATGGTTGCCGTGCCGTATCTCGCATGGGGTGCTGCATTGACCACCGACTACAATGAACGCACCCGCATTACCGCCTGGCGTGAAGGGTTGGCGTTGGTGGGGATTGTTGCGGCCGGAGCTTTAACAGCGTTGACCGCCAACCGGGGCTGGACCGATGTACAATCGACAGAAGCTATCGCTTGGCTGGCGATCGGCCTCGGCTTAATTGTCGTGCCATTGTTGCTTTGGTTCGTGCCGGATACGGGACAGGAGCGGGCGAGAACAGCCGGTTCGCTGGGATCTCAGGGCAAACACGACAATTCGCAACCTGATCGGCAATGGACCGTTCAAACGGTTGCTGGCGGGCTGGTTTCTGAACGGTATTGCGAATGGCATTCCCGCTGCGTTGTTCTTTATTTATCTGGAACACGGGCTCGGTGTGGGAGCGGAAGAACGGTCGCTTTTCGTGCTGGCCTATTTCGTCTCAGCTATCGGCGCTATCCCGCTGTGGTCTGGCCTCAGCCGTCGGTTGGGGAAACATCGGGTGTGGTGCTGGGCCATGATATTTGCCTCGACAGGATTCCTGGCGGTGCCGTTTCTGCCCGTCGGAGCAGTCATCCCTTTTGCCGGGGTATGCATCGTCACCGGGATGGCCCTGGGAGCGGACCTGGTGTTGCCACCTGCGATCCAGGCAGACGTGCTTGATTATGATCGCTGGCGGTTCAATCACGATCGGGCTGGGTTGCAATTCGCCCTTTGGGGCATGAGCACCAAACTGGCTTTGGCTTTGGCCGTTGGTCTCGCGCTACCAGCGCTGGATGCCCTAGGCTTTGATCCCGTAGAGGTCGGTGATGATGGGAGATGGGCTCTGGTGGTGATCTATGCGTGGGTTCCGGTCGTAATAAAAATAGTAGCTATTGCGGTCGTTTGGGGTTTTCCGCTGACGTCGCAAAAGCTTGGGATTATTCGCTGTCGATTGGATCAGCGCAGGGCAAGACTGCTCGAATCGAGGGAGGTCGCCCCGTGATGGCGAAGTCGAGCGGAGTGCTTCTGGTTTTATTTATTGTTAGTGGATGCGCGGTCATGAAACCGACTGATTTTAAGGATGCAACCCCGAGGTTGCTGATGGAGGAATATTTCCAGGGGGAGACCCAGGCGTCGGGGCTATTCGAAGATCGTTTCGGAAATTTGCGACGTCAGTTCGTGGTGGATATTACCGGGACATGGGACGGCAAGGTATTAGTCCTGAACGAACAGTTTCACTTCAGCGATGGCGAAACAGATCAGCGTATTTGGACTATTACCAAAACCGGTCGTGACACCTATGAAGGCCGAGCTGCCGATGTTATCGGCATCGCTAAGGGAGAGTCTCATGGTAACGCCTTGAACTGGCAATATGACCTAAATTTGAAGGTTGGGGACGGAACGCTTCGCGTGCATTTCAATGACTGGATGTTTTTGCAGCCGTCAGGCGTGTTGCTGAACCGAGCGAAGGTGACGAAGCTGGGCGTCGAGATCGGCACCGTGACCCTAGCATTCACGAAAGACAAAAACGGTTAGGGGATGGGCGTGTCACGGTTCAGCGAACGGTTAGTCTTCCACTTATCCAGCCGAGCAGAGAGCCCAAAATCGGCAAACGCTCGTAAAACGCGCTTGCGGCATCCCAATGATCGATGTGTTCTGCAACCCTGCCGTCAGTGGCGAAGGTGACAACGCTGGCCCCTTCGAAAACCAACGGTTTGCTGCGCAACAGCCCCTCAAACCGCCAGTCCATCAGGCACGTATCGCCGTCCAGGACCGCTCGATGCACTGTGAAACGGACATTGCCGACATTGTCGAACATATGACGGAAGACCCGGTGCATGGCATCCGCGCCGTGAACGTCATTGAATGGGTCTTTGAAACGAACATCATCAATGACGCAGTCAGGCAAGGCATCCAGAGTCTCTAACGTCAGCGTCTCGAGATACCGGCGATACCGTTTATGGGGGCGGTCATTTTCCGATCATCCGCCGGGTTAGGGCAAAGTATAATCGGTCGGGGAAAATTTTTAGAATTTTCATGAGCCAGGCGAAGCGGCCGGGGAATGCGATCTCAAAGGCGCCACGCTCCAGACCTCGCATGATGTGCGCCACAGCTTGTTCCACGGAAATTAGGAAAGGCATCGGGAATTCATTCTTCGCCGTCAGGGGCGTTTCGACGAAGCCGGGATTGATCAGGGTCAGTCGCACGCCGTGGTATTCTAGTTCCGGCTTCAGCGCTTCACACATATTGATAATTCCGGCCTTGGTCGCGCCATAAGCTGCCGATGTGGGTAGACCGCGATAACCGGCCAGCGATGCGACAACGACGATGTGGCCGTCCTTGCGCTTGATGAAGCGCTCGATGACTTGCGCTAGTCCATTGACCGTGCCCATGAGGTTGGTTTCGACCAATGTCCGAAATGTTTCGACAGAAAATTCCTCTGCCGGCATTTGAATATGGGTGCCGGCGTTCAGGATCACGAGGCTCAAGGGCCCCATCTGATTTTCGATCGCTTCAACGGTCGTGGCTGTGCGTGTCAAATCGGTGACATCCAATGGAAACCCTTGCACACGCGCGGACGGGCATTCGGCTTCGAGGCTGGTGAGGTCTGCCTGTGTTCGAGCGCTTGCAGCTACGATCCAGCCATCTGCGGCCAAGCGCTTTGCCAGCGCCCGCCCTATGCCTTTCCCGGCGCCGGTAACCCACGCGACCTTCACGTCGGCGTCTGGTACGCGGCGGAGCTCGTTCAAAGTACACTTTGGGTCAGCGGGACGCCCTGGCATCGGCGACAACGATAATCAATTGTGGATCCATCGCTGGCTGTAAAACGCATTTTCACCCATCGCCCTTTGGCATCGTACCAGACCTCCGTTTCAAGATCGCCGCTGTAGACATAGTGCGTTGCGAGAACGAGGCCTTGCTCCGTTTCCACTTGCTCGCGTGTCTGAGCGGTAATGCGGACGTTGTTGATGGCTCCTGTCAGGGTATTGAGTACCCGGCTCTGGGATAAGACTGCGGCATTCCAATGGTTCGTCGGAATAAGCGGGGCATCAGTGGTGTTTATGCCGTCTGGATTTCGAATGCTTATGCGGTCCTGATCGCGATGGGCAGCAAACGAAAAAAACTCACCGTTATCATTTACCGATGCCTTCAAACTTTTCAGTTCGCCGCCAACCCATCTGGCCTCGGACGTATAGTGGAATGTGTATGCGGCGAAGAACAGAAAGCCAATTTCCAACTCAAACCGGCTTCGAACCGTTAGGCCCTGATCAGATTTCTCAAAATGCACGCGATGGAAGCCGACCTTGTCGCCACCGCGAAATACGTCGAATAAAATCTCTCGGCCGTAAAGAGGGTGCGGTTCCCCGGCTGCTTTTACCAAGGGTATCCCCACGGCAGGCCCTTGCAGGGTCACCAGAGCCAATCCGGACAGCATTCCGATTGCCGCAGATCTAAAGGTACGGATACTCATGATCTCGTTTGCTTCCTTGGCCAATTTCGAACTACTCGTAGAGGCTTATGCTTGAAACCAACAGGTCGGCTGAGAACGCCCGCCCGATTGCCACAAGTCCGGCGCGTTTCAGGCGGCGCGTATCGAGTGGCGTATCGAGCCGGTATGGCGCAAACGCCTCGAACGGCAGATCGATTGTCTGCCAGCGCGTACCAGCGGTGAAATGCGCCCGATAAGACTGCCAGGGTCGCTTCGCGTCCGGGGTTCGGAGGTGCAGTGAATACAGTTGATCATTGCCGCGAACAGTTATGCGAAGGCCGCGATATGCGGAAGCGTCGAGGACTCCGCCGGACGGGTTTAGGTTAAGTGCGGCCTGGACAAATCCGCCGTTGTTCTCTAGGCGAACGACGCCCCTCAGTCGGAGAAAGAACTGCCCCTCGGCATTACCGTGTTCAATACGCACGTCCGAAACACCGCCCATGACCCTGTCGCTCACGCCGCGCCATTCCGTTCCAAGCGCGGAGATTAATCCATCGTTTGAAAAATTATCGATCAACATCGTATCGCTCATTGCTTGCTCACCGCTAAGCATAAAAAGAGGCAGAGCGATGGATAGGAGGTGCGCCAAATTGGCGGCCCCTCTCCGGGATTTGCCGATGGGCCAATATGTCAAGATCATCATAGCTGCTTCCGTTCATCTGGTTCGGTCGCCGTTACAGAATTTTGTTCCGCGGGCACTAGCGATATTTCCTTTGCCCTAACCCGGCGTGCGACCCAACGCTGCAAGTAAGGGCGCAAGGACAGAAACAGGCTGTAGAGACGCTCAAGAACCCAGAGAACCGGGGGGGGGTGGACGAATTTCCCCAACAGATGGAAGCGTGGTAGCGCGGACCATGAGTGGGACAGCGCGGCAGCGCCCTCGATCAGTCCTCCGTCGCTGGTCTGTACGTGGAAGCGCGCCAGGGCATCATGACGTGACAAACCTCGCGGAAGTTCCGCCGTGGCCGTCCGTCTTACGTCGACCCAGGCTATGCCTGATGCCCCCTTCTGGTTCCGGTAAAAGGCGATCTCTCGTGCGCTCAAAGGGCAGGCGCCGTCGAAGAAAACGCGGGGCATGGGTTCGACTGTCATGACATTGCCCTGCGACGGCCCTCAAGCCGATCCCCGTCCGTCTTCGTCGTGCGCGGTGCCATCGTCGCGCGGGTGGACGCCGTAGTCTCGGTTTTCTGTACGGCTCGGAATGTTGCCCTGGTCAGTAGCGCGCCCGCCGCGAACAGCACCTGCAGCATCACCAGTTCCTCGTCGAGAAACCAGACACCTGCCATGGCTCTAAAAATCGCGTCCACATGAGGCTCAAAACCACCATGACCAGAAAGCGCTGGGCGCGCGGTAGAATGCTCAGGGGGTTGCGGTCCGGATCCATGATCACGCGGTACCAGTTTTTCATCTTTGCCTCCTTTGCCTTTGCGTTTACTTGTACGTCACGCGCGACTAGCCGGATCAGTCAGCACCGCGTTGCCTGCGACCATTTGTCGTGATCCGGTGGCTCGACGCCTGCGTACGAAGTGGGAATCAAACAAACGGAGACAGTCCTATGAAACGATTTGGCTACTTTATAGCAGTCCTCCTCCTTGTTTTGCCCGCTTCGGTGAATGCGTCGGACATGACAATCCAGATGTTGAACAAGGACATCGACTCGAAGAGACGGAATATTTACAGCCCCGCGCTTATTCAGATCGAATTAGGCGACACGGTCAAATGGGTCGCGACCGACCGCGGGCACAACGTTGAGTTCGTTCGCGGTGCTGTTCCGGAGGGTGTGAAGCCTTTCCGCTCGGCGCTCGGCAAGGACGTGTCCTATACCTTTTCCACGCCCGGTGCATATGTCTACAAGTGCACGCCGCACTACGGCCTGGGGATGGTGGGGATAATCATTGTCGGAGAAACGCCCGATAACCTGTTGGACATCGCGGCCAAAAAATATCCAGGCAAAGCCGATAAGCGGATCGATGCGCTTCTCGCACCGCTGACTTAGTCGGCCGATGCCGGGAGTGGGATGCACGAACCGGCCCTCAAGGGCGGCCATTTCCAGTTGTGTTTCCTCACTTTCGGCCATCCTTGAGACCCGAATATCCGCTTCCAGCGTACACTGTTTTTTAAATAAGGGATCGAAACAATGCGTCTTGGCTACTTCACCATGCCAGTACACCCACTTAATCGGGACTATCCGACCACCTTGCAGGAGGATCGGGAGACCATCATCCTTTGTGACAAGCTTGGCTTTCATGATGCGTTTGTCGGGGAGCACCTGACAGACAGCGCAGAGACCATAACAAACTCGATGATGTTTCAGGCGACCCTGATTCACGCGACTGAAAACATAAAGCTCGCGAGCGGGACAACAAACCTTTCTCACATGCACCCGGTTTTGGTGGCGACCCACGCCGCCATGTTCGACAACTTGGCGCGCGGTCGATTCATTCTCGGGGTCAGCCCCGGCGCACTGCGTTCCGATGCGGAGGCGCTAGGCATTCTTGACGAGGACCGCAACCAGATATTCGCCGAGGCGATCGACGTGATCCTGGCGATCTGGGCCGGAGAGACACCCTATGACATTGATTTCGAGAATAATCGGTTCAAGGTCACAACGGCTGAGACCCGCTATCTCGATGTTGGTTACGGCATCATGCCGAAAACATTTCAGCAGCCGCGCCCGGAGATCGTGGGCACGGTCGTTGCGCCTTTCTCAAGGGGCGTAATCGCGATGGGCGAGCGTGATTTTCATCCGCTGTCCGCCAATTTTCTGCTGCCAAAATGGGCGGCAACTCATTGGGGTAACTATGCCGAGGGCAAGGCCAATGTTGGCGAGGTTGCCGACCCAGCCGACTGGCGGATCGCAAGGACGATTTTCGTGGCCGACGACGACGCTACGGCCAAGGCCTATGGCAAGGATGATACGAACAGCCCCTACCGCTTTTACTACTCCCAAATTCTAAAAAAGATGATCCGCGGCAACAGGCAGGGGGTCTTCAAGCAGGATCAGGACGCGCCCGATGATTCCGTAACCCTCGACCGTGTGATTGACGATTTGGTGATCTGCGGCACGGTGAACGAGGTGGTTGATAAGGTTCTTGCTCTTCGGGAGACCACGGGCGACTTCGGCGAACTCGTCTATGCCGGCATGGACTGGGTGGATGAGGGGCTGACCAAGCGGTCACTGCAACTGATGGCCGAAGAGGTGATGCCGCGGGTTAACGCCGCGATCGCAGCGGCTGAGCCGGCCGCCGCGGCCCAATAGTCGGGCCGGGAATGAAGCTTTGCGGTTAACCGTCGAAGACCGGTCAGTCCCGTTGGTCGCGGTTTGGCTGGGGGGCTTGGGGGTTGTCCCCTTTCTGGCATGTTCCGCACTCATTCTCGTCGGACCACCTGAACTGGTCGGAAGGGCGTCTGATGCGCTTGCAGCTTATGGCGCGGTCATTCTGTCGTTTATCGGCGGTGTTCAGTGGGGATTCGCGACGGGAGACGCGCACGCGGCGAGGGAAAACGGCGCCCTGTTGCGCAGGCTTTCGGTTAGTGTGATGCCCTCACTCGTTGCCTGGACGGTGCTTCTGGCGCCCCGGGAACCCGGGTTTGTAGTTCTTGCGGGGACTTTCCTGCTCGTGCTCCTGGTGGACATCCGGGCTGCACGATCGGATCAGGCGCCCGCTTGGTACGCATCGCTGCGATGGCCTCTGACGCTTCTCGTCGTTGCGTCGCTCATTGGCGCCACCCTTGCGTGAATCTTAAGGCGCCCGATGGGTAAACGCATACGCATGGGACACAAACGCGATCAGCGGACCAAAGTCTGCCCGACTTGTGGTCGCCCCTTTTCCTGGCGGCGACGGTGGGCGGAATGCTGGGATGCTGTGAAGTTTTGCTCTGAACGGTGTCGCAGAAACCGGAATCTTAACAAGGAAACGAACCATGAAAACCACGTCGCGCATTGAGCCAGGGCCCGGCCAGGAATCGGTCTGGGACTATCCCAGGCCGCCCCGCCTTGAAAGCGTCGGCGATCGTCTGCGGGTTGATTTTGCAGGCGAGACAATCGCCGCCACCGAAAACGGATACAGGGTTCTCGAGACGAGCCATCCGCCCGTCTACTATATCCCGCCATGCGATATTCGCCGCGAGTTCCTCGAGCGAGCACCGGGGCAGTCCTTTTGCGAATTCAAGGGCGTTGCTTTCTACTGGTTACTCAAGGTGAACGGAGTAACGTCACAGAAGGCGGCATGGAGTTATCCGTTGCCGACGAAGCTGTTCGCGGCAATTGGTGACTATTTGGCATTCTATGCCTCACGCGTCGATGCTTGTTGGGTGGGCGAAGAGCGTGTCGCGCCGCAGGAAGGTGATTTCTACGGAGGCTGGATCACGCCACGGATTGTCGGCCCCTTCAAAGGTGGTATTGGAACGCGCGGCTGGTAGTTTTGTTCGCAATGGAGTTCGGAAAAGCGGACGAAGAATTGCGTTCGATTATCGCTGAATTATTTCTGACTGCGGATTAGGGAACGCCGTGCCACCGGATTGTTTACCGATTTGCGAGTCGACATTTTTGTGGGGTGTGTTGCTCAATTGCCACGGGACCGCGCAACGAATGTGGTAATCGGCTTCAAAATAATTGAGACCAGGACGTCTTCACTCCTCGCCTTTGTTCTGTCGATGTCATTAATGAGCAGGTACATCCCACCATGGACATAAATAATCAGCATCGCGGCAAAAAATCTTTTTGCTTGGACACATATCGCACTGAATAATTATCAAAAAGGGAAACGCCCGGCGAGAGGCTGGGTGCTGTCGGGTAATAGGGGGAAAGACTAGTAGGGGTGCCTGAGGCGCGATTGTGTCGAACGACTTTTGTAGGCCTTGGCCCCAATGTGGTAGAGATCATCGAATATTTGATAGCTCCTTTAGACCGGTTATTGCCGTTTATGAAGCTCTGGAAGAGCTAGATGCGAAGAATCAACGTGATCTACATATCGTTGTGATCCAATGGTCGAAACTTTTCGTAAAATCAGCTAAATACCGGGCTTAGATTCGATATCCTATGTTCAAACACACAGATCATTTTCCGCACACGCAAGTTTTTGCCGCGCGCGAAGAGCTTTCGCGAATGCCAGTTTTTATGGGCCATAACGAGGTATCCGAAAAATGGCACGGAGGCGTTTATGCCATCGGCAATTTTGATGGACTTCACATCGGCCACCAAACGTTGATTGAAAAGACATTTCACGTCGCAGCGGAGATGTCTTGCCGCCCTGCAATACTGACATTTGATCCTCATCCGCGGGAGCTTTTCGATGCGCCAGCAATGCAATTCCGGCTTGGCACCTCGCTGCAGAAGACGCGAGACCTCGCAAAGCTTGGAACAGGTTTTTGCGTCAACCAGCACTTTGATATGGAATTTGCTGCGCTTACTCCGATCGAGTTTGTAGAGGAGGTACTTAGTGATTCTCTATCGGCTGCGCACGTAGTCGTGGGCGCAGATTTTAAGTTTGGTTGTCGACAGGCGGGTAATACGGAGATATTGAAGGAGTTGTGTGCCCAACGAGGTATCGGCATCTCGGCGATTGATCAGATCACTTTCGGAGGCCAGATGGTGTCCTCATCCCGGATCCGAGATCTTCTTGGAAAAGGGAAGATGTCAGCGGCCACGGGGCTCCTTGGAAGACCTTGGACTGTTCTTGAAAGCCCTGATTTTCTGGACGGGGAAACTTCTATTGACCTATCTGGTTATACCAAGCTTAAGGAGGGGCGGTACGAAGTTCGCATAGATGGAATCGTCAGCCGCGCAACTTTGATCAAAATGGAAGAAGGCAAACAAATATTGTCGCTGCCCAAAGAATGGTCGCCAACGAGTTCCAACAAAGTGATTGTGGAATTTGTTTCCTGAGCAACAGGTGGGAAATGATCGTATTTGTGGCTTAGCAACAGTCTTCCCCGTTCAAACCCATCGGCAAAAACCACAGTAAATCACTCCGGAAACTTGACCGACTGCAGGTCCGCCTCTCTGACGTCGCGAGCTTCTGGCGCGGATGGATCACGGCCTGACGACGCTGCTCTGTTGTCAAGCACTGCGCGTAGAGCCGCAGGTCCTGCTTTGCCAGCTTGTCCCAGAACTCGACGCCATCTTGATTGTGGAAGCTCTGTAGCAGCGCCTCCTTAACAGTCTTGGTGCAGGGGATGCCGATGCCCGGGTTGATTTTAGCACCATCGTCGAAGATGCCGAGGGTGACCGCGCAGGACTTGTCCGACTGGCAAAAGAAGCCCGCCACGAAATCTGATTTCGAGACTTCCGAGAATCTGGGTTGCATGAAAGATAATTAAATGTTGCGAATGATTCGCATTTGCATCATATAGTGCTGTGAGAGGGCTTTCAATTCTGCAGGCCCCAAATAAGAGCACTGCTCTGGAGGTATTAGGTATGTTCAAACAGATTCTTCTCGGGGGCACCGCCCTCATGGGGGTGGCGGCGATGACGTTGCCGGTACAGGCAGGTTCGGTCGGCTCAAAGGATGCCATGAGCGTCACACTGGGCGGCGAACTGCGCTTCAATGTGGGATTTGCCGATCAGGACGTTTCCGCCGGTCGTGGGCGTGGCTACGGCCTGACTGTGGACGAGTCCGAGGTCAAGATCGGCGCCAAGAACACCGCCGATAACGGTCTGACCTATGGCGTTAAAATTGAGCTGAATGCCGGCAGTACGGACAGTTCGGCGTCCGATGAAGCCTTTGCCTTCATCGACAGCGACTGGGGCCGTGTCGAAATGGGCGACCAGGACGATGCCTCGGACCGCATGGCCGTCCACGCCTATAACGTGCTGGTCGGCCGCGGAGGTGCGGACGGCGATCCGGCCGACTACATCAACTTCGGCAACCGCGGGATTTCCGCCCAGGGTTTTGATTCCACCAGCGACGATACCAAGCTGACCTATTTCTCGCCACGCCTCGGAGGCCTGCAGGTTGGCATCTCCCTCACTCCCGATTCGGGCGTGACCTCGGGTACGGCAGGTCTGCTGGACACCGACAATGACGGGGACTTCGAAAACGTCTTCGGCCTGGGTGCCAACTGGGAAGGCAGTTTCGAGGAGTTCGAAATTCTCCTTGGTGTTGTCGGCGAATTCGGTGACAGCGAAACAGCGACCGGTGCTAACACCGAAGGCGAGATCGAGTCTCTCGGCATCGGTGCCAATGTAACCTTCGCCGGCTTCGGGTTCGGCGCTTTCTACGCGGATCTGGCTGAAAAGGGTCTGTCACAGGCCCAGCGCACAGCCGGTCGTGATGCCGGGTCCTATTACGACCTTGGCGTCTCCTACAAAACCGGCCCCTGGGGCGTGAGCCTGGGCTACTTCTCCAGCACCGTGAGCAGCGGTGCGGGTATTGCCGACAGCGATGTCAAAATCATCTCGCTGGATGCCGCCTATGACGTCGCGCCCGGCTGGGACCTGACCGGCGCACTGCATTTCGGCGAAGCCGAGAACATGAACGGCACCGCTGTACCGGTGAAGAATGACGGTACGGCTCTGATCTTCACCAATATCTTCAAGTTCTAAGACAGCACCGTACGATTCAATTCAGAGTTCGGCGCGGCGCCCTTCGGGGCGTCGCGTTTGTTTCACAGGTGTTGCACGAAATTTGAGAGGTATGCACACACAATAGGCAAGCCATTAATATTATTGCGATAATTCGGCTCTGTCAGAGCAAATCGGGTTGAACCGGGGAGGAGGGGCCGTGGCTTCCTCAGGTGAAAAATCCGTTTCGCTATTTCAACTCGTCGCCCGAGATTATTCGCCTGACGGTGATGATGTATGTGCGCTAACCGCTGACGCTGCGGCAAGTCGAAGATCTTCTTCATGAACGAGGCACCGATATCTGCCACGAGATGGTAAGGTTCTGGTGGAACCTGTTTGGTTTGATGTTTGGCCTTCCTCCTAGAACTGGGCCGCTAACATTTTGAGAGCGGACCCTCATCGCCGCTTTATGGACGTTCAGTAAAGGTGGCTTCGTGCCCCCGCAACCAAGTATTACAACGCTAATACAATGGGTTAGAGGTTTTTTCGTATTTGGATGTTAAGGGCACGAGTTGGTTTTCAACTGACACCTGGTGCCGGGCCTGACAGCAGAGTTCGGCCGAGAGCGGGCGGGAGCCAAGCTCCAATTATTGCTTACTTCTTTTTGGGCGGCTGAGGCCGGCAAAAGACGAGCTCGTTCTCCGTTGAGGCACCCGTGTCGAGGGAATAGCCACCGGCATTGAAGTCTTTCAGGCCATCAACCCGATCGACGCGGTTTTCCATGATCCAGCGCGCCATGCTCCCGCGCGCATGCTTGGCGTAATACATCAGGGATCGGGCCTCGCCATCCTTCATGTTCAGGAACTTGGCCGCGATCACATTTCGGCCGAGCGCTTTGGCATCTACGGCTTTGAAATATTCGTTTGAGGCCAGGTTGATCACAGTTGTATCAGCGTGGTCGGCAAGCTCCGCATTCAGTTGATCGGAAATGCGTGCGCCCCAGAATTCATAAAGGGATTTCCCGCGGCCATTTGCCATTTTAGTGCCCATTTCGAGGCGATAAGGCTGAATCGCATCCATCGGGCGTAAAACACCGTAAAGGCCCGAGAGGATACGCAAATGATCCTGTGCATAAATGACTGTATCGTCGGACAGGCTGTCAGCCTCGAGCCCCCAATAGACGTCGCCGTCAAAGGCGAACCCGGCAGGCTTGGCCGAATTGCTCCTGTTGTCGAGGCTGAAGGCTTTGAAACGCTCGAAATTCATGGTCGCGAGGTTGTCGCTAATATGCATCAGACGCTTGAGGTCTTCGGCGGATTGGGTTTTAGCAACGGTCGCAAGCTCGTGCATGTCATCGAGGAGATGCGGCTGTGTGACTGGGACACCCGTTTCGGCAGGGGTCATATCCAGCTTTTTTGCAGGGGAGAGTAGTGTCAGCATGATTTATCCTTCCCTCCTAACATCGACCCGGCCAATCCAGGTTCGTATGCGTGGGGTAATGATAGGATGATACTAAGGCCTTGTACCCAGAATTTAAACCGTCTGATGGCGCGGTTATTTTAGAGGCGGTCGTTTCCTTTGAGGCTCCAGGTTTTAGTGGTCCGCCAAGGGTGTCCGTAGGTCTCTAGTCGCCTAGAATGTGCCTGGATTTGGAGACGTTTCTAAACGGCTGAAAGGTGAGGTCATGAAGGCAATCAGACTACATGAAACCGGTGGCCCGGAGGTGCTTCAGCTCGATGAGGTGCCCACGCCCGAGGCCGGACCGGGACAAGTTCTGGTCAAAGCCCATTCGATCGGGGTCGGCATTGCCGATCAACTCATCCGGACCGGGGGGTACCCCTGGATGCCACCACTGCCGACCACTCCGGGCATTGAGATGAGCGGCACTGTCGCGGCCCTGGGAGCCGGTGTTACCGGAATACGCGAAGGGGACCGGGTCGTTGTGACCGCAGTGCCAAATCGAAACTGTTACGCGGAATATATGGTCTCGGATGCCGAGTGGGTTTATCCGTGCCCGGATGGCGTCGACTTGAAGGATGCGGCCTGTTTACTGAACTACCGGGTCGCTTGGGCCATTTTGCATGAATCTGCACGCGTCCGTGCCGGTGATACGGTCGCGATAGTCGGCGCCGGGGGCGGGGTCGGCAGCGCCCTGGTGCAACTGTCCAAAGCGGCGGAACTGAAAACAATCGCTTTGGTGCGGAGCCCGGAAAAGGCCGCGTTTGCAGCCGGTGAGGGTGCTGACCATGTGATTAATACGCGCCAGCAGGACCTGAAAGAGCAGGTCATGGCGATAACTGAAGGCCGCGGCGTCGACTTTTTTCTCGATCCTGTGGCGGGTGAGGACTTTGCCAGTCATCTGGATTTACTGGCCCCGATTGGGATGGCCGTGATGTACGGCCTTATTGAAGGGTATCCGCCGGATTCAGTGTTCCGGGCCCAGTGTGATCGATGGGCACACAGTCCGGCTGTTCGCATGTTTTCAATCCACAGCTATGACGCTCAGCCCGAAGCCTCTCGGGAGAATATGTCAAAAATTCTGGAGATGATGAAAATCGGAGAGATCAGACCAGCGGTCTGTGCGGAGCTTCCGCTTGGAATGGCCGCAGAAGCGCATCGTCTGCTCGATGGCGGGGCGTCGACGGGGAACATGGTGTTGCAGCCCGCGCGCACCGAGCCGTGGTACGCCAATACGTTGCAGGACCACGCAGGTTCGTGACCTAAGGTCTGTAATTTGAACTCCCGATCCTGATCGACCCCGCGGTCAAACCCATTATTTTGAGTATTTCGCGATGAAGAAAATCCAGTTTAGTCGTTTCGGTCCTGCCGCTGAGGTCCTGGAATGCGTTGAGGCGCCGGACCCTCGGTTGTCCGAAGCTGATGAGGTGGCGATCGACATGATGTACATGCCCCTCAATCCCTCTGACATCATGATGACGGCGGGTGTCTATGGCGGCGCACCGCCGCCGCTCCCCTGTGATATGGGCCGCGAAGGGGTCGGGCGAGTCTTTGAGGTTGGATCAGAAGTCTCAGGCTTCGATGTTGGCGACCTGGTGGTTTCTTTCACGGGGCCGACATGGCAGAGCAAAATTATTCGGAAACCCGACGCCCTGATACCGCTGCCGGCTGATATCGATGTCCGACAGGCAGCCATGCTCCGATCGGGTCCCGCAACGGCCGGTTTGATGTTGCGAGATTACGTCGATTTGAAATACGGTGACTGGGCCATCCAGAACGTGGGCAATTCGGCTGTGGGGACCTGTTTTGCCCAATTGGCCGGAGCCCGCGGCATTCGTACACTCAACATCGTACGGCGCGAAGAATCTGGTGCTCATCTTCTCGATATCCCCGGTGCTGTGGTCATCGAACATTCCGGTGGTCCAACGACAGAACTGAAGCAGAAGGTGGAAGAAGCAACCGCGGGGGAGCCGGTCAGGCTAGGCCTGGATGCCATTGCCGGTCCAGCAACCGATGCCATAGCGCAGTGTCTGGTAAATGGCGCTACGCTGATGAATTACGGTGTCCTGAGCAAAGAGCCGTGCCAGATTTACGGTGGGCATCTGCATTTCCGAAACATCACCATGCGTGGCTTCTGGGTCTCCCAGTGGCTGCAACAGGCCACGCCGGCAGCTATTCAGGAACTGTATGGGGGTCTCGCGACGCAGATGGATGCAGGTGTGCTGCATATGGCTGTCGGTGCCGAATACGAGTTTGAACAAATCAAAGACGCTGCCGCCCATGCCGCCCGGGAATCCCGCGACGGCAAGATTCTAATCCATTCGGAATAGGACGGCGCTCAGGCCTCGACCGTCCATGTGGGGGCGATCCCGGCTGCTGCCTCACCGAGCAGGCGACAGCGAATGCCCGTGCCGGCCCCTTCGCACTGGAAGTTGGTGCAATAGCTGAAGGCGAGATTACGTTCCCGGTCGCAGAACGCGAGGGCCCCCCCCGAACCGAGCTTGCCGAACGCGTTCATGTTCTCACCCATGGCAATATAGGGAGGGCTGTTTTGCTCAAAACCGAGGCCCATGCGGAGCGGCCAGTCGGTCATGTAGCAATTGCCTTCCCAGACCAGCTGTGACGCCCGCTCGACCGTCTCCGGTTTGAGGATGCGCGTCCCGGCGATCTCACCGTTTCCGGCGAGCATGGCGTAGATCCTGGCGGCACCACGGGCGTTACCGTGCCCGCCGAACGCAGGGAGTTCACCTTCGCGGATTTTCTTGCAGTTGAGCATGTCATCACGGTCGGGGCGTCCCGACCAGGCGCGATGCAGGTTCGATCCGGACTGGGCCCCGGCCGACCAGAACTTGTTTTTCGGGTTGGTGTGCATCGTGGCGCACAGCGCGGCTTCCTCTTGGGTCAGCCCAAGATTGTACTCGGCGCCAAGGGGGGCGGAGATCTCCTCCCGGATGAACGTCCCGATGGTTTTGCCCGTGGCGTTTCGGACCACCTCGCCGAGAATGAAGCCGATGTTGATGGAGTTGTAGGCGCCCTTCGTGCCGGCTGGAAATGCTGGCGCCTGGGCGGCGATGGCGGCGCATTGGGCTGGATAGTCGAACCAGTCACCGGGTTTGGCCGCATCAGAAAAGATCGCGCCGCATTCATGGCCCTGCACATGGCGAACGAGGATGCCTTCTTTGCCGTTCTGGGCGAACTCGGGCCAGTAGTCTGCTATCGGCGCATCCAGATCGACGCGCCCCTGATCGGCCAGAACATGCACAGCCAGTGCACAGATAGATTTCACGACGGAATTCATCAGAACGATCGTGTTTTCTTCCCAGGGCTGGGTCCGGGCCTCGTCGCGATGCCCACCCCACAGATCGACGACTTTCTCGCCGTCCTTGTAGACACAGACACCAGCTCCGATCTCGTGCCGGCTGGCAAAATTCTCGCGGAATGTCTGCTCGACCGCGGCGAATGCGGGGTCGCAAGTCCCACCGATCGAAATGTTGTTACCGTCCATAACTGGTCTCCTCCTCAGAATTCATCCTTCGCGCAACAGGCGGGAATGATCAAAACCTAACATAGGAGAGCGCCTCGAGGCCCGACGGGAGTCTGTGCGTGGCTTTGGTGCCTGTTACGCGACGTCAGTTTAGAAGGTCGACGAGGAATAGCGAGATATCTGGAACCAGAACAACCAGAACGAGCACGACCAGCATGGTCAGTCCGAACGGCGCTGCCCCCATGAAGATGTCGTTCAGTGTGATTCTCTCATCATCCAGATTGGTCTTGATCACGTAACAGGCCAGCCCCAGAGGTGGGGTCAGGAGTCCTATTTCGACCGCGATGGTCGTGACGATCCCGAACCAGACCAGGTTGACGTCAAGCCCCAGCATGATGGGTATGGCGAGAGGTACCATGATCAGGATGATCGACGCGGAATCGATGATTGTACCAAGCAGGATAATCGCGATTAGATAGGAAATCATGATGCCCGTGAATCCGAACCCGCTGGCTTCGATCCACTCGCCCATGATCGTGGGGACGCTGTGGCCTCCTAGTTTGCTTTTTGTTTTTGATACCCTCTGACTATTAAATGGCCCTAATATTCTTGTCTTGGAAATTATTGCTCCGTGCATTCAGCTCTGTATGGAGCTTGAGTCGGGTCCGTTCTTTACCTCGGGCCTTCTTCTAGAATGGTAATGCGTCGACTGCATCCTCAAATGCGTCGACGTCGCGCCGTGCCACAAAGCTTTGACGCTTGCCGTCGGAATCGAACGGGAGAGAACAATGAACAAGAAAATTGCCGTGCTGGGTACAGGGGCCAACGGAAGTGTCATCTCGTCCGATCTGATCAACGCGGGCCTCGATATCACGATGATCGATATGTGGAGCGAGCATGTGGAGGCGATGCGTGCCAATGGATTGACGATCATGGACAAGGACAACGAGTTCAATGTGCCGGTCAACGCCAATCATCTGAGCGACGTCTGTACCTTCAGCGAGAAGTTCGATGTCGTGCTTCTGGTCTCGAAGGCCTACGACACGGTCTGGCTGACCCATTTTATCGAGCCTTATCTCGCCGATGATGGCGTGATCGTGGGAATCCAGAACGCCATGACGGCGGAAACCATCGCCGATATTGTTGGTGTCGAACGCACATTGGGCTGTGTCGTTGAGCTGGCCTCGCAATTGTTCGATCCCGGTGAAGTCCGTCGCAGTACCGCCAAGGACCATACGTGGTTCGGTATTGGCACCTTTGATCCGTCGCAGGAACAGCATGTCGAGCTGATTGCCGAGCTATGCGCCCACACCGGAACAGTCGAGATCATCGACGATATTCTTTCCGCGAAGTGGATGAAGCTCATCGTCAACGCGATGATCATGGGCTCGATGGCGATCCTTGGCGGCACGCCCGAGCAGGTCCTGCAGCAGACGGATCCGGAATACGCAAAGCGGGTACGTGAATGGTTCCTGCAGGCAGGTGAGGAGGCGTTGGCGGTCGGCCAGTCCCTCGACTACAAGGTCGTGCCGGTCTTTGGGCTGAAACCTGAGGACGTCACCAACACCAATAATCTGCTCGAGACTCTGCTCGACAAGATCCTGGCCGATATTGGACCGGGTCCGGTCAACACCACTCTGCAGGATCATATGAAAGGCCGCCGTTGCGAGACCGAGATGATCCAGGGCCTGGTCGCCGAGGAGTGCGCGAAAATTGGCCGCCCGGCGCCGATCTGCGGGCGCATTACGGAACTGGCCCGTCAAATTCACGCGGGCGAAATCGAGCCCGGCCTTGATAACCTCGAGCTGATACGCGCGTAGACGTTCGAGAGAGAATTCGCGCGTTGCACGGGAGAGTGGGGAGGGTGACAGGATGTATGACGGCCCGATCATAGACACCCACCACCACATCTGGGTGGTGCGTGACTATCCGTGGCTGACCGCACCGCCGTCCCCGAAGGTCTTCGGTCCCGAGTATGAGTTGCTGCGTCAGGACTACCTGATCGCGGACCTGCTGGCCGACTTTGGTGACAACAATGTGGTCAAATCCATCCACGAGCAGGCCCATTACAACCCGCCAGACCATGTTGGTGAAACCCGCTGGCTGCAAGGCGTTGCCGACGAACACGGGTATCCTCATGGCATCGTCGGTCACGCCAATATCGTCGGCGATGATCTGGGCACTGTGCTTGATGATCATCTCACCCATGCGAATTTCCGCGGCATCCGCCATGTGGTGGCATGGCACCCGGACAAAAACGTGTGGCAGGTCGTCGATCGACCGGATTTCTGCATGTCGCCGGCGTTTCGGCGCGGACTAGAAGAGCTCGAAGCCCGCGATGTGCATTTCGAGCTGCAGGGGTTTGTCAACCAGTTCGAAATTTTTGCCGAGCTCGTCGCCGGCCATCCGGGCCTGCGGTTTTGTCTGGTCCATGGGGGACTCCTGACCGGGGATGACGACAAGACTTTTGACATGTGGCGCCGGGCGATCGAGCCGGTGGCGCGCCTCGATAATTTGTCGGTGAAATGCTCCGGCCCGAATGTCGTCAACTGGGAGACGCCGCGGCCCGTCGAAGCGGTCTCTCGGCAATACAACGCCCTCATCGGTATGTTCGGGGCCGACCGCTGCTTCTTCGGCAGTAATTTCCCGGTCGAAAAGCTGATGACTAGTTATGACGAAGTAGTCGCCCTCAGCCGGGCCGCGGTCGCAGGCCGCACGGCGGCAGAGCAGCGCGCATTTTTTCACGACACAGCGGCGGCATTCTATCGGTTGGATTGAGCTGGCGTCGCGCGATCCGTCATCTTGGCCGCGGGCTACTCGCCCTTCGGCGGACCGGCTAGAATAACCACTGCTATTCAACGAAGAGGCGGGCCGGATCATGCAACTCGACGGAAAATCCATCATCGTTACAGGGGGCGGTCGCGGCCTGGGCCGGGCTTATTGAGAAGCTTTGGCACGGGAAGGCGCGATGGTTGTCGCCGCCGACATCATCGACACAAGCGACACCGTCGCCGCCATTCAAAGCGAAGGGGGCAAGGTGATTGGTATGCCGCTGGATGTGGCCGATATGGAGAGCTGCCAAGCCATGGCGGATCGCGCCCTCGCCGAATTAGGTCGCATCGACGGGCTTGTGAACAACGCCGCACTTTACGGGAATATTTCTGCGGGCCGCTTCGATCAGTTGGCTGAAGATCAGTGGGACCGGGTCATGACCGTCAACGTCAAGGGGATATGGCAGTGCTGCAAGGCCTGCGTGCCGGCGATGCGGGAGGTTGGCGGCGGGGCGATCGTCAATATCTCGTCCCTGGCCGGGACTTACGGGATGGCCTACGCGCTGGACTATGCCACCTCGAAAGCCGCCGTGATTGGCCTGACCCGGAGCCTGGCCCGCGAATTGGGACGGGACTGAATCCGGGTCAATGCGGTCGCGCCGAGCGCGGTGTTAACCGAGGGCACCGATGAATTCATGGGTGAAAAGCGCGACAAGGCGTTGCAGGTGATCGCCGCCACCCAAAGTCTGAAAAGCAATCTGGAGACCGAGGATTTGACCGGCACCATCATTTATCTGACCTCGGATGCGAGCAAGTTTGTCACCGGCCAAACGATCATGGTCGATGGCGGCACGGTGATGCTCTAGCCCGATATTTCAACTAATTGTCGAACCGGAAACGGCGATCAAACCGCAAAAGAAAGTGCTCGAATTCTTTCCAATATTTAAGATATTCTGGAGTCCACGCGAATCAGCTAGTACGTGAATACGCGTCGTAATTGGCACGCATATTTAGGATTTGGACACATGACCAATATTTTTCATCTTGCGGTATTGGGCGGCCACCTGCCGGACACGATTTCGTTTTACACCGACATTCTTGAATGCGAGCTTGGCCCGTCCGAGGACGGCAAATGGCAGGATATCGATTTCTGGGGCAACGAGCTGACGCTTCATGAAAGCACGCCGCGGACCGCCATCGCTGCCGAGCGCGAGCGCCATGACGTCGATATGGGCGCGGTCTGCGTGCCGCATTTCGGCGTTCACATCGAGTGGGATGTGTACTTGCGGGTCAAGGAGAACGTCCAGAAATCCGTCGGATTTTACGATGATCCCTATGTTCGGTTCGAAGGTCAGGACACCCAGCAGGAAACCTTCTTTGTGGAAGACCCCAACCGCAACGTCCTGGAGATCAAGAGTCTGCAGGGCACCTATTACGAAAAACGTTCCTAGACGTCGCAGGTTTTGCCGACGGGCAGCGGGATTTCCCTGTTTCGGGACGCCATGTTGCATAAGGGCAGAAGATGAAGGTGCCTGGTAACCAGCCCGTGCTGATTGGCGCAGCGCAGATCACCCAGCGTGAAGCCGATCCGGCGCGCGCGCTTGGTCCGCTGGAGCTTGCCGCAGATGCGGCTCGTCAGGCTGCCGTGGATGCGGGCGCGGGCACTGCGTTGCTGGAGGCGCTCGACACCATCGTCGTGATCCGCTCCTTTTCGGAGACGAGCTGGCGGTTTGCCTCGCCCTTTGGCGATCCGGCCAACCCGCCGCGATCACTGGCCGCCCGACTTGGTTCGACGAAGGCCCGGCGGCTGGTTTACACCCATCCGGGCGGAAACATGCCGCAATGGTGCGTCAATCACCTGTGCAACATGATCGCACGCGGCGAGGTTGATGCGGCTCTGGTCGCGGGTGGTGAAGCGCTTTCCACGCAAAAGACCGCGCAACGTGCCGAGCTTGCGCTCGATTGGGCGGAGGATGCGGGTGGCACGCCTGAACTCTGGGGCGAGGCACTGCGCGGCTGGAATGATGTCGAGGACCGGCACCGCATGGCGGGCGCGATCTTCGCCTATCCGCTGTTTGAGAACGCAATTCGTGGCGCGTACGCCCGCACGCTTGCCGAACATCAGGCACAAATGGGTCAGCTTCTTTCCCGTTTCTCAGCGGTCGCTGCCGAGAACCCCCTAGCCGATCGGCGCGTGGGCTATGCCGCGGCAGAGATCGCGGCGGTTTCGCCCTCCAATCCCTATATAGGCTTTCCCTATACCAAACTGATGAACGCCAACGCCTTCATCGACCAGTCGGCCGCGCTGATCCTGACCTCTTCGGCGAAGGCCGATGCGCTCGGGGTGCCGGATGAACAGCGGGTCTATCTGCACGGCCATGCGGATGCCCACGATCATTGGTATGTCAGCGACCGTCAGGATTTTCATGCCGCGCCAGCGATGCAGCAGGTCTTCGATGCGGCCTTCGCCATAGCTGGCACCCATGTCGGCGAGATCGACATGTTTGATGTCTATAGCTGCTTTCCCTCAGCGGTCGAGGTCGCATGTAACGCGCTGGGCATCGCCGAGGCGGACCCGCGCGGCCTGACCGTGACCGGCGGGCTTCCGTATTTCGGTGGTCCGGGTAACAACTACGTCACCCACGGCATCGCCGAGACCATGACCCGGCTGCGCGCCCGCCCGGGCTCAAAGGCGCTGGTCACCGCCAACGGCAATTACCTCACCAAACATTCGGCCGGCATCTATTCGACCGACCCGCCCGACGGACCATTCGTGCCCGCAGATTCAGAAGCGTTGCAAACGGTGGTTGATGCCACATCCGGTCCGGCGACCACCGAGACCGCAAATGGTCGCGCGACGGTCGAGACCTGGACGGTGATGCACGAGCGCGGCGAACCGGCCTATGCGATCATTTATGGCCGGCTCGATGACGGCACGCGTTTCATTGCCAACACGCCAGCCGACCGCGATCTGCTCACCGAGATGACCCAGCGCGATTTCCTCGGCGTGTTCGGCGACGTCACCACCCAAGACGGGCAGGCGGTGTTCGTGCCGCGCTAGGCTTTGGCCTCGACAGCGAGATTAAGCAGGCGGGCCGCATTGCCGCCCCAGACCAGCGCCTTGTCATCATCCGACAGGCCCTGAACCGAATCTACATGGCCGACCGGATCGGTCTCCGACATATCGTAGGGATAGTCCGTGCCCATGAGGATGTGATCGGGGCCCCAGGCCTCGATCAGGTGGCGCAACTGCATCTCGGTGAACACGACCGTGTCGAAATGCAGCTTTTTGAGATAGTGCGACGGCGGGTGCGGCAACTCACCATGCACATCCGAGCGGGTCGGATACGGGTGATCGAAACGACCATAATAGCTGGGCAGATACCCGCCGCCATGGGCGACGCAGACCTTCAGATTGGGGTGACGCTCCAGATAGCCGTCGAACACCAGATGGCCGACCGCGAGGGCTGATTCCAGCGGGTGGCCGATGAGATTGGTGAAATAGTGATCCCTCATGCGGTCGCCTTCGGTGGTGCCGATGGGGTGCATGAAGATCAGCATGTCGAGTTCTTCGACCTTGGCGAAGAACTTCTCCAGCCCGATCCGGGTCAGCTCCTTGCCGCCCACATTGGTGCCGATCTCGACCCCGCGCATGCCGAATTCCTTGTGGCAACGCTCCAGCTCGGCGACCGCCAGTTCGGGGGCTTGCAAGGGAACCGTGCACATGGGGATCAGGCGATCGGGGTATTTGGCGCCGAGCTCTGCCATATGGTTGTTGGTGTAGACCGCCGTCTCGCGGCCCAGATCCGGGTCGGCCCAGTAGCAGTAATGCCAGGGCGCGGGCGATATGGCCTGCATATCGACCCCGGACGCATCCATGTCGGCGATCCGCAGCTCGGGCTGGGTCAGCTTCGGCATCAGGATTTCGTTCTGCTCCACATTGAGCCCGCGGGTCAGGTCGCTGGCAAATTTGATCGCCGGAATGTCATCGGGACCCCACTGGCCCTCGGTCATGGCGTCAACTTCGGGAATGTGGACGTGACAATGGATGTCAACGGTCAGGTGCTTGTTGCCGTTGGTGACGGTTTTGCTGTGGCTGTGATTGTCTTCCGGCGCGTGATTGGCACATTTGAAGAACATTGTTTTCCCCCTGGGTCAGCGATCCACCTTTATTGGCGGTTTGGACCTGCACAATCTGACGCTATTTGGCGACCGTGTCGATATGGTCGGGGGACGGCAAAATTTGAACCGCATCCTTTGCGGATCCCAGGGTTTGGCATCTGGCACGCGGATGAACTCGATACTCTCTGTCGCCACGACCTCGCAAAGCCCGCATATTTTCCTGGATAGTATTGGCACCTATTTCGGCGCCCTACGACGTGGTTCGCAGTTTTGCTTTGATCCGACCAATGCTCTTTGCGGTCCACCAACCAGCAAGGACGCGCGACCCACACCGCGGCAAGATCAATCAAACAAGTCAAACGGCGTATGAGACCGATGTCTGTTGAGCGAACCGGAAAGTCCGGCCAGGCGGGGGTGTCGTACAAAGCTTGAATTGTATTCAATTTGTCCCCAAGCTCTTGAAATGCCGAATCCCAAGGTAACGCTGCCACCGTTTGCCGCTCTGCGTGCGTTTCATGCAGCCGCTACGCACGATCGATATCGCGACGCCGCCGAGAGCCTCGGCCTCACAGAATCGGCAATAAGTCATCAGGTGCGACGGCTCGAGGAGTTTCTCCGCACGCCGCTATTTGATCGATCAGGCAAGCGGTCAGAATTGACCGATACCGGTCACCGGTATTTGGCGCAGATCGAACCGGCAATGCGACAAATCCAAGCGGCAACCGAAGCCGTGTTGCCCACCAGCGGTCGCAGCTCGGTGCGCCTGACGCTGCCGCCGTCGCTCGCCGCGACATGGCTGATACCTAAGCTTGGAGCCTTCGAGCGCGAATTTCCAGATATCGACCTCCAACTCATCACAACAAAACGTGTCATCGATCTGAGAAGAGAGCAGATGGACCTTTCGATACGCCATGGCAAAGGCGCTTGGCCCGATGTCGAGGCAACTTATCTACTCGAGGAAACGGCGATGCCAGTTTGTGCGCCGGGCTATTTAGATCCGCTGCCCCAAGAGCCTTCGCAAAAGGCGCTGCGCAATGTGCGGATCATCGTCAGCGCCAATTTTCCCGACGAATGGGAGGAGTGGGCGCGCGCCCATGGTATCGAGCCACCAGCGTTTAACGATTTGATCAGATTGGATGTTATCGAACAGGCGCTGCAGGTCGCCGAATCGGGGCACGGACTGGCAATGGGCCGGCGGCCTGTTGTGGACAGTTGGCTGGAGCGTGGCCGGCTCGTCGCGCCGTTCGGCGCCGCCGACCCGACCGGCGCTGCCTACTATCTGTGCCGTCCCACCGATGCGATACCAACCGCCGCCGGGCGGCGTCTTGAACGCTGGCTAACCAAGCAGGCAACCGAGTGGCGCGCCGCAAACACCAACGTCGCAGCGTCCACATAAACTGAATTTAATTCAAGTTACCCTGAATTGAATTAAGTGGAACTCACTACCTTCCTTGCTCATATGCTGGCTACCGATCCCTGGTCGCGGGAAGCCCAGCACTGCGCAAGTATGCAAGGAACAATGATATGAACATGAAAGCCATTCGTTTGCACCGCACAGGCGGCCCCGAAGTTTTGCAGCTCGATGAAATCAACCGCCCCGAGCCGGGGCCGGGCCAGGTCCTGATCAAGACCCACTCGATCGGCGTCGGCATCCCCGACGAATTGATTCGCGACGGGCGGTATCCCTGGATGCCCTCCCTGCCCACCATTCCTGGCATCGAGATGAGCGGCCAGGTCGAAGCGCTCGGCGATGGCGTTAATCAGCATAAAATCGGCGACCCGGTCGTCGTGTCGGTGATTCCCACGCGGAGCTGCTACGCCGAGTATCTGGCCGTCGACGCCGACTGGGCGTTTCCCTGCCCCGCCAACATTGATCTCGCCGATGCGGCCTGCCTGACTAACTATCGGGTGGCGCACCGCATCCTGCACACTGCCGCACGTGTGCGGGCCGGCGAGAGCGTGGTGATCGTAGGTGCCGCCGGCGGCCTGGGTAGCGCGCTGGTGCAACTAGCCAATGATGCTGACCTTGTCTCCATTGCGCTCGTACGCGGCGACACGAAGGCCGCATTCGCGCGTGAGCTGGGCGCCGACCATGTCATCGACTCTCGCAATGAAGATGTGAGTGCACGCATCATGGACATCACCGGCAACCAAGGCGTGGACTTCATCATTGATCCGGTTGGCGGCGACCAGTTCGTCGGTCAGCTCGACCTGCTGGCCCCCGTCGGCACGCTGATTTTGTATGGTATCATCGACGGGCTGCCCACAGACGACGTGTTCGCCGCCCAATGCAAGCGATGGGGCCGCAGCCCCGCGGTTCGTATGTTCTCGATCCACTCTTACGACGAGCGCCGCGACGATACCGGGCGGGACCTTGCAATGCTCATGGAGATGATCGGCGAAGGGCGGATCAAGCCGGCGATCTTCGCAACACTACCGCTCGCAGCAGCCGAAGAGGCGCACGTCCAGATCCAGGACGGCAAGGTCCTCGGCAAGATCATTCTGCAGCCGGATCTCTGAAAGGAAAAAACATGAGCTCACAACTAACGAACCGACGTGTTCTTCTAACAAGCCGCCCCAAAGGTGTGCCGGAGGCGGATCAATTCACCGTGGATGAGTCGGCGGTGCCGGAAATCAGTGACGGAGAATTTCTGGTTAAAACCGAGTATTGGTCGATCGATCCGGCCATGCGCGGTTGGGCCAACGACGCGCCGAACTACATACCGCCGGTCGAGATCGGCGCCGTCATGCGTTCGTTCGCGGTCGGGGCGGTCGTAGCGTCACGGAACGCCGACTATGCCGAGGGTGATGTCGTATCGGGCATGTTTGGCTGGCAGCGTTATGCTGTAAGTGATGGTAGCGATGTGGACCGGAAGGTCGAGGAAACAGACCTGCCAGCCTCGCTTTCACTGGGCGTTCTGGGCCTGAACGGCGTGACCGCTTACTTCGGCTTGCTCGATAACTGCGAGCCGAAAGAAGGGGAGACAGTTGTCGTCTCGAGCGCCGCCGGCGCGGTCGGTTCGGCGGTCGGCCAGATTGCCAAGATCAAGGGTTGTCGTACCGTCGGCATCACGGGTAGCGCCGAGAAGGCCGCGCTCTGTACGGACGACCTCGGCTTCGATGCGGCGATTAACTATCGCGAAGAGAACGTGTCCGACGCCCTCAGGGCGGCCTGCCCCGACGGGATCGATTGCTACTACGACAATACAAGCGGCCCGATCAGCGATGCTGTCATGACCCAATTGGCACAGGGAGCTCGTATTACAATTTGCGGCACCGTCGCCATCACCGACTGGGACCCGCTACCGGTCGGTCCCCGTGTGCATCGCCAGTTGCTGGTGGCGCGTGCACGCATGCAGGGTTTCGTGATTTTCGACTACAAGCCGCGGTACGGCGAGGCTCTCGCACAACTCGCGAGTTGGGTGCGCGAGGGGAAACTGTCGCGCAACGAGCATATCCTCGAGGGCGCGGACGCCGCACCGGGCGCCATCCAGATGCTTTACGAGGGGAAAAACACCGGCAAGTTACTGGTGCGTGTCGACTAGCATTCGCTAAGCGTCCGTCACAACAGCGCTTAGCTAGGCGCAATAGACACAGGTGAAGAAACATGAAGCTTTATTATTCACGCCCGTCTCCGTTCGCCCGCAAGGCGCGCATCTGCCTATACGAGGCGGGACTTGAAGACCGCGTTGAGCAGGTGGCCGTTGACCCTTGGGCTGATCCCGAGGGGTTTCGAGACCTGAATCCGTTTGGCCGTGTTCCGACTTTGGAATTGGACGATGGGTCATCCCTGTTTCAGTCGAATGTCGTGTGTGAATATTTTGACGGGTTAAGCCAGTCTGCGAATTTATTTCCGGTCGAACAGAACCGACGGTTTCGTGCGCTCAGGCTTTTGGGACTATCGGATAATTTGTTGGATTGCTGCATTGTGCAGCGAATGGAGCAGCGTTTTCATCCGGATGATCGCGCCGATCAATTGTTTGATCGCCAGAGCTATTCCATAGACCTTGCCCTAGACACACTTGAAGCGGAAGTCAGGACTTGGCCGGGTGACGTTGATATTGGAACGATCGCCATAGCGGTTGCCCTTGATTACCGCACCTTTCGGTTTCCGGAACTCGATTGGCGTCCTGGGCGCGACAATTTGGTGTCTTGGCACCGTGAATTGGTCAAACGACCATCCATGATGAGCACCGAATTCACGGACTAGATCGGGCCATGTTTCTGGCCACGCCGATGCGATCTAGTCGTCGGCCATGCTTCGCCTCGTAGCGTTTGCGCGACATTGAACCACCACAAGGATGTTTACCCATGACCGAATCAACAGCCTATACGCCGCCTAAAGTCTGGCAATGGGATAAGGAATCCGGCGGCAAATGGGCCAGCACAAACCGGCCGATCGCCGGCGCCCTGCATGAAAAGGAACTGCCGGTCGGCAAGCATCCCCACCAACTCTATTCCTTGGCGACACCCAATGGCGTCAAAGTGACGGTGATGTTCGAGGAGCTGCTGGCGCTCGGCAAGGAAGAAGCCGAGTACGATGCGTGGCTGATCCGTATCGGTGATGGCGACCAGTTCGGCAGCGGATTTGTGGGGGTGAACCCCAACTCAAAAATTCCGGCCTTGCTCGATGTCAGCACGCCGACACCCACACGCGTGTTCGAGTCCGGCGCGATCCTGTTCTATCTGGCGGAGAAGTTCGACGCCTTCCTGCCCGATGACCCTTCGGAGCGGGCCGAGTGCATGTCCTGGCTGTTCTGGCAGATGGGCAGTGCGCCTTATCTGGGCGGCGGGTTCGGACATTTCTATCATTATGCGCCTGAAAATTTTGAATACCCCATCGACCGCTTCGCCATGGAAGTGAAGCGCCAGCTCGACGTGCTGGACCAAAATTTGGCCGCCCGGGCCTATCTGAGCGGCGACGACTACAACATCGCCGATATCGCGACCTACGCCTGGTACGGAAACCTCGTGCTGCACAATCAGTACAAGGCTGCCGAATTTCTGGATGTCGCCTCCTACAAGAACGTGGTGCGGTGGGCCGAGGAGATCGAGGAACGCCCGGCCGTTCAACGTGGCCGGCGCGTCAACAAGACTTCCGGCCCGGAAGAGCTTCAGGTGCACAACCGCCACGATGCCAGCGACATCAGCTGATCTGAGAACATGACTCGGGGAATAGCGTTTGGGTTGTTGCTGATCCTCGTGGCCGCGCCTCATGCGGTAGCGGATGCGGAAAGTGAGCGCTTTCTCCGAGCGGTCGCCCCCCTCGATGAACCGCGTGGTTTGTGCGTGGATATTCCGGGGCACCGTGACCGTGTCAATGTTTCAGCCGCGCTGGTCGTCCATACGTGCAAATGGGACATCTGGAATCTCGACGAACGCTTTGATGCACCGGCTTTCGCCCGGGGCGAGCTGAGAATGCCGAGTTTTGATTTGTGCGCCGGTGTTAACGGTTACCAGACAGGATCCGCGATCAGGCTTGGGGCGTGTGACGGGTCTGCACCGCGACAATGGATTATCGACGAAGGGCGCGTACGCAGTGCGGCGGCACCGGATATGTGCCTCACGATCGGAGCAGAGCCTTCAACGCTGACCCCGGGTGGCCGGCGGCTCCCATCGCGCCATGTGGCCCGTTCTCTGGCTTTGGCCGAGTGCCAATCGCCAGCAGATGATCGGCAGCGCTGGGAGCTTGTGTTGCCCCAGCGCTAGCCGAATCCGGTTGCTGCTTACGTCAGATGGGTGTTGAACCAGCCGATGGTGCGATCCCAGGCCAGATTGGCCATTTTCTCGTCATAGCGCGGGGTCGAATCATTGTGGAAGCCGTGATTGGCGCCATCATAGATATGCGCTTCGAAGGTCTTGCTGTTGGCTTTCAGCGCGGCTTCGTAATCGGGCCAGCCCGCATTGATGCGCTTGTCGAGAGCGCCGTAGTGAAGCAGCAGCGGAGCCTGAATTCGTGGCACGTCATCCGCCTTGGCCTGGCGTCCGTAGAACGGCACCGAGGCGCTGAGTTCCGGGTAGGCCACGGCCAGAGCATTGCACACGCCGCCGCCATAGCAGAAACCGACAGCGCCGACCTTTCCGGTTGAATCAGGTCGCGCGACGAGGTGTTTGTAGCCGGCAAAAAAATCATTCATCAGCTTGGTCCGATCGACGGTCTTCTGCAAAACCTTGCCGTCTGCATCATTCCCGGGATAGCCGCCGACCGAGGTCAGCCCGTCCGGGGCCAGCGCCATGAACCCGGCCTTCGCCACCCGCTGGGCGACATCCTTGATATAGGGGTTGAGGCCGCGGTTTTCGTAGATCACCAGCACGGCGGGGATTTTCCCGGCCGCCTTGGTGGGTTTCACCAGATAACCCTTTACCACGCCGTTGCCGTTGGGGGAGCCATAGGTTGCGAAACTCGCCTTGATATCCGGGTCATTGAACGAGACCTGCTCGGCCATCGCGTAGTCGGGCTTGAGCATGTTGAACAGGGCGACGGCACCAATCCCGCCAACCGCATACTTGCCCGTACGGTCGAGAAACTCGCGTTTGGTGATCATGCCATGCGCGTAAAAGTCATAGAGATCGAGCAGTTCCTGATCGAAATCCTTCGCTGTCAGTCGTGTCATGGTTTGGCCTTTCGGAGTGCATATCTGCCCGCAGGCGGAAGGTTGTCCTAATGGGCGGCAAGACCCTTATGCTGAATATTCAACACAATGTGGTACAAATCCACGACACGGATATTATACCAACAGATCAATTTATTGCGACGCAGGAGTAACCGATGAGCGACAAGACCGAACGGGCCGTACTGGCCGGCGGATGTTTCTGGGGCATGCAGGATCTGATCCGCAAGATGCCGGGCGTTCTCTCAACGCGGGTTGGTTATACCGGCGGTGATGTGCCCAACGCGACCTATCGCAACCATGGTTCCCACGCCGAAGGGATCGAAATCGTCTTCGATCCGGACCGGATCAGTTTCCGAACCCTGCTGGAGTTCTTCTTTCAGATCCACGACCCCTCCACGGCAGACCGGCAGGGCAACGATAGGGGAGCGTCCTATCGTTCGGGCATCTACTATGTGGATGCAACCCAGAAGGAAGAGGCCGAGCAGGCCATCGCCGATGTGGACGCCTCCGGCCTGTGGCCAGGCAAAGTCGTGACCGAACTCAAGCCGGATGGTGATTTCTGGGAAGCCGAGCCGGAACATCAGGACTATCTGGAACGATTCCCGGGTGGCTATACCTGCCATTTCGTGCGGCCCGATTGGAAGTTGCCGCGCCGTGAAGACGCCGCCTGAGCAGATTAGCTTTGGCGGTGGCTGTCACTGGTGCACCGAGGCGGTGTTCCAAGCCCTGCGCGGCGTGCAAGACGTCGCCCAGGGGTTCGTCCGCTCGACGCCTCCTCATGAACGCTGGTCCGAAGCCGTCGTCGTGACCTTCGATCCCGATGAAATCGATCTGGAAACCCTGATCGAGGTGCATCTACGGACCCATTCGAGCACGTCACAGCACAAGATGCGGGGTAAGTATCGCAGTGCGATCTACGGGTTTGGTGAGGATCAGCAGGTGCGGGCGAGCACGGCCTTACAGGCGCTGCAGGCTGAGTTTGATGAACCGCTGCAAACGCGGGTGTTGTCCCATGAGGGGTTCAAGGCGTCGGATACGCGATTCCAGAACTACTACGCGACCGACCCGGAACGTCCTTTCTGCCGTACTTACATCGATCCCAAGCTAAAGGTCTTGCGCGAGCGTTTCGCCGAAAATGCCCGCGTTTATCCGTTTGCGCGCGGTTCAGGCGTGTACTCCAGCACAAACGCCGTCACTTTTTCTGAGGACATTTCGCACGGTTTGAGCCGGTGTTCGCCCGAACTCAGATGGTAAAGGTTGAAGCTGATCCGGTCATTGTCGCCGAGTTCTTCCCCGAACAGCCAGACCCGTTTGCCATCGGGCGAGACGGTGAGGGTGACGCCGTAGCGCGTGGCCCCGAATACCCCTTCGCTGTAGCCGTGAGGGAGCGCCGATAGCCTCTCCAGAAACGCTCGCATAACGGATGCTTTGTCAGGTCCCGCAGAACGTCTGGTAGGTGGTGTCCACGACCGGCGCGGGGGGGGCATAGGCTTCCCGGCCCTCGATCTCGTCGAAGGGTTGGCTCAGGACGGCCAACAGCTCGGTGAACGGCGCCAGATTATTCAGATCCACGGCGGCGGCGAGCGCCTCTTCGACCTTGTGATTGCGCGGGATGTAGATCGGATTGACCCGATCCATGGCGTCGGCGCGGGCGGTGGGCGCGGCTTCGTCCTGTGCCAGCCGATCCTGCCAGCGCGTGGTCCAATCATTGAAGCCGGACGGATCGCCAAACAGGCTTCGAGCCACCTCGGGATTACCGCGCAAGACTTCGGAAAGCCGACGGAAGACGAGGGTGAAGTCCGCATTTGCGGCTTCCATTATCGCAAGCAGGTCATTCGCCAATTTCAGATCACCGGCTTGTTCTGATGTCAGGCCAAGTTTGGCCCGCATACCGGCCAGCCAGTAGGTTTCGAAATCCGTCTGAACCCGGTGCAGGGCCTCGGTCAGCACTTCGATGGCCTTGTCTTTGTCGTCATCGACAAGGGGGATCAGCGTTTCTGCCAACCGGGCCAGGTTCCACGACAGGATCGCGGGCTGGTTGGCATAGGCATAACGCCCCTGGGTGTCGATCGAACTGAACACGGTGCCCGGGGCATAGGCATCCATGAAGGCGCAGGGGCCGTAATCGATGGTCTCGCCGGAGATCGTCATATTGTCAGTGTTCATGACGCCGTGGATGAAGCCGATATTCATCCAGCGGGAAATCAGCGCGGCCTGGGCATCGGCGACAGCCTCGAAGAAGGCGAGATAGGGGTTCGCAGCTTCGGCCTCGTCGGGATAGTGGCGTGCGATGGCGTAATCGGCCAGTTCGCGGACCTTGTCGGCTTCACCGCGGGCACCAAAGAACTGAAACGTGCCGACCCGGATATGGCTGGCCGAGACCCGGGTCAGGATGGCGCCGGGCAGAAGGGTTTCGCGATGGATGAATTCGCCGGTTTTCACCGCCGCCAGAGCGCGGGTCGTGGGAACACCAAGGGCATGCATGGCTTCGCCGATCAGATACTCACGTAACACCGGGCCAAGCGCGGCCTTGCCGTCGCCACCACGCGAATACGGCGTGCGTCCCGAGCCTTTCAGCTGGATATCGCGGCGCTGACCCTGCGTGTCGATCACTTCACCGAGCAGGAGCGCCCGTCCGTCACCCAGTTGCGGGGAAAACCCACCAAACTGGTGTCCCGCATAGACCTGGGCGAGGGGGGCGGAGCCTTCCGGGGCGACATTTCCGGCAAAAATAGCGGCACTTGCCTCAGATTCCAGTGCATCCGCATCGAGCCCCAATTCTGCGGCCAGCGCGTGGTTGAGCTGCAGCAATTGCGGCGCAACGGCTGTTTCGGCCTCACAGGGGGTGAAAAATCCGTCCAGGCTGCGTTCGAAGCTGTTGTCGAAGCTGAACAGCGGGAGGGTCTGGTTATGGGTGTCCATCGTGTCGATCTCTCAACCTTGTGCCCCTAAAACATGGGGTCGGTAACGAGTTTGTCCAATCACAGCGCTGCCGTCACGTCCTCTAATGGGCGTAGCGGTACATCCCACCGTCCACGCGCATCACCTCGCCGCTGATATAGCGGGCCTGGGCGGAAGCCAGAAAGGCCACCAGAACCGCCAAATCCTCGGGATCGCCGAAATATCCGGCCGGAATCTCACGTTCGATAAAGGCAGCGCGCTCGACCGGGTCGGCATGCACCCGACCGAGGATCTGTTCGCTGTTGATCCGCCCGGGGATGATGCAGTTCACGGTGATGGCGTCGCGACCCAGCGCGCGGGACAGGCCTTTGGCCCATAAATGCGTCGCAGCCTTGCCCGTGAGCGCGGCGTTGAGGCCGCCGACCTCCATGCCGCCGGTGATATTCACGATCCGTCCCCATTGGTTGGCCTTCATGGCCGGTATTAACGCGGTCGTCAGGCGGCGGGCAGCATGGAAATTGAGATCGAAGGCCCCGGTCCACAATTCATCGGGCGCATCCCACTGGGTGCCCAGAGACTGCCCGGCATTGTTGACCACCACATCGACCCGTCCGAACCGGTCCAGCGCCTGGGCGGCGATCTCCCCGGGGCCGTCTGCCTTGCTTAGGTCTCCAGCCATCACGATGGGACGTGGGGCACCGGTCTCGGCGACTTCGTCGGCCAGCTCTTCGAGCAGGTTGGTCCGGCGTGCCACCGCGATGGTCTGGGCACCTTCCTGGGCGAGAGTTTTGACGACGCCCCGGCCGATACCGGCGCTGGCCCCGCTGACGAGGCAAATCCTGCTTTCGAGTCCGAGATCCATGCTGGCTTATCCTTCGATCAGTGCCAATGAGGAAAAGTATTATTAATTAAAACAATTAATTATGAACAATACTTAATCTAAAATATTGATTTATTGATCGCTGTATTCACCATCAAAGAGACCCGTGGCCCGACACCGGCAATTGGCCCGGCAACAGGATATTCTCCCGGCTGATCGAGGCAATATCGGTCACGCCCATGACGGCCATGGTGCGGGTGATTTCAGACTCCAGAATTTCCAGCGCCCGGCTCGCACCTGCTTCACCGGCTGCACCAACCCCGTAGAGGGTTGCGCGGCCCACGGCGATGGCATCAGCCCCCAGGGCCAGGCCCTTGAGAACATCGCTGCCCCGGCGCACGCCGCTATCGGCGATGATCGTCAGCCGGTCACCGGCCGCGTCCACGATCGCGGGCAAGGCATCCCAGGGTGTCACGGCGGCGTCGTTCACATTGCCCGCATGGTTGGAGACGAAGATCCCGTCGGCGCCGCAATCCGCAGTCATAACGGCGTCTTCCGGGTGCAACACGCCTTTGACCAGCAGCTTATGAGGCCAGGCATCCCGCACTCGGCGGAGGAAGTCCCAGGTGAGGGATTCGTTGCGATTGAGGAAGCTGGTCGATTTGGCCGAAACGTAGCCAGTGGCTTCGGCCTTGGCCTCTTCGGGAACGTGGATGTTCGAGAAGGCTGGCAGACGTCCTTCGGAGAGGTAGTAGCGGCCCGCGGTGCCCACCAGCCAGCGCGGGTGCTTTATGCTGTCGATGGCGGTTTTCAGGGTCACCTTGGGGGGAAAGACCAGCCCGTTGCGCACGTCGATTTCCCGATTGTTGTAGACCGGGGAGTCGACAGTGACGACCAGAGCCTCAAATCCCGCATCCAGCGCCCGTTTGATGGTGACAAAGGCGGCTTCCGCATCGCGCCAGACATAAAGCTGAAACCACTGCGTGCCGCCACCATTGGCGTGGACTTTCTCCATGGCGGTGTTCGACGTGCTGGCCAGGGTAAACGGGATGCCGGCCTTGTCGGCGGCACGCGCCAGTTCGGTTTCCCCGCGATACCAGACAAACCCGGCCGGCCCGGTGGGGCCAATGATCAACGGGAGGCGCTGTTTCTTGCCAAAAAGGGTAATTCCCGGGTCACGACCTGCAACGTCGCGCATCACGCGGGGGACAAGCTTGATCCGGTCCAGCGCGGTCCGGTTGTCGCGCATGGCCACCTGATCCTCGCTGCCCTTATCGCAGAAATCGAACAACGCCTTGGTGAGACGACGTTCTGCCATCTTGCGCAGGTCTTCGATGTTCAGTGCTTTGCGCGCTAAATTGGCCATGAATTCGCTCCGGAAATCTCTAGTTTTTGCTTAAATGCGGATACTGCTCGCTGAGCAGTGAGCCGTGATAGAAGGTCGGCGCGAAAGCGGGATGTGCCTTGATGGCTTCAAGCCAGCGTCCGATGGCCGGTTTGTCGTCCCACATTTCACCAAGCCCGAGATCGTCGAGCCGGATGAGCACCGGCATCATCGCGATATCGGCGATCGTGAAGTCGCTTCCCAGAAACCATGGTCCGCCGCTGATCTTGAGTTCTGCCTGCATCCGCACCATGGCGCGGCCAAGTCGATCAAGCGCCTCGCTGTAAGCCTTCTCGGGGAAACCCACCCGGCCGAAATTCAGCAGGAATTCCTTGCGCAACGGCTTGGCGTTGGCCATGGCGACGAATTCTTCTTCCGGCATGTTCTGGAAGTTCACGAGGAAAGCCATGTTGTAGGACGGAACCCGCACCGCCGGGGTCGGAACCTCGTCGATATAGGCCATGAGAGACCGCATCCGGGCGCGCGACAGGGCATCGCGGGGCACCAGGGGATGGGGCTCGGGAAACAACTCGTCGAGATACTGCACGATGACGAGAGAATCGATGATGCTCGTGTCCTGGTGGATCAGGGTCGGCACCAGACCGTTTGGATTGATCGCGAGATATTCGGGCGTCAGCTGGTCGCCAGACCACAGATCGAGCTTGTGCTCGGTAAAGTCCTGCCCCTTGGCGTGCAACGCGAAACGCACTTTGTGACTGCAGATCGATTGGGACGCGTTGTAAAGCTCAAATTCGGGCATGGAAGGAACCTGCTGGGCCGTTGGAAACCCTAAAAAGCCATGTTCGCTGCCCCCGTTCAAGGCGAAAGCATGCCCGCGAGCTACGCGGCCAAAAGAAGTTGTCTCACCGGGCGATACGCGCCTGTTCGAAAGCAATCGAATTGGCCGCAAATGTGCAAACTCGACGGCATTAAACTGCGCTATTATGGGCGCGAATTTTGTTTCAATGATTGAGCTATCGCCATGAAAATTTACCACGCCTCCGGGTCCCGGTCGGTTCGTATCATCTGGTTGTTCGAGGAACTCGGCCTTCCTTACGAGGTGGTGCAGTTCAAACTCGGAAGCGCCGAGATGCGGTCGTCCGAGTATCTGAAGGTGCATCCGATGGGCCGGGTGCCGGCGCTTGAGGATGGCGATCAGACGATTTTTGAATCCGGTGCGATCGTGCAGTACGTGCTGGCGAAATACGGCAACGGTGCCCTGGTGCCCGAGGTGACTTCACCCGACTTCGCGACCTACCTGCAATGGCTCCACTATGCGGAAGGCATGCTGATGCCGCCGGTGAACACGATCGTCGTGGAAACGGTGTTTTTGTCCGAAGAACGGCGCAATCAGGTGAATATCGACCGGGCCACGAAGTTGTTGGGCCGGATGCTCGTGGCCGTGGACGGCCATCTTGAGGGCAAAGACTATCTGGCGGGAGACTTCTCCGGCGCAGATATCATGACCGGGCATGCGTGCAGCGTGTCGGCGCGTCTGGGCGCCGATATTTCGGGGCTGCCCAATGTGACGGCCTATGTCGAACGTCTCGAATCCCGGCCAGCGCTGGTGGCGGCGCGTGAGCACAATATTTAGCCCGAAAGAACTGCTCTGATATGTCTGACGTGTTCGACTACATCATTGTCGGTGGCGGCGCGGCTGGTTGTGTGTTGGCCAACCGGCTTTCGGCGCGATCCTCGAACCGGGTTCTGCTGCTCGAGGCGGGTCAGGACACACCGCCCGGCGGTGAGCCCGCTGATGTGGCCGACACCTATCCGACCTCCTACTACAATCCCAACTACGCCTGGGCGGCGTTACGGGGCTACAACCGCCGTCCTGAAGATGGCCCGTCGGTGCATTTGCGCCAGGGGCGGATTCTTGGCGGTGGGTCTTCCCTGATGGGCATGGTTGCTCTGCGGGGAACGCCCCACGACTATAATGAATGGGCAGAAATGGGCGTCGAAGGCTGGGGTTGGGAAGACGTGTTGCCGTTCTTCCGAAAGCTCGAGACCGATACGGATTTTGCTGATCATATCCAGCACGGCGAAGCGCATGGCGGGGATGGTCCGGTGCCGATCCGCCGCTTGACCGGCGCCAAGTGGCCGCCGCTGCTCCGCGGGCTGGCTGCGTACAGCCAGAACCAGCAAATCGCGCAGATCGACGATTTTAACGCTGATTTCCGCGATGGCTTCGGTCCATTGCCCCTGAGCAAGTTCGAAGACAAACGGGCGTCGAGTGCGATCTGCTATCTGGATGGGCCGGTGCGCGCCCGTCCCAATCTGACTTTGGTGACCGGGGTTGAGGTCGAACGTCTGATTTTGGACGGGACCAGGGTCACCGGGGTCGTCGCGCAGATTGACGGAAAATCTCAAACCCTGTCTGCCGGTGAAGTGATTGTCTCGGCCGGGGCCCTGCAATCACCGGTGATGCTGCAGCGCGCGGGGATTGGCCCGGCGGCGATATTGCAGGAATCCGGTGTTGCGGTGGTTGCGGACCGCCCGGGGGTTGGCGCGAATTTGCACAATCATCAAATTATCTTCCTGGTGGCGCATCTCAGGCGCGACGCGCTGCCTCCAGCGGCGCAAAGGGATCACACCGCGGCCACATGGCGGTATTCCTCGAGCATCGCTGAATGCCCACCCAGCGATATGTTTATCTCTTATGTGGGGCAGACCGGCTGGCATGCTCTGGGGCGTCGGATGAGTTCCCTGACCCCTGCGCTTCTGAAGCCGTTTTCTCGCGGCCGGGTGCGGCTCGACCCGAAGAACCCGGCGGGGGCGCCGGATATCCGCTTTGAATTTCATTCCGACGAACGTGATCGACTTCGTCTGGGCGAAGCTGTGCGGCGGGCGGCGGGAATGCTGCTTTCCCCCGAAGTGCGCCCGCTCTGGCATTCCGCGACGCCGGTGGCGCGGTCCCAGAAAATGCGCGAATTCAACGATATCAACACCTACAACAACGTGCGGGCGCGGGCGATTTCGGCGTTTCTGGATCTCGTTCCTGCCGCCAGCCGCCCGGTGCTCGCGACCTTGTCTCATCCCGGCCTCGATATCATGCGATTGGCCGAAGATGATGATGCGCTCGACGAGTTTGTCCGCACCAGCGTTGCCGGGATGGCCCATCACGCGGGGACCTGTCGGATGGGCCCAGCTGATGACCCTACGGCCGTGACGGACACTCAAGGCCGGGTGCATGGGGTCAGCGGGCTACGTGTGGTCGATGCGTCCCTGATGCCATGGGTGCCGCGGGGCAATACGAATATCCCCACGCTGATGGTCGCCGAAAAGATTGCCGCCGGGATTCTCGCAGAGTAGTAGAACCGGGAAAAGCACTTAGGATTCGTCGAACCAGCTGCGCCAGGCGTCCCATGCCTCGACTTTCGCCGCAATCATGCCGTAACCGGCCGAAGTGGTGTGGGTACCGTCATAGGCGCGCTGCTCGCGATCCCAGGCTTCGTCTTCGGCAAACATGCTGAACAGATCGAGATAGGGCACGCCGATCTCGGCGCAAAGCGCGGCGTAGCCCGCGTTCTGGTTGGCGGTGTTGTCGCGTTGCAGATGGTATTGGGTGCCGTTGGGCAAGACATAGGGCTGCATCTCGTCAACGGTGGGCACCGGCCCGATCATCAGGGTGGGAAGCCATGCACTGGCTTCGCTCAGCACCGCCCGCGCATGGGCGACAGAATCTTCCAGGGGCACCCGAGTTCCAACGCCGATTTCATCGACTAGATCCGGCAGGCCGAAGGCGAAAACCAGTCGTCCGGGGACCCGCGCGGGCAATCGGCGCTCGCTTTCCGTCCGCCAGCGCTCTCGTACAAGCTCGGATGTGTCGCCTCCAATACCCAGATTGTAGACGGTGACGTTGTGCCCACGGTCAATCTCGGCGGCGGCCAGCTGGCTCGGCCAGCCGCGCATTTCAACATCACCCATACCAACGGTGATGCTGTCGCCAATGAAACAGATACGGTATGTGGCCATTTTCGCCCCCTGTCAGCTGCGTTCCAGAGAACGCTAGCACAACCTGCGGGCGGGTTACGACGCGGCGGCGGAGCCCATCGCCGCTTTGAGTAGTTGCCGGAAATCATCACTCAGGGGCACCGAGCGCGACGTGTCCGGATCGAACTGTACGGTGACGATTTCAGCGGTCGCGACGCATTTGCCGTCTTGGAAAATGCCTTGCCCGAGCCCGTAGGACGACCTGCCAATCCGCGTGACGACGGTGCCGATCTCGACCGTGCCAGGGTAATGCGCAGGCGCGACGTAGTTGGCGGCGAATTTGACCACGGCAAAGCCCGAAAGCGTGTCGCCGGCCACATTGGTCAGCCGTTCGAGGCGAAATCCCACACGACCGTCCTCGAAATACTGATTGATCGCGCCATTATTGACGTGGCTGTTGGGGTCAAGGTCCCCATAACGCACGGAAACACGGGTCCAGACGGCGAAGGCGTCACGCGCGGTCAGGTCGAGCGGCGGGGATGTGGGGGCGTCTGACATATCAAAACCTGTGGGATGTGGAGCCGACGCATTGCCAGTATGACCGGCAGATTGCAAAGGGCGCCTTGTTTGCAGTAGGCCAGTTCTGGCTAGAAACCCATGCCGCGTGCGGTTACCGGCCAGAGGCATTCGACCTTGCCGTCGCGGATACCCACATACCAGTCATGGACATTGCAGGTGGGGTCGCAATGTCCCGGTACGAGCATGAGCTTATCGTTCAGTTTCAGGGTGTTGTCCGGGTCCGCGATCACCCCGTGTTCGTCCGAGCACTGGATATATTCAATATCTGTACGCCCGAAGACCACCGGCAAGCCGCTATCAACGCTTTGCGCCTTCAGGCCGGCATCGCAGACCGCCTGTTTCGCCTTGGCTGTCGACATAATCGACGTGTAGATGAACAGGCTGTTCTCGAACTCGTGGATGGGGCTGCCGTCCGCATCCTTCACCTGCTGATAGTCGGCGTCCATGAACACGTATGAACCGCTCTGGACCTCGTTGTAGACGCCGCTCTCGCCCTCGAAATAGTAGGTGCCGGTCCCCGCGCCGCCGACGATATCGCAATCCAGGCCTTCGCTGGCCAGCAAGGCAACAGTGTCGCGAACCTTGTCGATTGCCGTGTCGATACGGGCCTTGCGTTCGGCGTAGTCGCGTACGTGCTGGGCGGTGCCCTGATAGGCTTGAAGCCCGGCGAACAACAAACCGTCTACTGACACAATTTGTTTAGCTATTACAAGAGCTTCTGATGAGTAGCTAACACCGCATCGACCCGCCCCCACGTCGATCTCGACAAGCACTTCGAGGGTTGCGTTATGGCGGGTGGCGGCTTGTGACAGCGCCTCTATATTGTATGCATCATCGACACAGACAATCACCCGGGCGCGGTTAGCCAGCTGTGCCAGCCGGTCAATCTTTCGGGGGTCAACCACCTGGTTGGACACCATCACGTCCGTGACACCCCCATCGACCAGGGCTTCGGCCTCGGAGACCTTCTGACAGCAAATGCCACAGGCCTTGCCGTGTTCGATCTGGTACAGCGCGATATCTGCAGATTTGTGGGTTTTGGCATGAGCCCGGTGGCGCACGCCGGCGTTTTCGGCGAATTGTCCCATCTGCGCGATATTGCGCTCAAAAGCATCGAGATCGATTACCAGCGCAGGGGTGCACACATCTTCCAGCGCGGTACCGATTTCGGCGGGAATGTTCAGCCCGACAATAGCGCGCGCGATCTTGGTGTCGGTTTTCATAACCTGTCTCCTTGCGACGATGTCAAAGTAACTCTGCGGGCGCGGCATGCAACCCGCTGTTATTCCTCATTGCACAAACCCGTGTGTCCTACTTCCGTCGCATTGCGCTTTGGCTCAATGTGGGGAAAACATGGCGTTCCTGACAATCGGGCAGAGCCGTAACAGCGGCATTCATTCTGGAGGAGAACAACCATGAAAAAAATTACAGCACTGGCGGCTGGCGTCGTATTTGCATTCTCTGCAAATCTCGCGCACGCGCAGTCCAAAGATTATGTATTGAACACCGCTTCGACGGGCGGCACCTACCATCCGGTCGGCACGGCAATTTCAACGCTTTCGAAGGTGAAATTGCTGCCGAAGCAGAAATTCAGCCTGACCGCAGTCAACTCGGCTGGTTCGGGTGCGAATGTTCAGGCGCTGGGCGCCGGCACCGCTGATTTTGCCATTCTGCAGGGCCTGTTCGGTTCCTATGCCGCGACGGGAACCGGTCCGGTGACCGCACCCCAAAAGAATATTCGCTCGGTGACCATGCTGTGGCAGAACGTCGAGCAGTTCGTGGTCGCCAACGATAAGGTCAAGACCGGCACGGTCGAAGACCTGATGGCCCTCAAGGGCATGTCCATGGGCATGGGCAAGCAGAACTCCGGCACCATCGGATCGAACCGCGTTCTGATGAGCGGCCTCGGTCTTGATATGGATAAGGATTTCAAGCTGGTTCATGCGGGCTACGGCCCGACGGCCGACGCTTTGGCCAATGGCCAGGCCGTGGGCGCGGGAATTCCTTCCGGTCCGCCGACCGGTGCAGTGACCAAGCTGATGGCTTCCAATGCAGGCAAGTTCACCATCCTTGAAGTGACGGCCGAACAGGGCGCCAAGATGGATGGCGGGCGTAAGCTCTGGGTGCCTTACACGATCGCGGCCGGGACGTATCCGGGCCAGACCAAGGACATCAAGACTATTGCACAGCCGAACTTCTTGGCGGTGAACGCCAATGTAAGCGAGGAGCATGTCTATCAGCTGACGAAAACCATGTATGAAAACCTTGGTTTCCTCTCGGCGATCCACCCGGCCACAAAGGTCATGGCGGTCGAAAATGCGATGGCTGGTCTGCCGGTGCCGCTGCACCCGGGCGCCGTGCGCTACTACAAGGAAGTCGGCCTCAAAGTGCCGGCGCATTTGATGGCCCAGTAGGCTTTCACGCCTAAACAGAATCAGGAGCGGAAGAGTTTCTCTTCCGCTCCTTTTTTATTCTGGGGGATGGTGAATTGGCCGATCAACGACAAGGCGTGGATACAGGCCTCGTGACTGATGTGACGTCAGCACGCGTGGACTGGTTTACCCTTGATGGGCTGGGGCGAGATCCCTTGCGCTGGGCTGTGGTTGTGTTTGCAGCCAGTTTTGGCATATGGCATGTGCTGACCAATATTTGGTTGGTCGAACCCGGTCAGTGGCAAAACGCCATTCATTTCGGTGGATTTGCGTTCCTGGCGGCCATTTCGATTGGCCCGTTTGGTGCCAAAGGACGCGCGCGGCGCGCCGTATTATTCGATTTTGCCTACGGGCTGTTGATCGCGGCTGCTGCCATGTGGGTCGCCTCGGCAGAAACCGGGATCTACGAGCGAACGTTGTCGGTGACGGGGCAATCCTGGCAGTTCACCGTGGTCGATTGGGCCGCCGGTGGGTTGCTCGTGTTTGCGGCTCTGGACCTCTCACGTCGCGTCTCGGGCTGGGTTATTCCAATCCTGATCATGCTGTCGCTCTCCTACATCATTTTTCTCGGTGGTTACCTGCCCGGCGTGTTCCGGGCGGCCAGCCTTCCCCTCAATGATGTTCTATTCCGCACGCTCTACAACGATGAGGGCATGTTCGGAATTCTGGCGACGATTTCGTCGACAAACATCACATTGTTCATGATCTTCGGCGGGTTTCTGGTGGCCTCGGGTGCCAGTGATTTCGTCATCGAAATATCCAAAATTGTCGCCGGGCGAATTCGTGGCGGTGCCGCCTTCGTGGCGGTGTTATCCTCGGCACTGACCGGGACCATCAGCGGCTCGGCGGTGGCAAACACCGCGTCGACCGGGGTGATCACCATCCCGTTGATGAAATCGAACGGGTTCCGGGCCAAGTTTGCCGCCGGGGTTGAGGCTGCGGCCTCGACCGGTGGCCAGCTTATGCCGCCGATCATGGGGGCCGGCGCCTTTGTGATGGCCAGTTACACGGCCATTCCCTATTCGACGATCGTGGCGGTCTCGATTGTTCCGGCCATCCTGTACTTCCTTTCCGTTGCTTTCATCGTGCGTATCGAAGCGGTGAAACACCAGGTTGGTGACGGCATCGATCTGAAGGTGAACTTTGGAAAACTGATCTCCGGCGGACTGGTTTTCGTACTGCCACTGACAGTGATGATCTGGCTGTTGATGACTGGGGTCACGCCGAGCTTTGCGGCCTCATGGGCGATAGCCGCCCTTATTCTGGTCTCTTGGTTTACTTCCTTTGCAGCCAGGTTCATCAGCGATACCGCGTTCGAACCGGTTTCCATGGGCCCCTCGAAGATCACAGAGGCGCTGTTGGTCGGCGTCAAATCTTCAATCATGACGGGGATCTTGCTGGTCGCGATTGGGATCGTGAACAACGCCATTGTCACCAGCGGGGTCGGCAATGGATTTGCTCTTATGATCGCGCAATGGTCCCAGGGCTCGCTCGTTCTTGCCATCGGGCTCATCGCTATCGTGTCTCTGGTTCTCGGAATGGGGCTACCGGTCACCGCCGCCTATATTATTCTCGCGATCCTGACAGCCCCCGCACTTGCGGGCATTCTCGCGGATTCGATCATCGTCGAGCATTTGATCCAGGGGATCACCGATCCGGGCAAGGTGGCGTTCTTTGCGTTGGTGGACAGTCCACACGCGGCGAAAGTCGGTACAGGTATGCTGCGAGAGGAAGCGGTCGCGCTGATGGGGGCGATGCCGTTCGAGTTGGCGATCACGGTGCGCCCATTGCTTGTCGATCCCACGTTACAGGCAGGTTTCCTGCTGACGGCCCATCTGATCATCTTCTGGCTCAGCCAAGACAGCAACGTGACCCCGCCGGTGTGTCTGGCGGCGTTTGCGGCTGCGGGGATTGCGGGATCAAAACCCATGGCGACCGGGTTCCAGTCCTGGAAGATCGCCAAAGGCCTCTACATCATTCCGCTCATGTTTGCGTATACGCCGCTGATTACGGGCGAATGGTTCGAAGTCCTGCAAATCGGCTTTTTCGGACTGTTCGGCATATATGCGGTCAACGCGATGATCCAGTTCTACGCCGAAGGGCCCATCGGGGTTCTGTCGCTGCCTTTGCTGGTTATCGGTGGTGCCGGGGCGTTCTGGCCTTTGCATCTGGCAGCCAATATCGCCGGTGCGGTCCTGGTGATGGCGGCCATTCTGCTGTCGGCCCGGGCCCTTAAAGGGCAGCTGGCCAGCGGTGTCATCCGATAGCCTTCGGCTTGTCTGGTTTGCCCTGCTGGGGCATCCTTTCTTTGGACGCGCCCAAAAGGGGGCATACATCAGGAGGGGAAGCTGATGAGTGATGTCACCGTGATGAGCCAGGAGGAGATGCGGTCCCGCATCGCCCTTTTCGGCGAGCAGGAAGGCAACTCCCAGCTGATGATAACCCAGAGCATTCCGGGTTTTCAGCGTGATATTTTCTCGATCATCGGCAAAGGGGTCTCGGAAGATTCTGGGACCCAGCCGGGGATTGTGGATTCGACCGGTTTCAACGTCGCCTATGTAGGGGCGCCGCCGGACAACGGCTCGGCCATGCACAACCACCTCGAAGAAGTCGAAGTGTTCATCCCGGTTTCCGGACAGTGGGCGATCTACTGGAACGAAGACGACGATATGGAAGAAGTCGTGCTCGGGCCGATGGATTGCATCTCGGTTCCGGCCGGCGTGATGCGTAGTTTCAAAAATGTCGGCGACACGTACGGCTATCTGCTGGTGATCATTGGCGGAACCGAGAACACGACCGTGGCGCGTCCCCAATCCGTGATCGACGCCGCCGCAGCGGCGGGCCTGCAGCTTGATGCTGACGGCAAAATGATCCCGGCCGCCGAATAAACCCAACACCGGAAGGAACGACCATGCCTATCGCCCATATCCGCGGGGTCAATCTCCGCTACGAAATCATCGGCTCTGACGGCCCGGTCGTAACCCTGCTCACCGGTGGGCGGCGCGGCTATGACGAGTTCATCCCGCTGGCCGAGAAGGTGGCGGCTCATGGGTACCGGGTGCTGCTGCATGATCGTCGCAACACCGGCGCTTCGGACATTCTGATCGCGGCTGACGATGTGGAAGAAGCGGTTTGGGCCGATGATCTGAACGCATTGCTCGGTCAGCTCGATATGGTGCCCGCGTTTATCGGCGGATCGTCCTCTGGGGCCCGCACGGCACTGATGTTCGGGCTGCGCCATCCGAAGTCGGCACGGGGTTTGTTGCTGCTAAGGGTCTCGGGTGGCGCCTTTGCGGCGGAACGTCTGCCGGAAGCCTATTACGAGCAGTTCATTCGCATCGCCGGGGAAGGTGGGATGGAAGCTATTTGCGCGACCCCGGAATATGGCGAGCGTATTGCGGCCAACTCAAAAAACCGCGACCGGCTGATGGCGATGTCGGCAGAGAAATTTATCGATATCCAGACCCGGCTGCGCGATCTGTTCGTGGCTGGCGCCGATCTGCCCGTCTTCGGGGTTACCGAGGCTGAGCTCGGCAGTATCGAAATGCCGGTTGTCGTGATCCCGGGCAATGACTGGGTGCACGATTCTAATAGTGGCCGCGCGGTTCACGCGATGATCCCGGGCAGCGAAATACACCAGCTGCCGATGGAAGATCAGGATTTGCCGGTGGTACCTTTCGAGGATTGGGAAGCCCACGAGCCGGAAATTGCTCAGGTCCTTGCAGACTTTATGGGGCGCAACGCGGCCTGAGGCCGTTCGTCCGCCTTACAGATGCGCGTCGAACCAGTTCACGGTTTCACCGGCGACAGTCTGAAAGTGTTCGGAGTTTGAGAATTCGTAGACCTGGTTGTGGCGGGCGCCCTCAAGGGTGACGAGCTTCTTGGGCTCGCCGCATTTCTCATAGACTTCCATGGTCACTTCCGGCGGCGCGATTGTGTCTTCGTCAGCGATAAAAAACAGCACCGGGCGCGGAGAGATCTTGTCGACCACCCAGTCGGGTTTGTAGCGCATCAGCGCGTCGACACTGGCGAGATCCACATGGGTCACATCCTCGCTGCCATGCTCTTCAACCGTCAGGGTCGGTTTGTCGACGGCGTTCAGGTCGTTCGGGTAAACATCGTAACGGTAAATTTCTTCCTTGGCGTTGTTCAGCACCCGGTCGCGGGCGTGGTCGGCCACCCGCTGGCGGAAGCTCGTCCACTCCTCAGGGGTGCGCACCGCTTCGAGCCAATGTTCGCCATTGCCGCATCCCACTGCCGAGACCACGACCTTGATACGGGCATCAAACGCCCCGGCCCAGATCGCGTTGGCCCCGCCAAAGCTCGATCCGTAAATCCCGATGCGATCAGGATCGACAGCGGCGAGCGTTTGCAGATAGGTCACGCTGTCATAGGAATCCTGGGCCTGTTCGAGGGGCCGGTGGCGACCGCGTACACCTTCACTTTCGCCGTAGCCGCGATAGTCCAGCGCCAGCGCGATATAACCTTCACGCGCCAGCCGGCGGGGGATATCGACCGTCGCCACGTTCTTGCGGCCTGAATAGCCGGTCAGGCAGACCACGGCGGGGCGGGGCGCGTCATCGGAGGACCAGTCGGCGGGTTTGTAGAGATGGGCGGCGAGTTTCAGACCATCGCTGAAATAGGTGACGTCTTCCTTGATCCAACCCGGATTGTCACTCATTTGATTGTTCCTCCCGATTTGTTACGTCAGACCCTGCGCTTGGACGCCAAGTTACGATATATGGACAGCCGGGTGGATGGAATTGAAACAACGCAGATATGCGTTACCGCACCTTGCGGCCCGCTCTTGCAGGCGACAAAGATATCCGTGTCGTCAGGATTAAAAGCATGACCAGTTCAGAACCATTCAAGCCGGTCACACCGGACCAACGTTCCTACGCCGCATTGCGGATTCCGGCGTCGCGCCAGTATCTGATTTTTGCAGCGCTGGCGATGATGGCCGATAGCGTTGAGCATGTGATCAGCTACTGGATCATTTTCGAGAAATTTCAGTCGCCCGAGCTCGCCGGATTTGCCGTGATCGCCCATTGGGTGCCGTTCCTGTTGGGTTCGATCTGGGCCGGGGCTCTGGCTGACCGGTATGACCCGCGGCGGATCATTCAGGTGGGCATGGTGCTGTTCATGCTGGTGTCCCTGGGCTGGGGCATTCTGTTTGCGACGGACACGTTGGCCCAGTGGCATGCGGTAATCCTGCTGATCGTGCATGGTCTTGCTGGCGCGTTATGGGCGCCGGCTAGCCAGGTGCTGATCCACAACGTTGTCGGTGGGCGGCAGTTGCAAAGCGCGATCCGGCTGATGGCGACATCCCTCACACTTGGCTTGCTGCTGGGGCCTGCCGTGGGCGGCGCGTTGCTGATTTTTGTCGGGCCGACCTACGGGATCCTGATCAACGTGTTGATCTATCTGCCGCTCACAATCTGGCTGATTAACAATCCCGCGCAGATCGAACGCGCGCGTGACCGCGCCGGTGCCGCAATATCGAGCTTCCGGGACATGTTCGTCGCCTTGCGCCAGGTCTCTGGCATCCCGGTTGTTTTCGCCATGTCGATGCTGGCGGGACTGGCAGCCACGCTGGTGGGTAATGCGCATCAGCCGCAGATGCCGGAATTCGCTGCAGATCTCGGGTTTGGCGGGCAGGGGGTCTATTACAGCATGTTGTTGGCCGCGAACGCTGCCGGAGCGCTGACAGCCGGGATCGTATTAGAGGCGCGCAGCATGTTGCCCGCGCGCATTCGGACCGCCTTTATTCTCGGTATGCTCTGGGCCGCAGCAATATTCGGTTTTGCCCTGTCGCCTTACTACGCAATGTCTTTCGGTCTGCTGATCCTGGCCGGATTCTTCGATCTTTCGTTCAACTCCATGACCCGGACGCTGGCGCAACTCAACGCGCCCGCCGAAATCCGGGGTCGGGCCATTGGTGTATTCAATATGGGCAGTTTGGGGTGCCGTACGTTCAGCGGTTTCACCGTTGGATTTGGCGGCGGCCTGATCGGCATTCACCTGTCGCTGGCGGTCAGCGCCGGGGTGTTGCTGATGGCGATGTTAGTGTTGTTTCTCTGGGCACGCAACAAAGGCGTCGTTGTAGCCGAGCCGCTCGTCAGTGGCGGCTAGCTGGCAGTCCGCACGACTTTCCTGATCTCCGGATAAATCTGTCCGTTCCAGCGACGCCCGCTGAACGTGCCGTAATGGCCAACGCCGTCCTGCAGGTGATGGCGCTTCTGCTTGGGGCGCAGGCTGGAGCACAGCCCGTGCGCGGCGGCGGTTTGACCCACCGAACAAATATCGTCGCGCTCCCCTTCAATGGTGAGCAGCGCCGTGCGAGTGATCGCCCCGGGATCAACCTTGCGGCCACGATAGGTCAGCTCACCCTTGGCGAGCCGCTGGTCGTGGAACACGGTCTCAATCGTCTCGAGGAAAAACTCGGCGGTCAGGTCGAGAACCGAGCAATATTCGTCATAGAATTTGGTGATGGTTCTGGCGTCTTCGTCGCGGCCTTCCACCAGATGTCCGTACAGATCGCGCTGGGCCTTGGCGTGTTTTTCCTTGTTCATCGACATGAACCCGGACAGCTGCAGGAAGCCCGGATAGACCGAACGGCCCGCGCCATCAAACCGGAAGGGAACGCGGCTGACGACGTTGCTCTCGAACCATTCGATCGGATGGGAGGTGGCAAACTTGTTGACCGCGTTGGGGGAGACACGCGTGTCGATCGGGCCGGCCATCAGCGTCAGGCTCTTCGGTATGGCCGGGTGATTATCTTCTTCCATCAGTGCGACAGCTGCGAGCGCCTGCACGCTAGGCTGACAGACCGCAAAAACATGCACGTCCGGGCCGAGGGTCTCGATACAGTCGATCAGGAACTCGATGTGATCGTCGATCCCGAACAGACCCTCAGACGAGGCAATATCCCGCGCGTTCTTCCAGTCGGTGACGTAGACATCATGGTCGCTGAGTAGAGTTTCGATGGTGGGCCGCAAAAGCGTCGCGAAATGTCCCGAAAGCGGCGCGATGACCAGCATCTTTGGCTGTGGGGGAACCCCGTCCTTGGCAAAGCGCAGCAGATTGCAAAACGGATGTGTGAGAACCACTTCCTCACGCACTGCAACACGATCTTTTCCGACCGTCGCGTGGGTAATATTAAAGTCCGGGCGGGTGTGGGTCAGATGCGAGCGCGCTGACATTTCCCAGAAGGCGGTCATATTCCTGGTCAGGCCCATGAAATCGAAGCCCGGGATCATACTCGCCATGGAGGAAGCGCTCCGCGCGGCATTACGCATGGGTGCCGTGGCGTCGGTGTAGTTCTGATAGCTCTGGTACAGCATACGATCTAGCGTCCGGTGTAGCTCATGACAGGCTTAGCGCGCAGGTGGGAAATCGGGTTTGTGCGCATGGTCATTTAGAAACGCTAGGCCTTCGGATCATGCACTGCAACATTAACTTATTGCATTGCAGTAATTCATTTGAAGACCAAAAAAGTGAGCGAATCAGTTCTTTCGGACGCTTGGGACGGCTTATGGAATTGATTCAGTGGTGTTAAGTTACGTTTTCTAGCTTTTGAGTGTCCGAACACCGAATTCCGAGTGAGGGAGAACCCTGAATGTCCGCAGTCGAGAATGTGATACGCAGCCCGTTGCAGGGTCCGGACGTTTGGATGGGGGAAACCGCCCAGTCCTCGGATGCATGGGTGCATCGCTTCTCGGAAGCCGAAGTGGCCGAGATCGATGTTGCCTATCGTGCTGCACTCGCGGCGGGGGCTAAGCTGGCGAGTTTGACCCGGAAACAATTTTCTCTTCCGACGGTCAGCAAAATACTGGCCACGGTTCAGCATGAACTCGAAGCAGGATGGGGTCTCTATTTGCTCCGCGGTATCCCGGTGGAGCGATACACTAAGGACGATCTGCGGTTCATTTATTGGGGTCTGGGTCTGCATCTCGGGACCGCCGTGTCCCAGAGCAAGCGGGGCGATGTGCTTGGAGATGTTCGTGACCTGGGTACCGGACTCGATGGTCCGAAATTTCGCGGATATACCAGTGCGGGCGAGCTGACCTATCACGCAGATGCGGCGGATGTGACAGGCCTGTTCTGTCTGCAGCCAGCCAAAGTTGGCGGGTTGAGCCGGATCGTCAGCACCTCGGCGGTCCATAACGAAGTCCTTCGGACACGCCCGGATCTGCTCGAGGTTCTTTATGAGCCCTATTACTGGAGTTTCCAGGGCAACGAGCGGCCCGGAACACCAGCCCATTACGAGCAGCCGGTGTTCACCATGCACGAGGGGAGCTTCGCGGCGCGCTACACCCGCACCCATATGCGCTCGGCCCAAATGATGGATCACCTGCCGAAAATGACCCCGGCACAGGCTGAGGCGCTCGATCTCCTCGACGAAATTTGCGCCCGGCCCGAGTTTCAGCTGACGATGATGTTCGAACCGGGAGACCTGCAGTTTTTGAACAACCACCTGATGCTGCACATGCGGACCGAGTTCGAGGACTATCCCGAGACAGAAAAGCGCCGCCATTTGATGCGGCTCTGGGTGTCGCTTCCCAATGGACGTGAATTGTCGCCAGCCTTCGCGCCGTTCTATGGCGATACACGAGCTGGCGCCGTGCGTGGCGGTCATCCGGGCCACGGCGACGACGTCATCTTCGAGACCGCCTAGGTTTATATGTCAGAAATTCTCGACACCACGTCTGGCGGAACCGGTCTGCTTGCGATCTTCTGTGATCTGGACGAGGCCGACCGCGCGGATTTCCGACCCTGGCTTGGCGAGGACATGTTTCCCGCACGGATGGTGATCGGGTTTACCGCCTGCGCCAGTTACGATCTGATCGCCGGGGAGGGGCAACAATTCCTGACTCTTTATGAAATGCCGAGCCTTGGGTACCTTTACGGCGAGGCTTATCAGGGACTACGGCGACAGCGAAATCCGCGCGATGCGGCGTATCACCAGAAGTTTCGCAACCCGGACCGCTACACGTTGGCCTGGGCGGGGCCTGAATTGGGCGCCACCGGTGGCGGAAGTGGGGGGCTGGCACCGTTCATTCAAATTGATCGGTTCGATCTTGCGGAAAGCGACACCCAGGCCTTCAACATCTGGTTTGCCACTGAGTATCTGCCCGCATTCACCCGACAGTCAGATGGAATGCGCGTGCGCCGCTACCTCTCCATGGAGGGGCAGCTTTCCCATGTTATTCTGCATGAATCAGAATCCCCATCGCCGGTCACCGATGATGGGGATTTGGGGAACCTACCGACGCGGCGTCAGACAGGTCGCTATCAGCGAGTCATTACCAGCTAGCTGGTTCCCTCGGGACGTTCGAATTCCTTATCGAGATGGCCACGGCCTTCCTGATCGCCGCGCTCAAACATCCACGCATATCCGCCCTCGGGATTGGTCAGGATTTCCCACCAATTGTCGTCCGGGTCGTTCATGAAGAAGCAGTAGGTCCCGTGCTGATCCAGCGGACGTGTGATCTTCTTGATGCCCCATTTTTCCTGCTGGGCCACCGCCCTGGCGTGGGCCGCGTCGACATCGGCCTTGGTGCGGACGTCGAGGCCATTATGGTTGAGCATCGCCATGGGTTGTTTTTCCTTAACCTCGACGACGGCCATGGTGTTGTTACCACCCATGCGCAGCAGCAGGGAAATGGGGCTGGTGCGGACGATTTCGAAGCCCAGAAACTCTTCGTAGAATTTCCGACTTTTCTCGGTATCGGTCGTTTCCAGCGTGCCGTGCGAGAGAAAATTGAGTGAAAGGGGACCGGTTTCCAGATCTGTTTGCGTCTCAGTCATCAAGAATTCCTCGCGCATTGGTTTGATTATGTCGCTTCTATCCATTTAGGTTTTCAGACTTAGAATGTGGATTCAAGGTAAAATAGCGACATATGCTGACCATAACGGTCAGAGGGGGAAGTCATGAAATTGGCGACGATCGAAAGTTCAAATAATCAGGCCCATGTTGCGGTGGTCGTCGAGGGTGACCAACTGCTCGACCTGATGGCGTTGCGCAGTGTCATGCCGGCCGCAGAAGCCGTGCCCGCGCGCATGCGCGATCTTATGGGTGGCGGTGAAGCCGCCCTGGTTGCTGTGCAGGCCTGTATCGACGGTGTCGCCGCGATGTCGGCGGACGAACAGAACGGGTTGCGCAGCTCGGGTGTTTTGCAAGCCTGGGACGATGCCAATTTTCTGCCGGTGGTACCGGACCCCTCGATCATTCTTTCGGTCGGCATGAACTACCGCGCCCATCTTGAAGAGATGGTAAGTATTCCGGTCCCGAAAAACCCGGTGGCATTTCTGATGACCCATACGGCGCTGAACGGTCATCGCCGTCCGATAATTGCGCCGGCCCAGTTCCCGGACATGATCGACTGGGAGGGTGAGCTGACCTTCGTGTTCGGCAAGGATTGCCACAATGTGTCGGAAGATGAGGCGATGGATTATGTCGCCGGCTACACGATCGCCAATGATGTCTCGGCGCGGGACTGGGTGAGCTCCTTCTTCACCTCGGAAGGGCGCTACGACATAATGGCTTCGTGGGATCGTAATCTGTTGGGCAAGCAGCTGCCGACTTTCTGTCCCTGCGGCCCGGTCATTGTGACCAAGGACGAGATCGCCGACCCCCATAATCTGCAACTGACCACGACCCTGAACGGTGAGGTCATGCAGTCGTCATCTACCGATGATCTGATTTTTAATATTCCGCAGATGATCGGCTACTACTCGAAATTCTATCGGTTCAGCCCGGGTGACATCGTCACCACCGGGTCTCCGTCCGGCGTTGGTGCGGGCCGTAAGCCGCCCGTCTTCATGAAACCGGGTGATGTGATCGAGATCGAGATCGAAAGAATTGGGAAGATCAGCAACACTATTGCTGCGGCCTAGGAGGACGAAACATGCTGTTTGCCATTGCACGACGTGACAAGCCGGGTATGGGCGACAAGCGGGCGGAGTTGCTCGCCGCTCATGCGGAATATCAAAAGGCCTATATGCCGCTCATCACCTTCGGGGGTGGACTGGTCGAAGACGGAACGGATATTGAAAAGTTCGTCTACGGCGAAGAGGGCATCAAGCTCGTGACCGGGAATGTGCTTGTGCTCGACGTTCCTGATCGGTCTGCTGCTGAAGCCATGCACGCCAATGACCCCTATACGCTGGGCGGGGTTTTCGAGACGGTGATCATCGAGCCGTTCCTGCAACGGGTGCCGGAGCTTCCGTCAAGCTGAGCTACTTGCCGGGACACTGAAATAAAAAGGCCAGCCACGTTGGCTGGCCTTTCTGTATTCGGGGTGTCTCGGGATTGGCGTCTTAGACGACACCAAAGGCGAGCATCGCGTCGGCCACTTTCTTGAAGCCGGCAATATTCGCGCCCTTGGCATAATCGATATAGCCATCCGGTCCACGGGCATATTCGAGGCAGTTACCATGAATATCGCGCATGATGTCGCGCAGCATTTTCTGAAGTTCGTCCGCGCTCCACGACATGCGGCCGCTGTTCTGACTCATCTCGAGACCTGACACGGCAACGCCACCGGCGTTGGCGGCCTTGGCCGGGCCGAACAGGACTTTGGCCTCACGGAACACTTCTACGCCTTCGTTGACGGTCGGCATGTTCGCGCCTTCCGCCAGGGCCTTGATGCCATTCTTGACCAGCATTTCAGCTTCTTCCTTGCTGATCTCGTTCTGAGTGGCGCAGGGCAGGGCAAGGTCACAAGGGACCGCCCAGGGGCGTTTGCCTTCGTGAAACTCGGCGCCCTTGAATTCGTTCACATAATCCGAAATGCGGCCGCGGCGGAGGTTCTTGTGATCTTTGACCCAGTCGATTTTTTCCTGGGTGAAGCCGTCGGGGTCATGAACGAAGCCGCCTGAATCCGAGAGGGTCACGACCTTGCCACCGAGTTCGGTTGCCTTTTCTGCCGCGTGGGTGGCGACATTGCCGGACCCGGATATCAGCACCGTCTTACCCGTGAAGTCATCACCGGCTTCGGAAAGCATGTCCTGCATGAAATAGACCGCGCCGTAGCCTGTGGCTTCCGTGCGCACGAGACTGCCGCCAAATTCGAGTCCCTTGCCGGTCAGCACGCCGACATACTGGTTGGTGATGCGTTTGTATTGGCCAAACATATAGCCAATTTCCCGCGCGCCGACGCCGATATCCCCGGCGGGAACGTCAGTGTCTTCGCCCACATGGCGGTAAAGTTCAGTCATGAAGGATTGGCAGAACCGCATCACTTCATTGTCCGACTTGCCCTTGGGGTTGAAGTCCGACCCGCCTTTGCCGCCGCCCATGGGCAGGCCGGTCAGGCTGTTCTTGAAGGTCTGCTCGAAGGCGAGGAACTTCAGGATACTCTGGTTGACCGACTTGTGGAACCGAAGTCCACCCTTATAAGGTCCGATCGCGTTGTTGTTCTGCACACGGTAGCCGCGCTGAACCCGGACGTTGCCGTTGTCGTCCTCCCAGCACACGCGGAAGGAGATCACCCGGTCTGGCTCGGCCATGCGGCGCAGAATTTGCGCGGCGTGATAGACCTCTTTGTCTTCGATGTAGTCGAAGATATCGACGGCCACTTCGTATACAGCTTGGTGGAATTCGATCTCCCCGGGGTTGCGACGCTGGACGCCTGTCATGAACTCTTCGAGGTTTACATGATCAGTATTGGCCATCTTGAAGCTCGCATTGTTATTAATTGGAGACTTGTTGTGAGCTGATTCGTTGCTCTCAGTCACCCAAGGACTGGTCTTGCGAATCGCTGACCTGGCCTACGAGCGCTGTCGGCTTTCGTCTGGTGGCCCTCGTTGTGGCAAGAAGAGTGCTTTCCCCGACGCAGGCTTGCTGAGTATTTTGGCAAAACCGAGCCAATCAATTGGGGGTGCCATGGGCGTTGTTACTGAGATTGTTCTGCCGCTTGCGCTGGCGTTCATTATGTTCGTACTTGGTCTGGGGCTGACATTTGATGATTTTGCCCGGGTGGCGCGTCAGCCCCGAGATTTCGTCATTGGGGCGATCCTGCAGATTGTGCTGTTGCCTGTTGTGGCCTTTGCGCTGGTGAGTGTCTGGTCGTTGTCACCAGAACTCGCGCTCGGGGTCATGATCATCGCGGCCGCGCCGGGCGGGGTGACGTCAAATATTCTCACCGCGTTCGCCCGTGGCGATGTGGCCCTGTCGATATCCCTGACGGCGGTGATCAGCCTGTTGAGTGTGGTGACCATCCCTCTCGTGGTTGTGTTTTCCTACACCCAGCTGATCGGTGGTGAGGCGGGAGATGTCTCCGTGACCGCGACGGCGGTCAGCGTGTTCGTGATCGTGACCGTTCCGGTTTTAATCGGGTTGGCTGTGCGGCGGTTTGCCGAAGGGTTCGCGATCCGGTTTGATCCCATTGCGCGACAGGTCTCTGCCGTTCTGTTCGTCATCGTGCTCGCCGGTGCCATCTTCCAGGAACGCGCCAATATCGTCACTTATTTCGCCGAGGCAGGCCTGATCACGCTGGTTATGAACCTGGTGATGATGGGCTTGGCCTATTTCGTCGCCCGGATATTCGCCTCGGGCGCACGTCAGCGCATTACGATCTCAATCGAATGCGGCCTGCAAAATGGAACGCTGGCGATTGCGGTTGCCACCCTGCTGTTTGGTGGTGGGCAGGCGGTTGTGCCGGCCGCGACCTACAGCCTGATCATGTTCGGCACCGCGTTGGTTTTCATCGCGTTCCTGCGGCGGACTTCTTCTTTGTCATGAGAGTTGGCGCCGCGTTTCTGCTTGCCGGGATTTTGCTCTTGTCGGCGGGGATAGGGCAGGGCTTGTCTGACCCATGGCGGGACCCCACCGATGCGGCGAGTGGGGTACGATTTATCCCGGTCGAATTGTGGAGCGGGTCAGATTGGGACGGTCGCCGCTCGCTGAATATGCCTGCAGCGTCCCTGATATTTGGAACATCTGAACACAAGAAGAACACTGGGCCTGAGAGGTGGACGGACCCCCATACCGGCCAGCCGCGTCAGGTCTACCGACGGGTCAATCGGGACAAGGTACAGCTTTTCGTCATACGTGCTGACGGGAGGCGGCTCGGACGGGTATTCGATTCGCGCGGTAAACGCGTCTGCGAGACCGGTTTTGAGTTTCCCCTAAGCAACTGGCACCAGGGTGAACAGCGCAGCGTCAGCTTTACCTGTCGGCGCTCAGACGGTGCGGCCTTTGAGCGCGTTATGAGCATTGAGATCGAGAAGATCGATTTTGAGTTTAGGGGACAGCCGCATTCCCTGCGTTACCGCTGGGTCGCGGATGGTGGTGATAAGCGCGGTCTAGATGTCACTTATGCCAACAGTCCCGGGCGCGGGAATGTTGAGATCAAGTTCAGCGACTAAAGACGCTCGTCAGGCCGCTTCGACTCGGGCGTCACCCTTCAACTGGGTGCGATGCATGACCCGCCTGGCAACAGAATCAAAAGGTTCGCGCCGGTGCATGGTCACCCGGTTATCCCACATCAGCAGATCACCCTGCTGCCATTTGTGGCTATAGGTGAAGTCGGCCTGCAGGCAGTGTTCCCAGAGCTGATCGAGGATATTCTCGCTGGTCGCAATATCCTCATCAACGACCCAGGCATGGAGGCGTCGCCCGAGGAACAGCGAAGCATTTCCAGTTCCCGGATGGGTGCGAATGATTGGGTGGCGGGCGCCGGGCGCCTCGGTCAAATCGCCGAACAATTGGTGGTTGGGCCGAAGATTTCCCCCACTGTCATGACTTGAATCATGGTTGAGGGTTTTGCCGTCGATGGACTGGCGCAAATCCGCTGGCAGCGCCTCGAGCGCAGCGTACATATTCATGAAACTGGTGTCGCCGCCGGTGACTGGGACTTCGAGACTATAAAGCAGGCTGGCCGGAGGTGGGAGCTCGATATAGGCCATATCCGTGTGCCACGAGGCTTCGCCGTCGCCGAGCACGCCGATCGCCGTTCCGTCTTCCTGAACATTGGACACCACAAGGACTTCGGGATGGCCTTCGGGCGAGAACGGTTCCCAGCCGGGCACCATGTCGAGCTCGCCAAAATGACGGCTGAAAGACACCAGATCTTCGTCGCGCAGGGACTGATTGCGAAACAACAGAACGAGATTGTCGAGCCACGCGGCGTGAATGGCCTCGATGGTTGCTTCGGACAGCGTGTCCGAAAGGTCGACGCCCCGGATTTCCGCGCCCAGCGCGGATTCAAAGGGGGCGACGTTGATCATCGTCGGGTCCGTCATCGGTGTTTCCTCACAGAAGAGCCGCTAGGGTTCAATTGTGCGCTCAAATTGTCAACTTTTGGGCAGATACCCATTGGTACGCAGGCCCGCAGCGATGCTATACCACCTACATATTATTCCGGAAGAGGACCAAAAATGGTAGCCAACAAACCCAGCATGACACGCCCGACTGTTTATCAGTTCAACCATGGTGATTTCGTCATTACCAATATTCTTGAAGGTTTCCTGTTGCGCGAGGATTTGCATCCCGTAACGAGCACCAACGCCACCGCGGTCGAGGTCGAGGCCGTGGCAACGCGCAATCATTTGCCGTTTCCCAATTTCGAGCATCAGTTCGTGCCGACATTGGTTGATACCGGCGAAAAGCTGATCGCCTTCGATCCGGGCTTTGGTGATAAATCCCCGAACCCGAATGCCGGTCGCTACAACGAACGCTTGGCGAATGCCGGGTATGACCGCAACGATGTCGATATTGTTGTGATCACCCATTGTCATCCCGATCACATCGCCAACCTCACCCATGGGGACGGGCTGACCTTCCCGAATGCCGAGATCGTCTTTGGTGAAGCGGAGTTCGATTATTGGCGTAAGGGCGAGAACATCCCCGCCCATCGTCCGCCGACCCTCGAGATGTTCCGCAAGATCTGTGAGCCGCTTGGCGAGCAGGCCCGCTTCGTGAAGCCGGGTGATGACATTGTCACTGGTGTGACAGCCGTCGACGCGTTCGGTCACTCGGCCGGGCACATGGCCTATCACATTCAAAGCGGTGGCAACGAGCTGATGATCATGTCGGACACCGTGGCGCATTTTGCTGCGTCGATCGAGCATCCGGAGTGGAAGTTCGGGATGGATGATGATCCCGATACAGCCATTATCTCCCGCAAGCGCGTGCTCGCGCAGGTCGCGGATGCGAAGATGCCAGCTATTGGTTTCCACATGCCTTTCCCGTCAGTCGGGTATATTGACCCGCACGGAGATGGTTATGCGTGGGTACCGCATTCCTATCAGTATAATCTCGGCTAAGCGTCGGGCGGCCTGCAAGGGCCGCCCGTTCGTCCGATCGAGTTGGCACGTATTAGTGAATTTTGAGGGAGGCTGACCGTGACAGATGTTTTTGTCGCGAATGTTGACGACATGGCGGATCGCGACCGTCGCGTTGTGGTCGAAGGTGATCTGGAAATCGGCGTGTTCCGACTGGGCGATGCGTTTTTCGCCTGGGAGAGCAATTGTCCCCATTCGGGCGGCCCGGTTTGTCAGGGAAAGATCATGAACCGGGTCAACGAAGTGATCGACGACGATAAGAAGAGCCGGGGGTTCGAATTTGTTGACGCGGATGTGCATATCGTGTGTCCGTGGCACGGGTACGAGTTCAATCTCCGCACCGGCCTACATCCCGGAGAGCCCAACACAAGTTTAAACGGCTTTGAAACAATTGTACGGGACGGGGCAGTTTATGTCCGCGTCTGATCTGGCTGAAAGCGCAGAAACCGCGCTGGCCGAAGCCCTGCGCAGACTGGAATCCGGCGATACGAATTCCGTGTCCGACGAAACGGTCCAGGCCTTGTTGACCGCTGGTGCACGTCTTTACGCGCGCAAGGTCGATGAAGAAGGGCGGCGGTTTATCCCGGTGCGCGAACCTGAAACCATGACCGCGACGGATGTTGCAGTGACCGTAACGGCATTGTTGCAAGTGGCGGATCTCAACCTGTTTGACCTGGCCATGTGGTCGAACCGGACTTGAGTAAGAATAGAAGGACTCTCGAGAATGAGTGACGATTTCAAGCGGACCTATTCGCAAATTGACGACTGGACCGACAGCCGGGAAATCCTGGCTCGCGCCCGCCAACAGGCCGACCAGCGTAGTTTTGATGACGTGTTTATCGTCGATATTGATTCTCATATCAGCGACGGCGGCGCCTGGCCGGAGATTATGGATTTCGTCGAGGACCCGGTCATTCGGGAGGCCGCTTTTGCGTTCGGCGACGGCAGCCGAAAGGGCGCGTTCCTGAACGGTGCGAATGGTCTCCAGTGGCAGAATGTCTGGGGTCGTATCCCGCACGGCCAGGGGCTCAAGGAGCCGGTCGAAGATGACGGGGTGCCGCGCGATATCGTGCTGGCCCGCAAATGTATCGAACAAATGGGTCTCGACTATCAGGTCGTCTTCCCCAACGCGTTGCTGTTCCTGGGCATGCACCCGGTACCGGAAATGGAGATACACCTCTCCACGGCCTACAATCGCTGGCTGGTTGAGAAAATTCTGCCTGAAGACCCGCGGGTCAAGGCGATGCTTTATCTGCCGTTCAACAATCCCGAGGCCGCCGAGGCGACCGTCAAACGCTTCCTAGGAAAACCCGGTGTCGCGGGTTTCATGATCACGTCATCGCGGCATAAGCCGGTTCACGCCAACGAATATATGCGGCTCTACGCGATGCTGGAGGAGGCCGACCAGGTGCTCGGCTTCCACACCCATCTGAACTGGCAGGATGAGTACACCTCTCAGCTCAACCGGTTCATCTCGATGCATGCGATTTCGTTTGTGCTGTGCAATCTGGTGCATCTGACCAACTGGGTGATCAATGGTTTGCCGGAGCGGTTTCCCAAGCTCAAGGTGATGTGGATCGAAAGCGGAATCGCCTGGCTCTCCTTCGCGATGCAGCGGCTCGATCATGAATACATGATGCGGACATCCGAAGCCCCGCTGCTCAAGAAGTTGCCGAGCGAATACATGCGAGACATGTTCTACACGACCCAGCCGATGGAGCGGAGCAACGAAGCTCTGCTCGCCGCGACGATGGAGGGGATCAGTGCCCAATCCCAGATGCTCTATGCCTCTGACTGGCCGCACTGGGACTTTGATCTCCCCTCGGTGATCTGGGACCTGCCGTTCCTCGACGAGGCGGCCAAACGCAACATTCTCGGCTACAACGCGGCTCGGATATTCAATCTGGATATTCCTGAACGTTACAGCGCTCGCGCGGCGAGTTAAGGCCTCATTTTTCGCTTGCGGGCGACGCGGAATCCGATGTTAGGGTTTTGGTGTTTTTCAACAACCGAAAGGAGGTGATCCAATGTCGAGTGAGATCTTAGGCAACGAGTTCAACCTGGCGTCTTGGGTTCTGTCGGTGGAACAATCTTCTCTGGCTGACTAGAGACGACGGTCTTTATTGACCACGGGTTAGGCTTTAGCCTGCTCACGGGGCCGCTCTTCGGAGCGGCCCTTTCCGTTTGCGCGTGCCCTAAAGGCTCGCAGCGGTCTCTTCGAAAATGCGCAATACGTCGTCTGCGGCGGTAATCATCGCGTCATGGCTGGTGTCGAGCTCAATGCCGAGCCATTCCGGGTGCTCCTGATAGGCTTTTACGGCCGCATCGAAGGTGCTGTTGCGGTAGCCGGTGGCGCGAATGAAGGTCCGGTTTGTGATTTGGTCGATCGCGCCGGTGATGGCGGCGCGGTCCGCCATTGTTTTGGCAGACTGGATGGTCATCTTGTCGGTGATCCAGGCGGCGACGTCTGGGTCCGTGACGCCGATCAGCTCCGGAGACGGGGCCGGCATCCGCCAGGCATCCGGATCGCGCGCGGTTTCTTCCTCGATCATCTCGCGCCGCCAGTCGGGCAGCATGTCGTTCTGGGAGACACCGTCGTCGGGAATGAAGGCGTTGATATAGATCAGGGCGCCAATTCGCTCGGGCAGGCGGTCGGCGACACTCGTGGTCACCATGCCGGCATAGCTTTGCGCCACCAGAATGACGTCGTGCAGATCTTCCCATTGCAGGACATTCATGATGTCCGTGACATTGGTTTCCAGGCCCACGTCGGCGGTGAGCAAATGGCTGCGTTCCCCGAACCCGGTCATGGTGGGGGTAAATACCGTGTGGCCGGCGGCCCGCAAGCGCGGCGCTACCCGGGACCAGCACCAGCCGCCATGCCAGGCGCCGTGAACGAGAACAAAAGTGGCCATAGACTTACTTTCTTGAAAATTAGAACAGGATCAGGGTTTTTTGACGTCCTGATAATTGGTGGCGTAGGGGTTTTCGGCGCGCTTTGTCGGCGCATTTCCCCCGACTGCCGGGGTCGGGTTGTAGTGGTCTGGTCTGGCCCCGCCTGAGGCAAACCGGGCTTTGGCTTGTGCCGGGGTTTCGAGGAGCGCACCGGCGGCTATTGCCGCCTTCCGGTCGACGGGGACCGGCTCGGGGGCGTCCGGCGCGGGCATCATGTTTGCGTGGTAGTAAGCCATTCGCTGCTTGGCTGGATCGACTTTGCGCGAGGGGTCGATCTCGCGCCTGTTTACACCCTTTGGCTCGACCACCGTGTCGCCGACCACTTCGTGATCGAACCACCATTTCTTCGACAAATTGCGGCGACCGTTGCCCAGGGCGTCATCCGCCCAGGTCGCAAAAGGCACCATGAAGCGCTTGAGGAACAGGGCGTTGACCCCGAGCCAGCTGGCCAGGCGCGGCAGAAGCGGGCCATCGGTGTCGACCACCTTGTTGATGGGGCAGGTTTTCATGCAGCGTCCGCAGGCCGAACCATGGGGGTTGGTCACCCGGTAACGGGTGCATCGCTCGGTATCGGGCTTCCATATCTCGTAGCCGTTAAACATCACCTTGTCGCCGAACGGAATCGCGTCACAGGGGCATTCGCGGGCGCATTTAAGGCAGCCCTTGCAGAAGGTCTGGAGCCCAAAATCGATCGGCAAATCGACCTCCAGCGGCATGTCGGTGGTCAGCACCACGGATTTAAAACGTGGACCGACAAACGGGTTCAGGACCAGCTCACCGATGCGGCTCAACTCGCCCAACCCGGCCAGCAGGGTCAACGGGATTTGCAGGACGTCGCTGTCAGCGTTGGTTTGCGAGCGGGCGGGAAACCCGAGCTGACCGAGGAAATTCGACATTACGCCAGCGATTTCCGCACCGCGCAGATAGCCGCGCATGGATTGGCCACCGGAAATCCAGTCATCACCGCTGGCCCCTTCCATGGTATCGAACCCCTGGTCGATCAGCATCACCACAGCGTATTTGTGATACATCTCGATCGGCGTCCCATCATCTTTGTGGGAGTACCAGGCGTAGCGGGGAATCTCGCAAATACCGGTTAAATCAGCACCCATAAAGTAGGAAAGCGCCTTGATTGCTTTCGCATTGGAGACCGGGTCTGAATAGGCGCTGGTGTCGGCGTTCGGGTCGACCTTACCGTTCTGGTGCGGCACCATGGCGCGGATCGAGGCGACCATCGAACGCGCCAGGGGGTGTTTGGTGGCAAACCGCGCCCGTTCGCGCTGGGCCTTTTCACCGAGGTCACCTTGCAGCGCCCGTTCGAAGAAGGCAGCTCGTTTGGGCACGCGGGGTATTTCGTCGTCCAGAATCAGAGTGGTCGGGCGCTCAATCCGCTTCACCGTTTCCATCGGGTACCGGCTGGCCCAGGCGGGCCGTTTAGCGCGTCGATTGCGCTCGCGACCGGATTGGGCATCATTGATACCCCACCAGTAGCGCAACCCTTTTGCTTGCATCGCCCCTGCGGCCAGGGGCGTGTCACAGCAAAGCCCGTATTCGGTTGAAACGACGATCAGCGTGAAATCATCAATATAGGGGTTGGCGAGGCTTCCATCGGACTTGCGGATGGCCAGGCCAGCCAAAACGGCAAGTCTGTCCGCATCGAAAATCCGGCTGCCCGGCACATCGGCGCGGGCGTCATAGCCCATCAATCGGATGTGTCCCGCCAGATTGCCGGCGATCTCGGTGGCGCGCATCTCGGCGGTTTCCTGAACGTCGCCACGAACCCAGCTCGCCGAGACGGGCTCGTCGGAAGGGATACGCGCGTGTTCGAGAAGCATCACGATGGCGAATTTGTGAGGTGTAGGGAGTGCGCCTTCTCGCCAGGCTCTGTCAGGGATCGCACAAATGCCGACCTGGCTGGCATCCATGAAGTAGGCCGCGCTTTTGATCTCATTCGTGCATTCGACCGGGTCGTCCGTACCCGGCGCGTGAGCGGGAGCGACATCGCCTTCGGCAACGCGTGCGAAGATGTCCCGTGTTTCGCGAATGGCGCGCCCGAGCATGGTGGCCGTCGGAACACTGGTGTCCGGGCCGATGCGCGGCCGTGTCATCTCGTCTGCTGCGAGCCCCGCGTCGCGCGGTAGCACTTCGAGCGGGAAGGGGCCCAGATGATAGGGGCGGTCACCGTTCTTCAGCAGACGCATAGAGTTTCCTGGCCGTTCGGTACGAAAAAATGGTGGCAGCGGGCCGTTATTGTCGCGGTCATCGTCGACAAGAACAACAGTCGGGAGAATAGACTAAAATGGCACAAGACTTGCGTTGTAGGAATTATGTCTATTGTTAAACGCGACAGCGGTTCGGTCGCGAATCGCTACGGACGATGGGGTTGGCGACGCCGATCGGAAAGAGATGCGTGGCTGGATTCAGATGCTTCGTAAGGATGCCGAGGCATTGCGCCTGCAGGCGATCCATATGAACACCGTCACTGACGATGCTGGGTCCCTCGTTATGCGGGTCGAAGGCTTGTTACGTGCTCTAAACCCGATTCTTGGCACGACCCTTGCTGCTTATTGGGGAATCGGTGAGGCTGCTCCTCTGACCTGGCGTGGTACCAGATTTCGGAATTGCAGATTGATACATCGGAACGCATTCTGAAACGAGAAACCGGACGCGAATTGCGGAACAATTCGTTAGAGCGCTCCACCTCGTCCCATTTTTCACGTTTACGATAGAGCGCCGCGGGTGATCGACTATCTGATCCAGCCGGTTCTCAAGATTCGTGCCGAGGCGTTTTGCGAGCGCTGATTGGTAATGTTCAGCTTTGCGCGAAGACAACAGTTCGGTCACCGTGGATAAGGACCCGTTGCTGAACGTGGAAGCCCACGGCACGGGCCAAAACCACACTTTCCAGATCACTGCCAATTCGTTCCAGATCTTCGGGAGCGTTGGCGTGGCTTACGCGACTGGTTTCCTGTTCGATAATGGGACCCTCATCGAGGTTGGGGGTAACATAGTGGGCAGTGGCACCGATCAGCTTCACGCCGCGCGTATGGGCCTGGTGATACGGCTTTGCACCCTTGAAGCCCGGCAGGAAGGAATGGTGGATGTTGATGCAGCGTCCGGCAAGCGCCGCGCACATCTCAGGCGTTAGAATTTGCATATACCGTGCGAGCACGACCAATTCAGCGCCGGACCTCTCGACGATGTCGAGGATCTGGGCTTCCTGTTCCCGCTTGGTCTCGGGTGTGATCGGGAGGTGGTGGTAGTCCAGACCATAAAACTCGGCGAGGCGCTTCTGGTCGGGATGGTTGGAGACGATCCCGACGACGTCCATATCGAGCGCGCCTGTGGTGGTACGGT
>CAXYDO010000009.1:0-291624 GCA_964276015.1 uncultured Alphaproteobacteria bacterium | reverse complement strand
GACCCTGGTGAACGCGCTGATCGGCCATTGCGGTGATGAGTTCACGGGGATTGGCGGGGTCCGCCGCCCGGGCATCGTCCACCGGCTAGACAAGGAGACCAGCGGCGTGATGGTCGCAGCCAAGACGGCGGAAACCCATGCCTCTCTGGTCGGCCAGTTCTCCGCCCGCACTGTGAACCGCGCCTATCGCGCCCTCGTCTGGGGCCGTCCCATGCCCCCTCATGACAGGATCGAGGGGGATATCGGACGGCACCCGAAGAACCGAAAGAAAATGGCGGTGATCACAAGGGGTGGTCGCCACGCCGTCACCCATTACCGCTCCCTGCGAAATTACGGTGACAATCTGGCGAGCCTGATCGAGTGCAAACTCGAAACCGGGCGCACCCACCAGATCCGGGTGCATATGGCTCATCGCAAACATCCGATCATCGGCGACCCGACTTATGGCCGCGCGGGAAGCCGCCGGACGCTGCCAAAAGACGTGCAAACAGCTGATTCCGGCATTTTATCCGGATTCCCCCGCCAGGCCCTTCACGCCTTTCAGTTGGGATTCCAACACCCACATACGGGCCAAGCCGTTGATTTTGAAACAAAACTTCCCGACGACATGGAAGAATCTTGAGACTTTCTTAGAGTCTCTATAAGACATTGAAGATCGGCAAACAAACGCCATATCTGATGGGTACGTTCACAACGTCCCCTCCCGAACGTTGAGCCATCCCGGACCTCGGAGTGGCGGAAGGATTTCAAAATGGCCGCATCCCTGCTTCCCTCGCTGACCCCTGAAGGCAACCTGTCGCGCTACCTGCAGGATATTCGCAAATTCCCGATGTTGTCCCATGCCGAAGAATTCATGCTGGCGAAACGCTGGGATGAACACGGCGATGTCGAGGCCGCGCACAAGATGGTCACAAGCCATCTCCGCCTCGTTGCCAAGATCGCGATGGGCTATCGTGGCTACGGCCTGCCCGTCACCGAGCTGATTTCCGAAGGCAATGTCGGCCTGATGCAGGCGGTGAAGAAATTCGATGCGGATAAAGGTTTTCGCCTGTCGACTTACGCCATGTGGTGGATCCGGGCGTCGATCCAGGAATACATTTTGCACTCCTGGAGCCTGGTCAAAATGGGCACGACCGCGGCGCAAAAAAAGCTGTTCTTCAACCTGCGACGCATGAAGGGGCAGTTGAAAGCCTTCGATGAGGGAGATCTCCCGCCCGAACAGGTGGAGTTCATCGCCAAGGAATTGAAAGTTTCCGAAAACGACGTAGTGCAAATGAATCGGCGCCTCGCCGGACCAGACGGCTCCCTGAACGCACCCCTCCGCAAAGATGGGGACGGCGACAGTGAGTGGATGGACTGGCTCGTGGACGAGACAGAATCTCAGGAAATCGAACTCGTCGAACGGGACGAACTCGAAAATCGCCGAGGACTTCTAAACCAGGCGATGGAGGCCCTCAACGAACGGGAGCGCCATATCCTGACCGAACGCCGTCTGCGTGAGAATCCGGTGACCCTGGAGGGCCTTTCACAGGAATACGGCATCAGCCGCGAGCGTGTCCGCCAAATCGAGGTCCGGGCGTTCGAGAAGCTGCAGAAGGCGATGAAAAACCTCGCCATCGAACAGCAAGTCGCGGCTGCCTGACTTAGGCGGCCCGGGCCGCGCTTTTCTTCTTGGTACCGGCCACAGGTGGAGTGTTGATGATTTCGGCACCCCATTCCTCGACCAGCCGTTGCTGTTCACGCAGCATGGCCTGAACCCGCGCTTCGTTCGTGACGGCGATATAGACCGCAGCAACTTTGGGCATCCCCAACACCAGAACCCATCCGATTTCCGCTGCGCCATACATCGTGGCGAGGATGGAAATGTCGCTCGCCATGCTCATGGCGCGCACCATTGTCGGCCCTTTGATCAGTAACTCCACCACGAAGGGAGCAACCCCGGCCAGATTGGTCGCAGTCACCGCGATAGTCGCGTTACGGCCCCGTCCACGGTCGACAATGGCGGCCACCCAGGCAGGCACCATCCCGATCAGGAACAACACGAAAGCCGGCGCGGCAAATACGATGAGGTTCACCAGGAAAAGCCCAAGGATCATCAGTATGTAGCTACTGCCGCCAGGTTTTTTCTTGTTTGGCTTTGCGGCCTGTTTCGATTTTGCCATCACATCAACTCAGCTGCATGACGACAAGAGCACCGAGAACCAGGGCCCCGAACACGCTCGCGATATTCGCGGCAAACTCTTGACCCAGTCGGTTGGCCTGCTGCCGGGCGGGTTTGGCGTCGGTCTTGATTCGGTAAATTTCGGTATCGAGCCGCGCGTGGCGGTTCATGGCCAGCTCAAAGCCCTGCGGCGCGCTGTATATCTGACTCGACTGGACCGTTCCATCATCTTGTTTTCGAAACAGATTGGTCGGCCGCAGATTGCGATGGGACACCCGTTCGTCATGCATGCGCTTGAGTAGGTCGAGAATCGGGGTCAGGAAATCGCGCTTTATTTCCCGCACGAGCCAGGGCTGCACTGTCGCCTCCATGCTGGGAAACAGCGGCGGCCCAGACGGCGGTGGGAGGACAATGACAATTTCCTCACGCCCGGTATTTCCCCAGGCAACGCGACCCCACCGCACCGGTCTGATCAACGCATCATGCACCACGTTCTTGGAGTTCACAATCGTCGTCAGGCGCGCAGGGATCGTCTGATCGAGCACCAAAGCATAAAGGGCGTTGGAGAAGTCTTCCGTGTCAATCGCCGCATAGGCTTTTGCAGAATGGGTACTCAGATGCGGCAAGATCACATCGGGCTGGATGACATGCCGGCTCGCCAGAATGATTTCGTTGCCCGGTCTGGCAGGCGCAGTTTCGCTTTCGGAGGACACCTGGTTCTCCGGCTCTGAAAACGCGCTTTCAACCGTGGCTTCGCTCATCGTCGATCGCCCAAAACAGATGGCAGACACAGAGTGTCCGCCGCACAAGGGGCAATTTACGCAGGAGGGTTTAACGGATGGTTAACGCGCCAGAGGCGCAAAACGCCGCTCAGTCAGCAAATGGGTCGCGCACCAGAATGGTGTCGAGACGTTCAGGGCTGGTCGAAAGCAACGCCACAGGCGCGCCAATCAGCTTCTCGATCCGACGGACATACTTGATGGCGGTTGCCGGCAATTCTGCCCAGCTTCGCGCACCAGCCGTACTGTCCTGCCATCCGTCCATCGTTTCATAGATCGGCTCGACCGTGGCCTGATCGCGGATACCTGCCGGGAACCGGGTGATTTCACTATCGCCCAGTTTGTAGCCAACACAGACTTTCAGCTCGTCCATGCCATCAAGAACATCAAGCTTGGTCAGCGCGATACCATCAATGCCACCGGTCCGAATGGCCTGACGCACCATCACCGCGTCGAACCAGCCACAGCGACGCTTGCGCCCAGTCACGGTTCCAAATTCATGGCCACGTTCGCCCAGAAGCGTACCGACATCGCCGGTGTCCTCGGTCGGGAATGGTCCGCTGCCCACCCGCGTGGTGTAGGCCTTGGTGATTCCAAGCACATAACCGATTGTCCCGGGCGCGACCCCTGCACCCGCCGCGGCCTGACCGGCCACCGTATTCGACGAGGTGACAAAGGGATAAGTGCCATGATCCACATCCAGCATGGCACCCTGGGCGCCTTCAAACAGGATTCGTTTGCCGTCACGACGGGCCTCGTCAAGCCATTCCCAAACTGGCACGGCGTAGGACAACAGGCGCTCGGAGATTTCTTCGAGGCCTGACATCAACTCGGCTTTGTTCACTTCATCGGCGCCAAGGCCACGCAGGAGGGCGTTGTGGTGGAAAAGCAGCTGATCGACGCGCTGGTCCAACATTTCGGGATCCGCCAGATCGCAAACGCGGATGGCCCGACGGCCTACTTTATCTTCATAAGCCGGACCAATACCCCGGCCGGTGGTGCCAATCTTGTCCGCGCCACGTGCCGCTTCGATCGCGCCATCCAGGTGGGGGTGCAAGGGCAGGATCAGGCTCGCATTATCCGCGATTTTGAGCGTATCAGGCCCGATCTCCACACCCATTGCAGAAATCTTGTCGATTTCACTGAGCAACGCCCAGGGATCAATCACAACACCATTACCAATGATGCTGATCTTCCCCGGCCGGACGGCCCCGGAGGGCAGCAGGCTCAGCTTGTAGGTCTTGTCACCAATGACCAGCGTATGGCCGGCATTGTGCCCGCCCTGGAACCGAACAATGACGTCAGCACGCTCAGACAGCCAATCGACAATCTTACCCTTGCCCTCGTCACCCCATTGCGAGCCGACAACCGCGACATTTGCCATAAAATTCGTTCCTCAGCTGTCCGTGCCGTCGACGGCAACAGGCTTGTCATTGATCAGAATATGGCTGCATCCCAGGCGCGTGGCCTCTGCTGCAGCGTTTTGCACGTCCCCGAGCGCAGCGACCGTGATCCAGCCATCCGCACGCTGCGCTTGTCCGACGGAAAATGCCGTGCCCGTGGGCAGGTACAACCGTGAAACAGGCGTTGCCTCCGGCAGAGCGCGGAGGATTGTATCCATATATAGAGACACGCCGGTGGCCGCCTCACCGGATTCGGTGATGTATCGCCCGCCCCGTGCGAGCTCACCACGAACACCTTCGGCAAACACCGTAAAGCTCACCCCGGTCTGGTACTCGAACCCACGATACTCAACAGGATCGAGCGCGAGCGATAGATCCGGCAACGCCGCGCTGACTCCCAGCACCACACCCGTCAGGCGCTGAACTTCTGCCCTGGCACCATCCGGCAGATCGATTGATTTCAGTTCTTCGATCACCTGATCGGCCGGGCCCACCGTCCGGATCAAAGCACATAGCGCTTTTCCACTATCGGACAGCAACACACCCTGCGCACGCAGAATCTCTTCGGTTGCACCCGCATCCTTGCGGTCCAGAGATCCCCGGAGATCGGACACCGCGCTGTCATCCAGATCGATGCCTGAGAGGATGTTTGCGACCAGAGCCGGCGAATTGATATCGATCGTGGGCTCGCTTATTCCCGCCGCGCGCACACCCTCGGCGGCAAGAATGATGACCTCCACATCTGCGGCAACGTCATCGAGGCCGATTAATTCAACACCGACTTGTGCGAACTGCCGCTCCGGGCGCAACTGATTGCCGCGCACACGAAGTATTTGGCCCGCATAGGAAAGGCGGACCGGCCGCGGCACGTCGACCATCCGTGTGCCCGCAATCCGCGCCACCTGCAACGTGATATCGGCGCGGACAGCCATCGTCCGCTGACTCGCGGGATCCATAAGGCGGAACATCTGGCCGGCGAGACTGCCGCCGCCATTAGCGCCGTTGCCGACCAAGGTCGACTCGAACTCGACCAGCGGGGGTTTTACCTGCTCATAGCCGCACGAATTGAAGATATCCATGATCCCGGCAATGGTCGCAGATTCCTGTGCCGCGCGGGGCGGCAGGAGATCATGCAACCCGGCAGGAAGCAGAGCCTTGTTTTCACTTGAATCTGTCATGACGCGCGGGGTTTAAACGGTTTGTGAGACATCAGCAATGTTGTGCCAGATGTGCTCCGATTCTCGCGATGGCCAGGATGTTGGCTCAAAATTCATGTAGATCTCTTAATTGTTGTTTTTCAATCACTTAGGGAAATACTAGTTGCCGTTTCCAGGTCGCACGGCGACCAACGTACCGTCCGCCAGACCATAAACGGCAAACACTTACCCACTGTCATCGAGGATTGCGGGGTAAATGGCGGTGACGATCGCCTGATCGTGAGATACCTGATCAAATTCATGAAACGTCCCGCGCGCAAAGGTTACGAACCGCAGCCCCCGACGCCGGGCATCGGGCACGGCCATGTCAGGCACCCTGTCTCCGGTCCAGTCATGGATCGTGGACTGGTCATGAACCCGGCTCCCGATCGCGTGGTTGGAGAAGCCCCGCGCCGCATGCTCTTCATGCAACCGGCGATCCCGGTATTCAAAAAGCCGCAGCGCGCCACCAATATGCGGCGTCTCAACATAGACGATTTCGACTACCCCATCGCCGTCGAAATCCCCTGCACCAACCGGGTTTAGCCACCGGTTCGCACGACCGATCGCCGGGACTTCAGAGATGAACGTCACCCCATCGCGACCCATCGCGAACACCGCCAGGGCCGCGCCTTCATCGAGATAGGATTGAACGACAATCGCTTCGTCGCGCCCATCCTGATCCTGATCCTGATCCAGATCAATCAATCAAACACGTCTATCCTCAAAAACAGAACCGGCATCGAGCACATATCTAAACCGCCGGCCATCGGCCCGTTCCAGCACCAGCGCACCAGCTTCAACAGCGTCTCCCAGAACACCATGACGATAACGTTCCGTCGGCGCGCTTAACCATGCGCGGGTGATATCTGCCGTCCCGCGAGTGATTTCCCCATCCAGCAGGATCGCTTCAGGTCGGACAGGGCCGGGGGGTGGACAGGGATGTTGGTACTCCGAGCGCAAGCGAGCCGTTATCGCGAACCACACGGCGGTATTGGCCGTTTACTGTCAGAATCCCAACGGCAGCCAGCACCGGGGCTATTCCCACTTCGACGCCCCGCGCACGAACAACTTCTGTACCCTCGCCGGGTGCGGCAAGCGTCAACACTTCAGCCGAATGTGCCGATAGACTCCCAAACAGGCATCCCACCAGGGTCAACCATGCGAGGGTCGGTCGGCCCGCCATCAGAAATTGAGGGCTTTCGCCTGCATCACGTTGGGAAGCGCTGCGACTTTCGCCAGCACATCGGCCGGCACCGCCTGATCCACTTCGACGAGAGCGATCGCGTCCCCTCCCACATTGGCACGGCCGAGCTGGAAGGTCGCAATATTCAGGCCTGCATCGCCCAACACGGTCCCCAAAAGCCCGATCAGACCGGGTTTGTCTTCGTTGGTGACGTAGAGCATATGGCTGCGAAGCTCGGCTTCCAGCGGCACACCCTTAACGTCGATCACCCGCGGGCGGTTTCCGCCGAACAATGTCCCGGTAACGCTGCGCGACTGAGTGTTGGTCACGACGGTGAGCCGGATCAGCGTCTGATAGTCCCCGGCCCGTTCTGTCCGCACTTCTGACAGTTCAATGCCGCGCTCACTCGCCATAACCGGCGCGTTGACCATATTCACACTGTCGAGCATCGGTGCGAGCAATCCCTGCAATGCGGCCGCGCTTAGCGGCTTGGTATTCAATTCTGCCGCATGTCCCGCATATTCGATGGTCACACTTTTGAGATCGGATTCCGTGAGCTGCCCGGCAAAACTGCCGAGCTGCTCAGCCAGCTTCATATAAGGGGCCAGCCGGGGGGCTTCCTCGGCGCTCACGGACGCCATATTCAGCGCATTCACCACAGTACCGTCGAGCAAAAAGTCTGACATCTGCTCGGCGACCTGGATCGCTACATTGACCTGTGCCTCGTCGGTACTAGCACCGAGATGCGGCGTGCAGACGAGGTTTTCCATGCCAAAGAGCGGGTTGTCTTTGGCCGGCTCGGATTCAAACACATCCAGCGCAGCGCCAGCGACGTGCCCGGATTCGAGGGCCGCCTTGAGGTCGGCTTCCACGACCAGACCCCCGCGGGCGCAATTTATGATCCGGACACCAGGCTTGGTCTTGGCGATTGCCGCAGCGTCGATGATGCCGCGGGTTTGATCGGTCATCGGCGTGTGCAAGGTGATGAAATCAGCCCGCTTGAGAAGCTCGGCGAGCTCCACCTTCTCGACACCAATCTCCTTGGCACGTTCCTCACCCAGGAAGGGATCGAAAGCCACAACTTTCATCTTCAGGCCAACGGCGCGGTCGGCGACGATCGAGCCGATATTGCCACACCCGACAAGACCCAGGGTCTTGCCGGTCACCTCAACCCCCATAAAGCGGGACTTCTCCCACTTGCTCTCCTGGGTCGATGTGTTGGCTTCCGGGATTTGACGGGCCAGAGCCATCATCATCGCAATCGCGTGCTCTGCCGTAGTGATGGCATTGCCGAAAGGCGTGTTCATCACAACAATCCCGCGCGCGGTCGCGGCAGCAATATCGACATTGTCGACACCGATACCCGCGCGCCCGATCACCTTCATGTTGTCGGCGGCTGCGAGCACCTTTGCCGTCGCTTTGGTGGCAGAGCGGATCGCAAGGCCGTCATATTCACCAATGCAGGCGATCAATTCGTCTTCGGACATACCGGTCTTCACATCGACCACGATACCACGCGCATCAAAAATTTCTTTTGCGCGTTCACTCATCTTGTCGGAAATCAGTACTTTGGGCATTGGGAGTCCTTCCGCAGGTATGGCGGGAAATTCAGAAAGAGGAAAATCGGTCCACGGGTGCGATCACGCGGCCGCAGCACCGTGGTCTGACTTGACGGTTTCGAAGGCCCAGTCGAGCCAGGGCATCAAGGCTTCCAGATCGCCCGATTCGACTGTCGCACCGGCCCATATCCGCAATCCCGGAGGAGCATCGCGATACGCGCCAATATCGAAGGCCACACCCTCGCCATCAAGCAAACTCGCAATGGCCTTCGCCACCGCCGCTTGTTCGTCACCCGAAAGTGCCTTGAACCAGGGATCAGTCATGGTCAGACACACACTCGTGGTTGAGCGCGTTGCCGGAACTTCAGCCAGGAACGCCGCCCAGGTCGATTGCGCAACCCAGTTCTCGATCACCGCGAAATTGGCGTTCGACCGTGCCACCAGCGCGTCGATGCCGCCAATCTGGCTGGACCATTCGAGCGCATCGAGATGATCTTCGACACACAGCATGGAGGGGGTGTTGATGGTGCTGCCCTTGAAAATGCTTTCATTGAGCTTTCCGCCCTTGGTCATGCGGAAAATCTTCGGCATCGGCCAGGGTGGTCTGTGGCTCTCCAGGCGTTCAACGGCGCGGGGGCTGAGCACCAGCATGCCATGCTGGGCTTCGCCGCCCAGCGCCTTCTGCCAGGACCAGGTCACAACGTCGAGCTTGTCCCAGGGCAACTCCATAGCAAAGGCTGCAGACGTCGCATCACAGAAGGTCAGACCCTCGCGATCCGTGGCGATCCAATCCCCATCGGGAACCCGAACCCCGGACGTGGTGCCGTTCCAGGTGAAAATCACGTCGCGGGCGAAATCAACCGCATAGAGATCGGGCAATGCGCCATAAGCCGCGTCGTGAATGTTTAGGTCATCCAGCTTGAGCTGCTTGACGATGTCGGTCACCCATCCCTGCCCGAAGCTTTCCCAGGCGAGAATGTCGATGCCGCGGGCGCCGAGCATGGACCACATGGCCATTTCGAACGCGCCGGTGTCCGATGCGGGGACAATACCGATCCGGTAATCATCGGGAATGCCGAGAATAGTCCGGCTTTCCTCAATGACGCGCACCAGTTTGGCCTTGGGTTCCTTCGCGCGATGCGAACGGCCAATGCTGGCGTCACCAAGAACGGCGAGCGACCAGCCGGGGCGCTTGGCACAAGGTCCAGATGAAAACAGGGGGGATGCCGGGCGGGTATCCGGCCGGCGGCATGTGTCTGTCATGATATGCGTTCCTTACAGAACGTTGCACCCCGTTGGGGAGGTGTGGCCCGCTGCGGAAAATAGAAGCTTTTCCCGAAGGGTCAATAGACTGTTTGTCGCAGCGCAATATTTCGTCAGGAAAGTCCGTAACACCAAGGTGCAACGAAGCTGAAGACCAGCCAGACAATAATTAGCAACGGCGTGCCAACCCGGATGAAATCGACGAATCGATAATTACCCGGCGCCATTACCAGCAGGTTCGTCTGATAGCCCACCGGTGAGGCAAACGAGCAATTGGCCGCAAATACGACGGCTACCGCAAAGGGCTCGACCGGCAGCGACAGACCGTTGGCCATACCCACGGCGATGGGCGTAAATAGTACTTCTGTCGCCTTGGTACTGATCAGGTTTGCCAGCACCGCCACCAGCAGGAAGAACGCCGAGAGGACAATCGCCGGCGAAGCATCCCCCAATACGTTCAACAGAAGCGACGCCAGAAATTCAGCGCCCCCGGCAATCTCGTTGCCGAGCGAGGCCCGTTCGGGCAGCAGGCGCAGGCAGGCAAAGATCACGTAGAAAATGCCGACCCCCGCGAGGGCCATGCCGGGAATCGCGAACTGGAAGAAGGAGAACCCCTCTTCGCCCAACTCGATCAACGTGACCATTCCGCCCAGGATCGAGGCAAAGGAAAGCGGCATCATCAGGCGTGACGGCGACTGCCCTAACCGCGAGGACAGTGCCTGCATGATCGGAATGAAGATCACAACGACCGGCGTGTTGTTCATGAACCCGCTGACCACGAGTACCGCGACAAAGGCCAGTCCCGTGGCAAGTGCGGTGTGGCCCCGTCCATATCGGAAAATCAGCTGCGCGCCAGCCTCCAGAACACCCGTCCGGGCCAACCCCTCTCCCATCACCAGCAGCGCCACAACAGTCAGCAAGGCAGAATTGGAAAACCCGGCCAACAGGCGGGTCGGGCCGAGGATATTGCCGCCCTCCGCACCCAAAATCGGGTTGAAGTGGAAAAACACCAGTGAAGTGGAAAAACGCTAGCAGGACGCAAGTCACCCCAAGCGAGGTGAGCTCAAGAGAGACCCGCTCGGGCATATATAAGGACAAGCGCGGTCAGCACGACCGCAAACGTGACCCACATTCCGAGCTGTGCGGGATCAATCCCCGCGATGATAGCGTTCATGCGTGCTTTGATAAATCGTCGTTGAAACTGCCTGGCAGTCTATCAAGCCGCTCCGGTTTCGCGCGTGCGCACCATAATGACGGTCTCGAACGTCGCCACAACACCCGCACCATTGCTCACGGTGATACCCAGCCGGACAATGCCGCGGGCCGGATTTGAATTCGAAGCCCGTGCTTCGAGAACCTCCATCAGCGTGGACAGCGTATCACCCGGGCGAACCGGCGCGAGCCAGCGAATATTGTCCATTCCCGGTCCGCCGAGATTCGATCCGTCGAGGATACCGGTGCGCAGGAACTGCCCATTCGCGATAGCCACTGTATGGAATCCGCTCGCGATCAATCCGTCGAATACGGTGTCCTTTGCAGCCTCAAGATCGATGTGGAAGGGCTGCGGGTCATACTGACGCGCAAAGGCCATGATGTCGTCCGCATCGATCTGAACCGGCACGGTCTCGATCTGTCGGCCGATCACGTACTCATCAAGATACCAGTAGCTCATGCGGATTGCTCCGACGGGCGCCGACGCAGGAAGGTTGTCGTCTGAAAACCCGAGACCGGGGTTCCAGCGACTTCGGTTCGGAACTGAATCCGGATAATTCCCCGATCGGGCCGTGAACGGGATTCACGAATTTCGATCACTTCTGCCGTTGTCTCCAGCCTGTCACCCGGCCGAACTGGTGCCGTCCAACGCACTTCGTCCATCGCCGGACCACCAAGGGAATTTTCCGCGAAAATGCCGAGCCGAATGAACTGGGCAAATGCCGTCCCAATGGTCTGGTGACCGCTGGCGATCAGGCCGCCATAGAAGGTCGCTTTCGCGCCCTGCGGGTCTGTGTGCATCACCTGAGGGTCATATCGCTCCGCAAAAGCGATCATGTCAGCCGCGCTGATGGTGACAGGTTCAGTGCCAAACACCTGCCCGACCGTGAATTCTTCGAGATAGCGTGCTGCCATCAATCCGCTCCTTGATTTTCGGCGCGGACCGTAGCGGTTTGGGAAGCACGAATAAAGAGATCAGTGCGCGGGCTGGTCGCCCTCCGCCTTGGCGGCTTCCCACGCCAATATCGTGCGCTTGGTATCGGGCTGCCAACGATATCCGCTGATGAAGTCCCCATTGAGGATCACCCGGTGACACGGAACAACCCACGAAACCGGATTCTGTCCCACAGCGCTGGCGACCGCACGGGCAGAACCTGGTGCATCGATGCGCGCGGCAAGATCGGCATAAGTTAGCACGGTGCCCTGAGGGATACGGATCAAAGCCTCCCAGACTTTGAGCTGAAACGGCGCGCCGCGCAGCACCAAATGCACCTCACCCCGTCCGAAAGCCGCATTGGCATGGGGTTGCGTCGCGATCGGGTCCTGGATCATTACCGCCGCATCAAAACTGGTCGCCAGCTCGGCGAGAGTCTCGCCGCGATCACCGATACCGTTAAACGCCAACCCACAGACCCCGCGGGGGCTGGCGGCAATCAGACACTCGCCAAATGGGCTGTCATGCCAGCCATATCGCACTTCCAAACCCGCACCATGGCGCTTCCATTCGCCGGGGGCCACCGTTTCGTGGGTCACAAACAGGCCGTGCAGATGTCCGGGTCCTGACAGGCCAGCTTCAAACGCGGCATCGAGTACGCTGCGCGAATCATCCAGCGCATGTTTGGCATGGTCGAGGGTCAGGTACTGAATGTACTTTTTCGGACTAACCCCGACATACCGGGTGAACAGGCGCTGCAGGTGGTAGGTGCTCAGCCCGGCCTCCTGGGCGATAGATTCCAGGCTCGGCTGTTCGCGGTAATGGGTCGCCAACCAGGTGAGCAAACGGCCGACCAGCGCATAGCCGTAATCATCTGAAGCGGCTGGCCTCTTAGTCTTCGCGTGTTTCGGTCATGGTCATTATCCGGTTCCTTTTTACACCCCCCACAGGGGTTTTTACGATTCCCTGCGCGCCTCAAAGACATCGAGACCAGCATCTCGCAATAAGCTAGGGCCGAAACTATTTCGAGACAGGGCTTGCTCCCACCCGATTCTTGCGCATTCTTATTCAGGCTGACCCAATGATCGAGACATTCCATTCGCCACGCCGTTACATTTTTTGCCGCCGTTATCTTCACCGTTATCGGGGGGCATAGCGCTGTGCAGGCCGATCTGGAATTCGCGACCCTGATCGAGGAAATCGGGGCGCTGTGCGAAGCCCCTCCGGCCACCCGGTGCTCCCGCGCGATCCATCGCTTTCTGGACGGAAATGCGGACGGAAAGATCACATTCGACGAGCTGGATGCAGCCCGCAGGATCGCCACGCAATCTGCTCAGGATAAGGATACCCCTCTCACTCCGGAGGCACGCGGCCTGATTGGACTCGCCCTGATCGGCCTTAAATCCGCCGGTGCGCAGAAGGTGTTTGCAACCTTCGATTCAAACGGTGACCAAACGGTCAGCCACGACGAGTTGTTCTCAGACTTCCAGCTCGACTCCCGTTCATTTGCGGTGATGGCGGCCGATGAAAATGCCGTCGCCTGGTCGTCTCTGGCGGGACGCTTCGGAAAATTGGGAGGGGTATTGCTCGGGATGGTGCCCGGACAGCCTGCGCGCTAGAGCCGTTCGCGCTGTACCAGAACCACACCGATCAGGGTGACGACGGTTGCGATCAACAAGGGGGTCGTCAACGGCTCACTCAGCAACAGCAGCGCCAGCCCGATCCCCACGACCGGTTGGAGCAGCTGTAAGGCACCAATCTTGGCCACGCCGCCATCCGCAAGCGCCCGGTTCCAGAACAGATAGGCAAGGATGGTTGACCCCCAACCCAGTGCCAGGATCGCGCCCCAGCCACGGGCATCGATCGCGATGAGCGCGTCTGCTCCCGTATAAAATATTACCACCGGTAACAAACAGGCTGCCGCCACCAGGATCGACCACATGGTCACTGTCGTGGTGCCAATTTCCACGGTGAGTCTGGCCCCTGAAATGTATCCCACAACACCGAAAAACATCCCCAAAAAAACAAGCGCATCGCCCTGCCAGGTCACCCCGACAGTCTCAATTCCGACAGCTTCCCAAATCAAGAGGATCGCACCGAGGGTCCCGATCACGATCCCAACCCACCAGGCCCATCCGGGCACACGGCGTTCAATCAGGGCCGAGATTATCCCCGCCATCACGGCCCCGAAAGCGGTTCCCGCCGCAGCATGTCCCGCCGTTGTCAGCTGCACCCCCCAGCTAAAAAACACTGGAAACAGCACCAAACCGCCGACCCCCGAAATCAGGACCAGAACGATCGCGTCACGGCGAAGTGGAATTCTGTGCTGACCGAGCAAGACCACAAGTAACGCGATGGGTGCAGCAACAATCGCCCGCAGGGCCCCCACCGTCACACCGTCCGTGGCCGCGGTGGCGACTTTGGTAAAAACCGGGGTCGCGCCATAGATAAAAACAGCGAGAAGAGCGAGCGTGTAAAGACGAACTTGGTTGGTTTCGGACATGGTCACCGCGGGACTTCACCGCCGTTGGACAAGCCCAACGCCGAGAAGAATTACCACCGTGGCGACCACGAGCAGAGGCGTCAATGCCTCCTGCAGGAAGACCGAGGCCAATACGATGCCAACAATTGGCAGCGCGAACTGCCAAACGCTCATGCGGCCGATACCACCGCGCGAAAGCGCATAGAACCAGGTCATGTAAGCGATGATTGAGGAACCGGCCGAAAGATAGAGGATGGAGGCCCATCCCACCGGTGTGATGGCCAGAAAATCTGCCGGAGTCGTGCGCAGATAGAGCACGGGCAGCAGAATGATCCCGCTGATCACGACGCTCCACATGGTCACCGCAGGTGCTCCGAATCTGGGGGTAAGACGGCCGCCGAAGATAAAGCTGACCGCTGCCGAAAACCCACCACCAATAACAAGAAGGTCTCCTTGCCAGCTCGCGCCTGACGCTTCGAGGCCGACAGCTTCCCAAATCAGAATCACGGCGCCCAGAAAAGCGACTGAGATGCCCGTCCACCAGCGAACAGACGGCCAGCGTCGGTTAACCGCGGCATCCATAAGTCCGGCGAAAATGGGTGTGGCCGCCGCGGCCACGGCGGCATGCCCTGCTGTCGTGTGTGCCACCCCAAGGGTAAACAGAACGGGAAATCCGATCAGTCCGGTGATCGAAACCGCAATGATGTCGATTTTATCCCGGCCTTGCCGCGGCAGGGCAAGACGCATGACCACGATCACAAACACAGCAAACGGGATTGACGCGATCGTCCGCAGCAGCGCCAGTGTAAAACCGTCGACTGAAGCGGTTCCCAGTTTGGTCACCAGAGGCGAACCACCCCAGACAAAAACCGTCACCAGCGCCGCCAGGGTCGCGACAGACAGAAAGCTGGAGACAGGTGACAACGCCGGCGCGGGTTTTGAGGATGTATTCTTGTTCACGTCAGTGGCCGATCCGGGCCGGATCGACCGTCACACCATGGCCAAGAGGGCCGTGCCCACTGCCAAAACCAGGTGCCGAAAGTATCGCGGCCCGCACATATTGGCGCGCCCGGGCAACGGCGTCTTCAAGGGAGAGCCCTTGTGCGACCCCGGTCGCCACCGCAGAAGCCAGCGTACAACCGGTTCCGTGAGTATTGACGCTATCAACCCGCGGATCGCTAAAGCGCGATGTTTCATCGCGCGTGACCAGAATATCCACCACATCCGGCCCAGCGATATGCCCCCCCTTCACGAGGGCTGCGGACACACCCAGCTCAAGCAAGGCCTCTCCGGCGCGGTGCTGACCGTTCTCATCTTCGACCGACAGGCCAGTCAGCGCAGCCGCTTCCGGTGCATTTGGGGTCAACACGGTGGACCGCGGCAGCAGCAAAGACACCAGCGCTGAACGGGCACCATCATCGAGCAATTTTGCACCGCCCTTTGCGACCATCACCGGGTCGGCCACCAAAGGGATGTCCGGCGCGATATCCGCTAGCGTCGCGGCGACGGTTTCGATGACCTCAACGCTGTGGAGCATGCCGGTTTTGATGCAATCTGCGCCCAAATCCTCGAGCACCACACGTATCTGCGCCGCCACAAACTCTGTGTCGACCGGGTAAATGCCGTGAACACCCAATGTGTTTTGTGCCGTCAGGGCGGTGACCGCAGTCATCGCGAAGCCGCCGAGGGCGGTCACGGATTTGATGTCAGCCTGAATCCCCGCGCCTCCACCCGAATCCGAGCCGGCAACAATCATCACCCGTCCATCCATTTTGCCCCACCTCCTGCGCTAGGCAACGGTGCGGGTGATGGCGTCGATGATGTCATCGACCACCGCCGTCACGAGGGTCTCATCGAGACCTTCTGCCATGACACGGATCAACGGCTCGGTCCCGGACGGACGCATCAGGATACGCCCCTCGCCGTTCAGTTTTGTTTCGCCCGCCTTCACGGCCGCCAACACTTCTGGCGCGTCCATGGCCTCGGTTCCCGAGACCCGAACGTTTTTCAACACCTGCGGATAGGGCGTGAACACCTGTGCCAGTTCGCTCATGGGCGCACCTGATTCGACTTTGGCCGCGAGCACCTGGAGCGCGGCAATCAACCCGTCACCGGTTGTCGAATACTCGCTGAGAATAATATGACCCGATTGCTCACCGCCGAGATTGAAGCCTCCCGAACGCATGCACTCGAGCACGTATCGATCGCCCACCTGAGTGCGTTCAAGGCGCAACCCGATTGTCTCGAGGTATTTTTCGAGGCCGAGATTTGACATCACCGTTGCGACCACACCGCCGCCGGTTAAGCGGCCAGCCGCCTGCCAGGAGCGCGCTGTCAGGCCCATGAGTTGATCCCCATCGACCACCGCGCCGGTTTCATCACACAGGATCACGCGATCGGCGTCACCATCGAGCGCGACCCCGAGATCGGCCCCATGCGCGACAACCTGCTGTCGCAACGCGTCCGTTGCGGTGGCGCCACAATCCCGATTGATATTGGTTCCATCGGGCGAAATCGCCATGGGGACCACGTCAGCTCCCAATTCGTGGAACACGCGGGGGGCAACCTTGTAGGCCGCACCGTTCGCGCAATCGACCACGACTTTCAGGCCCTCCAGACGCAACCCGCGCGGAAAACTGTGCTTCACAAATTCGATGTAGCGCCCGCTTGCATCATCCAGCCGGCGTGCCCGGCCCAGCTTGTCGGAATCCGCCAGATGTTCGCGCAAACCGTTCTCGATCAGCTCCTCGATCTCCGCCTCAACCTCATCGGACAACTTGTAACCATCGGGTCCAAACAGCTTGATGCCATTGTCTTCGAAAAGATTGTGGGATGCCGAGATCATCACCCCCAGATCCGCACGGAGGGATCGGGTGAGCATGGCCACCGCCGGCGTCGGCATGGGTCCTACAAGAACCACATCCATGCCCATCGCGGTGAAGCCCGCCTGCATGGCCGGCTCGATCATGTAGTTGCTCAGCCGCGTATCCTTGCCGATGACAACAAGATGACGATGCGCCCCCCGGGTAAAACGATGTCCGGCGGCCATTGCCACACGCAATGCGGTCTCGGCCGTCATCGGCTCTTCATTCGCTTTACCGCGAATGCCGTCTGTACCAAATAGCTTGCGTGCCATACCGGGTCTCGCGCGTTCGTGTTGATGCCTTATAGCACCGCGCCGGTGACCGTTAACAATTCTGTCACGTCGCCAGACCAGCCGCCCCACGCCATACGGCTAGTGCCTGTCGTGTCTCGACCACATCATGCACGCGCAGAATCTGCGCGCCCCGGCCGATCGCATCGAGGGCGGCAGTCACCGAACCCACAACCCGGGCTGCCGGGTCTTCCTCCCCGCCAAGAGTGCCGAGGAAACTCTTCCGCGACAAACCGACAGCCAGCGCGCAGCCGAGCCCGTGAAACCGCGCCAGATCGGCCAAGAGCGCAACATTGTGCGCGAGCGTTTTGCCAAAACCAAAACCGGGGTCAACTGCAATCCGATCGAGAGAAATTCCGGCCTGCACACACGCATCGACCCGCGTGGCCAGCCAATCAAATATGTCGCTCACCACCGCGTCGTATCGTGGGTCATCCTGCATCGTGGCCGGGCTGCCTTGCATGTGCATAAGAATGACCGACGCCCCGGACGCTGCGGCCACGTCAATCGCGCCGGGCCCGGTCAACGCGGTGATATCATTAATGATCGAAGCTCCAGCTTCCAGGGCGGCCTGCATGACATCAGCGTTTCGTGTGTCGATCGATAGTTTTACGCCGTCGCCGGCCAGAGCCTCGACCACCGGCAACACCCGATCCATCTCTTCGGTTGTCGAAACAGGTACCGCACCAGGGCGGGTGGATTCTCCGCCAATATCGATAATATCCGCACCCGCGCGCACCAGATCCCGGGCAAACCCAATGGCAGCATGTGGGGCAGCATGTTTGCCACCATCCGAAAAACTGTCAGGGGTCACATTGCAGACGCCCATAATTCGCGGGCGCCCTCCCGCGCCGGAGATCGGCAAATCCGCATAAGCGGCACGTGGGGCCGACATCATTTCAAGACAATTAGCAGGACCGGCATCATCGGCGATTCCGGCCTGTTCTGCCCAGCGCCGAATTTCCGCAGCACCCAGAATTTCGCCTCCCAGCCGCATATGGGTGAATGCGAGCGCCCCGCCAGCCAGGGCAAATGCGGCACCTTGTTCACACAGATCCATCGCATCACGACCGGAAACGAAGCCCATAGGGGTCACTTCAGGCAGAGCCTCGACGCGGTGGGGATCAAAAAAGGGCCCCCGCATCCCAGCGAGAGCCCCTTTAGTATCGTTCATGATTCAAGCCGCGCGAACGCGTCAGCCCTGGGGCTGCGGTTCCGGCTCCATGCCACCGGGACGATCCTTCTTGTTCGCGGTCCCACTGGCGGGCACCGAAGAACGCGGTCGATCGGCTGAGCCTGATTCATCATTGTCCGAACGGTCGATTGAAATGCCCTTGAGTAGATCTTCGACTTCTGCTCCGGACAGAGTCTCGTATTCGAGGAGCCCGTTCGTAATCGTATGCAACGCGTCCATTTCTTCCGTCAGGATCCGGCGGGCCTCAGACTCGCTATTGTCAATCAGCGCGCGAATTTCTTCATCGATGATCTTGGCGGTCGATTCGGAAATATTCTTGTGCTGAGACACCGAATGACCCAGGAACACCTCTTCCTGGTTGTCCTCATAGCGCAACGGTCCAAGCTTCTCGCTGAACCCGTATTCCGTGATCATCCGGCGGGCCAGGTTGGTCGCTTCCTTGATGTCGTTTCCAGCACCCGTCGTGACGTGCTCCTTGCCGAAAATCAGCTCCTCGGCAACACGACCGCCGAACATCATCGCCAGCTTGGCCTTCAGCTCGTAGATCGAATAGGTGTAGCGGTCACGTTCGGGCAGAGACATGGTCACACCCAGCGCACGGCCACGCGGAATGATCGTCACCTTATGGAGCGGATCGCAGCCATCCATGTGCAGGCCCACCAGGGCGTGCCCCGCCTCGTGAAAGGCCGTCAGTCGCTTTTCTTCTTCCGTCATGACCATAGAACGCCGTTCTGCGCCCATCAGGACCTTGTCTTTGGCTTCTTCGAATTCCGACATCGTCACCATACGACGGCTTTTCCGCGCCGCAATCAGGGCCGCTTCGTTCACCAGATTGGCGAGATCGGCACCCGAGAAACCCGGCGTGCCGCGGGCGATGACCTTGGCGTCGACATCCGGTGCCAGCGGCACTTTGCGCATATGCACTTTCAGAATTTTCTCCCGGCCCATGATATCGGGATTCGGCACTGTCACCTGGCGGTCGAAACGACCGGGGCGCAGGAGCGCGGGGTCCAGCACATCGGGGCGGTTGGTCGCTGCGACCAGAATAACGCCCTCATTGGTTTCAAAGCCGTCCATCTCGACCAGGAGCTGGTTGAGGGTCTGCTCGCGTTCGTCATTGCCGCCGCCCAATCCGGCGCCGCGATGACGCCCGACAGCGTCCAGTTCATCGATAAAGATAATGCAGGGAGCGCTCTTCTTGCCTTGCTCGAACATATCCCGAACCCGGCTGGCGCCAACACCGACAAACATTTCGACAAAATCCGAGCCGGAAATCGTGAAAAACGGGACGTTGGCTTCACCGGCGATTGCACGGGCGAGCAATGTTTTACCGGTTCCCGGAGGTCCAACAAGCAGCACGCCTTTAGGGATTTTTCCACCAAGGCGCTGGAATTTCTGTGGGTCACGCAAGAATTCGACGACTTCCTCGACTTCCTGCTTGGCTTCCTCGACCCCGGCGACATCTTCGAACGTGATGCGGCCGGATTTTTCGGTGAGCAACTTTGCCCGCGACTTGCCAAAGCCCATCGCGCCGCGTCCACCACCGCCTTGCATCTGGCGCATGAAGAATATCCACACCCCGACAATGACGATGAATGGCAGCCAGGACAGCAACATGCCCAAAAGCGGGTGAACTTCCTCACGAGGTGCGGCGGTAATCCGAACGTCATGCTCTGTCAGACGGGACACCAGATTGGGATCGTCGGGCGCATAGGTGTTAAATTCAACACCACTGCGCAGCGTGCCGGTGATTTCACGTCCCTGGATGGTCACATCCTCGACCTGATTACCTTCAACCTGTGCCACAAAATCCGAGAAGGCGAGCTTCTGCTCTGTCCCCTGTCGGTTCGAGCTTTGAAACAGATTGAAAAGAGCAACCACTAGCAGGCCTATAATCACCCACAACGCCAGGTTTCTGCCGAAATTATTCAAGAGCGTTCTCCATCCGGCCCGTCCCAATACACCGTCATCCATAAAAGATGTGGTTCATCCGGGTACGGGGCCATCACAACAAATCTTAACATGGTGATCCAGACGCCATAGGGCAATGCGAAAATCACGCTGATGATACGACCGTGATGATAATCAGACGTTACCAAATGCCGCACCAGCCACCGGCAAACGCGGTGAAAACCGGACCAGAAACGTCCCAGGCTGCTTTTCGTGCAGATTAAAGCGCGGTCGGGCAACCAATTCGCCACGGCAATAAAGGCCGGGCAACGTCATTCGAACAACAAAATCCAAACCGGCGAAATCGGAATGACCCACGCCGTTTTCATGGTTCGCCCCGGCACGCCCCAGCGAATCTACCACCAAATCTGGACCGCCCGGCTCCGGATGAAATACGCGAAACCGGCCATCCCACAAGATCGATGGCGAGTTGAAAGGCAACGCGTCCATGCTGCCTGAATTTTCGCGGGCCACCATAATCGTCCCGTCGGGACCCGGTCGCACCAGGCAGCCGGCCAAGGTCCGCGTCCGGTCCAGCCCCTCGGCCGCAATCCTTCCCCACAAACGATCCAACCGTGCGCCACGCGGCGGATATACCCGCCCGGAAACACACGTAACCACCCGAGCCAACAGATCGCGGGCCAATTCGTGATCCGCATTGCGGAGCCCTGCTACATCCATCAAAACAATTCCGGTGGACTCGACCCGCACCAGAGCGGCCGACAAGACGGCCAGGGCATGGTCGTGTTTGACCCGGGCGAGACCAGCCCCGTCAACGGCAATTTCAATCCCGGCAGCGGGCTGAACCCGGCGCAACCGGTTCCGTTCGAATTGCAAATCCCGATTGCTTGGGTCTTCGAGCCAGCTCTGACCTCGCGCCCCCAATGTTGCCGTCAGGCGCGTGCGCGACACCTCCAGTAAAGGCCGCAGCATCCGGCCATGACCAGTTTCCCGAATACCAGCCATGCCAGCCAAACCGGCAACCCCGCTGTTGCGTGCGCGCCGCATAAGATGGGTTTCGATCTGGTCCGCGTGATGATGCCCAACCAGCAGATGAAGAATGCCGTGTTCGCGACAGAAGCTCTCGAGCAGCGCGTACCGTGCTTGCCGTGCGGAAGCCTCGGACGCGCGCGCTGGTTCGGGGGATTCCCAACGAAGTACATGATGTGCAATGTCGTGCACGCTCATCCAGCGTTCGACCATCACGGCTTCGTTTCCGGAATTCTCACGCAATCCATGATCGACAGTTACGGCCTGGATTTTCCCGCCACAGGCCCGGGCCCAATCATGGGCAAGCAGGGCCAGCGCCATGCTGTCACGGCCACCTGATACCGCCACAACAAGTCGGGGGCGCGTCTCGAACGGCGCGAGCCGGTGCATCCAACGGGCGAATTCGTCTGTCTGAATGGGAGTGCCGTCAGTGTCAGCAGGCACGTGGGAGATCCCCGCGGGGAAGATCGCCACAGGAGCGCCTAGTTGCACTGTAGTCGACCGATCTCTCGATCCGCGCGCTGAACTATGCTGGTCGGCGCCTGGGGATACTCGACCCGAAGTTTCTTCAACGTGATGCATGCATCAGCCTGCTGATCGAGCCGGGCCAGTGACATGCCAAGCTTCAAAAGGTTGTCGGGCGCTTTGCTGCTATCGGGATAGCGCTGGAAACCTTCTGCAAAGGTCCGCGCGGCGGTTTGGAAATCGCCGCGAACGTAAAACGTCTCACCAAGCCAGTACTGGGCATTGCCGGCGAGTCCATCTTCAGGGTGTGCAATGACGAACGCTGCCAACGCCTGTTCGGCGTTTACGAAATCTCGGCGCAATAGAAACTGCCGGGCATAACTGTACTGATCCTGCGGGCTGCCGTCCGGAAGCGTGACGGGAGCCGAGGCAGATTCCCCAGGAACGTTTGCGGTCTCAACTGTTTCTGCCGGCGAGCTCGACTTGATACCCGCTGCGCGAAGCTGGCTTTCGGTCAAAGTGCCAATCACACCCGATGCCCCCGACCCGGGCGCCTGAACCGTGACCTCACCTGGTGCCTGTGGGACCGTTGGTGCCACTGGCTGCCTTCCACCCCGCGAGGCATTCGAAGGCCCGCTACCGTCTTCCAGTCCGCGAAGACGAAAATCGACATCCGCCACAAGCCTGTCCATCCGGTCGTTGAGTTGGCGGACCTGAAAATCCAACTGCTCGATTTGCCCGGTCAAACGGCGCATCTGCTCTTCCAGAGAAGATGTGGTGATCTGGAGGTTGGACAGCGCGGCTGGCGGGACACTGCCCCCCGTGGCCGTTCCACCTGCGGGCGGCGGCGCATCCCGGTAGACCGTGCGTTCCAATGCTTGGAGCTGACGTTCAAGACGATCGACTGTGTCCGCCAGGCTGCGCGAATCACGCGACTGGCCCATCGCCACCGAAGGCAAGAGCAGCCCAGCCAGGGCCAGAGTCACAACTAAATGTTTGCGAGATGTCGTCATGGCGAGCGTTCCACCAAATTTTCGTTCAGTCCGGTGAATGATTTATCTGTTTTCACAGAGACAACCTAAGCCGGGTTTCCGGCAAAACTATGGCAGGTCAGCCACCAAACGAAAACGCCCCGGATATTCCCGGGGCGTGATCAGTTTATTTACGGCTAAATGCTACTTGGCGAGAACCAGAGCACCACGACGGTTCTGGGCCCAGGCGCGATCATTGGAACCCGGCACTGCGGGGCGTTCCTTGCCGAAGCTCACAATCTTGACCCGATTGGTGTCGACACCAAGCGATACGAGGTAATCACGGGCAGCATCTGCACGACGCTCGCCGAGTGCGAGGTTGTATTCGCGTGTGCCGCGCTCATCGGTGTGTCCTTCGACGACAACCCGGTTTGCCGGATAGGTCTTCAGCCAGGCCGCCCAACGCTCGATTGTCGTACGGGATTCGGCGCTGAGAGCAGAACTGTCAAATGCGAAAAGAACGCGGTCGCCAACATTGATGGTCAGATCCATCTGCGTACCGGGCTTGGGACCGGAGGGAGCGGTTGCAACCTGGCTGCCACCACTATTCGACGCTGATGCGCCGGTACTGCCTGTGTCGCCGCTGTTGTCGCCGGTGGACGAGCAGGCAGCAAGGGCAAATGCCGTAACCACAAGGATGGGGATGTTAATTCGCATGAGAGACTCCTTAACGATTGATCACGAGAAAAGCCCACTCGCGATAGAATTTTGATGAACGAAAAACCCGTTCATCCTGCGCTACACCGACCGGTGCCGGATAGCTGCTTAATCATGTGGCAGACCTGAATTTGCACGTCTGCTATCGCAGGGACTATACGAGCGGTATAGTCCCGAATCAAGCATTCGACATTGCTCTTTGACGCAATTTGGCCCATATTTTCAGTCACTTTGGTGATGTCGTGAGTTACTTTTGAAGCGGACCCGGCGACCATGCCGGATCGGACCCGCCCACCGGGGTCCCAATTTCGCGCTCGTTGAAACCAGTGAGATCAATGGAGAAGAGTCGCGGCGTACCGCCACGACCCTGGTCATCGCTGCGTTCCTGTCGGAAATACATCAGGACCCGCCCGTTCGGAGCCCAGGTAGGACCTTCGACCAGAAAGCCACGTGTCAGCAGGCGCTCACCAGAGCCGTCGGGACGCATAACCCCGATATGGAACTCGCCACGGAAAATCTTCGTAAACGCAATCAGGTCACCACGGGGTGACCACACGGGCGTTGCGTAACGCCCATCACCAAAGCTAATTCGCTTCTGTTTGGCGCCATCGCTGTTCATCACATATAACTGCTGGCTGCCACCACGGTCGGACTCGAAGACGACTTGCCGGCCATCGGGGGCATAAGACGGCCCGGTATCGATCGACGCGCTATCGGTGAGCTGACGCACGCGCCGGGTTCGCAAATCCATTGAGTAAATGTCCGCATTTCCGTTTTCGGCAAAACTCATAACAACGCTGTTGCCGTCGGGCGAAAATCGTGGCGCGAAGGTCATACCGGGGAAATCTCCGAGCAACTCCTGCTCGCCCGTATCGATATTGAAGAGATAGACCCGCGGCTGATTGTTGAAATACGCGAGATAAGTGATTTCCTGTTGCGCAGGCGAAAACCGCGGGGTGAGCACCAAAGTCTGACCGTCCGTTAGGAACCGGTGATTGGCGCCATCCTGATCCATGATCGACAGCCGTTTCACCCGCTTATCGACCGGTCCACTTTCAGCGATATAGACAATCCGTGTGTCGAAATAACCAACCTCACCGGTGACCCGCTCGTAGATCGTGTCGGCGATAATATGCGCCACCCGGCGCCAGTTTGCCTGGGTCGTGGTCAGGCTAAGGCCGGTCATCTGGTCTTCCGCGAACACATCCCAAAGCCGGAAAGATGCCCGCAGCGCGCCGTTCGGTTCGATATTAATTTCGCCAACAACAAGCGCCTGCGCGTTCAGCGGCTTCCAATTGTTAAAACGCGGCGTCACCGCCAGCCCATCGGGCTGCGCAATGAAGGCGCGCTTGTCGATGGGTTTGAACAATCCAGACCGCTCCAGATCGGCGGCAACGACAGCGGCAATATCGATACTAAACCGACGCGCGGTCTCGCTGCCCGCAACAAAATCAGGAACCGCAATCGGGAGCGGTTCAACATTGCCCTGAGTGATATCGACTGTGATCTCTGCCCGCGCGGATACCGCGAAGAAGAGCGTGAGAGCCGAAAATGCCAACACAGCGGCGAACCAGCGGGAAGTATTTTTATAGGATTTCATGATCAGCTCAGCATCTTGCTCGGGTCGAAGTTGAATTTGATTTCCTTCCAGATTTCATACTGGTCGGCCGGGAGTTTCAGTGGGGCGCATTTCAGGACCGCGCGTCGGGCAGATTCAGCGGCAGACCTGAAATAACTATCGAACGCCATTCGGGTATCATCGACGACGCTGACCTGTAAAACATTCCCTGTCGGGTCAACGGATATCTCAAGCGACACCTGCAATGTGTCCGCGTCCCGAGCACCAGGAGGCGGGCTCCAGCACCCGCTGATCTGGCTGCGGATCAAGTTTCCAAGCCGGTCCAGCTCGCGGATCGAGGCGAGTTCGGACACCTGAGATTGTTGCGGCGCTTCCTCACCCCTGTCCGGGGCGGGTTCCGGCTTGCGGGCCCGCTCGGGCGCCTTGCGTGGCGTTTCCTCAGCGGATAAATCCTTGAGGATAGAATCAAAATCGCGCCGCGGGGCGGGCAGCTTGGGCTTGGCCTTCGGCGTCGCCTTGGCAATTTGAGGTGTCGGTTTGGGAGGCTCGGGCTTGGCCACCGGCGGCTCAGGCTTTGGCTCAGGCGCCTTTTCCTTTGGTGGCAGCGGCACCACCGGAGGCGGCGGCACGGGCTCGGCGCGCGCAATCGGTTTCACGTCAGGAAATTTTGGTGGCTCGGGAACCGGCTGGGGCGGTCGTGGGGGCGGCTGCGGTGTGGCCGCGCGCGTTGTTTCTGGCTCTGGTTCCGGCGTGGCCGCCGGCGGCGGGCGCGTCACGTCGGCAAGCCGGACCACGTCGATGGGAATCACGGTGGCGGTCACCGGTGGCGAGGTAAACACCAAAGGCAGGCCGAACTGCGCAAGCACGATAATCGCGAGATGCCCGCCGGCCGATGTAAGCCCACCGGCTCTGAAATGTGCCAACACCGCGCGCATGATCGAGTAACGGCGCCTCCGCTCAGTTTTTCGCGGCTTGTGGAATTGGAATTTCGGCGATCAGCGCAACTTTGGAAAATCCCGCTTCTGAAACCATACCCATGATTTCCATCACCCGGCCGTAATTGATCGTACGATCGCCACGGACAAATACGCGCAAATCAGGGTTGGCATTCGACACCGCCACAAGACGCGGAATCAGGACATCCTGCTCAACTTCCGATTCCTGCAAATAGACCCGACCCTCGGCGTCCAACGTGATGATCAGAGGTTCTTTTTCCTCGTTCAACGAATTCACCGCAGCCTTAGGCAAATCCACCGGCACACCGACAGTCAGCAGAGGTGCGGCAATCATGAAAATCACGACCAGCACCAGCATCACGTCAACGAATGGCGCGACGTTGATTTCCGTCATCGGACGCCCCCGTAAACGGCGGCGCAGTCGCATGCTTTCTGATGAGAGCGCCATGGCCTATTTCGCTTCCTCGAGCTGGCGCGACAAGATCGCACCAAATTCAGCGGCAAAGCCCTCCAGCCGCTGCGAGTAGCGCGACATGTCGGTGCTAAACTTGTTGTAGGCCGCCACAGCCGGGATCGCGACGATCAGACCCATGGCCGTAGTGAACAATGCCTCGGCAAGTCCGGGGGCCACCACGGAAAGATTGGTGTCCTTGGCAACAGCAATCGCCTGGAAGCTATTCATGATGCCCCAGACGGTCCCAAACAATCCGATAAACGGCGCGGTCGCACCGGCGGAAGCCAGGAAAACCATATAGCGTTCTATTCGCTCCATCTCACGGGTCAGCGAGACCTCCATGACGCGTTCGATGCGTTCGCGCAAATTGGCTTGCACGGAATCACTCGACGCCAGGCCGCGCGCAGAGCTGCGCCGCCATTCCGACATACCGGCTGAAAAGACGGCCGCCATCGGATCTCCCGGACGCGAACCAAGCCGCTCATAGAGCTCATCGAGCGATCCGCCCGACCAGAAATTTTCCTCAAACTTGACGGCATCACTCGCGAGCCGCCGGAGTTTGATCAACTTGTCGATGATGATCGTCCAGGACCAGAACGAAGCCACGAACAGGATGATCATCGTGACCTTGATGACAAGGTCCGAACGCAGGAACAGCCCCCAGACGGAAAAATCGGCGATCCCCACGCCACCAGTTATGGCAACCGCTTCGACGATGTTTGATTCCATGGAAAAAAACAGCCTCTCGTTATTGTTTCGACGCCCCTCCCCCGAGGCAATTAGTATGCCAACGCATACGCGCCGATTATTATTCCTCGACTAGATTACCCAGCGATTCTCGCACCGGTCCCGGGAGCCGGGCTGGCCTCAAATCTCCATCCATGCAGGCCAGGCGAACCGCCGACTCCACAAGGATCGTCTCATCACCGACGTCGTCGCGTCTTGCGACAGTTTGCATCAATCGCATGCTCGCCCCACGTAACTCGCGAATCCGGGTCTGAACAACAAGCGAATCATCCAGCCGCGCGGGCAACAGATAATCGGCATCACAATTGCGAACCGCGAACGCGATTCCCGCTTCGCGCATCAAACTCCGGTGCTCTGTTCCCAGACATCGCATCATTTCCGTTCGTGCCCGCTCCGTGAACTTAAAATAATTGGCGTAGTAAACGATGCCCGCCGCATCGGTGTCTTCGTAGTACACGCGTGTCGGATACACGTGGCATTTGCCCTCAAACCATCCCGACGAGCTTGATTCAGACTTCATCGCCGTCATCCAGTTTTGAAACATCGGTTCCATTTGTGGCAACCGTATGGCCGTCGAGCAGATCGCCCTGTTCTTGTCGCGGCTCAGGTGCGGCAAGCCCCATATGTCCATAGGCCGTCGGGGTCAGCATCCGGCCCCGCGGTGTGCGCTGGATAAAGCCCTGCTGGATCAGGAACGGTTCCACCACATCCTCCAACGTGTCGCGCTCCTCGGACAAGGCGGCGGCAAGCGTATCTATCCCCACCGGCCCTCCCAGATGGACTTCGGCAATATGGTGCAGATAACGACGATCCATCGTATCGAGCCCCCGATCATCCACATCGAGGCGTGACAGCGCGCCATCAGCCACTTTGCGGTCTACCGGTAAACTGTTCTCAACCAACGCGAAGTCTCGCACCCGGCGCAGCAGCCGTCCCGCGATTCGCGGCGTACCACGGGCGCGCCGGGCAATTTCAGTCGCACCGTCCTCGCTCATGTCCAGCTCAAACAATCGCGCACCACGCCGAACAATCGTCGTCAGGTCTTCCGGCGAATAAAATTCAAGCCGCAGATTGATCCCAAAGCGCTCGCGCAGCGGTGTCGTCAAAAGCCCCAACCTCGTGGTCGCCCCCACGAGGGTAAATGGTGGCAGTTCGATCCGCACAGACCGGGCGGCCGGTCCCTCACCGATGATCAGGTCGAGCTCGCCATCCTCCATCGCCGGGTAAAGAATTTCCTCCACGGCCGGGTTCAGGCGGTGAATTTCATCGACAAACAGGACATCACGCGGCTGCAGATTTGTGAGCACAGCGGCAAGGTCGCCGGCTTTGGTGATGACCGGCCCGGAGGTCGCCCGAAACCCGACCCCGAGCTCCTGGGCGACAATGCGGGCCAGGGTGGTTTTGCCAAGCCCCGGCGGGCCGTGAAACAGGACGTGATCCATTGCTTCACCGCGCGAACGGGCAGCCGCGATAAACACAGCCAGATTCGAGCGCACGGCCGGCTGACCGATGAAAGCATCGAGTTCTTCGGGTCGCAGGGCAATATCGACCCGATCATAACTTTGAGCAACAGGATCAACGATCCGATCTCCGGCTTCATCCGCACTCATTGACCAAGCTCTTTCAGCGCGGCGGGAATAAGCGCGTTCAGGCCCAAAGCCTCGCCGTCAGCCTGCACCAACCGGGTGACGGCGCCATAAGCTTCGGCCCGGCCATATCCGAGATTAACCAGGGCCGAAATGGCATCAGCTGCAGCCCCGGATTCGACCTGTTCTGCGGCCGGTGCAGCAGATTCGCCATCGCGCACAACGGCAGCCGGCGACGGCGCGAACGCCCCCCCGAGGTTCAATATCTTGTCTTTCAGTTCGGTCATCAACCGGGCGGCAAGACGCGGCCCCACACCGTCAGGACGCGACAACATGGCCTTGTCCTGCGCGACGATCGCGGACGTCAGATCATCGACCGAAAGCGTTCCCAGAATAGCGAGCCCAACCTTTGCCCCGACCCCCTGGACGGTCAGCAGCATGCGAAAACATTTGCGCTCCCGTGCGCTGGTAAAGCCAAACAAATGGATATGGTCTTCGCGCACATGGGTTTCGATGTGCAGCGCGACCGCTTCGCCAACCGGCGGCAGGCTCGAAATAACCCGTCCGGGGCAGTAGACCAGATACCCGACCCCGCCCACATCGATGACAATCCAGTCATCACCGGCCTCATCGAGCAATCCCTTGAGACGCGCGATCATTGGGCCGCCTCGACAAGTTCACGTGCCGACAGGTGATGCGCGTGACAAATGGCGATCGCAAGCGCGTCTGCAGCGTCGGGGGAATCAACAATCGAGCCGGGCAACAGCACCGAGATCATGTGACCGATCTGAGTCTTGTCCGCATGGCCATAGCCAACAACAGTCTTCTTCACCGTGTTGGCCGAGTATTCGGCAACCTGGAGACCCGCCACGGCCGGGACAAGGAGCGCGATGCCCCGCGCCTGCCCCAGCTTCAAAGTGGACTGGCCATCACGGTTCACGAAGGTCTCCTCGACTGCAGCACTATCGGGACGGTGGGTCGCCACGACCTCGTGCAGGCCGTCATGCAATCGCTTGAGGCGCTGCGCGAGTTCGCCGGTGCCCGACTTGATCATCCCGTTGGCCACATGACGCAGCCGGTTGCCGTCGGTATCGACGACGCCCCAACCGGTGAAACGCAAGCCCGGATCAACGCCCAGCAGCCGCATGATCAGCTCTCATATCTTTGAGGGCGCACCGGCATATCAGCCGGTGAGCTCGGCCATGACATCATCACTAACTTCGAAATTGGTCGCGACGCGCTGTACGTCATCATTGTCATCGAGCACATCAATCAGCTTCAACACCGTACGGACCGTATCGACGGTAAGATCGACGGTTGTTTGCGGCTTCCAGTTGAGGCCAGCCGATTCCGGTGAACCAAACTTCCCGTCGAGCGCTTCAGCAACCTGGCCAAAATCCTCCGGTGCGCAAATCACCTCATGGGCGGTCTCGCCGCTGACCACATCAGAAGCCCCCGCATCGAGCGCGGCTTCGAACATGTCATCCACGCTTGCCGTGTCAGCCGGATAGATAACTTCCCCGATCTGATCGAACATGAAGGCCACGCTGTTGGTTTCCCCCAGATTGCCGCCATGCTTGGTAAATGCCGAACGCACCTCGGAAGCGGTACGATTGCGGTTGTCGGTCAGTGTCTCAACGATGACTGCAACCCCGCTTGGGCCGTAACCCTCGTAGCGCACTTCCTCGTAACTGTCGGCATCGCCGCTGCCAGACGCCTTATCGATCGCGCGTTTGATGCGGTCGTTGGGCATATTCTGTCCCCGCGCGGCCGTCATGGCCGTGCGCAGGCGCGGGTTCTGGTCCGGGTCCGGACTGCTCCGTGCCGCAACCTCGATCTCCCGCGCCAGCTTGGCGAAAACCTTCGCCCGCTTAGCATCCTGTGCACCCTTGCGGTGCATGATGTTTTTAAATTGGGAATGGCCTGCCATGTCCCGTCCTCTCCAGCGTTCGAGGGAAACCCATATTGCGCAAATCCATACCGCAGCAGATCAACAGCAACGTGCCAGAGATCACCTTGAGGTATGGCGGACAAATTCTAGACCCGGTTTAGCGGATTTTTGCCTGCGTCGAGAACCCCTGAATTCGGGGCCGGGGGCGGTTATTGCGTATCAAACCCGCGCGGCGGCAGAAAATCTGGCCATGCGGGGCGCAGTCTCCCACCCAGAATCAGCGGTGCCGCCCGTTGCGCGAGCCCTGTTGCATCGTCTGTTTCAACATAAAGGCCGCATAGGGATGCGGGACCGGTAGCGGGTGAAAGCCGTTCGGACACCAGCTTGCTGCGGAACCGCGCCACTGCGATGTCCTTCTTCATGCCGATCACGGAATCATAATCCCCGCACATCCCGGCATCGGACTGAAACGCTGTTCCGCCGGGAAGCACCTGCGCGTCAGCCGTCGGCACATGGGTATGTGTTCCCACCACGACGCTGGCGCGGCCGTCACAGATATGGGCGAGCGCCGCCTTCTCTGAGGTCGCCTCGCCGTGCACATCGATCAGGATGGCATCCACCCCGCGCCCCATTGGATGGGCCTGCAACACCGTGTCGAGGGCAACAAACGGATCGTCGAGCAGCTCCATAAACAACCGGCACATGACATTGCAGACCAGCACGGAACGTCCGTCGCGCGCCTTCACCACGGACGCGCCGCTCCCCGGCGTTCCCTTGGTGTAATTGAGGGGCCGCAACACGCGCGGGTTGGAATCTATGTAGGAGACAATTTCCCGCTGATCAAAGACATGGTTGCCGGTCGTGATCGCATCCGCACCAGCCGCGAACAGCTCGTCACAGATTTTTCCGGTCAGGCCGAAACCATGCGCGGCGTTCTCGGCGTTAAGGACGACAAAATCGAGGCCGATTTCAGTGCGGAGCTTGGGCAGATAGTTGAGCACCACATCACGTCCGGACCGGCCCACAAGATCTCCACAGAAGAGAATTTTCATTTCAAAGTCCTAAGCTGCAACGCGCAGCGCTGCTGATTCAGTCACAATCCAATCGAGCACCATATCGTGCGGGCCGACGGGCAAGTCGTCGCGGACCTGACCGGAAAACGCAAGACCCACGGTCAATATCGTCTTCACCTCGCGCAGCGCCGCAATCGTGCGGTCGTAGTAACCCACGCCATATCCCAGACGATGGCCGAAACGATCAAAGGCCAGCATCGGGACCAACAACACGTCCGGGATCATCGAATCCGCGTCAAGTGCCGGAACCGGAATATCGTGTGTGCCTGTCCGCAGGACATCACCAGGCTTCCAATGCCGGAAGACGAGCGGCGCTTCGGGTGCGGTTACATCCGGCAGACACAGGCTTGACCCGCGTGCGGCGATCCGCTCCATCAACATGCGCGGGTCGATCTCACTTCCGATCGGCGCATATCCCGACACGACCGTACCGATGCCGGTAGCTGGTGCGAGTTCTTCCTCGGACATGAAGCGCGCCGCGACCCCGGTCACCGCTGCCGCTCCGAGGCCAGAGGAAAGCGCATCCCGATTGCTTCGTGCCGCGGTCCGGACACGCAGCTTCGCCGCGTCGATATCTGCAGACTGTTCGACGATGACAGAAACCTTCACGGCAGGAAATTCGGAAGCAGAGGTGGACGGCGCCAAGCGAAGGTCGGCGAACGGAAGTCCACCGAGACCTGCTAAGTGCAGGTGGGCACCATATACCGAGACCAAGATCCCGGCAGGGACAGTTCCCTAGTGGATTAGTAAGGTCTCCAGGACTAGTGCCGCCTGACGCGGCGCCCAGCAAACCGTCCGAGCATGAACCTAGGCTTGGAGAGCGCTTCCGGCAACTCCCAGATTGGTATCATGCACGACAATGGTGCTCAGCTTGCTGTCAGGGCCTTCGCGACGATTTCGATTCGCGCCGCCAGGCTGTCCACCTGCCCGGCAATCTTGTCTTCGGTATCATCGATCGCGCCCTGGGTGTCTCGGGCTGCCTGATTTCGCGCGGCCTCGAGTTCTTCACGAATATCGGATAACTCATCGGTCACCAGCAAACCGGCCATAACCATCAGGCTGGTGTCGCCGATCTGACCAACCTCTTTGACAAGCTCCCCGACCTTACCATCAAGATATTGGGCCAGACTGGACAGGTGAGATTCCTGACCATCCTCGCAGGCAATGCGATAGTCGCGTCCGTTGATCTTGATTTCGACTTGCGCCAAAGCGGTTCCCCGTTACTCGTCCAGTATGTTTCGCAAACGCCCGATCGCCGCGTCCAGTCGACTGGACACCGTGCCCGATGTGTCACGGAGGGCCGCAAAATCGGTTTTCAGCTTATCCAACTCGGCCTGCACCTGACCGCCCTGCCCTGCTGACGCGGCGACGTTATCGCGACGTGCCTCGACTGACGCTTCCAGAAGGGTCATGGCCGCATCGAGACGATCATTTGCTTCGTGCAATTTCGACATTCTTCCTGTCTCCGATTGATCTCATGGTACGCGCGTGCGAGTCGCACGGTCAACCGGATGACAACCCGCAAAGCCAAGGAAACCGTCGGTGGGAAACCCATCGAAACAGGCGTTGACGCCCTGCGGACGGACCGGCATGTTCTGCCGCATGCGCATCCGCGCGATTCCTCGTCCCGTCACACATCTGCCCGGCCGAAAGGCATCAGACGCATCATGAACGCAGTCACAACTTCCGCCGACCACAACCAGCTGGCGAACGCCATTCGCGCGCTCTCCATGGATGCCGTCCAGCGAGCCAACTCCGGACATCCCGGTGCCCCGATGGGCATGGCCGATATGGCAACCGTGCTGTTTACACGCCACCTCAAATTTGATGCCGGCAATCCGGACTGGCCCGATCGCGACAGGTTCATCCTGTCGAACGGGCACGCCTCGATGCTGCTCTATTCGCTGCTCTATCTATCGGGCTCCCGGGATATGACGATCGACGAGCTGAAAAATTTCCGCCAGCTCGGCAGCCGAACCCCCGGGCATCCTGAGTACGGTCACGCCGCCGGGGTGGAGACCACGACCGGGCCGCTGGGACAGGGCATCGCCAACGCAGTTGGCTTTGCGCTTGCCGAGCGGATGATGAACGCGCGCTACGGCAACGATCTTGTGGATCACCACACGTATGTGTTCGCCGGCGATGGGTGCCTGATGGAGGGCATCAGCCACGAAGCGATTTCCATGGCCGGACATCTGAAGCTGGGCCGCCTGATCGTCCTGTTCGATGACAATGATATTTCGATCGACGGCAGCACCGATCTTTCAGTATCCGATGACCAGCTTGCCCGGTTCGCCGCGAGCAACTGGGACGTCACCCGCATCGACGGCCACGACCCTGAAGCCATCGACAAGGCCATCACGAATGCAAAAGCCAGCGACAAGCCGTCTCTGATCGCCTGCCGCACCGTGATTGGATATGGCGCCCCGACCAAACAGGGCACGTCGGCCACTCATGGCGCGCCGCTCGGCGACGACGAGATCGCCGGCACGCGCGCAGCACTCGGCTGGTCCCACGCGCCGTTCGAAATTCCCGACGATGTTCTCAATGCCTGGCGCAGTGCCGGATCACGTGGTGCGGCTGCACGCGAGGTCTGGGAAGGCCGTCTCGCCAATGCCGGCAGTTGCGACGCGTTCAACGCGGCAAATTCCGGTGCCCTGCCTGCCAATTTTGAGGACGTGCTCAACAGCTACAAGAAGCAGCTGAGCAATGATGCTCCGAAATGGGCGACACGGGTGTCGAGCCAGAAGGCGCTCGACGAGTTCGCCGCGGTGGTTGAAACCATGATCGGCGGCTCGGCCGACCTGACCGGCTCGAACAACACCAAAGCCGCGTGCATGGACCCGGTTTCTCCCGAGGATTACAGCGGGCGCTACATCTATTACGGCGTGCGCGAGCACGGCATGGCTGCGGCCATGAACGGCATGGCCCTGCACGGCGGACTGATCCCCTATTCGGGCACATTCCTCACCTTTACGGATTACTGCCGTCCCTCGATCCGCCTGTCGGCGCTCATGGGTCTGCGGGTGATCTATGTGATGACCCATGACTCGATCGGTCTGGGCGAAGACGGCCCCACACATCAGCCGGTCGAACATGTGGCTAGCCTGCGGGCGATGCCGAACGTCAACGTTTTCCGACCTGCCGACGCAGTGGAAACGGCCGAATGCTGGGCCCTCGCGCTCCAGAACGAGGGAACGCCTTCGGTGTTGGCACTGACGCGTCAGGGATTACCGACAGTTCGCCTTGATCACACGGAAGAGAATCTATCGGGGCGCGGCGCCTATGTGCTGCGCGAAGCCGACGGGCCTCGTGCTGCAACAATCCTCGCCACTGGGTCGGAGGTCGAGATTGCCCTTGAGGCCCGCGAGGCATTGCAAGCCGACGGGGTTCCCACGGCCGTGGTGTCGATGCCCTGTTGGGAATTATTCGATGTGCAGGATGCGGCTTACAGAGCCCAGACGCTCGGTGACGGCGTGCGCGTATCAATCGAAGCCGGGGTCACGTTCGGCTGGGCACGATACGGTGTCGATGAAGCCAACATTGTCGGCATGCCCGGGTTTGGCGCATCCGCGCCGGCACCAGAAGTTTACAAACATTTCGGGATCACGGCAGAAGCTGTGGTCGAGCGCGTCAAGTCGACAATCGGCTGACGTGGCATACTTTAAGAATTCAAAGACAAGGAGAGTGTGATGGCGGTTCGGGTAGCGATCAACGGTTTTGGACGAATTGGACGACTGGTACTTCGGGCGGCATATGAGTCCGGCCGGAAGGATATCGAGTTTGTTGCGATCAACGATCTGGGTTCGGTCGAAGCCAACGCCCATATGCTGAGCTACGATTCCTCGCACGGACCTTTCCCCGGCAAGGTCACGTCAACGAAATCCTCGATCAATCTTGGTGCCAAATCGACCATCGGCCGCAGCGTCAAGGTCTTCTCCGAACGCGACCCGGCCGACTTGCCATGGGGTGATCTGGACATTGATGTCGTCGTCGAATGCACCGGTATCTTCACATCGAAGGAGGCCGCCGGCAAACATCTAGCAGCTGGCGCGAAGAAGGTTCTGATTTCGGCACCAGCCACCGGTGCAGACCTTACTGTCGTACAGGGCGTCAACAGCAACAAGCTGCGCAAATCCCACAAAATCGTTTCCAATGCCTCCTGCACAACGAATTGTCTGGCACCGGTTGCTGCCGTCCTCGACAAAGCCGTTGGCATCAAGCACGGCTTCATGACCACCGTGCACAGCTACACAGGTGACCAGCCGGTGGTGGATACACTTCACAAGGATCTGCGTCGGGCCCGTGCTGCCGCGACCTCGATCATCCCGACGTCAACCGGCGCCGCCCGCGCCGTCGGTCTGGTTCTACCGGAACTCAATGGCAAGCTCGACGGAACCTCCGTTCGCGTTCCAACGGCCAATGTTTCGATGATCGATCTGGTGATTGAAGCCAAGAAAAACACTTCGGTTGAGAAAATCAACGACGCCATGCGCAGGGCTGCCGCAAACGGCCCGCTGAAAAACATCCTGACCGTCAATGACGCGCCACTGGTCTCGATCGACTTCAACCACGACCCGGCGAGCTCCGCATTCGACGCCACCCAGACCCAGGTCACTGATGGCCGTATGGTCCGCGTCCTGAGCTGGTACGACAATGAGTGGGGCTTCTCCAACCGCATGAGTGATACCGCGGTACAGATGGCCAAACTTGGCTAACCACAAATTCGATTTTCGATAAAGAATTAGAGGCCCGGGGTTTTCCCGGGCCTTTTCTATGCCGCCTTGCCGAGCGGACGTTCCTTAAAATGATTAGCGAGAAAGTCTACGAACGCGCGCACCTTTGCTGACAAATGACGACCGGGCGGATAGATCGCGTGGACCGAGGGCTCAGGCTGCGCATAGTCAGCCAGTACCTCGACCAGACGTCCGACCTCCAAATCCGGGCCCACCATCCAGGTTGGCAGGTTGACGACCCCCAAACCCTCGATCGCGGCTTCAAGCAGCGCTTCACCATTATTCGAGGCCAGATTGCCTGTCGCCTGAACGACATGCTCCTTGCCCGCAGTATCGGTCATCCGCCAGCTGTTGCCGCTCGACAGGTAGGAATAGGAGAGACAGTTATGGGTCCGCAAATCCTCTGGCTTGTCCGGGCGGCCAAACTTCTCCCAATAACCCGGCGTTGCCACCACCACGCGACGGGCTTCCGCAAGCTTACGGGCGATCAGACTGGAATCCTTGAGCTCGCCAACCCGGATTAGCATGTCGCAACCTTCGGCGATCGGATCCACAAACTGGTCTGACATGGAGAGGTCGAGAGACACATTCGGACAGCGCTCGAGAAATTCGCCAAGAATGGGGACGATATGGCGGCGGCCAAAAACAACAGGCATATTCAGCCGCAACACACCGCGCGGGTCCGCATTCAATTCGGTGACCGCGCTCTCGGCTTCCATGACATCCGCCAAAATCCGCTGACAGCGCTCGTAATAGGCGCGGCCTTCTTCGGTCGGCGCGAGCTGACGCGTGGTCCGGTTGAACAACCGCGCACCAAGGCGGTCCTCAAGGCGTGAGATTTGCTTGCTCACGGCCGAAGGGGTGAGGTTCATTGAGCGCGCCGTGGCCGAGAAGCTTCCCGACTCGACCGCGCTTACAAACAGTTCCATTGAGCTCAGCGTATCCATTCGAATTTCCTGCTTGTTCCGTTCTGGCACAACTGATCTATCAATACCGGCTCATTCTTTCAAGCTTGGCAAATATGCCGCGGCACAAAACCTGCTCGAATTCCTGCGCGGAACAACTATTGTGGGGAATGCCCTTCTCCGCTTCGCCCGCTCCACAACGCGAAACCTTCATTGTTCACGCACGCGCGCATGTCGTCGTCGCGCTGGAAGCCTCGCGGCGCCACAATGTCCCTGTCGTGCTGGTCAGCGCCCCGGGGGCGGTGCGCACCGGCGGGGCGGGTTGGTGGCGCGAAATCATCGCCCAGGGACGTGCGGCCGTCCCGGGTACCGATTCACTCAGTATTCTCGACTGCGCAGACGAATCCGGCATGGCGCTGGCCGCCATTCGGGAGGGCGTCGAGGCGATTGCTCTCAAGGCACCTGCGCCCACGCTGGAACGTGTTAAAGACATCGCAGAACAATCCGAAGTTGCGATTCTCGATATCGCCTGGGCCGGTGCACTTGATCTCGGCGCTTCGAACGATCCACAAGCTGACAGCGAAAACCACCTCGCCAAGGGGATTGGAGCCGTTGCAAATCCCCGTGCCCTCGGCTAGTTCAATTGTAACAGACGTCCCATCCGCGACTTGGCCGCGCGGTGCGTAGGACCGGTTCCGAACACGGGAAGACACGACATGAAAGTCACGCAGCGCGTCCGCAAAATTCTGTCCTGGTATGAAAGCGACAACCCAGGCACCAAAACCAACCTCGCCCGCATCCTGATGACCGGCAAACTGGCCGGCACCGGCAAGATGGTTATTCTGCCCGTCGATCAGGGATGGGAGCATGGACCAGCGCGCAGTTTTGCCCCGAACCCGCCGGCTTACGACCCGCACTATTTTCCCCAGCTCGCCATCGATGCCGGGTTGAATGCCTACGCCGCGCCGCTGGGCCAGATTGAGGCCGCCGCAGACACCTTCGCTGGATCGGTGCCGCTGATTCTGAAAATGAACTCGTCGAACTCTCACGCGGTCTCCAAGGATCAGGCGATAACGTGTTCGGTGGGTGATGCGCTTCGTCTTGGTTGCTCGGCCGTCGGTTTCACGATCTATCCGGGCGCCGACCAGCAATTCGAGATGATCGAGGAAATTCGCGAGATCACCGAGGAAGCCCGCGCATTCGGGCTGGCCGTCGTGATCTGGTCTTACCCGCGCGGTGGTGATCTGAGCAAAGAAGGCGAGACCGCCATCGATGTCACGGCCTATGCCGCGCATATGGCCGCCCAGCTCGGGGCCAACATTATCAAGGTGAAGCCGCCGACCGACTTCATCGAGAGCCCGGACGCTCAGAAAGTCTATGACGCCGAGAAGATCGATATCTCCTCGCTGAACAAACGGATCGCCCACATCATGGAAGCCTCCTTCGGCGGCCGCCGTCTGGTGGTCTTCTCCGGCGGTGCAGCCAAAGGCACCGACGCGATCTATGACGAAATTCGTCAGCTTCGTGATGGTGGCGCAAACGGTTCCATCATCGGGCGAAACAGTTTCCAGCGCTCCCGCGAAGATGCGCTCGACCTGCTCGGAAACGTCATCAAGATCTACCAGGACAAGTTCTGATCGCGTCCGCTTCCCAAGCCGGGGCGGGCAACGATCAGCGCTGCCGCCTCTACCTAATCAGCCCGTCCAATCTGGACGGGGAGCGCCTCGACGCGTTTACCCAGGCCCTCGACGACGCTTTGTCGGCGGGGGACGTGGCCTGTTTGCAACTCCGGCTCAAGAACGCCGACGAGACACCCACGACGGACGGTGCCATCCGACGGGCAACGGCAGCTTTGTTGCCGGTCACCCAGCGTCATGACGTGGCCTTCATCATGAACGATCGGCCTGATCTTGCCGTAGAACTCGGCTGCGACGGCGTGCATGTCGGACAGGAAGATGCCTCCTATGATCACGCGCGAGCACTGCTTGGCAACAAGGCCATCATCGGCGTGACCTGCCATGACTCGCGCCACCTGTCCATGGACGCTGTGAATGCGGGCGCGGACTACGTGGCGTTCGGTGCGTTCTTCTCCACCGAGACAAAATCGGCAAAGAGCCGTACCCGTCCCGATCTTCTGACCTGGTGGACTGACATCATGGAAGCCCCCTGTGTGGCGATTGGTGGGATCACGATCGACAATTGCGCACCGCTGATTGCGGCCGGCGCGGACTTTCTCGCCGTCTCGGCCGGGGTGTGGTTGCACCCCGAAGGACCCGCGGCTGCGGTACGTGCCTTCAACGCCGCATTCGACAAGACGGGGTAGAAAACGTCACCCGCAACTGGTAGTGATCCGTGCCGTAGGCAGAATTCTACAGGCGAAGACACCATGAAAATCGACGGCAACGAAATCCGACCGGGCAACGTGATCGAACATCAGGGCAATCTCTGGCGCGCGGTGAAGACCCAGCACGTCAAGCCCGGCAAAGGCGGGGCCTTCTTGCAGGTCGAACTCAAGGATATTCGGCACGGCACAAAGCTGAACGAGCGGTTTCGCTCTTCGGAATCCGTCGAGCGCGTGCGTCTCGAGCAGAAGGAATATCAATTCCTGTTTGCCGATGATAATTCCTACACGTTCATGGATCAGGAAAACTACGAACAAGTCGCCCTCAACAACGATACGCTCGACGAGAATCAGGCGCGTTTTCTCCAGGACGGAATGATCGTCAAGATTGAATTCTACGAGGACGAGCCGCTGGGCGTTGCCCTGCCGGAGCGCGTGACCTTGCAAATCGTCGAAGCAGACCCGGTGGTCAAAGGCCAGACCGCGACATCTTCCTATAAACCCGCGCTGCTTGAAAATGGCGTCCGCATCCAGGTGCCGCCACATATTGAATCGGGAACCTCCATCGTGGTTTCAACCGAAGACGCCACTTACGTCGAACGCGCCCGCGACTAATCCCTTACACCCAATATTCCGGCGCCCGGCGCAGGAACAGAAAATAGAGCCACATGCGCCCTGCTATTATCAATGTCATGGACAAGGCCGCGCGCCGCGCCGGCCGTGATCTCACTCGCGATTTCGGCGAGGTCGAGCAGTTGCAGGTCTCCCGCAAGGGCGCGGCCGACTTTGTGTCCGCTGCCGACACCCGTGCCGAGGAAACTCTGCACTACGAGCTGATGCGCGCACGTCCGGATTTCGGCTTTCTGGGTGAAGAAGGTGGCGCACAGGAAGAAGGCGACGGCGTGCATCGCTGGATCGTTGACCCCCTGGACGGCACCACAAATTTTCTGCACGGGTTACCCCAATTCGCAATCTCTATCGCACTCGAAGAACGTGGCCAAATTGTCGCCGGGATCGTCTACGAGCCCCTTCGCGATGAATTATTCTGGGCCGAGAAAAACAACGGCGCATTCCTTCACGATCGCCGCTTGCGGGTTTCCGCGCGCCAGCATCTCTCGGAATCATTGATCGCGACCGGCATGCCCTTCCTCGGACATGGCGATCCAGACCGCTATATCCCAACACTACAGGCGATCATGGGTGAAGTGGCCGGGATCCGTCGTCTTGGATCCGCAGCGCTTGATCTCGCCTATGTGGCTGCCGGTCGATGCGATGGATTCTGGGAATTTGGACTCAGCATCTGGGACATCGCAGCAGGGGTTTTGATCCTGCGTGAGGCCGGTGGATTTGTGACCGATCCGACGGGGCGCGACCGCGCTTTGGAAACCGGGGACGTCGTGGCGGGGAATGATCGGGTTCACGAAAAACTGCTGCGTTGCATTAAAGACGCCGATCCGGGACCACAAAACACTCAGAATGGCGCTTAACTGATTGTCTTATAAGCGGTTGTCGATTTCGGCAGACATACGGTATGTTCGCATTCGCACATCGGTTTACACGATCGATGCGAGGAAATACAAGGGGTTGGGCGACATGATACGGCGGCGACCGATCAAAGAATTTTCGATGAAGACGGGAGCGAGCCTTACGGCGATCGTAGCTCTGGCAGAAATGGCGCACACCGTTCCGGCTGAAGCACAGCAGCGCTTTCTCGGCAGCAACAGCAACGTTGTCATCGACATGAGCGTTCTCGACGGCGGCGGCGGACAACGGGCGTTACTGCTTGGCCCTGGTGGCCGCACCGGGGGAGTGACCACGTCAAGCGGGATCGTTTTGCCCCCCCCCAGCAAGAAGCCTCTCTCACGACTAGAAGGATCGCTGGCCAATCGCTCCTTCGCCCTCACACCACCGCGTCGCGCGGCAATAGCAGCCCCCGCGCGCAAAGCAGCCGCACCCGCAGTGCCGGCTCCGAGCACCCCGAAACCGGCAGCAGCAACCGTCGCAAAAGCGCTGCCAGCGCCCGCGACTCCGGCGCCAGCACCCCAGGTTACAGCACCGCCGCCTTCACCGGCGGAAACATCGGTCCAGCCAGCAACCGCATCGCCGCCGGCACCGCCAGCGCCGACGCAAACTGCTGCCTTAACCAATGCAGCAGCACCTGCGAGTGAAACCCGTATTCTCTTTAAACAGGGCTCCCCGGATCTCACCGATTCAGCCATCACGACGTTGGATGCCCTGGCCGCCAGCCTGAAAGCCAATTCGGAGCTGCGTATTCAGCTGCAGGCATTTGCTTCCGGTTCTGATGAAACAGCTCCCGAGGCACGCCGGCTGTCCCTCAAGCGCGCTTTGAATGTCCGGGGTCATCTGGTCGAACGTGAAATCCGTAACACCCGCATGGATGTGCGGGCGCTCGGGATCAAATCCGCGGGCGGTCCGGCAGACCGCGTCGACGCCGTAATCGTGACGCGATAGCGTGAATCGGGCCCGTTGCCCTAAATTCGTCACACAGGTCCGCCAACTTGCCACCTCGTCGCGTGAGACATCGGGCAAAAATACGGCAACCGAGCAACCGGGCAGGAACGGGATGACCAACCCGCGTATATACATGACCCGCATGGCGATCTTTCTCGCAGTCGCAATTGCGGGTATCGCCGTTCTGCACAAACCCCTTATCGAAGCCTTCCTTGCCAATCCCGCCATCAACGGGATCATTGTTGTTGTTCTGGTCCTCGGAATTCTTTTTGTGTTCCGGCAGGTCTGGGTGCTGAACGTCGAAGTACGCTGGATCAAAGCCTATCGCAGCCTGCAACCCGGCGTGTCGGCAACCGACCCGCCCCGCCTTCTTGCCCCGATGGCCTCGATGATCGGCGACCGTCAGGGACAGCTGCGCCTGAACACCACGTCCCTTCGTTCCATCCTCGACGGCATCAGCGCCCGGTTGGATGAGTCCCGAGACATTTCCCGGTATCTGATCGGCCTGCTGATCTTCCTGGGATTACTCGGCACCTTCTGGGGACTTTTGCAAACAGTCAGCGCCGTGGCCGATGTGATCGCCGGATTGCAGGTTGGCGGCGATGATACGGTCCAGATATTCAACGACCTCAAGACCGGCCTAGAAGCGCCCCTGTCGGGCATGGGAACAGCATTCAGCTCGTCCCTGTTCGGTCTGGCCGGTTCACTGCTGCTCGGGTTCCTCGAACTGCAGGCCGGCGCCGCGCAGAACCGCTTCTACAACGATCTCGAAGACTGGCTGAGCAGCGCCACACGGGTTTCGAGTGGCGGCCCGGTCTCGGTCGGCGACGGAGACCAGTCCGTCCCGGCCTACATCCAGGCCCTGTTGGAGACCACGGCGGATTCCCTGGACAATCTGCAACGCACCGTCGGCCGAGCCGAAACGGCACGGAGTCAGAGCGACCAGGGTCTCAACACTCTGACTGATCGGATGACGACCCTGACAGACCAGATGCGAACCGAGCAGGAGTTGATGATCCGGCTCGCCGAAAATCAATCCGAACTCCGGCCTGTCCTGCAACGGCTGGCCGACAATCAGTCGGGAGGCATGGACGAGGCCACGCGCGGTCATATCCGAAATCTGGACAATCACATGGCGCGAATGATCGAAGAAGCCGCAAACGGGCGAACCGAGATCGTGCAAGAATTGCGGGCCGAAATTCGTCTGCTGGCGCGCACCATCGCGGCGCTCGCCGAAGACCCCCCCCGCTAGCGCCCCAGTGCCCGGTTCCTCTTCCCGTCGGCGCCAAAGCAGCGTCAACTACTGGCCCGGCTTCGTCGACGCACTCGCCGCGCTGCTGGTGGTCGTGGTCTTCTTGGTGATGGTTTTCGCGCTGGCACAGTTCTTTCTCTCAGACGCGCTCTCAGGGCGCGATGATGCGCTTGTCAAACTCAACCGACAGATCGACGAACTCGCCCGGATGCTCGACCTAGAACGGTCGACCAATACCGAGCTGCGGGTTTCCGTCTCTCAACTTTCTGCCCAGCTACAATCTTCAATTTCCGACCGTGACGCTTTGACCTCACGGCTTTCAGTGGCCGAGGACGAACTCAAAGCCATCCAAAAAACCACCGAGGAAGAACTCGCCGCGCTTCGCGAGCAGGTCTCCGTGGACAAGGATACGATCGAGTTGCAATTGCGCGACCTGGCCCGTCTCGAACGGGATATCGCCGCCTTGCGGAAGGTGCGCGACACGCTCGAAACCGAGATCGCGACGGTTACCGGTGAACTTGGTCAGGTTCGTGATCTCACCAAGGAGCTCGAATCTCGCCTTGCCAACGAACAGGAACGCACGGTGCTCGCGCAGAAAGAAATCGATAAGCGAGACATCCGTCTGACGGAATTGCTACAGCGCGCCGAAACGGCTGAAACTTCCTTCGGCGAGGAACGTGAGCTTTCGCAAAAGGCCCAGGCCCAGGTGGCGCTGCTCAACCAGCAACTTGCCCAACTCCGACAGCAAATTGCCGCCCTGAATGAAGCACTCGAAGCTTCCGAGACCAAAAATGCCGACAAGAATATCCAGATCGTCAATCTGAGCGCACGCCTGAACGAGGCGCTCGCGTCCAAGGTGCAGGAACTCGCGCGATACCGCTCCGAGTTCTTCGGTCGCCTGCGCGAGGTTCTCGGCGAACGCATCGACATCCGGATCGTTGGAGACAGGTTCGTGTTCCAGTCCGAGGTCCTGTTCCAATCGGGCGAAGCGGTGTTGAACCCGCTCGGTGAAAAACAGCTGGCACAATTGGCGGGAACGCTCAAAGGCATCGCCGCGCAGATTCCCGATGACCTGGATTGGATTCTCCGGGTCGACGGTCATACCGACGAACGCCCGATCGCGACGGCACGGTTTCCGTCAAACTGGGAGCTTTCATCCGCCCGTGCGATCTCAGTGGTGAAATTCCTGGCCAAGCAGGGAATTCCTTCGGAAAATCTGGTCGCCGCAGGGTTTGGCCAGTACCAGCCAATCGATGCAGGGCGCGACGAGATCGCGTATCTCCGCAACCGGCGGATTGAATTCAAACTCGACCAGCGTTGATTGGCCCTACTGGGCTGCGACACCCGCACCATTAAGATCGAACTGAAGCTCCGCAAGACGGGCATATAGTCCCCCCTCCATCACCAGCAACTCATGCGTGCCCTCGGCCACAATGCGGCCCTCGTCAATCACCACAATCCGATCCGCCGCCATCACGGTGGCCAGTCGATGAGCAATAACCAGCGTGGTGCGGTTGTGCATCAGACCGGCCAGGGCTGTTTGTACGGCCCGTTCGGATTCCGCATCGAGTGCGCTGGTCGCTTCGTCGAGCAACAACACGTTCGGGTCACGCAGGATCGCGCGCGCAATCGCAATACGCTGGCGCTGTCCCCCGGATAGGCGAACACCTTTCTCGCCCAGAAAAGTGTCAAAACCGTCCGGCAAGGCGTCGAGGAAGTCCAACGCCGAGGCCGCGTCAGCGGCCGCGCGGACTTCGGCGTCGCTCGCGCCCGGTCGACCGTAGCGAATATTCTCGAAAGCGTTGGCGGAAAACACCACCGGTTCCTGGGGTACCAGACCAATATGGGAACGCAAATCACTCGGATCGAGCTCTCGCAAATCAATCCCGTTCAGGGTGAGCTGGCCGCTCGCCGGGTCGTAGAAGCGCAGGAGCAGTTGAAACACGGTCGTCTTGCCCGCGCCGGACGGGCCCACAAGCGCGACGGTTTCCCCCGGAGCCATATCCAGTGAAAACTCGTGCAATGCCGGCTGCTCGGGCCGGGAAGGATAGTGGAACGTGACATTGTCCAGAGCCACTTGCGCCAGACGTCCCTTCGGCAACGATTTGGGGGCAGCAGGCGCGGCGATACTGGGTTCCATGTCGAGAAGTTCGAAAAGCCTTTCAACCGCACCTGCTGCATGCTGGAGACTGCCAATGACTTCCGAGATCGCGCCAACCGAACTGGCGACGATAATCGAATAGAAGATGAATGCCGACAGATCACCAGCGCTGATCCCGCCGGAAATCACTTCGCGGCCCCCCATCCAGAGGATCACCCCGATCGCCCCGAAAACGAGCAGGATCACAATCGCCGTCAGCGATGCGCGGGAGCGAATGCGTCGGACGGATGTCTGGAACGTATCCTCAACCCGGCCCGCAAAACGGGACCGGTCGACATCCTCATGGTTGAATGCCTGAACAGTGCGGATATTGGCGATCGATTCATCGAGATAGGAACCAACATCCGCTAGTCGGTCCTGACTTTCCCGGCTCAGCTTCCGCACCCGGCGCCCGAAAAACAGAATGGGCACCAGCACCACCGGCACCACGAGCAGCACCAGCAGGGTCAGCTGAGGACTGGTCACCGCCAACATGACCAAGCCCCCGAGCACGAGCAGCACGTTGCGCAGCGCCATGGAGGCCGATGTGCCGACCACCGTCTGAATCAGGGTCGTGTCGGCGGTCAGTCGCGACATGACTTCTCCGACCCGCATGGTCTCATAGAAGGTCGGGTCGAGGCGTAGCGTGTGCTCGAACACCGACTTCCGAATATCGGCCACCACCCGTTCACCCAGCCAGGAAACAAAGAAGTATCGGGAATAGGTCGCCGCAGCCAGCACCACAACGATGATCAGCAGCGCGACAAGGGATTCATTCAGCAGTTCGATATTGCCGGCCGTAAAACCGTCATCGACAAGGCGCCGAACCCCCTGGCCGATGGTCAGCACCGTTCCGGCTGCCACGGTCAGCGCGAGCACGGCCCCAAGCACGAAAAGCCGGTACGGCTTCAGGAAACGCCCGAGACGACGGAGCTCCCCAATCTTGCGCTTTGGCGGCTTCGTATCATCGCCCCCGCGAGGGACGGCGCTTTGGTGTTTTAGAGCCATAATCGCTGAACGGTTTAGCAGGCTGGAGCGAGACCGCCAACCAACGCCCGCGCGAGGGGACAATAACGGGATCCTCGCCCTTGCGATCTGCATGGGCCTTGGCTATAACCGCGCCTTCTGCGACCGGAGTAAATTCGATGAAAAAAGATATTCATCCCGAGTACCACGAAATCACCATTCAGATGACGGATGGCACCGAGTACAAAACCCGCTCCACCTATGGTGAGCCGGGGGATACGCTGCGCCTCGACATCGATCCGAAAACCCACCCGGCCTATACCGGTCAGCATCGTCTGATCGATACAGGTGGCCAGGTTGCGAAGTTCAACAAGCGTTACGAGGGCATGGGCATCAAGTAGCCCCCCCCTATACCTTCGGTAGATTCCCAACGGGCGTCGTATCTGCGGCGCCCGTTTTGATTCCAGCCTCTTTCTGCTGGTCGGAAATTCTTGTTCGCCGAGACGGCCTCATCTTGAACTCGAAGCCATAACTCCTATCTCTGAGTCACCGTGAGGAACGCCAAATTTGGGTTCCTGATCACGAAAACCCGTCGAAAACCGGCCAAATTTGGTGGATTTCGTCGACGTCACAGTTGCTCAACAGGAGAACAAGTGAAATGCGAACCTACAATCTTGATTTGACGCCCCTTTTCCGTTCCACCGTCGGTTTTGACCGCATGGGAAGGCTTCTCGACACGGCCACCAACCGCGAGGCGCCGACCTACCCACCCTACAACATCGAGAAAGTCGCCGAGGACAAGTATCAGGTGACCATGGCGGTTGCCGGGTTCGGTACAGCAGATCTGGACATCACCCAGAACAATAACACCCTGGTCGTGACCGGGGAGCAGGGCAAATCCGGCAGTGAAGCCCAGTATCTCCATCGCGGTATCGCCACCCGGTCATTCGAACGCCAGTTCGAACTGGCCGACCATGTGAACGTGACTCATGCGAACTTGGAAAACGGCCTGCTCGTGGTCGAGTTGACCCGCGAGGTTCCCGAGGAGCTCAAGCCGAGAAAAATTGATATTGGCAGCAGCGAGGCGGTCGCGACCCTCGACCAACAGAAGAAAGCCGCCTGACGGAGATCTTTTTTTCGCTCAATTGGTTCCAATCCAGGAAGGCCCGCTGGAAACAGTGGGCCTTTTCCGTAATCTCTAGCAGTGTATAAATGCGCCCAACAAGCACTTTCCAACGCCGCCGGGGACACCCTCATGAAAACCAGTACCGATCGCATCCTGACCACCCATGTGGGCAGCCTGCCCCGCCCCGCCAAATTGGAAGAGCTGCTTTACAAGGTTGAGTTCGAAGAAGCCTACGATCCCGCAGAACTAGATCAGGCCGCGACAGACGCCGTCGCCGAAATGGTTGCCCAGCAGAGCAGCTGGGGTCTCGACATCATTAATGACGGAGAGATGAGCAAGACCGGCTACGCCACCTATATCCAGCAGCGTCTCGGCGGGTTTTCGGGGGACAGCCCGTCCGTCCGCTTCGATGATCTTTCAAACTTCCCAGGCTATCGAAAGATGCTCTCGCGCATGGCAGAGACCCGTCGCCTCAATCGTCCGTGCTGCACGAGCGAGGTCGTGATCCGGGATCGCGAACCCCTGCGCAAGGATCTGGAGAACTTGACCGCAGCCTCCCAGGGCAGCGACGCCACCGAATTTTTTATGAACGCCGCCTCACCCGGTGTCATCTCCGTATTCCAGAACAACGAATACTACCCGGATGACGATGCCTATCTCGGCGCTTTGGCCAACGTTATGCGCGAAGAATATGAGGCCATTGCCAATGCCGGTTTCGTTCTGCAGATCGATTGCCCGGACCTCGCCATGGGCCGCCACACGGAATATCGCGAACTGTCTGAAGCCGATTTCCTCAAACACGCGGCAATGCAGATCGAAGCTTTGAATGCAGCACTGGTGAATATCCCGGCGGACCGGGTGCGGATGCATATCTGCTGGGGCAATTATGAAGGCCCCCACCATCTAGATATCCCGTTCGAGACCATCTTCGACGTGGTGATGAAAGCCAAGCCCCAGGGCCTGCTGGTGGAAGCGGCCAATCCGCGTCATTCCCATGAATGGCGGGTTTTCGAAAGCAAGAAACTGCCCGACGACAAAATCATCATACCGGGCGTGATCGACAGTGTGAGCAACTATATCGAGCACCCCGATGTGGTCGCCGACCGGATCTGCAGCTATGCCAACATGGTGGGCCGGGAACGGGTCATCGCCGGCGCAGATTGTGGTTTCGCCACCTTTGCCGGAATCGGCAAGGTCGACCCGGACATCGCGTTCGAAAAATTCAGGTCACTGGTGGCCGGGGCGGAGATCGCCTCGAAGCGGTTCTGGAACTGAGGGCTACCCCTCAACCACCAGCCGCTGCAGTCCCTCGCGTACCCGGTCAGGCACGCTGATCGGCTGCATTTGCCTGGGCCGGACATACACGTGAACGAAATGACCGGTCGCCGAAGGTGAATCCGCGCCTTCCTTGAAGATTCCGATCTCGTAGGTCACCGAGGAATTTCCCAGGCGGCGGACCCGCACGCCAATATCTAGAATGTCGGGAAAGGCGATCTCGCTGTGGAACCGGCATCCGGTCTCCACAACCATGCCGACCGGATCACCGCTGCGAAAATCGAGGCCGGTGAACCGCACCAGAAACTCGTTCACCGCCGTGTCGAAATACGAGTAATAGGTCACGTTGTTCACATGACCGTAGACGTCATTGTCCATCCACCGGGTCGGAACCTGAAGGAAATGCGGATAATTCGCGCGAACCTCGTCGCGCTCGCTCTTCTTGTCGGTCGGGGTGGTCATATCGCTCGGTTCAAAAAGTCGTAAATAATATCGATGCTCTCATTCGGGCGTTCAACAGTCATCATATGACCCGTATCGGGCAGAATCTCGACCTGGGCACCCGCAATCGCTGCCTGTAGCCCCTTTGAGGCCCGCGGCGGGGTCATACGGTCGGCAGCAGCGAGCAGGAACAGCGTTTGGCATGTCACCAGTGCAGCAGCGTCCACAGCGCCCTCCCAGTTGTTGCAAGCCGCCATATCCGTACCCAGCACTCCGGGGGCACATGACGCAAGCAAGGCGCGCCCACCGCCACGCATCCAAAGCCCCGGGGCCTGATGACCGCCAATATGGGCGGTCTTTCCAAAACCCCATTCGGTGATCAGTTCGAAAGCTTTCGGGTCATCCGCGGCGGCCAATTCCAGAAGATCGGGATGCACCTGCATATGGTCCGACGTTCCCGCCAGACCCAGGGCCAGCATTCTTTCGGGTTGTTGCGCGGCGGCGGCCAGGGTGATGAGAGACCCCATCGAGTGCCCGACCAGTGCTGCCTTCTGCACACCAACCGCATCGAGAAAACGCCAGAGCCAGCTCGTGTAGTCGTCAACATTTTCGGGTGCGGGACCTTCAGAGCGCCCATGTCCCGGCAAATCGGGAACCAGCACGCTGTAGCCGTGATGGGCAAAAAAGCGCGTCTGCAAACCCCAGTATATGTGGTCGTTGCCTCCACCATGGATAAAGACCAGCGCGGGCTTGTCCTCGGTAAAATCTTGTCCACCGGTATGGGCAAACACCGCGCGTCCGTCGACGTTCAGTTCCATGATCGTCGTCCTATTTTTGCGAGGCGCGCAGCGCCTGTTTGAGATCACTTACGATATCACCGGGATCTTCCAGGCCGATGGCAAGACGCACCATGTCCTCTCCTACACCACCAGCTTCCAGATCGGCAGGACTCATCTGCTGATGGGTGGTGCTAGCGGGATGGATCACCAGCGACTTGGCGTCACCAACATTGGCCAGGTGGGAGAACAGTTCCAGCGCCTCGATAAACCTGGCCCCAGCAGCCCGCGAGCCTTGGGTGCCCGGTTTCACCCCGAAGGTCACGATCGCACCTGCGCCGTCGGGCAGCAGACGCTGGGCCAGCTGGTGGTCGGGGTGGCTTGCCAGCCCGGGATAGGTCACCCAGCCCACCTCATCTGCCGACTCAAGAAACTCGGCAACCGCCCGGGCATTGGCCACATGCCGCGCCATGCGGAGCGGCAGGGTTTCGAGCCCCTGGAGCAAGTAGAAAGCGGTTTGCGGGGCCATGCAGGCGCCAAAGTCCCGCAACCCTTCTGCGCGGGCCCGCATGATGAATGCTGCAGGACCAAATTCCTCGGCAAAGTCGAGCCCGTGATAGCCCGCATAGGGTTCGGTCATGCCGGGAAATTTTCCGGACGCTTCCCAGTCAAACTGACCGCTGTCGATCAGGATACCGCCAATGGCTACACCATGGCCGCCGATCCATTTGGTGGCCGAATGCATAATTAGATCTGCGCCGTGCTCGAACGCGTGCAACAGAGCCGGCGTGGAGAACGTGGCGTCCACCATCAGCGGCAAACCTGCGTCATGAGCGACCTTCGCGACGGCCGAAATATCCAGCACTTCCAGTCCGGGGTTGCCGATGGTTTCGGCGAAGACCAGTCGGGTTTCGTCGCGGATCGCATCGGCAAAAGCCAGCGGGTCACGTGGATCAACAAAACTGGTGGTGATCCCAAAACGCGGCAGGGTGTGAACGAACAGGTTATGGGTCCCGCCATAAATATTGCGCGAGGCCACGATATGCCCACCCCGATCCATCAGGGTTATCACCGCGAGAGTTATCGCGGCCTGGCCACTCGCTGTGGCAATGGCGCCGACACCGCCTTCGAGCGCGGCCATGCGTTCTTCGAAAACGGCGACGGTCGGATTTGATATCCGCGAGTAGATGTGCCCGGCCCGCTCCAGATTGAACAGGCTCGCGGCATGATCAACATCGGGAAACACGTAGGACGTCGTCTGATAAATCGGTGTCGCGCGCGCACCGGTCACGGGGTCGGGCTGTTGTCCAGCGTGCAGACTAAGGGTTGAAAACTTCAGATGTTTCGGATCGATCATGTGCCAGGCCCTGTTCGCGTCGGTCGCGGCGACCGGCGTTGCGGTCGATGAAGAGCGAACTTATCGCAACCTGACCTCGGCTTGAACCGGCCTTTCCACAATCTCTCAAAAGAAAATCACTCCGGAGGGGGGCCCGAAGCGGCAAAGTCAAAAAACAGGGAGGTATTCAAAAAGGATCTGTGTGAGATCCAGATGGCTCATAGGGTGGAGCCATCGAGACCAATATCGACGCCAAGAGCTAAAAAATGTTTAACACGGCGCAGAAAACAAAACAGGGCCCGAAAAACGGGCCCTGTTTATAAGAAAACTAATTTTATTTCAGTGACTTACTTGTCACCCTGATTGTTGCCGCCGATCCGGACATCTGCCATCCAATCGGGGATTCGGCTCTGGGTCGGCTCTTCCTGCGGGATCAAATCAGCGCTGATCGGGCGACGATCATCGCTCGCTGGCTTACGGCCAGCCTTCCGGCCCTTTTCAATCGCTTCGTCCAGATCAAGCTGACGGCAAAGCCCGATGGTCACGGGGTCCCGCGGCTGGATTTGCGAGGAATTCCAATGTGAACGGTCACGGATCGCAACGATGGTCGGCTTGGTGGTGCCGATCAATTTTCCGATCTGGGCATCGCTGAGCTCGGGGTAATACCGGATCAGATAGGCAATACCATCGGGCTTGTCCTGTCGCTTGGACACCGGCACATAGCGTGGCCCCTTGGTACGTTTCACCGGTGGGGGATTATCAGTCGTCTTGAGGGCCAGGCGCGCAGCCGGGTCGCCCTGAACGCGTTCGATCTCATCCCATTCGAGCTGGCCATGTGTCACCGGGTCGAGCCCGCGCATTCCAACGCCGACTTCGCCATCGGCGATACCCTGAATCTCAAGCTGGTGCATGCCGGTAAAGTCGGCAATCTGCGCAAATGAAAGCGCCGTGTTTTCCACGAGCCAAACCGCCGTGGCCTTCGGCATCAACGGTGGTGCCATGAGTTCTCCTTTCGCTGATCCGTTGCTTCATCGAGCAGCGAACCAGCCATATTCGTCATCCCTGAGGGGGTTAGCCTCTATATATGCGGCGTTTGGGGTAATTGCAAAGCGCACGATCACGTCGGGTCGAGAATGATCTTCCCAATATGGCTGCTGGTTTCCATCAATTCATGTGCCGCCGCCGCTTCTGCGAGGGGGAATGTCGCGTGAATAACCGGTTTCACATCCCCGGAAGCCAGCAAGGGCCAGACTTTTTCCAGCAAAGCTTCAGCGATCAGCCCCTTGGTTTCGACCGGACGCGCGCGCAACGTGGAACCAGTGATGGTCAGTCGGTTCATCATGACCCGCGCCAAATTTATCTCGGACTTCGCACCTCCCATCAGGGCGATTTGGACAATCCGGCCATCGGGTTTCAGGGACGCAATGTTCCGGGGAAGATAGGCCCCCCCCACCATATCGAGGATCACATCGACCCCGGTCTTGCCGGTCAGTTCCGCGATAACCTCTTCAAACGTCTGCTCGGTGTAATTAATCGCGCGGGTCGCCCCGAGCGCTTCACAGAACGTGGCCTTCTCCGCACTTCCCACAGTGGTGTAAATCGCCGATGCGCCAAGCGCGGCGCAAAGTTGAATGGCCGTTGTACCGATACCGCTCGAGCCGCCATGGATCAGCACGCTTTCACCGGCGGCAAACCGCCCCCGGTCGAAAATATTGGCCCAGACCGTAAAGAAGGTTTCCGGCAAACCGGCCGCCGACACCATGTTCAGACCATCGGGAACCGGCAGTGTTTGGGGCACCGGCGCCACGACATATTCCGCATAACCACCGCCGGTGACGAGCGCACAGACTTGGTCGCCAACCTGCCAGGTCGCCACATCAGGCCCCAGGGCGACAATTTCCCCGGCAACCTCCAAACCGGGGATGTCGGACGCGCCGGGCGGTGGCGGGTACAAACCCTTGCGCTGGGCGACGTCGGGACGGTTCACCCCGGCCGCCATGACCCGAATCAAAACCTCGTCTTTCCCTGGGACCGGCACCGGGCGCTCGGTGGGTTTCAACACCTCCGGGACGCCAGGCTCAGTGACTTCAATTGCCTGCATCACTGTCGCCAGTGCCATGGTTTTTCTCCCCATCGGACTTTTCATATAACCTCAACCTAACGGACGGTTGCAGGCGCAATCTAAGCGCGCCAAACTTCACATACAACTACAAGCCGTTCGGATTGGCAGGGAGGTAAAAGATGAGTTTGGACGATGATCTCGAACCAACGTTCAAGGGCGAGAAGCCCGGATTCGAATTAATGAATGTCGAAGCGCTGTCGATGGAAGAGCTAAAAGAGTATATCGCCCACGCCCACGGGGAAATTGCGCGGGCGGAAGCTGAAATTTCCAGCCGCGAAGCATTACGCGGCGACGCGGACGCGCTGTTTAAAAGTTAGTACAAGAATAAATCCGCGCGGCGAACGCGCGTCCTGGAGGAAACATGACCAATCACTTTGACATCAACCTAGGCAAAAACCCGGCGAACTATATGGCGCTCTCTCCGCTGAGCTTCATCCGACGTTCGGCGACGGTCTACGCAAACCGCAAGGCCATTGTTCACGGCAACAAAACCTTCACCTATGCCGAGTTTTACGACCGGTCGCGCCAGCTGGCATCCGCCCTGGCGCAACGCGGAATCGGTGTCGGCGATTGCGTCGCGGTCATGCTACCTAATATTCCCGCGATGCTCGAAGCCCATTTCGGTATTCCCATGACCGGCGGCGTCATCAACGCCCTCAATTACCGGCTCGATGCGAAGGCCATCGCATTCATTCTTGATCACGGCGAGGCTAAGGTCCTTCTGACCGACACGGAATTTGCCCCGACGATCAAGGATGCCCTCGAACTGGCTGACGCAAATCCGATCGTCATCGACATCAACGACCCTGAAGGCCCGGGCGGCGAATTAATCGGCGAGACGGACTATGAATCCTTCATTGCCACAGGGGATCCTGCGTTTGATTGGTCTTTCCCAGATGATGAGTGGAACGCCATAGCTCTCAACTACACATCGGGCACCACCGGCAACCCGAAAGGCGTCGTTGGCCATCATCGCGGTGGATATCTGAACGCCATCGGCAACACCTACACCTGGGGTGCCACGGGCGGGCCGATCTATCTCTGGACCCTGCCGATGTTCCACTGCAACGGCTGGTGCTTCACCTGGGGCGTCACTGCGGTTGGCGGCACCAATGTCTGTCTGCGCCAAATCAACAGCGCGGCCATCTACGACTCCATTGCAAAACATGAAGTCACCCATCTTTGTGGCGCCCCAATCGTGATGCAGATGATCGTCAACGCCTCTGACGCGGATCGCCAGACCTTCGATCACGATGTCGAATTCATGACGGCCGCGGCCCCTCCACCGGCATCCGTACTCGCCAAAATGTCCGAGGAAGGCATCCGGGTAACTCATGTTTACGGGCTAACCGAGATTTATGGCCCGGCCATGATTTGCGCCTGGCAAGACGAATGGGATGATTTGCCGCTCGAAGAACGCGCCAAGCTTCAGTCACGCCAAGGCGTTCCCTATGAAGTGCTCGAAGACATGATGGTGGCCGACCCGATCACGCTGGAGCCCGTTCCCATGGACGGCAAAACCATGGGCGAGGTGTTCACCCGCGGCAACGTCACCATGAAGGGCTACCTCAAAAACCCGAAAGCGACCCAGGAAGCCTTCGCCGGTGGCTGGTTTCACACCGGTGATCTCGGCGTCTGGCATCCAGACGGCTATGCCGAGCTTAAGGACCGGTCAAAGGACATCATCATTTCCGGCGGCGAAAATATCTCGTCCATCGAAGTCGAGGATGCACTTTACAAGCATTCAGCAGTGTCCGCGGTCGGGGTTGTGGCCTGGCCCGACGAGAAATGGGGTGAAACACCCTGCGCTTTCATTGAGCTCACCCCTGACGCCAAGGTGACCGAAGAGGAAATCTTCGCGCATTGCCGCGAAAACCTGGCCGGCTTCAAATGCCCTCGCCACGTGGTCTTTGGGCCTATTCCCAAGACATCAACCGGCAAGATCCAGAAGTTCAAGCTCCGTGACACCGCCGTGGAGATGTCCGACGCCGGCAGCTGATCACGGTGTGCCGCGCAACAAAAAAGGCAGCTCCCACGAGCCGTCTTTTCTAATTAGGTCGAATTTCGAAAGCAGCCCGGTCAGGCGCTTTCCATGCGCAATATTTCGTCCTTGAGCTGCAGCTTTTGTTTCTTTAATTCCCCAATAGCAGCCTGGTCGGGGGATGGTCGGTGTTTTTCGCCGTCGATAGCATCATCAAGACTGGCGTGTCGGCGCTTCAACTCGTTAATCCTTGGCTGGGAAGTCACGTGAAATTCTCCTCATCAAGCTAGGGCGTCACAAATTTGCAAAACAACGCTAGGGCGATTCCCCAAGCCATGCAAAGCAATCCGGATAATCCCGACGGATTGCGTGGTCCGCACATCTCCGGCCTAGGTTTGATATACTCCGCACACAACGAGCCAATCGGGGTGGCAAGTGTCCCAGGACAATCGAAACAACGAAGAAGAATTGCGCCATCAGCTCGAGGCTTTGCGCAGCGAGCATCGTGATCTGGACGACATCATCGCCCGGATCGGCGAGGAAACGCCGTTCGACCAGTTGCAGATCCAGCGCTTGAAGAAGCGCAAACTGGGACTGAAGGATGAAATGTTGAAGATCGAGAGCGAGCTGCTACCCGATATTATCGCCTGAAAACCGGGCTAACCGGCCGCACGATTCTGTATAAGCTTGCCACAGGCTGCCCCGGTTCTATAATCGTTTGCTTTTCCGGGCATAGCCGTCCCAGGGAGCATGTGCGATGATCGACGCCGCCAAAGTCGGAATTATCATGGGAAGCCAGTCTGACTGGGAGACCATGCATCACGCCGCCGACACACTCGAAACCTTGGGTGTTGCCCATGACGTGAAGATTGTTTCAGCCCACCGAACCCCCGAACGGATGCGCGACTATGCGCAATCAGCCCGCGAACGTGGCCTCCAAGTCATCATTGCCGGCGCGGGTGGCGCCGCGCATCTGCCGGGCATGACCGCCGCGATGACGTCCTTGCCCGTATTCGGGGTCCCGATCGAGAGCAAGGCGCTTTCAGGCATGGACAGCCTGCTGTCGATCGTACAGATGCCCGCCGGCATCCCTGTTGGAACACTCGCCATTGGGCGCGCCGGAGCCGTCAACGCCGCCTTGCTGGCTGCTGCTGTCATCGCCCTGCACAACCCGGCTGTGGCGGCGGCGCTGGATGCGTGGCGTGCGGCGCAGACTAATGCCGTGGCAGACGCACCCGAATCCGAAACCTAAACCGATGACGGACCAAAATAAGGGCCCGATGGTTCCGCCCGGCGCAACCATCGGCATTCTCGGCGGCGGCCAGCTCGGCCGCATGACCGCTCTCGCTGCGGCCAATCTCGGCTATACGTGTCACGTCTTCTGCCAAAGCGCCGACGAGGCCGCAGCCCAGGTAGCCACACAAACCACGATTGCGGCCTTTGACGATCAGACCGCACTTGATGCATTCGCAGGCGCGATCGATGTCGCCACGCTTGAGTTCGAAAATGTGCCGATCGCCACCCTGGAACGGATTGCCAGAAAAGCACCGGTTCACCCGGCACCGGCCGTGCTGGCCGTCGCCCAAAACCGGCTGAAAGAAAAGTCCTTCGCCAACAGTCTGGGCATCACAACGGCGCCCTTTCAGGCCGTGGCTTCAGTGGCGCAATTGCAAGCCGCCGTCGACCAGATCGGTACGCCAGCGGTATTGAAAACCGTACGCTTTGGCTATGACGGCAAGGGTCAGGTATCGATCAAGACCGGGACCGATCTCGATGCTGCCTGGGCCAGTTGTGGAGCCGGACCGGACACAGATGGCGCGATCCTCGAGAGATACGTTGACTTCGACTGCGAGGTTTCCGTCATCGTTGCGCGCGGTACAAACGGTCAGACCACTTCTTTCGTGCCGGTGGAAAACCGACACACCAATCATATCCTCGACAAGACCATTGTCCCGGCCCAGCTGCCGCAATCCACCCTCGACGCGGCGATCGACATCGCGAACCGTCTCGCCGAAGGGCTTGCGGTTGTCGGCGTGCTCGCCATCGAGATGTTTGTGACCAGTGCAGGAGATGTGCTGGTCAACGAGGTCGCCCCGCGCCCGCACAATTCCGGGCACTGGACCATCGACGGGTGTCACGCCAGCCAGTTCGAACAACTCGTGCGCGCCATCTGCGGCCTGCCGCTGGGCGATCCGTCGCGGCGCTGCGATGCGGTGATGAAAAATCTGATCGGGGATGACGTCGAAGACTGGCCCAAATATTTGGCCGACCCGACAGCAAAGTTGCACCTCTACGGCAAGGCGGAAACCCGCCCCGGCCGGAAAATGGGCCATGTCACGTTTCTCGGGAAACCTGTCGGCGACTAGAAGGCCGACCCTTACCGGGCACCGCGTTCGCGCAATCGCTCAGACAGCATCCGAGCAAAGCGCTTCGGGTCAGGCACATACCGCCCGACACCACGCAGGGCTGCACGGCGCTGGGGAATCTGCATCACCCCCGCAATCCGGCGATCCAGAAAGGCCCAGGTTTCGACCGCCTCGTCTGACCGGTCATCAAGCCAGAACAGCAGCGTCGCGCCATAGACCCCGGCCAGGGTCGCGCGTTTGGTATAAAAACTGAAATCCGTCGACTGATCGCCGGCCGCGTACCACATCGCATCGACCGTCGCGTATAGCCCGTGAATGCCGCGTCGCGCCTTTGATGGGCGGGTGACATGGGTTAGCGCCCGACGCACGGCCTCGCGATGTGCCGCAACAGCTTCAACCCGGGCACGAACCAGAAATGTGATCCGCTCACGAAACCGCATTCCGGCCGTATCGGCAGCCGCATAGGCCTGCACCATCTGCTCATCGGCAGTTTGGCTCCAATACAGAATGATCTCGGCCACGCCGCCGGGAAAAGTACGAGCCGCCATCGCCGCGTCATAGCCTGCATCCTCGGCAGCAATTCGCAAAGCATGCAGCGACCAGCCCTCGAAGGGCACATGGGGCAACACGGCGGAAAGAATTTCTGCGCGTTCTGCGGCGAGATAGTCCGGACTATTCGTCATCGTTGTCGCCGACATCATCGTCGTCCCCTTCCGCCTGGGCCCGGCCGAGCTCTTCGACAAAGCCGAACTGAGACATGTCCTCAATCCGCGCGGGATATAGAATGCCGTCGAGATGGTCGCATTCGTGCTGAAGTATCCGGGCGTGGAAGCCGTGGGCTTCAAACATGATGTCCTCATCCTCGAGAGTCTTATAGGTCACCCGTACATTTTTGTGGCGGCGCACCGGTCCGGCCATGCCGGGAACTGACAAGCAGGCCTCAAACCCTAGGCTGGTCTCTTCATCGAGGAACTCGACCACGGGATTAACCAGAACGGTCAGCGGCACAGCCGATAATTCGGCGCCGTCACCATCTTCACCGTCGTCATCTTCTGCGCGTTCGGCCTCCACCTTGTAGACGACGATCCGCCACGGCATGTGCACCTGGGGTGCGGCCAGCCCGGTGCCGTCCGCATCCTCCATGGTTTCCACCATGGCACTGACCAGCCGGGCGACTTCAGGCGCCGTCGGGTCGGGGACGTCGGAAGCGCGGACGCGTAGAATCGGGTGCCCCATACGGGCGATCTTGAGAATAGCCATGACGGGAATATGCGATCACCGCATGCCGACGTAAAGAGGGGGGGGGGGGTCGCCGGGGACCCGGTGAAAAAGGTACCCTGCGGTCTCATATTCACATTGGAGTACAATTTTGGCCGCACTTACTTATATCGACGGCGACTGGCATGACGGCAACGTACCTGTGATCGGTGCCACGTCTCACGCCATCTGGCTAGGCTCGATCGTTTTCGACGGCGCCCGGGCCTTTGAGAACGTGACCCCGGACCTGGGCCTTCACTGCCAGCGCGTCATCAACTCGGCCGAGACCATGCACCTTAATTCCCCGTTGTCCGCGGGTGAAATCACGGAAATAGGCCTCGAGGGTGTGCGCCGTTTTGGACCAGATGCGGAACTCTACATCCGCCCGATGCTTTACGCCGATGCCGGGATCGACCTGATCGCCCCCGATCCGGATAGCACCCGGTTCGTGCTTACCGTGTTTGATTCTCCCATGGTACAGGGCGCCGGGTTTACCACCTGCCTGAGCCCCTATCGTCGACCCAACAAGGAGACCTCACCCACCGACGCCAAATCCCCGTGTCACTATCCCAACTCCTCGCGCGCCATCATCGATGCCCGCCAGCGTGGGTTTCAGAACCCAGTGATGCTCGATACTCTAGGCCATGTGGCCGAATTCGCCACCGCGAACATCTGGATCGTCCGAGATGGGGTTGCGATCACGCCGGTGCCCAACGGCTCTTTCCTGAACGGAATCACCCGCCAGCGCCTGCTCGGCCTGATGCGAGATGATGGCATCGAAGTGCAGGAACGTACGGTGACAGTGAGCGAACTTCATACCGCCGACGAGATTTTCAATTCAGGTAATTACGGCAAGGTGCAACCGGTCACAAAATTTGAGGACCGGGTTCTGGAGCCGGGACCGATTTACCGCCGGGCGCGGGAGCTCTATTGGGACTTCGCGCACTCAAAGACCTGATCAGGACGCGCTGAGGTCTTCCCCGGCGAGCGCCCGATTCAGCAATGCGACCGTCTCATCACGGCCGTAAAGCGCGGCGAAGGAGCCGAAGCGCGGTCCCTGGCTCTGGCCAAACAACACTTCATAAAGCGCCTTGAACCAGTCGCGGAGCGGCTCGAACTCATGCGACTGACCGATCGCGTAGACCTCGTTCTGCATGGTCTCGGCATCCGCACCATCGGGCAGGGCTGCAAAGCGCGCGGTCAGGTCCGCCAAGGCGGCGTGTTCGGCCTGTGTGGGAGCCCGGTACTGCTTGGTCGGCTTTACGAAATCCCGGTAATACGCGATCGCATGCCCAACGAGCCGGTCGAGCATCGGGCTGTTCACCGGGTTAGCCCCGGCGGCGTAGCGCTCGATGAAACCCCAAAGCACGGCCGGGTCTTCGGAATTGCAGGCCCCGGCCAGATTGAGCAGCACCCCGAAGGACAGATCTGCGCCCGCGGCCGGAACGTCGCCGGTGTGAATATGCCAGGCCGAATTCTGCAATTGCTGATCCGGTTTCTGCACGGGGTAGCGCGAGACATGGGTCAGGTATTCGTCGACGGATTTTGGAATCACATCGAAAAACAGCCGCTTGGCGGTCTTCGGCTTGGCGAACATAAACTGAGACAGGCTCTCGGGCGGGCCGTAGGTCAGCCAATCCTCGATGGTCAGGCCATTGCCGCGTGACTTGGAAATCTTTTCACCATTGTCGTCGAGGAAAAGCTCATAGGTCAGTCCGACTGGCGGCTTGGCGCCAAGAATTCGGCAGATACGACCCGACAGGTTTACCGAATCGATCAGATCCTTGCCTGACATTTCGTAATCGACGGACAACGCCACCCAGCGCATCGCCCAATCGGCCTTCCACTGCAGCTTACAGGCGCCCCCGGTCACCGGTGTCTCAATCGCTTCACCCGTTTCGGGGTCGCGATAGACGATCGTACCCGCTTCGGGGTCTACCTTCTCCATCGGCACCTGTAACACCACGCCAGTGCGCGGACAGATCGGCAGGAACGGGCTGTAGGTCGCCTGGCGTTCCTCCCCCAAGGTTGGCAAGATCACCTTCATCACTTCGTCATAATGGGCCAGCATTTTCAGCAGGGTCGCATCAAACTCCCCGGCACGGTAGGCGACGGTTGAACTGCGGAACTCGTAGTCGAAGCCAAATGTGTCGAGGAATGCCTGCAAGCGGGCATTGTTGTGAGCGCCAAAACTGTCATGGGTGCCGAACGGGTCCGGCACCGCCGTGAGAGGCTTACCGAGATGTTCGGTCAGCATCTCCTGCTCGGGCACGTTCTCGGGTACTTTGCGAAGTCCGTCCATATCATCGGAAAACGCGATCAGGCGGGTGGGAATGTCCGACATCGCCATAAATGCATTGCGAACCATGGTCGTGCGGGCGACCTCGCCGAACGTACCGATATGCGGCAGCCCGGACGGGCCGTAGCCGGTTTCGAACAGCACATAGCCCTTGTCGGGGGTGTGGGACGCATCTGCGCCACCCAGCCGCTCAACAATGCTGCGGGCTTCCTGAAACGGCCAGGCCTTTGCGGCCTGCACCAACTCGCGATCAATCGCCATTTGCGCCTGTAGGGGTTCACATGTGAATTCGGGCGGAACCTAGGCGCGAGGCGAAATCAGGTCAACCGGGCGCAACCATGCGCCCGGAGATTTCAGACCTTGATATCGACGCGTTGGGACGCAGGCTCAGGCGCCGGCTTGTCCCCGGCCCAGTTCTGGCCCGAGGACTGCCCCGATCCAACGGCTGTTGCTTGCGGTACCAACGTCGCGACCGCGGCGCTTGAACTAACATTCATGTCCGTTACTCCTTCCTGGATGTGCGGACAGACCTGCTTCGGAACGAAAACAGGTCCGTGGGTCTGAGTATCCAACCTTCATGCCACCGGGTCACCTTGTATCGCGAAAGCTTTGCCCCAAACTTCCCGGAAAGTTTCGGAAAACTTTAGAGATTCGGATGCGTCCGGCTATGGTCGCGGCAATGTCTAACGCATCGCCTTTGTCCCATGAATTACCCGCGCTGATCGCCGCCCGGTCCTTTGCCACCTGGCGTGCCGCCGGCGGTGAGATCGAAGTGCTAGCCGCCAATGAAGCCGTGCGGATGGCGCAGGCGGCACCTCCGATCCTGTGTCACGCGCCCGCCACCGCACGGCGTCTCGGGGTCGAACATATTGACGGCTATGACGTGCTTGAGCTGTTTGCCTTTGCCCGGCCCGCGGAATTCACATTGCCGACAATTCACGGTCTGGCCCGCACTCTGGCGCTTGAATTGCCCGACGATGTGAAAGATGCCGAAACCCTTGTGGCGGTGGCCGCTGCGCTGCTCGACGATATCGGTACCAACTATAATGAGCGCGGAGATCTGATATCCATCGCCAAAGCACTGCAGCGCGCCGGATGGTTGTGGGGAGCCCTCGTCCTGGCCACCCTCAACACGGACGCGCTAACAGATGATGGCGCCGCAGCAGCCACGAGCGCGCTCGCGGTTTGGCGCAAGGTGCCCGAATGGGGTGAAACCGCTCCCGAACCGCCGCCGGCCAATGACCCGGTTTCCGATGACGAGGCGCGCGAAAGGCTGGCCATTTTGCTCGGCGGCGATTCCGAAAGCCGCAAAGGTCAACAAGATTATGCCGGCGCAGCTGCGGCAGCCTTCGCACCGCCGACCGCCCCTGACACCCCCAATGTAGTCCTGGCCGAAGCCGGGACCGGCACGGGCAAGACCCTGGGCTATATCGCCCCGGCCAGTGTCTGGTCGGAAAAGAACGCCGGGCCGGTCTGGATCAGCACCTACACGCGAAACCTACAACAGCAGATCGACCAGGAGCTCGACCATCTCTATCCCGACCCGGAGACAAAGGCGCGCCAGGTGGTCATCCGCAAGGGCCGCGAGAACTATTTGTGTCTGCTCAATCTCGAAGAAGTTGCGGGACGCTTTACCACCCTGCAGCGCCGCAATGCGGTGGGTGTCGCGCTGACCGCGCGCTGGGTGCAGGCCACCCGTGACGGCGACCTCGGCGGTGATTTTCCGGCCTGGCTGGTCGACCTGGTAGGGGTCGGCGCAACCCTTGGCCTCGCCGACCGGCGTGGCGAATGCATCTACTCCGCCTGCTCACATTACAGCCGCTGCTTCGTGGAACATTCCGTACGCAAGGCACGGCGCGCGCGCCTGGTCGTCGCCAATCACGCTCTGGTCATGATCCAGGCCGCAATGGGCGGCGGCGGCGACAGCAGCCTGCCCACACGCTATGTATTCGATGAGGGCCATCATGTCTTCGACGCCGCAGATTCAGCATTCGCCGCCCATCTGAGTGGCCGTGAAATGGCCGAGCTGCGGCGCTGGTTGCTCGGCAATGAGGGAACCGGGCGACGCCGTTCCAGCGGCCGTGCACGGGGCTTGCGGGAACGCGCTGAAGATTTGATCGCGGTGGACGATTCCGAAGCTATTGAGGCGCTCGCCGCCGCCCTTGAAGCGGCCCAGGTCTTGCCCGCCCCCGCCTGGCTGAACCGCCTGTCGGGCAGTGCCCCGGATGGGGCTGCCGAGCGCTTTCTCGGTGAGTGCCGCCAACAGGTCTATACCCGCGCGCCTGCTGACCATGGGCTTTATTCACTCGAAACAGATGTGCGCCCGCCCGCCGAAGAACTGCCCGGGGCGGCGGACGAATTGCGCGACGCCCTCGTTGCTCTGGCGACCCCTTTGCGCAAGCTGTGCGCCCGCCTGCTCCGACGCCTGGACACCGATGCCGACGAGCTCGACAGTTCGGTACGAATTCGAATCGAAGCCGTTAGCCGGGCCCTGCAGCGCCGGGCCGAGGTGCTGCTTGGCGCCTGGATCGACATGCTCGACGGGGTCAACGAACCAGCATCCGATGACTTCGTCGATTGGATGGAGGTCGAACGGGCCGACGGCCGCGAAATCGACGCCGGACTGTATCGCCATTGGGTCGACCCCACGATTCCGTTTGCGGCATCGATGGCCCCGGTCGCCCATGGCATGGTGGTGACCTCGGCCACCTTGACCGACCGCACCGGCGATCTTGAGGCCGACTGGAACACCGCCGAAACCCGCACCGGCGCGATTCACTTTGGAAAACCCGCTATCCGCGCACGGGTGGATTCACCCTTCGACTACGGCACCCAGACCAAAGTATTCGTGGTCACCGATGTGCGACGCAACGATGCAGATCAGGTGGCCGCAGCGATGCGCGAATTGTTCCTCGCTGCAGGCGGCGGTGGATTAGGCCTGTTCACCTCAATCGCCCGGCTGCGCCAGGTCCATGCACGCATGACCGACGCGCTCGATGCGGCTGGTTTGCCGCTTTATGCCCAGCATGTGGACCAGCTCAACGTCGCCACCCTGATCGATATCTTCCGTGCCGAAACCGATTCCTGCCTGCTGGGCACGGATGCGGTGCGCGACGGCGTTGATGTTCCGGGCCGCTCGCTCCAGCTGCTAGCCTTCGACCGTATTCCCTGGCCACGCCCAACTATTTTGCACCGGGCCCGTCGGGATGCCTTTGGCGGCCGCTCCTATGACGACATGCTCGCACGGCTGCGTCTCGCCCAGGCCTATGGCCGGCTGATCCGGCGTCGCGATGACAAAGGGGTGTTTGTGGTGCTCGATGCGGCAACCCCGACCCGGCTGTTTGGCGCCTTCCCCGAATCCGTCGTGCCAGAACGGGTGGGCCTGGTCGAGGCAATCGAGGCGACGGAAGCGTTCCTCGCGCCTTAAGCCGCACCGAAGAATGCCAGCAGGCCGCTGACCGTCGCCACCGAAAGAACAGTAGAGACAAGAATGGCCGCTGAGCTTCGCTGCGTGAATATTCCGTATTTCTGCGCGATCACGAAGGAAAGAGCGCCGGTGGGCAGGGCCGCCATCAAAACCGCGCCGCGGGTGAATTCCGCATCCAGCTCGAACACCTGCACGGCAAACCACCAGGTCGCGAGAGGATGGAGGAACAGCTTTGCCAGCACCAGCCAGCTGACTTCGCCCAGCCCGGTCGTGATAGGTTTGCCGACCAGAAACAGCCCCATGGCGAACAACGCACACGGCCCCGACGCCGCGCCCATTAATTCGGCAAAATTCGACAGCCAGACCGGCAGACCCAGCCCGGATAGCGACCATAAAATACCGGTCACGGTCGCCAGAAACAGAGGCCCACGGAGCACCGCCAGCAACGCATCACCGACCACCCGCAACGGGGAATGCCCCGATCCGCTGCCGATTTCCACGAACAGGACCGTAAGACCCAGAACCAGGGCTGAATTGATCGCCGTGGCGATTACAGCCGGCAAAACACCCGCCACCCCATAGGCAGCGATGAACAGGGGAATGCCCATATAGCCGGTATTGCCAAATATCACGGTAAGCCCATGCAGGGTCAGTCCGGCAAAACTGTTGAGAAACAGGAATTTAGCAATCAGGATCGACGGCAGCGCGATCACCACCATGCCCAGGATATAAGTCCAGATGAACGGCCAGTTGAAGATATCCGTCAGAGGCACCGTCGCCATCGACAGGAACAACACCGGCGGTAAGGCGAACCAGTAGACGAAGCTATTGAGGGATTCTGAGCTGCTTTCGCCCAAAATCCGGAACCGACCGGCCAGGAAACCAGCAAACATAATTGCAAAAACTGGCAGTGCGACATTGACGACAGCAGACATAGGCACAACCTATATTTGGACCCACCGGCGCTGTCGACCGTTCAACCCGTCAAAACTCTTTCCCGGCGCTCGGCTTGACGTCATGCCCAGCGCCCGCTTTAACCAAGGCAATCCACACAAGGACCGCCAAACTATGATCGAAGCCCAGACCGCCCTCCTCTACACCATGGTCATGGTGTCCGCTGCCGACAACGAGATGAGCGACGCGGAAATCTCCCGAATTGGCGAAATCGTCAGTCAGCTTCCCGTGTTTTCGGGTTTCGACCGAGATCAGATGGGCGATGTCGCGCGTGAATGCGCCGACGTCCTGGCCCAGGAAAACGGCCTGGAAAAAGCGTTGGGTCAAATCCGCGACGCGCTGCCAGACCATCTTTGTGAGACAGCCTATGTGCTGGCCTGCGATATCGCGATTGCCGACCAGAAGGCCGAACAGGAAGAACTGCGCCTGTTGGAAATGATCCGGCACACCCTCGACATCGACCGGCTTCACGCCGCCGCCATCGAACGCGCCGCCCGCGCCCGCTACGCGACTGCCTGAGCCGCGATCATGGGAACCTTGGACGGCACAAAGATCGGGTTTATCGGGCTGGGCCTAATGGGCAAGCCGATGGCGCGCAACCTGCACGCCGCCGGCGCGGCGATGACCGTGACCAGCCGCAGCCCGGGCCCTGCCGAAGAACTCGCCGGCGAAGGCATGTCGACAGCGGCCTCACCGCGTGACGTCGCAGAAGTCAGCGACATCACAATTCTGATGGTCACGGACACAAGCGCCGTCGATAAGGTTCTGCATGGACCCGACGGCGTCATTGCCGGGCTTTCATCGGGCAAGAGTGTCATCGACATGAGCACCACGAAAGTGCGCGAGACCCGGGAATGGGCCGAAGAGGTCAAGGCTGCCGGAGCCCACTACATAGACGCACCGGTATCGGGCGGAACCCCCGGAGCTGAAGCAGGAAAACTGACCATCCTGATAGGTGCCGACGAAGCTTCCCTACCCGGCGCCATGGCGGTTCTCGAAGTGCTGGGTGAAAACATCACCCATATCGGCGACATTGGTGCCGGACAGGTAACCAAGACCGCCAACCAGGCGATCGTGGGCATGACGCTTGCGGCTGTGGCCGAGGGGCTAACACTCGCCGCGCGCGCCGGGGTGGACCCGGCAAAGGTGCGTACCGCCCTGCTAGGAGGATTTGCAGAATCACGGGTGCTCGACCTGCATGGTGGACGGATGGTCGACCGAGCTTTCGAACCGGGTGGACGTGCCTCGGTTCACCACAAAGATATTCTCCAGGCTCTCGAGCTGGCCGATCAGGTAGACCTCGATCTTGTCTCAACCAAAACCAACCTGCAGCTTTGGCAAAAAATGCTTGATCGCGGCTGGCAGGATCTTGATCAGGCCGGAATCATTCGTGCTGTCGAAGAGGACTGAGCGCAAACATCCGCGCTGTCCCTGACCACAGGAACAAACACAGAAAGAAAAAGGGCCGCACAATTGTGCGGCCCTTCTCAAATAGTCCGGATGGGACAGGCTACATCATGCCGCCCATGCCACCCATTCCACCCATGCCACCCATGTCCGGCATGGCCGGTCCAGCGGCACCAGCCGGCTCCGGCTTGTCGGCGATCATAGCTTCGGTCGTGATCAACAGACCCGCAACCGAGGAGGCGTCCTGAAGCGCGGCGCGCACGACCTTCGTCGGGTCGATGATGCCGGCTTTAACCAGGTTGGTGTAAACGCCATCCTGAGCGTCGAACCCGAAATCGGTGTCCTTCTGCTCAAGCAGCTTGCCGGCGACAACCGCACCGTCGAAGCCCGCATTTTCAGCGATCTGACGAACCGGGGCCTGAAGAGCCTTGCGGACGATGTTGACGCCGACATTCTGGTCGTCATTTTCGCCTTCGAGCTTGGCCAGGGCCTTGGTCGCATAGAGAAGCGCAGTACCGCCACCGGCAACAATGCCTTCTTCGACGGCTGCACGGGTTGCGTGCATGGCGTCTTCAACGCGGTCCTTCTTCTCTTTCACTTCAATCTCGGTCGCACCACCAACGCTGATGACAGCAACACCGCCGGCGAGCTTCGCCAGACGTTCCTGCAGCTTCTCGCGATCGTAATCCGAAGTGGTTTCCTCGATCTGAGCGCGGATCTGATTGACCCGACCTTCGAGCTCTGACTTCTTGCCAGCGCCATCAACGAGCACGGTCTCTTCCTTGGAGATCGAAACGCGCTTGCAGGTGCCGAGCATGTCGAGAGTAACGTTCTCGAGCTTGATGCCGAGATCCTCGGAGATGACCTGACCCTTGGTCAGGATCGCGAGATCCTCGAGCATCGCCTTGCGACGATCACCAAAGCCCGGTGCCTTGACGGCGGAGATCTTCAGACCACCGCGCAGCTTGTTGACCACGAGGGTGGCCAGCGCTTCGCCTTCAATGTCTTCGGCAATAATCAAGAGCGGACGGCTCGACTGAACCACGGCCTCGAGAATCGGGAGCATGGTCTGCAGGCTCGAGAGCTTCTTCTCGTGCAGCAGGATGTACGGGTTGTCCAACTCGCAGATCATTTTTTCAGCGTTGGTAATGAAGTACGGCGAGAGATAACCGCGATCGAACTGCATGCCTTCGACGACTTCCAGTTCGGTGGTCAGGCTCTTAGCCTCTTCAACCGTGATGACGCCTTCATTGCCGACCCGCTGCATCGCTTCAGCGATATAGCCACCGACTTCGGTGTCACCGTTCGCCGAGATGCGGCCAACCTGGGCGATCTCGTCGGAGCTACGGATCTTCTTCGAACGCTTGACGATGTCCTTAACGACAGCTGCGACCGCAAGGTCGATGCCGCGCTTGAGATCCATCGGGTTCATGCCGGCAGCAACTGCCTTGGAACCTTCGCGAACGATCGACTGGGCGAGTACGGTCGCCGTCGTCGTGCCGTCACCGGCGATGTCATTGGTCTTGGAAGCAACTTCCTTGACCATCTGCGCGCCCATGTTCTCGAACTTGTCTTCAAGCTCGATTTCCTTGGCAACCGAAACACCATCCTTGGTGATACGCGGTGCGCCAAAGGCTTTGTCGATGATGACGTTGCGGCCCTTGGGACCCAGCGTTACCTTGACGGCATCGGCCAGCGTGTCGACGCCCTTGAGCATCTTGTCACGGGCCTGTGTTGAAAATTTGACTTCTTTAGCAGCCATTGTCTTTTTCCTTCCTCGAAATTCGAGCTAAGCGGCCTTTTTGGCCTTCTTCTTGGGGGCTTCGATCACACCCATGATGTCGGACTCCTTCATAATCAGGAGCTCCTCGCCATCGATGGACACTTCCGTACCCGACCATTTGCCGAACAGAACGCGGTCGCCCGCCTTCACATCCATGGCAATGGACTTGCCGTCTTCGCTGCGGCCACCGGGGCCCACGGAAACGATTTGGCCTTCGGAAGGCTTTTCCTGCGCCGTGTCAGGGATGATGATCCCGCCGGCAGTCTTTTCGTCAGAACCGACGCGGCGTACTACCACTCGGTCGTGCAAAGGGCGAAAACCCATCGCTTTATCCTCCTGTTAAATCAGAATATTCCGTGCCCAGAGGCTAGGTTGCTAGCACTCCTCTAGCACGAGTGCCAAACAGGTAGTGATCCGGACTTCCGGTGTCAACCGGTGGCGCAGGGGGAAGACGCATTTATTTTCCGGCCTAATTGTTAAAACCCCAACTCGAACACGTCTAAGTCATTGTTATAAAAAACTATTACTCGCCGGTAACAGTAGACCGGCTAGCAATTGACCACGGACCAAATCCACTAGGGCGTGAGATAGGCGTCGCGCACCGCGTCATCAGCGGCGATCTCGTGCATCGGTCCGGAAACCAGAATCCGGCCCCGCTCGATGACCGCGGCACGGTCGGCCACATGGGTGGCAAACCGGACATTCTGTTCCGAGAGCAACACCGTCAGTCCCTCACCTGCGAGGGTTTTGATAGTCGCGGCGATCTGCTGGACGATCACCGGTGCCAGGCCCTCGGAAGGCTCATCCAGCAGGATGATGTCCGGATTTCCCATCAGGGTGCGCGCGATCGTGAGCATCTGCTGCTCGCCACCTGAGAGCTGTCCCGCAAGCCGGTCGCGCATCTCCGCCAGGGAGGGAAATAACTCAAAAACCCGTGCAGTCGTCCACCGGGCATCCGCTTCGCGCCCGGCGCGGGTCCCGACCACCAGGTTTTCATCGACGCTGAGTCCGGCAAAGACCCGACGGTCCTCGGGCACATAACCAACCCCGGCGCGGTTGACCGCATAGGCTGGCCAGCCCGTGACCTCCTGATCACGCACCATGACGGACCCGGCGCCGATATCGACCAATCCCATGACTGCTTTCAGGGTGGTGGACTTACCCGCGCCGTTGCGGCCCAACAGCACCGTCACGGAGCCGGCAGGAACTTCGAGATCGAGGCCAAACAGTGCCTGCGCGGCGCCATAGGAGGCATCCAGATCCGCAATCTTCAGCGCCGTCCCGGTCATGACGCACCCTCGTCAAAATCACCGAGATAGACCGCACGAACCGTTTCATCCCGACGTACCGTCTCCGGGTCGCCCTGCGCGATCACCCGGCCCCGGTCGAGCACGATCACCCGATCCGCATGCCCGAAGACCACGTCCATATCGTGTTCGGTGAACAACACCGCGACCCCTTCCCGGGCCACCAAATCATCGACCAGCGCCATCATCGCACCGCGGCCATCGCCGGCCATGCCCGCGGTCGGTTCATCCATCAACAAAAGCGCGGGCGCATTGGTCATGGCGACAGCGACTTCGAGCCGCTTGAGGTCGCCATAGGCCAGCGCAGCGGTGGCGTGGTCGGCGGCATCGGCGAGCCCGACCCGGGCGACCAGCCGCGACGCCTCGTCTCGGAACCGGTGGCGCAGGGCACGCCCAAACCCAATGGCGTTGCGATGATGACTGGCGAGCGCAACCTGCACATTCTCGAGCACGGTCATACTGGCAAATGTCGCCGTAATCTGGAATGTACGCCCCACGCCTTGCGCCCAGACACGTTGCGGCGCGCGACCGGTCACGTCCTGTCCGGCAATTTGCACCGTACCCGCATCGGGGCGAATCTGGCCGTTGATCGAGTTGAAAAGGGTCGTCTTACCGGCACCGTTGGGCCCGATCAGGGCCACCCGCTCGCCGCCATCGACATGGAACGAAACCCCGTCGACAGCTCGCACCCCGCCAAAAGCTTTGGCCAGATTGGTGACCGAGAGAACACTCATTTTGCGTGCCCCCGCGAAAAGCGGGTCGAAAGCCCTGCGAGGCCTCGTGGCAGCAGGACCACCAGGGCAATGATCAAAAGCCCCATCACCAATTGCCACAGATCGGTCAGCCGGGTGAGCTCGGTCTGAAGCTCGGTGAACACAAACGCCCCCAGGATCGGCCCCACCAGCGATTGCATGCCGCCGAGCAGAACTATCACCAGCCCATCGACCGAGGTCGAGACGAACAGCACATCCGGAAACACGCTGCCCTTGGCGAAGGCGAAGAACCCGCCCGCAACACCGGCCGCCGCCCCCGCCAAAGTGAAGGCCAGCCAGCGATGCCGGGTGACATCGACACCGATCGCAGCGGCGCGCAGGGCGGAATCCCGCGTCGCCCGCAACGTGTAGCCAAAGGGACTGAACATCACGTGATGCAGGGCCCAGATCATCGCCGCACAAACGATGAAGGCAAGATAGTAAAAGACCACCGGATCGGCCGCCCAGGCGCTCGGCCATACACCGAGGATGCCATTATCGCCCCCGGTCACATCAACCCACTGGAAGGCCGCCGACCACGCAATCTGAGCAAAGGCGAGTGTCAGCATGGCCATATAGATGCCGGTCAGACGCACGCAGAACCAGCCGAACAGCAACGCCCCCAGCGCGCCCGCCACCGGGGCCAGCAGCAACGCCGGTGCCATCCCGGCCGACAGGTGAAACACCGCAAGCCCGGCGCCATAGGCCCCGAGCCCGAAATAGGCGGCGTGGCCGAAACTGATCAGCCCACCACCCCAAAGCAGAAAGTGCAGGCTCGCGGCAAACAAGGCGAGGATGGCGATTTCGGTGAGTACGATCGTGACGAAGTCACCGACCATAACCGGCGCGACCAGTCCGGCCAGTAAAAGCGCGATCCAACCCGCCCGGGCGATTTTGCCAGACGGGCGCAAGGGCGGGTCGGGGTTGCGGACGGCTTCGGCAGTGGCAATTTCAGGTTTGCCGAACAACCCACTCGGCTTGAGCACCAGGGTCACAGCCATCACCAGAAAAATCAGCACAAGCGTGATTTGCGGAAAGATCACCAGACCAAAGGCCAGCAGAAGGCTGATCAGGACCGCGGCGACAAACGCCCCGAAGATCGAACCCATTCCCCCAACCACGACGACAACAAAGGCGTCCACGATGATATTCAAATCCATCGACAGACTGGCGGCCTGCCGTGGCAACTGCAGTGCGCCACCCAGTCCAGCAAGAGCCGATCCCAAAACAAAGGCCGCCGTGAACAGCCAGCGCTGATCGATCCCCAGCGCCGCCACCATTTTGCGGTCCTCAGTCGCCGCCCGGATCAACACCCCAAACCGGGTCTTACGAAACAGCAGCCACAAGCCGCCGAGCACGGCAAAAGCGACGCCAATCAGGAATAGATCGTAGCTCGGAATGGCGTGGCCCAGAATATCGACAGCCCCATCGAGGCCGGGCATGCGGGGGGCAAACAAATCATCGGGACCCCACACCGCCCGAGTCAGATCCTGCACCACGAGGACCACACCAAAGGTTGCGAGCAATTGAAACAGCTCGGGCGCTTTGTAAATACGACGCAACAGGGAGGTTTCGATCACCGCACCGATCACCCCAACCGCCAGCGCGGCCAGCAGCAAGGCAAGCAGATAACCGACAAAACTGTCACCCATCACGCTCACAAGGCTGAACGCGATATACGCGCCCAGCATATAAAGCGAGCCATGGGCGAAGTTCACAACCCGGGTCACGCCAAACACAATCGACAAGCCAACCGAGATCAGAAACAGCGAGGCTGCACTGGCAAGTCCGGTGATCGCTTGGGCGACGATGAAGCTCATAACATCCTCCAACGTCAATTTGCGGCCTTAACGCCGCATGACGCTATCCGTTGGGACGCAGCTTCTTAACCGTTTCATCGTCCGGCAGGTAGTCCGCACCCGGGGCATAACGAAAATCGACCATCACGCCACGTCCGTCCCGTTTGGCGGTGCGCCCGACATAGGCTCCCATGGTGGACTGGTGATCAAGGGCCCGGAAAGTGATCGGCCCGAACGGGGTATCGACATCCAGCCCCTTCATCGCAGCGACCATGGCCGGCGTGTCGGTGGATCCGGCTTTCACGAGCATCGCGGCAATCGTCAGGATTGTGTTGTAGCCAACAATCGAACCGGCCCGCGGATAGTCATCAAAGCGATTTTGATAAGCACCCAGAAATGCAGCGTGACGGGGCGCGGCAATGGACTGCCAGGGATACCCGGTCACGATCCAGCCCTCGGGCGTCTCGCCCTTGAGAGTGTCGAGGTATTCAGGTTCACCGGTCAGAAGGCTCGCCACTTCGCGATCCTTGAATAGGCCACGAAGCTGACCCTCGCGAACGAATTTCGCCAGATCGATGGAGAAGGTGACATTGAAAATCGCATCCGGCTTGTCGCGCTCTAGAGCCTGCACCGTGGCGCCGGCATCGAGCTTGAACAGCGCGGGCCATTGTTCCCCGACAAACTCCACATCCGGGCGCAACGCAGACAGAACGTCCTTGAAGGCCTTCACCGCTGACTGTCCGTATTCATAATTTGGTGCGACGGTCACCCAGCGCTTGGCCGGCAGCTTGGCGGCTTCTTCGGCCAGCATGGCGGCCTGCATATAGGTCGAGGGGCGCAAACGGAACGTATAAGCGTTGCCCTTGGACCAGACGACGGCATCCGAGAGGGGTTCGGACGCAATGAAAAGCGCCTTATTGCGGTTGGCGAAATCCGCCACGGCCAGTCCTATGTTTGAGAGAAACGTGCCCGCGAGCAGATCGACGTTTTCGCGCCGGAGCAATTCTTCGGCAAACTTGACCGCGTTGGCGGGCTTGCCACCATCATCACGTGACACGACCTCAAGCTTGCGCCCGAGCACACCTCCCTTGGCGTTGATTTCCTCGACGGCGAGCTGCCATCCGTTGCGATACGGCACCGTGAACGCGGCCAGCGGACCGGTATAGCTGTTGATCTCGCCAATTCGGATCGGTCCGTCCTGAGCCGCAGCGCTACCAAATGAAAGAATGGTGAAAATGGCCCCCAAAAGGGCAGGAAAATGCTTACAAACGTTCATGCCCGGCATGATCGCTTCTCCTTTTTGTCGATGTCCTATGGCGTGTTTACCACGCTCATCCGTTCCTAATTTGGCGAAAAACGATTCGCCGTCAGCCATCATATGGGCAGTCATACGCGAACGTCGAATCCCATTGAAAGAAGATTACGAAAACGTGGCTTCTGTGGGTTGGAAGCAGCTCCATACAATGTCTATAGTCCGTGTGTTTCAGGGGAGAATTTATGCCAATAAACGTTGCCGTAATCGGCTCGGGACCAAGCGGGTTCTACACGGTCGATGCTCTTCGCAAGAGCGACAAGGATGTACGCGTCGATATTATCGAACGCCTGCCCACGCCTTTCGGTCTTATTCGCGGCGGCGTTGCCCCCGATCATCAGACCACCAAGAAAGTCGCGCGCGTCTACGAGAAGACCGCCCTGGCCGATGGCGTCGCCTATTACGGCAATGTCGAAGTCGGTCGGGATGTCTCGCTCGAGGAACTCAAGGAGATGTACGACGCCATCGTTCTGGCCGTCGGCGCACCACGCGACCGCAAGCTCGGCATTCCCGGTGAGGACAAGATCGGCGTCTTTGGATCTGCTGATTTTGTCGGTTGGTATAACGGCCATCCCGACTTCACCGACCTCGAGCCCGATCTGAACACGGATACGGTGGTGGTCATCGGCAACGGCAATGTAGCGGTCGACGCCGCGCGCGTGCTGGTCAAGACCGAAGAAGAGATGACCGACACGGACATCGCCGATCATGCCGCCGACGCGATCCAGGCCTCACCGATCTCAGATGTCTACATGGTGGGCCGCCGCGGACCGATTGAAGCCAAGTTCACCAATGTCGAACTTCGCGAGATGGGCAAGCTCGATAATTGCACGCCCGTGATCGACCCCAGCATTCTGCCCGAAACGGTCGAAGGGGAGTGGTCGGATCGTGATCAGCGGCTCAAGGATCGAAACCTCGCAACCATGAAGGAGTTCCCCGCAGTGGACCCCTCGGGCAAGGCGAAGCGCTGTCACTTCACTTTTTACGCCAAGCCCATTGAAATTCTCGGCGGCGACAAGGTTGAAGGCATACGAATGGAGCACACCAAGGTCGAAGACGGCCGCTCGGTGGGCACCGGCGAGTTCTTCGACATCGAATGCGGGCTGGTAATTCCGGCGATCGGGTATTTCTCCGAGCCCTTCCCGGGCGTCCCTTTCAACGAAGATTGGGGAATCGTCGAACACGAAGAAGGTCGCGTTGGCGATGGCGTCTATGCGGTCGGCTGGATCAAGCGCGGTCCGACCGGTGTCATCGGCTCCAACAAGCCCGACGGCGACACCGCGGCAACACAAATTCTTGATGATGTCGGCGACGGCACGAAGCCCGGGCGCGAGGCCCTTGATGCCCTGCTGGCCGAACGCAACGTGCGCGTTGTGACCTATCAGGACTGGCAAGCCATCAATGATACTGAAATTGCCAATGCCAAACCAGGCGCCCCGCGCCGTAAATTCGTCACGGTCGACGCGATGGTGGCGGCTCTTGACTGAAAGTCAAAAGACCTTGGCTGTTGAGTGGTGGGGTGAGTTTGTGCTTGATACACATATTCAAGCGAACGACCGTGACGCACCCAACCGACGAGACTGATGGTTCGGCGACAATTCTGAAATTTCATGAAGTTTTACGGGAAGGAAATGCCCGATGTCTGACGTAGCGGCCATCGACCGGCCGAGAGAAGACCGGCAGGAAGTAGAATCAGCAGTTGTCCGTTTTGCGGGCGATTCCGGTGACGGAATGCAGCTGACCGGAGGCCATTTCACGATGACCGCCGCAATCGAGGGGAACGATCTCGCGACGTTCCCGGATTTCCCCGCTGAAATTCGTGCCCCCGCGGGCACCACCTTTGGTGTCTCGGCGTTCCAGATCAATTTCGGGGCCCGCAAGATCATGACCTCGGGCGATCAGCTCGATGTTCTGGTGGCGATGAACCCTGCCGCGCTGATCACCAACCTGGCCGATGTGAAGCCGGGTGGGATCGTGATCGCCGATAGCGGCGCGTTTACCGATCGCAACCTGTCGAAAGCCGGGTACGCGCAAAACCCCCTCGACGACGACAGCCTCGAAGGCTACCGCCTCGTCAAGATCGACATGTCACGCCTGACCGTCGAAGCGGTCAAGGAATTCGGCCTGTCGAACAAGGAAGGGTTGCGATCCAAGAACATGTGGGCGCTCGGCCTGGTCTACTGGATGTACGGCCGCAAGCGCCAGGCATCGGTGGACTGGCTGAACAAGAAGTTCGCCTCCAAACCAGATATTGCCAACTCTAATATCGCTGCCCTCAACGCCGGGCATGCGTTTGGCGAGACGGCCGAGATGCCCGCCGAGCTGGGCACTTTCGAAGTCGAAAAAGCCGCAATCGCACCCGGTGTTTATCGCACGATTACCGGTGCTGAATCGGTCTCCCTGGGCATACTGGCGGGCTCTCAGCTCGCGGGCCTGAACATCTCGTTCTGCTCCTATCCGATCACCCCTGCCTCGGCGCTGTTGCACCATCTGGCGCGGATGAAGGATTTCGGTGTCATGACCTTCCAGGCCGAGGACGAAATCGCCGCAGTCTCCGCCGCTCTGGGCGCGTCCTACGCCGGGGCGCTGGGTGTCACATCGAGCTCCGGCCCAGGTATTGCCCTGAAGATGGAAGCCATTGGCCTCGCCATTGCGACCGAACTGCCCATGGTCATCGTCAACTCGCAGCGCGCCGGACCGTCGACCGGCTTGCCAACCAAAACCGAGCAATCGGATTTGTATCAGGCCGTCTACGGCCGGAACGCGGATGCCCCGATGCCGGTTATCTCCGTCTCGACCCCGTCGGACGGCTACGATGTCGCCATCGAAGCGGTTCGCATCGCGACCAAATACATGACACCAGTCATGTTGCTGACCGATGGTTACATCACCAACGCCTCCGAACCGTGGCTTATCCCTGATCCGTCCACCTATGAGCGTTTCGACGTCGAGTTCCGAACGGATCCGGAAGACTTCCACCCCTTCGTGCGCAACGACGACACGCTAGCACGTCCCTGGGTCAAGCCGGGCACACCGGAACTGATGCATCGCATCGGCGGTATCGAACGCTCCTATGACAGCGGCCATATTTCCTACGACCCGGACAATCATCAGAAGATGACTGATGTGCGGGCAGCCAAAATCAATGGCATTGCCAACGATATCCCCGAACAGGAAGTCGAAATCGGCGAAGCCGGCGGCAAGCTGGCGGTTGTCGGCTGGGGGTCAACCTACGGCCCGATCAACCGGGCCGTGAGCAACATGCGTGATGACGGCTACGACGTCTCGCAGATTCATCTGCGTTATATCTGGCCGTTGCCGCGCAACATCGAAGCATTGTTGAAAAGCTACGATCAGGTCCTGGTCGCAGAAATGAACACCGGTCAGCTGCGCACCGTTTTGCGGGCGGAGTATCTGGTGCCTGCCGAAGGCCTGAACAAGGTCAACGGCAAGCCCTTCCTGATCGGCGAAATCGAAGACGCCATTCGCGCCCGGCTGGAGAAATAAGATGAACGTCCAAAGTCCCCCGGAAAAACTCACGGCGCGCGATTTCGCGACCAATCAGGAAGTCCGCTGGTGTCCTGGCTGTGGTGATTACGCCATCCTGAAAGCCGTACAAAACACACTGGCTCAGCTTGAGGCTGACCCCAAGAACACCGTATTCGTCTCGGGTATCGGCTGTGCCGCACGTTTCCCCTACTACATGGAAACCTACGGCTTCCACACCATCCATGGCCGCTCACCGGCCGTGGCAACCGGGGTAAAGCTTTCCAACCCGGACCTCGATGTCTGGGTGGTTGGCGGCGATGGCGACATGCTCTCGATCGGCGGCAATCACACGATGCACGCCATCCGGCGCAACGTCGATGTGCAGTTGCTCCTGTTCAACAACCAGATTTACGGGCTGACCAAGGGTCAGTACTCACCAACCTCGAAAATCGGTACCAAGTCACCTTCGACGCCGATGGGGTCGATCGACAATCCGGTATCTGCTGCCCAGTTTGCGCTCGGCGTGGGGGGCACCTTTATCGCCCGCTCTTCGGACATCCTGATGAAGCACCTGACCGGGATGCTCAAGCGCGCCCACGGGCATCGGGGCACGTCCTTCCTGGAAATCTTCCAGAATTGCATTGTCTACAATGACGGCGCCTTCAAGCACTTCACCGAGAAAGCCGTGCAGGATGAGATGCAGATTCACGCCGAACACGGCGAACCGCTCCTGTTCGGCAAGGACAAGTCCAAGGGCCTGATCCTCAACACGGAAGAGATGCGCCTCGAGGCGGTCACCCTTGGCGAAAACGGCATCACCGAAGCCGACATCGCGATCCATGACGAAACCAACCGCTCCCTCGCCACGATGCTGGCGCAGATGGACCCGCCGGAGATGCCCGTTGCGCTCGGCGTCCTCTATTGCGAGCCGGCCCCCACCTATGAAGGCTCCGTGCACGCGCAAATCGCACAGGCCCGCAAGGATAAGGGCGAAGGCGACCTGACCAAGCTTCTCCATCAGGGACAGACCTGGACCGTCGAATAGACGCTTAGAAGAGACAAAAATTTCTGACGGGGCGGGTTTCAAACCCGCCCCTTCTCTTTTCGGCCTGCGACCGAGTGGCGCGCCGTCTTGTGCATATGAGCAAAGGGTTCCAGTTTATCTCCGGAAACGAAATGCAGAACATGACCGCCACTACAGCCAACACACATACTGCCGCCCACCGCACCATCGGACGCTGGCTGCTGCTTTGCGCCGCCATGGTGCTGGCCATGGTCGTAATCGGCGGCATTACCCGGCTGACCGGGTCGGGGCTTTCGATCGTCGAATGGCGCCCTGTCTTCGGCTTCCTGCCCCCGCTGTCGGAAGCTGCGTGGCAACGGGTCTTCGATCTTTACCGGGTAACGCCACAATATCTCGAGGTCAATGCGGGCATGACCCTGCCGGAGTTTCGCGGCATCTTCTGGTGGGAGTATGTGCATCGCCTGTGGGGCCGCGTGATCGGGCTGGTGTTTTTCCTGCCTTTTCTCTGGTTCATCCTTCGCGGCCATATACGCGGCCTGTTTGCCTGGAAGCTACTCGGCATCTTCGCTCTTGGTGGGGCCCAGGGCGCGCTTGGCTGGTACATGGTCAAAAGCGGGCTGGTCGATGTCCCCGAAGTCAGCCAGTACCGTCTGGCGGCGCATCTGACCCTGGCTTTCCTAATCTACGGGTTGCTGGTCTGGACCGCACTCTCGGTGCTGCTTCCAAATCCTGACGCCATTAGCGATACAAGGCATCGGCAGACCCGCAACCTCGCCATCACGGCCCTCAGCCTGGTTTCGATCACCGTCGTGTCCGGCGCGTTTGTCGCCGGCACCGATGCAGGGCTGATCTTCAACACCTTCCCGATGATGGACGGCCAGCTTGTCCCGCCGGGCTATTTTAACAGCCCCACAGCCCCGTTCGAAGATCACGCCACGATCCAGTTCCACCATCGGGTGCTCGCCCTGGTGAGCTTCGCCCTGATCGTCTGGGTTTGGTGGCAAAGCCGGTGGCTGGCGCTGGTGCCGCGTGCGCGGCGGGCCGCAAACGTTTTGTTCGCCGCCGCCCTACTCCAGGTCACACTCGGGATCAGCACGCTTTTACTTGTGGTGCCGGTACATCTGGCCGCCTGCCATCAGGCCGGGGCCTTGATCCTGTTCACCGCAACCCTGTGGTTCGTGTTCGAACTGCGCCCGCCACGAAGTCCGATTTTCAACCCCCAATAATACCGCTGTCCTTTTTGGTGATCGCGACCACCGAGGGACGCGGCAGCATCGCTTTGTCGAAATCCGGCCAGCGCGTGGCGGGATCCTCGAACGTCGAATTTTTTCCGAACGGCGCATAATACTTCGCGCCGTCGACAGCTACATGCTGAACCGCCACGAACAGGGTCTCGTCATCGGGCGCGAATGCCGGCCCGCACATCTCCGCCCCCACAGGCACCCGGAAGAACATCCGCCCGCTACCGAGGCCCGACCCATGGGTCTCCAGCGCCCAGATACCGTCTGCCGTGCCGGACTTCTTCCATCCCACGCCCTGATCCGTGGACACCCACAAGCGCCCCTGCCCGTCGATCGCACAATTATCCGGGGAGCCAAACCAACCATTTACGGAAGTTTCGGGACCCCAATGTGCGCCAGATTCAGGTTTTTCGGGATCGCCGCACATCACCAGAATGTCCAAGCGGTAACGCAAAGCGCCATGGTCGCCGCCCGGGGGTGTCAGCTCGACGATATGGCCAAACACATTCTTCGCGCGCGGATTAGCGGCATTCTCGGCCCCGTGCCGTGCACCAGCGGCAGCCATGTCAGAAAACCATCCGCGTCAAACCGAGCGACATAAAGGACACCTGTGTCGAGCAAATCACGATTGGCCGCCCGATCGTCCGGGTTGTAGCGGCCCTCAGAGACGAATTTATAAAGATAGTCAAAACACTGATCGTCACCCTGATAGACCACAACTCGGCCATCGGAATTGACGGTCGAATGCGCCCCTTCATGCTTGAAGCGGCCCATCGCGGTGCGCTTCACCGGGGTCATAGCCGGGTCATAGGGGGCCACTTCGACGACCCAGCCGAACCGGTTGGCCTCATGGGGTTCTTTTTCGATATCGAAACGGTCGTGAAACTTGCCCCAGGCGTACCAGTTGCTGGGCAGACCATAACGTTTGTAGTTCCGGGCCTCGGGATGGGTGTCGGAGAGCTTGCCCCAGAAGTAGCCGTTGAAATTCTCCTCAGCCATCAGATAGGTGCCCCAGGGGGTCATGCCACCGGCGCAATTATTGAAGGTCCCGAGCACACGCGTCCCGGTCGGATCAGACGATATCTTCAGGCGGTCAGGAACGGCCGCCGGGCCAGACAAACGCATCCTTGTGTTGGCCGTGATACGGCGATTGAGGGAGCGGTCACCTGAAGGGGTCCATTTCTCGTCTGTTTTCTCGATCAGCGCCATGGGCCGCCATCTCGATGTCCACCAGCTCGGCCGTCATATCCGAAAGCCCGGTCTTCTCCTGGCGCCCAATACCGGGAAACATCACCTCTTCATTGGTGTATTCGTGATTGACGCAGAGCAGCGTACGCTCCGGGTTGTTTGACCCAAAGGGCATCGGGGCGTAGCCGATGAAATCATTGTTGTAGCCAAACTGTATCGACTGGGCCGCCGCACTCTGTTCCATCGGCGCAAAGTCCGGCGCCCCGGTCAGCACCGGGTCTCCCCAGAGGATCAGGACATCCCCGGTGCAGCCTTCGGCCACGTGATGGGTCTCATCGACGCCGTGGGAAATTTAGGGAAAATCAAACCCCCGGGTCGCCGCCTGGGCCGCGCGCGAGACCAGGGTCTCCAGCAGCGTCGCAATAGCGGTGATCGCAGCTACAGCGGTCATGCCCCGCAGGACAGACCGGCGGTTCACATAACGGGACCGCACAATATGCCCGAAGCTTTCCCCCACAGACGGATTACTCGGGCTGTCTTCGGAGGCCTCAAAAGCTTCGGCACGAGAGGTGAATTTGTCGAACTCAGTGCCCATCATAAGTCCGGCTCGGCGCGCGTTGAGGATCGGGAATCAGCTGATTTTTCTGAAAGCCGAACAACCCCTTTCGCCCGATCATATAGGCCTGAAAATCACCGGACAGCAGATCTGCGATAGCCGGCTCGCGCGCGTTCAGACCGCCGGCAAAAGCGCCAAAGGCAGGCAAGATCAGCAATCGCCCGTCCGTTGCAAAACAACGCCCGGAGATCCGCCGTCCCCGTGCCCGCACCGCCGCCTTGGGGTGGTAATGTCCGATTACTTCCCCGGCCGGGATAACTCCGTCGGGGCCGGCTTCCACATCGTGATGCAGCAGCAAGCTGCCGACACGAATTTCCTCAGCCGCCGTGCCGCCATAGCCTTCCGGCGGGGCGGGATCATGATTGCCCGCAATCCAGACCCAGTCCTGGGCCCCGACCATCCGCTCCAGACGCTTGCGGTCGGTCTCGGCCATCCGCACCTCACCGGCCAGGTCGTGCAGCGTGTCGCCCAGGCAAATCACCCGCCTCGGGCGCACCCGGGCAATCACCCGTTCGAGGCGGCGCAGCGTGTCAGCCGTGTCATAGGGGGGCAGCAAAGCCTGACCCCGCTGGGCAAAAGCCGAGCCTTTCTCGAAATGCAAATCCGAAACCAGCAAGTCATCGCTCTCGGGCAAGAAGGCTGCGCCCGAATGATCGAGCACAATCGACTGGCCCGCGACCGCGATCGGGATAGTAGTGCGCGACGCGTCACTTTCAGGCGGCATCGAATCCGAGTTCCCTGGTGCCAGAATTATCCATGGCCTCATGGATAAGCTCATCGGCCGATTCGCCCAGCAGTTCATCGATGGCTGCGCCGTAGACGCTTTCCCGACCAATTTCCAGTAGGATCGGCACCGCCAAAGGTGAGACCCGGTCGAGAGGTTTGTGGCGGATGCGGCCTTTGATACGAGCCAGCATTTGCGCGAGCCGTCGTACATCGGTCAGGCCCGAGGCCGCATCGGCCCGGGTTGCCCGCAGCAGCACATGGTTGGGCTCGTGAGAACGCAATACGTCATAGATCAAATCCGAATTGAAGGTGACCTGCCGCCGGGTTTTCTCCTCCCCCGGCTGGCGGCGCTGGATCAGTCCCGCGATCACCGCGACATTGCGGAAGGTGCGTTTGAGCATCGAGGATTCGGCCATCCAGGCTTCGAGATCATCGCCGAGCATGTCTTCGGAGAACAGCGCGTCCATATCCGCATGTTCGAACGGTTTCGTACCCCACACACCAATCACATAATCGGTGGCGACAAACCCCAACGGGTTGAGTCCGGCGCGCTCCATGCGCTTGGTCAAAAGCATCCCCAAGGTCTGATGGGCGTTGCGTCCCTCGAAGCTGTAAGCGACCAGATAGTGTTTGTTGCCGCGCGGAAAGCTTTCCACCAGCAAGCCTTCACGGCTCGGCAACAGTGAACGCCAGCGCTGCACTTCGAGCCATTCAGCAACCTGTTTGGGCAAATCGACCCAGGTCTTCGGATCCGACAGGATCGTGCGCACCCGTTCGGCCAGATGGGTCGAAAGCGGCAAACGCCCCCCGACATAAGCCGGCACCGCGGGAGCATCGCCCTTGCCCGGCCGAGTGATGACGCTCATGTCTCGCAGCTCAATGAACTCGAGTAGCCGCCCGGCAAAGATGAAGGTGTCCCCTTCGGTCAGGTGATTAACGAAGCTTTCCTCGACCTCGCCAAGCACCCGGCCCTGGCCGAACCGCACCTTGAGGGTCGGTGCCTCGACAATCGTGCCAACATTCATGCGGTAGTCGCGGATAACCGTTTTGCCCGAAATCTCGAAGAGCCCGTCAGCGTTTTCGCGGAGACGCTTGAACCGGTCATAGGCCCCCAGCGCATAGCCACCCGTGGCCACAAAGGAAAACACATCGTCGTAATCGTCCCGCGTCAGACCCGCATAGGGGCCCGCGGTGCGGATTTGTTCATACAGCGCATCCCGGTCCACCGGCCCCCCACAGGCCGCCCCCAGCAGATGCTGGGCCAACACATCCAGGCCGCCGGGGCGTTCGGGAATACCATCGAGGGTCTTGGCATGGACCGCATCCACTGCAGCCCGACACTCCAGCACTTCAAACCTGTTGGCCGGGACCAACACCGCGCGACTGGGATTGTCGATCTGGTGATTGGCCCGACCGATCCGTTGCAACAGCCGCGTAGAGCCTTTCGGGGCGCCTACCTGCACCACCAGATCCACCGCCGCCCAGTCGACCCCCAGATCAAGGGACGACGTCGTCACCACCGCGTCCAGATCGCCGCGCACCATGGCCGCTTCGACCTTGCGGCGTTGCTCGGCGGCCAGGCTGCCGTGATGCAAGGCAATCCGAAGTCTATCGTCGTTGCGTCGCCAGAGTTCCTGAAACACTATCTCGGCCTGGGCGCGCGTATTTACGAACACCAGGGTCGTGCCGCCGCCTTTCAGCAGCTCGTAAATCTCGGGGATCGCGTGAGCCCCCATATGGCCTGACCAGGGCAAATCGACCTGGGTGCGCAGCACATCAATCACCGGTTCGGCCCCGTCCTCGCCAAGCACCAGGCGAACATCGTCTGCGCGGCCTGTGGTGGAGAGCCAGCGCCGCAGCCGGTCCGGTTCGGCGACCGTGGCGCTCAACCCGACCCGGCGCACCCCGGGGGCGAGCCCCTGCAGCCGGGACAGACCCAGAGACAGCAAATCCCCGCGCTTGTTGTCTTCAAGGGCGTGGAGTTCGTCGATAATCACGCAGCGCAGGCTCGCAAAGATTTCGGCGGCATCCTCATAGGAGAGCAGCAGCGCCAGGCTTTCCGGTGTCGTCATCAGCATATGCGGCGGCTTCTTGCGCTGACGGGCGCGTTTCGACTGCGGCGTATCGCCGGTCCGTGTTTCGGCTCGGATCGCCAATTCCATCTCGGCAATCGGAAGTTCCAGATTGCGGTGAATATCCACCGCCAGCGCCTTCAGGGGCGAGATATAGAGGGTATGCAGGCCGTCTGCAGGCAGTTCGGTGGCAATCAATTCGGTCAGGCTCGGCAAAAACCCTGCCAGGGTCTTACCGCCCCCGGTCGGGGCGATCAGCAGTGCTGATTCACCTTGCGTGGCGGCCGTCAGCATCTCCAGCTGATGGACATGGGGGGTCCATCCGCGTCCGGCGAACCAGGTTTGCAGAATATCGGGAAGTGCGGCCGTCACGACGCCGCGAACGCGTCCTGTAGCACCACAAGCCGCGCGTCCAGCGCCGCGGGCGTATAAGCTTGGGCTGGTACCACACCCCAGACCGGCTGGGGCCAGGCGGCATCATTGGTAAAGCGCGCAATCACATGGATATGCAGCTGAGGCACCATATTGCCGAGTGCGGCCACGTTGATCTTGTCCGGGTCGAACACGGAGGTGAGCGCCTCGCTGGCGCGTAAGATCTCTGCTGTCGCCTGTGCCATGTCGTCTGGCGCCAAATCATGAAAGTCGCGCAAATCCTCACGCGCCGGAACCAGAACCAGCCAGGGATAGTTCGCGTCATCGATCAGCAGCACCTGGCATAACGGCCAACCAGCAATCAGGACAGTATCAGCAGCGAGCTGGGGATGGAGTTGGAAAGCAGCCATGGGAAAATCCAATTTTTCAGAAGACAGACTTTACCCGTCCCGACCCGCAGCTCACAGGCCGAAATGCAGCCCATTTTGCAGGCGACAGAATCCCACGAACGCGCAAACATCGTGGCTCACCTGACCCACAAGCGAGCCCCCCATGAAAGCAGTTTGGTACGAGGAACTTGGCCCGGCCGACGACGTCCTGAAAACCGGCGAAATCGATACCCCCGAAGCAGGTCCCGGCGAAGTCCGAGTGAAGCTCGCTGCCTCAGGGGTCAACCCGGCAGACGTCAAGCGACGCAGGCTGGGTACTTATGGCCTGGAACACCCGCGTATCATTCCCAACAGCGACGGGGCAGGAATTGTCGACCAGATCGGCGACGGGGTTTCACCAGACCTGCTCGGCCAGCGGGTCTGGCTTTTCAACGGTCAGCGCGGCGGACGGGCTTTCGGCACGGCGGCCGAGTATATCGCGCTCGATGCCTGGCTGATTGCGCCTCTTCCTGATGATCTGAGCTTTGCCGAAGGCGCTTGTCTGGGCATTCCGTGCATGACCGCGCACCACAATGTTTTCTCCGACGGCCCCGTCGACGGCAAGACCGTGCTGGTCACCGGCGGTGCCGGGGCGGTGGGTCACTATACCGTGCAGTGGGCGCGGCGCGGCGGCGCCACCGTGATTGCCACGGTTAGTTCGGACACCAAGGCCGAATATGCAAAGGCCGGAGGCGCCCAGCACACGGTGAATTATCGCGACCCCGATGCCGCGACCCAGATCCTGGATCTGACCCATGGCGCCGGGGTGGACCGGATTGTCGAAGTTGATCTGGCGGCAAACCTCGACATCACCAGCACCGTGATCAAATCCGGTGGCACGATCTCCGTTTATGCTTCCACCGGTGACCCAAAAAACCTGATGCTGCGTATGGCTCTCAGGAACGCCCGGCTCCGCTTCATGGTGCTCCACAGCGTACCCCGTGATGCCATCGACCACGCGCGGTCCGACATCGCAGTATGGCTGGCCGAAGGCGGCGCTATCCACAGCGTGGCAGCGACTTTCCCACTGGCAGATTGTGCCGAGGCACATAAGTTTGTTGAAGGCGGCAGCAAACTTGGCACGGTGGTGGTGGAATCAGGCAAGTAGCCACCTGCCCCTCAATCCCCCGGCGGGCGCCGACGCAGCGCCTTGGTACGGCCACGCTGTTCCTTGGACTGGAGGCGCCGTTCTTTTGACGCCCGGGTCGGGCGGGTCGGCCTGCGCTTGCGCGGCACAATCGCCGCCTTCTTGATCAGATCAAGCAAACGGGTGCGGGCATCGGCCCGGTTGCGCTCCTGGGTGCGGAACCGCTCTGCACGAATAACCAGCACATCATCATTGGTCAGGCGAGTCCCGGCGAGCTTGCACAAGCGAGCTTTGAGGTCGGCCGGCAGGCTGGGCGAGGCTCCGACATCAAAGCGCAACTCAACTGCCGTCGAGACTTTGTTAACGTTCTGGCCGCCCGGACCGCTGGCGCGGGTGAAACTCTCGTCGAGCTCGGACTCAGGCACGTGGATGTTCCGGGATACGCGCAGGCCTTCAAATTCGCTCATCGAACAGACATCCTGGTCGCCACTCCTGTGACCGAGGTCATAGCAGCGCTCCGTGAAAATGCGGCAGGATCAGCACCGAAATCGGGTCCGAAGCCTCCCACGGGTCCCTGCTGTCATAAACAATCGGGCGATCGCCGTCATCTTCCGTCTTGAGCAACAGCAATGCTTGCCAAAACGGTCCAGGTTTGTGGCATAACAATGACGTTTGGGGAGACTCCAGGGGCAAGGGTCAGACAATGACTCGCATCTTTTTGGGAGGTCTATGTTGAGTATGGTTTTAAAGGGGGATGCCGCCGCCATCACCGGGGACGGCACCAAGCGGGGCCTTGTTGTTCAGCTTTTAACGATGGTGCTATGGCCCACTATTCTGGGCCTGTGCATCTACGTGACTACGTTGGGTCTGGCCGCCGACCACGCCGCGCTTTATTTCAACATCACCTACATCACGCTCGCGCTCAGCATCTGTGCGCTGGAGCGCTTGCTGCCCCATGAACGCAGCTGGCTGAAACATGACAAGCAGATGGGGGCCGATCTGGCTCACACATTGCTGAGCAAGGGCATGGCCCAAATCCTGATTGTGGTCGGGTTTGCGATCGGGATCGCCGAGGTCGCCGCGACCAAGGGTGGTGCATGGTGGCCGACCCACTGGCCGATGGCATTTCAGGTCATCGCGGGACTTTTGATCGCCGAAGCCGGGCTTTATATCGCCCATCGAGTTGCCCATGAATGGCCGTTACTGTGGCGTTTCCACGCGGTTCATCATTCGGCGCCGCGGCTCTGGTTTTTCAACACCGGCCGGTTTCACATCGTCGACACGGTCGCCAGCATCATGCTGAGCCAGCCATTGCTCTTCCTGGCCGGCGCGCCATCGGAAATCTTCATCTGGGTGACCTCGATTACCGCGTTCATCGGGATGCTGACCCACTGCAATATCGAGATGCGGTTCGGCCCGCTGAACTACATCTTCAACACCCCGGCAGTTCATCGCTGGCACCATTCGCGTAACCCGGCCGAGGGCAACAGCAATTACGGCGAGAACCTGATGATTTACGATCTGCTGTTCAAGACCTTCTACTGCCCGAAACGTCGCCCGCCAGCGGATATCGGGATTGATGGGCCGATGGCGACACATTTCCTCGGCCAACTCGCGCAGCCCTTCCGGCAGCAACAGCAATCACTGCCCATCGCCCAGGCCGAACGCGACTAGTTCTCCGATAAAGCGCCTATTCCGCGTCGTGGAAAATCAGCCCAAGGGTTGTTCGCTTCCCGGTATGCAGCTGACTGACCCCGTGGCGCATGGTCGCCCGATAGGCCCCACGCTGACCCTCTGCCGGACGGTCGCGAACCGGAAAGATCACACAATCACCAATTGAAAGCGGCACCACATCGACCCGGCTTTGCTGGCGCGGACGCTGTTCGGTGAGCACGAACTCGCCGCCCGTAAAATCATACTGCGGAGAGGACAGCAGGATCGTTGCCTGCAGGGGGAATACGTATTCCCCATAAAGGTCCTGATGCAGCCGGTTGTAGTCCCCGGGGCCATATCGCAGCAGCAGCGGGGTCGCGCGCTCCTGCCCGGCCCGGTGACACACCCGCAAATAGGTGGCGTGATCCTCAGGAAAGCGGAAACCAACCCCGAGGCGTTCATTCCAGTCATTCGCGATTCCAGCCAGAACCGGATAGAGCGCACTGCGCATACCCTCCACCAGATCGGGGAGCGGATAGTCGAAATACTTGTATTCTCCCTGCCCGTAACCGTGATGCTGCATGATCACATGACTGCGAAAACCGGCATCACCGTCGTAACACTGGGCGAGCACCCGGCATTGATCCGGTGACAACACCGCCTTGAGAACCACGTGCCCGCGCGTGTCGAGATTTCGAGTCAGGGCCGCCGGATCAAGGGCCGTCGGGCTGGGAAATATCTCTGTCATCGGGCTATTTCAGAGACAGCGGGACGCATTATCCACCCGTTTCTTGCGCTAACCACGCTTGTGCTCGCGACCGTGCAGCAACCAGGCGAAGGCGATGACTTGCAGAACCAGCGCACAGCCGAACGCGGCACGATATCCCGCAGCGGCGTAGCTGCCATCCATCCCGGTCGGCCAGATGTTGATGATTTCCCCCATGCCCCATTGCAGAATAAAGGCCATGGCGAAAATCAGCAGGTTCAAAGCCGTGTTTGCGCGTCCGGCCAGCTCGTTGGAAAAAGTCCGCGCGAGGACGGCAAAGGCCAGGACACCGGTGGTGCCAAAACCGCCAAAGACCAGCCACAGAAAAATCGGGGCTTCGGTCCATTCGGCGAGCACAAGCAGCTGCACCACCATGAATCCGGCCATGCCGAACCCGGCCACAATGATTGGGGGCACCCCGCGGCGGGCGAGCCGGTCCGCGATCAAGCCCGCGCCAATATTGCCCAGCACGAAGCCTCCGGCCCCGGCGAGCAGCACAAAACTGACCGCGCGTGAATCCAATCCGGCAGTGTCACGGAGCCAGGGCCCCGCCCACAGTGTCTGGATCGCCAGGAAACTGCCCTGGGAAAAAGCCGAGAGCGGCGCGATCCGCCAGAAGGCACGGCTGGTGAAAATACCGCGTAGGCCGCCGATCCGAACCGATAAGGGATCGGACGATCCAGCTCGCGTGCGTTCGGGCACAACGAACCAGATCACCCCCGCAACACAAAGGGTCGCAATCGACAGCGCGACGAAGCCGTAGCGCCAGCCCACTTCTGCGACCAGGGCTTCGGTCGGCGCCGTGGCAACCATGGCGCCCAGGCCGCCAAAGGCAACGATCAGACCGTTCATCAGGGGCAGTCGCTCGGCCGGGAACCATTCCGACATGGCCTTGAACGATCCCATCAGGCAGGCCGCGACACCGAGCCCAATCAACCCCCGCCCCAGCACCAGCGCCCACAAGCCTTCGCCGATGGAAAACAGGAATGCCCCCAGGGCGGCGATCACCAGCAGAATGGTCTCCACCCGGCGCGGACCATGACTGTCGAGGAAGACACCAATCGGAATTTGCGCCACAGCAAAGGTAATGAAATAGGCGCTGCTCAGCATGCCGAGCTGGCCTGCCGAAAGCCCGACCTCGACCGCCAGATCGGCGCCGATCACCGCGTTGACGGTGCGATAGAGGTAGGAAAAGAAATAGCCGACCGCGAAAGGCAGGCACACCACAGCGATCAGGCGGGGAAGCGGAAGTTCGAGGCCTGAACCTGCATCGGTGTGGAGGGCGGTCATGACATGCCGCGCTATCGACCCTGAAATTTCGGCTTTTCGCGATTTTTAAAGGCGTTGTAGCCGGTCATGTAGTCCTCACTGTCGGCATAGTCATGCTCGGAATCGAGCTCAACCTTGCTCAGGGGACGGGGATCAGCCAACCGCGTTAGCGCCTTGCGGTGAAAACGATGGGACAGCGGCGCGCCGTCGGCAATCCGCCGTGCCGCCTTCATCACTTCTTCCTCCAGCCCCGCATCCGGGACCACCCGGGTCACCAGGTTTTTCGATGCCGCCTCATCCGCCGGCATGATGCGTCCCTCGAGCATGATCTCGCTGGCCACCGCACGACCACCGGCATCCACGATGAACTGGACCAGATCATGGGACAGAAACAGCCCGATCGCCTTGGCCGGAATGCCAAAGCGGCCAGATTCACCGGAAATCCGAATATCAGCAGCCAGGGCGAGCTCAAACCCACCGCCGATGCAGAAACCGTGGATCATCGCGATCACCGGGTGGCGGCAATTGCGGACCCCGAAAAAGGCGCGGTCGGTGGCAATCCCGTAGGCTTTGACCTTTTTGCGATCGGAACGCTCTTCCTCGAAACCGGAGATATCGGCCCCGGCGCAAAAAGCTTCATCCCCCGCACCGCGCAGCACGATGCAACGGATGTCATCATCCTCCCCCAGCGCGTCGAGGGTATCCCCGACGGCAACCCAGTCTTCCTGACGCAACGCGTTGCGCTTTTCGGTGCGATGAAGGGAAACAATCGCGATATCGTCGCGGCGTTCGACCTGAACAGTGTCCGTCATGATGTTCTCGTTTTGCTTTTAAATTGATTTCGGCCCCTGAGGGTTCCTCTGGGGAGGTGCAGTATTGCGCAAATGATGCGGGGTGGCGAGCCGGTCAAACCGCGCCGGTCGGCGGTGACGGGTTTACCTGCAGCCGGCTGTCGGAGAACCATTTCAGCGTGTCCTCGATCGTCGCCCGGTCCACGTCCCTCGTGATGAACACGATCCGCGTTCGCCGGTCATCCGAGGGCCAGGCATCCAGCACAGCAGGCGGGTGGAAGACGTGCTGCACTCCGTGAACCACCACCGGCCTGTCCATCCCAGCGACGTTGACGATCCCTTTGATACGCAGCAAATCGGGGCCTTTGAGCATCATGATGGTATCGAACCATTGATCCAGCGCGTCGAGGCGGAGGGGTTCGTCATAAATCACGCAAAAAGAACTGATGTGGTCATCATGCCGGTTCACGTCGTGGCCGTGATCGCCACCGTGATCATGTCCATGCCCATCGCCGTGATCGTCCGCCTGATCATCCGCATAGGCCTCGTCCTGCAGCCACCGCTCCACATCCGGCCCTTTATTGGCCGGGTTGAACAGGCCTGCATTGAACAGGATGTCGGGTTCGACTTCGCCATTGGTTACATGCTGGCGCGGGGCGGCGGGATTGATCGTGGCCAAACGGGCTTCGAGTGAGGCTACGATCCCGGGTTCCACCAGATCGGTTTTGGTCACCAGAATGCGGTCCGCCACAGCGGCCTGTTTTACGGATTCAAACTGCCGGTCCAGGGTGTCTTCGCCGTTGACAGCATCGACCGTGGCGATCACCCCATCGAGGCGGAAATAATTGGTCACCAGCTGATCCGACATCAGCGTGTGCAAGATCGGCGCCGGATCCGCCAGGCCCGTGGTTTCGATTAGAATTCTCTCAAAAGACGGCACGTCCTCGCGCAGGCGCAACATCATCAAATCACGCAGGGTGTTCACCAGATCACCGCGTACCGTGCAGCACAGGCAGCCGCTGTTGAGCAGCACCATGTCCTCGGCCCCGGTTACGGTCAGCTCGTGATCGAGCCCGACCTCGCCAAATTCATTGACGATCACGGCGGATTTCTCCATCGCCGAATGATGCAGCACATGGTTGAGGACCGTGGTTTTACCGCTGCCAAGAAAACCGGTCAGCAGGGATACGGGGATCAATTCGGTTACGCTTTCAGGGGTTTTACCGCTCATTACCTTCACTCGATTATCAACGCCCGCTTGACATCACGCGCAGGCAAACCGTTATAACACGCCAAACTGGGCGCAACATGTGCGCTCCTTATGGAAAGCAGTGAAAATGACCGAAACCGGCAACCCCATCTTCGCCCCGCGCCAAACGATCGAACAGGTCGAAGAAGGCCACGAGCTCGCCCCTAAGTTCGACGCGGACGGCCTGATGCCCGTGGTGACCACCGACGCCGAGAGCGGCGAAGTGCTGATGCATGGCTACATGAACGCCGAAGCCCTGACAAAGACCATCGAAACCGGCGAGGCCCATTACTGGTCGCGCTCCCGTCAGGTGCTCTGGCACAAGGGCGCGACGTCGGGCCTGGTGCAGAAGGTCCAGGAAATCCGGATCGATGACGATCAGGACGCGGCCTGGCTGCTGGTCCATGTTCAGGGCGGTGCAAGCTGCCACGTGGGTTACCGCTCGTGCTTCTACCGCTCGGTCCCGGTTGGGGCCGCACAAGACGCGCCCGTGACCCTGAACTACGAAGAAACCGAGAAAGTCTTCGACCCGGTCGAGGTCTACGGCGACGCGCCGAACCCGACGAAACTCTAGACCAGCTTCGCCACAAACCCTGCCATCGCATCGAGGACGGCTTCCGGCTGATCTCGCTGAGGGGAATGACGACATTCGGGGATCAGCAAGGTCTCGGCCGGGCCACTCACCTGCGCGGCAATCGCCTCGAGCTGCGCCCCGGTCCCGTATTCATCTCCTTCGCCCTGAATCACTAGCACCGGCGCGTTCACGTCGGGCAGGTAATCCTCGATATTCCAGTCCCGGAAAGCCGGGTCGAGCCATATATCGTTCCAGCCCCGGAAAGTGGCCTCACCATCCGTGTGACGCCGTCCAATCCGTGCGGGAAGGTCCGTGGTCTCGTAGGCGGTTTTCGCATCCTCGATCCCGGCAATCGTGACGTCTTCGACGAAGACATGCGGGGCCATGAGCATCAGTCCAAGCACCGGCCGCTTGGCTGCACCGGCATGGATCAACGAGATCGAGCCGCCATCGCTGTGACCAACCAGGATCACATCGTCGAGGTCGAGGGCGGTGCGCAAGTCAGGCAGCGCGTTGAGCGCTTCCCGGTGCATGTAGTCGACCCCGCGCGGGCCAACAAGCGCGTCAGAGCCGCCATAGCCGTACCGTGAATAGACCACGGCCGGCAGGTTCGCACGTGCGGCGAGTTGTTCGGGAAAATCGCACCACAAACCGGCCGAGCCCAAACCTTCATGCAGAAAAATCAACACCGGCTCACCCCCCTCACGCGGTCGGGTCCAGTAATACTCCAGCCGATGGCCCGTCACGTGCACATGCTCGATCGTCGGGGACGTCATCTCGTTTATCGGCTTTCCGTCAGCACTATCTAATAAAGTGGCTGAAAATGGCCTTCAGCGGGTCCACATTCGGCAACACACGGCCTATTCTTCCACCTACAACACCAGCACTCTAGCCGGAAACAAGCGAGCATTGCGGTCCATGACCTCAAACACTGTCACTGTTGATAATTCCACCACCCCGGCAGGTCTGACATTCGCCGACCAGTTCAACGTGGCTGTGCCCTTCATTGACCGTCACATGGAGGAAGGCCGCGGCGACAAGATCGCGATCCGGACCCGTGAGGGCGATACGACCTATGCCCAGCTGCGCGACAATGTGAACCGCGCGGGCAATGCGTTTATCGATCTCGGGCTGAACCCGGGCGACCGGGTACTCATGGTGGTGAAAGACTGCCCGGCCTTTCCTTTCCTGTTCTGGGGCGCGATCAAGGCCGGCTTCGTCCCGGTGCCGGTAAACACCCTGCTCGCCGCCAAGGACTACAAGTTCATCGCCGAGGATTCCGAGACCGCCTGCATCGTCTGGTCGCCGGAATTCGCCAAGGAAGTCATCGCGGCGATCGCCAGCATGGCGACGGGGCCACAGCACCAGATCCCCACCGAAGGCGAATTCACTTCTCTGGCCTCCCTGATGGAGAACGCTTCGTCCGAACTTGATCCAGTCGTGACCCGGGCGCAGGACGATTGTTTCTGGCTTTACACATCAGGCTCGACCGGTGAGCCCAAAGGCGCGGTCCACGCCCATAAAGACATGGTGGTCACCAGCCAGTATTACGGGGTTGAGACCCTCGGCATGACCAAAGACGACGTCTTTCTGTCAGCCGCAAAGCTGTTCTTCGCTTACGGGCTGGGCAACGCCATGACCTTCCCGTTCTGGATCGGCGGGCAGACCGTCCTCTGGGGCGGGCGTTCAACGCCAGACACCATGTTCGAGCAGATCGCAGCCTTCAAACCGACAATATATTTCGGTGTACCGACCCTGTTTGCCACCCAGCTACAGACCCTCGGGAATACCTCGCCGGATCTTTCGAGCCTGCGCCTGTGCGTGTCGGCAGGGGAACCCCTGCCCGCCAATATCTTCGAACGCTGGGAAGCCCGTACGGGCCTACAAATTCTCGACGGGATCGGCACCACGGAAAACCTACACATCTTCATCAGCAACCGCCCCGACGATGCCCGCCTCGGCGTCAGCGGACGGGAAGTGCCCGGTTACACCGCCAAGATCGTTGACGACGACAACAACCCGGTCGCGCGCGGGGAAATCGGTGAGTTGATGGTGCTGGGTCAGTCGGTCACGTCACGCTACTGGAACCTGCCCGAGCGCAGTGCTTCCACTTTGGTGGATGGCTGGCTGCGGACCGGAGATTCCTACTACCAGGATGAAGATGGCTACTTCATCTGCTGTGGACGCAGCGACGACATGCTTAAGGTCGGGGGCATCTGGGTCTCCCCGGTAGAGATCGAATCGCGGCTGATCTCCCATGAGGCGGTGCTCGAAGCCGCAGTGGTCGGCCTCACCGATGATGACGATCTGGTCAAACCTGAGGCCTTCATCGTTTTGGCCGAGGGACATACCGGTTCTGACGCCCTGATTGCTGAGCTGCAGGCCCACTGCAAGGCGGGCCTGGCGCGCTACAAATTCCCCCACCAGATCTATTTCGCCGATGATTTGCCCAAGACGGCGACAGGAAAAATCCAGCGGTTCCGCTTACGGACCCGGTAACCGTGCGGGCCTGATTCTACTTACCGCTCACTTCTCGCGGATCAACTTCTCCGCGCCATCCGCGCCCATGAACACCACGAGAATACGAACTGGAACATCGCCGTCATTGGTGCCGTCATTGGTCACCGTTTCGGCTTCCATGAATGCCTCGCCCTTGCGATAGGTCCGCTTGCCGTCCGAGCCGTAATCCACGGTCACCTGGCCTTCCAGGATGTAGCCATAGGTCGGCACACCGTGCCGGTGCGGCCCGGTCGTCTCACCAGGCTTCATGGTCACGATGAGACTGGTGACCTTCGCGGGGCCGGTTGTGGGATAAGCAAGGCTCTCCCCGACAATGTTCTTAGTACCATCAAACAACGGCACGACGCGGGCGTAGTCGTCTGCAGCCATGCCCGGCGCAACAACGAGACTGAACAACAGCGCGAGTGGCAATGAGTATTTGAGACACATGGATGGAAGCCTCCGGCTATACCGCGGGGGGAAACCGCGGAACCGAAAAACTAAACCCCCAGATATCGCTCCTGCAGCGTCTTGTCGGCGCGCAATTCGTCGGATGTGCCGTTCCAGACGACCCGTCCCTTTTCGACGATGTGGTGGCGGTCGGCGATTTTTGTCAGGGCAGCTACGTTTTTGTCGATGACGAGAATGGATTGTTTCGCGGTTTTCAAATCGGCGAGGCAGGACCAGATTTCCTGACGCACCAGTGGCGCCAAACCTTCAGTGGCTTCGTCGAGCACCAGCAATTTGGGATTGGTCATCAGGGCCCGGCCCACCGCCAGCATCTGTTGCTCCCCGCCAGAAAGTTGATTGCCCGCGCTTTCGAGACGCGGTGCGAGCGCGGGAAATAAATCGAGGACCTTGTCAAAGGTCCAGTTCTCGCCCTCACCCTGACGCGCCCGTGCCGTCGCGATCAGGTTTTCGCGCACAGACAGGTTCGGGAAAATCTGACGGCCCTCGGGAACCAGACCGATCCCGGCCTGTGCCACCTTATAGGAAGGCAAACCCTGGATCCTCACGCCCTCAAACATGATCCTGCCACTCTGTGGGCGAAGGATACCCAGGATCGTGCGGACCGTGGTGGTCTTGCCCATGCCGTTGCGACCCAACAGCGTGACGACCTCACCGGCACCGATCGAGATATCCATCCCGAACAACACCTGGCTGTCACCGTATGAGGTCTCAAGACCGCGGATTTCGAGCATCAGGCTGTCCCCGCGTCGCTGTCGTCTTCGGTGCCCAGATATGCCTCACGCACCGCCGGGTCATTGCGAATCTCGTCCGGGGTGCCGGTCGCGATCACCCGGCCATAGACCAGCACCGTGATCCGGTCGGCGAGCGCGAAGACCGCATCCATATCGTGCTCAACCAGCAACATGGTGTAGTCGCCCTTCAGCGCCCGCAAAAATTCGATCATGCCCTGGCTTTCCTCGGGGCCCATCCCGGCCATCGGCTCGTCAAGCAGCAACAGGGACGGCCCGGTGGCCAGCGAAATCGCGATCTCGAGCTGGCGTTGTTCGCCATAGGCCAGATTGCCCGCGCGAATATCGATCCGCTCGCCCAACCCGACCCGCTCAAGCAGTTCGCGCGCCGGGGCGATCAGGCTTTCGTCCTGCGCAGCCTTCTTCCAGAACTTGAAGCTGTGCCCCTGGCGGGCCTGCACCGGCAGCATCACGTTCTCCAGGGTGGTGAATTCACGGAACACGCTGGTGATCTGAAACGACCGTGCGAGGCCGGCTCTGACCCGAGCGGGTGCCGACAAGCGCGTAATGTCGCGGTCCTGAAACAGGATATGTCCAGAATCCTGGCGCAGCAGACCCGAGAGTAAATTGACCAACGTTGTCTTGCCGGCACCGTTGGGTCCGATCACCGCATGCAATTCCCCTGTCGACACAGACAAAGACAAATCATCGGTCGCGGTGAGCCCTCCGAAGGCCTTCACCAGATGGCGCGCCTCGAGGGCGGGGCTGGTATTCACGTCACTCACGGGACGATCTCGGAGATAACAGCCCGGCGATACCACCGCGGGCAAACAGCACCACCAGCACCAGGAAAGGTCCAAAGATGATGTGCCAGTGGATGGTCCAGGAGGCGAGAATTTCCGACAGCATCAGGAACACAAATGCCCCGGTGACCGGTCCAAACAAAGTCGACATACCCCCCAGCACAACCATGAAGATCAGCTCGCCCGAGCGTGGCCAGTTCATCATGTCCGGCGAAACAAAGCGTTCCAGATTGGCCTGCAACAGACCGGCAATCCCGCACATGACCCCAGCGATCACGAAAGCGGTAAGCCGGTATCGATAGGTCGACACGCCGACAGCCTGAACCCGGGTCTCGTTCGATTTGGACGCGCGCATCACCACGCCGAAGCGCGAATGGACCAGCCGCCAGCTGATCAGCACGCAGGCCAGCAGCACCGCAAAGATCGTGTAGTACATGGTCATCTTGTCTTCGAGGGAGAAGAAGCCGACCCCAAAATCACTGCGTGCCAGCACGTTCAGGCCGTCATCGCTGCCATAGCGCTCGGCGCTGACCGACAGGAAGAAGATCATCTGCGCCAGGGCCAAGGTGATCATGATGAAATAGACGCCGCGGGTCCGCAGGCTGATAGCCCCAAACACGAACGCGATGGCCCCGCTTAACCCGATGGCGAGCGGCCACTGAATCCAGGCGCTGGTCACCCCGTGGAAAGCCAGAATACCCACCGTGTAGCCACCAATGCCGAGATACACCGCATGGCCAAAGCTGATCAGCCCGCCATAGCCCATGATCAGATTGAGACTGACCGCTGCGATGCCCCAGATCATGATCCGGGCAAACACCGTGACGTAGAACGTCTCGTCGATGATGGGCGCCACAAATGGCGTGATGGCGAACACCACCATCACCAGCAGGGTGAAAATGCTCGCCGGATTGCGCAGCGCGTTCATCGCGCGCCAGCCTGTTTCCGAAGCGCGCTCATCACGCGCCTCGTGGGGGAAACAGCCCCTGTGGCTTGAAGAACAAAATGATGGCCATCAACAGATAAATCATCATTGAGGACAATGCCGGCCCGGCAGATTCCGCCGCATTCGCGGGCAGGAACAGCAGCAGGAAAAGATCGAGAAAGGAGCGCCCCAGCGTATCGATGACGCCGATCACGATCGAGGCGATGAACGCCCCGCGGATCGAACCGATACCGCCTATCACGATCACCACAAAGGCCAGAATCAACACGTCTTCGCCCATGCCAATCGCGGCCTGGGTAATCGGCGTGATGATCAGACCGGCAAGGCCAGCCAGCACGGCCCCGATGCCAAACACGACCGAAAACAGCTTGGGAATATTGACCCCCAGCGCCCCGGCCATGGTCCGGTTCGAGGCCCCGGCCCGGATCAGCATGCCGATCTTTGTCTTACCGACCATCAGATAAAGGCCGAAGGCAACCAGGAGCCCGATCACGATGATGAAAATTCGGTACACCGGGTAGGTGATCCCGAAGCCCAGGGAGACGATCCCGTCGAGATAGGCCGGCAACGGCACCACCAGACCCTCCGGGCCCCAGATCAGCCGCGTTGCCTCGTTGAAAAACAGGATTAGTCCAAACGTCGCGAGCACCTGATCAAGGTGATCGCGGGGATAGAGCGTCCGCAAGGTCGTCATCTCCACAACGATCCCGATCACCAACATGGCCGGCACCATCAGGATCAAACCCAACACGAAGGAGCCGGTCAGCAGCGCGATCGTCCCCGCCGACAAAGGCCCCGATCATGAACATCGAGCCATGCGCCAAATTAACGAGATCCATGATCCCAAACACCAGCGTCAGACCTGCCGCCATCAGGAACAGGATGATGCCGAGTTGAAACCCGTTCAGAAATTGTTCGGCAAAAAGAACGAAGTCCATAGGCTTAGGGCAATCACTTGGTTGCAGAGACGCAAGCGGGGATGCCGAAGCATCCCCGCTCACACGTGAGTTTTGAGAAGGCCTATCCGGCCATCTTACACTGGCTCGCATAGGGATCCTGATGATCCTTCAGAACCGCACGGCCAACAGCGGTCGTCCAGTTGCCATCGGCATCCTTGACCACGGTGCGCTCGTAGAAGTTCTGGATCGGGAAATGGTTGTTCCCCATCCTGAAATCACCCCGGATCGACGGGAAATCCGCCTTTTCGAGGGCGGCGCGCATGCCGTCGATATTCTTGACGTCACCGTTGACCGCCTCGACCGCAGACTTGATGTACATGATCGAGTCATAGCTTTGTGCCGCGTAGAAGGACGGATAGCGGCCGTATTTGGCACGGAAATCAGCCACGAATTTCTTGTTCGGAGCATTGTCCAGATCGGGCGCCCAGAACTGGGTCATCTTGGTACCAAGCACGGTTTCCATCTTGGCCTTCTGGAACAGCGGCAGGCTGATTGAATCCAGTGTGTAGACCGAATAGAGCGGCACATCGCTGGCCAGACCGGCCTGCTGATACTGCTTGATGAACGCCGGACCGGCGGGTCCCGGGTAGAAGGTGAACACGCCCTGAGGCTTGGCGGCCTTGACCTTGGTCAGTTCGGCCGACCAGTCCCGCTGAGACGGCCAGACGGTCATGTCCTTGCCAACAACCTTGCCTTTGAAGGTGCGCTCCACGCCCGCGACCATGTTTTGACCGGCGGCATAGTTCGGGGCCACCAGATAGAGAGATTCGACACCCTGCTGGTTGAGCAACTCACCCAGGGCCATCGGGGTCTGGTCGTTCTGCCAGGCGATGTTGAAGAAGTTCTTGTGGCACTGGGCACCGGCGAGCGGCGACGGGCCCGCATTCGCGCTGATCAGGATCTTTCCTTCGTTCAGCACCACCGGCGCGGAAGCCAGCAGCACGTTCGACCAGATATACCCAGCGACAATGTCGACCTTGTCTTTCAGCACCAAACGCTCGGTGGCCTGCTTGCCCTTCTGTGAATTGAATTCGTCATCGGCGTAGACGATCTCGACATCGAGGTCACCCATCTTGCCGCCAATATGCTCGACCGCCAGATCAACCGCGTCGCGCATATCCTTGCCGATCACAGCCACCGGGGTGGTGAGCGTGGTAATGAAGCCGATCTTGACGCTGTCGGCGGCCGCGGGACTTGCCAGGAGGGTCAGCAATGCCGCTGATCCCATAAGTTTTTTCAACATTTTTAGTCTCCTCCGTAAGAAATTTACACTATCGGACCATAACAACGTGCAGAAGAAAAGCCGCACGGGCGTCCGCCTTTCGATTGAGCATTTTCCAACGCCTCAACGTGTGAAGGCGCCACCCTCTTCTGCCAGTCGTGCGAGCAATGGTGACGGCTCCCAAAGCTTGCCATGTTCGGCGTGAAATTCTTTCACCCGACCATGGATTTTCGTCAGGCCAATTTCGTCGGCTGTGGCCATGATGCCGCCCCGCCAGCGCGGATAGCCGAAACCGTAGAGCCACATGATATCGATATCAGAGGCGCGGGCCGCGATCCCCTCATCGACGATCTTGGCGCCTTCGTTGATCGCCGCATAAAGACAGCGTTCAAAAATTTCATTGTCAGAGATGTCCCGACGTTGCGTACCGTGAGCTTTCGCAACTTCGATGGCCACGGTTTCGGTCTCCGGATCAGGCGTCGGGCGTCGGCCGCCTTCGTCATAGCTGTACCAGCCCTTGCCGGCCTTGATCCCGAAACGCCCCAGCTCACACATCCGGTCCGCCAAATGCATGTAGCGTTCCTCGGGGTCGTGCTGATCAGCAAGTGACTGCCGCATCCGCCAGCTCACATCCAGACCCGACATATCGCTCACGGCGAGGGGCCCCATAGGCATGCCAAGGCCGGTCAAAACCGCATCAACCTGGGATGGTGAGGCACCCTCCTCAACCAGGAACGTGGCTTCCCGCACCAGCGGAAGCCGGGACCGATTAGCGATGAAACCGCGACAAATCCCGGCCAAAACACCGATTTTGCCAGTTTTCTTGGCCAGCGCCATGCCGGTCGCAATGGCGTCCGGCGCGGCCTTGGTGGGCCGCACCACCTCCAGCATCCGCATGGCATTGGCGGGCACGAAATAGTGCAGTCCGATCACATCCTGCGGTCGGGAGGTTGTCGCGGCGATCGCATCGATATCCAGATAGGAGGTGTTGGTCGCGAGGAGCGCGCCGGGTTTGGCGATTTTGTCCAGCTCCCCGAAGATCTGCTTTTTGACGTCAAGGTCCTCAAAGGCCGCCTCGATCACCAAATCTGCGTCCGATAGCGCCGCCAGACCCACCGCCCCGGTGACCCTAGCAAGGCGTTTGGCTTTCTCGTCCGCATCGATCCGGCCGCGCTGGACCATGCACTCATAAAGCTTTTCGAGCTCGCCCATGCCGTTGTCCAGCGCGTCCTGGCTGGTTTCCACAAGTGTGACCGGCAGGCCAGAATCCGCCAGGTTGGCCGCGATGCCGCGACCCATGGTGCCCGCGCCGATAACCCCTGTATCCGCGATCTCCCGTGGCGCTACATCCTTGCCAATATCGGGAATTTTCGAGGCCCGACGCTCCGCAAAGAATGCATAGCGCAAAGCTTCGGACTGGCCGCTGTTCTTACAAATCTCGAAACGTTTCCGGTCTGCAACTACCGCTTCGGCATAGGGCATCGTCAGCCCGTCGATCACGCTGTCCATGGCCTGATGGGGTGAATCCTCCCCGCGCATGCGCCGGTTCGCGAGATCGCGATACTTCGCGATGGTCTCCGCGTGGTCTTCGGGTGACCCAATACCTTCACGCGGTTCGCTGGAAATCCGCCGTGGTGTGCCATCTGCGACAATCTTTTCGGCAAAGGCGATCGCACCGTCGCGCAGATCACCCTCGATGATTTCGTCAACGATCCCGTATTCCACGGCCGTGGCCGCGTCGATAGGCTTGCCAAGAACAATCAGCTCCAGCGCATGGTCGAGCCCCGCCACTCGGGGCAAACGCTGGGTGCCGGCCGCGCCGGGGAAAATTCCCAGATTGACCTCCGGCGTGCCCATCCGTGCGCTCGGCACCGCCACCCGGAAATGGCATCCGAGGCAAAGCTCCAGCCCCCCGCCCAGCGCCGTCCCGTGGATCGCTGCCACAAGAGGTTTCTCGATCGTGTCGAAATGATCAACGACCGCGATCAGATGGGGCTCACGGGTGGGTTGATCAAACTCCCGAATATCTGCCCCGGCCGGAAAGGTGCGCCCCACGCCGATGAGCACGATCGCATCCACGCCGTCATCGGAGGCCGCCCGGTCCACCTGGGCCATAAGTCCCTCGCGAACACCCAATCCCAGCGCGTTGACCGGTGGGTTATCGATGGGCAGAATTGCGATACGACCTTCGATTTCGTATCCGACGAGATCATTCATTTTTCATTCCCCATCCGGGCGCCGGTTCATCAGTTATTCCGCCAGCACCGCTGTGCGGCCATGATGCTAAACCCCGTCCACTCGGTCAATTGGAGCAAAATCTTGGCAAAATATCCCCATCCCGATGCGTTTCTTGATCTTGTCGGACAGGAGATCGTTGTCAGCGACTGGCGCACGATCACCCAGGACCAGATCAACAAGTTTGCCGACGCGACCGGCGATCATCAGTGGCTGCATGTGAACCCGGAACGGGCCGCCCGGGAGCTGCCCGACGGCAAGACCATCGCCCATGGCTTTTTGATTATGTCGCTGATTCCCGACATGGCCGCCGAGTTGTTCGATGTGGACCATCTGAACAACACCATCAATTACGGCCTGAACAAGCTGCGCTTCACCGCCATGGTGCCGGTGGATTCACGCGTGCGCCTGCGCCAGACTCTCAAATCCGCCGAAAAACGCGCCGATGGCAGCGTCCATCTGGTTTTCGACGGCACCATGGAACTGGAAGGTAGCGAGCGCCCGGCGATGGTCGCCGAAACCATCCGGCGGCTTTACCCGACCCCTGACGCACCCGCATGAGCCCAGCCGACCGCACATTTTCGCGCACCGATCAGGTGGTGCCTGTCCTCGAACAACACCAGTTCGACACCACGCCTCTAGTTGCCTGGATGGACGCCAACATCGACGGCTTTGTCGGACCCGTCGAGATCGCACAATTCCAGGGCGGGATGTCGAATCCGACATTCCTGATGACCGACGCCAGCCAGCGCCGCTACGTGTTGCGTAAAAAACCCCCGGGGAAATTGCTGCCTTCGGCACATGCTGTCGACCGGGAGCACCGGATCACCACCGCGCTCGGCCCCACGTCGGTGCCCGTGGTGCGGACCCTGGCGCTTTGCGAAGACACATCCATCGTCGGCACCGAATTTTTCCTGATGGACCACGCCAACGGCCGGGTCTTTCACGACCCGTCTTTACCTGAATCCACGCCCGAAGAACGCGGCGCGATCTATACCTCGATGATCGAGACCCTGGCCGCGCTGCACCAGGTCGATTTTGACGCAGTGGACCTGGGAGATTACGGACGGGTTGGCGGCTATATGGGTCGTCAGGTCGCCCGCTGGTCGAAGCAGTACGAAGCCAGCAAGACCGATGATCTGACCGCGATGGACAAGCTCATGGTCTGGTTGCCGGAAAACATGCCCGATGACAGTGAGACAACGATCGTGCACGGAGATTTCCGGCTGGAGAATCTGGTCGTCGCCCACGACAGTTCCGATGTAATCGCGGTGCTCGATTGGGAGCTTTCGACCCTGGGCCACCCGCTATCGGACCTCGCCTATAACTGCCTCCCCTATCATTGGCCCGAGGAATCCTTTGGCGATATGCGCGGGCTCGACCCGACAACACCGGGTATCCCTTCCGAAGAAGACTATGTGGCCGCCTATTGCCGTCATGCCGGCCGAGGGGGGATAGAGAACTGGAACTTCTATCTGGTGCTTTCGCTGTTCCGTCTCGCCGCGATCATTCAGGGTGTTTACTACCGCGGCCTGCAGGGCAACGCGTCATCACCCGAAGCCCTGCTGCGCCGGGATCTGACGCGACAGCTTTCCACCCGCGCATGGAGCCTCGTGCAAAAGGGATAAGACCGAAATGGCGGACGAATTCGATTATATCATCATTGGTGCCGGTTCCGCTGGTTCGGTCCTGGCAAACCGGCTGTCCGCCGGGGATGCCACCGTGTGCGTGCTCGAAGCCGGCCCGCGGGACCTCAACCCGATGATCCACATTCCCGCCGGGTTCATGAAAACCCTGACCGACAAGCGGGTGAACTGGCTTTTCCAAAGCGAACCAAGCGAAGGCACGGCCGGGCGACGGATTCATGCGCCGCGCGGCAAGGTCCTTGGCGGGTCCAGCTCCATCAACGGGCATGTCTACAATCGCGGCCCCAGCACGGATTTCAACACCTGGGCGCAAATGGGCAATCGCGGCTGGAGCTATGCGGATGTGCTGCCCTATTTCAAACGCAGTGAGAATCGCGTCGGGGGTGACGATAAGAATTATCACGGCCGCAACGGTGAACTCGCCGTCACGGATATCGACGCGCATGATCCGGTCTGCGATGCCTTTATCGACGGCGTGGCCAATATGGGGATCCCTCGCAACCCGGACTACAACGGCGCCACCCATGCCGGGGTCGGCTACTTCCAGCGCACGATCAAAAACGGCCGCCGCATGAGTGCAGCGGTGTCGTTCCTGAATCCGGCACGCCACCGCAAGAACCTCGATATCCGGACCGATGCCCATGTCGAACGCATTTTGTTCGAAGGCCGGCGCGCGGTCGCCGTTCGCTATCGCCGTGGCGGAAAAACAATCGATCTGCGGGCCCGCCGGGAGATCATTCTTTCCGGCGGCTCCGTCGCCTCTCCCCAGATACTGCAGGTCTCTGGTGTGGGTCCGGCAAGCCTGCTTAAGGACATCGGTGTGCCGGTCATCCATGACCTACCTGCGGTTGGCGAAAATCTGAGCGACCACTACGCCGTGCGCATCGCAAACCGCATCGAGGGACTGCCCACGATCAATGAACGCTCACGGGGGCTCCCCCTGGGCCGCGAAATCACCAAATGGCTGCTGACCCGAAAAGGCATTTTGTCCCTGTCGCCCTCACTGGCCTATGTGTTCTGGAAATCACACGAAGGCCTTGATGATCCCGATCTGCAATTCATTTTTACCCCGGCAAGCTACATGCAGGGCGTGCCGTCCCAGCTTGAGACCTATCCAGGAATCACCATTGCCTGCTGGACCATGCGCCCCCAGAGCCGTGGTTATGTGCGGGCAAAATCCGCCCAGACCCAGGACGCCCCCGCGATCCAGCCGAATTACCTTTCCCACGAATACGATCAGCAGGTCCTGCTGGCTGGCCTGCGTCTGTGTCGGGACATGATGCAAACACCCGAGATGGCCGCGGTGTTCGATCACGAGACCACCCCCGGTAAAGACTTGCAAAGCGATGACGAAATTCTGAACTACGCCCGGAACATGGGCACGACAGTCTTCCACCTGATGGGGTCCTGTCGCATGGGACCAGAAACAGACAATAACAGCGTGGTCGATGACCAGTTGCGGGTCCATGGAATTGAGGGCCTACGCGTGGTGGATGCCTCGGTCATGCCGACCGCGCACTCGACCAATACCAATGCGGCAACGATCATGATCGCCGAAAAAGCTGCAGACATGATCCTCGGAAATACACCACTGCCTGCTGCGACCGTTTAACTGCAAACGCCACCGACATTGCTGGGGGAACTGCCATGAAAATCACCGAAATCATCACGTCCACGATGACCGTGCCCAATGGGCCCCCGGTCAACGCGTATTATGGTGCCAACACCTATGTCGTTGCTCGCATCCGCACTGATACGGGCCTTGAAGGGCTGGGCTACACGATGCTCGTTGGCGGGATGGGCGCGAATGCCGTGCGGGCTTATCTCGAAGAGAGCCTTGTCCCCCTGGTGACCGGGCGCGATCCGGTACAGATCGGTGCGATCTGGCGCGATATGTACGAAAACGACCGGGGCCTGCGAAAAAAGGGCATCCCCGTCTATGCCATGAGCGCCATCGATATCGGGCTTTGGGATTTGCTCGGCAAGTCGGTCGACCGTCCAGTCTGGCACCTGTTTGGCGCCCATACTGACAAAATTCCTGTCTATGGCAGTGGCGGCTTCCTGCCCTACACCGTGGACCAGATCGTCGAGGAAGCCGAGGGTTTCCGGGCGCAAGGCTGCCGTCACTACAAGTTCAAACTGGGGCGTGAGGATGTGATGGAAAACGTCGAGCGCGTGCGCCAGGTCCGCGCGGCACTCGGCGACGACATGGAAATACTGGTCGACGCCAACCAGCGCTGGGACGTGGCCACCAACATCCGCGTCGGGCGCGCCCTCGAGGAGTGCAATCTGTTCTGGTACGAGGAGCCTGTGCTTGCTGACAACATTAAGCAGTGTGCTGAAGTGGCCGCCGCCATCTCGATCCCGGTCGCCACGGGCGAAAACGAATACACCCGCTACGGTTTCCGCGACCTGATCGATGCGGGTGCCGCGCAATACCTCAACCCGGACATCCATCGCTGCGGTGGTTTCACCGAAATGATGCGGATCGCGCATCTCGCCGCGGCCTACGACATCAAAATTGCGCCCCATCTGGTGCCGGAATTATCGATCTCTGTGCTGGCCGCAATTCCGAATACGTCGCTGGTCGAAGTGCTGGCAGGATCCCCGGACAATTTGTGGGAGGTTGGCCCGGAAATCGTCGACGGCCACATGTCCCCGCCGGATCGGCCCGGGCACGGGATGACGTTCAGCGCCGAAGCGGTCCGGGACTACACAGAAGACGCCTAGTCAGAAAAAATCAGGCCGTCGTCGCGAGTTCCAGCAACGCGCCCAGCAACACCTGACCGCCCGCCGTGGACCACTCGGTCGAGATGTCTTCGGCCTCGTTGTGGCTGATGCCATCGACGCAGGGAATGAAGATCATGGAGGTGGGCGCAACGGCAGCGATGTAGCAGGCGTCGTGGCCCGCACCCGAAACCATCTCGCGCGCGGCAAGGCCACGGGTCTCAGCGGCATTCCGCACAGCGGACACACAGCGTTCATGAAACACGATCGGCTCGATGTAAAAAATCTGCTCGAACGCGGATTCGAGGCCAATAGTGTCGGTGATCTTGACCAGACCATCACGCAGTTTGGCATCCATTTCAGCCAATACAGCATCATCCGGGTGGCGGAATTCTGACGTAAGGAAGGCTTGCCCCGGAATCACGTTGCGTGAGTTCGGATAGGACTCAATCATACCCACCGTCGAGCGTGCGTCCGGTGCGTGCTCCATACCTATCGCGTTGACCAGTTCGATGACCCGGGCTGCGCCCAGCAACGCATCCTTGCGGCGCTCCATGGGGGTGCTTCCCGCGTGAGATTCCTGACCCGTCAGTGTGAGCTCATACCAACGCTGCCCTTGCGCATTGGTCACAATACCAATGGGCGCATCTTCCTCTTCGAGAATCGGCCCTTGCTCGATATGAGCTTCGACATAAGCATGGAACTCCCGGCCCCCCGCAGGCATGTCTCCTGCATAACCAATTCGCTCCAGTTCAGCCCCCAGCGTCACCCCATCCACATCTACTTTGGCGTGAGCTTCCTCCAGCGTGAAGGCACCCGCAAAAACACCCGAAGAAATCATGGCCGGCGCAAAACGGCTGCCTTCTTCGTTCGTCCAGCAGACCACTTCGATGGGGTGGTCTGTCTCGTATTCCATGTCGTTGAGACTTCGGATTACTTCCAGCCCGGCGAGGACCCCATACACGCCATCGAACTTGCCTCCGGTCGGCTGAGTGTCGAGATGGCTGCCGGTGACCACCGGCGGCAGGCTGTCGTCCTTGCCAGCACGGCGCGCGAAGATATTACCCATGGCATCAACCCGAATGCTGCATTCAGCGTCTTTGCACCAGCCCACAAACAGATCACGGCCTTCCCGATCCAGATCGGTCAGCGCAAGACGTCGGCTGCCACCTTTTTCGGTGGCACCGATCACGGCCATATCCATCAGGCTCTGCCAAAGGCGATCGCCATCAATCGCGAGGTTGCGTGGTTCGCTCATAATCTCTTCTCCAATAGGGGTCGTCGCCAGCGGCGAGCCTGCGGGCAAGGAGATACCATAGTCCTCCCCGCTACGATTTCCAGACGCGCCCATGCTCGAACAGACCGGCCACCCCGTCACCCTGGCTCCCAACGCTATGGTTACCTCGCCCCATTCCCTCGCCTCTGCCGCGGGCATCGATGTGCTGCGTGCCGGCGGATCGGCCGTTGATGCCGCGCTGGCCACAAGCGCGGCCCTGACCACGCTTTACCCTCATATGAGGTCGCTTGTCGGTGATGCGTTCTAGCTGATCCACGACACCAAAACCGGGGAGGTAAAATATCTCAACGGCGGCGGACGCGCGGTAGCAGCGGCAACTCTCGAGGAGACGCAGACGCGCAAGCTCGAGGCGATCCCGTTCCGCGGTATCGGGCCGGCGACAATCACGATCCCCGGCGTACTGGCGAGCTGGGTCGAGGCCCAAAACGCCTATGGCGAGTTGCCGATGAGCCGGATCGTGGAGAGCGCGGCTGGCAATGCACGGCCCGGCATTCCTGTAACCGAGCGACTGGCCGGACATATTGACCAGAACCGCAACCTCCTCAGCCAGGTCGCCGAGACCGCGGCGATCTTCCTGCCCGACGGCGAAACCCCTAAAACCGGTGAGAAAATCACCAACCCAAGTCTGTCGCGCACCCGACCGAAACGAACCCATCGATTTGATCCAGCTCCGCCCGCAACTCATGGGCGAGACTGAGATAGTCGTTCTTCCGACCGTCGGCAGGCCGGACCTCGAAGATCACGGCGACCATGGCCCTAGGCCACCCCGCGATTACGCGGCCAGTCATCAACCTGGCGGCGCAATTCGAGCCGCGCAATCTGGCGACGGTGAACCTCGTCAGGACCATCGAACAGGCGCATGGCACGAGTACGTGCGTACATGGCTGCCAGCGGGAAATCATCCGACATACCGCCGCCGCCATGGAGCTGCAGCGCCCGGTCGATAACCCCGAGCGCCATGTTCGGCGCCGCCACCTTGATCATGGCGATTTCCTGCCGGGCTTCCTTGGTGCCGACCTTGTCGATCATCCAGGCCGCCTTCATCACCAGCAGGCGACACATTTCGATCTCGATCCGGGATTGCGCAATCCGTTCTTCGGTGATGCCACGTTCGGCGAGCAATTTGCCCCAGGTTTCACGCTCGGTGGCGCGTTTGCACATCGCCTCCAGCGCGCGTTCGGCGACACCGATCACCCGCATGCAATGATGGATACGCCCCGGCCCGAGCCGACCTTGAGCGATCTCGAAACCACGACCCTCGCCGAGCAGAAGATTCTCGGCGGGCACCCGCACATTGTCGAAGGTCACCTCCGCATGGCCGTGGGGCGCATCGTCATAGCCCATGACATTTAGAGTTCGGTCGATCGTAACTCCCGGTGTGTCCCGGGGCACCAGGATCTGGGATTGCTGTTTGTGGCGATCTGCCGTGGGATCGGTCTTTCCCATCACGATCATTATCTGGCAGCGCGGATTGCCCGCATTCGACGTCCACCATTTGCGCCCGTTGACGACATATTCGTCGCCGTCCCGGGTGATCGAGCATTCAACATTGGTCGCGTCTGAGGAGGCCACATCCGGTTCGGTCATGGCAAAGGCCGAGCGGATTTCGCCGTTGAGAAGAGGCTTGAGCCAGGCGTCCTGCTGGGCTGGCGTACCATACATGTGCAGCACTTCCATATTGCCCGTGTCCGGCGCATTGCAGTTGAAGACTTCGGGGGCCCAATCGACCCGACCCATAATTTCGCAAAGCGGGGCGTATTCGGCATTTTTCAGGCCGGCGCCGTGATGAGCATCGGGCAGGAATAAATTCCAGAGACCGCGATCGCGCGCCTTCACCTTCAGATCGTCCATGATCTGCGGTGTTTGCCAGCGGGTGCTTTGCGTATCGAGCTGTTCGTCGTAGGTTTTCTCGTTGGGATAGATGTACTCATCCATAAAGGCGAGGAGCTCCGCCCTCATCTCCTCGCAGCGCGCGGTCAGCTCAAAATCCATAATCTACTCCTCGACAATAAATTCGATTGTTGTGCGGGTGTTCCACCGCAAGACTTGTCCTAGGATACCGCTTAAGTGTCCACAGGGGGAGTTGCTATGACCGTTTCCAAAAATTCACCGTTTGATCTGTCCAGAAAGATCGCCATTGTGACCGGTTCCACCAAAGGAATCGGGCGCGCCATTGCCGTGGCTCTGGCCGAAGCCGGTGCTCAGGTCACGGTGTCGAGCCGCGACGAAGGACGGGTTGCGGAAACCACCCAGACCCTCAGCGATGCGGGCCATACGGTGCTGGGCGTGCCGTGCAATGTGGGCCGCAAGGATGAACTACAGAACCTAGTCGATGAAACGAAATCCGCCTTCGGTCCGGTGGATATCCTGATCTGCAACGCCGCGATCAACCCCTATTACGGGCCGGCGATGGAAATTCCCGACGATATCTTCGCCAAAATCATGCACACCAATATTCAGGCCCAGCTCTGGCTGACGCAGATGGTGGTGCCGGACATGAAGGCCCGCAAGGACGGCGCGATTGTCCTGGTGTCTTCCATTGGCGGCATGCGGGGCAGCGATGTGATCGGGGCCTATAACATCTCCAAGGCGGCCGACATCCAGCTGGCCAAGAACCTCGCCGTCGAATTGGGGCCCGATAATATCCGGGTTAACGCCATCGCCCCGGGTCTGGTGAAAACCGATTTCGCCCGCGCCCTTTGGGAGGATCCCGAATTCGCCGATCCACGAATTGCCGCAACGCCGCTGCGGCGGCTGGGAGAACCCGAAGATATCGCCGGGGCAGCCGTGTTCCTGGGGTCAGATGCCGGGCGCTGGATGACCGGTCAGACCATCATCATCGATGGTGGTGCGACTGTACCGGCCTAGCTCAGGCGGGACTTGTCCCATTCCCTGAAGGACGACCCAGCCTCGGCGAGTTCGCGCAGCAAGCCCGCAGGTTCCCATTTGTCGCCCCATTCGGCGTGGAAGCCGTCCAGGGTCGCCACCACGTCAGCCAACCCAACCGTATCAGCATAGAACATCGGTCCCCCGCGCCAGCGCGGGAAGCCATAGCCATGCTGCCAGATTACATCGATATCGGAAGCCCGGATCGCCAGATCCTCTTCAAGAATCTTCGCGCCTTCGTTGATCAGTGAGTACATGCAGCGCTGCAGAATCTCCGCGTCGGATATATCCCGACGGTTGATGCCCATCTCGGAAGATCGCTCGGTCAGCATGGCCTCGACCATCGGATCGGGCACCGCCGTGCGACCATCCTCATAGACGTACCAGCCTGCGCCGGTTTTCTGACCATAGCGGCCCTGCTCACAAATCCGCTCGAGGAGTGGCGAAAAGCGCTCATCGGCTGGTCGGGTTTCCGCCCGCCGTTTCTCGATCGCCCAGCTGATGTCAAGCCCGGCCAGGTCGTAAACTCGAAACGGTCCCATTCGGAAGCCGAAAGTCTCGATCACCCGGTCGACATCCTGGGGCAGCGCGCCTTCCTCGACGAGGAAATCACATTGCCGGAAATACGGCGCCAGCATACGATTGCCGACGAAACCGTCGCACACACCAACCACCACGCCGGTTTTACCCAGGCGTTTGGACAGATCCAGAACCGTCGTGATGATGTCCTTCGAAGTTTTCTCGGCGCGAACAATTTCCAACAGGGTCATCACATTGGCCGGACTGAAGAAATGCATCCCGAGCACATCCTCAGGCCGCGATGTCATCGCCGCAATGGCATCTACATCGAGGGTGGAGGTGTTGGTGGCAAGGATGGCGCCGGGCTTGGCGAGCCGGTCGAGATCCCGGAAAATCGCCTGCTTCACATCCATTTCCTCGAAAACCGCCTCGATCACCAGATCAGCCGTGCCAACCGCTTCGATATCTACAGATCCGGTGATGCAGGACATCCGGGACGCCATATCGGCATCCGAGAGGCGACCGCGTTTGCGGGTGGTCTCGTAATTCGCTTCGATCCGGGCCAGGCCCCTGTCGAGATTTTCGCGCGAGGCCTCGATCACCGTGACGTTCATCCCTGCGTTCGCGAAGGACATGGCAATCCCGCCGCCCATTGTTCCGGCGCCGAGGATGGCCACTTTCTCAATGTTTCGACGGGCAATATCGGCTGGAATATCAGGGATTTTCGGAGTCTGGCGTTCCGCGAAGAACGTGTGGACCAGAGATTTGGATTCATCCGAGGCCACCGCGACTTCACTGATTTCGGCTTCCCGGGTCCAGCCGTCTTCGAAGGACATGGTCAGAGTGCTGGCGACACTTTCCAGGCAGTAGAACGGCGCCCGCATGCCGCGCGCAGTCTTTTCGATTCCGGTGCGGATCTCGGCGACGATGGCTTCACCCTCGCCCGGCTCAACATCAATCTTCAGCTCACTCACCCGGCGCGGCCCCGCACGCTGTTCGACGAGCCTGGTGGCGTAGGCGATCGCGCTTTCACAGATATCCTCGTCCGTCGAAATCGCATCCACAAGACCAAGCTCAAGCGCCTCATCAGCATTGACCGTGCTGCCCGCCGTAATCATTTCAAGCGCGGTTCGGAATCCCACCAGCCGGGGCAGGCGTTGCGTCCCCCCTGCGCCCGGAATGACACCGCGATGCACTTCGGGCAGCCCGAGCTGCGCGCCCGCATCCACAACGCGATAATGGCAGCCCAGCGCAAGCTCCAGCCCGCCCCCCAGGGTCGGACCGTGGATCGCTGCAACGACAGGTTTCTCGCTGGCTTCGATCAAATTCATCAGATGGCGCGTCATCGGACGAACCGCACGATCGGGCGTATTGAACTCCCGAATATCCGCACCGCCACAGAAATTACGGCCCAGGCCACAAATCACGATGGCTTTGATCAACGGCTCCGACTGGGCGTGCTCGATCAGCTCGGCGATGGCCAGACGCACGTGTTTGGCCAACGCGTTAACCGGCGGATTGTTGATTGAAATCACGCCCACGGCATCACTTTGGTAATAAACAACCGGAGCGTTCTCGTTTGTAACTGCCATCGCCTCCCCCGAAGTCTGGCTGCACATAGGAACAGGCGTCATTATACACACGGCCCGTCATTGGGCGAATAGCAGGGGCGTGGCAATTGAATGGCCCCCGGCTCGCACAGAAGGGGCTGCACTGCTAAAATCTGCAGACGATCAGTCCATTCTGCAACACGCCTTGCGATGGGCAGCTTTCCTCGACGCCCAACTGGAATTCCATCATGGCCGATCACAGCATTGCCCGACCCAATTTTTCACAGCTCTCTGCGCTGTTCGCAACAATCATCGCCGCCGTCCTCCTGGCAGCACCACTCTGGACCGATACGCCGGGGGTTATGCCCGCCGCCGGCGTGGTCCTGTTCGCGATTGCCAACTGGGCCACCGGCGCACTGCCCCAACACATCACTGCATTGTTGCTGTTCTTGCTGTCCGTCGTGTTTGCGATTGCCCCCCCGGACGTCGTTTTTTCCGGCTTCCACGCCAGCGCGACCTGGTTGGTCTTTGGGGGACTGGTTCTTTCGCTTGCCGCGCAACGCTCCGGCCTCGCCACGCGCCTGGTCCAGCTGATGATGATCCATTTGCCCGGGCGCTACATGGCCATGGCCGGCGGTCTGGCGATCGCGGGGATGCTGCTGAGCTTCATCATGCCGTCCGCTTCCGGGCGGGTGGTGCTGATGGCACCGCTGGCGGTTGCCCTGGCCTCCCAACTGGGTTTTGAGAAAAATACCCGTGCCCGTCACGGCTTGGTGATTGCTGCGGGCTGGGGGACGACCATTCCAGCCTTCGGTATCCTGCCCTCCAACGTCGTGAACATGGCCTTTGTCGGCGCGTCGGAGAGCATCTTCGGGATCGGCTTCACCTATTTCGGCTACACCTTCCTGAACTTCCCGGTGCTTGGTTTGCTCGGGGTATTCGTGGTGATTGCGCTGGTCACGCTGATGTTTGGCGCCAAGCCCAAGCCTCGCACCGCCGGCGCGACCCTTTCGCCCTGGAGCGGCGGCGAACGCCGTTTGATGGGGATCATGCTCATCGCGCTGGCCTTCTGGATGACGGATTCTCTGCACGGTATTTCGCCCGCCTGGGTGGCGCTGGCCGCCGCCCTGCTTTGCATCACGCCCCGGATCGGCATGCTTCCCGCCTCATCCATGAATTCGGATATCAATTACGGGTCCTGGCTGTTTGTCGCCGGGGTGATCGCCGTGGGCGCCATTGCCAATGATTCGGGCCTGGGCGGCGCCATCGGAGAATGGTTGCTGGCCAATATTCCGCTGACGAAGGATGGTGGGATTGTCACCTTCTACGAAATCTTCGCGGTGAGTGCAGCGGTCGGTCTGGTCACCACATTCCCTGCCGCCCCGCCCATTGTCGCATCATTTTCCGATGCCATTGCACAGGCCACAGGCTGGCCATTGCGGTCCGTCCTTCTGGCCCAGGTTCCAAGCTGGATGATCTACCCCTTTCCCCACGAAGCCCCACCCGTCGCCATTGCGATGGCGCTCGGCGGTGTGCCCATGCGAGAGGGATTGCGTTTGCTCGCGGTCTATTTTGTGGTTGGGCTGCTCATTATCCTGCCCCTGCAATATCTGTGGGGCCGGATGCTGGGCGTTTACCTCTGATCCCAAAAATCTTACCGAGGAGTATTCCCGATGATGTTTATTATGCGGGTGGGATCATGTCCGACGATCTAGCGTAACGCGCGCCGGGGCCTAGTAGCCCCGGTCCGCCTTCAGGTCCAACGCGGTCCGATAGACCTCCGGATATCGCTGCGAAATACGTGCCCCGGGATAGAACGCCGCCGCATAAGACGGACGGTCCTGGATACGTTTGAACCAGGCCGTCATCTCGGGCAGATCGTCTTCCCACAAAAAGGCGTAGCCGAGGTCGTCCATACGGTCGATCAACGGCGTCACTTGCGCGTCCACCATCGTGTACTGGGACCCCATGATCCACGGGCCACTATGCTCGATCATAGCCGCATCAATCCGCTCGCAGGTCTGGCGAATCTGGAACTCGGCATATTCGAGCTCATCCTTGCCGAAGCCCTTCTGGGACATGCGCTGATAGAATTGTTTGCGCAGGGGCAGCCTGTCCGCATGGGCAGCGAAGTCATCATTGCTCGCTTTGGCGAACCGCATCGGAGCCAGCATGTTGGCAAATGTCGGCACCCGCACGGCGATCGTGGGCACTTCATCGATGTAGCGCATCCAGGCCCGCATGCGGGCACGCCCGACCGCGTCATCGGGTGCCAGCGCGGGATCAGGAATGATTTCTTCGAGATATTCGAGAATGGCGGAGGATTCGATCAGGATTGTGCCGTCATGCACAAAAGTCGGCACGACACCGTTCGGATTGATCTCCAGATAATCGGGCTCGAGCTGTTCGAACTTGCCCAGATCAACATCGTGCTCGATCCAGTCCTTGTTCATTTCCGGTAGACCTTTTTCGGCCAGGGTAATTCGTACTTTCTGGCTGCAGGTTGACTGCGGCGCCTGATACATCTCGATTTTCATTCTGACTCTCCGTCTTCAAAAAACTGCGGGTACTTCTCGCTCACATTGGTGCCCGGATAAAACGCGACGTCAAAAGACGGGCGGCTTTTGATCCGGTCAAACCAGCCCACCATGCCGGGCAGATTTTCTTCCCAAAGCTTTGCATAGCCCAGATCGGCCATTCGCTGAATCAACGGTGTCAGGGTGACATCGATGAGCGTGTAATCGGCACCCAGTATCCACGGCCCCCCGGTCTCGGAGATTGCTTTGTCGATCCGCTCGGCGGTCTGGCGAATTTGGCCCAGCGCGTTGTCCAGCTCGGCCTGCGCGAACCCATCGATTTGACCCATGCGGCGGTAGAACGCCTTGCGCAAAGGCAATTTCTCGACCCGGGCCTGAAATTCCGCTTCGGCCATATTCTCGTAGCGCAACGGGCGAAACACCTGGTTGAAGGATGGTACCCGGACGGCCGGGGTCGGTACTTCCTCCATGAAACGCATCCACACCCGAAGCCGGGCGCGGGCCAGGGGCTCGCGGGGCGCCAGTGACGGTTCAGGGAAAATCTCATCGAGGTATTCGACAATCACCGAAGACTCGATCAACGGTTCCCCGTCATGGATCAGGGTCGGCACGACCCCGTTCGGGTTGAGCAGCAAATAATCCGGGGTCAGATGGTCCCCCGATGAAAATCGAATCTCGTGACCGACCCAATCGAGGCCTTTCTCGGCGAGACAAATTCTGACTTTCTGACTGCAGGTCGAATGACCCGAATGATAGAGCTCAAGCGTCATCAAACACCTCCCCACAAATTGAACCGTCCGGTCCGGACTTTACGCTGATGGTCTTTATATCAATCACCTTCGCGCCCGTCTTCGGCCGGATCTAAAGCGCCCGCGCGGACACCGTATAGATCGGATCGCTGCGGTTCTCTGGTGGCGATAAATCTTCGTAGAACGGTTCGCTGAAACCATTGGTCTGACGAAAATAGGTCGCCACAAGCCCGATATGACCGGGATCATCGAGAGCCCCCCAAACCGCGACGGCTTTGGTTGGAAAACAGCGATTGGAAAAACTCACCATACAAACACCCTGGGGCGTCAGCACACGGGAAATATCGGCAAACACCTCCATCGGCCGGGTCAGATACTGCACCGACAAGGCGATCACGCAGGCATCAAATACCTGATCGGAAAACGGCAAAACCGGATTCGCGTTGAGATCATGCACCGCATGGGATGTCAGCTGTGGATTGGCCGCCAGCTCGGCTGCATTCATACCGAGGCCCGAAACCTCGGTGTAATTCTGGTCGTCGGGCAAATGAGATACCCAGCTCGACATCAGGTCGAGAATTCGGCCACCCGCCGGCAACGTGGTGCTGTAGTAATCTGTCAGGGCCGCGCGGGCCGGCTCATCGAGGTGATGCACCATGCGTTCGGGCGCATAGAACGCCGCATCATCGGCCTCGTCCTGGCGGGCAAAATGCTCCAGCAGTAGCTTCGGGGAACCTTCCGTCACGTCAGAAACCCCGGGCCGCACCGTCGCTGCGCGGATCAAAACCCGCCTCGATCATACCATCAGGGCGACGCACCAGCGCACCAGCATGCCCCATCAGATCGCTGAAGCCTTCGACCATTTCCACGTCCTGACCGGCCTCCCGCAACGCTGCGATCACGGCTTCGGGGAACCTGTCCTCGATCTTGAGATTGGTGCTGTCGCTGCCCCAGGTCCGCCCCAGCAACCAGCGCGGCGCCGTAATCGCGGCCTGTACGGGCTGACCAAATCGCACGATCCGGTTGAAGACGGCAGCCTGGGTCTGGGGCTGACCTTCCCCGCCCATGGTCCCGTAAGAGAGCACCCGACCATCGTCGAGCCGTGCCATGGCCGGGTTGAGCGTATGGAAAGGCTTGCGCCCCGGCTGCAGCGGGTTCAGCGCGTCAGGATCAAGGGCAAAGCTGGCGCCACGATTTTGCCATGTAATCCCGGTCTCCGGCAGGACGACGCCCGAACCGAACTCCCAATAGACGCTTTGGATGAAACTGACCGCGTTGCCGTCCCGGTCCATCACCCCCATCCAGATCGTGTCGCTGTCCGTCCCGCCACGTTTCCAGTCCGAGGCTTTCTTCGGGTCAATTCCGGCCGCCAACTTGGCGACAACTTCCTCGGTGAGGAAGGATTCCGGCGTTGCGCTCATATGCGCTTCATCGGTGATATAAAAATCCCGAATGGCAAAGGCCTGTTTGCTGGCTTCGACCAGCAGGTGCACAAAGTCGAACCCGTCAGCTTCAGCGCATTTCATACGGTCGAAAGCACCCAGGATCAGCAGGGAGGCCAGTCCCTGGGTCGGCGGGCGCATGTTGTAAACCGTCGCATCTCCCACCCGCAGGGAGAGCGGCGTAACGGCTTTGGCCTGATGGGCGGTGAGGTCACCCCCGTGCACCGGGCTGCCCACCGCGGCAAGGTCTGCCGCGATCGCTTGCCCCAGTTCGCCGCGGTAAAAATCCTCCGTCCCGGCCCGACCGATCTGCTCAAGAGTCGCTGACAGGCGGGGCTGACGAAACACATCCCCCACATTCGGGACCGATCCGTTGGGTGTGTAAACATCCGTGAACCCAATCGCCGGACCCATTTCAGGCAGCTTGTCGACGGTGTTACGAACCTGTCCCTCCGTGACCGCCACGCCGCCTTTCGCATAAGCCACCGCATCGGCAATAAGCCGGTCGAGGGGCATTTTTCCGCCCCAGCTTTCGGCAATTTCCTTCGCCTTGCCCCATCCCGAAATCGTTCCGGCCACGGTCAGCGCCGCGAGTGGCCCCCGGGACGGGACGGCCTCAAGACCTTCATCCCGGTAGCGCGCGATGGTCGCCCCGGAACCCGCCACGCCGCAGGCATCGATGGCCACCGGGTCCCCATTCGCCGGAGAGATCACCCAGAAGCCATCGCCCCCGATCGAGTTCATATGCGGGTACACAACCGCGATCGACGCGGCGGCGGCGATCATCGCTTCCAGGGCGTTCCCGCCCTCACGCAACACAGCCAAACCGGATTCGGCCGCCAGATGATGTGGTGCCACGACCATTCCGTTAGCAGCATAGGTAGATTTCAACATCGGGGTCTTCCTCAAAAAAACGGGCGGCACCCGGGAGTGCCGCCCGTCTGCTCATATCTATTCCGGAGTTTACTCGGCGGCTTCGGCTTCCGGGAAGTCCGCAATTTCGTCGAGGGCCGGTTTCACCTCTTCCATGAAAATCTTCAACTGATTAATCATCTCGTCCTTGGGACATTGGGCATAGTGATAAATCAGGGTGATGTATTCCGCCGGCAACTGCTTCCACTGGTCCACATAGGTATCGCGCACACTGGAGACATCACCTAACTGGAACAATCCGGTCTCGGTCATCAGTTCGAGCATTTTGGCGTCGTCAGCTCCCTGTGCCCGGGCCGTCCAGTCCGGAAACAGCGGACCGTAGAAGTTCTCGAAGATGTCCCGCGACCAGTCGATCGCCATCTGCCCGCCCTCGGCCTGGGTTTCCCCAATATGCGGCCACCGCACGATGGCCTAGTTTTGGCCCGGCGCGAAGTTATGCCCATTCCGATTGGCCGCCTCGGTGTAGCGGGGACCAAAATCGGCGCATTTCCCGATGCTCGAGAAATAGGTCGAGATAAACCCGCGGGCCCCGGCATATTCCACCGTCTCCAGCGAGGCGTTCGAAGCAATAAACACTTTTGGATGGGGCTGGGTATAAGGCGCTGGCACAACGCAGATTTTGTGCAGATTGCCCTCGTCATCCATCTCCCCCGGCGCGCCAAGCTGGCGGGTAACGTCTCCCATGAACCAGTCTTTGACACCCGTGTCATGGGGATAGGGGTATTCCCAGAGATCGCTCTTGTAGTCGAACGTGCCCTCGGTCAAGGCCTTCATCACAATGTCGACCTGCTCTTCAAAAATCTCGCGGTTGCGAACATCCGCCTCACTTTTATCCGACAGGGTGGCCACGGAGCCGATCTTCTGACCCAGCACGTTGGTCCAGCGCGACTGATACCCGCGGGCAAGGGCCACAAAGCACCGGCCCTTTGTGATGTGATCAAGGACAGCGGTTTCCTCGGCCACGCGGATCGGGTCATCCACACTCATCACATAGCCGAGGCTGCCAATATTGAGTTTCTTGGACAGTCCCGCCCAGTAGCCGGTGTTCACACCGATATTTGGACCGACCTCATAACCTTCGGAATGGAAGTGATGTTCGATGCTGGAAATTCCCCAGACACCAAGATCATCCATCGCCAGAATGATATCGGGCATGCCATCCATGGCTTCCTGATAGCGCTCGCGGTTGCGCCCAATGGGCCGCAATTCCTTACGCTCTTCCGGACCATCCGCACGGATGACCGGGTACATCTGAACAACAACCTTCACCATGACCGCTTCTCCTCCTTTGAACAGGCGGCCGCGCGAATGCTGGAGCGCCTAGACGTTAAACGGTAGGATTTCGTAGGTATCCTCGATCGGAATTTTCACCGTGTTTATGAATCGTGCGAGCATCCCGTAATAGCCAATCATGATCGTCATATCGACGAAACCCTTGGCGCCGAAGGACGCCTTGAGGGCGTCGGCCATGTCGTCGTGAATCTCTTCATTTCGCGTCAGCATCCGCGCATAGCGCGTCGCCAGACCAATATTGCCAGGCTCGCTTTCCATCGCCGAAGTGCCGATCTTTTTCAGCAGATCATCCGAAGCGCCGACCCGCTTGGCCACCACATAATGGTGTACCCATTCGTAGGTGCAGCGAAGCTCCTGAGCGACGGTCATGATCACATATTCACGCAACGCGTCATCGAAATCGGTCCCGTAGCGGACATGAGCGCCCACGGGGCATACCGCGGCCAGCGCGGCGGGACTGTTGGCGAGGAGCGCAAACACATGGGGCATGGTTTCCATGCCACGGGTGCGCAAGACCTCGTCATAGTCACTCAGATGCTCTGCCGGGCAGTCTTTTCGCTCCACACGCTCCAGGCGTGATCCTTCCAACGGTGTCGTCACGTTGTCGTCCTCCTTGAAATTCTCCATAAGCACGCTGCGCCGCAGAGACACGCGTGTCTTGTTCTCATTCAGCAGACCACCATCGGATCACACCCGTCAACGGTAACGGGCCAAATCGTGAATTTCTGTGCTACATGCGAAAATACAATCGCCCACCTCAACAGGGTGGCCGCGCGAAACAAGACGGGACCGAACGACTATGACAAACGCGGCACCAGCCCGGATCGGCGCCTTTGCGGGCGCGATTCTGATTTTCGCCCTAACGATCTTTTTCCTGATTGAGGGCCGTGAACTTCTGATCCCCATCGCCGTCGCCATCGTGATCTGGTACCTGCTCAACGCCCTGGCGCGGTTTTTCAACTATATCCCGGTGATCGGCGAGAAACTCCCGCATTGGCTGACACTGATCGGAGCGGTCGTCGTCGTGCTGATCGCCATCGCGCTGGTTGCCGAGCTGATCAGTGATAATATCTCTCAGGTGGCAGCCGCCGCGCCGTCCTATCAGGCAAATTTCGAGGCGCTGATCGAACGCGCCTCGCGCCTGGCCGGGTTCAGTGAACCCCCGGACATCACCCGCATTGTCGATGAAATCGACGTCCGCTCCCTGATCGCCGGACTGGCGTCGACCGTGGCCGGATTCGCCGGCTCCCTGGGAATTGTTCTGGTCTATGTGCTATTCTTGCTAATCGAGCAAAGCAGCTTCGAGAAGAAAATCCAGGCGCTGTTCCCCGATGCCGAAAAGCGTCAGGACGTGCGTGACCTGCTCCACCGGATGCAATCCCAAATCCAGTCATACGTCGCCATCAAGACACTGGCCAGCGTGGCCACCGGGTTGATCAGCTACGGCATCCTGCTCGTGGTCGGGGTCGACTTCGCTGCCTTCTGGGGCTTTGTGATTTTTCTGCTGAACTATATTCCCACGATCGGATCCATGCTCGGCATCCTGCTGCCCACTTTGCTGGCGGTGGTGCAGTTCGCGACCATCGGCCCAGTCCTGGCCGTGATCATCGGCGGCGGGGCGACCCAGTTCCTAATCGGCAACATCATCGAGCCCCGGCTGATGGGGACGTCGCTCAACATCTCACCCCTGGTGGTGCTGATTTCGCTGGCGGTATGGGGCTCGATCTGGGGCCTTGCCGGCATGTTCCTGTCGGTCCCCCTGACGATGATCGCGATGATCGTTTTCTCGTATTTCCGCCCGACCCGGCCGATCGCGATCATGCTGTCGGGGAATGGCGAGATCGAAACCCGCTAGGTGGGGTCACGATCTCGCAATCCAGTTTCTATTCGGCCGCTTGCGCGGTGCCCTTGTCGATCAGCTCTGTCAGGTATTGCGGGTCGACCGGGTAGTAGTCGATCTCGACCGAGAACTCCTCGAGCGCATTCTCGATTGCCGCAACGATCGCCGCGGCTGCCGGGATCGTTCCGCCCTCACCCGCACCCTTCACGCCAAGCGAGTTGAGCGGGGACGGGGTTTCCATATGAGTAACATCGATCCGGGGAATCTCGCTGGCCAGGGGCAACAGATACTCACCGTAATTCATGGTCAGCGGCTGGCCCTGATCGTCATAAATCATGCGTTCGAACAGCGCATTGCCGATCCCGTGAACAACACCACCGATAATCTGGCCATGCACGATCATCGGGTTGATCATCACACCACAATCATGGGCGACCGAGTAACGCAGCACTTTGACTTCGCCCGTGCCCGGATCAACCTCGACTTCGGCCACATTCGAACCACACGCGATGGGCGAACCGCTTGAGCCGTCATAGGAAGTCGCTTCGAGCAGCGGATCAAAGCCTGCCGGGACCCGCATCGCGGAAGCCGGCGACAATTTAATGGCCAGCTCCCCCAAGGTGATTGAGAGATCTGGCGCGCCGTTCACACGAACAACCCCATTCTCAATATCGAGATCAGCCTCCGAAGCCTCAAGAACCTCCGCAGCCAGCTTCAGGGCTTTCTCGCGGACTTTGAACGCGGCATCAAAGGCAGACGGCCCCACATTGGCGGCCACACGGCTGCCGATGGTGCCGATACCATGGGGGAACTTTGATGTGTCGGCGGATTCAAACAGGATGTCTTCCGGCGTCACACCCAGATTTTCTGCCACGAGCTGCGCGATCATCGTGTGATGACCCTGTCCCTGGCTCGCCGCGCCTGTGCGAACCGCGACTTTGCCCGAGGATTCCACCCGAACAGTCGTGCCCTCATAGGGGCCCATACCGGTGTCTTCGATACAGGACGAGATACCGATACCCAGATACCGGCCTTCTCTGCGTGCAGCTTCCTGGCGTTCCTTGAAACTGTTGTAGTCGGAAAGGTCCAAAGCCTTCTCGAGCAGCGCTTCATAATCACCGCTGTCGTAAACGCATTTGGCACCGCCACGCAGCAACGCACCTGTCTCATAGGGCATCTGATTGGAGCGCACATAGTTCCGGCGACGCACTTCGGCCGGGTCAATACCGAGCTTTCGGGAGACCAGCTGGATCATCCGTTCGACTGCATAAATGCCACACGGACGCCCCGCGCCACGTACCGGTGAGTTCGCAATCGTGTTGGTGAAAACGATATCCACACCCACATCGATCGCGGCAATCGAATAGGCCCCGGGCAACGGGGTCAATGAGCTGTTGGGCAAAAGAATCCCGTAGGGGACATACGCCCCGTTCTCATGGGTAATATTCCCGCGCAAGCCAAGAATTTTGCCTTCGGGTGTGCAGGCCACTTCGAGATCCCAGTACTGATCTCGTTGGGTCGTAGTCGAGACGAAATGCTCGCGACGGTCCTCGATCCATTTAACCGGCGTTTCCATAAGACGCGCGACCAGCGCGATGGCGATCTCTTCGGGATAGAACCCGGCTTTCGGGCCGAAACCGCCGCCCACATCAGGGGCAACCACACGAATGCGCTCTTCGGGCTCGCCCAGCCAGGTGGCGAGCGCACGACGGATCAAATAGGGCGACTGGGCCGAGGTCCAGAGCGTCAGCCCGTCACCCCAGGGATCATCTTTGGCGATGACGCCCCGTGTCTCCATGGAGTGGCAACCGCCACGATGCTGCATGAAGCCGGCCGAAAACACATGGTCGGCCTTGCCAAAAGCATCTTCGATATCCCCGAACCTCGAGCGCATCCTGCCCATCAGGTTTGACGTCGCATCCGCGTGGGCCAGAGGCGCACCGTCATCGAGCGCGGTTCGGATATTCACCACAGCCGGTAGCGCTTCATAGTCCACATCGATCAGCGCGAGAGCGTCCTCGGCAATAGCACGGCTATCGGCCACCACAACGGCGACGGTCTCACCGACAAAACAGACTTCATCCTTGGCCAGCGGATACTGGGTCTTGTCCTGCTCAATCACCGGCGCCGGGTAGAGCTGGTTCATCCGGTGGCTGTATTTCTCACCGAAATCCGCATGGGTGAACACCCGATGCACACCATCCAGGGCTTCGGCCCTGGACGTATCGATCGAGCGAATTTTCGCGTGGGCCAGCGGGGCCCGCAGAAACGCTGCTTCGAGCATACCTGCCATGGTGATGTCGTCCACGTAGCGACCATGACCGGTTAGCAATCGCGGGTCTTCCATGCGTTGGACTTCTGCGCCCAAGTAACGAACAACCATGGTCTTAGCTCCCCTGCATCGTCTTGGCAGCATCTAGTGCCGCGTCGACAATTCCCTGATAGCCGGTGCACCGGCAAATATTTCCCGAAATGGCCTCACGCACTTCGCGCTCGCTCGGATCGGGATTGTCACGCAGGAACGCTGCCAGCGAGGTCAGCATGCCCGGCGTGCAGAAGCCGCATTGCAGTCCGTGATGCTTCCAGAAGGCTTCCTGCAGCGGGTGCAGCGTGCCGTCATCATCGGCCAGGCCTTCAACGGTCGTCACTTCCTGTCCGTTGGCCTGTACGGCCAGCATCAGACAGGACCGCACCGCCTCACCATCGACCATGACCGTGCAGGCACCGCAGACGCCGTGCTCGCAACCCATATGGGTCCCGGTTAGACCGAGACCATGGCGCAGGAAATCACCCAAACTGGTGCGGGTTTCAACATTGGCAGCATGGCTTTTGCCATTCACCGTGACTTCGATATCGCGGGTATCAGCCATGATCAGGCACTCCCTGTTGCGCGTTCAGCCGCTTTGACGAGCGCGCGTTCCAAGAGGGCCGCAGCCAGTCGCTGGCGGTAAGCAGAGCTCACATAGGCATCCGACATGGCGTCGATCCCACGGGCAATTTCAGCGGCAGATTTGAAGGCGTCTGCGCTCGGTGCATCCCCCACCAAACCGGCCTCCGCCTCTGTCAGCCGGATTGGTCTCACATCCGCGCCACCAATCGAGATCGAGGCGCGGCTAATCTTGCCGCCTTCGACCTCGAGCAAAGCCGCAACCGCGATCATGGCAAAATCACCATGGCGGCGGGCGAACTCGACAAAGCCATAACCATGGCTTGCGCCCCAGTACGGCACCGTGATCTTGGTCAGCAGCTCGTCTGGCCCCAATGTCGGGATCATGTAGGCAAGCGGCCAGTCGGTAAACGGAATGTCGCGCGCACCATCCGGGCCGTGGGCGGTCAGCACCGCGTCATAGGCGGCCATCAGGCAGGGCAGCTCAGCAGACGGGTCGAGATGGCACAGGCTGCCCCCGATCGTGCCGCGATTGCGGGTCTGGAAATGTCCGACATTCGCCAGTGCTTCAGGAATTATCGGCGCCTTGGCCGCCACCGCCCCATCACGAATCAGATCGCGCTGACGGGTCATCGCTCCGATCTCCAGCGCATTACCGGTGTCTGTGACCCCGGAAATGCCCGCTACACCGTTCAGGTCGATGACGTGATCGTGAACAACGAAGCGCATGTTGAGCATCGGCATCAGCGACTGACCACCGGCAAGAACTTTCGCGTCCTCGTGTTCGGCCAGAAGCGCGACCGCTTCCTCCGGCGTCGCCGGATCGTGATAGACAAAGGGTGCTGGTTTCATGGGTTTCGTCTCCCTACCGCTTGCCGCGGATCATCGCCCAGATTGCCCGAAAAAACAGGCTGATACCGGAAATACTATTGTCGTTCTGTTTGGGCGTTGGTGTTGCTTCAGTCGGCGCCGCTGAGCTGTCAGACACGCCAGCGGGTGCAGCAGCATCCGATCCGATCTCGGTTTCCAAGTTATTCGCAAATTCTGTGATGATCTGTCCCGCGATCGCATCAATCAGGCCCGACGCCCGACCGTATTGTGCGATCGAGCCGGTCAGGTTCAGCTCCGTGGTGATATCAACTCGGGTCTGTCCGCCATCTTCCGACAGTTTGAAGACCACATCAGCATCAGCTGATCCACGCCCCTTATTGTCATTGCCCTTGGCGTGCACCGTCGCGCTGTGATTGGCTTCATCAATAGTCGTGATCTCGGCCTCACCTGAAAAGGTCAGGCTCACAGGTCCAACGCGCAGCTTGGCGTTGCCTTTATAAACATGCTCACCAATGACCTCGGTGAGCTCAGCCCCCGGCATGCACGGCGCGATGCGCGGCACATCAAGAAGCACCTGCCACGCCGTATCCGGATCGGTTGGAACGGTAAAACTGTTATTGAGCTGCATTACGTCAACCTGCCTCGCGAAAAGTCATGAATTACGGGCGGCAACCCGCCTTCTATGTTCCCGCGGACCTTAATTTTCTTATTGTGGAATCGCAACCGGGCGTGTGGAAGGATTACCAACCATCAACTCGATTGCGTATTGGTGCCCCCGGGGAGACTTGAACTCCCACTCCCTTGCGAGAAACAGATTTTGAATCTGCCGCGTCTACCAATTCCGCCACAGGGGCACCGTGTCGCCGGGACACTGCATAGTTCCGAGAGCGGGCCACCGTCAACCACCCCTCGACCGACAAAAACTTTCTCCATGTGATGGGGGTCACTTCGTTCCTCGCGTTGAACCCCTACCTAAGGTTAAACAAACTCATGGAGCAAACAATGATGCGCACCCATCTTCGTGTACTCACCGCCCTGGTCACCATCTGGCTGGCGGCCATCGGCCTGCTGGCACTGGCCCCCGAAACCGCCAGCACCCAGCGGGCCGATGCGGCAGCACACGACCATGCATCGCTCAATTCGGGTAGTCCGCGACGCGATCTGGCCTTCAGCCACACTGGCCTCTGGGTCGCCGAAGTCGGCAATGACGGCACGGTGGCTTATATTCGCGATATCCGCCGCCGCTGATCCGTACCCCCGCAACCGTGGACAGGGTAGAAACGGGCTGTTACACGGCGGTTCGCGGTCGGTACCCTGCCAAATTGGGCCCGAATCACTTGGGGGAATTCAGGCAGCATGTTGCGCGGCACCTACGACTGGACGATGCGCCTGAGCGCCTCCCCCAATGCGGTCTGGCTACTCGCCGTGATCGCGTTTGCTGAAAGCTCCGTTTTTCCGATCCCCGTGGACCTATTGCTGATCCCCATGATCCTGGCTGCACGTGAACGGGCCTGGCGGCTGGCGGCGATCTGCACCATCGCCTCGGTACTCGGCGGCTATTTCGGCTACCTAATCGGCTTTGCCCTTTTCGACACGATCGGTGAACCAATCATCGCGTTTTACGGATTTGACGAAACCTTCCGGCGCTTCACCGATCGCTACAATGAGCTCGGGGCGTGGATCGTCGCGGTCTTCGGGGTCACGCCGTTCCCCTACAAGGTCATCACGATCGCCAGCGGCGTGACCCAGCTCGATCCGTTCGTCTTTGGCATTGCTTCCGTCGGTTCACGCGGGCTGCGGTTTTTCCTGGTTGCAGCACTAATCTGGTATTTCGGTCCACCAATCAGAACCTTCGTGGAGAAATATCTCGGCTGGGTCGCCCTCGGGTTCCTATTCCTGCTCATCGGCGGATTTGTCCTGATCAAATTCGCCTTCTAGCGTTGGGCGGCCCGAACCCCTATATCGGGCCATGGCCATGAGTGATCTTTCGACCCTGTTGCGCGTCCGCCTGCCCCTTTGGCCGGCGCTTGCCTTTGCCGCCAGCGCGGTAATGCTGGCGACCGCGTGGGGGTTTCAGCTCATCGGCGGACTGCAACCCTGCACGCTTTGCATCTACCAGCGCTGGCCCTACTGGGTCGTGCTCGGCATCGCTGGCTTGACCCTGTTGACCGCACGCAAACTTGGACCAAATGGAATCGCTGCCATCGCCGGGCTTTGTGCCGTGATCTTTCTGGCCGGTGGCGGCATCGCCGGGTTTCATGTCGGTGTCGAACAACATTGGTGGGAAGGTCTGTCGACCTGCGGGGGCGGCCTTAACGACCCCAACATGTCACTCGATGAATTGCGAACTCGCCTGTTTGCCACGTCGGTCGTGCACTGCGACGACGTGCCATGGTCCCTGTTCGGGATCTCGATGGCAGGTTTCAACTTCATCGCATCGTTCGTATTTGGCACAGCATCGCTCTGGGCCGCGCGCACGATCGGACGGAGCGCAACATGAGCGACGACAAGCCACAACGACCCAAAGTCACCGGCGAAGACCGACTGCCCGGCGATCCCGATGCGAAAACCCTTGTCGAACGGATGATCCGCGTTGATCAGGCCGGGGAGTATGGCGCCGCACGCATCTACGAAGGCCAGCTCGCCGTGCTCGGCAATCGCCCGCTCGGCGACACGATCCGGCATATGGCCGAACAGGAACAAAAACACCTCGATGCCTTCGACAAACTGATCGTCGAACGGCACGTCCGACCAACAGTGCTCGGCCCGATCTGGCATGCCGCTGGTTTTGCCCTGGGTGCCGCCAGCGCACTGCTCGGCGAACGCGCGGCCATGGCTTGCACCGTGGCAGTCGAAGAAGTTATCGAGGAGCATTACGCGCACCAGGCCGACCAGCTTGGGGACGACGAGTCTGAACTGCGCGAGATGATCGAGGAATTCCGAGCCGAGGAACTCGAGCACAAGGACACCGGCCTCGAACACGACGCCGAACAGGCACCGGGCTATCGCGTGTTATCGGAAGCCGTCAAAGCCGGCTCGCGGGCGGCTATCTGGCTGTCGACGCGCTACTGATTGGGCCCTAAGCGTCCAGTTCGGAATCCCAGTAAAGGTAATCTCCCCAGCTTTCATGCAGAAAGTTCGGCGGGAAGCCTCGACCGTGTTCGATCAGCTCATGAGTTGTTGGCTGACGAGGCTCATTGAGCAGATGCATGCCCGCCTCCTTTGGTGTCCGGTTGGCCTTGCGCAGGTTCCAGTCGCTCGACGCAGTCACCACATTTTCCCAACTCGTCCGACCACCGCGTGATCGGGGCAGGACATGGTCAAAAGTCAGATCATGGGCCGGGAGAAGTTGTCCGCTGTACTGACAGGTAAACCGGTCGCGCAGGAACACGTTGAACCGGGTGAAGGCCGGGCGTTCGGCGGGCCGGATATATTCCTTGAGGGAGACGACGCTGGGCAGGTGCATTTCCAGGCTGGGAGAGCGGATCACCCGGTCGTATTCGGCAACCGTGTTGACCCGGCCCATAAGCGTGGCTTTCACCGCATCCTGCCAGGGCCAGAGGGAGAGCGGGAAATAGCTCAGCGGACGAAAATCCGCGTTCAGCACCAGTGCCGGACAATTCCCCAGCGCGACGTCCATTACTCCCCTCCCCGGGTCCGTGAAACTTACTCATAATTTTTCGAATATTAGGAACCCATCCGATTCCGGGCAAATTATTTTTCCGGCTCAGACGGAATATCTTTCTTTAATTACAATATCTTGAAACAATTCTTCAAAATCATACCACGGACACGCCAAAGGCGCGCGCGAGGTGGGCGACGGCATAGCCAAAGCCTTCATTGTCAATTCCGTGACCGAGTTCAGGACGGGACACCGCCTCAACAGAAACCCCCGCGCCTTTGAGGGCGGCTTCGGCGGTGGCGAGTGACGCATACGGCACTACCTCGTCGGCCTCTCCATGCACCAGCAGCACGGGCGGGCGGACGGTGATTTCTGCGGCCAGATCTTCCGGCGCGGCCAGCGATCCTGAAAACCCGAGAATCGCCGCCGGGCATCGCTGCCGACGAAACCCGACATGCAAGGCCATCCGGCAGCCCTGGCTGAATCCAAAAATCGCAAGATTCTCGTCGGTCAGACCGAGCTGATCGAGATGATGATCGAGATAAGCATCGATCGCGGGCGCCGTCGCTCGCACCCCCGCCGCCATATATTCCGGACTGCGATCGAGGGAATCGAACCACTGCAACCCAACCCCGGACATGTCCAGGGGGTGGGGGGCGTCCGGCCCCAGGAACATCGCATCGGGTAAATGCTCGGCAACGATCGGCGCGAGCCCGATCAGATCGTCACCATTGGCCCCGCGACCATGAAGAAAGACCACGAGCTGTTTTGCCGGGCCGCCCGACGCGGGTTCCCGGCTCGGTCCGGTGAGGAAGTTGTCTGTCATGATCAAGTCCGTGGTTCGGGGTTGGCATTCTATACAGCTTCGATGTGATAGGCATGCCAAAGCAGGCGCGCTGCTGCACTGCGCCAGGGACGCCAGGTTTCCGATTCCGTGCGCAGCTGGCCCGGGGTCCAGCGGGTACCATCGCCCAGGTGACGCCCGGCCGAAGCCACAAGCGCCAGATCATCTGCGGGCATCACATCGGGACGTCCGAGCGCGAAGAGCAAATAGCATTCCGCGCTCCACCGCCCGATCCCTTTTAGTTCTACGAGCGTTGATATGGCGTCTTCATCCTCCATACGCCGAAGCTTTGGCAAATCGAGCCCACCGCTGACGACCGCCTCAGACAGACCGCGCCCATAGGCGATTTTCTGACGGCTCAGCCCCAGCGCACGCAACGAATCGTCATCCATCGCCACATAAGCGAGCGGGTCCTTGGCAACACCGGCGACTTCCATTCGTTTCCAGATGGCCGCCGCCGCATGGGTCGATAATTGCTGGCCGACAATCACCCGCAGCAATGTCGAGAAGCCGGGCGGGCGGGCCCGCGGGCCCGGCGTTCCGGCCTGACGCCAGAGTTCAGCCATACGTGGATCGAGGTTTCCGAGCTCAGTGAGCCCAGCCTCTAGCCGTTTGATTGTTTTCATCGCATCATCGTCCTGTTCACACGCATGTTCGATATCGATTGTGCACGTCTCTTAAGACCCAAGGAAGTTCCAGGCATAACCATGAACGCCAACCCGAAGATCGTCACCCGGTTCGCGCCGTCCCCCACAGGCCTGATGCATCTCGGTCACGCCTATTCAGCCCTTTTCGCCTATCGCCTCGCCACGGCCGCCGAAGGGCGGTTCGTGTTGCGCATTGAGGACATAGATCCCGGACGGTGCCGACCCGAATTCGAAACCGCTATTATCGAAGACCTGACCTGGCTGGGCCTCGAGTGGGACGCCCCTGTCCTGCGACAGTCCGAGCGGCTTCCTGACTACGCGGCGGCGCTGGATCAGCTCGATTACGACGGTCTGCTTTATCCGTGCTTTTGCACCCGTTCGGACATTACTGCCGAGATCAATCGCGCAGGTGCGGCACCCCATCTCCAGCACCATGGCCCGGATGGACCGGTCTATCCCGGCATCTGCAAGGCCTTGACCAAATCAGAACGCGAAGACCGGATCGCGGCAGATGAACCCCACGCCTTGCGCCTCGACATGGAAGCGGCGATCGCACGCGCCGGCACCCTGATCTGGCACGACCGCACCCGCGGCGAACAGGACGCCCGTCCGGAACAGTTTGGAGACATCGTTCTCGCCCGCAAGGATGTGGCGACCAGCTACCACCTGGCCGTCACGGTCGATGACGCCGAACAGGGCGTGACTCTGGTCACCCGCGGCGATGATCTGTTCGCGGCAAGCCAAATCCACCGCCTGCTCCAGGCCCTGCTCGGACTCAACGTGCCGGAATGGCATCACACGGTTCTGATCACAGATAATAAGGGGGCACGGCTAGCCAAGCGGGACAAGGCTTTCACCCTGCGCGCGTTGCGCGAAGCAGGGACCGACCCGGAGGATCTCTGGGCCATGTCAATCCGCCAGATCGCGAGACAAGCCGCAGCGGCGAACGGCATCTAGGGGTGTTCTAGCTCCACGCCCGCAGGCCGCGAGCCAGCTTGGCGTAGTCCGTCTGCTCCGGGGTAATCAGGCCGTGCCGAATGGCAAAGTCGATAATCACCAGATTGACGTTGAACTTGAATTCATCGGTCTCTTCGACCACGCGAAGGGCTTGGCGCGCCGGCCAGCGGACAAAGCCACTGACTTCGCCATCATCGTTCACAGGCTCAAAATCGTCGGGCAATTTCAAATCATAGACAAACAGCATGTCTCGACGGATTCCGCAATCGGTATTGAACATGTAGCTGATGACACCGGTCGGTGTGGCGGCCCGGGCCAACTCCTCGGGCACTGAGGCCTCCTCGGCAGCTTCCTTGATCAAATTTTCTTCAATCGTCAGGCCAACCGGCAAACCACCAGCAACCATGTTGTCGAGTTTCCCGGGCGCGACCTGGCGATCTTTGGCGCGCACACCCACCCAGAGCTCGGGACCATCGGGCGTATCGACATAGCCGTTGATATGAACGCCATAGGATTTTACACCGAAGGATTCGAGCCACGCACGATCAATGCGCAACAGGTTGGTGCCGCCCAGATGTTCCATCACCGGGCAAAGCTCCTTGCGATTGCGCGGCAGGGCCTGCTGCACCACCAGCGCCGCTCCAGCTTTAGCCAGCGCCTTCGAACGCGCCTCGACATCCTTCAACCCGTCTCGCAGAGCAACCGCGTCCTTGGTGATATCAAAAAACTCCGTCCACCGATGCATCCGCTCGGCCAGATCATCTGACAGCCAGCCCACATGCACATCATCGACGTGAAACTCCCGTTTCCCGGTGAGGTCAAAATCGTTGCAGGCCGCAATGTGATTATAAAGTGCCATTACACAACCGCCTGCTCAGGCCGTCGCAGCGATGTGTTTTTCACACACGACCACCTGCGTAACGCCGAAAACACCACAGATGGATTTAGCGACATGCCGCGCGGCGGCAAAGTCAAAATCCGAAGTATCAATATCAAGACGGACATCGCCTGTTTCCATTTCGCTTTTTTCGCCATGCCAGCGATCTGGCATCAATCCACGTTTTGCCCAAAACTCCATGATTCTGAGCATGAGTCCCGGGTCCGCCTTTCCCGTGACGGAAAAGCAGTACACAGGATTCGCCAAGTTTCCCCGACGATCAGGTGACTCAGTATGCGGTAAATTTCGTAAGGACATGATGAACAATTCCCATTCTGTTTGGCTGCGTGCACGCATAAGAACACGGTCGCCGCGCCGTAAGTCGGGCCCGCGCCGGGCTGCCAATAAGAAGGGTCCATGCTTGGTCAATCACGCGGGGACCGTACAAATCCGAAAGATTCCGGTCAACTGGCCATATCGGCACCCAAAGCCGCCCGCCGGCGTGTCGAAGCGCCGCAACAACTGCCCCCTCGTCACCGCTATCTTCCGGCGATATGATCGCGGGCATGAAGATACTTCCGATCCTGCTCGCCGTGGCGCTCGCAGCCGTTATGCTGGTGTTGATTGTCGGCGTCATCGCGATGGCGCGAGGTGGCGAATTCAACCGTAAATACGGCCAAAAAATGATGCGCTGGCGCGTCGGGCTGCAGGCTTTGGCCGTGGGACTAATCCTGTTATTCGTCTTCGTAACGTCGCAGGGAGGCTAGCCGACATGGTCCAGCTTGATCGCATATATACCCGCGGCGGTGACGCCGGGCAGACCTCACTTGGCTCGGGTGACCGGGGTGGCAAAACATGATCTCCGCGTTGCCGCCTATGGCACCGTCGACGAGACCAATGCCGCTCTCGGCCTGGCGCGTTTGCACCTCGGTGACTACCCGGCGACCGACGCGATACTCGGACGTATCCAGAACGATTTGTTTGATCTCGGGGCAGATCTCTGCACCCCCGAAGGCGACAAGCGGTCGGCCCGTAAAAACGAGGGTGCGCTGCGCATCGTTGCCGAGCAGGTCACCCGGCTCGAGCAAGAGATCGATGCGCTCAATGACGACCTGGCCCCCCTGACATCGTTCATCCTGCCCGGCGGCACCGCCGGGGCAGCCCATCTGCACATGGCGCGAACCATCGCGCGCCGCGCCGAACGGCTGATGACGGAGCTGGCCGGCCGCAAGTACGTAAACCCCCACGCCTTGCAATACATCAACCGTTTATCGGACCATCTGTTCGTGCTGGGACGCATCTCAACGATGGCGGACGGGCCGATATACTTTGGACCCCCGGTCAGAACCGAAGCTGATTCGACGCACCTTTTCGAACACGCCACGCTGTCTCACGGGCTGAAACAGCCGGTCGATTTATTGACACTTCCGACGACCTTCTGCATGTTGCACCGCAATAAAACTGCAACATCCGGGAAATTCCTATGAAGCTGCTCGTCCCCGTCAAACGGGTCATCGACTACAACGTGAAAGTCCGTGTGAAATCGGACAATACCGGTGTCGAGACCACTAACGTCAAAATGTCCATGAATCCGTTCGACGAAATCGCCATCGAAGAGGCGGTTCGGATGAAAGAGGCCGGTACCGCGAGCGAGATTATCGCCGTGTCGATGGGCCTACAGCAGTGCCAGGAAACGATCCGCACCGCGCTGGCCATGGGAGCTGACCGCGGTATCCACGTTAAAACCGATGACGAATTGCAGCCGCTCGCTGTCGCTAAACTGCTTAAGGCGCTGGTCGATAAGGAATCCCCCGATCTGGTGGTCCTCGGCAAGCAGGCCATCGACGATGATTCAAACCAGACCGGTCAGATGCTGGCCGCCCTGCTCGACTGGCCGCAAGGCACGTTTGCCTCCGGCGTCGAATTATCCGACGGCAAGGCCACGGTCATCCGCGAGGTTGATGGCGGACTGGAAACCATCGAGATCAATACCCCGGCGGTCATTACCACGGACCTGCGCCTGAACGAGCCGCGCTACGCCTCGTTACCCAACATCATGAAGGCCAAAAAGAAGCCGATCGATGAGATGTCCCCCGATGAACTGGGCGTCGACATTGCGCCGCGGCTGACGACCCTGAAGGTCGAGGAGCCGCCGACCCGCCAGGCCGGTATGATGGTCGAATCTGTTGCCGCTCTGGTCGACAAACTGAAGAACGAAGCGAAGGTGATCTGATGTCTGTCCTCGTTATTGCCGAACACGACAACCAGGCCCTCAAAGCCGCCACCCTGAACACTGTGGCAGCCGCCCAGCAGCTCGCCGATAAGGGCGCGGGCGATATCGTCGTCCTGGTCGCGGGATCGGGCTGTGCGGGCGTCGCAGAAGCGGCTACAAAAATCACCGGGGTTTCGAAAGTTCTCGTCGCCGACGAGCCCCGCCTGGAACACGGGCTGGCCGAAAACCTGACCGTGGTCATCATGGGTATCGCGGGCGACTACAGCCATATCCTGGCCCCGGCCACGACCTTCGGGAAGAACGTCATGCCCCGCGTCGCGGCCTTGCTCGACGTGCAACAGATCTCCGAGATCACGGCGGTCGAGGATGCAGACACGTTTGTGCGCCCAATTTATGCAGGCAACGCCATGGCGACGGTCAAATCCGCCGACGCGTCCAAGGTGATCACCGTACGTGCGACCACCTTTGATCCGGCCAGCGCCAAGGGCGGCAGCGCGGCCACCGAAGCTGTTTCAGGCGGTGGTGACAAGGGCGTATCCCGGTTCATCGAATTGTCCGAATCCAGCAGCGATCGTCCCGAGCTGACCTCGGCGCGGGTGATCATTTCTGGCGGACGTGGCATGGCCTCGGGCGACAATTACACCCTGATCGAACCCATCGCCGACAAGCTTGGCGCGGCCATGGGCGCGTCACGCGCTGCGGTCGATGCCGGAATCGTGCCCAATGACTGGCAGGTCGGACAAACCGGCAAGGTCGTTGCGCCCGAGCTCTATATTGCTGTGGGTATATCCGGCGCGATCCAGCATCTCGCCGGCATGAAGGATTCGAAGGTCATCGTGGCCATCAACAAGGACGAGGAAGCGCCGATCTTCCAGGTCGCCGATTATGGTCTGGTCGCCGATCTGTTCAAAGCGCTACCCGAACTCAACGACGAGCTCGAAAAGCAGCTCTAACCGAAATTCGGTCACCAAGACCGCAGGGATCAAAACTATGCTGAACAAGATTGGCGTCATCGGCGCCGGACAGATGGGCAGTGGCATCGCGCATGTTTGCGCCCTCGCCGCCCGCGACGTGGTGCTGATGGATATCAATCAGGGGGCCCTCGACAAGGCCCTGACCAAGATCAACGGCGATATGGACCGCCAGATTAAGCGCACCCTGATCGCCGAAGAGGACAAGGCCGCGGCAATCGGTCGCATCAGCACCGCCACGGATGTGGCTGGTCTGTCGGATTGCGACATGGTGATCGAGGCGGCCACCGAAGACGAAGCGGTGAAAATCAAAATCTTCGAGAGCCTGTGCCCGCACCTCAAGGACAGCGCCATCATCGCGTCCAACACGTCGTCGATTTCGATCACCCGCCTCGCGGCGCGCACCGATCGCCCGCACAAATTCATGGGCATGCATTTCATGAACCCGGTGCCGATGATGAAGCTCGTCGAGCTGATCCGCGGCCTGGCGACCGACCAGGAAACCTTCGCTGCTGTGCAGGAGTTAACCCGCGATCTCGGCAAGACCGGCACCGTCTCGGAAGATTTTCCGGCCTTCATCGTCAACCGCATCCTGCTACCGATGATCAACGAGGCCGTCTACACCTTGTATGAGGGCGTCGGGAATGTGGATTCGATCGACGCATCCTTGAAGCTGGGTTGCAAACCATCCGATGGGTCCGTTCGAGCTTGCCGACTTTATCGGCCTCGACACCTGTTTGGCGGTCATGCAGGTGCTCTATGAGGGCCTGGCGGACTCGAAATACCGCCCCTGCCCGCTGCTGGTAAAATATGTCGAAGCCGGCTGGCTCGGTCGCAAGACCGGCCGCGGCTTCTATGACTATTCCGGCGAAACCCCCGTCGCGACCCGGTAGACCGAGCCGCGGCAATCCAGATCTACTGGTCGAGATACCAGTTCACCAGCGCGAGGGCTTCGGGTGAATCCCATTCGGCGGTGCCGACGAGGCGGCCGACTTCTTTGCCGTTGGTGTCGAGGAAAACCGTGGTCGGGAGTGAGACCACGCCGATTGACCGGGAGTATTTCAGGCGCTCGTCGATGAAGTTGTCCGGGAAATTGACCATCAGCTTCTTCAGAAAACGTTCGGTTTGCTTGAAACCGCCGCGATCCTGGCTGATCAGCACAACCTGGGCCTTATCCTCCGGGAGGGCCGCATCGAGCCGCTCGAGGGAGGGTAATTCACGCACACAGGGGCCACACCAGGTCGCCCAGAAGTTCAAAACGATGAACTTACCCTTGAATTGATCGAGGCTGGCCGCACTTCCATCCTTGCCCAAAACGGTGACGTCGCTCGTGTCGAGGGGCTCGGCGAACGCCTCGTAATTCTGAACCTGGCCCTCAATCGGCGGCCCGGAATCGGCTAAAGAGGTGCTCAAGCTGCTACCAAAACCAGCAGACACGAGTGCAGCAGTGAACAGAAAACCTTTCATCCGGCGCATCATATCGTTAAACGTCGCTCCATTAGTTGCGAGCCCGAGAACCATGAGCCCAAACGAAACACAAAAGCCTGCCAACGCACAATGGGGTGGTCGCTTTGCCTCCGGACCTTCGGAGGTGATGGAGCGCATCAATGCCTCCATCGGTTTCGACCAGCGCCTGTTCGCCCAGGACATCGCAGGATCGCGGGCGCATGCGCAAATGCTCGTTGCACAGGGGATCCTGTCTCCTGGAGATGGGGACGCCATTGCGGAGGGTCTAGACACAATTTCGCGAGAGATTGAGAGCGGCGAATTCAGCTTCTCGGCGGCCCTTGAAGACATTCATATGAACATCGAGTCACGGCTGCGCGAGCTGGTTGGCGATGCGGCCGGACGGCTGCACACCGCGCGGTCACGTAATGATCAGGTGGCAACCGACTTCCGGCTTTGGGTTCGCGACGAGATCGACGCGCTGGATGCCCAGATGCAGGCGCTTCAGGCGGCCCTGCTCGATACCGCTGACGCCAACGCCGACACGATCATGCCGGGCTTCACCCATTTGCAGACCGCCCAGCCGGTGACCTTCGGGCACCATTTGCTGGCCTATGTGGAAATGTTCGGGCGCGACCGGAGTCGGCTCATCGATGCGCGCGCGCGGCTGAACGAGTTGCCGCTTGGGGCCGGCGCCCTGGCGGGCACGTCTTTCCCGATCGACCGGCACGCAACGGCGAGCACGCTGGGCTTTGACCGGCCGATGGCAAATTCACTCGACGCAGTTTCGGATCGCGACTTTGCGCTCGAATTCTTGAGCGTGGCCTCGATCTGCATGGTGCATATCTCCCGGTTCGCCGAAGAGATCGTGATCTGGTGCAGCGACGGGTTCCGGTTCATAAAGCTGTCTGATGCCTACACCACCGGCAGCTCCATGATGCCCCAGAAGCGCAATCCGGATGCCGCTGAGCTTTCACGGGCCAAGGCCGGGCGGGTCTTCGGCGATTTGCTGGGGCTGCTCACCGTGATGAAGGGCCTGCCCCTCGCCTATTCCAAGGATATGCAGGAAGACAAGGAACCGGTCTTCGACGCCGCTGATTCCCTCGCCCTCGCGCTTGCCGCGATCACCGGGATGGTCACGGACATGCAGGCGGTACCCGAAAATATGCGGCCCGCTGCTGGCAAAGGCTATTCGACCGCCACCGATTTGGCGGACTGGCTGGTACGGGCCGCCGGGGTGCCGTTCCGCGACGCCCACGGGATCACCGGCGCCGTGGTAAAACGGGCCGAGGAACGGGGCATCGATCTGGCCGATTTACCGCTCACCGAAATGCAGGCGATTGACCCCCGGATCACCGATGATGTTTTCGGTGTGCTTTCCGTCGAGGCCTCGGTCGCGAGCCGCACGAGTTTTGGCGGCACCGCGCCGGACAATGTCCGCGCCGCTGTCGCCGATGCGCGTGCACGATTCACGGGAGGTTGATCATGCCAACGCACACACCCCGTACGGGCCAAAGACTGAGCCGAAGTCTGATTCTGGCTATGATACTGGCGCTTGGCCTTACCGCTTGTGGCAAGAAAGGCCCCCCCGAGCCGCCCGAAGGCGAGCCCGTCACCTATCCCCGCACCTATCCGACCCGCTAATTCGCGGGCCATCTGGCTGGACACAGCATGAGCTCTTTTGAATACCGAGATGGCGAGATGTACGCCGAGGGCGTTGCCCTTTCGCGGATCGCGGAAGTGGCCAGCACGCCGGTCTATGTCTATTCCGCCGGCGCCCTGACCGAGGCCTATAACCGTTTTGCCGGTTCGCTTGCCGCCGCCGGTCTGAACGCGCGCGTGTGTTATGCCATGAAGGCCAACTCCAACGTCGCTGTGATCCGCACTCTAGCCGATCTGGGTGCCGGGGCAGATGTTGTGTCGGGCGGCGAGCTCGAGCGTGCCCTGGCGGCAAACGTTCAACCCGCCCATATCGTGTTTTCCGGTGTCGGAAAGACACCCGCTGAAATGCGCCAGGCCATCCAGGCTGGAATCGGGCAGTTCAACGTCGAATCCGTGCCAGAACTCGAAATGCTGTCCCATGTGGCAACAACAATGGGGGTGAAAGTCGATATCGCCATCCGGGTCAATCCCGATGTGGACGCCAATACACACCACAAGATTTCGACGGGACGCCAGGAAGATAAATTCGGGATCGATATTGCCCGCGCCGGGGAAATCTATGCCCGCGCCGCCGCGCTACCGGGGATCGCGCCGGTTTCCGTTGCCGTCCATATTGGCAGTCAGCTCACAGATGTGGCTCCCTTCCGGGCCGCCTTCGCGCGGGTTGCCGAGCTTGTCGGTGAATTACGGGCGGCGGGACACAACATCCACAAGCTCGATCTGGGCGGTGGCCTTGGGATCGATTACGGCGAAAACACCCCGCCTCCAATCGAAGATTACGTGGCCGTCGTGATGGAAACCGTCGGCGATCTTGGGTGCGAATTGATGTTCGAACCCGGACGCTATCTGGCCGGCCCCGCCGGGGTGCTGGTCACCCAGGTCATCTACGCAAAAGAGGCTGAATCTCGACGGTTTGCAATCGTCGACGCGGCCATGAACGACCTTATTCGACCCGCGCTTTACGATGCGCTCCACCGTATTCAAACGACGCGCGAGCCCGGGAATGATACCGATCGCCATGCCTGGGATGTGGTCGGTCCAATCTGCGAAACCGGCGATACGTTTGCCAAAGGCTGCGAATTGCCGCCTCTGTCGGAGGGTGAACTTCTCGTGATACGCGATGCAGGTGCCTATGGCGCCGTCATGAGCTCGGTTTACAATAGTCGGGCATTGGTCGCGGAAGTTCTCGTACAGGGCGAGTCATTCGCGATCGTTCGCGAACGTCAGGAACCGGCCACATTTATGGGTTACGAGACGCTCGCCGACTGGCAAACTTAAGCTGAGACCGCAGGCGACACAGCCCACACGCGGTCTGGAAAGCGAAGAGACCGAGTTGAACGCGCTGCTGGAAAACGAAACCGCTGCCAACACAAAACCGCCGCAACCCAAGTCTTTGCGGCGAGGTCTCGCATGGCTTGCCCTATCCTGGGAAATGATCTGGCCCGCCATCTGGCCGACCACCGCTGTCGCCGGACTGTTTGTCGTGCTGGCATTGCTGGATACCCTACCGCAACTTACGGCCTGGCTTCACGCGTTGATCCTGGTCGGCTTTGCCATCGTCCTGTTGACCCAACTGTGGCGCGCCGGGGGCCAAATCCGGTTCCCCAGCGCCGCCGAAGCCACCCGGAAGATCGAGAAGGATTCCGGCCTCGAACACAGGCCTCTGGCAACTATCGACGACCGGCCCGCCTCCAACACTGTCGATCCTGAAACCGACCGTATCTGGAAGCTGCATCTGGCCCGTGCCACCGCCGCCGCGAAAAACACCCGATTGCGGTGGCCCAATCCCAATCTGGCTGGCCGCGACCCTTATGCTTTGCGGGCCGCGCTGGTCCTGGCCCTGGCGGTCGGGCTCATTGTCGCCGGACAAGATAGCACCGCGCGGCTCGCCCGGGCGTTCACGCCTGACCTCAGCGCACTGAGCGAACGCGAGACGGCCAGCCTCGAGATATGGGTCACCCCACCGGAATACACGAACCTGCCGCCGCGCCTGCTGGCCAGCGCCGACCCCGCAAACCTCATAGAACTCGAAGCAGGTGCCCGCGGTGCCATCCCGATCCCGGTCGGCAGCGTGATGCTGGTTCAGGTCAACTCCGGACGCGGAGCTCCCGTTCTTCGGATTGGGGAAACGGATTCCGTACTGGACGAAATTTCCGAAAATGCGTGGCGCACACAAACGAGCCTCGACAATGAAGGTTCAATCTCCGTGTCGGTCCTGCAATCCCGCGAGGAACTGGGACATTGGGATATCGACGTGATCCCGGACACCGGCCCCGACATCCGGTTCGGGGAATCCCCGGATTCGAACGACAGCAACACGCTACGACTGAGCTACGAAAGTCAGGACGACTATGCCGTCATCGAAGTTCACGCGAAAATCAGCTGGCCCGGGAATCCGACCGGCACCGGCATTGGCGCCCTGAAACTGGAACTCCCCCTGCCACGCCCCGACCCGAGGGACGGCACGGCGACCAGTATTCATGATCTGACTGCGCATCCCTGGGCGGGTCTCGAAGTTGATGTTCAGATCACCGCAACCGACGGAGGAGGTCAGAGCAGCGTAACGGATCGGCTTCCCGTCATTCTGCCCGAGCGTAGCTTCAACCATCCCATCGCCCGCGAGATCATCGCGCAACGGCGGGTCCTCGCACTGGCGCCGGAAAGCCGCCGCGATGTGGCGCGCTCCCTGCACAATATCGGGCAAATCCCCGATCGGTTTGACAACGACCTGACCGTCTTTCTGGCGCTCATGACGGCCCGCTCACGCCTCATCCATGAACCCGAGAGAACCAACGTATCGTCGGTTATCTCGCTGCTTTGGGACACCGCACTCCGCCTCGAAGACGGGACGCTCTCACTCGCTCAGCGTGATGTTGCCGAATTGCAGGAACGCTTACGCGAAGCCCTGGAGAACGAGGCCACGGAAGAAGAAATCGCCGCGATCATGGAAGAGTTGCGCGCCGCCCTCGACCGTTATCTCGAAGCACTCGCGCAGAATCTTTCACAGGCCCTCGAGGGCATGGACCTTTCGACCCTGCCCGAATCCGGTACCGATCTCAATGTCCTTGACCTTAAAGCGATCCAGGACATGCTTTCGCAGCTCGAGCAAAGGGCACGGCTCGGCGATGCCGAGGGCGTAGAGGAGATGCTGGAACGGATGCAGCAGATGCTCCAGGCGCTCCAGAACGCGCCAGACATGCTGCAACAGCAGCAGCAGAACGCATCCCCATCACAGGAGATGCTGCGTGAGCTACAAGAGCTCCTGCGGCGCCAGCAGGGCCTCCACGACGACACGTTCCGGCGCGAGCAACGCGGCGAACCCCTCTCCCCGTCGGATTCCGAAACCGCGCGCAACGCCCAGAACGAAATCCGGCGCCAACTGGGCGAATTAATGCGGCGCCTCGACGAACTCTCAAACCAGATTCCGGAAAATCTTGGCAATGCAGAAGACGCCATGGGAGAGGCCGAACGCGCCCTCGGCGACGGCGATCTTCCCGGTGCACTGGGCGCCCAGGCGCGCGCATTGGAGGAAATGCAGCGGGGCGGCCAACAGCTGGCACTCCAGATCAGGCGTCAACGAGGCCCCGGGCAGGGCCCTGACGAAGGCTTCATGGCGCAACCCGGTGAGGAGGGATTTGATCCCCTCGGCCGGCCGCGCGACCGCGATGGAACGACCGACGGATTTGTTCCGAACGGCCAGCAAGCTGTCGGTGACGGCGACCAGGCCGCCCGCGCGCTGAAAATCCAAAGTGAGATCCGTGCACGGCTGCGCGATCAGGGACGCCCGGAAGCCGAAATCGAATATCTATTGCGGTTGTTGAAGCGGTTCTAGGAACCAGTCGAGGCAGCGCCCGGCGTACTAGTGCAGCTGTCGATCACGGACTGACAAGGCGTCTTTCGCCGCATCGCAAATCTGTTTGAGACTGAACGGTTTGGGGACCACCTCGTGGATCAAATCCTCGAGGTTATGCGCACGCTGCCGCTCGGCCGCGTAGCCGGTCATCATCAGAATCGCGGTTTGCGGAAAATCCTTCGAGACCTTGAGGGCAAGCGCAATGCCGTTCATGCCAGGCATCACGATATCAGTGATCAGGAGATCAAAATCATCCGCATCGTTTAGATGGTGCAGCGCATCGATCCCGTCTTGTGCCGTGTGGACGTCGTGACCGCCATGGGTCAAAGCATGCCGAACAAACTCGCGGACCGCTGGGTCATCTTAGACAATAAGCACCCGTGCCATATCCAAATCCTTCGCCCCGTTTCCGACGGGCATCACCTGAGCCCGATTCATGTCCACCAATGGACCAACGGACTCCTGATCACGTGACCACGATCGTCCACTTGCCAGGGCAGACTCCGCAACAACAGAGGAAGTGACAATCTTGGTTAGCGAGTATCTTCGGGATTGGTAAACAAAATGCTAACGTTGGCGGCGCCCTCGGGAACTCCGCTCGTTTCCGTCGTAAACGGCAGCGTCTCGCCCGGTCCAAGCCGAGTGACGTCGACGCTAAACTCCCAGGTTTTGAGAGTTTCTTCGTCCTTGTCCGAAATCATCACCCGCAATCCCGGCACATCGCGAACCCCATCGGACGTGTTGATAATCTCGCCTTTGAGGGTCAACACGTTGTTTTCGGTTTTCGGGTCAAACTCGATCGAGAGACCTTCGCCAGGAAGCGGGAAAGCCGCAATTCCAACAGCGGCGTAAATCGCTTCGGCCTGTGGAACAGCGCGCGCGATAGACTCCCGCCCAAACCACAAAGCAGCCGCGATCGCGACCAAAAGGACCGCAGCAACCGCCCATCCGATCTTTGCACTGCGCGCCTTTCGGGCGCGATGGACCGCCGGCAAATTGCGCACGGGAACGGTCGACTGTTCCCCGGTGTCCAGCTGCGGTGGGCTCAGAGGTGGGTTGTCATCCTCCGGCGTCGGCTCGGGGGCTGATTCATACCAAACATGCGCACACCTGCTGCACTTCACCCGACGCCCGTCAGGGAGAAGCTTTTCAGGGTCAATCGCGAAGCGCGTACTGCAATCCGGGCAACTGAGAATCATCGTGAGACCAGAACAAATTCGTAAAAATGGGCGTCAGATAAAACTATACCCAATGCGGAGTTAATATTCGAACAGCCGTTTATAGGGGGCTGTGCAAAAACGTGGCAAGCAATCTGTTTGGGCCACGTATCGGCCAGAAGTCAGAACAGCAACCAACAACGGGTTTACGCCGGAAAACCATCGTGCCAAAATTACATCCAGCTGCCGCCGAGTCACCAAAATGGATCGCGCGGTAAATTCACACCAGATCGGAGTTGATTCCCTTGCTGCGCTTCGAAAACGTCGGCATGCGTTACGGTGTCGGCCCCGAAGTTTTACGCGACATCAACTTCGCGCTGGCCCCGGGTTCCTTCCATTTCCTGACCGGATCGAGTGGCGCTGGAAAAACCACGCTCCTCAAGCTGATGTATCTCGCGTTACGCCCCACAAGGGGGCTCATCCACGTGTTCGATCAGGACGTATCCATGACCCCGCGCGCCGGACTTCCTGGCATGCGCCAGCGTATCGGCGTGGTATTTCAGGACTTTCGCCTGATCGACCACCTGACAGCGGTCGAAAACGTGGCCCTCCCATTACGAGTAGCCGGTGCCCAGCATGTCGAAATCGACAGTCATGTGCGGGAACTACTGAGCTGGGTCGGCCTTGGGGAGCGTTTGGACGCCCGCCCCTCCACGCTTTCGGGTGGCCAGCAACAACGGGTGGCCATTGCCCGCGCCGTCATCAACCGCCCCAGCCTGCTGCTGGCCGATGAACCGACGGGCAATGTGGATGACCGCATTGCCGTGCGGTTGATGTATCTGTTCGAAGAACTCAACAAGACCGGCACGACGGTCGTCATCGCAACCCATAACAACGCCTTGGTGAAAAAGTTCGGACACCCCATCCTGCGACTCGATGATGGCGAACTCAGCGTGCGCCGAAAGCACGAACTGAAAGACGCATCGTGAAGCTCAAACGCCATAGCGATTTGCCCTTCGAGCGCGACCAGTCGACCCGCTTCCTCCCCTGGATTGTCGCGTTGATGGTGTTTTTAGGGGCGCTGATGTTTGCCGCTGCGCTTGTGGTTTCAGACGCCGTCGACACATGGGACAGCAGTCTAACGGGTCGGATGACCATTCAAATTCCGGCATCCACCACGGCAGCCGAGAGTGCAGAAAAAATCACCACGCTGCTGCAAGACATTACGGGCATCTATCAGGCTCGAATTGTGTCTGAGAGCGAGGCCCTGGCACTTCTTGTCCCCTGGCTCGGTGAAGGGGTGATCGATTCCGGACTTCCTGTGCCCCGGCTGATCGATGTCACCCTCGCCCCCGGTGCGCCGATCGATCCGGTTGAATTGCAAGCGCGCATGGCCGTGACGGTGCCTGGCATCGCCGTCGATAACCATCGCGCCTGGCTCTCGGCGCTGATAGATCTGGCACGAACACTAGAATTCCTGGCTTTTCTCATTCTTGGCCTGATCGCCTCGGCCGCGGTCGTCGCGGTCATCTTTACGACCCAAAGCGGGCTCGCCGTCCACCGTGCCATCATCGAATTACTGCACCAAATGGGCGCACGCGATACCTATATCGCCAATCAATTCCAGCTCCAGGCCATGATGTTGGCCCTGCGGGGCGGAATCGCCGGCGGTGCCGCGGCGACGATTATCCTGCTTCTGTTTGCCTGGATCGGGCGTGGCCTTGATGCAGCGTTCCTCCCCAAGCTGACCCTGTCACTGGTCGAATGGATCGTGCTGCTGCTTGTCCCGGCCGGTGCGGTTGTGATCGCAATGCTGACCGCCCGTTGGACCGTGTTGCGCGCGCTGGCCCGGATGCCATGATGCGACGCCGCAAACCCCGGCGCTGGCGGTTGATCCTGCCCCTGATTATCGCAGGGGCATTGGTTTGGCTTGCCGGCCTGTTTGTGTTCGTGGAAAAAATCCCCCGCGCGCCTGCCAGCGCCGAGACAACCGATGTGGTCGTGGTGCTGACGGGCGGGCCAGGCCGCATTCAGCGTGGCATCAAACTTCTCCAATCCGACATGGCAAAGCAGCTGCTGATCTCCGGCGTGGGTTCGGATGTCCCGATCCGTGACTTGATCTCCGAGAAAAACCTGCGTCTGGAATTGATCGCCTGCTGTGTGACCCTGGGACGGGCCGCACGCGACACACGGGAGAACGCGGTCGAGACCGCCGGATGGGCTGCCAGTCGCAGCGTTGCAAGCATTCGGCTCGTCACATCTGATTTTCACATGCCACGCAGCCTGCTCGAATTTACACGGCGGCTGCCCCGAACAAGAATTATCGCGGATCCGGTCCCGTCAAAAAATGTCCGCCCGGATCAATGGTGGCGGCTCAGCTCGACGGCATGGTTGCTTGCCGGCGAGTACACAAAGTATCTCGCAACACGTCTGCAAATGGCGTTCCTGCAACTGACTGCGCGCGCATAATCGTTCATGCGCTCTATCGTTTTTATAGCTCTGTTTTACAGTTGGACGACCCTGGCAGGCGTTTTCGCGCTTCCACTTCTGCTCAGCCCACCACGCGGGCTACTTGCATTCAGTCGTTTCTGGGCCCGAGTTTCCCTGTGGTTGCTCCGAATCACCGTCGGACTGACCCATGAGATACGCGGACACGAAAACATCCCCGTCGGTCCGGTTCTGTTTGCCGTCAAACACCAGTCCGCCTGGGAAACACTGGTGATCAACCTCATCATTCCCGACGCCGCGATCGTGTTGAAACGCGAACTCACCCGGATTCCCCTGTTTGGCTGGTACCTCATGCGGTCCCGCCATATACCCATCGACCGGGCAGGCGGCATGTCGGCCCTGCGCAGCATAGTCTCGGCGGCCCGGGCCCGCATCGCCGAGGGTCGGCCGTTGGTCATTTTCCCCGAAGGTACCCGTGTGCCCCCCGGCTCAGCGGCCCCGTATCACGCCGGCATCGCCGCCCTGCAAGGTGCTATTGATGTGCCGGTCGTCCCGGTCGCGCTCAATTCAGGACTCTTCTGGCCACGGCGTTCGATGGCATTGCGAGGCGGGCGCATCACCCTGGAATTTCTTCCCGCGCTCCCCCGTGAGCTCAAACGCCGTGAATTCATCGATAATCTCGAAAAATCGATCGAAAATGCCTCAAACCGGCTTCTTGACGAGGCGATCGCCGAACACGGCCTTCCACGGCCCGAACAACCTGTGGATAAATCTGTGGAATAGCCGGGCGGTGAAGCAGCGTTACGGTAGCCGATAATACGCCTGTAATAATTGAGACCAAGTTTGGCTTACGAGCCAAATCATATTTAGTCATCACAGGTTTTTATTTAATAAATCTCCCAGAGACCCAAAAACATCTAGCCTCTTTGCTTGATCACCTCTGGGTTTTTGACGTCAAACAGGCCTTCCCGCGATCACTTGTTCCGCCGCTACTTCTCCGCAAGGGAAATTGTCCAGAATTCCGAAGAGTTTGTCCTGCGTGCTGACGGCCTGTGGATAAGGTGCGGCCTTACCACGTCAGATTGCCGCTGCGAGCGCGGTAAAAATGCATGCATTCGGGCGCCAATCAGGTCTCAGATTGGTCTATTAGATCGCGAAGGCGAAACAATGGCCGGTCCCGGATTCCCAGTTCCGCAAGTTGTGCGACGGTATTGCGCAAATACTCTGTATTCGCCCCACCCCGCCCATGACCTTGCAGAAAGTGCTTCAGCGCCACTGAATCGGACAGTTTACCAGCGTATTGCACATGGTTGTGGGCCGCCGTGTAGGTGTGCGCGCGGATGGTGCGTGATCCAAAACGTGCACTGACCCAGCGTGGAATGTAGACACGCGTGACCATCTCTCGTCGGATCAGATATTCCAACGTCGATTCCGCGTTTTCCGCCGACACCCTGTACGCCACCCCGCGACAACTCCCGCCATTGTCGAGACCAAGCACAAGCCCTGGATTTTCCCGGGTGCCGCGCCAGATATGCGAGTAGACGCAAAACGCCCGGTGATAGCCGTGCACGGTCGCCAGGGCACGTTGTTCAAACGGGAACTGCGGCTGCCACATCAGCGAGCCATAACCGAAAACCCACAACTCCTCACCGTCAGGATGGGTGTCCATCACTGCCGCCAAAGTTGTTTGTAGTTCTTCCTCTGTCAGCTCGTACTGATCAGTCAGGTGCCGCAGATCGGGCTGACCCGGTTGATGGGGCATGGACGTCTTCGCTTTCTGGACCCCGGGATGTCGCAACAACTCGACCGCAGGATGGTGGATCGCTAGGCTGGAGACTGCGCTTCTAGATCAAACGAGACCGCATGTTCCAGCGAAAGTATCTGGTTTTTCTGGCCGCCACCTTCCTGCTCGCCCTCCTCTGGACCGGCGGCTGGTTCTGGCTCGCAAACAAGTTGCGTACCGATATCGATAATTTCGTCGTGCAGGAGCGGACCAATGGGGTGAATCTGGAATGGGACAGGCTCCGCATTTCGGGTTTTCCAATCCGTTTTGACACCACCTTCACCAGCCCGAGGGGGGAACTGACAAATGACGAGCAGATCATCCTATGGACCGGTGCCGATACAGCTATCCGCCGCTTCGCAGAAGGTGCGGGTATCGTCTCTTTTCGCGCCCCGGGCGAGCACCGTTTTGAGCGCCGTTTTCAGCAAAGGGACAAAGCAGTTGCCGGTTCTCTCGTAACCCGCTCAGAGGACTTTCAGGGACGAGTCGAATTTGACAATTCCGGTCGCCTCCGCGGTCTCCGCGGGCAGGCTGAACCGCTCCAACTCAGCCTCGACAATGGACCCAATATCGTAATCGCCCGCGCCGCATTCGATTGGTCAAATGCCGCCGTTCCGGGCGGCACGGATGCGCTTCACCCCGACCCGCTTGGTCAGAGCGTTGCCATGATCGTGACCGGGATCGACCTGACTGCTCTGCCCATTGATCGCGATGTCGTCAAAACCCTGGGGCCGACTATCGAAAACCTGTCGGGTCGGCTCGCGTTGCGCGGCCAGCTGAACCCCACACGAATTACCGCCGAAAACCTGGCGCAATGGCGAGATGCCGGCGGCACGCTGGAAGTCGAAAATCTCGAACTCCGATGGGGCAGCCTGCGCTTCGCCGGCAGCGGCACACTCAGTGTCGATGATAAATTGCAGCCCGTCGGGGCGTTCTCGGCGCGCGTATCGGGGCTCAACCAGCTGATCGAAATGCTGGAGCAGCGCGGCCAGATTCGCCCGCAACAGGCCGCGATCGCCCGTATCGCCGCAGCCGTCCTGACCCGCAATCCGGCCAATGGCGGCCCGCCGGAGGCCAAAGTACCGGTCACGATCCAGGATCGAGTTGTCTCGATTGGGCCCGTGCCGCTGCTCAAATTCGACCCGGTGAACTGGGACTAGTCTTCGGATTCGCCGTTTTCAGTGTACTGGAATCGTCCGGCCTGCCCGGCCTCGATAACCCCCCGCCGGATATCCCGGGTACGGGTGAACAATTCGAACAGCGCATCGCCATCATCGCGATAGATCGCCTCTTGAAGCGTGGAAAGATCCTCGGTGAAACGACCGAGCACTTCCAGAACCGCGTCTTTGTTCAACAAAAACACATCCCGCCACATCACCGGATCCGATGCCGCGATACGGGTGAAGTCCCGGAAACCGCCTGCGGAGTATTTGATCACTTCGCGGGTGGTGACCACATCCTCGTCCTGGACCTGGGCTTTCAGTTCGTTTTCCAGATCGGCTGCAGTTTCGACAATGGTGTAGGCAATCAAATGCGGCAGATGACTGGTGATCGCCAGGACCCGGTCATGATGCTCGGCCTCCATGACCTCGACATCACTGCCCAGGGCTCGCCAGAACGCCGCCAGGCGTTCGACCGCCGCAGCGTCGGCCTCGGGCGGAGGGGTCAGAATCGAAAATCGATCACAAAACAAATCTGTAAAACCGGCTTCGGGACCCGAATGTTCGGTACCAGCCACGGGGTGGCCGGGCACCAGATGAACCCCGTCAGGAATATGCGGGGTCATCGCCTTGATGACCGCTCCCTTGACCGAACCCACATCGGTCACAATCGTTCCCGGCGCCAGATGATCTTTGATCGCCGCAGCCACGGCGCCACAGGCCCCAACAGGCGTGGCAGCGATGACTAGATCGGCTCCCGACACAGCGTCGGCGATATCGGCATGCATGCTGTCCACAATTCCCAACGCTTCGGCGCGGGCGCGGATATCGGAATCCGCATCATGACACGCGACATGGGCGGCCAGCCCGTTGGCCCGTATCCCATGGGCCAGGGAGGATCCGATCAGACCGATGCCGATAATGGCGACGCGCTGGAATTGCGGTGAGGTACTCATGATGTTTCCAGAAACGCCCGCAGGGACGTTACGACTTCTTCCATTTCGGCGCGGGTGCCAATCGACATACGCACCCAGTCCGGCAGTCCGTATCCAGCCACACGCCGAGTCACGATCCCGCGGCCAAACAGGAACCGATAGGCGGATTCCGCATCATGGGGCGAGTGCGGGTCAAACTGCACGATGACGAAATTCCCGACCGACGGATTAACTCGCAGCCCGAGCGCCTCGACGGCGCCGACGAACCAAGGCAGCGTCTCAGCATTATGGATCCGGGCGCGTTCGGTGTGTTCGCGGTCACCCAACGCGGCCAGCGCCGCGGCCATGGACGGCGCCGAGACGTTGAATGGTGGGCGCACCCGATCGAGGATATCGATGATTTCTTCGGGGCCATACGCCCAGCCAATTCGCAGACTTGCCAGCGCGTAAATCTTGGAAAACGTACGGGTCATAATCACATTGGAGGCTTCCGCGACCAGCTTCGCGCCCGCGTCGTAATCCTCTTCCGTGACATATTCGGCATAGGCAGCATCGAGCACCAGAACCACGTGTTCTGGCAGTTCGGCGTGCAACCGGCGCAACTCATCTTCGGCCAAATACGTACCGGTCGGGTTGTTCGGGTTAGCCAGGAAGACAATTTTCGTGCGCGCATTTACGCGTTCGAGGATCGCATCCACATCCGCAGTAAGATTTGACTCAGGCACGGCAATCGGTTTCGCGCCGACCCCGAGTGTGGCGATCGGGTACATGGTGAAACCGTGCTCGGTGTAGAGCGTCTCGTCGCCCGGTCCGGCATAGGCCAGGGTGATCAGGTCGATCAGCTGATCCGAGCCCGCCCCGCAGATAATCTTTCCAACCTCGAGGCCGTGATGTTCAGCCAGTCCAAGACGCAGCGAATGCGCATCGATTTCTGGGTACCGGCGCAAACCCTCGCTCGCACCGGAATAGGCCTCCATAGCACGCCAGGAGGCGCCGAAGGCGCTCTCGTTGGAACTGATGACAACGCGATCGGTTCCGCCCTTGCCGGCCTGACTGCCCGCATAGGGGGTGATCGCCAGAACACCGGGTCTTGCTTTCGGAGGAGCCATTAGTCCTGCTCCGTTACGTGTTTAGCGTTTTCGATATAAGGCGCGGCATAAGCCCCGAGCCAACTGACTTCCGCCTCACCCAGCACAGTGGCGAGGCCCTGAACCCGCGGGTCATCTGCGGTTACGAATCCGGCGACATCCACCAGATGAACCCGTCTGCCCGAATCCCCCGGATTGTTGGCAACAGCCTGGGTGTCCGCGTCGAGCTCATTCGACGCCGCCAGTTCAGAAAACCGGGCCCGGCTAACATCGGCATCGCAGGAAAACGTCAACACGCTGCGATCGTCGCCGGAGTTTTCGGGCGCGCTTGCCGCCACGATGAAAGCATCAATATTTTCACTGTTCCCGCTGCTCACAAACCAGGGCAAGCGGGCAACGATCTTTACCTCGGACGCATTGCGCATTTCTGCCCACCATTCCGGCGCATCCGACCCGTGGGCCGGCGGAACAAGTCCGACCGAAACCTCACCGCGCCCAACAGCGGAAACGACCTGTGCTGCTGACGCAAACCGCACAACATCAGCATCCAGACCAAACTGAGAATGGGCCAGACGCAGTGCGGCCTCCTCTCCTTCGATGGCGCAATACCCGGCCGAAAAGGCTGCCTGCAGCCGTGTCGAAGAAGCCACGATTTCGCGCCAAATCCGAACAAGAACACCCTTGGGAAGGCCGCCCCCATGGCGCGCGAGAAGGCGTCGCAGAAGCTGAGCTTCGCGGGCCGGGCGGAATGTCGGCCCCCCATCAGATGCCTTCTGGCGTCCAACCTCACCAACGATTTCAGCACGACGCATCAACAGGTCATGCAGATTTTCATCGATGGAATCGATCTCGTGACGCAGTGGCGCCAGCTTGTCAGGCGCGTTGCCCATCGTCTCGCTCTTTCGGAAAAAATGCGTCTCAGGTTGTATCTCTACGTTGGGTTTTTGGCAAAGAAAACGTTGACACCTCTCGCGGGCGCCACCTAGCTATGATCCTGTCGCACACGCATTCGGCAATACGACACTGGCCCAACCACGCTCTTGAACATGACCTCAAACCTGAATGACGGCACCGACCCCGCCGCCACAAGCATCGCAGTGGAACCCGCGGTTATCGACCTGCCGGGACACCGGCTGGTTCTCGGCGCGGATGCACCGATGCGTCTGGTCTCCGGACAATTACTGGGGCCGTTCACGGTGGCCTACCAGACCTACGGCGAATTAAACGCTGATAAATCCAACGCCATCCTGGTCTGCCATGCCCTGACCGGCGACCAGTACGTGGCCGAAGAGCACCCGCTAACCGGGCGTCCGGGATGGTGGGAACGCCTTGTCGGCTCAGGACTAACCATTGATACCGATCGGTATTTCGTGATCTGCGTCAACGTGCTCGGCGGCTGCATGGGCTCGGCCGGGCCGAAAGATATCGACCCGCGCACCGGACAACCTTTCGGACTGAAATTCCCGCTGATCACCATCACCGACATGGTTGCCGCGCAGAAACGCGTGGTCGAACATCACGGGATCAGCAAACTGTTTGCGGTTATCGGGGGTTCCATGGGGGCCATGCAGGTTCTTGAATGGTCCGCATGCCACCCGGAAATGGTCTTCTGCGCCATTCCGATTGCCGGCGCGGCGCGCCACTCAGCCCAAAACATCGCGTTCCATGAGGTCGGCCGCCAGGCCATCATGGCCGACCCAAAATGGGCCGGCGGTGACTATTACAGTAAAAACGCCCCCCCACAGCGCGGACTCGCGGTTGCCCGCATGGCCGCCCATATCACCTATCTTTCGGATTCCGCCTTGCACACCAAGTTCGGGCGCAATCTGCAGGATCGCAAGGAGATCACGTTCGGGTTCGATGCCGACTTCCAGATCGAAAGCTATCTGCGCCACCAGGGGCGCTCTTTCGTCGAACGGTTCGACGCGAACTCCTATCTCTACATCACACGGGCGATGGACTATTTCGATCTTGCAGCCGATTACGATGGCAATCTGCCCGCGGCTTTCGAAAAATCACCGGTTCGGTTTTGCCTGATCAGCTTCACCTCGGACTGGCTGTTCCCGACCAGTGAATCGCGCCGCATCGTGCACGCGCTCAATGCCGTCGCCGCCCCAGTTAGTTTCGTGGAAATCGACACAGAGTCCGGGCACGACGCCTTCCTGCTCGACGAACCGGAATTCTTCCGCATTCTTGCCGGCTTCCTGCGCGGTGCAGCCGACCAGCGCGGCCTTGAATTCAATTCGGAAAACCAATGACCCCGGACGAAACCAACAACGCATCACGCATCCGTATCGATCAAAAGCTCATTTCCGAGATTATCACGCCGGGCAGTCGCGTGCTTGACGTCGGCTGCGGCGACGGGCTACTGCTCGATCTGCTGGTGCACGAACACAATGTCGACGGTCGTGGAATCGAGCTCAGCCAGGAAGGCGTGAATGGCTGTGTCTCACGGGGCCTCGCCGTGGTGCAGGGCGACGCCCAGACAGACCTGCACAACTATCCGGGTAATGCGTTCGATTTTGTCGTCCTCTCGCAAACCTTGCCGGCGATCTATGACGTCAAAGGTGTTCTCGGAGAAATGCTGCGGATCGGGCGTTGCGCCGTGGTCAGTTTCCCCAATTTCGGGTACTGGCGTGTGCGGACGGATTTGCTTTTCCACGGCCGCAGCCCGATCTCGGATAACTTGCCGCATATCTGGTACGAGTCACCCAACATCCGCTTTTTCACGCTGTCAGATTTCGACGAATTACTGGCCACGCTCAACCTCAAGACAGAGCGGATCGTGACCATTAGCGGGGGCGGAAATGTCAGCAGCCGGGCGCGGATCGGCCCCTGGACCAACTTACTGACCGAGCAAGCCGTGTTCGTCATCAGTCGGACATAAGTCCGCGCGCCGAGGACCCGGCCGACGCCCGCACCGGCATATAGGCGTGCCGGCGGGTTTTCCTGTTTAACAACTCACCGCCATAAATTTGTTTGGTCGCTTCTACGATGGCCACCCCGCCCAACGGGCTGAACCAGCGTTCCCCCACCCGTTCCCAGGCCGGCACAGCCGATAACCAGAACCGGCGACGCGAGGGCGGAAAAAACAGGGCGCGGGTTTCACGTTCGGGGGTGAATATGGACTGGCGCAGCGTGCGAATGAGCTGTTCCATCGAATAGGGATGACCGTGCCCAAAAGGCGTGTGGTCGGCGCGGGCCCAGATTGACCGACGGTTGGGCACAACCACGATCAGGCGCCCCCCGTCAGACAGAACCCGCCACATCTCCCGCAGCAAGTGCTGCCCGGTTTCGCTATACTCTAAGCCATGAACCATGAGGATGCGATCGACCGAAAGATCAGGCAGCGGGATTTCATCCTCCCGCGCGACCGTCGTCAGATTTTTTTCACCCGGCACCCGGGCCGGCCACGGCAAAACTCCGATCCGGCTCGGCATCACCGCACAAACGCGGGCGGCCTCATCCACGAAGGATTGTAAATACGGTGTCGCAAAACCAAACCCGAGCACGTTGAGCCCGGTTACATCCGGCCAGATCGCGCGCACCTGTCGATGCACCATGCGCCGGGATGCGATCCCCAGACTGGTGGCATAAAAATCCCGTAAATCGACGACATCGAGTGACATGACCAGATTCTAGCATAGGTGACGCTATGCAATCCGCGCCGGTATGATCACCTGAACACGCACGCGCTGTCCGCAGATTGCCGCCGAAAGGAAAATCATGAAACTATTTTACGCTGCCCCCTCCCCCTATGCCCGCAAAGCCCATGCCACCGCGATTGAAACCGGGATGGCCGGCCAGATCGAACTGGAGCCGACCAGTCCCTGGACCGACCCGGAGGGCTATCGCGACATCAACCCGGTCGGAAAGGTTCCGGCACTGGTTCGTGATGACGGCCCCCCGCTCTATCAGTCGAACGTAATTTGCGAATATTTCGATGCTTACGGCGACACGAAAGTTTATCCCGCCGTCGGTCCAGCGCGGTGGACGGCCTTGCGCCAGCTTGCCGCTGCTGACGGCATTCTCGACGCGTCGGTCCATGCCCGCATGGAGGGCATGTTCCACGAAGGCGAGGCGCTCTCGCAAAAATTCCTTGGCCGCCAGGAAGTATCGGTGGTCGCCGCTCTCGACCAGCTCGAAGGTGAAGCCGACGACCTCAAGGGTCCGGTGACCATTGGCCAGATCGCCGTCGCCTGTGCCCTGGGCTATCGCGATTTCCGTTTCAACGATATGGATTGGCGCGCTGGGCGCCCCAATCTTGCTGCCTGGCACGAGGCTTTCGCAACGCGGCCCTCCATGACCAACACCAATCCCGAAGCGTGAGCGAGACCCGCAGCGCGCTCTCTGCCGACACAGTGATCCGCCTTCTGGGTCTGGAACCCCACCCGGAAGGTGGACATTTCGCAGAGACCTATCGTGATCCGGTCACCAATTCTGGTGACCGGGCAGCCGGTTCGGCAATCTACTATCTGCTTCGCACGGTAGAACGCTCGGCCTGGCATCGTGTGATCGATGCCTCAGAAACCTGGCGTTGGTATGTGGGGGCATCGCTTTCGCTTTTGGTGGCACCGCCCGAAAGCCCGTCAACCACACTCGAGCTTGGGGATGATCTGAGTGCCGGCGCGCGCCCACAGGCGATTGTGCCGGTCGGCCACTTGCAGTCCGCGGCCTCCAACGGTGATTGGACCCTCGTGGGCTGCACCGTGGCGCCGGCGTTTGAGTTTGCATCATTTGAGATGGCGCCAGATGGCTGGAACCCGGACCAGGTCTGAGCGCTATCGGAACACGTCGTAGATAAAAGGGGTCAGCCCGAAGCCGCTGAGCAATGCATAGATGCCAAACCCGAACAGGATCGCCGCCGAGGCCCGATTCATCCAGACTTGATAGGTGCCGTCCACGAATGGGCGAAACACTCCAGCCGTGGTCGAAATCGCGAGCCACCAACCCGCCGAGCCCGCAAACACACCCAGCACCAGAATCGAAGCATTCCCGACCGATTCGCCGGCCTCGGTAATCCCGAGCGTGGCCAGCAACCCGGCGAAGGCAATCAGGGTAATGGGGTTCGTGACCGCCAGCATGAAGGTTGAGACAAAATCTTTAACCAGGGAATGGGTGACGATCCGGCTTTCGGTACGCCGTTCGGTTTTCAGCTTCGCACCAGCCCGGGTTTTCCCAAAAACGGTCCGCAACGCGAGCACCAGCAGAACAATGCCCCCGACAATACGCAAATCGTCCTGATGAGCTTCCAGCCAATCCTTGACCGCTGATATCCCGAATGCCGCAACCGCACCGTAGAGCGCATCACCAAAGGCCGCGCCGAGCCCGGACAACAACCCGTGCATCCGGCCTTCGGCCAAGGTGCGCTGCACACACAGCACCCCCACAGGCCCGACTGGCAGTGCCAGAAGGAACCCGAAAACAATGCCCTGGATCAGAATGTAATCGGTCACGTACCGTTCGCTGGTTAGCGTTTGCTGCTGGTTCCCCTCGAACGTGCGAGCCAGCCACATTCCGTTCTTAACAGATTCCCGACCTTTACCAAATTGTGCGCCGTTCAACCGATGGGCTCCGCAACGAACTGAAGGCTGGGTGATCGAATTCCAGACCGGGCAGAAACCAATTCGAGCTCGGCACGATCGCGTTTGAATGTTTCTCGCAGGACGGCGTGCAAACGCGCCGCGCAATCAGAAATCGACTCACGAGGATCACCCGTTGTGCTGAACCGGGCCGCGAAAAGCGCAGCCGCGAGATCCCCGGCACCATGGGGTGGTTGTGTAAATGTCAGACGGGGCGTTTCGACCCGCCAGGCGGACTGCGCCGTCACGACAGCCATGGCGGTCGTCTCTGCCGACATACCCGCGGGCTCGAAACTCGTTATCAATACGCAGCCACCCGGGCGCATATGTTCGATCAGCTGACGCGCTGCGGCGATGACAGCGCCGGGCAGGGCTCCGATCAAGGCACCGCTTTCACATCCAGACAGAAATTCCAGCTCAAACAGGTTGGGCGTCACGATATCGGCTGCTGGTATCGCTTTGTCGTAAAAGAACGCGGGCAGGTCCGGGTCGACATAGACCCCGGTATCGCGATCTCCGATCACCGGGTCGCAGCAATATAGTGCGTGCTCATTCGGTTCGAGGGCCTTGAGAACGACCTCACCGACGGCGCGCGACCCCAAATATCCGGTCAGCAGCAAATCCTGGACCTGCATCGGCGAGAGAACCGAGCCCCCGACCTCCCGGTACCCCGCGTGATTGGACAGCACGGCCGTGGGTACAGGCCAAACTTCGCACCCGATGGTCTGGAGGGGAAACGTCACTGCCGCGTTGCCGACATGGCCGAAGACGGCATGGGCCTGAATCGAAAGAATGCGGACCATGGACATCTTTCATGCGCCGGTTTCACGACCCGGGACAAGAATTTGTTTGACCGGTGCGAAACCGGCTTAATACCCGTGTCGTGTCCACATGCTTGAACGCGGAGCCCGATTATTTCAGACGCCTGACAAAATGGCCCGGTGCAATTGCACCGGGCCATTTTGTCAGGGCACTAATATCAAAGGCACTTCTCGAAAAGCAGAAGGCGCCAGGTGCATGGACGCGGAGCCCGTGACGCCTGACGCCTTCCTGATCTTTCGATCCAGGGGTCACCCCCTGAGCCTCCGACCTTCGCCCAAATCAGCAAGGCCTCGTCTGCTTGGCGGACGGAACGTACCCCTGGCCGATACGTGTCCATTCCACCCTGCATCCAGGCAGTGAAGGCTTTGACACCGTCACACCTGCGTCCCCGAAGGAACCCGAAACCCATGGGGCCGGCTGTGCCGCTGTGATGTTCCACATGACCCCTGTCACCCGAAGGCATCTGGTCTCATATGGTCCGTCAGCCCCAAATTCCTGACCGGCGAGAGCCTGGACCTAGGACGCGACTGCCATTTCCGCCATGATCTGCCGAAGCTGACCTTGCGTGCGATGCGTGTCGCAAGCGACCCTCACCACCGAAACAACCGCCACCAACGCGACGTTACCTTTCCCACCAGCTGGCCTCACCCGCTTCCGGTCATCCGAAGACAACCTGTCGCGGCACAGACCCACCGGCTCCACCCGACACACGTCCTGCGGTCTCCCGCGATGCGCATTCGAGCGATATAACGAACCTCCGCCGAGGGAAGTGGCTCCGAAGAACCCTGTTCGCCTGCTGACTTCCCCGTCCCGGTTTCTCGGCTTTGCAGCCTTGTCCCCGATCCGGCTTTTCGTTCCCGCCTCACCGGCGCGCCCCTCGGGGTTTGCTTCGGAGCACTTCAACGCCCGCGAAGCGGTTGTCGAAGCGCGGCAGGACCAGCGCCAGCACACCGATTTGTACACCTCCATGTTCCGTTGCGGCCCCCGGACGGGCAATGTGCAATCAGCCTGCTATTACAGTTTTCTGTGTAAAACTCGGCAGACTGATCACAATCGCTCCACAGGTTTTCCACACACAGAGTTTTCCAGACAGGCTCGAATCGCGAATTTCGTCGCCCAATCCACCAAAAACCAAGCTTTAGAGACCCTCGCGTCATTGACGAACCGGTGCAGGCAGGTCTAAACCAAAACTTCTGATTCATCCGTGTATGGATGACATCAAGACGTTCTCGATCGGGGGTCCCTCTCCGGTCTTTGCATTACAAACAGGGGGTCTCATGGCGACCGAAAACAGACCGCTTTCCCCGCATCTGCAGGTCTATCGCCCACAGCTCACATCTGTGCTGTCGATTTTGCATCGCGCCACTGGCATTGCGCTGGCTGTCGGAACCTTGCTGCTGGTCTGGTGGCTGATTGCAGCGGCGGCCGGCCCAACCGCGTTTGACACCGTACAGAGCTTCATCGGCTCTATCTTTGGTCGGATCCTGGTTCTCGCCTGGACCTACGCGCTCTTCTATCACCTCAGCAACGGCATTCGGCATCTCGTCTGGGATTCCGGCAAAGGGTTTGAGCTCGGCACCGCCTATGCATCCGGCTGGCTGGTCGTCGTCGCATCGGTCGTGCTGACCGTGATCAGCTGGGTCGCCGGCTACGCCGTACAGGGAGGTCTTTAATCATGAGTGCACGTACACCTCTCGGTCGCGCCCGCGGCCTCGGTTCAGCCAAGACCGGCGCCGGTCACTGGTGGGCACAGCGCGTAACCGCGCTGGCCCTGGTGCCGCTCATTATCTGGTTTGTCGTGTCGATGATTACAGTCACCGGCGCCGACCACGAAGCTGCAAAGGCGTTCATCGGAAGTCCGATCAACGCGGTGCTACTGATTCTTCTGATTATCGCCACCTTCCATCACGGCCACCTCGGCCTGCAGGTGGTGATCGAAGACTACATTAACACGAAGTGGCTTGAAGTTGCCCTGATCCTTTCGGTCAAAGGCGCGGCCATCTTCCTCGGCGTGGCTTCGGTCTATGCCGTGTTCGCAATCGCACTGGGGGGCTGACGATGGCGACCATCGGCGGATATGAAGTAATCGACCACGACTATGATGTGGTCGTCGTCGGAGCCGGCGGCGCGGGTTTGCGCGCCACATTCGGCATGGCCATGAAAGGCCTGAAGACCGCGTGCATCACCAAAGTGTTCCCGACCCGCTCCCATACGGTGGCCGCCCAGGGCGGCATTTCAGCCGCGCTGGGCAATATGGGTAAGGATGACTGGCGCTGGCACATGTACGACACCATCAAGGGGTCGGACTGGCTGGGCGACCAGGATGCCATCGAATACATGGTGCGTGAGGCGATCCCCGCGATTATCGAGCTCGAGCATCAGGGTGTCCCCTTCTCGCGCACGGAAGACGGCAAGATCTACCAGCGTCCCTTTGGCGGCATGACCACCAATTACGGTGAAGGCACCGCCCAGCGTACCTGCGCGGCAGCGGACCGAACCGGTCACGCGATCCTGCACACGCTGTATCAGCAGTCTCTGAAAAATGACGCCGAGTTCTTCATCGAGTATTTTGCGCTCGACCTGATCATGGAAAATGGCCGTTGCCGGGGCGTTATGGCCCTGAATATGGCCGATGGCACGATCCATCGCTTCCGCGGCCAGCAGATCTGCATGGCAACCGGGGGGTACGGTCGCGCGTATTTCTCGGCCACCTCGGCCCACACTTGCACCGGCGATGGCAGTGCCATGGTCGCGCGGGCGGGCCTCCCGCTCGAGGATCTGGAATTTGTTCAATTCCATCCCACCGGCATCTACGGCGCCGGCGCCCTGATTACCGAAGGCTCACGCGGCGAAGGCGGTTACCTGACCAACTCCGAGGGTGAACGCTTCATGGAGCGTTATGCGCCGTCGGCCAAGGATCTGGCATCGCGCGACGTTGTCAGCCGTTCGATGACTATCGAAATGCGCGAAGGCCGCGGCGTGGGTGGTGAGAAAGATCATATTCACCTGCATCTCGAACATCTCGATCCTGCAGTCATCGCTGAACGGCTTCCGGGCATCTCGGAAACCGCGCGTATCTTTGCCGATGTCGACGTGACCAAAGAGCCGATCCCGGTCCTGCCGACCTGCCATTACAATATGGGCGGCATCCCGACGACCTATAAGGGCCAGGCCCGCAGCTGGACCGCCGAGGACCCCGAGGCCACCGTTGAAGGCCTGATGGCGATTGGCGAAGCCGCCAGCGTCTCGGTCCATGGTGCCAACCGGCTGGGTTCGAACTCCCTGCTCGATCTGGTTGTGTTCGGTCGCGCGGCAGCCGAGTACGCCGCCAAGGTCGTCACCCCGGGTGCCAAGCAAGATCCTCTTCCCGAAAATGCGGGCGAAGAAGCGCTGGCGCGCCTCGATCGCTTCCGCCATGCCAAGGGCGGCACACCGACCGCCAAGCTGCGTCTCGACATGCAGCGAGTTATGCAGAACAACTGCGCGGTCTTCCGCACCGGTGAAGTGCTTCAGGAGGGCGTCGATCAACTCAACGATCTCTGGGGTCAGCGCGATGACCTCAACGTCAACGACAAGTCGCTGATCTGGAACTCGGATTTGATCGAGACCCTCGAGCTCGACAATCTGATGGTTCAGGCCGTGGCCACGATCAACTGCGCCAACCGGCGTGAAGAAAGTCGCGGCGCCCATGCCCGCGAGGATTTCGCCGATCGTGACGACGAAAAATGGCTCAAGCATTCGCTGGCCTGGGTCAACGACAAGGGCGAAGTTCGCACCGAATATCGTCCGGTCCATCTGGAACCACTTTCCAACGAAGTCGAAAGCTTCCCGCCAAAGGCGCGGACTTACTAGTACCCGTCCGGCGACGAAGGAGAAATTGAGATATGGCTGAGTTTGCACTTCCCAAGAATTCCAAACCCATCGTGGGCAAGGAATGGCCAAAACCCGAAGGCGCGACCAACACGAAGGCAGTGAAGGTCTATCGCTGGTCACCTGACGACGATCAAAACCCGCGCATCGACACCTATCATGTCGATCTCGACGATTGCGGGCCGATGGTTCTCGACGCGCTGATCAAGATCAAGAACGAGATCGATTCGACTCTCGCCTTCCGGCGCTCATGCCGCGAAGGCGTGTGTGGCTCTTGCGCGATGAATATCAACGGAACCAACACCCTGGCCTGCACAAAGTATATTGCTGACGCCAAGAACGATCTGAAGATCTACCCGCTGCCCCATCAGTCGGTGATCAAGGATCTGGTACCCGATCAGACCCACTTCTTTGCCCAGTATCGTGAGATCGAGCCCTGGCTGAAGACCGACACACCCGCGCCGGAGCGTGAACGCCTGCAATCCCCCGAAGACCGGGCCAAAGTTGATGGTCTTTGGGAATGCGTGCTGTGCGCCTGCTGCTCAACCTCCTGCCCCAGCTATTGGTGGAACGAGGATCGTTACCTCGGCCCGGCCATCCTGCTGCAGGCCTATCGCTGGCTGGCCGACAGCCGCGACGAAGCCACCGGCGAGCGTCTCGACAATCTCGAGGATCCGTTCCGGCTTTATCGCTGCCACACGATCATGAACTGCACGAAGACCTGCCCGAAGAGCCTCAATCCGGCCAAGGCCATCGCGTCCATCAAGAAGATGATGGTCGAACGCGGCCTGTAATCGTCTGCGGACAGTTCTGAAACACATCCGCCGCGGTTCTTGCCGCGGCGGTTTTGTTTCTCGGGCATGCTGGCGCACATCTGAAGGGAAGACCCCGAATGTTCATTCCCAAGAGCTTTGAAGTCACCGACACAAAACCCCTCCACGACCTGATCGATGCCGGCGCGTTCGGCATTCTGGTCGGCGTGCAGGGGCGTACGCCCTATGCGAGCCACATCCCGTTCGTCCTCGATCGCGACAAGGGCTCCCACGGAACCCTGTCGGCCCATGTGGCCCGCAACAATCCACAAGCCGGATTGTTCGAAGGTGATGGAGAGATGCTGGCGATTTTCCAGGGGGCCCACGGCTATGTCTCGCCCCGCTGGTACAATCCCGGCAATGCGGTACCGACCTGGAACTACGCGGTCGTACATGCTTATGGAACACCCCGCGCAATCGACGACCCGGCCGAAATTCGCCGTCAACAAGACATTTTGTGGCGGCCAATGAAGGACCCGATGGCTGGACCATGGACCGGCAGCCGGAGGCGTATATCGATGGCATGCTGGGTGGAATTACCGCTTTCGAGATGCCGATCACGCGCCTCGAAGGCAAATTCAAGCTGAGCCAGAACCGCTCGGTCACAGATCGGGAATCGGTGATCGCCGCCCTTAAGGACAGCAACTCACCCTGGGATCACGCCCTGGCCGAAATGATGCGGAACCACGCGGTTTAGCGCTATTTCACCCGTCGCAGATGTGGAAGTTTCTGACGCGGCTTGGTGGTGTCAACCGGCCCTCCTGAATCCGACGCTCCGGGCCCGCCCCGGCTGCGCAGCAACCGGTAGAGGTAGAACACCCCCATGGTGACGATCATCGCGCCAAGCAGGCGCAGGCCGGTCTGTATGGCCAACCCCTGATAATCGAGAATATTGGTCTTCCCCAGAGCCAGCACAAATATCTGTATGGTCAGCCCCCATAGCACCCCGTATTTGAACGCCCGCCACGAATTCGTTGCGTGAACGCCGAGCCCGATATAACCAGCTAGAGCAAAGGGCGATGCGGTCAAACTGAGTGCAAGTGCGAGAATTTCGAGCATGGTAACCTTGTCGGGGGGTCTAGCCCGCCGCCACCAAGCGAGCTAAAATTCAAACGAGACAACAAAGTGCCCCGGAGCATCACGTCATGCAACTGACCGCCGAACAATTGAAGCAGTTTGATGAAGAGGGTTGGATTTTCCTGCCCGACGTCTTCACTCAGGACGAAATCGATGTGCTGACCGGCGAGTTGCCGAAGATTTTCTCCATGGACCGCCCGGAAGTCTGGCGCGAGACCGGCAGCGATGCGGTGCGCACCGCTTTTGCCGCCCATTACTACAACGAGGCTTATCGCCGGCTGGGGCAACATCCGCGCCTGATCGGCCCGGTGATGCAGTTGCTCGACGGCCCGGTCTACATGCACCAGTACAAGATCAACGGCAAAGCCGCCTTCGACGGGGATGTCTGGCAGTGGCATCAGGATTACGGTACCTGGGCGCGGGACGACAAAATGCCCGAGGCGCGCGCCATGAACATCGCGCTGTTCCTCGACGAAGTGACCGAATTCAACGGCCCGCTCTACATCATATCCCGCAGCCACAAGGGCGGCGTGATAGAGGCCGGCCACGACACCCTGACCACGTCCTACCCGCTCTGGACCCTCGACAAGGAGACCGTCGCGCGGCTCGCAGATGAAGGCGGCATGCTCGCCCCGAAGGGCAAGCCCGGCTCGGTGCTGCTGTTCCACTCCAACCTCGTGCACGCCTCGGCGCCGAACATCAGCCCCTGGGGCCGGGTGATCGCCTATCTGAGCCTGTGCCATGTGGACAACCACATCACCCAGTTCAAGCGTGAGGAATGGATCGCCCATCGCGACTTCGCCCCGATCGAGGCGCTGGATGATGACTGCCTGATGGAACTCGCCCGCGAAAATGCGGCCGCGGCGGAGTAGCCAGCACGCCCCTTCGTAACGCCACAGCCGCTGGATCGCCGTGCCCCTGCGGGGCTCGCGATGACGGGGTGGTCCGTGGCGTCATTGCGAGGCGCGGAGCAACGACGCAATCCAGGTTGTGCGGTCGCCTACTTCTTCATCGGCGCGCGGTTCATGTTGTCTTCGATCGGCACCTGCAGGGTCCGACAGAACGTGCCGATGAGCTGGTAGTAGCCGACCATCACGGTCAGATCGACCACGCCCTGGTCTCTCAGAGATTCTCGGATTTCCTCGATCAGGGAATCATCGACAGCTTCGTTATTCGCCACCATTCGTGAGAACTTTAGCGCGGGCCCGATCGGTGCCGGCAGGTCTTCGGCCGCCGGGGTGCCGCAAATCGCCTGCATATCTTCGGGCATACGGTGGATGTGGTGGCACCACTCGTACCAGTTGCCCACTTCCTGGGAGACCGTGCAGATCACCATCTCGCGGAGCACATCGCTGAACACGCTGTGGAACCGCACATGTTCACCGACCGAGGCCACCGCCTCCATCGCACCCGGGCTTTTACCCATGCGGGCGAACAGCTCCGGGATGTAATCCAGCTTGCGGGTCTGGAGGATGTGATCGTAGATCCCGATCTGGTCCTGCGGGAAGGCTTCCCGGGACACGTAGGGAACCTTGGCGTCTTCCTTGTATTCACTCATATCGTCTTCTCCCCCTCGAACTTCATTCGGTGTTTCGTTTAGACTGCGCCCAGAATAGACGCAAAACAGAAGGTCGGTCGAATGAACCTCCACGCCATGCTGGGCCAACGCGCCGAAGCCAACAATCCGATCCGGGTCGGCCTGATCGGTGCGGGGAAATTCGGTACCATGTATCTGTCCCAGGCCGCCCGCACACCAGGGGTCCAGATCATGGCGATCGCCGATCTCGATCCCGAACGTGCCCGCGCCGCCTGCGCCCGGGTCGGCGGTCTCGACCCCAGTGCCACGAATTTCGAGGACGCCAGCAAGACCGGCACCACATATCTGACCGATGATTCCATGGCACTGGTCGCCGCAGACGGCATCGAGGTGGTGATCGACGCCACCGGCAGCCCGAGCGCCGGTATCGCCCATGCCCTGGCCTGCTGTCACCACGGCAAGCATATCGTGATGGTGAATGTGGAGGCCGATGTATTGGCCGGACCGCTACTAGCCGAACGGGCCCGGCAGGCCGGGGTTATCTATTCGCTGGCCTATGGCGACCAGCCCGCACTGATCCACGAACAAGTGGACTGGGCACGCGCTTGCGGCCTCGAAGTGATCGCAGCTGGCAAGGGCACCAAGTATCTCGACGGCTACCATTACGTCACCCCCGACGATGTCTGGGAGCATTACGGCCTGACCCCCGAACAGGCCGCGGCCGGGGGCATGAACCCGCAAATGTTCAATTCCTTCCTCGACGGCACCAAATCCGCCATCGAGATGGCCGCCGTGGCCAATGCGACAGGCCTCAGCCCGGCACCCGACGGTCTGGCCTTCCCGGCCTGCGGCACCCACGATTTGCCCCATATCATGCGCCCGCGCAGCGAAGGCGGCGTTCTGCACCATAAAGGTCAGGTCGAGGTGATCAGCTCCGAGGAACGCGACGGGCGGCATGTCACCGGTGATCTGCGCTGGGGCGTCTATGTGGTCTTCGAGGCGCCCACCGATTACGTGCGGTCGTGTTTCGACGAATACGGGCTGCTCACGGATTCCTCGGGCAGCTATTCGACCCTGTGGAAGCCGTATCATCTAATCGGACTGGAGTTGGGCATTTCCGTGGCCAGCGTGGCCCTGCGCCATGAATCGACCGGTGCCCCCACCGGGTTCCGGGGCGACGCCGTTGCCACGGCCAAGCGCGACCTCAACCCGGGCGAAGAGCTCGACGGTGAAGGCGGTTTCACCGTCTACGGCAAGCTGATGCCCGGCGAAGCCAGTCTGGCAGCCGGAGGCCTTCCCATCGGCCTGGCCCATCATGTCAAGCTGAAGAACCGGGTTGCAAAGGACCAACCGCTACGGTGGTCCGATGTGAAAATCGACGAGACCAGCCAGGCGGTTCAGGTCCGCCGCGAGATGGAAGCCATGTTTGCCGGACAATCTGCGCAGGCTGCGCAATAGTCCTATCTGGTTGCACAGCTCGACGTGCTGGACTACGTAACCGCCAACATGCCTGACGGATCAACAGACGCCCAAGCCACGACCCCGCTCGAACGTTATCGCGAATTGCGCGAGACGAACGAGCTGATGCGCGACCCGTCGCAGAAGCTTGCAGTGGAGAAGCTGCAAAGCCTGCACCACGCCCTTAACGGCTATCAGCCAGCAGGGGATAGCTGGCTTTCTGGCTGGAAAGACCGCTTCGGTCTGGGACGACGGTCCGACGAACCACCCCAAGGCATCTACATGTACGGCCCTGTCGGGCGCGGAAAGTCGATGCTGACCGATATGTTCTTCGATACGGCGACGGTCGAGCGAAAACGGCGGGTTCATTTTCATTCCTTCATGCTGGAAGTGCAGAAACGTCTGACCACGATCCGCCAGGGCGGCAAGCAGGACGACCCCCTGATGCGGGTCGCCGCCGAAATCGCCGAGGAAACCTGGCTGCTGTGCTTCGACGAGTTCCACGTGGTGAACATCGCCGATGCCATGATCCTCGGCCGGCTGTTCCAGGCCTTCTTCGACCGGGGGGTGGTGATTATCGCCACATCCAATGTCGCACCCCAGGATCTCTACAAGGATGGATTGCAGCGGGAACGCTTCATGCCCTTCATCGACCTGATCATGAAAAAACTCGACGTGCTCGATATCGGCGCCGGGCGCGACTTCCGGCTCGACCGCTTGAAGGGAGACCCGGTCTGGCACACCCCGTTGGGTGCTGACACAACAGCGATGCTCGACAATGCGTTTGCGACCCTGACCGATGATGCGACACCCCACCCCGAAGAGATCGAGCTTCAAGGGCGGGTGCTGATTGCCAAACGTGCCGCACGGGGTATCGCCCGGTTCAGTTTCGACGAATTGTGCAACAAGCCCTGCGGTGCGGCTGATTTTCTGGCCATCGCCTCGCGCTTCCACACCGTCATGATCGACGATGTCCCGAAGCTCGAAGCCGCCGAACGGGATGCGGCAAAACGCTTCGTGGTGCTGGTCGATTCTCTCTACGAGCATAAGGTCAATCTGTTCGCGAGCGCGGCGGTGCCGCCCGACGAATTATATGCCCACGGTGACACCGCTTTTGAGTTCGAACGAACCGTCTCCCGCCTGATGGAAATGCAAGCAGAAGACTATCTCGACAGCCCGCATATTCCCTGACTCCGGGCCGGGTGTGGCCCGAATCCGCAACCCCCATCGCTTCCTGACCCAGAAGGCACAAATTCCATGCCCGACGGTCCCTTGAACCGTCCGGAAATACGGGTTACACGTCGCCCGCAATTAGGCGCGCCCGGGGTTTTTAGGCGCGGTTTTCATGAATTCGCGATGGTGGAGAGAACATCCAAATGGCACGCAACAAAATCGCGCTGATCGGCGCAGGCAATATCGGCGGCACGCTCGCTCATCTGGTCGGACTGAAGGACCTCGGCGACGTGGTGCTCTTCGACATCGTTAAGGGCATGCCCGCGGGCAAGGCCCTCGACCTGGCAGAATCCTCCCCGGTCGAAGGTTTCGATTCCAAGATGGTCGGCGCGAGCAGCTACTCAGCCATCAAAGGCGCTGACGTTGTGATCGTCACCGCCGGTGTGGCCCGCAAGCCGGGCATGAGCCGCGACGATCTGATCGGCATCAACACCAGCGTCATGGAATCAGTTGGCGCCGGCATCAAGAAAAACTGCCCGGACGCATTCGTGATCTGCATCACCAACCCGCTCGACGTCATGGTCGGCATCCTGCGTGAAGCCTCCGGACTGAAGAAGAACATGTGCGTCGGCATGGCCGGCGTGCTCGACAGCGCCCGCTTCCGTTACTTCCTGGCCGAAGAATTCGACGTCTCCGTCAAGGACGTCACCGCCTTCGTACTGGGCGGCCACGGCGACACGATGGTTCCCTCGATCCGCTATTCAACGGTCGCGGGCATTCCGATCCCCGATCTGATCAAGATGAAGTGGACCACCCAGGCCAAGATCGACGCGATCGTCAAGCGCACCCGCGCGGGTGGCGGTGAGATCGTTGAGCTGCTGGGCAATGGTTCGGCTTTCTACGCACCGGCCTCTTCGGCCATCGCCATGGCCGAGTCGTATTTGAAGGACAAAAAGCGCGTTCTTCCCTGTGCGGCCTACCTGAACGGCGAATATGGCGTGAAGGGCATGTATGTCGGCGTTCCCGTCGTGATCGGTGCCAAGGGCATCGAACGCATCGTCGAGGTCAAGCTCGACGCCAAGGAACTCGCCGATTTCCGCAAGTCGGTCAAAGCAGTGGAGAGCCTTGTCACCGCCACCAAGAAGCTGCAGCGCAAATCCAAAAACAAGTAGGCGTTCGTCAGTCCCACGCCGGGGTGCGGTGCGCTTGCGCACTGCACCATCGGTGGTAGAGTTTCCAAGCGTTAACCAAGTTTTGCCCAGCGTGAGCGGAATTTACGCGAAAACAGGCTCTCCACCGTTAACCACCCCGTAATACCGGGCCATCACGGTCTCGGGCTCACAACCACCTATTGCAGGCCAATGCGTTCATGAATATCCACGAATATCAGGCAAAAGGACTGCTGGCGAAATTTGGTGTCGCGGTTCCCCGCGGCAGCGTCGCCACCACCGCCGCTGAAGCGAGCAAGGCGGCACAGGATCTCGGCGGCAGCATCTGGGTGGTTAAGTCCCAAATCCACGCCGGCGGCCGTGGTGCTGGTCATTTTGCCAACGATCCCGAGGGCGGGGGCGGTGTCAGGCTGGCCAAGTCCGAGGACGACGTTAGCGCTACAGCCGACGCCATGCTGGGCAATGTTCTGGTCACCAAGCAGACCGGTGCCGACGGCAAAGAGGTCAAGCGCATCTATGTCGAGGAAGGCTGCGACATCGCGCGCGAGCTTTATCTCAGCCTGCTGGTCGACCGTGAAACATCGCGGATCGTGATCATCGCCTCGACCGAAGGCGGCATGGACATCGAGACTGTGGCTGAGGAAATGCCGGAAAAAATCGCCACGGTCGTCATCGACCCGGCCACCGGAATCATGCCCTTCCACACCCGCGAAGTCGCGTTCGGGCTCGGCCTTGAAGGCGCGCACATCAAGAGTGCCACGAAGTTTCTGAACGCCATGTACAAAGCGTTCATTGAACTCGACGCCACCATGGTCGAGATCAACCCGCTGGTTGTCACCGGCGCCGGTGAGGTGATCGCACTCGACGCAAAGATGAACATCGACGACAACGCGCTCTATCGCCACCCCGATGTTGCTGAGCTTCGCGACGAAGACGAAGAAGACCCAATGGAGCTCGAAGCCGCAAAGCACGAGCTCAACTACATCAAGCTCGACGGGGCGATTGGCTGCATGGTCAACGGCGCCGGCCTGGCCATGGCGACGATGGACATCGTCAAGCTCCATGGCGGCACCCCGGCCAACTTTCTCGATGTCGGGGGCGGCGCCACCAAAGAGCGCGTCACAACAGCGTTCAAGATCATTCTGTCCGATCCCAATGTGGAAGGCATTCTGGTCAACATCTTTGGCGGCATTATGCGCTGCGACGTGATCGCGGACGGCGTTGTCGCCGCGGCGCGTGAAGTTTCGCTGCATGTCCCCCTTGTGGTGCGGCTCGCAGGCACCAATGTGGAACTCGGGAAGAAAATTCTCGCAGAATCCGGATTGCCGATTATTGCGGCAGATGATTTAGGCGACGCGGCCGAAAAGATCGTGAACGCTGTGAAGGAGGCGGCCTGACCCCATGTCAGTACTTGTCAATAAAGATACCAAAGTCATCTGCCAGGGCTTCACAGGAGCCCAGGGCACATTCCATTCAGAACAGGCCATCGCTTACGGCACAAAGATGGTCGGTGGGGTAACCCCGGGCAAAGGCGGCACCAATCATCTTGATCTGCCGGTGTTCGACACCGTTGGTCAGGCCATACAGCACACCGGTGCCGACGCATCGGTTATCTATGTACCTCCTCCCTTCGCGGCGGACGCAATCCTGGAAGCCATCGAAGCGGGTCTCGGACTGGTCGTGTGCATTACCGAAGGCATCCCGGTTCTCGACATGGTGAAAGTGAAGCGCGCCCTCGACGGCTCGCAAACGCGCCTGATCGGACCGAACTGCCCCGGCGTCATCACCCCAGACGAGTGCAAGATTGGCATCATGCCCGGTCACATTCATCAACGCGGAAACATTGGAATTGTCTCGCGTTCGGGAACCCTCACCTATGAAGCCGTGGGTCAGACCACCGCTGTCGGCCTGGGTCAGACGACCTGTATCGGCATTGGCGGGGACCCAGTGAACGGCACGAATTTCATCGACTGTCTCGAGATGTTCCTCGAAGACGATGAAACCGAAGGCATCATCATGATCGGTGAAATCGGTGGTTCCGCCGAAGAAGGCGCTGCTGAATTCATCAAGGCTTCGAAAACCAAAAAGCCGATAGCCGGCTTCATTGCGGGTGTTACGGCACCCCCGGGCAAACGCATGGGCCATGCCGGTGCGATCATCTCGGGCGGCAAAGGCACAGCAGATGCCAAGATCGAAGCCATGAAGTCCGCGGGCATGCTGGTGGCCAATTCGCCGTCCGCACTCGGGACGACGATGCTTGAGGCTATGAAGGGCTAAACCGAATTATTGTTGGTGTTACGACGGGGGGACACCATCGCATTTTTACCGGAGACCGCAGCCTAACCCTGCGGCACTAAAAAATGAGTAGCTATATTGGTCACTCGTCGTTCCTCAACGGCGCCAATGCCACCTTCGTCGCCGAACTTTATTCCAAGTATCTCGAACGGCCCGACAGCGTCGATTCTGACTGGGCAGAATTCTTTTTCACCCTGCACGATGACGCACGGGAAACGCTTGAGGATTTGAATGGCGCCAGCTGGGCACCGCGCGACGCGCGTGTGATCGGCGGCGGTGCAAACGGTGCCAACGGGAACGGCCACGCGGCTCCCGCGCCGCAAGCTGGCACCCCTCTGGGCGGGGCACCACTATCCTATGGTGCCGCGACATATGCTTCGGCGTCTCCCGATCAGATCCGCCGTGCGACACTCGATTCCATCCGGGCCCTGATGCTGATCCGCGCCTACCGGGTACGGGGCCATCTCGAATCAAACCTCGACCCGCTCGGTCTAATGCCCCACGAACCCCATCCGGAGCTTGACCCCAAAACATACGGGTTCGGTGATTCTGATCTCGACCGACCGATCTTCATCAACTATGTCCTCGGCCTGGAAACAGCGACCATGCGCCAGATCATCGATGTCGTCCGCGAGACCTATTGCGGCAATATCGGCGTCGAATTCATGCACATCCAGGGCCCGGAAGAGAAAGCCTGGATCCAGGAACGCATCGAAGGTGCGCGCAACCAGACCGAATTTACCAAACGCGGCAAGGAGGCCATTCTCTCCTCCCTGACCCGGGCAGAAATCTTCGAGCAATTCCTCGACAAGAAATACACCGGCGCCAAGCGCTTCGGGCTTGAAGGCGGCGAATCCCTGATCCCGGCATTGGAACAGATCGTCAAACGCGGCGGCCAGCTGGGCCTGCGTGAGCTGGTCATCGGCATGCCCCATCGCGGCCGTCTGAACGTCCTGGCCAATTTCATGGACAAACCCTTCAGGGCCATGTTCTCTGAATTCGAGGGCAACTCCCCCAACCCCGAAGACGTGATGGGTTCGGGCGACGTGAAGTACCACCTCGGAACGTCTTCGGACCGGACGTTTGACGGCAACACGGTTCATCTGTCCCTGACGCCCAATCCCAGCCATCTGGAAGCGGTCAACACGGTTGTTCTCGGCAAGGTACGTGCCAAGCAACAGCTGCGCGCAGATACCCAGCGCGAAAACGTCATGGCGATCCTGATGCACGGGGACGCGGCTTTCGCCGGCCAGGGACTGGTCGCTGAAACCCTCGATTTGTCTCAGCTTCGGGGCTATCGCACCGGCGGTACGGTGCATGTGATCGTCAACAACCAGATCGGTTTCACGACCAATCCGACCGCAGCACGTTCCTCACCCTATTCCTCGGACGTCGCGAAGATGATTCAGGCGCCGATCCTGCACGTGAACGGGGACGACCCGGAAGCCACGGTCCACGCCGCGCGCATCGCGACCGAGTATCGCTACCGGTTCAAGGCCGATGTGATCCTCGATCTGTGGGGTTATCGACGTGCCGGACATAACGAATCCGACGAGCCGGCCTTCACTCAGCCGTTGATGTACAAGTCGATTTCCGAACAGCCCACGACCCGTGCCCTTTATGCCCAACAGCTTGAGGATGAAGGCGTCCTCGAACAGGGCGGTGGCGACCGGGTCGTCGAGGAATTCAAGGCCCATCTCGAGAAGGAATTCGAGGCGGCGCGCAGTTACAAGCCCAACAAGGCCGACTGGCTGGAAGGCCGCTGGGCCGATCTCGGCATGGCCGCCGGCGAGGAAGCACGCCGTGGTGACACGGCTGTCGAGATGGACCTTCTCAAAGAAGTCGGCCACGCAATCTCGGAAGCCCCGCAGGGATTCAATGCCAATTCGAAAATTACCCGTCAGCTCAAGGGCAAGCGGAAGATGATGGACGAAGGCAAGGGTATCGACTGGGCGACCGGCGAAGCGCTGGCCTTCGGCACCTTGCTGTGTGAATCCACCCCCGTGCGCCTGTCCGGTGAAGATGTCGGTCGCGGCACCTTCTCCCAGCGTCATGCGGTCCTGATCGATCAGGTCAACGAAGACAAGTACCTGCCGCTGGCCAGTATTCGGTATGGGCAGGCTCCGATCGAAGTCATCGACAGCCCGCTCTCGGAATTCGGTGTGCTCGGCTACGAATACGGATACAGCCAGGCTGAGCCACATGCCCTGGTGCTGTGGGAAGCCCAGTTCGGAGATTTCGCGAACGGCGCCCAGGTCATCATCGACCAGTTCATCGCTTCGGGTGAATCCAAATGGCTGCGGATGTCCGGTCTGGTTCTGCTCCTGCCCCATGGCTATGAGGGCCAGGGCCCGGAACATTCTTCGGCCAAGCTGGAGCGCTATCTGCAACTTTGCGCCGAAGAAAACATGCAGGTCTGCAACATCACAACCCCGGCGAACTACTTCCACGCGCTGCGCCGTCAGGTCCATCGAAACTTCCGCAAACCGCTGGTTGTCATGACCCCGAAATCGCTGCTGCGGCACAAGCTTTGTGTGTCGGAACTCGCTGATTTCGGCCCTGATACAAGCTTCCACCGGGTGCTTTATGACACCGAAAAGCTTTGCGAGGACAAGGATGTGAAGCGGGTCGTGCTGTGTTCGGGCAAGGTCTATTACGATCTGTTCGAGGAACGTGCGAAACGCGAGGTCAAGGATGTATTCTTCCTGCGGATGGAACAGCTCTATCCGTTCCCGAAGAAAGCGCTGATCGAAGAGCTTTCGCGGTTCAAGGGCGCCGAAATTGTCTGGTGCCAGGAAGAGCCCAAAAACATGGGGGCCTGGACCTTTATCGACCGCCGCCTTGAAGCCGTGTTGACCGAAATCGGCGCGACCCATACCCGTCCGCGCTATGTCGGACGCACGGAAGCGGCGTCCCCGGCAACCGGCAACGGCAAGCGCCACCGGCACGAACAGGAAAAACTCGTAGACGAAGCCCTGACGCTCTAGGGCAACAAGGCACACACAGGAACGTTAAGAATATGGCGACGGAAATCAAAGTGCCCGAGATGGGCGAATCAGTCACCGAAGGCACGATCGCCCGCTGGTTCAAGGCGGTCGGTGAAGCCGTCACAGCCGACGAACCGCTGGTCGAGATCGAGACTGACAAGGTGACCGTCGAGGTCCCCGCGCCAAGTTCGGGTGTGTTGACCCAGATCACCGCCGATGAAGGCGCAGACGTCGAAGTCGGCAGCGTGATCGGCGCGATCGATGAAAACGCCCAGGCGAGCGCACCGGCGGCAAAAACCGAAGCGGCACCAGTTGCACCGTCCCCCGCGCCCGCAGCAGCTCCTGCTGCTGTGGCACCAAGCGCAGCAGCCAGTGCGGAAACAATGGATATTACGGTTCCCGAACTCGGTGAATCAGTGACCGAAGGCACGGTCGGCCGCTGGCTCAAGCAGGTTGGCGACTCCTTCGAGGCCGATGAGGCCCTGGTCGAAATCGAAACCGACAAGGTGACCGCAGAACTACCCGCCCCCACCGCGGGCACGCTCAGCGAAATCGTCGCCGGGGAAGGCGTCGACGTCGAAGTCGGCGCCGTTGTGGGCCGTTTCATCGCCGGTGCTGGCGCTCCGGCACAACCTGCCGCGGCAGCACCCGCGCCCGTGGCTGCACCCGCACCAGCCGAAGCGCCCGGTGGTGGCGCCAACACCGATCTCCCTCTGGCTCCTGCGGTCCGTAAACTCGTGGATGAGCATGGTCTTGACCCCGCCGCGATCTCTACGACCGGGCGGGACGGCCGCATCACCAAGGGTGACGTTTTGCGCCATCTCGACGGTCGTGCCGCTGACACTGTTGCCGCACCGGCAGCTGTGGCCGTGTCTGCAGCCCCCAGCATCATATCCGCCGACGAACTACCTGAGCGCGCAGAAGACCCACGTGGTGAAGAACGCGTGCGCATGAGCAAGTTGCGCCAGACCATCGCGCGGCGTCTCAAAGAGGCCCAGAACACCGCGGCCATGTTGACCACGTTCAACGAAATCGACATGAAGCCGATCATGGATCTGCGGACGCGCTACCGCGACGAATTCGAGAAGAAGCACGGCGTCAAACTCGGCTTCATGAGCATATTCGTGAAAGCGGCCATCAACGCCCTGCAGGAAAACCCGGCGGTCAACGCCGAGATTTACGGCGACGAGATTATCTACCGAAACTACTACGATATCGGGATCGCTGTCGGGGGTGCCCAGGGCCTTGTTGTTCCGGTCATGCGGGATGCTGACAAAAAGAACTTCGCCGAGATCGAAGCCGGCATTTCCGACTTTGGACAGCGCGCCCGTGACGGCAAGCTGTCGATGAAGGAGCTCACTGGCGGAACTTTCACGATCACCAATGGCGGAATTTTCGGCTCGATGTTGTCGACCCCGATCCTGAACCCGCCCCAATCCGGCATTCTGGGTATGCACAATATCGTTAAGCGCCCGGTGGTGGTCGACGACGAGATCGTCATCCGACCGATAATGTATGTGGCGCTGTCTTATGATCACAGGGTCGTCGACGGCCGCGAAGCTGTGACCTTCCTGGTCCGCATCAAGCAAGCGATCGAGGACCCGGAACGCCTCCTGATCGGCGTCTAGAGAGCATTACGAGAATCACATGGCAGACGACAAAAGCTTCGACCTCATTGTTATCGGTGCCGGTCCCGGTGGCTACGTCGCCGCCATTCGGGCGGCACAGCTCGGGCTGAATGTGGCCTGTATCGAGAAGCGCAAAAGCCTTGGTGGCACCTGCCTGAATATCGGCTGCATTCCCTCCAAGGCATTGCTCCAATCCTCCGAGCACTACACCCACGCCCTGCACGGCCTTGCCGCGCACGGAGTCAAAACCGAGAAAGTCTCATTCGATCTCGACGCCATGATGGACCACAAGAACAAGGTGGTCGAAGACAACACCAAGGGCATCGAGTTTCTGTTCAAGAAAAACAAGGTCACCGCATTTCATGGGACCGCCCGTATCGAGAACGCCCACGCAGTCCAGATCACCTCGGATAGCGGTGACACCGAGACCCTGACGACCGGCGCGGTGCTGATCGCGACGGGCTCAGAATCCGCGCCATTGCCGGGACTCGAGATTGACGAAAAACGCATCGTCACTTCGACCGGCGCTCTCACCTTTGAAAACGTTCCCAAGCACCTGGTGGTGGTCGGTGCAGGATATATCGGCCTGGAAATGGGCTCGGTCTGGGCACGTCTGGGGGCACAGGTAACCGTGATCGAATTCCTCAACCGCATCACCCCGAGTATGGACGGCGAAGTTGCCAAGGCCTTCCAGAAAATCCTCGAAAAGCAGGGCATGAATTTCCGGCTCGGCACCAAGGTGACCGGCTCCGAAACTCTCAAAACCAAGGTCAAACTGTCGGTTGAGCCCGCCGGTGGCGGAGACACCGAAATCATCGAGTGCGATACGGTTCTCGTCTCGATCGGACGACGCCCCTTTACCGACCAGCTAGGGCTGGACGCTGCCGGGGTGTTCACGGATGAACGCGGCTTCATCACGATCGATGAGAGCTTCCAGACTAATGTGGAAGGTATCTTCGCGATCGGAGATTGCGTCCCCGGCCCGATGCTCGCCCACAAGGCCGAAGACGAGGGCGTGGCGGCCGCAGAGATCATCGCCGGCGAGACCGGGCATGTGAATTACGACGTCATTCCAGGCATTGTTTACACGTGGCCCGAAGTGGCCTCAGTTGGCAAAACCGAAGAACAGCTCAAGGACGAAGGCGTCACCTACAAAGTCGGCAAGTTCCCCTTCTCGGCCAATGGTCGCGCCCGCGCGGCGAACGAGACTGACGGTTTCGTAAAACTGCTTGCAGATGCCGCAACGGATCGGGTGCTCGGGGCCCACATTATCGGCCCGGACGCCGGAACCCTGATCCACGAGATTGTTGTCGGAATGGAGTTTGGGGCTTCAGCCGAGGATATCGCGCGCACCTGTCATGGCCACCCGACCTTGTCCGAAGCGGTCAAGGAAGCCGCTCTCGCCGTCGACGGGCGCACCATTCACATCTAGAAATTCAGCGGCGCGGCAAGTGCCGCCCGGCCACGGCGGCGAGCTGTTGCAGGTCCAGTGGTTTCCGCAAAAGCTCCGTCGCGCCCGCCGCCAGAGCTTCTGATTCTGCCTCGCGCAACACCTGTCCCGTGACCACCACGATGGCCAGACCGCGATCAGCAGCCCGAATCCCACGGATCAGCTCGTTACCGTCGCCATCGGGCATGCGCAGATCGGTGACGATCAGATCAGCCGGATCCTCGTGATGTATCTCCCGGGCGCTGCAGCCGCTTCCTGCCGTGCTGGTTCGAACGTCAGAGGTTTCGAGAAACTTCGAAACCTGCTGAGCGGCGAGCGGTTCGTCATCGACGACCAGAATATGCTTTTGAGGGCCGGTCATACTGATTTGTCCTTTGGAACGACCCGGAGCAGTTCGATGCTGAACGTCGTACCTTCCGGGTGATTGGCCACATCTAATTCCCCATCCATCCCAAGCACAATGCCATAGGAAATCGACAAACCCAGCCCGGTTCCATCACCAGGCGCCTTGGTCGTGAAAAAGGGATCGAACAGCCGCCCGAGGTTTTCCTCAGCAATGCCACCCCCATTGTCGTGAACCAAGACCCGAACAAGGTCACAAGATTTATCGTCAGAGATTTCGACTCGAATTTCACCTTCGCGCGATGGCTGACCATCACGTGGTCGCTGAATGGCATCACGGGCGTTGAGGATCAGGTTCACAATCACCTGTCCGAACCGCGCGGGCTCCCCAAATATTCGTCCGCATTCCGCAGGCGCCTGAAAGGTCACCACGATCGCCCGCTCGGCCAGTTCGGGACGCAGCCAGGACAGCACCTGATTGGTCGCACGCACCGGATCAAATGCGGATTTGCGCCCATAATCGTCGCAGCTCAAAATTCGCATGCTCTGGATTGTTTCAGCCATACGCCGGGTTTGTCCGCCGATGACCGTCAGCTGCTCGCTGAGCCGGTCCGTATCAGTTGCGTCACCATGCTGGCGCAGCAACGTTTGGGTAGAATCTGAGGCCATCCGAGTAATATTCAACGGCTGGTTCAGCTCATGGACCACGCCAGCGGCCATTTCGCCGAGCACCGCCAGCTTGCTGGTCTGGGCGAGTTGATGGTCCTTTTCGGCCAGCGCCCGCGCATCTTCCTCAAGTTTGTGAGCCGTCCACATAACCCGGCGGACGAAAACAAACCCGAGGATACCCAGCAACAAAAACCCCAGAGCCGTCCAGGGTAGAACTTCGGCAAATAGCGCACTACCGGGATGCGGCGGCGTCCAGACGAGCCAGCCCACCGATACACCATCAAGCCAACGGAAGTCGCTCACGTGTGACTGTTAGTTCGGTTATCGACAATTCGAGCCCGACAAACCCAAATCGGGACGCAAGCAGGTTCAGTAAATCACCAGAAATACGCTTGGCGTGAAGCAACAGAGGGCGCGGTTCATACCGCAACTGTCCTGCCGTCGGATTCTCCGGCGTGATCGCACTTACGGCGACCAAATAAACCCCGTCTTCGCGGGCATAAAAGTCCGAAACCGGCCCGGGCTCGACCATAGGTGTTTTGCGGGCAGCACCGATATGGCGGGTCAGAGGCGAACCAAAAAAGGTCAAAGCATAATAGCGAGACGCCACCCCGTCGCGGAACGCGAACAAGGTCTGATCCGTTGCGGAAACGACAAAGGTTTGACTGACATCAAACGTCTCAGCCGCATAGTTGCCTATATTGCCCCCTGCCCATTCACGATTAGGTTGGACGAGCAGGTTCAGAACCGCCTGGTCTCACTATGAGTAGTCATAAACGAGCTGGCCAAGATCGCGCTCGATCCCCTCAGTGACGGCCCGCATCAGGTTAGCCGAATCCTGTTTGGCAACCTCGTCCTGCCCACGGGCGGCGACCCAGATCATGCTCAGCACCGCCGCCAGCGCGATCAGGACCACGATCGCAACCGGCGCAAGGAGACGCCCGATCAGACCGGAAACAAGATCTTTGGCAATGTCAGATGAGTCGAATACACGTCACCAACAATCTTAACGAGAACCCCGAGGCCACCTGCCTAACGCCTCACCCGCAATTGGGCATGTGCCACGCCGTTGATTGCATTCATGCACGTTTCACGGCATATGCCCGATACAGGTCTCGCCGAGACCCGCAAACAGGACAGACGAAAATGGTCGGGAAGTTCCGCAAGTTTGTGCGTCGCCTCGGATACGATATTTCACCGTTTCCCGGGTCCGCACCCCATTGGGAACGGCTGATCAACTCCCTTTCCCTGCACGACATCGATTGTGTCTTCGATATCGGCGCCAACACCGGCCAATATGCCCGCGCCATCCGCACCAACGGCTATGCTGGAAGGATCGTATCCTTTGAACCGCTGTCAGGTATTCGCGACGAACTTGAGCGCCACGCCACAACGGATCCGCTCTGGGAGATCGCGCCCCGCACGGCGGTAGGCGCCATCTCCGGCGAGGTCGAAATCAATATTTCCGGCGAGACCGATATGAGCTCGATACTCTCCCTCGATGCCACCGCCCATGCGCGCCTCGCCAGCACCCGCGCCGAGACGAGCGAAAAGGTGGCGGTCACCACAGTGGCCGCGGCCATCGACGCCCACGGTGCAGGCGCAAAAAACCTGTTTCTCAAATCTGACACGCAGGGCTATGAGGCCGAAGTGCTCGACGGTATCGGCGACGCGTGGGCACAAATCGCCGGGCTACAACTGGAACTGTCGATCCAGCCGATCTACGATGGCCAGCCGGACCACCTGCCACTTCTCGCGCGTATGGCCGAGAAAGGATTCCGGCCACATCTAATAATTCCCGGCTACTGGAGCCGCCATTACGGGCGCATGCTGGAATACGACGCGGTTTTCTTCCGCAATTAATCCCGCGTCGCGCGCGGATGGGCACGGCTGTACACGTCGAGCAAACGCGCGCTGTCGACATCGGTATAACGCTGGGTGGTCGACAGGGACGCATGGCCGAGCAACTCCTGGATCGCGCGCAGATCACCGCCCGATGCCAGCAGGTGGGTGGCGAAAGAATGCCGGAGCGCGTGCGGCGTCGCCGAGGGCGACAACCCAAGCACAGATCGTAATTCTTCCATCCGCCTCTGGATCGCGCGCGGATTCAGGCGTCCGCCGCGCACCCCGCGAAACAGAGGACCGGACGGGGTCAATGTTTGCGGATACCGCGCGACATAATCGTCAATCGCGTCCCGCACGATCGGCAGAATGGGCACCATCCGGGTCTTCCCGCCCTTCCCCATGACGCGGAACGAATCATCCCGTGGAACATCTTCGAGATTGAGATCAAGCGCTTCGGAAATGCGCAATCCGCAACCATAGATAAGCAGCAACACGGCCAGATCGCGCGCGCCTACCCAGGCGGGCGCATCCGGCCGGGATGGCTTCAGGACAGCGGCCATGACATCTTCGGTTTCCGCACCCGCCAGCGCCTTGGGAATGGATCGCGGCAAACGTGGGCCCCGCACCGCACCGATCGCTGAATTATGACCGAGGCCCTCGCGATCGAGAAAGCGGAAGAACATCCGAACACAAGAGAGGGCGCGTGCCGTCGAGGTGCGGGCATAGCCGTCGCCCACACGGATGGCGAGCCAGGCTCGAAAGTCACTGGTCCTCAACTCAGACAGCGACTCCAGGGTCGGCAATTCACCACCATGCACCTGGAAGAATTCGAGAAACGCGGTAACGTCGCGGAGATAGGCCTTGACAGTGTGCGCCGAGGCCCGGCGTTCGGAGGCCAATTGGTCCTGCCAGCGACGCACGGCGTCCCGGACACCAGGATCGGCTGCGGGAGCACCCGGTTCGTTCGTCTTCAACGCGGCAGGTCGAGCCATGTCCGAATGCTGTGTTCCATGATACGTGCCAGGAACGTGAGCAGCTCGGCGCCCTGGCCGGCATGGAATCGCACCGGGTCCCGGCTTCCAAGTGCCAGCAAGGCACACGGCGCGTCATCATGAACGGAAAGTCGTAGCATCGCCTCGGAACGAACCAGCCCGGCAGCTTCGCCATAGATACGGCGGTCACCCTCGACATTTTCGCGCAGGGTAATGGTCCGACTCTTCTCAACAATCTTGTCGATTGTGCCTTTGGGGACCACACGCACGCCCTGGTTCACGGTCGGGGCTACGGTTCTCCCTTCAAGGCACAACGAGACAGCATCGACATTCAGCAAACCCGCAAGATCGACGGTGAGTATCTCGATCATATGGTCGAGCGAACGCGCCGAAAGCAATGCGGTCACGGCGGCGTGGATTCGATTCTGACTTTGCAGATTGGCACGGCTGGCATCGATCAGCTCACTGCTTTGTTCTGCATTTTGCGCCAGCTCGGACCGCATGCGATTGAGCATCGCACCCTGCAGATCGACAACCTCGCCGCCGGTTTCGTCGGCGTCCTCAAACTCCCGAACCGGCGAAACGATCACCGAGAGTAGCTGCGGATAACGTTCGAGAAAATCTGAATTCTCCCGGAGAAATTCAACCACCTGGTCGTCCGTCAACTCGCTTGGCGTGCCCGCTTCAGGTTTGGGTGCTTTGGTGGTCACTCGCTCCGCCCCGCGCGCCGCTACTCGGCAGCGTCCTTGCGTTGGCTCGCCTGTTCAAGGATCGACTGCCCTGTGGCATCCCAATCTTTGAGAAAAGCTGCAAGACCACTATCGGTCAGCGGATGCTTGTAAAGCTGCCGAATCACGTTCGGCGGCAGGGTCGACACATGCGCGCCGGCACGGGCCGCTTCGACGAGATGTGCCGGACCACGGATCGAGGCCACCAGCACTTCGGTGTTGAAAGTATCGTACTGCTCGTAGATATCTACGATGTCCTCGATCAGATCGAGGCCCCGCAATCCCATGTCATCGAGCCGCCCGACGAACGGCGAGATGAAGGTCGCGCCCGCCTTGGCGGCGAGAATGGCCTGAGTCGCCGAAAAACAAAGCGTCACATTCACCATGATGTCACGGTCGCGCAGGGCGCGGCAAGTTTTCAGCCCGTCCGGCGTCAGCGGAACCTTAACGGCCACATTGGAGGCGACAGAGGACAGCACATCGGCCTCCGCCAGCATCGTCTCCAGATCGGTAGCCGTCACCTCGGCACTCACCGGGCCGGGAACGACATCACAAATCTCGGCGATCACGTCGAGCATGTTGCGTCCGGACTTGGCAATGAGGGACGGATTAGTGGTCACACCGTCAATCATGCCTGTGGCGGCCAGATCACGGATTTCCGCGAGATCGGCAGTATCCACAAAAAACTTCATTTGCGTTTTCCTTATGGTGTCGAAGCCCCATTTGGGGCACAGGTTCAAAACGCCAGGGTGCTAATTTCGCCGCGCCTGCAGCTTACGTTGGACGCCTGCGATTCGCCCGATAGAGTGTAACGGATGCCCCATACTGACGCCACCACACCACCGGACGAGAAGCTCCACGCCGTCAGCGTGTTGCTCCCCACAACTGTGGTCGGCCCTTATGATTATCTGGTCCCCGCAGAATTGAATGTCGCGCCAGGTGACCATGTCCATGTTCCGCTGGGATCTCGGGAAATGACCGGGGTGGTTTGGGGGCCGGCCACCGGCGATGTGGATGCGGCCAAGCTTCGACCGATTGCCGCACGCCTCGATACTTCACCCATGCCTGACCAGGCCCGGCGCTTCGTAGATTGGGTGGCAGCCTACACCCTCAGCACCCCCGGATCGGTGCTGCGCATGGCGATGCGTGGCCCCGAGGACCTCAAGCCACCCCGCCCGCTTGTTGTCTTCAAACTTGGAGACATCCCCGGCGACCTGCGGATGACCCCGGCACGACAACGCGTCATCGACTTCCTGCAAGATGGACCCAGTCTGGCGGCAAGTGATCTGGCGCGAGAGACCGGCGTTTCGACCGGTGTCATCAAGGGGCTAGCCGATACTGGCGCTCTCGTGAGGCTCGAAGTGGCTCCGCCACCGCCCTTTGCTGCTCCCGATCTGGAACGCCCCGGCCCTGATCTGTCCGATGCGCAGGAAACGGCAGCAATGTCGTTGCGCAAAAAAGTTTCGGCCGATACATTTTCCGTCACCTTGCTTGATGGCGTGACCGGCTCCGGCAAAACAGAAGTTTACTTCGAAGCCGTCGCCGCGGCGCTTGCGACCGGCCGGCAAGTGCTCGTGCTGCTGCCGGAAATCGCCCTGACCCCGCAATGGCTTGATCGTTTCGAACAACGATTCGGGGTCGCACCCGCAGTGTGGCATTCGGATCTGCGACAGGCTCGACGTCGGACCACCTGGCACGCGGTCTCGACCGGTAATGCGCGTATCGTGGTCGGCGCCCGCTCAGCCCTGTTCCTGCCTTTCGCAGAGTTGGGGCTGATCATCGTCGATGAAGAACATGAACCCGCCTTCAAACAAGAAGATGGCGTGTCCTATCACGGCCGTGACATGGCCATCGTGCGGGCACAGATCGCCGATGCCCCGATTGTGCTGGCCTCGGCAACTCCATCGCTGGAGACCAGGGTGAATGTCAGCCGCGAGCGCTACGATTCCATTCCGCTCCCCGAGCGGTTTGGCGGCGCCACCATGCCCGACATTGCCACGGTCGACATGCGCGATGCCGAACTGGCGGCCAGCCGGTTCGTCTCGCCGCAGCTGGTCACCGGGCTGACCGCAACGATCGCCGCCGGGGAGCAGGCCATGCTGTTTCTCAACCGGCGCGGCTATGCGCCACTGACCCTGTGTCGCACCTGTGGCCACCGGATCGAGTGCCCGAGTTGTGCAGCCTGGCTAACCGAGCACCGGTTCCGCAAACGCCTGCAATGCCATCATTGTGGCTATGAGGTTCCTGCGCCGAAGATTTGCCCCGAATGTGAAAATGAGGACACCCTGGTTGCCTGCGGCCCGGGCGTGGAACGCATCGCCGAAGAGATAGCCGAGCTGCTGCCCGAAGCGCGGATTGGTATTATGACCAGCGACACGATGCGCGGACCGGAATCCGCGCAAAAATTCATCCACTCGGTCGAAGCAGGCGAGCTCGACATCCTGATCGGCACCCAGATGGTGGCCAAGGGACATCACTTTCCCAATTTGACCCTGGTTGGCATCGTCGATGCCGATCTCGGACTGGCCGGCGGCGATCTGCGTGCAGCCGAGCGTACATTTCAAATTCTGCAACAGGTTTCCGGACGGGCCGGACGGGCCGAACGCCCCGGACGCGTCCTGATTCAGACCTTCCAGCCCGAACACCCGGTCATGCAAGCGCTTGTGTCAGGGGACGAGGCGCGATTTTTTGAACTCGAAACCCAGACCCGGGAGGCCGGCGGCTGGCCCCCTTTCGGGAGATTGGCCGGACTTATCGTCTCCAGCAGGGATCCACGTATTGCCGATGACCTCGCGCGGGCACTCGCCCGATGTGGTCCCAATACCCCGGATATTCGCGTTCTCGGGCCGGCCCCGGCTCCCCTTTCCCTGTTGCGAGGGCGCCATCGCCGACGCCTGCTGCTCAAGACATCGCGTGACGTTGCTATTCAGCCCGTGCTTCGGGCCTGGCTCGGACAGATCAAAATCCCCAGCCAGGCGCGCATTCGCGTTGATGTAGACCCCTATAGCTTCCTTTAGCCGGACGACTTTTCCCCCGCGCGGCGAATTGACGCGATCCTGACGGCTCAAAGCTGGCTGTTTTGTAAACTTTTTGCGCTGCGGTACGCTTGCCAGCCCATAAGGCCTGTGCTACCAAGCGCCTGCCTCGATGGTGGCATTTCGTCATTTGGCAGGCAGCCGTTGATTTTTGTTTTAAATCAAGCGGTTAAAACAATTCGTACCAGCTGAATATTGGCCCAGGGGGGGCAGTCGCAAGTGGCGGCAAATGCAAGCGTTGTCGGCAATATCGCAGAGCGGTATGGGCTGGCGTTATACGAACTCGCGGATGAGGCCAAAAGCCTCGACGAAGTCGCGAGCGATCTTGAGTCCCTGAAGGCCCTGATTGCCGAGAGCGACGATCTCACCAAGCTATTGCGCTCGCCGGTTATTAATCTGGTTGAGAAGACGAAAGCCATCAACACAATCCTCGAAAAGGGTGGCGCGGACCCGCTGACCCGACGTTTTGTCGGTGTTGTGGCTGAAAACAACCGCTTATTCTTACTCACCGAGATGATTACGGCCTATTTGGCCGAATTGTCCCAACGGCGAGGTGAAATCACAGCCGAGGTCACGTCGGCCCGGGCATTAAATGATGAACAATTGCAGCAGCTCACTGAGAGCCTGCGCGCAAAACTGGGCGGAAAAGTCGCCGTTGAACCCAATGTTGACCCCTCACTAATTGGTGGGCTGGTTGTGCGGGTTGGTTCGCGGATGATCGACGCGTCGTTGAAGACAAAGCTTCAACGTCTGCAATCCGCCATGAAGGGAGCGTAGAGGATGGAAATTCGTGCCGCAGAAATTTCGGCGATCCTGAAAGACCAGATCGCCAATTTCGATGCTGAGGCTGATGTCTCTGAAGTGGGGCAGGTCCTGTCCGTGGGTGACGGCGTTGCCCGCGTCTACGGCCTCGACAATGTTCAGGCTGGTGAAATGGTTGAATTTCCCGGTGGCATCAAAGGAATGGCGCTAAACCTTGAAACCGACAATGTCGGCGTCGTGATTTTCGGCAATGACCGCGACATTAAAGAGGGCGACACCGTCAAACGGACCGGCGAAATTGTCGACGTTCCGGTTGGCAAGTCTCTGCTTGGCCGCGTTGTTGACGCACTGGGCAACCCGATTGACGGCAACGGCGATGTTGATACCGAAGAGCGCCGCCTGATCGAAGTCAAAGCGCCGGGCATTATCCCGCGCCAGTCCGTGCACGAGCCCGTCCAAACCGGCCTGAAGGCGCTCGACGCCCTCGTCCCCGTTGGTCGTGGCCAGCGCGAGCTGATCATTGGTGACCGTCAGACCGGCAAGACTGCCGTCATCGTCGACGCGATCCTGAACCAAAAGAAAATTAACGACGCCAGCGACGATTCCGGCAAACTGTTCTGCATCTATGTCGCCATCGGTCAGAAGCGTTCGACCGTTGCCCAGGTTGTTAAGACCCTGCGTGACTATGGTGCGCTTGATTACACGATCGTCGTAGCCTCCACGGCTTCCGAGCCCGCCCCGCTGCAGTTCCTGGCACCTTATGCCGGTTGCGCCATGGGCGAGTACTTCCGTGACAACGGCATGCACGCCGTCATTTTCTATGACGATCTGTCAAAGCAGGCCACAGCCTACCGTCAGATGTCGCTGCTGCTGCGCCGCCCGCCAGGACGTGAAGCCTATCCGGGTGACGTCTTCTATCTGCATTCCCGCCTGCTGGAGCGTGCGGCGAAGATGAATGATAAGCTCGGCGGTGGCTCCCTTACGGCGCTCCCGGTCATCGAGACCCAGGCCAATGACGTGTCGGCGTATATTCCGACCAACGTGATTTCGATCACCGACGGCCAGATCTTCCTGGAAACCGAGCTCTTCTATAAGGGCGTGCGCCCGGCTATTAACGTTGGCCTGTCGGTCAGCCGCGTTGGCTCGGCGGCCCAGACCAAGGCGATGAAGAAGGTTGCCGGCTCGATCAAGCTCGAACTGGCCCAGTTTCGGGAGATGGAAGCGTTCTCCCAGTTCGCATCTGATCTCGACGCCTCGACCCAGCAGCTGCTGGCCCGCGGTGCGCGCCTGACCGAGCTGCTCAAGCAGCCGCAGTACTCGCCGCTTCCCACTGAGGAGCAGGTCGTGTCGATCTTTGCCGGGGTTCGTGGACATCTCGACGGCATCGCCGTGGGTGATGTGAATCGCTTCGAGGCCCAGTTGCTGGACCATATGCGCGATACCCACTCCGACATCCTGATGACCATTCGCGAAACGGGCAATCTCGACGACGACACCGAGAAAAAGCTCGAGGACGTTATCGCGTCCTACGTGAAGACCTTCGCCTAGTTCCGCTCGGATAACACGGATAGCGACTGACAGATGGCGAGCCTCAAGGACCTACGTGTCCGAATTAGTTCGGTAAAATCGACCCAGCGGATCACGTCGGCCATGAAAATGGTTGCCGCGGCCAAGCTGCGTCGTGCGCAGGAGAACGCCGAAGCCACCCGCCCTTATGCCGAGCGCATGGAGCGGATGCTTGGTTCTCTGGCGCAAAGCGCGGTGTCAGCCGGCACCGCCCCGCCTCTTCTGGCCGGCAGCGGCAAGGACGACGTACACCTCATTATCCTCGTGACATCCGATCGTGGACTCTGCGGTGGCTTTAACGGCTCGGTCAGCCGCTGGACCCGCAAGCACATTCTTCAGCTCCGCGCAGACGGCAAGCAGGTCAAACTGCTGATCATCGGTCGCAAGGGCCGTGGCATCATGCGCCGGGAATTCCACGACATCATCATTGATACGGTCGAGGACACGACCAAGCCGGTCCCCCTGTTCGAGACCGCTGCCGAAATTGCACAGCGCGCCCGGGACATGTTCGAAGCCGGCGATTGCGATGTCTGCACAATCATCTACAACAAGTTCATTTCGGCGCTGACCCAAGACGTCACACCGCAGCAGCTCATCCCCTTCGCGCTCCCTGAAATGGATAATGCGGATGGCGAGACCACTGACGAACAGGATTCCGGCCTGGAATCAGGTGCCGTCTATGAGTATGAGCCTGATGAACAGGAAATTCTGGCAGACCTTCTGCCGCGCAATCTGTCGGTCCAGGTGTTCCGCACCATGATCGAATCCTTTGCATCCGAACAGGGTGCACGCATGACCGCGATGGACAACGCCACGCGCAATGCCGGTGATATGATTGATCGACTTTCGACCGACTACAACCGGATGCGTCAGGCAGCCATCACAACCGAACTCATCGAGATCATCTCGGGCGCGGAAGCGCTTTAGACCACTCGACTCCCAACGAGCGAGGAGCACACCATGTCAAAGAACATCGTCGGCAAAATCACCCAGGTTCTAGGCGCCGTCATCGACGTCAAGTTCGATGGCGACCTGCCTGCCATCCTGAACGCGCTGGAGACAGACAACCATGGCAATCGCCTGGTTCTCGAAGTTGCCCAGCATCTCGGTGAAAACACCGTCCGCACTATCGCCATGGACACGACCGAAGGTCTGGTTCGTGGTCAAGAAGTTACGGATACGGGCTCCGCGATCAGCGTTCCGGTTGGTCCCGAAGTTCTGGGACGTATCATCAATGTGATCGGCGAGCCGATCGATGAGCGTGGCCCGATTAACACGGCCCAAAAATTCGAAATTCACCGTGAGGCTCCGTCTTTTGTCGATCAGGCAACAGACACCGAGCAGCTGGTAACGGGCATCAAGGTTGTTGACCTTCTGACCCCTTACGCGAAGGGCGGCAAGATTGGCCTGTTTGGCGGCGCCGGGGTTGGCAAGACCGTGCTGATCATGGAGCTGATCAACAATATCGCGAAGGGTCACGGTGGTTACTCAGTGTTCGCCGGTGTTGGTGAACGTACCCGTGAGGGCAACGATCTCTATCACGAGATGATGGAATCAGGCGTTATTCAGCCCGATGGCGAATCCAAAGCCGCGCTGGTGTACGGCCAGATGAACGAGCCTCCGGGAGCGCGTGCCCGTGTCGCCCTGACCGGACTGACCATGGCGGAGTATTTCCGCGATGAAGAAGGCCAGGACGTGCTGTTCTTCGTCGACAACATCTTCCGCTTCACCCAGGCCGGCTCGGAAGTGTCCGCGCTGCTCGGTCGTATCCCGTCTGCTGTGGGCTATCAGCCGACACTGGGCACCGACCTTGGCACCCTGCAGGAGCGCATCACATCGACCAACAAGGGTTCGATCACTTCGGTTCAGGCGATTTACGTTCCCGCCGATGATTTGACCGATCCGGCACCAGCCACCGCGTTCTCGCATCTCGATGCCACGACCGTGCTGTCCCGTCAGATCGCTGAGCTGGGCATTTACCCGGCTGTGGATCCGCTCGATTCAACCAGTCGTATTATGGATGCCCGGATCATCGGTGAAGATCATTACGCTGTTGCCCGTACGGTTCAGGAAACCCTGCAGAGCTACAAGAGCCTGCAGGAAATCATCGCGATTCTCGGCATGGACGAGCTCTCGGAAGAAGACAAGCTGACGGTCACACGTGCCCGTAAGCTGCAGCGCTTCCTGTCCCAGCCTTTCCACGTGGCCGAAGTGTTCACCGGTTCGCCGGGCAAGTTCGTAGCCCTCGAGGACACGATCAAGGGCTTCCAGCAAATCGTCAACGGCGATCACGACGACCTGCCCGAAGCGGCCTTCTACATGGTTGGTACCATCGACGAAGCCGTCGAGAAGGCCCAATCCATGGCCGCAGAAGCGGCTTAACGGGAGATTCGCGTGGCAGACAACGCGGTTCAGTTCGAACTGGTCTCACCGGAGAAGCTACTTCTTTCGGAAGAGGTCGAGATGGTGGTGGTTCCCGGCGCGGAAGGCGATTTTGGCGTCCTCCCGGGGCATACGCCTGTGATCTCGAGCGTGCGACCAGGCATCATCCATATTTTCGAGGGTGGTGCGGTTAAATCCCGCATTTTCGTCGCGGGCGGATTTGCCGAAGTCACGGGCGAACGCTGCACCGTTCTGGCCGAAGAGGCTGTCCCACTCGACGAGATCGATCGTGATCAGGTCGAGAAAGACCTGCAGAACGCGGTCGATGATATGGCTGATTCCGGTGAAAATGCCTCGGATCGGGCCCTTGCCGAGCAACGTGCGGACACAGCACGAGAGAAACTGATATCTCTCGACAGCAGTGATTATCAATAATTTCAAATAGTTAGAATTATTTTTCCTGTCAACACCGTGTTTTGACCGACGGGGATTGCGCACTATATATAATAAAGACCTCGGCAATAATTCCCGCCGGTTTTCGTTAATAGAAGCGCCATGAAAGAACATCGCAACAAATACTGGACACTGGAAGATATCCCGTGGGACCTGTTCGACCCGGCAAAGGTCGACGCTGATATGCTACGCATCATCAAGGCAGCCGCCTTGGTTGAGTATAATGGCGGCATTTACGCTGAATATCTTTGCAGCGTGTTCAAGGATGATCCCCAATTCCAGGATGCCGCACGCCGGTGGTCATTCGAGGAAATCCAGCACGGAAAGGCTCTGGCCCGCTGGGCGCAACTGGCTGATCCGGATTTCGACTTCGAGACCCGGTTCGCAAGTTTCTCTAAAAAAATTCAGCTTCCCGTCGCCGCCGAGGAATCGGTCCGCGGAACAAAATGCGGGGAACTCGTCGCCCGCTGCATGGTCGAAGTGGGGACATCGTCCTATTACTCGGCTTTGCGCGAAGCCAGCGGCGAACCGGTGTTACGTCTGATTTGTGAGAAAATCGCCCAGGACGAAATCCGTCATTTCAAACTTTTCTACACCCATATGGAGCGTTACCGGGATATCGAGAATATCGGCCGGATCAAACGCCTCATGGTGGGGTTGAGCCGGATCGGGGAGAGCGAGGACGACGAACTCGCCTATGCCTATTACGCTGCCAACAACAGCGGCGAGCCCTATCATCGCAAACGGTGTATCCGCGCTTATATGTCCTGCGCATATGGCTATTACAAAACCCGCCATGTGGAACGGGCGATCACGCTGATGTTCAAAGCCATTGGGTTCGTTCCCCATGGACGCATGACCAATGTGATGGCCCGGCTGGCTTGCTGGTTTCTCAATATTCGTATCGGCCGTGACACATCCATCGATCAAGACAGGGCCGCAACTGCTTGAGGTGCCGCCCTATGCCGGAGACAAAATACTGTCAAATTCGGCAATCACCGCTTCGTAAACAGGTCGCTTAAAGTCGACGATCAGACTTGGAACAACCTCAGGCAAAACCCAGCGCCATCGCGCAAATTCCGGTTGATCCACGCCCCGAACATCGATCTCGTCATCGACGCCAAGAAACTGAAGCGCGAACCATTTCTGCATCTGACCGCGCCATTTCCCGTTCCAGGCCCGGGTGCGCAGTTCATCAGGAAAATCGTATTTCAGCCACTCCGTGGCTTCGGCGAGGAATATAACATTGGCCGTTCCGGTTTCTTCTGCGAGCTCTCGAAACGCCGCCGTGCGAGGGTCTTCGCCGGCTTCGATGCCGCCCTGAGGCATTTGCCACGAGCCGGGGAAATCTCCGCGCTCTCCCACCCATATTTCTCCCGCACCATTCAGCAGGAGAATGCCGGCGCATTGTCGGTAGTGCGCCGCATCGTTGTCTGTGGCGATGAGCGCACTCACCGGTCGGACTGCCGGTCCACAACGGCTGAAATCGGCACCAACGCAATCCCCTTGTCTTCCAGCGTACGGGCCCATTCCGCAATCCGTTCAATGGTCACAGGAAAGGCCTGACCGATGGCGATCGACACACCTGCTTCCTTGGCAATTCGCTCCACTTCGGCCAGCCGCGCATCGACAGAGGCACGGGAGACCTCGCGGTTATCCAGGAACCGGTCGTTGATCGCCCGAGGCACCTGCATTTCCGACGCCATTACAGTGGCCACGCTACGCGCGGCCGACCGGGCGTCGACAAACAACAACCCTCGTGCCTTGAGCTCTGCCAATATGGGGTGCATCGCATCGCGCGAAATCGTGAAACGGGACCCCATATGGTTCATCACGCCGACATAGCCTGACACTCGTGACAAGGCCCAGCGCAGCCGGTCCTGGTTTTCTTCCGGAGACAAGGTGACGAACAAAGCGCGCGGGCCGGGGTCATTGGCCGGAAAATCGACCGGCTCCATGGGCAGGTTAAGAAGGACCTCATGACCCGCTGCGCGGGATAGACGAATCCACTGCAGAATATTGTCTGCAAAGGGCTGATAGGCCAACGTGACAGCGCTCGGAAGCCCTTGTATCGCAGCTTCGGTTGCCGCACTCGACAGTCCAAGTCCACCAAGAATGATCGCGACACGCGGTCGCTTGTCACTCCCATTGAACGGGCGCGCATAGACCTTCCAGGGCTCGCGGCCGTCCGGCCCGATCTTCGGCAATGGCCCCTGGGGGAAGCTCTCCACCAATCCGGGGTCAGGGGCCGGGGCCAGGGACCGTTCCGAGTTTCGCGGCACCACAGCAACCTGTGGTGCAGGCGGCGCAGGCGGCACCGCAGCCCCCTCGGGAACGGCAGGAGCTTCTGTCGCTGCTGACGCTGTCGGCGTTACTGGCGGCACCGGCGGGGCCGTATGAGTAACCTCAGGCGTTGGAGCTTCCATCGCCGCAGGAGGTGCCGGGGTCGGGGCGTGGGTTGTGGGCTTATCCTCTGCTGGCGGATGTTCTGCCGATGGGTGTTCTGCTGATGGATATTCAGCGGCAGATGTATGCTCCGTCTCCGCCGGCTGTTGGGCCTCCGCGTGAGCAGGTGGCTCCGTGGTGGCCATTTCCGGCGCCGGTTGTGGGTCCGCGGTAAATCCAAACCCCACCATGGCCAGCGTACCGCCGAACACCAGCAACAGAACGAACGAGACCGTCCATGGGAGGATGGCCACGCCGCTCATTCTTGAAGGCTGATTGTTCGTCTCGTCGTTCATTGTCGGTAAGGTACCGGAAACTGTTTAACGGTCAGTTGGTAACCCGGACATTATAAGTCGCGATACCTTTTAGAAGATCCAGAGCCCGCGCGAGCTGATAGTCCTGCTGAGCGGCGGTTTCGGTCGATTCTGCTGCTGCCTCGTCAGGTTGCTCGGTTCCTTCATTATCCCGCGCATTTCGTAAATCGCTTTCGCGCACCCCACCGGTTGCCGCAGCTTCTTGCACCTGCGCCTGCTCAACGATGATATCCGGCGTGATACCTGTTTTCTGGATCGAGCGACCACTCGGCGTGAAATATGCCGCTGTGGTCAGGCGCAGGGCCCCGTGATTGCCGATTGGCATAATGGTCTGCACCGAGCCCTTGCCAAAGCTTGTGGTCCCCATAATGACAGCGCGGCTGTGATCCTGCAGGGCGCCCGCAACAATCTCCGACGCCGAAGCTGAACCACCGTTAATCAACACAACCATCGGCAGCCCCTCGGCGAGGTCACCCTTTTTGGCGTTGAAACGTTGGGAGTCGTCGACCTTCCGGCCCCGGGTCGATACGATTTCTCCACGATCCAGAAACGCATCCGAGACCTTTACGGCCTGGTCGAGCAGCCCACCGGGGTTACGACGCAGGTCGAGAACAACCCCAATAATGTCATCCCCAAGCTCCGCCTTCAGGGACTCCATTGACGATTCCACGCCCTCCATCGTCTGTTCGTTGAAGGTGGTAACCCTGATATATCCAGCTTTACCCTCGACTCGCGAACGGACCGAGCGGATGCGCACAACATCCCGGGTCACCGTCACGTCAAAAGCGTCCTTACCTTCACGGCGAATGGTCAGGTCGATATCCGAGCCGACCCGGCCCCGCATCTTATCGACTGCGTCCGAAAGGGTGAGCCCAAGAACGCTTTCACCGTCGAGATGAGTGATGAAGTCACCGGCCTCAATTCCCGCACGTGCTGCCGGAGTTTCATCGATCGGTGAAACCACACGAACCAGCCCCTGCTCCATGGTCACTTCAATCCCGAGACCACCGAATTCACCGCGGGTCTGCACTTGCATGTCGCGAAAACTATCTTCGTTGAGATAGCTCGAATGGGGGTCGAGTGACTGGAGCATGCCATTGATGGCCGCTTCGATCAGATCCTTGTCCGCCTCTTCATCGACATACTGCGCGCGCACGCGCTCGAAGATGTCGCCGAAAAGTTCGAGCTGACGAAATGTTTCCTCATCGGATTCTGCGGCAATCGCAACTGCCGGCGCGATGGCGAGCATGGTCGAAAACGCGACCACCGAAAATAATTTACGCATCAGCCTTGTGTCCTGTTCGTTTGCGCTGCCAACCAAGGCAGCGGGTTAATAGGTTGTCCGTCACGTCGGAACTCAACATACAACGTCGGTCCGCGCGATCGGTTTTGGGCCTGAGAAACCCGCCCCCCACTTTTGGTACCCGCGTTCGGCCCCGGTGCGTCTTTCGTACCGGCGCCCATTGCCCCAACTGGTTCACCCGCCAGGACCCATTGGTCCATTTGCGCGTCGACCCTGCCGAGACCTGCGATAAGTGAATGATATCCCTCGCCGTGATCGATGATCAAGATTTGCCCGAAGCGGCGAAATGGTCCGGCAAACACAATTCGACCATCCCAGGGCGCGACCACCGACGCATTTGCACGCGTCTTCCATGTTACCCCATGGGCGCGCGCACCGGCCTCCGTCTTCGCTCCGAATCGCCGGAGCACCGTGCCTTGCGCGGGCAAGGAGAGCTGCCCCTGCGCCGAGGCAATCGAGGGCCCAGCGGGTTTCAGGGTAGGTGCGACCAGTGTTTCCCCGGTTTCGCCCTGATTGGGTCGCGATTGCGGGCGTGCTGCCACTGTACTGTCACGCAAATTTAAGAGCAGCTCTTCTAGCGTTCGGGCCTCGGATTGCAGTTGTTTGACCCGTTTTTCTGCCGCCGCACGTGCGCTTTGGGTCTGGTTTAGAACTTTGTCTTTTGCCTTCGACAATTCCGACAGGCGGTCCCGATCGCGCTTCAGGTCGAGTGCCGCGACCTGAAGCGCGGCGCGGCGCAATTGAATGCGCAACTGGACCGCGTTCAATTCGTCGATATCTGTGCGCAGGCGTCGCGCCTGGCTTTCAATTTTGGGCACCGCAGTGCGAAGCAGCAAGCCACTGCGCACAACATCATTGGGGTCTCCCGGGCTCACCAGCAAGGCAGCCGTCGGACGCAAGGATAATCTTTGCAGAGCTGCCAGCGTATGTCCCAAAGTCCGCCGACGCCTCTCGAATTGCACTTGCTTGCGGGTCGCATCACCTTCGAGAAGCGCCAGCTCGCTCTCCAGGGCATCGAGCGCATTCTCATGGCTCTGAACCGCGTGGGCGGCGGCGCGCATCTCACTACGAATTTTGGATAATTCTTGTGCCTGGTCTTCTGCATCCCGGGCGAGTGCTTTGACAGTTTTGGCATCCCGCAACAGGGAATCGCGTACGTCATCGAGACGTTCTTGTGTTGGGTTAGCTTGTTGGGCCTGCACAGCAAACGACGCGAGCAGGCTGAAAACAAGCGCCACGAGCCCGCCAGCCAGCACCATTCGGCAATGCCTAAGCACCGAGATAATAACTCTTCTGCTTCGTGCCATTCTCGAAATCAAAAACCAACGGCCGTCCGGTCGGCAGCTCCACCCCGGTGATTTCCTCTTCGGTGTATTCGCCGAGGATCAGCAGCAAGGCGCGCAGGCTATTACCATGAGCTGACACCAGGACGTTCTTCCCAGCTTCCAGCAAGGGCGCAATGTGCGCCTCGTAACAGGGCCGCACCCGGACGACCACATCGGCGAGGCTTTCCCCGTTTGGCGGACGAACCTCAAAACCACGACGCCAGAGATGAACCTGTTCGTCCCCGTATTTCTCAGCTGTTTCGGCCTTGTTCAAGCCCACAAGATCGCCGTAATGCCGCTCCCGCAGATCGTCATCGCAGGTCACGCCCCAGCCGTCTCCGTCACGCAAGTGATCAAAATTTGCGCCGGCCTCCGCGGCGGAATCTAGGGCCAGTTTGACGGTTCGCTTGGCGCGTTTCAGGGTCGACGAATAAACCGCGTCGATCGTGAAATCCTTGATCAACTCGCCCGCGCGCTTGGCTTCCGCCACACCCACATCGGTCAGATCGACGTCCTCCCAACCGGTAAACCGGTTCTCGAGGTTCCACTGACTTTGGCCATGGCGTGTAATAATAAGATGGTTCATCCGCTGGTTCCTGTCGCGGCATGGGTTGATCACTGTGCACGCTGTTCTGCCCGATTCTCCCGGTTCCCGCCAGCGTCACGCGCGGCGATCACGCGCGATGATACGGGTGCCCGGCGAGAATTTGCTGCGCCCGGTAAATCTGTTCCGCGAGCAGCCCACGCACCAGCATATGGGGCCAGGTGTTGTGACCGAAGGCCAGCTTGCGGTCCGCCCGCGCCAAAACGGTCGGGGAATGCCCATCGGCCCCCCCGATCAGAAAGGCGACGTCGCGACACCCTGAATCCTGCAAATCTCCCATCATGCCCGCGATCTCTTCGCTGGAGAGCTGCTTACCACCCTCATCCAGAGCGACCACGTGCGCACCGTCGGGCAGCGCGGCCAGGAGTAATTCGCCCTCAGCAGCAGAGGACTGCCCTGCGGGGACATTGCGTTTGAGATCCACCTCGCGCAATTCGAAGGGCCAGACATTGATCCGCTGTGAGAAATGCACGAAAAGCGCGGCCTCAGGCCCCGCCCGCGCGCGTCCGACCGCGGCAACCTGAATACGCATTCGACGATGCTCCCGGTGCTAGACCGTCACCACGTCCTGAGCCGCCCGTTCCCGAAAGAAGTCGACCTCCCAAAGCTTCTCGATCGCGTAGAGCTCGCGCATTTCGGGACGAAACAGATGAACGATGACGTCCACAGCATCGATCAACACCCAATCAGTGCGCCGTCCTTCGGCCTGACAGCCAAGAACACCGGACGATTTCAGTTTTACAAGAAGATGATCCGTCATCGAATCAAGGCGTCTCGAAGACGTACCGCTCGCGACCACCATGTAGTCCGCGATATCCGATTTCCCGCTCAAGTCGATTGTCGTGATCTCATCGGCCTTGTCATCATCAAGAGCTTCCTCAATGAGGGCCAGTGTTTCTGCCGCTGTTGGCCGCGGTGTAGCCTTACCCTGTCGTACTATGACGAAATCCTCGCGTGCAAGCTGTGCCTCTTCGATTTGAGCCAGAGCCGGTTTGGGCCAGGCCCAGTTTATGTTCTTTTCGGCCACTCACCGGACTGTCGCAATTGCGTAGCGGTTGCCGGATGAGACCTAATTCGTAAAAACACCCAGGCAGGCGGTGCGGCGTCAGCAAGGACCTTGGCTGCGCTGGCCGGAAACCTGGTGGCCCGAAAACGATGGGCCGCCTTTTCCGACAATGCATGTGAATCATATGAATCACGCGCAAAGACGGCAATGGGCACCGTGTTAAATATTTCTGACCAATCCCGCCATTGCGGGATCTGCAATAGATTGTCGGCGCCCATCAACCAGACAAACCGCGCCGCAGAATAACGCTGGATAAGCGCTGCCAGCGTGTCCGCCGTATACCGTGTTCTTAGTTCCGCCTCAAGCGCTGAGACCCGGATTCTCGGGTGCCGCGCGACTTTACGAGCAGAGTCAAGGCGCGCCTCAAAGGAAGCCATACCCGCTGCCGGCTTCATGGGGTTCTGGGGCGAAACCAGCCACCAGACCTCATCAAGCGCAAGCCGCTTCAACGCCTCAACGCTGATATAGAGGTGCCCTTCGTGTGCCGGGTTGAACGAGCCGCCGAGCAGACCGATTCGGCGGTTCTGGTGTGCAAATGCCCCCGCCCGGTCCGAGAAGGTCATAGGGTTCAACATCCTGGGTCGCCCGGGCTCAGGGTCGGACCTGGCCGGCGCCACGCACGACATATTTGTAGCTTGTCAGCTGCTCGGCTCCGACCGGACCGCGGGCGTGCATCTTGCCCGTCGAGATACCAATTTCCGCGCCCATACCGAACTCGCCCCCATCGGCAAACTGCGTCGAGGCATTGTGCAGCACGATCCCGCTATCGACCCGGTTAAGGAACCGCTCGGCGGCGGCTTCATCAGCCGTGACGATGGCATCGGTGTGGCTCGAACCATGTTTGTTCACGTGATCAATCGCGCCATCCACATCGTCGACCACCCGCACCGCCACGATGGCATCGAGATATTCCGTGTCCCAGTCTGCATCACTGGCCGGAACGATCCGATCATCGATGGTACGCGCTTCCATGTCGCCGCGTATTTCGCATCCGGCCGCAGCAAGATCATCAACAATTCCAGCCAGCAAATCCGCGGCGATTGCGCGATCGATCAGGACTGTTTCAGTGGCTCCGCAAATTCCCGTCCGGCGCATTTTTGCGTTGAGGACAATCTCACGCGCCATCTGCGGGTCTGCTTTAGCATGGATATAGGTGTGACAAAGACCTTCGAGATGGGCGAACACCGGAATTCGGCTTTCGGTCTGCACCCGCTCGATCAATGATTTCCCCCCCCGGGGTACAATCACATCGACATATTCGTTCATGCGCAGCAACGCCCCCACAGCCTCGCGGTCCGTGGTCGCGGGCGCCTGAACGGCAGCCGCCGGGAGACCTGCCAACGCAAAACCTTGCTGCAAACAGGCCAGGATCACATTTGAGGTCGCAAAGCTTTCCGAACCACCGCGCAAAATCGCCGCATTGCCGGCTTTGACGCACAAGCCGCCCGCATCTGCGGTCACGTTCGGACGGGATTCATAGATCACCCCGATTACCCCGAGTGGCACCCGCACCCGGGCAATCTTCAACCCGTTGGGACGGTCCCATTCGGCCAGAATCGTACCGATGGGGTCTGGAAGTGCCGCCACATCCTCGAGACCTTTCGCCATGGCCTCGACCCGGGCGCCGTCGAGCACCATCCGGTCAAGGAAAGACCCCTTCACGCCGTTAGCTTGCCCCTTGGTGACGTCACTCTCATTGGCAGCAAGGATCTCATCCTTGCGCGCCCGCACCGCATCTGCGGCCGCCCGCAACGCAGCATTTTTTATCTCCGAAGAGGCATTGGCCAACTCCAGGCCAGCAGCTTTCGCGGCCGCGCCGATGTCGTTCATCATGTCGTGGATTTTCGAATCCGCCGACACTTCATGTGCTGCCGTCATATCTTTTCTCCGACCACTATCGGTCTGTCCGGGCGACGATAGTCAATCCGGCTGTGAAATTCACCTTGTTTGCGTGCTCTGATTCACACGCGCACTGCCCATGCCCAGATAGATCGCGCCCAGTATCAAACCGCCACCGAGAACCGTCTCAAGACCAAACCCCTCGCGAAAATAGATCCAGCCCAGCGCCGTGCTCAAAATGGGCTCCGCCAGAAACAGCAGCGCCAGGAACATCGGGGAAATGGTCCGCACCGCCCAGTTGAAACCGGAATGCCCCACCACCTGGCTGATCAATCCGATGGCGACAAGGGCGAAATAGGTCTCCCGAGAGAAGCCGGCAACCGGCAAATCAAGCGCCAGGACCGGAATCCAGAGCAACACCGCCGCGCCGGCATACACAAGCGTGATGAACGCCACCAACCCGACGCTGCGGCGTGCCTTGTCGGTCACCAGGAAAAACGCCGCAAACAAAATTCCACCCGCCAGGGCAAGCCCGTCACCGATCAATGTCGCCACGCCGATCTGCACACTGCCCCAGGCCATTACCGCGCCACCGCCAACGGCCAGGCCGACGGCCAGCCAAATGCGCCAGCCCGGAGATTTCCGAAGCGTAAGTGCGGACCAAAGCGCGAGCCAGACCGGGGTCAGAGTGACCAGCACCACCGCGTTGGCGATCGAGGTTCGCGCCACCCCTTCGATCCAAGCAGCAAAATGCAGGGCCAGGAAAACAGAGGCGACAGCGATCAATCCCCATTCGCGGATCGTCAGGGCACGGATTTGATCACGCGCAAGCATAAGCGCAAAAGGCAGCAGGGCCAGAGCCGCGATCAGCATACGGTAAGCGGCGGTCACCAGCGGGTCCGCATCGGCCAGGCGCACGAAAATGGCCGCATGGGCCACGGCCAACATCGCCGCGATCAGGACAACCGCGTAGAGCACTGCATGGCGCGGGGAGAAACCCGGCATGGCATCAGCTTTCAACCAGATCGTCGCGGTGGATCATTTCCTCGCGACCCCGGTAACCGAGAATACTTTCGATGTCATCGGATTGCCGCCCCATGATGCGAGCCGCATCATCGCTGTCATAGGCCACCAGACCCCGGGCGATCTCCGCACCAGACTCGATCGTGACCACCACCGGGTCACCACGCTGAAACGCACCCGCGATGCTCGTGACCCCGGCAGGCAGCAAGCTCTTGCCCTGGGACAGAGCACGTGCGGCGCCCGCATCCACCACGACCGTGCCAACCGGGTTGAGCGATCCGGCGATCCAGCGTTTACGCGCGGTCTGGGGTTCGGCCTGGGAAACAAACCAGGTGGCCTGTTCCGCGGCGCCAAGCCGCTTTAAGGGGTGCAACTCGCGCCCGTCAGAAATCACCAGACGACAACCCGCCTGCAGGGCCATTCGGGCGGCCTCAATTTTTGTGATCATCCCGCCCGAACCGTCTTCACCGGCGCTTTCACCAGCCATCGCCTCGATCTCCGGCGTGACCGCATCGACCTGGGGAATGTGCTGCGCGGTCGAATCACGGGTCGGATCGGCGGTATAAAGCCCGTCGATATCCGAGAGAATCACACACGTGTCTGCCGCCATCATCTGCGCAACCCGGGCGGCGAGCCGATCATTGTCGCCGAAGCGAATTTCCTCGGTCGTGACAGTATCGTTCTCATTGATGACGGGAACCACATCCAGCCGAAGCAGTGTGGCGATCGTATTGCGCGCATTGAGATGCCGACGGCGGTCTTCGGTATCGTCTGTGGTGAGCAAAATCTGCGCCACGGTGATCTCGTAGCGGGCCAGTGCATTCTGCCATGCATGGGCCAACTGAACCTGTCCCGTGGCTGCTGCCGCCTGACTTTCGTCCAAACGCAGCACCTGGTTTCGCGGCCCCCGGGCCAGCTCTAACAGGCGTCGGCCCACTGCGATTGCCCCCGAGGATACGAGCATCACTTCGACACCGCTTGCCCGAAGCGCTGCAACATCCTGCGCCAATGCATCGAGCCATTCGACACGCAGCTGTCCGTCGTCATGGGCCAGCAGAGCAGAGCCGATCTTCACGACCAGACGCTGGCTCGTCGCCAGATCATTCGTCGTCACGAGATCGACTCCGAAACGGCGTCCTCTTCGTCATGCTCCGGCAGAACGAGCGCGGTGGCGGCGGCTTCGCTTTCGGCTTCAGCTTCAGCTTCGCGCGCGTCACGAATCACCAAACGAAGCTTCCGCAGGGTCTCCACAAGATTGAGTCGCGCCACCGCTGACACGGTACGAACTTCGCCATCAACATGTTCGGCCAGGGCCGCATGACACGCCGCGATATCCTCTTCAGAGATCGCATCGCACTTGCTCAACGCCACGATCTCGGGCTTCTCGTCGAGACCCCCGCCATAGGCCGCAAGCTCATCGCGCACCGTGCGATAGGATTCGACCGCGACCTCCGGCCCAAGGGTCGGATCGATGAGATGTAGCAGCACGCGACAACGTTCGACATGGCCCAGAAAACGATCCCCCAGTCCCTTGCCCTCATGAGCGCCTTCGATCAGACCGGGAATGTCGGCGAGCACAAAAGCTTCGTCGTCGCTTTCCACAACACCCAACCCGGGGTGCAGCGTGGTGAACGGATAGTCGGCCACCTTCGGCTTGGCCGCGCTGACCGATGACAGGAATGTCGACTTACCCGCATTGGGAAGGCCGACCAGCCCCGCATCCGCAATCAGCTTGAGGCGCAGCCAGATCCACATTTCCTTAAATTCGCCGCCGGTATCGGCACGCCGGGGAGCCTGATTGGTAGAGCTTTTGAAATGGATGTTGCCGCGACCGCCCTGCCCGCCTTCGAGCAAGGTGAATCTCTCTCCGACCTTGGTAAGGTCGGCAATCAGCGTCTCGCCGTCTTCGGCAAATATCTGTGTTCCGACAGGCAAATGCAGAACGGAATCCTTGCCACTGCCGCCATAGCGGGCCTGGCCCATACCGTCGGTGCCGCGATCGGCCTTGAAATGCTGCTGGTAGCGAAAATCGATCAGGGTGTTCAGCCCCTCGACGCAATCTGCGATCACCGCGCCTCCGCGCCCGCCATCGCCCCCATCTGGGCCGCCACGGGGCACGTTTGCTTCCCGGCGAAAGCTGACACAGCCATTGCCGCCTGGGCCCGAACGCAGATAAATTTTGGCTTGGTCGAGAAATTTCATAATCGGGTTCCAGAACGAAAAACGGGGAGATCGGCTAGCCAATCTCCCCGAATAAAACGGTCTCGATAAAAACCTTTATTCGGCGGCGACCGCCATGTCCTCTGCCGGGACAACGGAAACATAGGTCCGTCCACCGCTACGACGGGAGAACTCTACCTTGCCTTCGACCACGGCGAAGATCGTGTGATCCTTGCCAATGCCAACATGCTCACCGGGGTGATACTTGGTTCCACGCTGGCGAATGATGATGTTGCCGGAGATGACTTCTTCGCCGCCAAACTTTTTGACGCCGAGACGCCGGCCCGCTGAATCGCGACCGTTACGTGAGCTACCGCCTGCCTTTTTATGTGCCATTTCGAACTACTCCTTGTCTTCGCTCGAAGCGTCATCGGCCGGGGCAGCATCTGCTTTCGCTGCAGCCGGCTTTTTCGCCGCTGCCTTTTTCTTAGTCGCCGGCTTGCCGGTCACATCGAGCACCCGCAGAACCGTAAGTTCCTGGCGATGGCCCATGGTGCGGCGATAACCCTGCCGACGCTTTTTCTTGAACACGATGATCTTCTTGCCGCGGGTCTGTTCGACCACCTCGGCGGTGACCGAAGCCCCCTCGACAACCGGCGCGCCAACCTGGCTCGCCTTGCCATCATTGACCATCAATACAGGCTCAATCGCCAGCGTTGCGCCAGCATCGCCTTCGAGCTTCTCAACGGTGATCACATCGCCATTAGCAACGCGATACTGTTTACCGCCGGTCTGAATAACTGCGTACATAAATCCGGATCCGTCTATTCGCGGCCAATGCGCCCCCAAATGCAGGGGCTCAAAGTGCCGAATGTTCCAGCAAAAACAAGGCGGACCGCGAATTTCTCCAGCGATCCATCGAATGCGGGCGGACTATACGCCGCCAGCCGCCGGTGTCAACCGCCGAAAGGACCCACTTTCAGGTAATAATCTCACACCCACTGCGGGTTGCAGGTAGGTGAGCACGTGCGGTAGAAACTCTGCGCTTGTATCTTATGCAGGTCCGTTCCCGCTACCATCTGCTTGACGATTGCCGTGCTTCATAGAAGTGTGAGGGTGAGTTTGGGTAAGGAAGAGTTATGACAGAACATAAAATATTAGATCACAGGTTAACCACCCCCAAAACAAATGTATTGTCGATTATCTCCTTGGTACTATCGCTGCTTGGAGTTCTTGCAACCTTTATTATACCAATTGTTGCCCAAATTGCCGCAATCATATGTGGGCATATAGCGAGGTCCCAAATTAGGCGTAGTGGGGGAGCTGAAACAGGGTCGGGGATGGCGCTCGCTGGATTAATAATAAGTTATTTAAGTCTTATTTTTTCTGTTATTGGACTTCTCTTCTTGGGTGCTGGATTGATGGCACTAATGTCTCAATAGAGAGGATTCAGCTTAAAAAATCACAAGACCTTGCCCGTAAATGTGTCCGTAAAAACACAAAGGGTGTTGAGTAGAACCTCTACGCCCCAAGTGCCGGATATACGGGTGCTCTACCAATCCCCATTTCCTTTGCGATTGCTGACGCACCCATTCAACTATCACGCAGTTCCTTGACCCTTTTAGCGGGAGATATTTTGAAGATTATTGGATGGGGATTTATTTTTCAACAAATCGCTATATCAATAGGGTTTGGTATTTTTGGTCTGGGATTAATTTTATATGGGTCGTTCAAATTGGTAATATTAAAATTAGACAAACTTATTGATGATAAAAATTCTGAGTAAAACTTCACCTAGTCCTCTTTCTGATTATCCCTCAGACATAACACCGATAAAGACCTCTCGGTCACCGTGCTGAGGGGTCTTTTGCGTTGGGGTCAGAAAGGTTCTTAGAGTGTTCCATCGAGAGGGTCTAAGTCTGCGAGGCATGAGTGCAGAACCACCCACTCCTAATTTTCTCTATCGAACTCAGACATTCTGCTTTATAATTATAATATCAAATACAATGTCGCATCTATCCAAAGAAGGAACTTCCATGACCATCGACCATTCCACTCTGACTAAAGGTCAGGTCCGCAAACTCAATGCCCTCCGCAAGAGTGTCGGTGACGACATCGCAGAGAACGCATTCGGTAAGTGGATGAAAACCCAGTCCAAGACCCCTAAGGAAGTTCGTGACCCTGTTGCAGACGCACTCGTCGCCGCACTGGGTCAGTTCAAGGACGACAAGACCTTTCGTCTGGGCACCAAGGGATATGTCGTCAAGAGGTCTAAGGGTAAGGGTGCGTCAGGGTTCGTTGCTCAGAAGGTTGTCTGATTAGACCTCACACAGACCAACCAATACCCACCACCGACCCATATAGACCTCTCAGTCACCATGCTGAGGGGTCTTTTGCGTTGGGGTCGAGAAGGGTCAGAGAAAGTTGCCTGAGTGAGGTGTCGAGTGGGTCTAATCCAACGAGACACTTACAAATCTAAAAATAAGGAGAACCGATGGTCGCAAGTCAGTTGGATGAGGAAATCTCAATCCTACGAAGTTGGAAACGAATGTCTGGTGGATATGACGCAACCGCAAGGAAGGTGAATGAGGAGATTTCCAAACTTGGGGATGCGGGAACCTTTGCAGACCTCGCAGGGATAGACAAGAAACTGGGATTGCCGAAGGGAACCAGTTGGGAAATGGGGGGATATGCTGACTACTTTGCGTTTGAGGAGGATTAGACCCCCCGTCAAAACTGGGAGATAAAATCTAACCTACAAAAGTAGGGTTGAACCTAGAGAGAAATATGGACCCCCTACCCGAAACTGGAAGGGGTATGTTGTGAAACGTTCCAAGGGTAAGGGTCCGTCAGAGTTCGTTGCTCAGAAGGTCACCTGAGGAGAACCTCACCCGACCACCCCCAATACCCACCACCGACACCCATACAGACCTCTCATTGACCATGCTGGGGGGTTTTGCGTTGGGGTCGAGAAGGGTCAGGGAAAGGTGCCTGGGTAATGTGTCGAGTGGGTCTAAGTCTGCGGGGTAATGGATCTGGATCACCACTGGAGGGGGACCTGGATCACCACTGGAGGGTCTTTCATACGGTGTCACCCATTCTCTCTACCCATTCGGAATGTTCTCTGTCAGACTTCCCCCATGAGAAACCTAACCGCCACCATCATCGCTATCGGACTTCTTTCCCTGTCAGGATGTAGTGATAATTTAGATCAGGCATCGATGTGGCCTTCAAAGCCTCCGATTAGCTGCGTCGCCAAGGAAAATGATTCGGGCTTCAAATGTCGTTAAGAATGCCAACTAACGGCCAGCGATGAACACGCCCTCAAATCGCTGACGCACAGAAACTTGCCCGTGAATGTGTGGCTAAAAATATTACGTAATAAAAAAATTGGAAAGGGATTCTGATGGCCGGTATTAAGGGCTTCATCTAATGGGATTTAATGTTCTTAAAGCGTTTTCTTATCAAATATTTTATAGATTATAAGCCGGAAATTATTCGGCAGCCAAGATGGCTAGTAGTATCTAAGAATATCCTACCTTTTTTTCTCGTTGTAATATTCTATTTTCAAAATTTCTCTTCAATGAAATCTGTATCATTAATAAATCTAGTGTTTGATATCTTTCAATTTGTCCTAACTGCTTTCTTTTTTGGTGTAGGAATTTGGATTTTTGGGGCGTCTTGTGTGGTTCTTTTGGTATCAGGGTTTGGGTTGTCGCCCAAAATTAAAACAATTCAGGATAAGAGTTGTTTTCCCGCAAGAATTAAAGAACTGTATTGGTCTATTTTTCAGGGACTAGGTTTTTGGCTAATTTGTTGCCTCATGGGATTTCTAGTAATACCAATATCTTGGTTAGTGGGATAAGCGGTAAGCCAGCTTTCCTGCCAAACGACCGCAGAGGAGCGCACAGACGCACCACCCCGATATCATGAGGGGAGATTTGCACCAAAAATCATCCAGACCGTCTGAGCAACAGAAATAAGACCTCACGTCATATGTTTCTCTGAGGTCACACTCGGACATCCCTCGGATATAACACCAATACAGACCTCTCAGACGCCATGCTGAGGGGTCTTTTGCGTTGGGGTCGAGAAGGGTCAGAGAAAGTTGCCTGAGTGAGGTGTCGAGTGGGTCTAATCCAACGAGACACTTACAAATCTAAAAATAAGGAGAACCGATGGTCGCAAGTCAGTTGGATGAGGAAATCTCAATCCTACGAAGTTGGAAACGAATGTCTGGTGGATATGACGCAACCGCAAAACTGGTGAATGAGGAGATTTCCAAACTTGGAGATACAGGAACCTTTGCTGACCTCGCAGGGATAGACAAGAAACTGGGACTACCGAAGGGAACTAGTTGGGAAATGGGTGGGTACGCAGACTACTTTGCGTTTGAGGAGGATTGCCCCCCCGTCAAAACTGGAAAATAAAACCTAATCTATAACTCCAATAACGTCCCTTGGAGATATATCGAAGACCCCCCCTAAAACTGGGGTTTTTTTTGTGTCTTAACTGGGAAAAAAATACGGATGGGGGGTCAAAACCTCACAACCTTTTTGTGTCTTAACGGGTAACCGAAACACGACCTCATAGGGTCGGTGAGATACGAGTTCCATTTGTCCTGAAAATAAGTATAAACATCCCGTCGGAGGGGTGGCAGAGTGGTTGAATGCGCTAGTCTCGAAAACTAGTATACCTGCAAGGGTATCGAGAGTTCGAATCTCTCTCCCTCCGCCAAATTTTTTCTCAGTATATCGGTCAAGCTTGACCGCGAATTGGCCATCAGCCTAGCCTCCAAGACAATCGACGCGAAGCGGGGCGAACGCCCCACGGAGGAACCGACCCATGGCCCAGACCGCCGAACTCACCCCCGATCTTGACCATGTCGAAGCCGAACTCGACTACATCGTCGAAGACGGCATCCCGGCGGTGCGCTACCTCGACTGGCCAGAGATGGAACATCTCGCCCACAAGCCCGCCTACCAAAAACACCTCGTGCCCATCCAAAATGGCCGCGGCGACCCAGCGCAATTTACCCTGCCCTCCCACGGCTTCGCCTTCGTCGACCAAGACACGAAGGTGAGGGATTTCTACGATGAGGACGAGGTGCGTTCCGTCTACTATCAAGAAACCGAAGCCCTGATCCAGGCTCATAGCGGCGGCGCAGAACGCGTGTTGGTGTTCGACCACACCCTGCGGACCGCCGAGCAGGCACGCCAGCAGGCCGACCGGGTGCGCAAAGCGGTCTATTCGGTGCACAACGACTATACGGAGCGTTCAGCCCCTCAGCGCATACGGGACTTCCTGCCGGAAGCCGAGGCCGAGGCAGCGCTCAAGCGGCGCTTTGCTATTATCCAGACCTGGCGGTCGATCGCGCCGCGTGTCGAACGAGACCCCCTAGCGCTGTGTGACGGCCGGACGATTCCCGAAGAGGGCTTCATCCCTTACGAGCGGCGGTATCGCTATCGCACCGGCGAGACCTATCACATCTCGTACAATCCGGCGCACCGCTGGTTCTGGTTCCCGCACATGACGCGCGACGAGGCGCTGGTGTTCAAGGTCTTCGACACGGACGCCTCAGCCGGCGTGCGCTTTACCGCGCATACCGCGTTCGACGATCCGAACACGCCGCCCGACGCGGCGATCCGCGAAAGCATCGAGATGCGCGCTTTGGTGCTTTACTAAACACCACGAAGTCAGCCGGGCAACAGGCAAGTATCTTTACTGTGCGGCGTCCGCTCTCCGACTTCAGCCCGGGCGCTTCCGCTTTGCCAATTCCCTGTACAGGGCCTCCGGACTAACGCCGATCTGCTGCGCGAGATTTTTCCATTCGCCTCTCGAAGGGATCTCGCCAAACCAGCTTTCCCAAGCCTTCAGCCTTGCTTCGATTGTTCGAATCGACAGCGACAGCTATCCACAGCGTCGCTGTTCCTGGAAAAGTGCTGTTGATCAGGTCGTTGCGCAAACTCAACCTCGTCATGATCCGAGCTGGTCAGACAGTTGAACCGGCTTGACGCCAAAGACCAACCGGACTTCCGGGACTAGTGAAAATGCAGTGCACAATGGTCAGGAACCTTTGGCGCGTCCGTTGAGGTTTTCCTGCCGCTGCTGAATTTTCTCGGGCCAGCGCGACTTGATATAGGCGAGCACCGCCCAGATTTCCTCGTCCGAAAGTTTTCCTTCGTAAACTGGCATATCCGTCTCTACGGGTTGCCCGACGATCGCGGCTAATCCAAATTTCGTAAGGTTGAACAGGGTCAGATCGTCATGATGCCAAGTATGGCCTGACGCGTTATGGGGGGGAGCCGGAAGCTTGCCGTCAGCCTTGCGCTCGCGCCATTTTTCCTGTCCTTCAAGATTTGCACCGTGGCAAGCCGCGCATTGGGACGCATATACTTGTCGCCCCATCGCCACGAGTTTCGCATTTGAAGAATCCGCTGAAAGCGTAGCCCCGGCAGTCGGTTTTCCAATCACAAGATAGATACCCGCAGCAACTATCACGATCACGAAAACGATTATCACCAGACTACGTTTGGACATATACCTGTACCTGCTCACCAATTGCAGATCATTTCCTACACCTTCTAGTAACCGGAAGGTCAAGCGCAATAATGGTCGTTTATTTTCCGACAATGTCCGGTTGGAGACCGAAAATTTCTCAGTCCGCAAACATCACGCCGTTGGCCGCACGCCATTGGGCGGTGGCATTGAGAGTCGCGAACGGGCTGATCATCTCTGGATCAAAAGTGACGGGATCTACACCATCCGCCAGTTTTTGCGGCCAGGACGGATCACCAATCGCGCCGCGGGCAATCGCGACCAGATCGGCTTCGCCCCCGCTCAATATCGCTTCGGCATTGTCCGGGGTTTCCAATTTGCCGCAGGCGATGACGGGCAAATCGGTGAAATCCCGTGCCAGTCCTGCCAGGGTACGGCTCGTGCCGAACTCCTCCCCCAGACCCTGATGGGTGCTGACATGGAGAAAATCCGCGCCTTCGGCAGCCATCGCACCAAAGATAGTGCGCGCGTCGTCGACGCCACCGCTCCATTTATAGGTAAAATCGCTCGAGCGACTTTGAGACAGCCGCATTCCTGCGAGCCCCCTGCCCGCCACGCCACGCACCACGGCGGCCATGATTTCACGATGGAATCGCAGGCGGTTCTCGAGGGACCCGCCATATTCGTCCGTGCGGGTGTTGGCCTCCGGGGTCAGGAACTGAACCGGCAAATAACCATTGGCCCCGTGGATCTCGACCCCGTCGAAGCCGGCCTCCATGGCATTCGCCGCCGCCGATCCAAACGACTCCACCGCCGCTGTGATCTCATCACCGGTCATGGCCCGCGGCATCAGAAACGGACCATCGCCATAGTAACGTGCGGCCATATTGCCAGCGGGCTGAATCGCTGAGGGGGCGAGTGTCTCGCCTGTGTAGCGATTGTCCTGAACCAGCGCGCCGGCATGCATGAGCTGGAGAGCAATACGCCCGCCCGCCCTGTGCACCGCATCGACGACTTGGCACCAGCCCTCGACCTGAGCCGGTGTCGCGATCCCGGGCTGGTCAAGATAGCCCTGACTTTGGGCCGTGTCGGGGTGGGTGCCCTCGGTGATGATCAGACCAAAACCGCCCCGGGCGAACGCCGCGTAGTGTTCGGCCATCTGCGGGGTCGGCACGCCATCCACGTCCGCGCTGATCCGGGTCATCGGGGCCACAACGGAACGGTTGGGCAGGTCGAGTGAACCCAGACGGAACGGGGAGAGAATATGCGGCCAGGAAGCCGCGCCAGTATCATTCATCGGAAACCTAATCTTTGGGGACTCAAAAAAATTCACGCACACAAGCGCACGTGATTACCATTTTTCAGCGAACGGCCGGATATCTAGCTCGTGGGTCCAGCCGTCGCGGGTTTGCTGGTGGAGCGACCAGTACGCCGCGGCAATGCTGTCCGGGTTCATCAGCGTGTCAGGCGGCAAATCGTCAGGATCAAGACCTGCATCACGCTGGCGCTCGCGCACGAATTCAGTATCGACCCCGGCGTCGACGACCAGATGCGCGACATGAATATTTTTCGGACCGAGTTCGCGGGCCATGGATTGCGCCAGGCCCCGCATCGCGAACTTGCCCGACGCGAAAGCGGCAAACCCCGAACTTCCCTTCATGGACGCGGTCGCGCCGGTAAAGAAGATCGAGCCCTTCTCGCGCTCGACCATGTACTTCGCCGCCTCGCGGCCCGAGAGAAAAGCCGCGTAGCCGCACATCTCCCACACCTTGCGGAAGACCCGTTCGGTTGTTTCCAGAATTGGGAAGCGGACATTGCCGCCGACATTGAAGACGCAAATCTCGATCGGCCCGATTTCGTTCTCGACCATGGCGAACATCTCGATCGCGGCCTCTTCCTTGCGGGCATCCCAGGTAAACCCCTGGGCCGTGCCGCCTGCGGCCTCGATCTCTACGATCAGTGGCGCGAAAAGCTCACCTCGACGGCGCCCCATAACAACGTGGAACCCGCCTTTGGCAAAACGTTTGGCAATCGCTGCGCCGATATAGTCTCCGGCCCCGATGATCAGGCAGATGGGTTTCTGAGACATCTCACATCCTTTGAAATCAAACCGATTGTCTTGGTGGTCCCCACCAGGCGCTTTTTTAGAAGAACTGGCTGAGCCCGAAGAACACGGCTGCCGACAATAGGGCCGTTGCCGGGACGGTGATGACCCAGGCGGCAATAATGGTCAGGAAATGCGAGCGGCGAACGAGTTTGCGATAGCGCATTTGCTCGGGTGCAACCGGGGTCTCTTCCCGCTTGGAATCACCCTTGGAGACATCGCCGCGCGTCCGGGTCACCATCTCACGCCGGCGCTTGCTGCGCTTGGTGTAATACTCCCGGAAGAACCCGACCCCGAAGACCGCACCCACAGCGATATGGGTCGAACTGACAGGGAGCCCAAACCACGAGGCGATGATCACCGTGATCGCCGCCGACAGGGCCACGCAATAGGCGCGCATCGGGTTCATTTTGGTGATCTGTTCGCCCACCATGCGGATTAGTTTGGGCCCGTAGAGGAACAGACCGAGGCTGATACCAAACGCCCCGATCAGCATGATCCAGATCGGCACTTCGACCTTACCCGCGATGACGCCAGACTGGGCGCTGGACAGGATCGCGGCCAGCGGCCCAACCGCATTGGCCACGTCATTGGCACCATGGGCAAAGGACAGCAGGGCTGCCGAGCAGATCAGAGGAATCCGGAACAGGGTTCGAAGCGACTGGTTGCGGTTCTCCATACCCTCGGATTGCCGATGGATGAGCGGCCGCATCACGATCCAGACGGCGGCGAATACGGCCAGTCCGATCAGCAGGACGGTTGCGGTGTCCGGCTTCCAGATCCGTTTCAGGCCCTTGATCGAGAGATAACAGGCAAAGGCTCCGGCCATGATCGCGACCAGCACCGGCACCCAGCGGCGGGCCGCTGCAATCTTGTCGGGCTGATAGATGATATTGACCTTGATGAAGGCCAGGAACGCTGCGGCGATGACGCCGCCCAGGACCGGTGAGATCACCCAACTCGCAGCAATCGCACCCATGGTGCCCCAATTGACGAGCTGGAACCCGACCGCGGCAACCCCCGCGCCCATCACACCGCCAACAACCGAATGGGTCGTCGATACCGGCGCGCCAACAAAGGTCGCCAGATTGACCCACAGGGCCGCAGCCACAAGTGCGGCCATCATCGCCAACACGAAGATGTTGGAGTCCGGCACCAACTCGGGGTCGATAATGCCCTTGGAAATCGTGGCGACCACATCGCCGCCGGCAATCAAGACACCCGCGCTTTCAAAAACAGCTGCAATGAGCAGCGCTCCAAACAGTGTCAGAGCGCGCGAGCCAACCGCCGGGCCGACATTGTTGGCGACATCATTGGCGCCGATGTTAAGGGCCATGTAGCCACCGAGGACAGCCGCGACGACAATCATCGTCGTACCGGACTCAACCCCGACAAAGACATTTGCCAACACCGCTGAAAGGGCGAGGAAAACGACCGCTATACCGTGCGACCGGAGCCCTCCGGCCATCGTTCGCGTGGCCGCCTCAACATGGACTATTTTTTCGAGATCCTTGTCGAGCGACTGTTTGATCTGGTCCATATCAAGTCCTCATTGTCTGTTCAAATTCAACGGCACGATAAAATTACGTAATTCCGCATTTCTTTACAAAATTCCGCGGCGATTCGGAGTGCTTATAACGTTGTATAATTATTTTTTTGAAAGATTTCTGAGCACCCGCATCAGGCCACGATCAGAGACCAGCACAGCAGCATCCGCTATGGAGACCCAGCGGAATTCTCGTTGGTCCTGCTCGGGCCAATCCAGGTGTTGTTCGCGCACGAGCAACGGATAGACAAAGACGTGGCAGCCGACCCGATAGCCCTGTGGCATCTTCTTCAGATAGGTAAATTCTCCGATCGGCTCGGGCTGTATCTCGCCCACAACACCGGCTTCCTCATGGGCTTCCCGCGCGGCGGCTTCAGGCTGGCCCTCGCCCCGTTTGACCGAACCTTTGGGCAAGATCCAGCGGCCGCTTTTTCGCGAGGTGGTCAACAGCACTTGCAGTCCCGTTTCAAGAGGAACAAAGGGCAATGCAGCGGCCTGTCGCATAGCGGTAGCGGAAGCAAACACGGATGATCAGCGTTTCGATAGTTGGGATATTTGTGAAGCGTTATCCTGGCATGTTTTGCCATTTCCGCCGCACGCGACGAAAACGCGCAGAACGCGTGCGACTTGCCCGCCTGATTCCCCAGACGGTACATTCCGTTCGACTTATGACGGTACGGACAGGACCCCCCGATGATAGAGGAATTTGACTATGTCATTATCGGTGCCGGGTCGGCAGGCTCGGTCCTCGCCAACCGTTTGTCCGCCAGCGATGCCACCGTCTGTTTGCTCGAGGCCGGATCAAGGGACCTCAATCCTTTCATCCACATTCCGGCAGGGTTCCTCAAAACCCTTGTGAACCCTCATCTAAACTGGCTCTACGAAACGGAGCCCGGCGAAGGAACCGCAGGCCGGAATATCGCCACGCCACGCGGCAAAACCCTTGGCGGTTCCAGCTCGATCAACGGCCATATCTACAATCGTGGCCAAAAACTGGATTTTGACACCTGGTCCCAGATGGGCAATCGCGGCTGGGGATACGCCGACGTGTTGCCCTACTTCAAACGCAGCGAACGGCGGGTCGGCGAAGGCGACAACGCGTATCGTGGCCGCGACGGCGAACTGGTCATCACGGATACCGATCGCCCGGATGCAATTTGCGATGCGTTTATCGACGGCGTGGCCAATCTCGGCATTCCACGCGCTCAGGACTACAACGGCGCCACGCAGGAAGGTGTGGGCTATTTCCAACGCACCATTCACAAGGGCCGCCGGATGAGTGCGGCCCGGGCGTTCCTGAACCCTGCCCGGGGACGACCCAATCTGGAAATCCGCACCAGGGCCAATGTCTCCCGCATTGTCTTTTCCGAGCGCCGCGCGAGCGGTGTTGTGTACCGACGTGGCGACCAGACCCACGAGGTCCGGGCACGCCGGGAGGTCCTGCTGGCCGGTGGTGCGATTGCCTCACCCCAGATACTTCAGGTCTCAGGCATCGGTGACCCGGACATGCTGCGGGGGATTAATGTCCCTATTGTTCACGCCTTACCCGGCGTGGGCGAAAACCTGTCCGACCATTTCGGGGTCCGGCTCGCCGCTCGGGTCCGCAACGCGCGCACCCTGAACGAACGGGCGCAGGGGATGCCGCTAGCCGGCGAAATTGCCAAATACTTCTTGTTTCGCAAAGGCGCTCTGGCCCAGTCACCGGGAGTGGCTCTGGCCCTCTGCAAATCCCGTCCGGCCCTCGAACATCCCGACCTGCAGGTTATCTTTGCACCGGCGAGCTACAAGGAAGACGCCGCCTACCAGCTCGATGATTTTCCCGGCATTACCATCGGGTCCTGGCCGATGCGCCCGGAAAGCCGCGGCCATGTGCGGGCTCGCACTGCCGACACACGGGACAAACCCGCCATCCAGCCCAACTATCTGGAGGCCGAGGCCGACCGTCGTCTGATTGTGGAAAGCACGCGCCTGGCCCGCCGGATGCTGCAAACACCCGAACTGGCGCCCTGGTATGATCGGGAGACGACCCCGGGAGAGGCGATCCAGAGCGATGACGAACTCCTCGATTACGCCCGCGAGCACGGCACAACCATCTTCCACCTGATGGGGAGCTGCAAAATGGGAACACCCCATGACCCCACCGCGGTCGTCAGTGACGAGTTGAAGGTGCATGGCGTGGAAGGCTTGCGGGTGGTTGATGCGTCAGTGATTCCGACGTCCCATTCCGCGAACACCAACGCTGCAACCATCATGATCGCGGAAAAAGCCGCTGATATGATCCTGGGGAAACCACCCTTGCCCACAGCCACGGGTTAGATAGTTACTTCGCAAGCGGAAAATTCGGCCTTAGGGCCTGTTCCAATTCCGTCTGGGCGTGTAGTTTTTGGGTCTGTGAACAGTTGCTGATCCAACAGCAAGGCACACAGGTTCGAGGGGAACAAATATGACCGATACACAATACATGGCACCACAGACGCTGGACGAGGCCGTGAGTGCCTTCGCCGCCGGTGGAGACACCGCGCGCATACTTGCCGGAGGGACCGACCTTCTCGTGCAAATGCGCGCCGGCATGGTGGAACCGGGTGTCATCGTCGACATCAAGAAGATCGCCGAGATGAACAGCATCGAAGAAACCCCGGATGGCAGCTTTATTGTCGGCGCCGCGGTTTCGGGCGCCGCTCTGGCCGAGCATCCGACTTTCGGAAAAGTCTGGCCCGGTGTGCTCGAAGGACTGAACCTGATTGGCTCCACCCAAGTGCAGGGACGCGCCTCGGCAGGCGGTAATCTGTGCAACGGATCACCGGCTGGTGACAGCGTGCCTTCAATGCTCGCCGCAGACGCAATCCTCACGATCCAGGGACCGAACGGCCGCCGCGAGATGGCTGTGCAGGATTTCCCCGCCGGACCGGGACGCACCAATCTCGAAGCGGGCGAAATTCTCGTCAATATCGTCCTGCCGCCACGGGCGCCGGGTTCGAGCGATGCCTATCTGCGGATGATCCCGCGCACGGAAATGGATATTGCCGTTGTCGGGGTCGGGGTCAGCCTGACCATCGAGAACGGTACCTGCACTGCCGCACGTGTGGGACTGGGTGCCGTCGCGCCGACCGTGTTGTTGGTTCAAGAGGCCGCAGACGCCCTGATCGGCAGCACTCTCGACGCTGCGGCTCTCGATGCCGCCGCGGCGGCCTGCAGCGCAGCCTGCAATCCCATCGACGATAAACGCGGCACGATCACCTACCGCACCAAGGTAGCCGGCGTTCTGCTGAAACGAAGTATCGGCATCGCCGCCGACCGCGCCAAAGGGGTTTAAGACCATGGCTAAAATGCACATTTCCACCACCATCAATGGCGAGCCGACCGAGTATCTCTGCGAGCCGAATGACACCATGCTCGATGTGTTGCGCAACGAGCTGAACATGACCGGTTCCAAGGAAGGCTGCGGTTCAGGCGATTGCGGCGCTTGCAGCATCACGCTGGACGACCGGCTGGTCTGCTCCTGCCTAATGCTGGCCGCTGAAGCCAATGGCGCAAAGATCGAAACCATTGAAGGCATGGCCGAGGGCGAGAAGCTGCACCCGTTGCAGCAGAAATTCCTCGAATCCGCCGCGCTGCAATGCGGCATCTGCACACCGGGCATGCTGATCGCGGCGAAATCGCTGCTGGAAGAAAATCCGGATCCGACCGAAACCGAAGTCCGTTACTGGCTCGCTGGCAATCTCTGCCGGTGCACTGGTTATGACAAAATCATTCGCGCGGTATTGGATACCGCTGCGGATATGCGGGGGACAGCCTAATGACCGAAAACAACAAGTGGATCGGCGAGCGTACGATCCGTCCTGACGGTGCCGAAAAAGTCACCGGCAGCGCCGCGTTTGCCGCCGACACCACCATGCCCGGCATGATCTGGGGTTCGGTGCTGCGCAGCCCACACGCCCATGCCCGCATCAAGTCGGTCAACACCTCCAAAGCCGAAGCCCATCCCGGCGTAAAGGCCGTGGTGACCGCCGCTGACATTGTCGACTTTCCGCTCGACACACCTGTCGCGCTGGGCATTCAGGACATGCGCTGGATGTGCCGCAACGTGATGGCGCGCGAAAAAGCGCTCTTCCACGGTCACCCCATCGCCGCAGTCGCGGCAACTTCTGAAGCCATTGCCGCGGAAGCCTGCAAGCTGATCGAGGTTGAGTACGAGGTCCTGCCGCACACGATCGAGATCGACGACGCCCTCGCGCCTGACGCCCCGATCCTGCACGATTTCATCGAGTTCGAAGGCAAGCCCTCGAACATCGCGGGCACCCTCGAACACATCAAGGGCGACATCGAAGCGGGCTTTGCCGAAGCTGACGTTGTCATCGAACGGGACTTCACGACCCGTCCGGTACATCAGGGCTATATCGAGCCCCATGCCTGCCTGGTGAGCGTTGCCGCCGACGGCAAAGCCACCATCTGGAGCTCAAGTCAGGGCCAGTTCATGGTCCGAGCCATGACCGGCATGCTGACCGGCATCCCGCAAAGCGATATCCGCGCCATCCCCGCCGAAATTGGCGGCGGTTTCGGCGGTAAAACGATCGTCTATCTCGAACCACTGGCCACAATCCTGTCGAAGAAGTCAGGACGCCCGGTGAAGATGATCATGAGCCGCGAGGATGTGATGCGCGCCTCGGGTCCGACGTCGGGCTCAAAGAGCACGGTCAAGATCGGCGCCAAGAAAGACGGCACCATCACCGCAGCCGAAGGTGTTTACTGGCTGCAGGCCGGCGGACTTCCCGGATCGCCCATTCGCGGCGCGGTCGGCTGTGCGCTCGCTCCCTACGACATCCCCAATGGACGCACATTCGCCTACGACGTGGTCTCCAACCGCTCCAAGGTCGCCGCATACCGTGCACCGGGTGCCCCAATCGGCGCCTTCGGGGTCGAGTGTGTGCTTGACGAAATCGCCGAAGAGTTGGGCATCGACCCGCTCGACCTGCGGCTCAAGAACGCCGCCAAGGAAGGCACAAAAGCCGTCCACGGCCCGACCTACCCGCTGATGGGTTACGTCGAATCACTCGAAGCGGCGAAGGTCCACGACCACTATAAGGCGCCTTTGGGGCCTAACCAGGGACGCGGTGTTGCCAGCGGATTCTGGTTTAACGCCGCCGGCGAATCCTCGGCTCAGGTGAATATCACCGAGGACGGCAACGTGGTCATCACCACGGGCCATCCCGACGTCGGCGGATCACGTGCCGGAATCGCGAATATCTGCGCAGAGATCCTCGGCATTGATTACAACCGAATCTCGGTGCTGATCGGCGACACAGCGACCATTGGCTTCTCGAACCTGACCGGCGGCAGCCGCGTTCTGTTCGCTTCGGCGATGGTGGTCACCGAATCGACCAATAAGGTGATCGGAACCCTGTGCGAACTGGCTGCCAAGATCTGGGACATCGATCCGGATGCGGTCAATTGGGAGGACGGCGAAGCGCGCCCGGCAGGTGCAAATGCAGGCCAGTTCCCGCCATTGACCCTGGAAGAGTTGGCGGCACGCGCCAATGAGTCTGGCGGCCCCATCGGTGCCAGCACTCAGCTCAACACAAAAGGCGCAGAGGGCGGTTTTGGTACCCATATCTGCGATGTCGAGGTCGATCACGAACTCGGAATCGTGCGGGTGCTCCGTTACACCGTGCTCCAGGATGTCGGCCGGGCGGTTCACCCGAGCTATGTCGAGGGTCAATTGCAGGGCGGCGCTGTTCAGGCTATCGGCTGGGCGCTGAACGAGGAATACATCTACAACAAGGAAGGTCGCGTCGATAATCCTGGCTTCCTCGACTACCGCATGCCGGTGGCCTCGGATCTGCCGATGATCGATACTTACATCATCGAAATTCCGAACCCGAACCATCCCCAGGGTGTGCGCGGGGTCGGTGAGGTTCCTCTGGTGCCGGGTCTCGCGGCGGTGCGCAACGCGGTCTATGACGCGCTAGGCGTCCGCTTCAACGATCTGCCCATGTCACCGCCGAAAGTTGTCGAAGCCCTGGATATGGCAGAGGCCGCAGAGTAATCCGCGGCCGTAGCGGCCGCTCCATCGGAAGGAATGTCCATTGCCAGCTCAGCGAGCATCATGAGCTCGTCCTGGCCGAGGCAAATGCCCGAAACAGAGGGCGTGGGCTCAGCCCAGCAAATCTCGTTCCTGGTCGATTCCCTTGAGGAACTGCGCGCGATGCATAAACGTGCGACTTCAGCAGGGCATAAAATCATGTACACGACCTGCCACGGCAATGCGTGATCGTTCTATTTCCGCGACCCCGACGGCAATAGGGTCGAAGTTTATACCCACTCGCGCTGTGGCTACCCGGGGTATTTTCCTAACCCGCTACCCGCCATTTGCCGGTGCATCGAGGCGCCAGATATGGGCGTGCCAGCGCCACAGAATGAGCGATGTCGCCACCAAACCAAACACCCCATAGCCTGTAGCCGTGACGCTATAGCCAAAGCTTGCGATCAGCGGACCCGAAGCGAGCAAGCCCATAGGCAATCCGTAAATCGCCAGCATTCGAAGGCCGAGCACCCGCGCGCGCATGCGCGGGTCCGAAGTCTTCAGCAGCATTATGGAGACCGGCACCAGCGCCAGCCCCTGACATAATCCGGCAAGCATCAGCACAATGGCGCCGACAAACATCACATCGACCCACGCGAAAATGAGAAGAAAACCGAACCAGGCGAAGGTGAAGGTGATCATCATGCGCCCGGGCCAAATCCCACGACGATTGCCGGTCAGGCCAAGAGAGCCCAATAACGCACCAAACGCGAAGCTCGCGGCGAGATATCCCAGCCCGGTTTGGTCCGTGCCATAGACCTCACGGGCCACATAGGGCAGCACCCCGCCCATCAGCGGGAAGGCACAAAAATTCACCAGGAATGCCAAAGTCATCGCCGCGAGTAGATGCGGCGTCCGCCAGACATAGACAAACACTTCGATCAGATCGCGCAACGCCGATGTCGGGACAATCGAGGTCCCGGTAGACGTCTTGAGCGGGGGACGCTGGGTCGCCCCCAGCGTCAAAAACACCGAAACCGCATAAAGCACCGTCACAACCGTGTAGGCCGACGCCATGCCCACCGTGGCAACCAGCCCCGCCCCCGCAAGCGCGCCAGCAACCCGCGCGGAATCTGTCGTCGTGCGCGAAATGGCGACCGCGGCCACCATCTGCGCTGACGGGATTGTTTCCCCGACAAGCGTGTATCGAATGGCGTTGTCCGAGGGGCGCACAATGCCCATCAGGGCACCAATCGCAAAGACCGCCACCGGGCCGAGCGCGTCGAAATAGGCAAACCCGGTCAGAGCTGCGGCCTGGACCACGTAAAAGGCGCGCATCGAGCACAACACGTTACGCGCACCGCGACGGTCCCCTACGACGCCAAACAGTGGCGACACCAGCGTGCCCATATACTGAAGCGAGGCGAACAGGGTCAGCAGCAGGACCGAATCCGTTGCCACCAGCACAAACCAGCCAAGAATAAGCGTCTCCATTTCGAACGCCCAGGAGGTCGTCAGATCGGCCGGCCATTGAAACCGGAAACTGCGCACCGCAAACGGCGCCAGGGTGGAGGAACGGCCCTCGGAAGGCATCAGGAGAACTCCGGCAAATCATCAGCCACAGGTAGAGGTCCATTATGGCGCGCCGGTTCACGAAAGACACCGGATTGACATCACGCCAGGAATTTCGCTTATGACCTCCAGAACTTGGGAGGAAAACATGGACAATATTCAGCCCGCAACCGGACATGGTTGCCTGGTACCACTGGTGGGCGATGAGGATTTCTCACCGGCTTTTCAAAAATCCGCAACACGGGTCGCCAAGCGGGTCGGCATGACCGCAAACAATGTGCGCGCGATGGCCAACTCCCCCGAGCTGGGCGCCACAATGCGCCAGTTTCTCGATGATGTCTGGGATCAGGGCGGGCTGCCCAAGCCCCTGAAGGCGTTGATCCGCCACAAGGTTTCCAACATCAATGCGTGCCTCTACTGCTCAGCCCATCAGGTTCGTGTCATGATGAGCCAGGGTGTCGCAGAAGAGAAAATCAACAACATGCACGATTATCTCTCTCACGTTTCCTTCAGCAAAAAGGAACGCGCAATCCTGGCCTATGCGGAGGCGTTGACGATCGATGCCGGTACAATTCCGCCACATGTGGCCGACATGTTTGTCGCCCATACAACCGATCAGGAACGCGTTGAGGTCACCATCGTGGCCGCAACGATGGGCCTGCTGAACAGCCTCAATGACGGTCTCCGCATACCCCTCGAGGAACCGATGCTCGAAATCGCCAGCACCATCTCTTTCGACAAGGACTAGCCCCATGGCCCGTATCGATATTGGACACATCACCCTGAACATCGCTGACGCGGGAACGGGGGAAGCCTTCATCTTCATCCCCGGCCTTGTCGGTCTTTATGACGCCTGGTCGTTCCAGCTGGACCACTTCGCTCAGCGTTATCGCGCTGTCACCTTCGACCACCGCGGCACCGGGGAAAGCGACAAACCCAGCGGTCCCGGGGCCTATTCGACCCAGGCTATCGCCGACGACGTCATCGCGCTGATGGACACGCTTGGCATCGAGAAAGCCCATATCGTGGGCACATCGACGGGCGGATGCATCCTGCAGAACCTGGCCCTCGACCACCCGGACCGGGTTCGCGCCTGCATCTTCAATAACACCTGGGTCACGGCCGACGAGTTCATCACCCGGGTCGCGCTCACCCGCAAACGGATCGCGGAATCCTACGGCCCGGAAGAGTATGTGAAGGTCTCGAGCATGTTCACTTCGGGCGCCGATCAGTTTCGCAACAATTTCGACGCCGTCATGGAACTGGAGCGCCGGGCGCTTGAGACGATTGGCTCTGTCGAAATACTCGCTGCGCGCCTCGACATGATGCTCGCCCATGATCGGACCAGCGAAATCTTCGGCATCGACAAGCCTGCCCTGATCATCGGCACCATGGATGACGCGACAATCCCCTACTATTTCGCGAAGGACCTGCACGCGGCTATCCCGGGGTCGCAAGTGCAGTTCTTCGATGATGGCGGGCACTATTCTTATCGACGCCATCCCGAGAAATGGAACACGACCGTACAGGCGTTCCTCGACAAGGCCGAAGCCTCTATCTAGGTACAAATAGCTGTTTTCACAGTTTTTTCAGGAGAACATCATGGCAAAAGCATATTGGGTCGCCGCCTACCGCGCGATCGACGACGCCGACAAATTTGCCGCCTATATCGAACTCGCCGGACCGGCGATCGCCAAGGGTGGCGGCACATTCCTGACCCGGGGGGCCGCCGCGAAAGTCTACGAAGCCGGCGTCCTGGAACGGACGACCATCATTCTGTTCGATTCTCTCGAAGCTGCTATCGCCACTCATGACGGCCCGGATTATCAGGCCGCCCTGGTCGCACTCGATGGCGGTGTGATCCGCGATCTTCGGTTCGTCGAAGGGATCGAATAGCTACTTTGGTACGACGAGGTTGGTTCTGAAAAACTCGACCATCGGGCCCAGCAACGCCGGGTCGGATCGGTTCGCCTGTTCCACATGATAGATGCTCATCGCCCCACCCCACTTACGGTAATTCTCAACGAAGCGCTCGGGCTCGTTGAGATCGAGGGGTGACCCCGGATCCCGATAGTCATGCACCGGATCCACCTGCCCCTGCATCCAGATCGACGGCAGGATCACCAGATCCTCGCCGCGCTCCAAAGCCAGCATCGGGTTTCCCTCTTCCATATTGTCCTCGGTCACCCAATAGGTGTCGTGACGCTGCTCCAGATCACCTACCCAGGCGGGCGGATCACCTGCCGCGAGCAAGCCGACCACACGGCGGTAGCGCGACAGGGGATTGATCACGGGCCACATCATGCCCACACAGCACACGGACGCATCCACGTCAGGGGCGTCCCCTGGCAGCTCCAATGCCGCGTAGCGCGGATCGTTCGGGCGCATCGCAGACAGCATCGCCAGATGGCCGCCGCTCGACTGGCCGAGCAAACCGATACGCGCCGGGTCAATGTTGAGCTCCGCGGCGTTCACTTTCAGCCAGCGGATCGCATAGTTGATATCTTCCAGGGATGATGGATACCGGTCGGCGGCCTGACGGAAATCCAGCGCCGCTGACGCCATCCCGTTCTCGGCGAACACTTCACCCCGCGTCGTGCATTCGCTCGGGTGTCCTTTGCCCCAGCCGCCGCCATGCAAATCCACAATCGCCGGACAAGGCGCGCCTCCTTCTGGGTGGATCAAACGAATAATCATCGGCTTGTCGCCGTGGTGAAATATCTCGATGTCTTCCGTGATGATGGCCACGACAATATTCTCCGTTGATCGAAAGGTTACTGCTACGGGTTCAATTGGCTAAGGATCGCATCGGTCATTTCGGCGCTTGTTGCCGACCCGCCCAGATCACCGGTCCGCACGGCGCCATCGGCGAGAACCGCATTCACAGCATGTTCGACCGCATCCGCGCCCAAATCTTCGCCCAGATAGCGCAGCATCATCGCCACGCTCAGGATCGTGGCGCACGGGTTGGCGATGCCTTTCCCGGCAATATCAGGCGCTGTGCCGTGCACCGGCTCGAAATAAGCCCAGCGATCACCAATACAGGCCGATGCGGCCAGGCCCAGCCCCGCGGCCAGCCCTGCGGCAACATCGGAAAGGATATCGCCAAAGGCATTGGTCGCCAGGATCACATCAAATTCGCCCGGTTCGCGCACCATTTCCATGGCGCAGGCGTCGATATTACGGGTCTCATACTCGATGTCCGGGAATTCTTCTGCCACAGCCGCGCATGCTTCCAGGAATAGCCCGTCACTCAGCTTGAGGACCCCGACCTTGTGCACGGCGGTGACCCGCGCCGGTTTTCCCGATGCCTGCTGGCGGGCAATGGCCTGAGCAAAGGCCATCCGCGCGGTCTTGGTCGAAGCGTCCCTTGTGATGATGCGGACTGCATAGGCGGAATCATCGTCCCCCATATATTCGTCGCGGGAATAAAGCCCCTCGGTCACCTCACGTACGACCACGCAGTCAATATCGGCCGCCGGGGACGGAATGCCGGGAATGGTGCGGGACGGGCGGACGCTGGCGCTGACTTCAAGCCCGATCCGAAGGCCCCCAAGAGGATCACCGCCCTGGGGTGGGATCTGCGCCACATTCATCGCGCCGAGCAGTACCGCGTCCGCGGCCTTCGCGGCCACCAGAACGTTGTCGGGCATGGAATGACCGGTTTCCAGAAACAGGTCATAGCCAGCCTTATGCACATCATAAGTGAAGCCCGGTCTACCCCGCACTGTCAGCGTATCGAGAACTCGGCGGGCGCAATTGATCACTTCGGGCCCGATGCCATCTCCCGGCAAAACGCAGATCGTATAATTTGTCATGTCTGCCTCAGGCCTTCCCCTCATAGACTTCGAGCACCCGGGTCGCGTCGTCCTTGCCCCAGCCCGCGGCTTCGGCTTTCTGGAACATGGCCCGCGCGGCAGGAACAACTTGCAACTCGATGCCGTTATCCTTCGCCAGATCGATGGCAATCCCCATATCCTTGACGAAGATTTCGACCGCACCGCGCGCCGTGAAATCCCGTTTAAACACCGGGTCCAGGCTCATATCGAGCATCGCGCCGCGCACGGAACCTTTCGGTAAACAATGACGCATGACCTCCTGGGACAGTCCCGCTTTCTCACCTGTGAGGAGCATTTCGGCAATCAGGGCCGTGCTGGCATTCACATACATATTGGTGACGACCTTCATCACCCCACCACTGCCTGACGGCCCGGTATGGGTCGCATCGGCAGACAGGGGCGTGATGATCGGCTGCACCCGGGCGTAGGCCATGTCGCTACCGCCCACCATGAAGGTGATGGTGCGTGCGTCGACCTGGGGTGTGGATCCGGAAATCGGCGCGTCGAGCATATCAATGCCCGATCCGGCCAATTTCACCGCCAGCTCCTTGCTGTAGGCCGGCGGCATGGTGCTCATCTCGACATGGATCAATCCGGTCTTTCCGGCCTTGTCGATGCCGTTCGGCCCGAACAGGTTTTCTTCGATATGTTCGGGCTTGAGTAGGATCGAGAAGGTGATGTCGCTGTTTTCAGCGACTTCCCGGGCGTTTGCCACAGGCGTGCCACCTGCATCTGCCAGCATCTGCATCCGCGCGGGGTCAATATCGTAGCCACAGACGGTGTGGCCATCAGCGACCATCTGTTGCGACAGGCTCAAGCCCATCTTTCCCAGCCCAATCATTCCAAGCTCGTCACCCACCATCCATACCCCCCCGTGATTTTATCATTTCGTTGGGTATGTTCGTGCCGCGCAACGGGCCCGGAGTCAATTCTCCGGCTAGGCCAGGCCTTCCTTTTCCATCAGAGCATCCGGAGTCGGCAGCTTGCCCCGATACGCGAGGTAGGCGTCTTCCGGGTCCATTGAGCCGCCCGACGAATAGATATGGCGGTAGAGCTTCTCGGCGGTCGCGGGATCGAATGGATCACCTGCTTCGGTGAACGCCCCAAATGCATCAGAATCAAGCACCCCGGACCACATGTAGGAATAGTAGCCGGCCGAATAACCATCGCCGGAGAACACATGCTGGAAATGCGGCGTGGCGTGGCGCATCACGATCTCGGCGGGCATGTTGATGCGCTCGAGGACCTCGGCCTGGAAGGCCGCCGGATCAATATTTGCAGCCGCCTTCGCGTCGAGCGCGTGGAAGGCCATATCGACCAACGCCGAAGAGGTGAACTCGACATTGGCAAAGCCCTTGTTGAATCTCTGGGCGGCACGCATTTTTTCCAACAGCGCGTCGGGGATCGGCTCGCCGGTTTCATGATGTACCGCGAAACGGCGTAGTACCTCGGGCACAGTCAGCCAGTGTTCGAACAATTGTGAGGGCAGTTCGACAAAATCCCGACTGACCGACGTGCCCGAAATCGAAGGATAGGTGATGTCCGACAACATGCCGTGCAGGGCATGGCCGAACTCGTGAAACAGCGTCCGAGCATCGTCCATGGTGATCAGCACCGGCTGACCGGGCGCTGCCTTGGCGAAATTCATGACATTCACAACGATGGGTGTCTGACCGGTATTCCCGGAAGTCATCTCTAACCGATGCTGGTCCTGAAACGAACTCATCCAGGCCCCTGACCGTTTGGGCGCGCGCGCGAAATAGTCACCGAGGAAAACGGCGACATGCTCGCCTTCCGCATCGAGCACCTCGAACACCCGAACGTCGGGATGGTAAGTGGCGACATTCTCCAGCTTGCGGATGGTGATCCCGAACAGGCGTTCCGCTGTATTAAAGGCAGCATCAATCATCTGCTCAAGTTGCAAATACGGCTTAACCTCGGCTTCGTCGAAATCGAACCGTGCGGCTCGCACTTTCTCCGAATAGTGCCGCCAATCCCACGGTGCGACGTCATGATTCTGGCCCTCTGCGGCGATCAGTTCCGCCAGGTCTTCGGCCTCTTCGCCCGCCCGAATTCTTGCTTTCTCCCACATGGTTTCCAGCAGGGAACGGACATTTTCCGGGGTTTTGGCCATGGTGTTGTCGAGTTTGAAATGAGCAAAGCTTTCATAGCCCAGCAAAGCCGCCTTCTCTGCACGAAGCTTCACCATTTCTGCCACGAGCGGGCGATTGTCTCGTTCCCCCTCACCCTCGCCGCGCGCAGCCCAGGCCGTAAAGGCCTGCTCCCGCAGATCGCGCCTTGTCGAAAAGGTCAGGAACGGCTCGATGATCGAACGCGACAGGGTGACCGCATGTTTGCCCCCATGGCCACGTTCCTCGGCGGCAGCCGCCATGCTCGAGATCAGAAAATCGGGCAGACCCGCCAAATCCTCTTCGCGCTCCAGAACCAGCGCATACTCGCTCTCATCGGCCAGCACATTCTGGGAGAACGTCGTCCCCAGACTGGCCAGTCTTTCATTGATCGCGGCCAGCCGCGCCTGATCCGCCGCATCGAGCTTCGCCCCTGATCGCACGAAGGACTTCCAGCTCAGCTCCAGCACCCGCGCGGCTTCGCCATCGAGGCCAAGATTGGCGCGGTCCTGATAAAGTGCATCGACCCGGGCAAACAGCGCCGCGTTCATCATCACAGCCGAATAGTGGCGCGACATCTCCGGGGATAATTTCCGTTCGAGTTCCTGCAACACGTCGTTGGTATTGGCCCCGGAAAGATTCCAGAAAATACCCGATGCCCGATCCAGGAGATCGCCCACAAGCTCGAGAGGAATAATTGTGTTCTCGAAGGTCGGCGCGTCGGAATTGGTCGCGATCGCCTCGATTTCTGCCAGATGGGCTGGCAACGCGACGTCAAACGCAGCAGCGAAATCACCATCCGCAATACGTCCGAACTCCGGCAGGCCCAACGTTCCGTTCCAGGCGGCAATAGCCGGGTTGAAATTCGAAGAGGCTGCGGTTGTCGATGCCATGGGTCTGTCCTGTCACGCGAAGTGTAAGTGTTGAACGCGCCCTCTATATGGGGACGATTAGTGACGGTTTCTACGGGGCCGAGGCTGGCGGTAGAACGATTTCAATATCTGTCCTCACAAAGACGATGGCAGGTCGAATATGGCCTCTCCTCAATTCTCTTATGTCCTGCCGGTGTACTGATTTGTCCGGACAGCCAACCCATTGAATGATTCGCGACCCGACCCGTTCCGTGATCTGATCATCGGCATAGCTTACCAACGTCGCAACCAAGACGACGTTATTGCCGCTGCCTGGAACCATATCTCAGGCGCCGAAACGACACTCCAGATCGCTGCCGCAGCAGCGTTCGTCGTCGTCACATCGATCCAACCCCTGCGTGCCCAGGAGACGATCAAGATCGCGGCCATCTCCGGGTATCCGCCGCCTGCGACCTGGGTCGGGGCCTTCACGAAGGCCTTTGTCACCAGTGTCGATGCTGATTTGGCCAAGGGTGGGAAGTACAAAATCGCCTGGAACCTTGCCCATAGCGGCCAGATCGCCAAACCCCGCGGTGAATTCGAGGCGGTCGAGTCCGGACTGGGTGAGATCGGATTGATCCCGGCCCCGTTCCACGCCAATAAAATTCCGCTCTACAACATCCTCTATGTCACCCCTTTCACCAATGACGGCGATCCCGGCGCGGTGACCGAGGTCTATGAGATGTTGCAGGCGAAATCCCCCGCCTTTGCCGCGGATATGAAAAAGTTCAACCAAGTCTAGATCGGCGTCACCGACACTGTCGACAACTACACTCTGTTGTCTTCGACACCCCTGCGAACACTCGCAGATCTGAAGGGCAAGAAAGTCGGCGCCGCCGGCCCGAACCTACCCTGGGTTGTTCCGACCGGTGCTGCTGGCGTCTCGACCAACCTCGCGGATGCCTACAACTCTCTCAGCACGGGCATCTATGACGCGATGATCGTGTGGTGACAGGCCATGGGTGCGTTCAAGCTTTGTGAGCCCGCACCTCATATGCTCGACGCCGGACTGGGGGCAGCATCGGTGATACCGCTGACCGTGAACTCGGATTTCTGGGACGGTTTGCCCGGAGAAGTCAAAACCGCCATGACGACGGCGTCCAAGAAGTGGAGCGACGTACAAATCAAGCTGGTGCTTGACGGCGCTGCGATCGGCTTGAACCGGTGCAAGACCGACTTAAAGACCGTGGCCACGGATATGGCACCCGAAGAACGGGCCAAATGGGCCAAGGGCATGGCACCGCTCGCTCTCGACTGGGCCAAATCACAGAACGCCAATGGCTATCCGGCAACCGCGGTCCTGACCGCATATATGGACTTCATGCGGGCAGACAACCAACCGGTGACCCGCAACTGGGACAAGGAATAGCCGGCGTTTCAATGCCTGGAGGGGCGGTTTTGGCCCCGGTACAAAATGAAAGCGGCAGCGCCCCTTCGCGCTGCCGCTTTTCTTTGCCTGCGGTGGTGCCGACCTATGTGCTGCGGGGCAGCAACACCGGCTCATTGCGCTCCACGGACAAGTCCGCGGCGCTGTAGACTTCCATCACCAGCTTGGCTTCAGCAGCGGTCACCATCGCAGGGCGGTCATGGACAATCGCTTCGAGGAAATGCCGGGTCTCATCATACATCGAACCGGCAAAGACATGATCAACCGGCTCACCGGGCATCGATGACATGGGGTAACGAATGCCATCCTTGACGGTGTTGTATTGCACCTCTTTATGGGTGTCATCGATGGTCAGCGCGCCCTCTGTGCCTATCACTTCGATCCAGGCCTGGACGAAATTGGGATACCCGATGGGCAGGATCCAGCCAATTCCGATCGTCACGGTGGTACCGTCATCCATGGTCACCATGACCCATTGGTGATCCGGGGTGTCGCTCTTCTGACTGAAGAGCTTGCCCGCGGTCTGGGAATACACCCGCACCGGCTTGCGGGGCTGCAGGCACCAGAGCACGAAATCCAGATCGTGCACGCCTCCGATTGACGTCGGCGACATTTTCGAGCGCCCGGTGATTTTCTCCCCCAACTCCCGGGTGGAGTGCCGCGAAATCAGCACCGTTACCGGATCCCCGATAGTCCCATCCTGGAGCGCCTTGCGGACATAAACGTAACGCGGATCGAACCGCCGCGAGTAACCGATAGATAGTTTCAAATTATTCTTTTCGGCCAGCGCATAAGCCTGTTCGGCTTCGGGGATACTGGGGGCAATGGGTTTCTCGACGAACACATGCTTGCCCGCCTCCAGCGCCGCCATCACGACCGGAAACCGCGCAGTTTCTGGGGTCATGGCGATGATCACCGCATCGATCGTGTCGTTATCGACCAGGGTTCGCCAATCATCGGTCACCGAGGTCGGTTCGGTTTCCGCGATGATCTCGGTCTGACGCTTCGGGTCGATCTCGGCGATGTGCAGTTCATCGACGATCGCATGGTGGGCACAGGCATTCGCGCGAATGCCCCCGACCCAGCCGGCGCCGATCACCGCGACATTGATCTGTTTGAACTCAGCCATAAAAATTTTCCTCGTATCGTATTTCCTCAAACGTCGCGCGATCTGAAGCATCTGTCGATTCCTATGTGGATGAATTATCCCAAACCTGGTTTGCCTTGAAGCCCGTCGAGATCAACAATGAACGTAACCGCCCTGCGTTGTAGGCACACATAGACGGCGGACATTAACAAGGAGGCATGCCATGGATTTCCATCTCACCGAGGGTCAGCTGCGCTGGCGCGACATTGCGCGCGACTTTGTCGAACAGGTCATCCGCCCCGACGTCTTGCGGCGCGACCGCCTCCCCACTGCAGAAGAACGCATTCCGTGGGACTGGATCCGGGCCGCCGACGCGCTCGGACTGCGCACGTTGGGCATATCGGAGGAATTCGGCGGCGCGGGGGCTGACATCATTACCATGTCGGTCGTCGGCGAGGAGCTTGGTGTCGGCGATCTGGGTTTTGCGGTGATCATGGACCAGTGCTGGAAGACAGCGCATCTGTTCAAGGACGCCATGACCCCCGAACAGCAGCAACGTTTCATCCCGCCTTTCGTGGCGGACCCGGAAGCCACCACCGCGATTGGCATCACCGAAGAAGGCGTCGGGTCTGATCATCAGGGCTACCACGACAAACCGGACATCGCTTTGCACATGTCCGCTGTCCGCGATGGGGACGAATATGTGCTCAACGGCACCAAGCGCTACATATCCAACGGCTCGATGGCGAAGCTCTATTTTATCGTCGCCCGGACCGACATGAGCAAAAGCCTGTCTGAAGGCGGCGCGGTATTTGTCATACCCCATGACACACCCGGGTTCCGGGTCGGCTTCTTCCACGAGAAGAGCAGCCAGCGCCTGGCCACCAACGGCACGTTTCATCTGGAAGACTGCCGGGTGCCCATAGGAAACCTTATGGTCGGCGAAGGCATGTTGACCGCGCTGCGCAGCAAATACCTGCCCGGCAGCAAGGCCGAAGCCGCCGCCACCGTGCTCGGCGTCGGACGTGCGGCCTACGAATACGCGCTGGAATACGCCAAGAACCGGGTCCAGGGCGGCCAGCCGATCATCGAACATCAGGCGGTCGCGCTCATGCTGGGCCGCATGGCAATGCTGCTGGACGCTTCGCGCCTGCAAATCTGGAAAGCGGCCTGGCTTGCGGACCGCCACCACGACGATGCTCGGGTGCACGGGCTCCTGGCCAAGGTGAACGCGTCCGAAGTGGCCTTTGAGGTGTGCAAATTGGCTGCCGAAGTCCTCGGCGGCGCCAGCATCATGTACGAACACCCGGTGGAGAAATACATGCGCGATGCCGCCAGTTTCCTGCATTCGGACGGCACCAATCAGATCTGCCTGCTACGCGCTGTGCGCGCCATCAACGCCAAGGACAGCGCGGAGCTCTATGGCTTCTAGTTCAGATTAAAGCCGCACATGGGGCCGATTGACGTTTCCCAGCCGGCCCCCAGCGTGATCGTCGATACAGATCGACGATGATTTCCCTTTAGGGAAAGAGCTTGTTCGGAAGATAGGACGCGATACCCGGATAGATCACGATCAGGGTCATGCCGATCAGCATCACCACCCAATAGGGGGTGGAGCTCTTGAAGATCGTCATGACATTCATCGATGGATCGATATCAGATATCGCCGATTTGACCGTATAGACCAGCAACCCAAAGGGCGGGGTAAGAAGTCCCGCCTCGATGGCAATGATCGCGATGATTGCGAAGGCGATCGGGTCAAAGCCTAGCTTGACCGCAATCGGCGAGAAGATCGCCGCGGTCAGCAGCATGATCGAAATCGAATCAATGATCATGCCGAGCGCGAACCAGATCAGCACCATCACGCCGATGATCATCCACGGCTCCAGCCCGGAACCGATGAACAGGCTTTCAATGGCATTCGCCATGCCCGTCATGGCCAGGGTACGTGAATAGAGCGATGCGGCGACCAGGAGCAGCAAAATCGGAGCAGACGTCCGTCCGACTGAAAGGATGGCATCGATGAATTCCCGATACCGCATGCCTTTGATGAGCGCGAGAATCAGCCCAATAAACGCGCCCGCGCCAGCACCTTCCGTCGGTGAAAAGATTCCAAACCAGATGCCGCCAAGCACCGCGACAACCACCGCCACGATCCCAAACAGGCTGATCATGAACTGGAGGTTGGAGACCTCTTCTTCGTCCTCGTCGACCTCTTCAACCTGCCCGACGCCGGCACCGACGACAGAAGGTTTAAGGACCGCCATGAGCATAATGTAGCCGATAAACATGGACATCAGCATCAGGCCCGGCAGCACGCCAGCAGCGAAGAGCTGACCGATCGACTGCTCAGTGAGAATGCCCCAGACAATCATCAACACGCTCGGCGGAATCAGCATGCCCAGGCAGCTCGATCCGGCCACCGCGCCGAGAGCAAAGCCATTGTGATAGCCAAACCGCTTCATCTCCGGATAGGCGATGCGCGAGAAGGTCGCGGCGGACGCAATACTGACGCCAGTCACGAAGGAGAACAGCGCATTTCCCAGCACCGTGGCCACAGCAAGGCGGCCCGGCAGACGGCGCAGCAATCGATTGAGCCCGCGATAGACGTCGGTCACCGTCCCGGACTTGCTGATAAATTCCCCCATCAACAGGAACAGTGGAATCACCGCAAAAACAAAGTCGCGAATCGCCTCATAGGCGGTCGCGGCCAGCATCGTCTGAACGGTACGAAATGCGTAGATGTCCGCGCCGGTAACAAGGAAAATACCGAGCGCACTGGTCATCCCCAGGGCAACAGCGATGTGGACGCCGATCGCCACGAGGGCGATCAGGCAGACGATCAGCAGGACGGCAATATTTACTTCGAACACAAGCTTCGTTCCTTATCTGTGGCGGCGCGCAGCTAGTGCAGCGGCGCGTCCGAATCCACATCGGAATCCGGTAACTCAGGTTGGAAGACGTCAACAAACGCCAACACAAGATAGTTGACCAGAGCCACGGCGCTGCCGAGCATCACGGTCCAGCGGGCAGGCCATGACGGCACACGAAGCGCGCCCTCGCCCTCATACTCACCCTCGGTGAAAGAACGAATGCTCTCATCCCAACCGCCGGTGATAATCATCAGGAAGAACGCAGCACCTAGCAAATAGCCGACCGCCAACAGAAATTTCTGCGCCTTGGGCGGCAAATGCACGACCAGGAAGTCGGCTCTCAACATAGAGCGACTGCGAATGGCGTAACCGGCCTGCAGGAAAACAATGATCACGATCGAAGCGGTGACCAACTCGGCAGTTCCGTTGATCGGCGCGTCAAACGCGCCACGTCCGATAATGTCGGCGAGGATCATGAAGGTAAGGCCAAATGCCCAGACGGCCGCTACGACCATGAGAAATTTGGACAAACGGTCGCTGAAAGTGATGAGGTTCATGTGGGTCTCCCCTCAAACCGGCGCCAACACCAGAATTCCGAGGTTGGTTAATTGGTATGTGCCGGTCATTCCCCGGCCCAGAAGAGCTACCGGCTGGACACCTACAATGAGGTATCCAGCCGGAGGGCCCATTCAACAAATCAAACGAAAGTTCGGTGCTATTTGACTTCGTAACGGACAGGCCAGACGTAGCCCTGCTTCTCAGCTGCCGCCAGATAGGAGTTCAGGATCTTCTTGGCCGGGAAACCCTTGGCTTCCAGCTCATCGGCGTGCTTCTGCGGCCAATGCGCCAGGCCCTTGGCCCAGCCCAGACGAACGTCTGCGGGAAGATCGGTGACTGTGATGTTCGCACGCAGCCACTTCATGTCCTTCTCGTAACCAGCCTTGTTTCCCGCACCCGTTAGGGCCTGGAAACGCTTGGCAACTTCCTGGAAAATCGGCTTGGCGTCTGCGGGCAGACGATCCCAGAACCGGTTGTTCACGGTCAGACCGTGCCAGGTGATCGAGCCAAAGCCGATGGTCGTGTAGTACTTGCCAACCTCATGCAGCTTGAAGACCGGACCCCAGGCGCTCGGGAACATGATGCCGCCCTCGGCAACGCCGGTTTTGATCTTCTGGTACCAGCCCGGAAGGCCGTCGGTTACCGGAACGATGCCAATGCCAGCCTGTTCCATCCAGTTCAGGTTGAGGCCTGCACCCAGGATCTTGTGACCCTTGAGATCCTCGAGCTTCTTCCACTCGAAGTTGGTGCCGAGGTTGTAACCACCGTCACCGATGATCGCGAGCAGGGTCTGATCGAAACCCTGAAAACGTTCGCCCAGGCTTGGATAGGTGTCATAAATCTCGGCTGCTGCAGCAACGCTCTGGACCGGGTCCATGGTGCCGAAGGGCAGCATGATCTGGAAGGCGTGCATGGGAAGCTTGGAAGCTTCGAAGCAGTAGCAGAAACCGCCGATGTCAACGACGCCGTTCTGGACGCCTTCGAACGTGTCGAAAACCTTCACGATCGAGCCGCTATAACCCTCGATGAAGTTGACCGTGTGGTCGGTTTTGGCTTCGATCGCCTTCTTTAATTCGACCTGGAAGAAATTCTTCATCAGGCCGGCATAAACGACGGTCGGCGGATGGCCCGAGGCGATCCGGATATTGATGGTGTCCGCATTGGCAGATGTGGCTCCCGCAACGGCAGCGATACCCAACATCGCAGCAGCCGACAGACCGGTGATTCGCTTGGTAATACTCTTCATAGGTTTGGTCCTCCCAATTGGCGCGGCCCAGTTCGACCGGCACCCTTTTTTGCGCCCGCCTCAACGACGGGATTACGAATACGTCAGAACGCACAGTAAAAGTCTAATATAAGACGGGTAAACAGGACAGGTTTTATATAAGACGGGTAAACTGACGATACGGGCGATTTGCATCTGCCGAACAGGCACAAAGCCCCGCACTCCGCGATCACCGCGATCTGTGACAAAACCGGTAAACAGTTTGTCTCAGGTGGCGTAAACTCGGTCTCCGGCATCTCCCAAACCCGGGATGATATAGCCCTTCTCATTGAGACGTTCATCAATGACACCGACGATCAGCGGCACATCGGGGTGTGCCGCGGAAAGCGCCGAAATGCCCTCGGGCGCCGCGATAATCGAAACCAATTGCATATCCTGCACGCCCCGCGCCTTGAGTTGAGAAATTGCCGAAATCGAGGAATTTGCTGTCGCCAGCATCGGATCAACAATCAAATTGTGACGCGCGGCGATATCCGGTGGGCCGTTGAAATAATATTCAACCGCCTCCAGGGTCTCGTGATCTCGGTAAACGCCGATATGCGCAACCGAAGCCGTGGGGATGAGGTCGAGTACACCATCAAGCATCGCGTTCCCCGCCCGCATGATGGGCACCAGCACCGGCGCCGGATCGGCGAGGAACTGTGCCGCCATGGGTGCGACCGGCGTTTCGATTTCCCGGTCCACCAATGCCAGATCACGGGTGGCTTCGTAGGTCATGAGTTGAGCGATTTCCCGCACGAGTGCTCGAAACACCATGGGTTTGGTGTCACGATCACGCAGCAAGGATATCTTGTGCCGAACCAGCGGATGGTCGATCACGGTAATGACGGCGGTCATGGAATTCCCCCGGAGAAAGCTAGCCACGGATTTACCCCGATATGGAAGAAAATGCGAGGTGCTCTTTGCCCGGGCAGCTGTTGAAGGAACGCCCCCGCCTCTGTCATTCTCGCTCCGTCTGTAGAAAGAGGAAGCCGCTGTGAACCCACAGGACCGACTAAACAAGGCCGTAATCGAGCGTGCGGACTGGGCCGATGGTTCAATCGTGTTGCGGAACACCACACCGCTACCCGACCCGCTGACCGATATTCTTGACCGCTGGAGACACTGGGTCGCCGAGGACCCGGATATCGTGTTTGTCGGCGAGCGCCTTGATGATGAAATCCAGACTGCCAGCTATGGCGACATCGACCGGCTCTCTGAAGGATACGCCCTGCAACTCCAAACAGCCGGGTTTGCACCCGGAGACCGTCTGGCCGTGATCGCGGGAGCCAGCCTCACCCACGCGGCACTTAAACTCGCAGCATTGAAGGCGAACCTTGTGCATATCCCGCTCTCCCCCCTGTTGCTCGACACCGCCTATGGCCGGGCGCGGTTGGCGGGTTTGCTTAAAATAGCCAAACCCAAACTCACAATGGGGTTGGCCGAAACGGCACCGGAAGAGCTGCACACGGCATGTGGCAACTGGATCAGTTTCGCCACGCTCGCCGAGACGTCCGCCGACCGGGTCACTTTCGCGCCCGCCCCTCACACCCTCTCAGATACTGCGGCAATCTATTTTACGTCCGGCTCCACCGGCGACCCGAAAGGCGTCTCCATCACCCGGGGGATGATCGCCTCAAACCAAAGCGCCTATGCCGCCCACTGGCCGTTCCTGACCCACCAACGACCGGTCCTGATCGACTGGCTCCCCTGGCACCATGTTTTTGGTGGCCTCGACAATTTCTTCAAGATGATCTGGAACGGCGGCACCTATCACATCGAGACGCCGCCCCATCCCGATCATATGGATGCAATGGCAAGTCGCATTCGGGACATCCAACCGACCATTCACATCAACGTGCCTTTTGGAATCGACCTGCTGCTTGATCACCTGGACCGTAGCCCGGAAACCCGTGCCGCCCTTTTCGAACGGCTGGACCTAATCTTCTTCGCCGGCGCCGGTATGAGTGCCGAAACATGGGACCGCTTGCGGGACTCGGTGGCTGCCGGGCCGCATGGCAGCGGCAATCCGCCGATTGTGGTTTCAGGATACGGTGCCACAGAATCCGCCTCGACCATGTGCCTCGGCCATGAACCCGCCACACAAACAAGCGAGATCGGTCTACCATTGCCCGGCCACACGCTTCGTCTCGCGCCCGTAAATGACACTCATGAAGTCCGATTCCAGGGTCCCAATGTCGCCCCTGGCTATATCGGCCCGAAAGGTCTGCGCCCCCTCGATCTCGACGATGATGGCTTTCTGCGCACCGGCGACCTGGCCCGCGCGCGCCATGACGGCGTCCCGGAGGAAGGCCTCTGCTTCGACGGCCGGATCGCCGAGGATTTCAAACTCACCAACGGCACAAGGGTCAAAGTCGGCGGCCTGCGCCACTCCCTTCTGGCAGCCTGCGCACCCTATTTGCAGGACGTGGCCATCGCGGGATCGGCGCGTGACCGGATCGCCGTCATTTTGTTTCCCACTCCGGCCGCACGGGATGCGCTCGATCCCGAAGCGCTCGATTCCCATATGCTGGCATCTCTCGCCCGCCACAACACCTCCCTGCCCGGCAGTTCGACATCGATCTACCGCGCGATCATTGCCGGGGACCCACCCGACCGGGAAGCGGGTGAGATCACCGACAAAGGCCATTTGGCGCAAGCCCGGTGTCTGAAAAACCGCGCCACACTGGTCGACCAGCTCTACGCGTTTCCCGTAGCTGCAACAGTCCTGAGCCCGGACAACGCGACAACCCTGCAAAAACCACCAGAGGCCTCACCATGACCGATGAACCCGTGCTGCGCGTCGAGCGCGACCTCGACGATGCCTTCGTCACGTTGATTATGAATCGTCCGGGAAAGCTGAACGCGCTTGACCTGGAGCTTCTCGAAGCCCTCGACACTGCGGTCCGCGATGCCCAGCGGGACCCGGATATACGCGCCATTATTCTGACCGGTGCCGGGCGCGCTTTCACCACTGGCTTTGATCTCGTGAGCGACGATTTCGAAATGGACACCGAAGCCTGGCGCGCGGACATGACCGCCAATTGTGAGCGGCTGAGGGTGATCTGGAACTCCGAAGTGCCGGTTATCGCCGCCATCAATGGCTACGCCCTGGCCGGCGGCCTGGAGCTGGCCATGTGCTGTGACCTGGCGCTAGCTTCAGAGGACGCCATGCTTGGCGAACCGGAAGTGCGCCACGCGTCGGGCCCGCCCTCCCTGATGATGCCCTGGACTGTGCCAATCCGGCACGTCCGCTGGCTGATGTATACCGGTGACATGATCGACGGCCGCGAAGCCGAACGCATCCATCTCGTGAACCGGGCTGTCCCGCCGGACCAGCTGATGGCCGAAGCGCAAAAACTTGCCCGTAAGCTCGCACGCATGCCGGGACCAGCCATCAAATTCGCGAAGGCGTCGATCAACCATCAGCAGGAGACCGCCGGACTGACCAGCTCGTGGCAGTACAATGTGGAGACTATTTCGACACTTCACGCGTCCGAACATGGTCGCAAGTGGATGCGCAAGCTCAAGGACAAATCACTCAAGGAATTCCTGAAAGAGCGCGAAGCACCTTTCAGGGAACTCGACGACTAGGTCGCATTACGTCGGCTCAGACTCTCGAAGGTATCGATCACGGTTGCCGCGTCGACCACATCGGCGTAGCGGCGCTCCACGTCGCGCAGATTGGCCCGATGGGGTTCTTCCTCGTGATCGCCCACACAGTCTTCGGGAACAATCGTGCGGAAACCGAGGCTGAAACTGTCGATTACCGACGCGCGCACGCAGCCCGAGGTAATACACCCGGTCACAATCACCGTGTCCACGCCATGTTTGATCAGGAACGGGGCCACCGGGGTGTTGAAGAATATCGACGGCGCGCCCTTCATCACCAGGAGGTCCGGCTTGGCGGCCGCAATGCGCGGGTCCAGCTCTACCGACGGATGACCTTCGATCAAATCCTCCCGCAGGGGTTCGATCTTCCAATGGGGCATGGCCGCAGGGGAGTCATATCCCATCACGCAGGCCGCAATCGGGAAGCCGGCCGCACGGGCGGCGTGCATCACATCAACCGTGCGCTCAACTGCTGCATCGATCATCGGGGCACCCCCCATGCGAAAATCTGAGTCGGTAAACCCGCGCTGGAAATCCACCACCACCACACCAGGGCGCCGGCCCCAGCCGACCGCCCGGTCACCATATCCACGTTCTGCGTAATCCATTATTCAAACTCCATTGCGTCGCGTCCCTGCGTACCAGAGTATCAGGCCACGATGCAAAAGCCGCGTCTCGGCACACCCAACAAGGTCTGCACATGAAACTCTATATGACGGAGATGTCCGGCAACTCATTCAAGGTCCGCGTCCTCGCCGCAATGCTCGGGGTCGATTACGAGAACGTCCGCATCGACTGGGAGAAAAACGCCCACAAATCCCCCGACTTTCTGGAACTCAACCCGCGCGGCCAGGTGCCCGTGATGGAGATAGAGGACAAGGTCCTCTGGGATTCGACCGCCCATCTCGTCTATATCGCCCGCAAATATGGCGGCAACACCTGGCTGCCCACGGAGCCGCTGCAGATGGCCGAGATCATGCAGTGGATGTCCTTCGCCCAGAACGAAGTACAATTCGGCCTGCAATGGGCCCGAGGCGTGACGGTCTATGACCGCCGCCCCGAGAGTTTCGAGGGATATCTGGAGGACGGGCGGACCGCACTCAATGTGCTCGAACGCCAGCTCAGCAAGTCTGGCCACTGGCTCGCACTCGGTCATGCAACCCTCGCCGATATCGCCTGCTACCCTTATGTTAAGCGTGCCCCCGAAGGCGATTTGCCCTTGGACGACTATCCCGCGATCCGCGCCTGGCTTTCCCGGTGCGAAGCGCTTCCGGGTTGGATTTCCATAGACTCCTAAATCTTTCGAGCCCCATTGCGTCCACGCGCCCGGTGTCGGAATATCCGGCATCGGTGCAGATCGCGTGAACGCGAAAAAGACGATGGCATTTTTTGAGTTTTGGGAGAGTTCAGAATGGGATTTCGTATTTCCGTCGACACCGGCGGCACATTCACAGACATGGTCCTGGTAGACGAAGAGGGAAACTTCCACGTCGGCAAGGCTCTCACCACACCGGACCGAATTTCCGAAGGCATGTTCTCTGCCCTCGATGTTGTCGCCGAAGTCGCGGATATGAGCGCGCGGGAATTGCTAGCGAACACCGAAATTCTGATTTACGGGACGACGCGCGCAACCAACGCCGTGGTCACCAAAGCCACCGCACGAACTGCGTTCCTCACCACCACAGGGTTTCGCGACATCCTGGTGCTCAAGGAGGGTGGCAAGCACGGGCCGCATGACTACAGTTACGACTATCCCCAGCCCTATATTCCGCGTCGCCACACATTCGAGATCAACGAACGGATCGGCAGTGCCGGTGAGGTCGTTCGCGAACTCGACGAGCCGCATGCCCGCAAGGTGATCGAGACCCTGAAGGAACGAAAGTTCGAGGCGGTTTCCGTTTCCCTCCTCTGGTCGATTGCGAACAGCGCACATGAATTACAGCTTGGAGAACTGATCGAGGAAATTCTGCCGGGTGTGCCCTTCACCCTGTCCCATCAGCTAGCACCGATCCTGCGTGAATATCGCCGTGCGTCCGCAACCTCCATCGACGCCTCCCTCAAGCCCCTGATGCAGGCGCATCTGCGCGGCATGCAGAGTGATCTGCTCGAAGCCGGATTTTCCGCGGATCTGCTGGTCTCCACATCCGTGGGCGGCTGCCAGGAAGTCCAAACCCTTGTCGACCGTCCGATCAACACATTGAAATCCGGCCCCGCCATGGCGCCGGTCGCCGGGCGGGCTTATTCAGCACTCGAAAACATGGGCGGCGACGTCATAGTCTGTGACACCGGCGGCACCACGTTCGATGTTGGCCTCGTGCGTGACGGCCAGCTGGTCTATTCGCGTGACAGCTGGCTCGGACCGCAATGGCTCGGGGACATTATCGGCGCCTCCACGGTCGACGTTCGCTCGATCGGCGCCGGCGGCGGCTCGATCGCCTGGCAGGACCCGGGCGGGTTGCTGCGGGTTGGCCCCCAATCCGCGGGATCGGTTCCAGGACCGGCCTGCTACGGCAACGGCGGCAACGAGCCGACCGTCACCGATGCAGCGCTCGTGCTCGGCTATATTGATCCGGATTATTTCAACGGGGGGCGTCTTACCCTCGACCGCGCAGCCGCCGAACGAGTGATCGGTGAATTCGGCAAAATCATCGGGAAGACCCTCGACGATACGGCCCACGCCATCATGGTCATCGCAAATGAACTGATGATCAAGGCGATCGGCGAAATCACAGTCAATGATGGCCTCAACCCACGCGACAGCGTGATCGTCGCAGGCGGCGGTGCGGCCGGCTTCAACATCATGCCGATTGCCCGTGAACTCGGTTGCGACACTGTCATTCTGCCCAAGACCGCTTCTGCCCTTTCGGCCTGCGGCATGCAGTATTCCTCGATTGTGTTCGAAGCGACGCGGAGCCGGTTCACCGCGTCGAACGAATTCGACATCGACGGGGTCAACAAGGCCCTGCAGGAGATCGAGGCCGACCTCATGACGTTCAAGGGCAGTCTGGCCACAGCGGCTGGCGCGGAGACCACCATCGAGTTCTTCGTCGAGGCTCGCTACAAGGCGCAGGTCTGGGAACTCGACACCGCCCTGCCCAAGCAGCGCCTGGACGGCCAGGCAGATGTAGACGCGCTGACAGAAAGTTTCCATCAGACCCATGAACGGATCCACGCGGTACGCGACGAAGGCAGCCCGGTAGAATGCGTGAACTGGAAGGGCCGGATATCCATTCGCCCGTTCAGTCCGCCCGTCGCGCCGGAACCCTCGACCGTCTCCCAGACCCCCAACCCCGACGAGACACGCAGCTGTTTCTTCGGCGGCGACACCCGGGTCGAAACGCCGGTCTATCAGGGCGACAATCTAACCATCGGGGACGGCGTCAAAGGCCCCGCCATCATCCAGGAAGCGACAACCACGATCGTCGTTTATCCGGACATGTCCGCGCGTCTGAGCGCAGCGGGCGATTACATTCTCGACTGCCGTTGAGGGGAGAAAGAATCATGAGCGATACCGAAACAAAACTTGATCCCGTCCTGATCTCTGTGATGGCCAACCGTCTCGACGGCATTGTCCGCGAGATGACCAACACCTTGCTGCGCTCCGCGCGGTCCGCGGTGATCTCCTCGGCGCGCGACTTCTCGTGCTGCCTGGTGACCGGCGACGATAAGCTTCTCGCCCCCGCTGAAGGACTGCCGGTGCACATCTTTGGCTGTCACATTCAGACCGCAAATATGCGCAAGTATCACGCTGGTGACATCAAGCGCGGCGATGCCTATCTCGACAACGACCCCTATGGCGGCAACACCCACCCTGCCGATCACACCTTCATGGTGCCGGTTTTCTTTGAGGGTGAGCATCTCTTCACCGCCGTTTCCAAATGTCACATGGCTGATATCGGCAACTCGATCCCGTCGAGCTATTTCGTCATGGCCAAGGATGTCTACGAGGAAGGCGCGCTTGTTTTCCCGGGGGTTCGCATCCAGCGGGACTTTGAGAATATCGAAGACATCATGCGCATGTGCCGCGCCCGTATCCGGGTGCCCGACCAGTGGTACGGGGATTATCTCGCCGGGCTCGGTTCGGCCCGCGTCGCCGAGCGTCGGCTCGAGGATTTCTGCGAGAAATACGGCAAGGAGACCGTGAAGGCCTTCTTCGAGGAATGGTTCGACTATTCCGAGCGCCGAATCGTCGACAACATCAAACGCCTGCCCAAGGCCAAGCTGGTCAACAAGGGCTGGTCCGATCCGCTGATCGGGGTTCTGCCCGACGGTCTTGAACTCACCGTAAAGATCGAAATCGACCCGGATGAGGCCGAAATTCGTATCGATTTGTCTGACAACCCGCCATCAGTGGATGTCGGACTAAACACGTCACTTGGCGCCGCCACTTCGGCCGTGGTCGGGGCCGTGTTCAACGCTCTAGACAAAGACCTGCCACGTAACGAGGGCGCGTTCCGGCGGCTGAAATTCACCTACGCCGAAGACAGCGTCGTGGCCGCACCGAAATTCCCCCATTCGTGTTCTGTGGCGACCACCAACGTCTCCGAGCGGTTGGTCAACATCACCCAGTCGGCCTTTGCCCAGCTGGGCGATGGCATGGGCCTGTCGGAAGGCGGCGCCGGTCTTGGGGCCGGTATGGCGGTGATCTCCGGCAACGATGACAACCGGGGCGGCGAGCCCTACGTGAACCGGTTGATGCTCTCCACCAATGGTGGACCGGCCAGTCCGGTTGCCGATGGCTGGGTCAATTATGCGATACCCGTCATCGCCGGGCTGATGTATCGGGATTCCGTCGAGGTCGACGAACTCAAGCATCCGATCCGGGTCGAATCTCTCGGCATCGTTACCGATTCCTCCGGAGCCGGGCGACACCGAGGAGCCCCGGCACAGCAAATCGAATACGGCCCAACCGGCGCGGCCATGATGGCGGTGATCTCCTGCGACGGGCAGCACAGTGCCCCCCGCGGTGTGGTCGGCGGCCTGCCCGGCACGCCGGGAGAGACCTGGCGGATCGAGGACGGGGTTCAGTCCGAACGTCTACCCAACGTTATCCAGCTTCGCCTGGAGCCCGGCCAACGGGTTCGCGGTCGGGATTCCTCCGGCGGCGGCTATGGTGACCCGCTTGAGCGGGAACTCGAACGGGTGACCGTCGATGTTCTCGAAGGCTGGGAAACCCGGGAAAAGGCACGCGACGTCTACGGCGTGGTCTTCACCGGCGAGATCGACGACGAAAGCCTGGAACCCGACATCGCGGCCACCGAAGCGCGCCGCGCGGAGATCCGCGAAGGGCGCGCCGCCTAGCGGTAAAAGTCGTCAACCTCCAGCGGGAGCGACAACTTCTCACCGCGCTTGGCTGACAGGTCAATCGCCATACAGAGCAACAGGTTCTGGTGCCCCTCACGCGTCGTCGTGTGAGGGGTTTCCTGTCCTATATAGAGGCGTTGGAACCAGGCATTGGTTTCCTCACGCACGGGGCCCCAGAACTGACCGACAGCGTGCTCGCCGAACGGGATGCTGTTGAGAAAATCCACATGTCGGGGAATATCTTCGGCGCTGCCTTTCTTGTAGCCCGCGCCCTGAGGAATCTCGCTCGCCAGCACCAGATCGCGATGCATATCCTCGATATCGATGACACCTCGATCCCCGATAATTCCGATCTGCATGCCATAAACCGCACCGGGCCAGACATGGGGGGCGGCCCAGCTGTGATTGAGCGAAAGCATGGAACCATCATCCATTTCCACAATCGCGAAGGTCGTATCCTTGCTGCCCGCCGACCCGAAGATGTGATCCGTCGAATGGGCGTAAACCGACACCGGCTTGCGGTCGGCCATCAGCCACAGACACATATCGAGCACATGGGTGCCGCTGATCACCACCGGCGTGGTGGTGTCATGCTGGTTAGCCCGCGACAGGCACATCTCCGCGATCGTGCGATTGAGCATGGCCCGGGCAGACACCGCAGTAACGGCCCCGACCTGTCCCTGCATCACCCGCTCCTTGATGGTTAGGAAACGGCGACGGAACCGCTGGGTGTACCCCATCACCGCATCGACCCCTGCGGCTTCGATCGCCGCTGCAACCTTCTCGGAATCGCGCACATCGACGGCCAGTGGTTTCTCGATGAACAGGCGGTGACCGTATTCAAGAGCCTGCAAAATCGGCACCACATGGGCAGATTCCTGGGTCGAAATGATCACCGCGTTAACCTCGGGCCGCGCCAGCAATTTAGCCGCATCCGTGGTGTGAAAATCAGCTTCTGCGTCCTGCGCCAGGTCGCGCGCCAGCTCCTCTCGAATATCACAGACCCCAAGCCAGCCGATCCCCGGATAGTCCCGCGCCAGCCCCGCACGTATCCGTCCAATCGGCCCGCAACCGATCACCGCAAGTCCGATATCTTCTCCACGTTGGGCCATGGACCTCTCCTCTGGTTTCACCCTCATTCTAGACTGCCTGACCGCAATGGCATAAAGACTCAGGTGACAGTTTCCATTCGTTCAACGCCATTTCGTTTGGCCCCCCACCCATGAACACCAACGGTTCCGATGCTGGCCCCACACGGCCCTATAATCGCCGCGCGGCCATCATTCGCATGGTGCCGGTTTTGGCGGTCACGTTCATCCTTGCCCATTTCCTGCGCTCAGCGCCGGCGGTGATCGCGCCGAACCTGCGCGCCGAACTCGGGCTCACTCCTGGCCAGCTTTCCAGCCTGCCCGCAGCTATTTTTCTCGGCGCTGCCCTGATGCAGCTCCCGGTCGGCGTGCTGCTCGACAAGTTCGGTCCCCGACGCACCATTTCGCTCCTGTTCGTCCTCGCGGCTTTGGGTTCGATCACCTTTTCCCAGGCCCACAGCGTCCCCACGCTTGCGCTGGGCCTCTTTCTCATCGGCTGCGGCGCGGCACCGGTCTTCATGGGTGTGATGGTGTTGCTGGCCCGCTGGATTCCCCGGGACCGTCTGGCGACGGGCACCGCGATTTCCATTTCGGTGGGGGGCGCAGGAATGCTGTTATCTGCCTCACCCTTCGCTGCGGCAGTCGAACTCTATGGCTGGCGGGAATCACTCCTGGTGGTTGGTCTGTTTTCCATCGCCGTTGCAGGGGTGGTATCCCTGATGGTTCGGGACCGGCCTGAGGACGCGCCGGCACCACCAGGTGGTGAGACCCTACTGCAGACCATTTTTGGCCTCCGCCAGGTTCTCGCGGATAAGCGCATCTATTCCTTTGCTGCCGTGACCGGGGTCTCGGTGGGCAGCCTGGTGACCATACGCAATCTCTGGATCGGCCCGTATCTTAACGATGTTTTCGATCTCGACATCATCGCGCGCGGCAATGTCATTTTCATTGTCTCGGTGGCCTGGCTGTGCAGTGCGCTGATGTATGGGCCGCTCGACCGCTGGTTCGACACCCGCCGTGGGGTTGTGACCGGCGGCATGCTGATCTTCACCGGTACCCTTGTGGCGCTCGCCGTCAATTCGAGCGATTCCGTCGTCGTCGCGACCATCCTGCTTTCAGCGTTTGCCCTTTTCGCGGCGATGGCCTCGCCTATTTTTGCCCATGCCCGCAGCCTGTTTCCCGAAACCCATACCGGGCGTGCCTTTACGGCGATCAACGTTTTCACGTGGACTGGAGTTTTCTTGATGCAAATGGCGACCGGGACGATTTTGGATCTGTTTCCCGTCGATGAATTCGGGCGTAGTCCGGCAATTGCCTACCGCACCATGTTCGGGGTGCTGGCCGTCGCTCTTGTGTTTGCCTTGTTCGCCTATCGCAGGGTGGCCGACGCCCCGCCTTCGGCGGAGCGTGGCTAAACCTGACTTTCGTTTCGGCTAGACGAAGACCTTCTTCATCTGGGTTTCCGGATAGCGGTCACCCGCCGCGGCCCCAACCGGAACCATGGCCGAAATCTCTTCGATCTCACCCGCGGTGAGTGTCACGCCCAGGGCTGCCGCATTCTCTGTAAGACGCTCCGCCCGCTTCGTGCCCGGGATCGCGACAATGTCGTCGCCACGCCCGATGAGCCAGGCCAGTGCGAGCTGTGCCGGCGAGCAGCCTTTCTTGTCGGCATAGGCTGCCACCCGCAGAATAAGTTCGCGATTGGCCTGGAAGTTGTCCTTGTTGAACCGCGGATGCCGGTAGTGGGGATCGCTCTCATCGACCGTTTCGGCATTCACATACTGGTCGGTCAGGATGCCGCGGCCCAACGGGGAGTAGGCCACGAAGGTGATGCCGAGTTCGCCGGTCGTCTCATAAATCTGCTCTGCCTCGACACGATACATTAGTGAAAATTCACTCTGGACCGAGGCCAGGGGGTACGTGGTATGGGCGCGGCGGATCGTGTCCGGCTTGGCTTCGCAAATTCCGATGGCACGGACCTTACCCTGCTCTACCAATTTGGCCATCGCTCCGACCGTTTCCTCGATCGCAACATCCTGATCGACGCGATGCTGGTAGTAGAGGTCGATCACATCGATCCCGAGACGCTCCAGGCTCTTTTCGCAGGCTTCGATGACATATTCCGGACGACCATTTACGCCCATGCCGCCGCCTTCGAGCTGGGTCTGGCCGAACTTGGTGGCCAGCACGACCTTGTCGCGGTAGCCGTCCGCGAGCGCACGGGCGAGAACATCCTCGTTATGGCCCCAGCCATACATGTCCGAAGAATCGAGAAAATCGACCCCCTGATCAATCGCGGCCCGCACGAAGTCGACGGTCTCATCGTCATCAGCGGCGCCGTAAACCCCCGAAAAAGACATGCAACCCAACCCAATGGGGGCACATTTCAGATCGCTCGAGCCGAGCTGGCGTTTGGTGGCAGTTTTCAGGTCTGACATTTTTTGGTTCTCCCCCTGTCCGACACGAGAGCGTGTCCGACGAATTGATATCGGTGACGTTTCTTATAGCAGGCATTGATCCATTATAGGATCAGGACGATAACGGGCGAAGAACCGGCCAAATCTGTCAGGCAGACAGACCACACCAGGATGTGAGGGATTCTCATGAACACCTATGACGGCGGATGCCATTGTGGAAACCTGCGTGTGGCGTTCACGACCACGCTGACGCCCGATCAGATGGAACCCCGCTCCTGTCAGTGTTCGTTTTGCATCAAACATGCCACGGGCGCGGTCTCTGACCCGTCGGGAAGCCTGACATTTGTGATTAAGGATCCGGACCAGGCCCATCTCTACCGCCTCGGCAGCGGGATTACCGATTTTGTGATCTGTCGCATCTGTGGCGTCTATGTGGGTGCTCATATGCCTGACGATGAAGGCGCCTATGGCAACGTGATGGCCCATGTTCTCGATGACCATGCCGCGTTTACTCTCCCCTCGGTCCCGGTGGTGCGCACCAATGAAAATGAAGACGAGAGACGGGCCCGCCGCCGGATCGGTTGGACCCCCTCAAGCATCGTTACCTCAACCGAATGACGCGCGACGGCAAATCCTCGACCCCGCTTTGGTTTGTCCTGCTTGCGGTCACGCTGGTCCAGGCGATCTCGACCTTTTCGAGCCTGACTCTCGCCGCGACCGCTCCCGTGGTTGGGGCGGAAATCGGCGTGCCTGTGGAGTTCATCGGGTTTCAGATCGCCCTGGTCTATGCGGGGGCCTCAATGATTTCCGCCGTCTCGGGGTTTCTGCTCCGCCGCTGGGGTCCGGGCCGCATGAGCCAGATCAGTCTCGTCATGTGCGGGATCGGCGCGGCCCTGATGGCTGTACCCTCTGTCGCGGTCATCGCCTTCGGTTCGCTGTTCATGGGCTTCGGTTACGGCATGACAAACCCGTCAGGCGCGGAACTGCTGATGCGAATCACCCCCAAACGCCGTCGTAACATCGTCTATTCCATCAAGCAGACCGGGATACCACTAGGCGGCATGTTGGCCGGCGCCATTGCCCCCAGCGCAACAGAGGGTTTCGGATGGCCAGCCGCGCCGTTGATCGGGGCGATGAGCTGTATCCTTTTGGCTTTCCTGCTGCAGCCCTGGCGCAAGGGCTGGGATACCGAACGCGACCCCAACGCGCGGATTGATTCAACCGCATTCGTCGCCATGACCATGATCTGGCGGCTCCCGGCGTTGCGCTGGATGGGTCTCGCCGGATTCAACTACGCGTTTATCCAGCTCGCCATATCGGCGTTCGCCGTTACCATTCTAGTGACCGAAGCACAGTTCAGCCTGATCGCTGCGGGGGCGGTTTTGGCGGCGGTCCAGGCCGCCGGGATTATCGGCCGCCTCACCTGGGGCTGGTTCGCCGACCGATGGGGTATCGGCGACCAGCTCCTGATCGTCATGGGTCTGTTGAACGTGATCGGCGCGCTTGTGATGATCCAGATCAGCCCCGATTGGCCGATCTGGGCGATCTACGTATTCTTCGTCAGCTTTGCGGCAAGTGCTTATGGCTGGACGGGTATATTCATGACCTCAACGGTCAATCGTGCGCCACCGGCCTATTCGGGCACGGTGGTCGGCGGGATCGGCGTCCCGGTCTATGCCGGGGTGATTTTTGGAACGGCCGCGTTATCACTGCTGGCCGATGTCATGGGAAGCGTTTCCAACGCTTTCATCATTGTCGCCATACTCGCGGCATTGGGAACCGCGGCCCTGGCGTGGGCCCGTCACATCAGCGAACCGTCGGAATAGGCAGAACGGTCAGGCTTTGCCAATACGCGGGACGTCCGGGTCGTGTTGCCCAAACGCCTTATTGAGCACGGATGTGCTGTTCTCAGCCAGCACAATGCTTGCGGCCAGATAATTCAAAATCTTGATATTGTTGTTAATCACGGTGGTCGTCTCCGGGCGGCTGTCCTCCATGATCAGCGTAGCGCGCTGCATGATCTCATTGCGGGTCATCGTCAGTATGTTTTCCAGCTTATCGCCGTCCGGATTGTCATCAGTGACCAAAAGTCGAGACATGGTTTCCCCTCGCAAGATATCCAATGCCGCCATTCTGGCCTGCCTGGATGAACGAAAGGTTACCGGGTCAACCGAACGAGAACCCTGCATATCCGGCGGCCGCGATCTCGTTGCATTTGCGCGTATAGGCCGGAAATCCGCCAATATAGGGCATGAAGACCCGTGGTTTTCCGTCAACATTCGAACCGAGATACCAGGACGAGCAAGTCGAGCGCATCGACAGATCGGCGATCTCGTTAACATGCGCCACCCAGGTTTCCTGCGCCTCCGGCTCGGGCTCAACCCGAGACAGACCCTGTCCCTGCATATGTGCGAGGCAATCGGTGATCCAGTTCACATGCTGCTCGATCGAGGGAATCATATTGGTCAGCACCGACGGACTACCCGGACCGGTGATGATAAACATGTTCGGGAATTTCGAAATCGCCAACCCTAGATAGGCGCGCGGGCCATCCTCCCAGAGATCACGCAGCGAGGCGTTCTCAACGCCGCGAATATCAATCCGCTTCAGCGCCCCGGTCATCGCATCGAAGCCCGTGGCCAACACGATCGCATCCGCCTCATAAACCTGGTCTCCCACCCGCACGCCTTCGGGCAGAATTTCATCGATCACGGTTTCACTGACATCCACCAGAGAGACGTTCTCGCGATTATAGGTCTCGTAATAGTCGATCCCCACGCAGAGCCGCTTGCACATGAAGAGCTGTTTGGGCGCCAGCAGTTCCGCCGTCGCCGAATCCTTGACGATCCCGCGTATTTTATTTCGGATAAACTCGGAGGCCGTCTCATTGGCTTCCTCACTGGTCATGAAGTCAGCATAGGCCGCCATGAAGGCCAACCCGCCCGTGGCCCAGCGGGCTTCGTATTCGCGGTTGCGTTCCTCTTCGGAGGCCGCAAGAGCCGAAGGGCCACCAACCGGAAAATAGTTTCCCGAAAAGGACGCGCTCGCCTTGGCACGTAACGCGGGGTAGTTGGCCTTGACCTCCGCCGCTTCGGCAGGATTGATCGGACGGTTATGTGCCGGGATCACGTAATTTCCAGTACGCTGGAACACGGTGAGACCTGCGGCCTGTTCGGCGATCACCGGGATTGACTGCACCCCCGACGACCCGGTTCCGATTACCGCGACCCGCTGACCGGTAAAATCGACGCCGGCTTCGGGCCAACGCGCCGTATGATGTACCGGTCCGGCGAAATTTTCGAGCCCCTTGAATTTCGGCGTGTTGACCGATGACAGGCACCCCGTGGCCATAACGCAATACTGGCTGATCAGCTGCGTTCCGTCGGCCGTCTCGATTGTCCACCGTCGGGTGGCTTCATCCCAGGTCGCTTTTTCGACCGGAGAATCGAAATGGATGTCCGGCCAAAGCTCAAAACGGTCCGCGACATGTTTGGCGTAACCGTACAGTTCGCCCTGGGAGGGGTAGCGCTCGCTCCATTCCCATTCCTGCTGCAGCTCATTGGAGAACTGGTAGGAATAGAACATCGTTTCCGTATCGACCCGCGCACCAGGATAACGGTTCCAGTACCAGGTGCCTCCCACACTGCCGCCCGCTTCCACGACCCGCACACGCAATCCCAGCCCACGCAATTTGTGGAGCATGTACATCCCGGCAAAGCCGGCCCCGACAACAACAGCGTCGAATTCCGTCGACGCATCCGGCGCGTTATCGTTGGCGTTGGTCATAGGTCAACCTTTTCGGTTGCAACTAGGTGCGTGCCATTTCCTGAGCCAAGGCCAGGTTCGACGGATCAGGTTCGAGCTCCCCAGCCTGAATTTTTTGAGTGATGTCCAGGATCGCCTTATTTACCGGGGCCGTGCGTCCCATATTTTCGCTCTCTCCTACCACCAGGCCGTTGATCAAATCAACTTCGCTATAGCGGCCCTTGAGGTGATCCTGCAGAACGCAATCGCGCGCGGCCGGACCAATATCAGCGGCCAGCTTGTCGAGCATCTTCTCCAGCAGGCGATTGGTATCTTTCACATCTTCGGGTGTCAGCCCGAAGATCGGCTGGATGGTGTGCCCGAGGGACTGGCCGACGGCGAGCGCCTCCGTACCAGCCTGCAGCGCAAAGTCGCGCATACCCGGCATTTTCACAGCCTCATAAAGGGTCAGGCCCAGCATCGCGAACGGTCCGAGGCACATGGTGTTGACCACCAGCTTCATCCATTTTGCCGCGACGATTTCCGGCGAGATCGCAACCTTGCCCGCGTGTTTGAGCATTTCCTCGATCTCGACCTCGCGGCCAGCCGTTGATTCATCAACGCTGCCCAGTCCGAACCAGGTGTGGGACGGGGTCGTGTTCCGTTGTACCACGCCCGGAGAGAAGATTTCCGAGGACAGTTCAACGACGCAACCGATGGTGCGTGACGCGCCGAGAATGTGGACGATGTCGTCGAGCATCATGGCGTTCTGGATACCGACCAGCAGCCCATCATCCTTCAGATAGGGCTTGATCAATTCGCAGGCCCAGCGCGTATCATAGGCTTTCACTAGCAGGAACACATAATCGAACTGCATGTTCATCGTGGCGAGATCGCTCAGGTGATAGGCGTCGGGCTGCACATGGACGGTCTCATCGGGCATGTTGATGGTCAGCCCGTCAGCGCGCATCTTCTCCACATGCTCGGCCCATTGGTCGATCATGACCACGTCATGTCCGGTTCGGATCAGATCGGCAGCCACTGAGCTTCCATTCGCACCGGTGCCGAGCACGGCAATCTTCTTATTGTTCATTTTGTTCCCCTCGGCCCTGCTTTTTTGCGGCCTGTATGCGTTCTTGATTTTATTCTATCCGCTACAGCGCGGAAGCAAAGCCTTGTTGTCGGCACCATCGCACCGAAACGTGATGACGTGCAGATACTCCTGCCGAGAATCAAACCCTACCTTTGGTTCCTCGCATCAAGACACAGCGCGCGCAGCGCGCAGCAAAACGGGGATAATTATGAGCAATCAATTCGATATCGTCATCATCGGGGGCGGCAATGCAGGTTTTGGCGTCTCTGCCGTCGCCCAGGAAGCCGGGAAAACCATCGCTTTTGTCGAGGAATGGGATTTCGGCGGGACCTGCCCGAACCGCGGTTGCACGCCGAAAAAGGTTTTGATGGCCGCCGCCCACGCCCTGCACGAAATCGAACTGGCATCAGTCCACGGGATCGATGTGGGCAAGCCGAAGCTCGACTGGGGCAAACTGATCGATCGGGAAAAAGACATGATCGGGTTCATTCCCGACGCCATGGCCGGGGTCGCGGAAAAGCGCGGCACCGTATTCCGTGGGCATGCCGCAATTACTGCCGCGCATGGATTCCGATGCGGTGGCTGCAATTCAGGCGGAATCCGAACGCATCGAGGTCACGGTCAAAACCGGTGTGAACGTTAAATCTATTGGTCAGGATGGAGACCGTCTGACCGTTACCTTCGAGCATGACGGGGCCGAACAGACCCTCGCTGCCGATCGGGTCGTGAACGGCGCAGGTCGGGTCGCCAATGCGGACACCCTCGACCTCGAAGCCGGCAATGTCACCCATGACGGGGCAGCCGTGGCGGTCGACGAAAATCTCCGTTCCACCTCCAACCCGTCTGTCTGGGTCTGCGGTGATGCGCTGGTGACCTCGCCGCAGCTCTGCCCGCTAGCCACCTATGAAGGACGTATCGTGGGCAGCAACATCGTGGAAGGGCCTGTGGGGACGCCGAACTATGACGTCGTGCCGAACTGCGTTTACACCGTACCGGCACTGGCCAGCGAAAAGGGCCTTAAGGCCAAGGTAACCGCCAACAACATGACCGGCTGGTTTTCAGGCAAGAGTTACGGCGAAACCGTCGCCTGGTCGAAAGTGCTGGTGGATGAGGACAGCGACAAATTCCTGGGTGCACAGATGGTCGGCCATAACGGTGAGGAACTGATCCGTCTGTTCGCTTTCGCGATGGCGCACGGGATCATCGCGAGCGAGGTCAAGAATACCCCGTTTGCGTTCCCGACCTTTGCCTCCGACGTGAAGAACCTGTTCTAGATAAAAAAGGGCGTGACCGCTGCCGGTCACGCCCTTTTCTCAAAACGTTCAGAAGCGTCAGCTGCCCGGCGCGTATTTGCCGGTCAGCTGTGGCGTGAAGCGGCCCTCGAGCCCCTGCGAGGTATGGTCGAGGCGCGTGACCCGTGCCCAGGTCCGATTGAGATCGTCCTGAACATTAATCGTGAGCCGACCACAGCTTTCGATTTCCAGCTCGACCTTGTCACCGCCCTGGAACGGGTTCAGCCCACGATGGTTAGTGCCCGTGGCAACAATATCGCCAACTTCCAGCGGATGGATCGCACTCAGATACTCGATAATCCGGGGAATCTTGTGTGCCATGTCATCGGTGTTGAAGTCCTGCATCAGGTCTCCGTTCACCCAGAGTTTGACGTCCAGGCTCTGCGGGTCCTCGATCTCGTCTGCCGTCACAAGATACGGCCCGATCGGGGCAAATGTGGCGCGAGATTTTCCTTCGAAGAAAACATTGAACGCGGTCGGCATCTCTCGGGCAGAGCCGTCGATGAAGTTGAAATACCCGAAGATATGATCCATCGCTTCGGAAGCTGTAACATTGTCCGCCCGCTTACCAATGACCATGCCCAATTCGGCTTCACCTTCAAAGATCGAGGCCGGAATATCCTGCAACACCATGGTGTCGCCTTCGCCGATGATCGTGCTGCTCGCTTTGTGGAACGCGTTGATCTGCGCCGGCGCCGCCAGCGTGCCGTTCTCCATGTAATTCACCGCCATGCAATCAATATTGCCCGGCCGGGGAAGCGGCGGGCGAATGCGCACGTCCTTGAGGGGGATACCATCACCCGCAGCCACGGCGGCTTCGAGCCGATCACGATAGTCGTCAAACCGCGCGATCACGCCATTGATCAGATCATGCGGTCCGGTGTGCGGAATATTCTGCACCACAGCCGACACATCCACGACGTCGTCGCCACGCAAAATACCAAGACGGAAATCATCAAAATAGAGAATCTTCATGTGCTTCCCCTAACCCTTCAACAGTGTTGTTCTTGCAATTGAAACCGGTTCTAGCAGACCCAAACCCGACAAGACGACAGGGATCGCGTGATCGGCTCGCAACGCGACTAATGATAGGCTAGCTTCAGGGCCAAATCCACGCCTCACGGCACCGAATTCGAAGGACGAAATCACGATGAAAGCATCCTATATCGAGGGCCATGGCGGACCCGACATCATGCAGTATGGCGACCTCCCCGACCCCGTCGCCAGCCCCGGTGAAGTCATCATCGACATCCACGCTGCAACTGTGAACGCGGCCGACCCAAAGGTTCGTGCCGGCGGGACCTATGGCAAACTCGACAGCTTCCCCTATGTGCTCGGACGTGATTTCTCCGGCGTGGTCAGCGCGCTCGGCGAAGGTGTCACCGACTTTGCCGTTGGTGACGCCGTATTCGGTGCCTGTGACCGTGGCCAGGAAGGCACCTATGCCGAGAAGATCGCCATGAAAGCCGCGATCATCGCAAAAAAGCCTGACAATGTGAGCCACATCGAAGCCGCATGTCTGACCCTGACCGGTCTGACGGCGATCATATCGGTCGAGGAAACACTCGAGCTCAAAGCCGGTGAGACCATTCTGATCCAGGGCGGCGCCGGCGGCGTTGCGGGATTTGCCATCGAGCTTGCTAAGCATCTCGGCGCAACCGTCATCACCACCTGCAGCACCGGCAATGTGGGTTATGTGACGGAGCTCGGCGCCGATCAGGTGATCGACTACACGAAAGAAGATTTCACGGAAGTTCTCTCTGATGTGGATTGCGTGTTCGAAACCGTCGGCGGCCCGGTGAACACCAAATCCTTCGAGGTAATCAAATCCGGGGGCCGGATTGCCTCCATCGCCTCGGGTATGCAGGCACCGGAATCACCGCGCGCGGATGTTACCTCACTGCGCCCCGCCGTCGGCCGTGACCGCCCGCATCTCGAGCGGATCATGGAATTGTTCGCATCCGGTGTGGTTCAAGCCCCGCCGGTGAAAACCTTTTCGCTTGAGGAAGCCCCCGAGGCCCATCGGATCAGCGAAGGCCGTCATCTGCGCGGCAAGCTGGTCCTGGTCGTCCGTCAGGACTGATGCTCTACATCATCTATCAGGAAGACGGGCCGGACTCGAAAACTCTGCGCGACATGCACAAGCCGGCCCATTTCGCCTATCTCGAAGAGCACAAGGATATCCTTGTTCTGGGCGGCGCGATGCTGGCCGACGACGACGAGGCCCGGGTCGGGAGTGTGCTGATCCTGAATGTGCCCAATCGTGCCGCCGCCGAAGCCTTCTCGGAGAACGAACCCCTGCGGAAGGCGGGCACCTTTGCCAGCGTGAAAATCACCCGCATGCGCCGCGGCCAGTGGAACCCGGATGCCGCCCCAAAAAGCGCAGAGAGCAATTAGCGCTCGGGATTACTCAAAAGCAAAACGCGCCACCAGGGATTCCAGCGAATAGTGCTGAGCCTGCAACGACCGCGCAGCAGCGATTATGCGGTTGCGCATCGGATCATCTTCAATCAGGCACCGGCAGGCCAGCCGTCGCGGGTATCGACAGCGGTCATGCATAGAGTTAAGGATCCAGTGCGGTATTGCCAAGAATCATATCGGCCGCCTTTTCCGCAATCATCACCGTCGGGGCATGAGTGTTACCCCCCACCAGGCTCGGCATCACCGAGGCATCGACCACGCGCAGCCCTTCGGTGCCGCGCACCGTGAGGGTTTCATCGACAATTGCCGCGTCATCGCCCCCCATCCGGCAGGTCCCCACCGGGTGATAGACCGTGCCGCCCGTCGCCCGGATAAACGCATCAATATCCGCATCGGAGCGAATATCGGGCTGCGGCCAAGTCTCACCCTCGCTCAGCGCCGCGAGGGCGGGCTGGTGCATCACCTCGCGCATCGCCTTGAAGGCTTCGCGCATGGTTTCCCGGTCCCGGGCTTCGGACAGATAATTCGGTTGAATCAGAGGCGTCTCCGTCGGGTCGATCGAACGCAGACGAATTTCGCCACGGCTTTCGGGACGCAGCTGACAGACATGGCACATGAATGCATCGGGGCGTGTGTGGTCGTCGGAATGGCTCGCGAAGGGTCGTCGGATCAGTGAAAGCAGATTACCCGCACTAAAATGAAACTGGGCGTCGGGAATATCCAGATCGTCGGACGTACGAATAAACGCACCCCCTTCGAGCGGAAATGCCGAAGCCGGTCCGGAGCGGGTGAGAAACGCACGGGCCAACGAGACCGCACCACGTTCGGTGCGCACGAGGTCGTCGGTCAATGTCGGGGTGTTCGAAGCGTGGACTGTGTGCACGCAGAAATGATCCTGCAGGTTTCGCCCCACATCCGCGCGATCCAGAATCGGCTCGATACCCAGGCGCTTGAGGTCATCCGCCGGCCCGATCCCCGAAAGCATCAAAAGCTGGGGCGAGTTGACGACACCGCCAGACAGGATCACCTCCCGGTCCGCGAGCGCCGTGGCCTGATGGCTTCCCTGAACATAATCCACCCCAACAGCCCGCTCTCCCTCAAACACGATCTCCCGGGTCAGCGCGCCGGTTTCGACCGTCAAATTCGGGCGCGAAAGAGCCGGTCCAAGATACGCGGCCGCCGCGCTCCAGCGCCGCGCATTGCGGATCGTAAACTGGTAGCGCCCGAAACCTTCCTGTTCGGCTCCGTTGAAATCCGGGTTGGCCGGATAGCCGGCCTCGACACCGGCAGCCACAAACGCATCGAACAAATTGTGGTCATGGCCTGCATCGCTGACAACCAACGGTCCATCGCCCCCATGGAACGCATCTCCCCCGCGGGTATTTCCTTCGGCACGTTTGAAATAGGGCAACACATCCGCAAAGGACCAGCCCGACACACCCTGCTGACGCCAGAGGTCGTAATCGCGCGCATGGCCGCGGATATAAATCATGCCGTTCAGCGAGGACGAGCCCCCCAACGTCTTGCCCCGGGGCCAGAGGATTCGACGATTATCAAGATTGGCCTGGGGTTCGGTCTCGTATTTCCAGTTGTATTTCGCTTTCGGGATGATTTTCGCGTTGCCGACAGGAATATGGATCAGGGGATGGGCGTCGCGAGGGCCGGCTTCCAGCAACAAGACTAGGATGGCGGGATCAGCGCTCAAACGGTTCGCCAGAACACAGCCCGCACTTCCCGCGCCAATGATGATAAAGTCGTAATTTGACGATGTCGGCATGCCTAACCTCAATTTTCCATCCGATGACGATCTCTCATTGACTTTTGTCCCAATCTGACTTTTCTTACACCTATCGCTGCGGCGATCTTGGAACCACGGCTCAGAATGAGTTTTTTCAGCGTATTCAATATCTTACGCTGATTACAGTCTGTTTAACAAAACGGACGAAGACTTTTTTTGCACTGCCGTAGAGCCGGAATGACAGGATTTCGGGACGGATGCGACCCCATAACGCACCCGCATGACAGGAAGGCGTGATGCAGCCGAAGCACGGCGCGTCATAAGAAAGGAAGCACGTTGTGAGCGAGAATAGTCCAGAACTGCAGCGCATAAGCTCAGTTCCCGCCGAGAGCGGAGATGGTGAATTGGAACAGGCCGGTCGGGTACGTGCGACGGGCGATGCGCCGAGTGAGCGCACCTGTATGATGTGTGAGAACAAGTTCGAAAGCGAAGGCTGGCACAACCGCCTTTGCGGCAGTTGTCGCAAGCGGAGCGCGCCTCTCGGTTAGCTCTATCCGGCCCGTTTTTGCGGGTCAGCGCGCCTCGATCATCTTGAAAATCGCCGAAAAATCCAGCTCCGTATTGCCCGCCGCCGCGAATGTCTCGTACATGTCGGTGACCTGGCTCGCCACTGGTGTACTTGCACCAACTGTGGCCGCAGCCTCGCGTGCCAGCATAAGATCCTTGAGCATCATCGCCACGGTGAAACCCGCTTTGTAATCATTATTCGCCGGTGACGCGGGAACCGGTCCCGGAACCGGGCAATAGCTTGTCATCGCCCAGCACTGACTGGTCGCCGTCGACACGATACTGAACAGTGCCTGATGGTCCAGGCCGAGTTTCTCACCCAACGCAAAGCCTTCAGCCACAGAAACCATCTGGATCGCCAGCATCAAATTGTTGCACGCCTTCACGGCCTGCCCTGCGCCTGCTGCTCCCGCGTGGAAGACATTCTTCCCCATCACGTTCAGGACCGGCTCTGCCCGCGCAAATGCCGCCTCCGGGCCCCCACACATGAAGGTCAGAGTGCCGGCCGCCGCGCCGGTTATGCCACCGGAAACTGGCGCATCAATCATTTCGAGGCCCCGTTTCTCCGCCTCAACAATCGCATCCCGCGCGGTTGTGACATCGATGGTGGAACAGTCAATCAGCAACGTACCGTTCTCGACAATATCCATGACCTTGTCATCTTCGAGATAAACCGAACGGACATGTTGCCCGGCTGGCAGCATGGTAATCACGATCTCCATACCCGCGGCAGCGTCGGCACCGCCGGACGCAGCACTCGCGCCGGCATCCGTAGCGCGTTTCACAGCATCAGGAGAAATATCGAACGCGCGCACTTCGTGTCCGGCGCCGATCAAATTGGCCACCATCGGCCCGCCCATATTCCCCAGCCCGATAAATCCGATCTTTGACATCACGTCTTCCCCGTTTGATTTATGACAGTTCGGCCTGGCTGAAATCCGGTTCACCCGGTGCCGGCACAAAATACTCATTCAAATCATCTTCGCTCACCGCCGCGAGATTGTCCGGCTGCCACTGGGGGGCGCCGTCCTTATCGATCACAACAGCCCGAATACCCTCGAACAATTCCACCCCGCGATAGGTCCGATGGGCCATACGGTATTCCATCTTCATAATATCGGCGATGGATTCGATCGTCGGCCCCAACCGCAACTGTCGGAAGGTGAGCTTCAGGGCAGTGGGAGACTTATGGGCCAAATATTTCAGCTGGGTCCGGGCCCAGTCTGTATCTTCCCGCTCGAGTGACGCCAGAATCGACTCGACGCTGTCTCCGGCAAAACACCGGTCGATCTCATCCCGGTACGCGGCAATCGGTGCCGTCCCAGGGTCGCTTGTGAACGATCTCAACAGATCGTTGACCGAACGTTCATCGAGGGAATCCGCGCTCGCCAGCGCATCGAGTAAATCCTCGTTTCGGCCGGACTCCATGTAGATATCCCCGATCCCCGCATAAAGCGTGTCGGCGGCGTGCATGCGCAATCCGGTCAGCCCGAGATACATCCCCAACTGGCCGGGGCAGCAGGATAGAAACCAGCTGGCCCCGATATCCGGGAACAGGCCAATCCCGGTCTCCGGCATGGCAAACAGGGTCCGCTCGCTGACGATCCGGTGTGATCCGTGGATCGAGACCCCGGCACCGCCGCCCATGGTCACCCCGTCCATCAATGCGATGTAGGGCTTCGGGAAGGTGTGGATCGAGACATTGAGCAGGTATTCCGCCGCGTAATAGACCGCCCCAAAATCGGTGCCACGCTTCTCATACATGTCGCGAATATCGCCGCCCGCACAAAAAGCCTTCTCGCCCGCGCCCTGGATCACCACCGCATCGACGGCGTCATCGCTCGCCCAGGCCAGCAACTGCGGGTGCATCAACTCAATCATATTCATCGAGAGGGCGTTCAGGGCCTTCGGCTTGTTGAGCGTGATCAACCCGATCTGCCCGCGCGTTTCGAGCAGAATTTCCGGTTCGTCATTCATGGAGTACCTACTGTCGTAAAACGTCACGCGAGATGATCACCCGCATGATTTCGTTCGTGCCTTCGAGAATCTGGTGCACCCGCAAATCGCGCAGATAGCGCTGGATTGGGAATTCCTTGAGATAGCCGTAGCCGCCATGCAGTTGCAGCGCCTGATTGACCACATCAAAGCCCGAGTCGGTCGCCACCCGCTTGGCCATTGCTGCTGCCACGGTGGTGCCATGGGCATTGTTGTCGAGCATCCAGGCCGCCCGATGGATCATCAGCCGGGCGGATTCGAGCTCCGTCGCCATATCGGCCACACGGAATTGAAGTGCCTGAAATTCGGCCAGCGGCTGACCAAATTGCTTGCGGTCCTTCATGTAGTCGTAGCTCGCCTCGAGACAGGCTCGCGCGCCGCCTAGGGAGCAGGCGCCAATGTTCAGTCGCCCGCCATCGAGGCCCTTCATAGCGATGGCAAAGCCGTCACCTTCCGCACCCACGAGGTTTTCGACCGGCACCCGGCAATCTTCGAAAATGACCGCCGCAGTGGGCTGACTGTTCCAGCCGAGCTTCTTTTCTAGCTTGCCGAAAGATAGCCCCGGCGCATCCTTCTCAACGACGATGCAGCTGATCCCCTTCGGGCCCTCTTCGCCGGTACGCACCATGCAGACATAGACATCGGCGGCGGACCCGCCGGAGATGAACGCCTTGGATCCATTGAGCACATAATGGTCGCCATCCCGCACGGCTGTGCTGCGCAGGGAGGCCGCGTCAGATCCAGCGCCCGGTTCGGTCAGGCAATAGCTCGCGAAGTGCTCCATGGTCATCAGCTTGGGCACGAACTTCGCGCGCAGCGCGTCATTGCTGAAACTATCGATCATCCAGGCGCACATATTATGGATCGAGATATAGGCCGCCGTGGACGGACAGGCGCTCGCCAGTTCCTCGAAGATAATGGTCGAATCGAGCCGTCCGAGACCTGAACCGCCATGTTCTTCCTGACAATAGATTCCGGCCAGACCCAGCGCCGCCGCAGCGCGTAGTGCCTCAACCGGGAAGATCATCTCCTCATCCCATTCCTCGGCATGGGGCAGCATCTCCTCACGGGCGAAGCTGCGGGCCATATCCTGGATGGCGGTCTGTTCTTCGGAAAGCTGAAAGTCCAATACGGCCCCCTGTCGCGTCTTCTAATTTCCTTTGCAGGAGTCTAACGGTTGGCAAGACGTGAACCAATACCCGCCAACCCATCTCGTGATCGGTTATTATGTCTGCCTGGGAGATATCGATGACCGCGAACACCACACCATTTGACCGACTGATCCTTCTCACGGTGAAGGAGAATGTCAGCCTGACGGCGTTGAACGCAGAAACAGGCGACATTGTTGGCTGTGTGGAGGTCGGCACGCGGGAGACGTCCAAGCCCCACGAGATCACGCTCTCCAAGGATAACAAACGCGCCTTCGTGTCCCTGTATGGCAGTTCAGATTACGGCCAAAACATCCCGGACAACCGGATCGGGGTTGTTGATCTCACAACCATGACCCTGGCCGGTCATGCCGACCTCAACCTCTACAAGGGGCCCCACGCGCTGGTCACAGGCGCGGATGGTAAAATCTGGGCCACCGTCGATGGGAGCCGGTGTGTGCTGGTGGTCGACCCGGACAGTTGGGACATCGAACACACATTGTGGCTGGAAACGCCGGGACATTTTTTCGCCGCAGCACCGGACGGCAACACACTTTATGTTTCGGCCAAGGAGTTTCCGGTCATCACCGAGATCGACATGGCGGCGCGAAAGATCGTGGCGCGCATTCCGGTGCCGGTCGGGGCCCAGGCCATTCGGGTGTCCCATGACGGAACCCAGCTGTACGTGGGTGATTTTTACCGCCCGCTTCTGCATGTGATCGATTGCGGCACGCGGCAGCTCAAGAGCACCCACACGCTGGCTGGCGTGCCGGGCTGGCCGTTTGTTTCACCGGATGGGGCGCATCTGGCCGTCTCGACCTATAACGAGGCGGATGATCAGGGCTTCCTCGAACTGCTCGACCCGAGAGACCCCGACCAGCGCCGGTCTATCCCGCTTCCCGATGAACCGTTTCACGTGCTTTTCACCTATGACAGCACGCATCTCTATGTCGTGCAGGCCGACGGCGCGCTGCCAAAGATCAACATCGCCCGTGGCGAGATCGTCGAGGGCGGCTTCAATGCCGGCGGGACCATGCCGGAGGCCATGATCTATTACGACCCGGCCGCAGGCTGAAAAAACGCCAGGCCCTCATATCTCGTCAGGCTCAATATGAGGGCCTGAGCCTGACGAAAGGCGAGGCCCGGGTCGCATCAATCAGGTGACGGTCAGCGCGCCGTCCACGAGCAGCAGATGCCCGTTGATGTATTCGGACTTGTTGCCCGCCAGATACGCCACGGCTTCGGCGGTATCTTCGGGCTCACCAAACCGGCCCATCGGAATGCGGCTGAGATTCCATTCCCGCACTTCCGGGTTCGCGGCAAAATTGGCGGCACGGATTTTCGTTTCCGTCGCCCCCGGACCAACTGCATTCACCCGAATGCCGTATTTCGCCCAGTCTGCCGCCAGATGACGGGTGATACCAGCAACGGCGGCTTTCGAGATGCCGTAGACCGAAACCCCTGGCACACCGATCACTGCAAAGGTCGACGACAGATTGACAATCGCCCCCTGCCGGTCCGTATCCACCAGATGACGTGCAAAGCGCTGGCACATGAAGTAGCAGCCGCGGACATTGATGTTCTGCACATTGTCGAACTCTTCCGGCTCCACATCCAGCGCCGGCTTGGAAAGCGGCACGCCGGCATTGTTGATCAGAACGTCGATCCTCCCCATGCCTTCAACCGACGCCGCGATGGCCGCGTCGATGCTGTCGACCGAGCGCACATCAAGTTCTGTGGTGAATGCCTTGCGGCCGCGCTTTTCCACCATGGCAACCGTCTCTGCCAAATCCTCCGTGTTCAAATCCGTCACGACGATATCAAACCCGTCGCGGGCCAGAAAATCGGCCGTCATCATGCCAAGGCCATAGGACGCACCGGTTACGAGCGCCACTTTTCCTTCATTCGTCGTCATTTCATTACTCTCCCTGATTATTTCTTATCCGCGATGTGGCGGTAGATTTCGGTAAAATCACTCTCCGGCATATCCGCAAGCGCCGCGTTCCAGAGCCCCGAAACGGTCGTCCCGACGGCATCAGGCGTTCCTGCCACACGCACCTGTTCCAGGTACAGCGCCACGTCCTTGGTCATCAATGCTGTCGCAAACCCCGCGTCATAAGTCTCTGACACAATACGGTTGGGGAACTTGTCCATCGAGGCCGTATTCCGGCCACTCGAGACATTCACGCAGTCGAGGATCGTCAACAAATCAACATCGAATTTCTGCCCAAACAACACCGCCTCAGACGTCGCCGCCATCGCCGTCGCCGACAAGAAATTATTCAGCAGTTTCACCGCCTGAGCCTGACCGGGGGCCGCACCGACATTAAACGTGTTGCCGCCCACCGCATCGAATGCGGTGGTGAGTTCACTTATATCCGTCGCTGGACCCGAAGCGATCACGGTCAGGCTGCCCGCAATGGCACCAGCGCGACCGCCGCTGACCGGGGCGTCGATAAAGGTGATACCCGCCGCATCGAGCTTTGCCCCGATCGCAACGGCAGCCTCTGGACCCGTGGTCGAGAAATCAACGACCCGGGACACGCGGCGGTCGACTCCTGCAAGAATTTCGTCACATACGGTGTGGCACATCTTCCCATCGGGGAGGCTCAGAAATATCGTATCCGTGGCCACGGCAAGCGCAGCGACACTATCGCCCGGCGTTGTGCTTTCAGGCGCGCGATCGGCAGTGCCCGCCGCATCGAACACGCATAGTTCCAACCCGGCGGTGACCAGGTTTGCGCACATCGGCGCGCCCATATTACCTAGACCGATAAACCCGTAAACTGTCGTCGTCATTTGCTCTGCTCCATGGCGCGAACAGTTTCCCATAGCCGCTGTCGACGGGCAGTATAGACGAGAGCGCGATAGGGGAGGAATCTGTATGACACCGCCACGGACCTGGGAACTTTACGCCATCAAATACGGCACGCTGGTCGAACGCATGCGCCGGGAAAGCTTCGTCAAGCTCGATCCCCATGACGACGGTCCGATGCCCATCGACTATTACGTCTGGGTTGCCGTTTCTCCCGAGCAAACCATCGTCATCGACACAGGCTTTGATGAAGCCGAAGCGACAAAACGTGGCCGTAGCCTGATCCGAAGTGTCACCGACGGGCTGGCAATGGTCGACGTCGACGCCGCGCGGGTGAGCGACGTGATCGTCACCCATCTTCACTACGATCACATTGGCGGCCACGCGCAGTTCCCGGCGGCGAAATTCCACCTGCAGGAAAAGGAAATGCAATTCGCCACGGGACCGCACATGTGCAGCCATGTGCTGAACGCCTCCTTCACCCCGGATCACGTCGCCGACATGGTGCGCAATGTCTTTGCCGGGCGGGTGTCCTTCAATGACGGCACAGCAGAGATCGCGCCGGGCATCACCGTTCACCTTGTAGGCGGTCACTCCATGGGGCTTCAGTTTGTACGGGTTCTCACCAAGCGCGGCTGGGTCGTGGTGGCCTCGGATGCGACCCATTTCTATGAAAATATGGAACGGCAGATGCCCTTTCCGGTGATCTACAATCTGGGGGATATGGTGCTGGCCTTCGATGCACTTCAGGCTCAGGCCGAAACGCGCCAACACATCGTACCGGGCCATGACCCGATGGTCCTCGACCGTTACCCCGCACCCGACGAGCGTATGGCGGGAATCGTGGCGCGCCTCGACGTCGCGCCTAACGGCTAGCTGCGAACGGCTAGCTGCGAACGGCTAGGGCCTAGAGCGTTTCGCGGGAAGCCACCATTTCGGCGACCCATTCAGCCCGCGTGCGAAACCCGTCGGTCGCACGGCACAAAGTCTCGGTGAGCTCAAGGATCTCGTCGTCGGACAATTCGAAGTCGAGATACTCCCCGAAAGGTTGGGGCACGTGGAAAGGTGAATCCAGATAGACCTCGAGATTGTTGCCCTCGGGGTCGTCGAAATACACCGACCAGGCGTTCCCGTGATTGCGCGGGAGTAAATTCTCCACCGCCCGGTCCTTCACCCGATAATACATCACCCGTAATTCGCTGAGGGACTTTACCAGAAACGACAGCTGGTTGATGGTGCTGGGCACGTCCGCCGGACGGCCCTCCGCGAGGATCACCTGATGATGGACCGTCGGGTCATTCGACATGAAAGTAATGTTGCCATCGTAGCGCGGAACAAAACCACGATCGCTGATATGGAACCCCATCACCTCGGTATAGAAGGCTTCCATTCCCACCATATCCCGCGCCCAGAGGCCGGCATGGGACAGGCTCGGTTTGATTTGATCACTCATCGTAAAATCCTCTCTCAACTATCCGACGCAACAACGCCGGTTTCGTGCAGCTTCGCAATGTCTTCGGGGCTGTAGCCCAGATCACCAAGAATTTCAGCGGTCTGCCCCCCCACTTCGGGCGGTGCCACGGCAAACGAGCTCGGGGTTCGCTCCAGCGCAATCGGCTGCCGAACAAAGTTTTGCTCGCCCAGAACCGGCGACGTCAGCGGCTGGGCCAGCCCCAGATGCTGCACCTGGGGGTCAGAGAACATCTCGCCAATATCGTAGATCGGGCCACAGGGAACGCCGAGGGTATTGAACTCCTCCACCCATTCCGCGGTAGGCTTTGCGGCAATGCATTCACCGATCAGCGCGTTCAGGCGATCCCGGTTTTCCGAACGCGTGGGCCCATCAATAAAGTCTGGGTCCGACATCCAGCCCTCCTGATCCAGGGCCCGGCAGAACCGGCCCCAGATTTCCTGACCAGCTACTGCAATATTCATATGTCCATCTGACGTTGCGAACACCCCGGTCGGAATACTGGTCGGATGATTGTTCCCCGCCTGCCCTGGCACATCGCCATCGACCAGCCAGCGCGCGGCCTGGAAATCGAGCATGAAGGTCTGTGCCTCCAGCAAAGAGGTATGGACCCATTGCCCCTTGCCGGATTTTTCCCGTTCCAGCAGCGCCAGCATCACGCCCTGGGCAGCAAACAAACCGGCGGTCAGATCGGCGATCGGAATGCCGACCCGCATCGGCCCCTGCCCCGGCGCACCGGTGATCGACATCAAGCCGCCCATCCCCTGGGCGACCTGATCGAAACCCGGCCGCTTGGCATAGGGTCCGTCCTGGCCGAACCCGGAAATGCTCGCCACGATAATCCGCGGGTTGATTGCCGACAGGGCATCGTAATCGATCCCCAATCGGGTCTTCACATCCGGGCGATAATTCTCCACCACCACATCAGCCTCGGCCACCAGCTTGAAGAAAACCTCCTTGCCGGCCGCCTCCTTCAGATTGAGGGCCAGCGAGCGTTTGTTGCGATGGAGGTTCTGGAAATCCGAGGCGTGACGGGCACCACCCAGTGACGCGCCCCCCTCCACCACCGGGGGCATTTCCACCTTGATGACATTCGCACCCCAATCAGCCAGTTGGCGAACGCAGGTCGGACCGGAACGGACACGGGTCAGATCGAGCACCGTGATGTGATCAAGCACGGTGGCAGCTGGAATATGGGGCATCGAATAACTCGTCTTTGAATGTTTAAAGTTTGAGCAGACGCTTGGCGTTGCCGTTCAGGATCTTGGCTTTGTCCTCAGCGTTGAGCTGCAGACGTTCGATCCACTCAGTGCCCAGCGCGTTGGGAACAAAGGGCCAGTCGACCGAGAACAGAATACGGTCCGCACCCATCTCCTGCAACGAGCACACCATCGCCGGATCGGAAAAATTTCCGCTCGTGGTGATGTAGAAATTGCGACTGAACACGTCACGGAATGACAGGGATTTGTTCCCGGGACGCGAAAGCGCATGATCGATCCGCCACAGCAAAAACGGCAGACCTTCGCCAAGATGGCCAAGCATGATTTTTGACTCGGGGTATTTGTCGAGCACACCGCTGAGCACCAGCCGGATCGCCTGAGTTGCGGTTTCCACGGTGAAGCCCCAACCCGCATTCAGCAGCGCCGGAAAATCCTTCACATAGGGCTGGTAATACCGCTCGACGACAGTCGGGTCCGGCATGGCCGGATGCATATAGAGCGGCACATCAAGCGCTTGTGCCCGTTCGAAGACCGGCCAGAACTTCGGATCATCAAAGAAAACACCATGGGTCAGGCCATGGATCATCGCGCCCTTGAATCCGAGCTTGTCGACACAGCGCTCCAGTTCATCGGCACAGGCGTCAGGGTCCGGGGTCGGCAAATTGGCAAAGGCGGCAAAACGATCCGGGCGTTCGTCGACGGTTTCTTTCAAACGGTCATTCGCGGACCGGGTGATCTCTGCCGCACTGGACGGATCAAGCCGCTGGGTTGAGGGGGCGCCATGGGACAGCACCTGAATGTCGATGCCGGCTGAATCCATCTCTGCAATGCGCTCGTCATAAAGGTCTTCGAGCTTCGGGCGCAGTTTTCCGGCCCCACCGGCCTTGTCAGCTTCTGCATATTGAGCGACCAGGTTTGGATCCCAGTAATGCTCTTCGATTGCGATGATCTGTTCACCCGAAGACGTCACCATGAAAATGCCCCTCCCGAAAGATGTGTCCCAGAACCGGGATCGTAGCGATCAGCCGTCCATTTACGAATGGTAAGTTGACGGTCGAACCGGTTGAAAATCGTCGATATCAGTTGTCCGGACAACCCTGGAGCCGGACTTATCTTCGCTACCACCCCCCAGAAATATTTCCTATAGTGGAATACGGTGCGCACGCTCAATGACAAGCGGCGGCGGCCATAGATCGTTCGAATACCAGGAACGACCATCAGGACCGGGAGAAGAACACCATGATTATTGAACGGGACGTACCCATCAAAATGGACGACGGCGTCATCTTGCGCGCTGACGTCTACCGCCCCGATACGAAGGCGAAAGTGCCGATCGTTATGGCCGGCGGCCCTTACGGTAAGGGTGTGAAGTATCAGGAACACTACAAGCCGCTTTGGGAATCACTCCTCAAGATGCACCCGGATATTCTGCCCGGGTCGGAGCATCGCTGGCTGACCTGGGAAACGGTCGATCCGGAAATCTGGGTCCCCTGGGGCTATGCTTGTGTGCGGCTCGACTCACGTGGCGCCGGTCGATCGCCGGGCTATCTGGATATTTTCTCGCCCCGCGAGACCCAGGACTACGCCAACGCGATCGAATGGGCCGGCGAACAACGCTGGTCAAACGGCAAGGTCGGCCTCAATGGCGTCTCCTACTACGCCATCAACCAGTGGCAGGTCGCTGCGCTCCAGCCCAAGCATCTCTCGGCCATGATCCCGTGGGAGGGTGCTGCTGATCAGTACCGGGACTGGGCCCGCCATGGCGGTATCCTGTCGAACAAATTCATGGAGATCTGGTATCCGCGCCAAGTGGAGAACGTGCAGCACGGCAACGCCAAGGGGCCGATTGATCGCTGGATGGGCGAAAGCGCCACCGGTCCGGCCAAGCTTTCCGCACGTGAATTGAAAGAAAACCGCGCCGATACCCTGGAGAACTTCCGCATCCGGGAAATGGATGACGACTGGTACGAGTCTCGTTCACCAAACTGGGACAACGTCAAAGTGCCGTTCCTCAGCCCGGCCAGCTGGGCCGGATTTGGTCTGCATCCGCGGGGCAATTTCGAAGCCTTCACCCAGGCCGCCTCGAAAGAGAAATGGCTTGAAGGTCATCCGGGTCGCCACGAGGAATGGTTCTATCTCGAATACGGGATGGAGTTACAGAAGCGCTTCTTCGACTACTACCTCAAGGGTGAGAAGAACGGCTGGAACAAGGAGCCCCGCGTCTGGGTCAATTTGCGCCGTCCGTTCACCGATGATGTGGAACTCCGCAAGGAGAGCGAATGGCCACTCAAAGGCACGAAATGGACCAAGCTGTTCCTCGATGCCGGTGGCAAGGGCAAGCTCGACTGGAAGGCCCCCAAGGTTAAGCGCGCGAAAGAGTTTCGCGCCTTGACCCGCGGTGTCACCTGGAGATCTCCACCGCTGGAACGCGAAACGGAGATCACGGGCCCCATGGTCGCCAAGCTCTACGTCTCCTCGTCTACGGAAGACTGCGATCTGTTTATTACGATGCAGGCCTTCTCCGACAAGGGTCGCGAGGTGCATTTCCAGGGAACTGTCGATCCCAAGACACCGCTGGCACAGGGCTGGCTGCGGGTTTCGCATCGCAAACTCGACGAAGAGAAATCCGAACCCTGGCGTCCGTATCACACCCATGATGATAAGCAGATGATCATCCCGGGTGAGATCTATGAGGTGGACGTCGAAATCTGGCCTCAGTGCGTCGTGTTGCCGAAAGGCTTCCAGATTGCCCTGAACATCGCCGGACAGGATTTCGACCGGCCGGGACCGGCCGTCGATGCCTACGTGCCTTCACGCGGGTCCGGGGTGTTCCTGCATGATCATCCGACCGATCGGCCGAAGGAAATCTTCGGTGGCAAGACGACCCTGCATTCGGGACCCAAGCATCAGGCTCATCTCCTGCTGCCGATCATCCCGAAAAACCGCAAGTCCATATAGCGGGCCAATACGACCAGGAATGAAGAGGCGGCCGCCATCAACGCGGCCGCCTCATTTCCCGAGATTAGGATCAAGGTCGACGAGGACTGGGTCGACGCCTGATTGCTAAGACTGTTTTGCCGTCCGCCATGCCGCAAACCCGATCAGGATTGCCGCCAGACACACAACAGACATCGCGTAGAAAGCGTTTCCTGCCAGGGCCGCATACAACGCACCTGCCGACAGAAATGCGATCCCCATCAAAACCCCTGAGACCGAAGCGTAAAGGCCCTGCGCTGAAGCCTTGAGCCCGTCAGGGGCCCGTGCAGCGATAAAATGCATGGTCGCGAGATAGGTGGCGCCGAAGGTTGCAGCATGCAGAATCTGGGCAACGATCAAGCCCGGGAGCGCGGTGGTTTCCGCCAGAATGATCCAGCGCACAAACCCCGCACCAGCACCAATCGCGAGCAGGCCGAAGGACCCGAGACGGCGGACGGCTGATCCGCTGAACGCAAACAGAATAATCTCCGCCACCACACTGCCAGCCCAGAGCATCGCGATCAGAGTTCCTGACAGCCCTGCCGCGCGCCAGTGAATCACGGAAAATCCGTTCAGCACCGCATGGCTCGCCTGCACGCCACTCGCGGCCAACACAAACAGCAGAAAAGCCCGGCCACGCAGAAGATCGGCAAATCCTCCCACCCGTTTTCCATGGGCCGGTGGAGATTGCTCGCGCAGCAGCAAGGTGGTGAGGAAGACCAGCAGCAGCCCGACAAACACCACGGGGACAATCACATCGGCGGACCGACCCGTGAGCAGCCACCCGCCCCCGAACGTCCCGGCGATAAAGGTCGCTGAACCCCACAGGCGAATCCGCCCGTAATCGAGCTTGTCGCGCACCACAGCGACCATGGTTTGCGAGTCACCGAGCGGAATCAGAACGTGATAGATCGGCGCATAAATAAGCGTTACCAGAACGATCGGCCAGAAAGAATCGGCAATAAAGAACCCGGCGAACGCCGCCACGCTGATCGCTGCGAACAACACCAGGGCCGATTTACCTTTGCCGGTGCGGTCCACGCTGCGGGTAATCAGCGGATCGGCGATCACCCGCATCCACGGGCCGATTGCGAGCACCAGGCCAATTTGACCCGCATCCAGGCCGCGGCTTTTCAGCCAGACCGGCCAGAAGGGCAGCATGACGCCCAGCACCAGAAACAACGCCCCATAGAAGGCGGCAAAACGAGCGGCAGTGCGGAAGGAATTCTCTGTCAAACGGGTCGCCACGAAAAACGCCGGCCGCCCGTATGATACGAACGGCCGGCGCTGTTAATTTCAAAGACCGACAGGTCAGGCAAAAGCCCTATTCGGCCGCCGGCTGGGTGCGGGCCGCGACCTCTTCGGCGGTCAGCGGCTGGTTCCGAAAACGTCCGTGCTCAGCATAGTAGCGGTCGACCTGCACATGCTTGGCCACCGTCAGCGGGGCAGCCTTGAAGAAGTCGTAAAGCGCAACCACGCCACCGGTCCACATGGTCCGCATCATATGCGGCATCGAACGCGTCGCCCGGAGCTCGGCGGTCGGGGCATTCTCGACCTTGTGATAAGTTTCACGGTCCTGCAGCGCAGCCTGAATCAGGTGCGGAGCCGCCCAGTTGCAGCGATAGTGGATCGTGCCATCCGGACGGATGATGTAGACCACATTAGGCATGGCGCCGTAGGCACGATGGAAGGTGCCATCGATGTCATCAACCAGAACCCGACGGAATTCCTTGTAGCGCGGCGCGACCAGCTTGGCGGCCTTGATCTTGTCATCAAAGGACTGATGCGGGCCCATGCGCTCACCCGGATGGGCTTCACGTACATAGACCATCACGAAGTTCACATCATCGAATTCGGCGACGATGTCCTTATAGGTGACGATGTTCTTGGTATACATCGAGCAGGTCGAAGACCCGGTCTCGATCACCGTCCACTGGCCATCAAAATCGGAAATCTTGACCGCTTCACCGGACTCAAGATCGGTGAAATCGGCGTCGATATACTTGTCGCCGGCAGCCGGGCCGACAAACGTGTCGAAGTTATAATCGACCACGCGAAAACGCTTATTATTGTAAACAGGCTTCTGAGCTTCAGCCATGTCGCGGCTCCCCTTATGAGATTTTCAGTATTTCGGTGCGTTTATCCGCACAGCTGTCCTCACTTATAGCAAATTTAGGCTGTTTTTTGCGAGTCACGGTTACACGGTCGTGAGTATCCGCCCGGTCACGGCCTATGCCGAGAGTTTCGCGGCCATCCAATCGGCCATTAACGGGCGTGCCTTGTAGGGAATATTGTCGCAAACATGGTTGCCCTCGGGGAACACCACGAGCTCGGCCTCAGACCCGGCTTCGTCGATCATCCGCTGGGATTCCTCCACCGGACAGATTTCATCCAGCCCGCTATGCACAATCAGCAACGGACAGGCGATCCGGCCCAGCACCCCTTCGAGGCTGTATTTCTGGGCGGTGACATAGGCTTCTTCGATCGTTTCGAGTCCGAAGCCCGTACGCAGCGTGTCCTGAACCGCAAAGGGCAGACGCTCCCAGAAATCCCCCATAGCGTAAAAACCACCGATGGAGATGCAGGCCTTCATGCGCGGCTCCACCGACGCGCGGGGAGCCGCGTAGCCGCCAAAGCTGCGTCCCCAGATACCAATCCGCGCGCCATCAATTTCCGGCCGCACCTCCAGCGTATCCATTACCGCGCCCACGGGCACTTCCCAATCAGGACGCAACGGCCATTTCTGGCTGGTCAGGCTCTGGCCAGGGCCATCATAGGCGCAGGTCGCAATACCCCGTTTGAGAAATTCGTTTTCGAGTGTGTAGAACTCTTCCTTCGTGGAATCCCCGCCACAGGTCAGCATCACGCAGGGGAACGGACCGTCTCCTGCAGGCACCCGCAGATTGGCCGGGAAACTATCGCCTTCGAACGGGATATCGATGATGGAGGTCGGAATGGCGAGATGTAGCGCGCCCTTGGCATAGGCGGCGCGCTGGCGGGTCTGAATTCGCGCCTTCTCCGCGAGATCATCAAAATAGACCGACTGCCCGATATGGTAGTAGAGCGCCGCGCGCTGGAATGCCTCTCCGGCAGACAGATTGCGACCTTCGGCTAGCGCCGCATCTCCCAAAGCCTCATGGGCCTCGCCGAGCTTCTCCCATACACCCTTCCATTCGTCCATCCGCGTGATTTCACGCAGGGCGGTCTGGGCGTCGTTGTAGTCGACACCCGCCGCGAGCAACCGCGGATAGCGGTGCTGGATCGTCTCCTGCAATGCGGCATCTGTCATCGTATCTCTCCCCGTTTTCGGCATTTGGTGTCCGCGCCAGGCGCGTTCGACTAAAATATTGGCGCATCTTATCGCGGTGGCTAAGATACTTCATATGAAAACACGCCACTTGATCCACAGTTTGATTTTCGCCATTGCTGCAACACTGGGTGCCACCGGGACGGCTCTGGCGCAAGCCACCGCTGTCCCCGCGACGGATGTGATTACCAAATCCGTCCATGAAGCCTGGACCGTCCGGTGCCGCGCCGCCGTCAAAGGCGCCGTTCCGTGCCAGCTTTTTCAGGCCTTGAATGATGCGCAGGGAAACGCAGTGGTCGAGATCAATATTTTCAACCTGCCAGCCGGTCAAAAAGCTGCCGCCGGGGTGATCGTGGTGGCACCCTTGGAAACCCTGTTGACCCAGGAGCTTGCATTGCGCGTCGATGCCACCAAGGGCAAACGATATCCGTTCGCCTGGTGCACCGCTGTGGGCTGCGTTTCGCGCATCGGAATCACCGCCGACGAACTCAACGACTTCAGGCAGGGCAGTGAGGCGACGGTCACAATCTATTCAGTCGCCGCGCCGCGCCAGCCGCTTACGCTGACCATTTCGCTGAAAGGCTTCACGGCAGGGTTCAATGCCCTGCTTGCCGCCAATCAGGCTGCCGCACAGTAACGAAACAGCCCGGCTCTCGCGTTAGCCCAGATGCCGCCTGAAAAATTCGACCGACAGTTTCAAGGCCCGTTCGGCTTCCGGCGCGCTGTAGGTCGTGCCCCCATGGCGGGCAAAGGCATGATCGGCACCGGGATATTTTTGGATTTCCACCAGCGGGTTGGGGGACAGCCGCCGCTCGATCAGGGCACAGACAACCGGCGGCACCCATTTATCGTCCAGCGCCTGATGTAGCAGGAACGGCCGGGAGAGGTTCGGCGCCTCTCCGATCGAATGTTCGATATAGGTGCCGTAATAAGCGACTGCGCAATCGATATCGCTGCGGCAGCACATCAGATAACCCATCTTGCCACCCAGGCAATAGCCGACCGTGCCGACCTTGCCGTTGGCGCCCGGAATCGTGCGCAGGAAGGCGGTGGTGTCCTCCATATCCTGGACCCCGAGATCGTAATCAAAGTCGTAATAGAGATCGATCGCCTTGTCCCAGTGAGCCGGGTCGGAATCCGAGAGCTCAACCCCCGGCTCGAGACGCCAGAACAAATCCGGCACCAGGGTGATCCAGCCGGCTTCAGCGAACTCCTGCGCGTGTTCGCGCATGGTGTCGTTGACACCCCAGATTTCCATAATGGCAATGATCGCCCCAACGGGCTCTTTGTCCGGATAGGCGACATGCGCCCCCATCTTCGAACCGTCACGCAGCGTGAGCTGGATGTTTTCGGTGCGTGCCATAGTGCTTCTCCCCGATTCGGTGCCGCCCCGGCTTTTACAGCTGCTATCGGCAAGTCAAAATGCGATTAGAAATTTCAGGTTAGTACCCAGCATATATCTTGCGGTGCCCCCAACAGCTACGGGCATTATGTGAGCTGCCTGCACTTCCGCCCGTCGACCACCATTAATTATCTTCAGCCGGGTAACCGCACATTTGTCTTTATAAGCCGTGCACACATTTTGTCTAAATGCCGCGTCCCTGATTTTGCGATTTACGAGCAGTTTCTTAAGACGCCCGCCACTTGATTCCGCAACCGCGCCTGCCGGCTCGTAGAGCGGCAGACGCATTTCATCGTAATCCAGGCCCAACCGCTGAGCATTGGCAGGATCAAAGGTTTCTGACAAACCTCTCGTAACAATTTCTAAAAAATCCTGCTCGCTTATGTGTCAAACAGACCTGCCTTGGATGCTCTGACCTGCTCTTGATACTTGCTGTAGATTCCTTAGAGACGTTTCAGCGTATCGCCCCTTCTCGCGCCACGGGACGACTGTATCAAAAGGAAGAAATTCCTGAATATCTGCATAGAAGTGATTGTTTTGTTCTGGGTCCGGTCGAACGCCGACAAACTTCGCACCGCCGAAGTAACCCATTTGTCCACCACCAGATCTAGGTTGGCGATACACAACCCAATCACCGACACACTCCGAAACCAATTGAAGGTATCGAGGCGGAAAATGATACCAGTTAGCGATATTGTCGTCGTAGGCAGAGTCGTGCTTGGTATCAAATACTGCTTTCACGGGTTCACCATATCCAGCCCCACAGTTCACTGCTAAACAAAAGGGCTGGATACCGGATCAAGAACTAGAACCCGTAAAATTTTGCCGGGTTGTCGACCATGATGCGCTGGCGCATGGCGTCGTCGGAGACCCACTGGCCGAAGGCCTCGACCGGGTCGGCGTCGTTCGGGTTGACCTCATACTTATTGGGATGCGGCCAATCCGTGCCCCACATGACGTGGTCGGCATTGGCATCAATCAGGGCGCGCGCCATGGGCAGACAATCATCATAAGGCGGCAGGTCGGTCGCGCTGACCCGGTTGGCGCCGGAGATCTTGATCCAGGTATTGCCGTCGCACATCAGCTTGAGCAAAGCCTGGAAGCCATCAGCCTCGATACCAGCAGTGGCCGGCTGATAGGCGAAGTGGCCGATCGACATGGGGGTGGTCATCTTCTCGAAGACCGGCATCAGGGCGACGATATCCTTGCCCGGGAACAGCCATTCGATGTGCCAGTTGAAGGGCTTGATGCGGGCTTCCAGCTCGGGGATCGCGTCAAGCTCAAGCGGCATGCCGCCCTTGTTGTCGATGTTCAGACGGACGCCACGAATGCCCTGATCATTCAGATCCGAGAGCTGCTCGTCGGTGAAATCCATGGTCATGGCGCAAACACCACGGGCCCGGTTCGGGGTCTCCGCGTTGAGCGCGTTTATGCCGTCGAGGATCGCCGAATTATCAACGCCGTAGATCGAAGGCTGGGTGAACACAACCCGGTCGATACCCAGCGTGTCGTGCAACTTCCGAAGTTCGGATAGCGGTGAATCCGGCGGGGTGTAGCCGCGGTCGGGAGACAACGTATAAGAGGAATCAAACACATGCACATGGGTATCGATCGTCCCCTTGGGCAAGGTGATGTTCGGTTTGCGCGGGTTACGGTCCGGCGCGATGCAAGCTCTGATTTCGTTCGACACGTGGTATTCTCCTAATGTTTTTTATTCAGTCCGGTTGATCTGTCCGGACAATTCAGCGCGTTGGTTATCACATCTACCCATCGGGCCGAAATCCGATTTTTCGCGCTGCAAATTCATGCCGGGCGTGGCGCCCTGAGGCAATCTCAAGAACCAGTTTGTTGACCACGGTTCGTGTGAAATCCTCGGGCGACTCTGTCACCACCGTGAAGGCCCCCGGGCCGCCAATCACCACCTCGTGGAAGTAGCCTTCGAGATCATATTTTACACCCTCGACTTCGGTCTGTTCCTGCTGCGGGTTGATCACCAGCCCGTTGATGATGATGCCCCGCGACAGCGCCCGATCCCGCGCGGCGGCCACCTGTGATTCGACCCCTTTGGAATCGCGTCCATCGGCTGAAATATCAATCACCCGGCGGGTCCCTTCGATCCCGTTGCGAGCAAAAAGTGCGGCGGTGAAATCGAGCGTACCCGTGATCGAGGTCAGCCCCCCCTTGGGGACCGGAAAAGCCTGGATCGCAAGCACAAACCGCTTCGCATCAGCAGCACTCCCGATCACCTGCCAGCCCACCGTGACCTGGGCCGTGTCTGACCATTCCACATAGGTCACAGCGACCCGCCCTAGCGGCCCCGACAGCATCGCATCGACAGCGCGTGGATCGGTCAGCGCGGCGACATAGCCCGCGCGCTGCAGATTGACTTCCCCTCCATCGATGGATGCGGAGACGTCAACGGCGAGCACCAGTTCCACATCCACCGGAATTTCCTGAGCTTGGGCCTGAGCCGGGGCTGCAGCGGACCACACCCCCAAACCCGCGAGAACGGCAAAGACCCTAAGCGAGCGCGGCATCGTAGAACTCCAGCAGCTTGATGATGACCTGGCCATAGATGGCAGGATTGAGCGGCTCATAAACTTCCGTGTGGTTGATGTCCGGGATCGTGTGCAAGGTCTTCGGCTCCCTGGCCCGGGCGAAGAGATTTTCGGCCTCCTCGTAGCGCACCATGGTGTCGTCCTTGCCATGGATAAGCAGGAGCGGCCGCGGCGCAATCTGCTCGACCCAGTCCTGAGCCCGAAAGCCGCAGGCCAGCTCAACATTTTCCAGCGGGTAACCCTCTGGATAGGCCTCTTCGGTCTTGTACATGGTCTTGAACGCTTCGCGCTCGGCGGGGCCTGGCGGTGACATTTGCTGGTAAGGCAAAGCACGCCCGGCACCTGTGAGGGCGCGCGCCATCCGGTCCGTCGCCAGATCTTCCTGCAGAACGTCCCATTCCGCCGCCGTGCGTTTGGACCGGTGCCAGCGTTCACCGTGGCCCGGCGCACCTATGGTCGCCAGGGCGGCAATACCCGGGTCGATGGCCGCTGCCTTGATCGAGGCACCACCACCATGGCTCAACCCCATCACCGCAATACGGTCAGAATCAACATCATCCCGGGCCGCGAGCCAGATTCGGGCGGCCAGAATGTCACGCACCTGGGCTTCCGGATCGACACGGCGCGCGGGGCCGTCACTGTCACCAAAACCTCGGTGATAGAAGTCCAGCGTGTGATACCCCGCCCCGGTCAGGTCGCGCACGAAGGGGGGCATGTAGGTTTCCTTGCGGCCGGTATAGCCATGCACACAGATGATCGCCGGGCACGCCGCCGCGCTTGCAGCGGGGGTAAAGCTTCCTGCCAGACGTATCCCGTCGGCGTAGAAGGTTGCAGCTTCACTCGACATTTCGCTCTCTCTATCGGTTGCTTGACGCGCCCGGGCGTGGCTCAATTAGGAATCCGAATACAACACCGCGCACCCCCGGGAGCGCAAGAGGAGCCAAGCCCATGCGCACGACCACCCCGACCCCCGAAGAGATGGAGCAATATGTTGCGCGGTTTGAGGATTTGCCCGCCAACAAGGATCGGACCGCAGGCAAAATTCCGCCCGAGGCGCGGGAGATGATGACCGCAAGAGCGACCCGCACAGTGATCGCCACCGTCGACAAAGACACCCCCTGGGGCAACGGCGTAATCCCGGGTCCGTCGAATTTCGCCGTCGTGATCGCCGAATGCGAACCGGGCAACGGCCCCGGGCTGCACTCCCATGCCCACACCACCGAGACCTTCACCTGTCTGCAAAGCCGGTTCGTCATCGAATGGGGTGACAAGGGTGAGCATTCTGTCAAAATTGGGAAATTCGACACGATCTCCGTGCCCCCAGGCGTGATGCGGCGCTTCGCCAATATTGGCGACGAACGCGGCCTCCTACACGTCACCCTGCAGGGACCTCTGCGCGATGTGGAATTCGCCCCATCACTTGGCGAAGAGCTACACGAGCGGTTCGGCGAAGAAGTCGTGAACGAACTCCTCGGTCTCGGCTACACGTTTAATGCGGGCCTGGAAGACTAACGAAAACGGGCGGGTTCAAAACCCGCCCGCTCCAGACATTTCGTTTAGCTCGCCAGCGAGATCGTGGCTTCCGCGTAACTGGCGCCCCCGACCCCTTCATCCTCGAAGATGTCACGTTCGTTGATCCAATTCTGGGATTCCGTGAAGGTCTCTTCCGTGTAAGGCTCGAACACGATCCGCTCACCCGGTCCCATGCGACGTACATCGACCATGTCGTGATACCGCTCGGGAAGCTCTTTCAGATAATAGTGGGTGTAGAGCTCGGGCCGCAGATCAATATCGAGCTGGGCGCGGCGCAAGGCGCTGTAGTACTTGCGCACATCGTCGAGAGCAGGATCTCCGGTCAACATGCCGGTAATCATAAACGTTGTGTCACAAATCTTCCGGAAGCCGAGCAGTTCACAGACATAATACGGCGCGTTGAACACGGCCGCGGCAGGCACCTTGCGGTCGATCAGCAGTTCCAGCCGCTTGAACAATAGCCCATCGGAGAAGGACAAAGTCACGTCCTCGGGTTTCATCCATTGCTCAAGCGCCTGAATGGTCGAGTAATGGCTACCAGACTGAAAGCCTACTGAGATCGGCACATCTTTAAGGTTTTCCGGCTTCTGGATATCAGAGTCCGGTGGCACGAAAATTCCCGACGGCGCGACCGAATAGGCATCCCGATAAAGCTTACCGTGGCCTGAAGCCGCGGCCGCGTTTACTGTCCAGTGGCAGGCCGAGCTGACATCGCAGCTGCGTCCCCGCTCGAAGGTCTGGTAGGCACCAACCTTGTCGCCCAGATCATGCTTCTTGCCGTCCTCGGAGACCAGTTCGTCGTGATACTCGTATTCGAGCCCTTCATCGGCGAAGTACCCCTTTTCCTCGGCAACCCACTCGTGCAGCCGCATATGCGGGGCAATAACAAATTTTTCCTTGGCCATAATTTTCTCCTTAGTGTTCGTCTGGAACCCGGTCAGCAACAACCTGGTTCGCTAACATTTTTAGCATCAGATTCCGAAACCCGACGGGCCCGGATCTGGCGCAAATGCCGACTCATCAACTCGCGCGCGCCATCACTTTCGCGCGCCTTGATCAGCACGTAGAGTTCCCGGTGGAACGCCAGAATATGTTCGGCCACATCGCGGTTCAGTGTGGAGTTGCGCTGGGGCCAGGCCACGTGCTGCAGCGAGATCAGCTGGACCCGGAGCACGCTGTTATGGGCAGCGTCCGCAATCGCGAGATGAAAGGCGAGACTGAGCCGGGTGAAGCGAAGAAAATCATCCATCGAAGCTTCGGCGCGATCGAGCAGGTTTTCGATTTTCGCAATGTCCTCGGACGTGGCGTTGATCGCGGCCAGCTCGGCGGTCATGGTTTCGATCGCCCGCTGGGCATCGAGAATTTCGTCGACACCGACGTCGATCAGATTGAGCTGGACGGCGAGCGCATCGGCGAAGAGTTGTGGATTGCCCTGGGCGATGCGGGCACCGCCTCCTTTGCCGACCTTGATCTCGACAACACCGGCGGCTTCCAGTCGTTTGAGGGCGTCCCGGGCCACGATCCGGCTAGCGCTGAACCGTGCAGCAATATCCTTTTCCGTGCCCAGCACATCGCCAGGCCGCAATTTTTCGGCAAACAACGCCTCACGGACACGCGCCACGATCTGTTCAGACAAGGTTCCTGTGCCAGTCAAAACACCGGGAAGAGAACCCAAATCATCAGGATCAAGCTGGTCGAGCGAAGTCATGGAAGCTCTGCGGTTGCGTAAAAATTACCAGAACCGTAGGGCAAATATTTAAACTAGAAAAGATACTATCTTATAAATCAACACCGCAGAAATCTCTTTTAGGCCGAGCCCCATTTGCCCATGGAACCGTGGTTCTCCGCGCGCGCCAAGCATCCTTTGAGACGCCACCTGCGGTGGCTCCTCAGGATGAAGTTGGCGATTTTCACTCAGACCTCACCCTGAGGAGCGAACGTCTCGAAGGGTGACTGGGAAGTAATTTAGTACAGGTTGTTTTTGTAGTCGTCGGCGAGGCGCGCATCGATTTCGTCGGCGTTTACGCCGTACCAATCCTGATTGATCTTTCCCAAAGTCGGGAAATCGCCCTTCTGGGCGTTGTTGTCCGGGTTCCACAAATCCGCCCGAATAACCGCCTTGCCGCAATGGAAGTAGACATAGCGCAGGTCGATCACCAGTGCCGCGCGGGGCGCCTTGCCGTTGGCAAACATCTTCTCGAGCAATGCAGCGTTCGTGGTCAGACGGGCGCGGCCGTTCAGGCGCATCACCTCGTTCAGGCCGGGCACCATGAACATCACCGCGACTTCAGGATTTTCCATAATGTTGTGGAACGTGTCCGTGCGCCGGTTTCCCGGGCGATCCGGAATCGCGATGGTGGTGCGGTCGATCACGTGCACAAAGCCCGGCGCATCCCCGCGGGGGCTGCAATCTGCCGGGCCATCGCCCGCCGCCGAGGTCGACAGGACACAGAACGGCGATAGCTCCAAGAAACGAATGCAGTGATCGCTGAGCTCAGGCTTTTCCTTTTCCGCGAGATGACCCTTCGGCGCCCCGTAATGGGAAACCAGTTCATCGACTGTCTTGATATCGTCGGGCATATCGTGTTCCTCCGTGGTTCGACCCAGCCTGTCGCGCAACGCTGTTGGGGTCAACATCTTCGATTAAGGGCGCTACAATGGACCCATGAGCGAAAAGATATATCTCGACTACACCCGCGAAGAACTCGACGCGCTATACACCAACATCGCCAACGACCATGACGCGGCGACCCAGCAACGGCTGCAAGCCCACACCGCAGACGTCGCCGAGCGCCTCGCGCCCACGCGCGACCTGGTCTATGGCGACCACCCGAAGGACCGGTTCGACCTTTATCGCGCAGATGGGGGCCCCAGCCCCGTCATCGTGTTCACCCATGGCGGCCAGTGGCAGCGGGGCTCCACCACCTCATCATCCGGCTGGGCTGAAGCGGCGCTGTCCCACGGTATTTCCCTTGTGGCGGGCACCTTCCCGATGATCCCGGAAGTACGTCTGTCCGACATGGTCGAGCACGCGACCGCGCTGGTCCGCCATATACGCGCCAATGCCGCCGGTACAAGTGGCCTATGGCGGTGCCGAGAGCGATGAGTTCAAGTATCAGGCCAGCACCTGGCATGCCGCTCTGGCCGAACGCGGCGAGACCCGGCTGGTATCAGTGCCTGATGCCAATCATTTCGATGTGTTTCTTGGCCTTGAGGACCCTCAGGGAGAAGCCTGGGAGTTCGTGACGGAGAAGTTGGGCTTTCAGAGAGCCAGCGCGACCAATTAAACCACCAATGTCATGGCCGGACTTGTTCCGGCCATCCACGTCAGCGTTGCAGACAATTCGACCGCGGGGCCGATGGACGCAGATACCCGCAACAAGTGCGGGCATGACGAGTTCCCAAATTACCCCAGCCTTGCTACTCGGCAACCTTCGAGGCCGGTTCGACGATCGCACCGGTGTCGATCAGGCTGTCGATTTCGTCCGCCCCGAAACCGAACTCTGCCAGCACTTCTCGACTGTGTTCGCCCAGAAGCGGAGCCCCGCGGCGGATCGTGGTCGGGTCGGCTGAATATTTGACCGGGTGGGCCACGACAGCGTGCTTCCCGCCGGTCGCGGCCGGCACTTTCTGGATCATGCCGCGCGCGATCGTGTGCGGATCCTCGGACATCTCCTTGACGTCATAAACCGGTCCGGCGGGGACGCCGGCAGCTTCCAGCTTCACCAGCCATTCCGCGGTGGTGCGGTGGCTCAGGATTTCCGTGAGTGTTTCAACCAGCGCCCCAAGGTTGGTTATCCGTGTGTTGCCGGTCTCGAACCGCGGGTCTTCGGCCAGCTGCGGGGAATCGATGGCCTCGACAAATTTCAGCCAGGAGTTCTGGTTCGCGGCCCCCACCACCAGCGACGTGTCCTTGGTTGGGAAGGCCTGATAGGGCGCCGACAGCGGGTGGGCCGAGCCCATCGGCTCGGAAATTTCGCCCGTCGCATGATAGATCGCCGTCTGCCAGAAGGTGTGCATGATCCCGGCCTCGTACAGGGAGGAATCCACGTGCTGACCCACACCTGTTTCGTACCGGCTGATCACCGCGCCGAGAATGCCGTTGGCGGACAGGATGCCTGCCGTGATGTCGGTGATCGGTGCCCCGACCTTGATCGGCGGACGTCCGGGGCCTTCCCCGGTGATGCTCATAATTCCCGACATGCCCTGGGTGATCAGGTCGAACCCGCCACGTTCCGCATAAGGGCCCGTTCGGCCAAAGCCTGAAACAGAACAATAGATCAGGCGCGGATTGGCCTTGTGCATCTCTTCCCAGCCAATACCGAAATGCTCCATCGCACCCTTGCGATAGTTCTCGATAAAGACATCGGCCTGTTCGATAATCCGGCGTAACGCCGCGCGGCCTTCATCGGATTTGGTGTTCACAGCGAGGCCGCGCTTGTTGCGGTTCATCATGGCGTAAGCGGCAGAATCTCCGTCTATTCCCTCGCCGAACCGACGGGTGTCATCCCCGCCGGGAACCCGCTCGACCTTGATCACTTCGGCACCCATATCCGCAAGCATCTGCCCGCAGGTCGGGGCGGCCATGATGTGGCTCATCTCGACCACTTTGAGGCCATGCAGCAATCCGGTGTTTTTAGTTGTCATCTCTAGCGTCCCTCGAACTCGGGCTTTTCCTTGGCCAGAAAGGCCCGGAACCCGGTGTTAAAATCTTCGGTGTCGAAACAGGCGAACCCCTCGGCCTTTTCTGCTTCACTCAGCGGTGGGCCGCCGGCCAGCACCCGGTCGACAAACTTCTTATGCCAGCGATTAACCAATGGTGCTCCGTCCGCGATCCGCCGCGCGGTTTTATAGGTCTCTTCCTCGACCGCGTCATCGGCAACGACCCGGTTCACCAGGCCTTTGTCTTTTGCTTCAGCGGCATCAAAAACACGCGCTTCGTACAGAATTTCCAATGCGACCGACCGGCCGACAAGCCCGACAAGCGCTTCAACCTCCGGATAGGCCATCACCAGGCCGAGCCGGTTGATCGGCACCCCAAACCGCGAGCCCTCAGCGCAGATGCGCATGTCGCACATCAGCGAGATCTCCATCGCCCCGCCGACACACAGCCCCTTAATCAGGGCGATCACCGGATGCGGACAGTCGCGGATGGCATGCATGGCGTTGTGCATCAGCGCGCCATATTCGGTGGCCTGTTCGGCATTCGAGCGCTGGGTCTCGAACTCCGAGATATCCGCCCCCGGCCCCATGGCCTTGTCCCCGGCCCCGCGCAGCACCACGCAGCGCACGGAATCATCTGCACCCAGCTCGTGCATCACCGCACCGACCCGCGTCCACATGGCCTTGTTCAGAGCATTGAGTTTCTCGGGCCGGTTCAGCACCACTGTGGCGATATCGCTATCGCGCTGGACCAGAACAACATCGCCATTATCGGCTGTGGTTTCACTCATCGACTTCCCCAGAATATTTTTCGCCAGAACGGCCAGCGGCTTTCGTCTGTCATGCCGGGCCAGTATAATGCCCGCAACGAAATAGCGCGTGCCCAACCAAACCAACAAGGGCCAAATGGGGAGAAAGAGCATGAAAGGTATGATGCCGGGCGATCGCCTGCCGTTTTCAGCCATTACCGACCGCAAACCGCTGATCCTGCCCGATGGGGCCAAGCTGGTGTTGTGGCCAATTCTCGCACTTGAGGTCTGGGATATCGCCCGGGCCATGGCGCGCATGGTCATCCCGCCTCCCCAGGGCATCCCGATGATCCCCGATCATCCGAACTGGAGCTGGCATGAATACGGCATGCGGGTTGGGTTCTGGCGCATCAAGTCGATGCTCGAAGACCTGGGTATCCGACCCACCGTTACCTTGAACGCCCGCACGATCGAGGAATACCCTCGCGCCGCCGAGGCCGTGCTCGACGCGGGGTGGGAGTTCAACGCTCATTCCTACGAGCAGATGCCGATGCACAAGCTCAAGGATGAGCGCGCCGTCATCGACAAGTCGCTCAAGATCATTGGGGACTTCTGCGGCAAGACCCCGCGCGGCTGGTTCGGGCCGGGCCTGACCCAGACCTACCAGACCATCGACCATCTGGCAGATGCCGGGGTTGAGTATATCGGTGACTGGGTTCTCGACGACCAGCCGGTGCGTCTGAAAACCGAAGGCGGCAACCCCATGGTCGCCCTGCCTTATAACTACGAGCTGCATGACATCGTGATGATGGCGATCCAGCATCAGCCCTCAGAGGTCTTCAAGAACCGGTCCATCGACTATTTTGAGACGGTCTATGCGGAAAGCCACGAGCACACGCGGGTCATGGCGATCGCCATGCATCCGTATCTCTCCGGCTCGCCGCACAGGATCAAATATGTCCGCGAAACCTTCGAGCACATCCTCTCCCATCCGGGTGTGGTGTGCTGGGACGGCGAGCAGATTCTCGACTGGTTCAACAAGGAACGTCCTGCGCCCAAGCCGCGCAAGGCGAAATCCGGTAGCACGAAAAAGAAATAGCCCAACACCATTCCGATGCGGCGCCACGCGCGCCGGGAGCACGCCATGACCGTTTCGAAAATTCCCGCCGACCCGGTCGGCGCGCTGATGCCCCATACGATCACCGAGCCCATTGTGGGCTCGGGGGTCGGCCCGCTTGCGGGCAAGACATTTGTGGTGAAGGACCAGTACCATATTGCGGGCCGCAAAATTTCCAACGGCAGCCCGGACTACCTGGCCTGGGCACCAACAAACGACGCAACTTCACCCACGGTTCAGAAGCTCCTCGATGCCGGTGCTGACATTGTCGGGATCACCGTTTGCGACGAGTTTTACTACAGCCTCACCGGTGCAAACACCCATTACGGTACGCCGTTAAATGCCCGTGCACCGGGCCGTATGCCCGGCGGCTCCTCCTCAGGATCCGCGGCCGCAATGGCCGCAGAGATGTGTGACTTCTCCTTGGGGTCAGACACTGGCGGTTCAGTGCGTATCCCCGGCTCCTTCTGCGGCTTGTACGGCATTCGGCCCAGCCACGGCCGGGTCGACCTCTCCAATGCCCACGGCATGGCTGAGTCCTTTGATACCGCCGGGTGGTTCGCCAATGACGCCGCTCTTTTCCGTGATATTGGCCCTATCCTCCTCGATTATGCTTCGACCTCCGGCACACCGAGCCGGATGCTCATGGTCGCAGATGCTTTCGAACGCACAGACCCCATGGTCGGCGATGCCCTCAACGCCGTTATCGGTTCAGCCACCAGCGTTCTGCCCGCCCCCGAGCCGGTGCAGATTGCCGGAGACGACACACTGGAGATCTGGTGGGATGCTTTCCGTATTCTCCAGGCAGGCCAGGTCGCCGAAACGAACTTGCCTTGGGTAGAAGAGCACAAACCTGATCTGGGGCCCGGTATTCGTGAACGGTTCGCCATGGCCGCTGGGATCACCTCGGACGAAAGAGCCGCAGCCGGTGAGGTTCGTCGCCGGGTGCTGGAACGCGTTTTGGGCCTCGCCCAGCCCGGCACAATTCTCTGCCTGCCGACGGCGCCGGTGATCGCCCCCAAAACCGACGCCCGGCCCGAGGATCTGGAATTTTTCCGGTCTAACACCATGGCGCTAACCTGCATCGCCGGCCATACTGGCCTGCCTCAGATCACGATCCCTGCCGCCAATGTAGATAATTGCCCCGCCGGATTGTCGTTCATCGGCTGGCCCGGCGGCGACGAAGCCCTGCTCGACCTTGCAGTGGCCTTGCAGCCCTTCTGCGTCCGTTAAAACAAAGATAACACGATGCTCGACTTCATCCACCCCGACATCATTGGCGGGGTGGCGGCTGTCCTGACCACCATCGCCTTCCTGCCCCAAGTCCTCAAATCCTGGCGCAGCGGCTCCACCCGCGATGTCTCGCTGGTCATGTTCGTGATCCTGAATACCGGGATCGTGCTGTGGCTGATCTACGGCCTGATCCTTGAATCCCGCCCCCTGATTTTCGCCAACACCGTGACCCTGGTCCTGACCGGGACGATCCTGGTGCTCAAGCTGCGCGGCACAGGCGACGACTGAGGCAATTGCGTTCGTGTCATACACCGCCGATACTTTTCGTTGGAAATCAGGAGAACCCCATGGGTGACAACGCGACAATCGAAATTCACGGTCTCCACACACCGCAATTCAATCCGGTGTTTGAAGCGCTGGGGCGAAACTTCGCCGAACACGACGAAATCGGATGCGCCGTGACGGTCTATCTCGACAGCGAAAAAGCCGTCGACCTTTGGGCCGGTCACATGGACACCGCGCGTGCCAAGCCGTGGCGCGAAGACACGCTCTGCATCATGTATTCGATCGCCAAATCCATCTGCGCGACCAGCGTCCACATCCTGGCGGATCGCGGGCTTGTCGATCTGGACGCCCTTGTTGCCGACTATTGGCCGGAGTTCGCCCAAGCCGGCAAAGAGAACGTCAAAGTCCGGCATGTGATCTCGCATTACTGCGGCATTTGCTTCGCGGATGCGGGCCAGCCCGGCGACATTTTCAGCTACGACCAAATGATCAAAATCATCGAGCAACAGGCCCCCGCCTGGCCGGCCGGCACCAAGGGTGCCTACAACACCGTCAATATCGGCTATCTGGCCGGAGAGATTGTCCGCCGGGTCACCGGCACACCGATCCAGCAATTCGTCCAGGAAAACATCTGCCAGCCCCTTGGCGTGGATTACCAGATCGGCGTGCAGGAAAGCGATCTGGAGCGGATCGCCGACTTGACCCCCAACACCCAGGGCAATGCGATGATGAAACAGGGCGGGACCGAAGAGACGCCCCTGTCGCGCGCCTGGAAACCCTTGCCAAAACCCTTTGGTACCGATGCCCAGAACGGCCGCGAGTTCCGGCTCGCAGGGATTCCCTCTTTTGGTGGATTCGGCGAAGCCCGCGCCATGGCCCGTATTTACGCCATGCTGGGAAATGGTGGTGAGCTAGACGGCGTGCGCATTTTGTCGCGCGAAGCCATCAAACGAGCGACAACCCTGCAATGGGAAGACGATGTCGACGGCATGACCGGACGCCCGATGCGCTATGCCATGGGGTACGCCAAGAGCACGCCGGTCCACGCCTATATGGGCCCCAACCCCAACGCCTTTGGTCATCTGGGTTCGGGCGGCGCACGCGTCTTTGCCGACCCTGCACGTAACGTGGCGGCCTGCTTTGTCTCAAACTATCAAAGCGAAGGCATGGGAATTGGCGTGCGGACCGAAGCCGTGGTCGACGCGATTTTCGCCAGCCTCTAAAGCACGATCACCCGTCGTAGCATCCGGCCAGACGCGCCCGCTGCTTCACCAGCCCGAGCACGGTATCGATGGTCGGGGTCGCAATATCGACGATCCGACCGAGCTCCTGCACGGAAGCCACCAGCGCATCGATTTCCATCGGCCGCCCGAGCTCCAGATCCTGCAGCATCGAGGTCTTGTGCTCCCCGACTTCGCGCGCCCCGGTGATCCGCTTGTCTACATCGATGGCGAACTTCACGCCCAGCGCCTCACCCACCGCCTGTGCCTCGATCATCGAGGCACGGACGACAGAACAAATATCCGGGTCATCAATCATCTCAGCCAGGGTTCCCCCGGTCAGCGCCGAAATCGGGTTCAGGGAGACATTCCCCCAGATCTTGACCCACATATCGTCACGAATGCGGGGCCGAACAGGTGCACGCAATCCGGCATTTCCCAGAAGCTTTGACAGCACCTGAACCCGTTCGGATTTCTCCCCGGACGGTTCACCGATCGAAAAACGATTGCCATAGGCGTGATGAATCACACCCGGCTCGGCGATTTCTGCCGCCGGGTAGACGACACAACCGATGGCCCGTTCAGGGCCGATCAAATTCCATTGCCGCTGATCCGGGTCGACAGAACGAACCTGCGTTCCTTCATGCGCGCCTTCGAGCTTGTAGAAATACCACCAGGGCACCCCGTTCTGGGCTGTTACCAGTGCAGTGTCGGGCCCGAACAAGGGCGCCATCTGGTCGGCCACGGCGGCCGATGAATGGGCTTTCAGCGCCATGATCACGTAGTCCTGCGGGCCCGCTGCGGCCGGGTCGTCGGTCGCATTGACCTGCACGACCCGTTCCTCGCCATCCTTCATCACCAGCATGAGACCATTTTTCTGCATGGCAGCCAGGTGCGGACCTCGTGCGATACACGTGACCTCGGCCTCGCCGGCATGCGCCAGCTCGACCGCCATATAGCCACCGATCGCCCCCGCCCCGAAGATGCAAACCTTCATCGTCTAGAGACCAAGTTTTTCGTGCAGCCCGATCCGCTGGAGCTTACCCGTGGCACCCTTTGGAATTTCTTCCAGGAAGACGACCTTGCGCGGTACTTTGAAGTCCGCGAGACGGGTCGCCGCAAATTCACGAATTTCAGATTCGGTCGCTTCGGAATTTTCTTTCAGGACAATCGCCGCAGCCACTTCTTCGCCGAGCTTGTCATGGGGCAACGCAAAGGTGACCGCCTGGTCGACCGCCGGGTGATCGAGCAGAATCTCATCGACCTCGCGCGGGCTGATTTTCTCGCCCCCCCGATTGATGATTTCCTTGAGACGGCCGGTGATCGCAAGATAACCGTCATCGTCGAACATTCCCTGGTCGCCGGTGCGGAACCAGCCATGGGCAAAGCCCTCAGCATTCGCCTTGTCATTGGCTTCATAGCCTGCGGTCACGTTAGGTCCGCGGATCACGATTTCCCCGGTGGCGCCGCGGGGCAGGAAGGTTCCATCAAGATCCATAATCTCGACCTCAGGTCCCGCGGCCACGCCGACCGAGCCGGGCTTGCGGGCGCCGGGCGGCAAAAGGTTCGAGGCCATCTGATGGGCCGCTTCGGTCATGCCGTAGGATTCAATCACCGGGCATTCGAATGTTTCCTCGAGGGCCGCCATCACCTGCGGCGGCAAGGAAGAAGACGATGATCGGATGAATCGAAGCCCCATAGCCTCGAGCACGTCCTGATTCCGTTTGGCTCGCGACAGGATCGCCTGATGCATGGTCGGCACCGCCGTGTACCAGCTTGGTGTTGCATCTTCGAACCAGCGAAAGACCCGCAAGGCGTCAAAACCAGACGTGCAATAGGTGCTCCCCCCTGAGGCCAGGCTGGACAGGACGGCGGCGATCAAGCCGTGAATGTGGAACAGCGGCATGATGTTCACACAACGATCATCAGCGCCCAACCCCAAGGTTTCGCCAATATGACGGCCCGACGCACAGACATTGATTTGGCTGAGCGGCACGATCTTGGGTTGCGATGTTGTGCCTGAGGTATGCAGGACAAGCGCGACATCGTCCGGTTCGGCCGGTCCGCCCTGGGTCAGCTCACCCGTGGAATAATCTGCCGGGGTCGTGATTTCGAAAGCGCCCGCAGGTGCCCCATCCGGGACGGCCAGTTCGAATACGTCCACCCCCAGATCACGAGCTACCGCAATCGCAGGTGATTCACTTCCTGCCTCAACGAACAGCGCTTTCGCGCCGAGATCTTCGAGATAGAAACGAAACTCTTCGCCGCGATAACCCGGATTAAGAGGTGCCGTGGTGGCGCCGGCGCCTACAGCAACGAACGCCGCAGCCATTTCCGGCCCGTTGGGAAGCACGATGGCTACCCGGTCATTTCGCCCGATTCCCAGGGCGTTCATGTCGGCGATGGTTTTGGCGGCGAGAGCGCGCAAACCCGAATAACTCAGTGAGCTTCGGTCTGGTGCCGTGATGGCGACAGCATCGTCAGCACCACCAGCGATAAGATTCAGAATAGTTTCGGCCATAGCCCGTCATCCCCGTCGGGCCAGTTGGCCCATCGTTGTCAAACCCAAACCATTCAATAAGCGAAAGGGCATCGTCACTGCAACGGGCGGGTGACGGAAAATTCGAAGGTGAACTATCGTCCGGCGTAGAAATCAATCCGCCCGGTATCACCGGGGAATGCGTGACCTTCGCCCGGCAGGAAAATGTCGATATCCGACAGCAGAGACGGATAAGCCTTCGCACTGGCTTCACGCACCGTCGTGGACGTCTTTTCCCCTGCGTCATCCTGAGCCAGGAGTTGGGCCACAAAGAGCGGGTTCGGGTCCCGGCGAACATGATAGCCAGCCGTCCGAACCCGGTCTTCGCGAAACACTTAGGCTTCACCCAGCGCCCGAACCGATGCTGGAGCACAATCCTCACTCACGGTGATCTGGTGATTTTGACGATCGGCATTCCCCACGATGGAAATAAATCCGGCGCGGCGAACGGCGGCACTGGCAGCAGCGTGCGCACGAGCCGCTTCCGCGGTCGTGTTCAAATTCATCCCGATACGTTCTGGAAAGTTGATTGTCACTTCACGTCCAGAGTTGCGGTCACCAGTTGCCTACAAATTTATATAATTTTTGTTAAAGTTGATATCCAGTATTACTGACAATATTATATTTCATTAACCATAATTACTGCGGTTTTCTCCTAAAATCCGGAAAATATTGCCCGCCGGAACTATTTGTTCGGCAATTATCACCCTTTGTTAAGAACTGAGCGCTTAGGGTCGCTGTGAAATGTCCGCGCAGGAAGTGCGGCTGAAGAATTCAGACCTCAGATAGGAGGACACGTTGTCAGATTTGGCTCACATACCCGTTCCCGGCCTTGCTCCGGTTACTGACGAAAGCGGTGCAATTCCCGATCTCGTCAGTCTGCTCGTCGCCTCGGAGGACCTGTTCTATGAATGGGATCTGGAAAGTGATGCGCTCACCTGGACAGGCGACCTCTCTGGCGCCGTCCATATCGAAAGTCATGACACGCTGGCTTCGGGCGACCTGTTCCTGAACCGCATTCACCCGGAAGACCTCCCCCACCGCATGATCTCCCTGTCCCGTCATCTGGAGCGAGGCGAGGTATTCAGTCATGAATTTCACCTGCGCGACGATGCCGGGCAGTTCGTGTGGGTTCAGGAACGCGCCATTGCCACCAATTTCGAGGCCGGAAAACCCATTCGCCTCACCGGGGTCATTCACAATATTGACGCCCGGCGAAAATCCGACGAAGAGGTCGACTACCTCTCCAATCATGACGCGCTAACCGGCCAGTACAACAGGCTGCGCCTGCGTAAATCCCTCGAACATGTCATTTCGCAAAACCTGATCAGTCGTAATCAGGGCGGACTACTTCTCGTCGGCCTCGATAAACTGAACGCCGTATCTGACGTTTATGGCGAGGAAACCGCCGACGCGATCATCCTTGCAGCGGCCCGCCGGATCGAAGGCTGTATGCGTTCGGGTGATATCGTCGGGCGCGTTGGATTTGATCGATTTGCAGTCATCGTCGGAAAGTGTAATCCCGCCGAACTGACCACCGTCGCCGACCATTTTCTGGCCGCAGTACGCGATACACCGACGTCCACCCCGGCCGGGGCCATGACAATCACCGCCTCTATTGGAATTGCCGTCTTCCCCGACGACGTGTCCACCGCACGGGAAGTCGTCTCTCACGCCGACACCGCTTTGCGTGGCGCCCGGCGTCTGGGCTGCGACTGTTATCTGGAATACAGCGATGTGCCCGAAAATTCTCGCACCGAGCAGCCAGAATTGGTGATCGCCGAACAGGTCAAACAGGCGCTCAAGGAAAACCGGTTCAAAATCGCCTTCCAGCCGGTGGTCTCGGCTGTCACGGGGGAGGTCAATTTCTATGAAGGCCTGGTACGAATGATCGACAAGGAGGGCCAGCCTATCGCGGCGGGCGGCTTCGTGCCGGTGATCTAACAAATGGGCCT
>CAXYDO010000008.1:0-564953 GCA_964276015.1 uncultured Alphaproteobacteria bacterium | reverse complement strand
GTGGACTCGCACCAGCGCGGCATCTCCGCCCGGCCGGGCCACCGTGTCACCCATCACCATGTGATCGTACTGTTCCCAGATCCAGCGCCGCGAACACAGGTCGGGGCTGGCAATGAGGGTCAGCAGGGCCTCCCCGATATTTTCGGGTGCGGGGACATTTTCAGGCGCGAGAACTTCCCGCGGCGGCGTCACCGTCCAGGGACGTTCGTATTCCGGTGCGGCGGCCACCAGCGGTGGCACGGGAATGTCGGCGACGACCTCACCCCCGGAAGTCAGAACCAGGCGCTCGCTGTCATTCGTGGTGCCGATCACCGACAGATCGAGCTCCCATTTGTCGAAGATCGCTCTGGCCTCGTCTTCGCGACCCGGCTTAAGCACCATGAGCATCCGCTCCTGGCTTTCCGACAGCATCAGCTCGAAGGGTTCCATTTCGGTCTCGCGCTGGGGCACGTCATCGAGGTTGAGGGTAATCCCCACATTGCCTTTGCTGGCCATCTCCACCGAAGAAGACGTCAGGCCGGCGGCCCCCATATCCTGAATGGCGACGATCGCATCGGTCGCCATCAGTTCGAGGCAGGCTTCGAGGAGAAGTTTTTCCGTGAACGGATCACCGACCTGGACCGTGGGGCGCTTGTCGGCGGAATCATCATCGAATTCGGCCGAGGCCATGGTCGCGCCATGGATGCCGTCACGGCCGGTTTTCGAGCCGACATAGACGACCGGCAGGCCCAGACCTGCAGCGGCGGAATAGAAAATCTTGTCGGTGCTTGCGATCCCGACCGTCATCGCATTGACCAGAATGTTGCCGTTATAGCCCGGGTCGAAATTGACCTCGCCGCCCACTGTCGGCACGCCGATGCAATTGCCATAGCCACCAATTCCGGCGACCACGCCATTGATTAAATGCCGGGTCTTGGGGTGATCGGGGCTGCCGAAACGCAGCGCGTTGAGGTTTGCGATCGGGCGCGCGCCCATGGTGAAGACGTCGCGCATGATGCCGCCCACGCCCGTGGCTGCGCCCTGATAGGGCTCGATGAAGCTGGGGTGGTTGTGGCTTTCGATCTTGAAGATCGCGGCCAGCCCATCGCCGATATCAATGACGCCGGCATTTTCGCCGGGGCCCTGGATCACTTGCGGGCCTTCGGTGGGCAGGGTTTTGAGCCAGAATTTCGATGATTTGTAGGAGCAATGCTCGGACCACATTACCGAGAAGATGCTCAGCTCTGTGAAGTTTGGTGTCCGGCCCATGATGTCGAGGATGGTGCCGTATTCATCCTCGCTCAGGCCCATCAGGTCATCGGGACGTTGTGCGGTGGCGCTCACGCGGCAATCGCCTCTGCGAGGGCGGAAAACATGGGGGCCCCGTCGAGGCCACCCAGCAGGGGATCGGCGAGGCGCTCGGGATGCGGCATCATGCCGAGAACATTGCCCGCCGCGTTCAGGATGCCGGCAATATTGGCGAGTGACCCGTTGGGGTTGGCGTCTTCGGTGATTGCCCCATCCGGCGCGCAGTAGCGGAACGCCACCTGACCGTTGTTTTCCAGCGCTTTGTGGGTGTCCGGGTCGGTGAAATAATTGCCGTCATGATGGGCAACAGGAATGCGAATGACCTGGCCGGAACCGAACTGGCTGGTGAATACTGTGTCGGCGCGTTCGACCCGCAGATCGACATCCCGGCAAACGAACTTAAGGCTCGCATTGCGCATCAGAACGCCAGGCAATAAACCACATTCGGTGAGCACCTGGAAACCGTTGCAGATGCCCAGCACCGGTGTCCCGCCATTGGCCCGGGCGATGACCTCGCGCATGATGGGGCTGTTGGCCGCCATGGCGCCTGAGCGCAGGTAATCGCCATAAGAAAACCCGCCGGGAACAACAATCATATCGACGTCAGGAAGGGTGCTGTCCCCGTGCCACGCCATGATCGGCGCGTGGCCGAGCGCGGCTTCCAACGATACCGCGACATCACGGTCACAGTTTGATCCGGGGAAGACAATTACGGCTGCGGTCATAGGCACGAAATCCAATCAATTCCTGCGATGGACAGGCGTTCAGTCGTCAATTTCGACCGAATAGTTTTCGATCACGGTGTTGGCGAGGAGCTGCTCGCACATCTCGGCGACCTTGGCTCGTGCGGCCTCGATATCCCCGTCGGCGAGTTCAAGTTCGATGAACTTGCCCTGACGGACATCGTTGACGCCATCGAAGCCGAGGCCTTCAAGCGAATGGTGGATCGCCTTGCCCTGGGGGTCGAGGACGCCGTTCTTGAGAGTTATGTGGATGCGTGCTTTCAACGGACCTGCCCGAAAATCTGGAGTTACTGAATTGTCTCAGGACCTTTTATGTCCTGTTGCTCTGACTCGGGAAGGATGCCGAGCCGCCGAGCGACTTCCTGATAGGCTTCCTCGACCCCGCCGAGGTCGCGCCGGAAGCGATCCTTGTCCATCTTCTCGTTGGTTTTGACGTCCCAGAGGCGGCAGCCATCGGGTGAGATTTCGTCTGCCAGGACAAGACGCATCTGTTCGTTTTCGTCAAAAAGTCGCCCGTATTCGAGCTTGAAATCGACCAGTTTCAGCCCGATGCCGAGGAACAACCCGGACAGGTAGTCGTTGATCCGCAGGCTGAGGGTCAGCATGTCGTCGATCTCGGGCGGGGTGGCCCAGCCGAAGGCGGTAATGTGCTCTTCAGAGATCAGCGGATCGCCGAGTTCGTCATTCTTGTAATAATATTCAACGATCGAGCGGGGCAGCTTTGTGCCTTCCTCGATATTGAAGCGCTTGCAGATCGAGCCGGCCGCGATATTGCGTACCACGACTTCGACCGGAATGATTTCGACTTCACGCACCAGTTGCTCGCGCATGTTGAGGCGGCGCACAAAGTGAGTGGGAATTCCTGCATCGGCCAGGCGCAGCATCAGGTATTCGGAAATCCGGTTGTTGAGGACCCCCTTCCCGGTGATGGTGCCTTTTTTCTCGTTGTTGAACGCGGTGGCGTCGTCTTTGAAATACTGGACGATCGTTCCGGGCTCGGGGCCTTCGAAGAGGACCTTGGCCTTGCCTTCATAGATTTTTCTGCGTCGCGACATGGTGTTGGTTTTCCGCGGTTTGGCGCGCGCCAGAAGGGAATCGAGTCGGCGTTTCTGCGCCTGCGAGGTATAGCAAGCGGGAGGCGGGCTCACAATCTAATCACGCCGCCTAACAGGCGTGAATCCCGAAATTCCGGCCTTCGATGTAGAATTTACCCACAGCGACACGACCGAGCGCGTGCTTCGAAAGGAAAATGACGATGACCCAAACTACCGACAGCGTCCCGGCCGCGCTCGATGCCCACTCCGTGTCCGCGCGGACGACGCAGTCAAACTATCCGGAGCCGTTTTTTAGCCGGATGGCTGGACGTACCAAAAGGCAGCTCGGCGATGTGTTCGGTCTGGCGAACTTTGGCGTAAACCTGAGTGAACTCGCACCCGGTGGAGAGTCAGCGTTGTTACATCGCCACGCGGTTCAGGATGAGTTCATCTATATCCTCGATGGGCGGCCGACATTGGTCACCGGGGATGGGGAAACGGTTCTGGAACCCGGCATGTGTGCAGGGTTTCCGGCGGGCGGGAAGGCACACCAGCTGGTAAACTGCACTGAAGCGCCGGTGCGCTGCCTAGAGATCGGAGACCGCGGCCCGGGTGATGCCGTCAGCTATCCCGATGACGACCTCCAGGCCGACCTGGAACAGGACGGGAACTGGCTCTTCGCCCATAAGGATGGAACGCCCTATTGAGGCGTTAGAAATCTGCCCGACCGCCAGAGATGTCAAACACGGCGCCGGTGGTGAACGAGCAGTCTTCTGAAGCAGCCCAGGCCGCGATCGCGGCGACTTCCTCGGGCTCGACCAGCCGTCCCAGGGCCATGCCGTCCTCGATTTGGGAGCGGTACTTCTTGTCCAGATCGTCGAACAGTTCTGTGTTCGCGCCGCCTGGCGCGACGGCGTTTACCAGCACGCCGGTTTTTGCGGCTTCCTTCGCCATTGTCTTGGTCAGGCTGAGCACTCCGGCCTTCGCCGCCGCATAGGGGGAGTTGCCGGGCACCCCCATCTTGCCGGCGTTCGAGGCGATATTGACGATCCGCCCATAGCCGTTGCCGATCATGTGCGGGGCGATGGCCCGGCAGCACTGAAATGTGGCAGTGAGGTTGAGGGTCAGCATGCGTTGCCAGTTCTCGAGGGGCTGCTCCCAAACATTGCCGATGGTGCCGACGGCACCGGCATTGTTGACCAGAATGTCGATTTTTCCGAAGGCGGCAATCGCGGCGTCCCGCCCGCGCTCGATGGCGTCGGCATCGGTGACATCAACCGTATCGCCCCGGACGTCAGCGCCACCGGCAAGGGTTTCCAGCGCCTGCGCCATGCGCGGCCCGTCGATATCCCAGATGCTGACCTTTGCACCGGAAGCAAGAAGCCGGTCCGCGATCGCGTAGCCGATGCCCTTGGCGCCGCCGGTAACGATGGCCCCGCGGCCATTCAGATCGATCTTGTTCATTTCGAGTCTCCATGTATCGCCGATTGTGCTGGCGAGGCTGCCGGGTCAGACTTCCATTAGAAAATAATAACCTAAGGGGGATGCCATGACCGAACACGAAAAAGTCTGGGAGGAAGTTACCTTTTACAGCGACGAGATCGAGATCGCTGCCCATCTATATACGCCCAAGGACTGGAAAAAAGGCGATCCGGTGCGCCCGGCCATTGTGTGCCTGCACGGCTATAGCGGCATGAAGGAAGTCTACGGCATGGATGTGCCGCGCCGGCTTTGGGAAGAAGGCTACTTCGTTCTGGCGCCTGACCACCGTGGCTTTGGGGAGAGCGGCGGCGAACGCGGCCGGCACCGGCCTCTGGAGCAGGCGCAGGATGTGCACGATGCTTTCAGCTATTTCGAGACCATCGAGGGCGTCGATATTGAGCGCATGGGCTGCTACGGGACCAGTTGGGGTGGGGCGACCGTAATCTGGTGCGCGGCCTTTGACGAACGCATCAAGGTGATCGTTAATTCGGTCGGCGTTTCGGATGGCGAGCGCTGGATGAAGCAGGCCCGTCGGCCCCATGAATGGCTCGATTTCAAGAAAACTCTCTCCGAAGCCGCGCACAAGCGCGTGACCACCGGGGAGCACACCTACTGGCCGCTGCTCGACATCATGCTGACTGATCCGCACACGCTCGACCTGATCCAGCGGCACCACCAGAAGCACGATCATTATGTGTCGGATTATGATCTGGAAAGTGCGGAAACCTGTTTGCGCTTCAAGCCTGAGAAGGTGGCGCATATGATTTCACCGCGCCCGGTTCTGGTGGTCTATGCCGAGGATGACTGCACGGTGCCGCCGGAAGAGCAGTTCGGTTGTTTCGAGCAGCTGGGCGAGCCCAAAAAGCTGGTGAAACTGCCCAACGCGCAGCACTACGAATCTTATTATTTCTGCAGTCCCGAGATGCACGAGATCGGCATGTCGGAAGCCGTGGCGTGGTTCGACAAATACCTATGACCGGAGAACAGAATATGACGCATGAATATGGAACATTTCACATCGAGCGTCGTGACCAGGTCGCGACCGTTCACATGTACAATCTGACCGACAGCATTGTCGCCGGCCGGACGCTCGATTTTCACTGGGAAATCGGTCAGGCACTCGGTCACCTGCGTGACGATCAGGATGTGCGGGTCGTCGTCCTGACCGGCGCAAAGGACGGCGAGTTCATGGTGTCGCCGCGCACGGACCATTACGAAGATCCCGGCGCACTGGGGGGACACAATGACCCCAAGGGCGCGTGGAAGATTTTCAACGGGATCATCCGCACCCATCAGGCCCTGACCGAGATGGAGAAACCGGTTATCGCGCGGGTCAACGGTGATGCCGCCGGTTTTGGGCAAAGCATCATGTTCGGGTGCGACATGATCATCGCGCGGGAAGATGCCCGGATTGCCGATATCCATATGGGGATGGGCGATGTCGATCCCTACGGCCCACCCTTTGCGCTGGTGCCCGGAGACGGCGGCGCATCGCTGATTCCGCTTTATATGACGCCGCCTCTGGCGAAGGAGTATCTGATGCTCGCCAAGGAATATACGGCGCGCATGCTGGCGGATATGCACATGATCAACTACGCGGTTCCGATGGCCGATCTTGACACCGAGGTCGACCGTATTGTTGGCAAATTGTTGGAGAAGCCCGCCCATGCACTGGCCTGGACCAAGCGTTCGGTGAACCGCTACATCGCGGCCCAACACAACCAGACTCTCGACGCCGCAGCGGCCTATGAGATGGTCAACTTCCTGCAGTGGGAACGGGCCGGGTACAAGCAGGATATGGACTTCGAATAGAGGGGAAGGCGGGTAAGCTTTCGCGCGTCAATCTTTCGGTGCGGTCGGGAACTCGTCCGGCCAGTTATCAAGCAGGTGCTGGAGATATTGCTTCAGGGCGTCCGGGTTGACCTGCGACCCGGCGCCGACCGCGTCCGCTCCTGCTGGCGGATCGGGGTCGAGATGCAGTGAATCATGCATGCGGTTTCGCATGTTGCGGAACGCGCACATGGTCGTCAGTTCGACGATCTCGGCCTCGCTGAAGACGGCGGCGACCGTGTTGAAAACATCGTCCCGGTTCTTCGCCGTGTTCAGCGTGACATGCTCCGTCCAAAGCAATGTCGCCTTCTCGCGTTCGGTCAGTAGATCGGACTTCATATAGTCGTTCGACTGGATGACCTCGAGTTCTGCTTCTGTTACCCCCGCCACCCGACCGAGCGACACGTTGTGTTGGGTTCAGTAAAAGCAGTCGTTGATGGTGCTCGTCTTGATGTCGATGAGGGTCTTGATCTTCGCGGGCAGGATGCTGCCGGCGCTATTGCGCTGCATCGCGGCGATCAGCGGCGCGAGCCAGCGCGCGACGAGCGGAATATGCGAAATGAGCTTCAGTGAGTTGATCGTCGAAGCGCGTGCGCCAAACAGGATGTCGTTTGCGTCGTAGTTGGTCTCGATATCTTCTTTCAGATGATCGGGCGCATTGGTCGCGTCAATCAGGCTAACCCGTGCCATGTCGCCTCCTGTTCAGGTTTGGGAACGCGGTCCGTCTGGAGTTCCGGACGGTTCCTCATGATGTTTAACCCTTGGGCCAGACCCGGCAAAAGGGGATTTTGCGGCTCAAGTTGGCTTAGGTCATCACCTCACCACCGCACACCGCGATGGTTTGGCCGGAGATGAACGAGCTGGCCGGGGACGCGAGGAAAAGCGCAGTCCCGATCAAATCCTCGGGTGTGCCTTCGCGTTTAACGAGGCGTTTGTTCTGAATGAACTCATGCAAATCGTCATTCATGCTCGCATGATCGACTTCGGTGGTCGTGTAACCGGGCATGAGGGTGTTCACGTTGACATTGTGGTCGCTCAGCTCGCGCGCCAGCACACGGGTCATGCCGATGATGGCGGATTTGGATGTCACGTAGTGTATGAAGCCGGGTGCGCCCTGGGGCACGGTGCCCGATGAAACATTGATGATCCGTCCCCGACCCGCCGCGCGCATGGCCGGCGCCACCGCGCTGGCACAAAGGTAGGAGCCAGTGATGTTGACCTGCATGACCAGGTTCCACTCTTCGAACGGAATCTCATCGAAGGGGCGCTGGGGGAGCGAGGCAAAGACTGCGGCATTGTTGATCAGAACATCGATGCGCCCGAACGCTTCGATCGTCTTTGCCGCCATCGATTTGGTCGAGTCCGGATCGCCTACATCGGTCTGAATGGCCAGGCATTTGCCTCCTGCCGCTTCAATCTCGCCTGCGACCTTGTTGAGATTAGCTTCGTTGAGCTCGGCCAATACGGGAATGGCGCCTTCTGCGGCGAAAGCAAGCGCGTACTCGCGACCCAACCCTTGGCCGGCACCGGTAATGATCACAACCAGATCACGGACGCTGAAACGGTTTTCTGCCACGGGAACCTCCAAATAAAAATGCGTGTTTCTTGTTGTCTGAAATGTAGTGCAGGTAACGCTGCAAGCCTATTGGGCGACGCGATTTGATACTTCGATCAGGTTGCCGTCCGGGTCACGAAAATAAACCGAGATGAGATCGCCGATCGCGCCAGTGCGGGGCACCGGCCCGGCGATGATCGAAACCTTGTGGGTTTTCAGCGTGTCGACAACTTCGAGAGTTGGCGTCTGGGTGATGAAACACAAATCCCCGCTACCGGGTACCGGCGTGTCGGCCTTGGGCTCGAACTCGTGCCCGGCCAGGTGTAGATTGATCTTCTGGTCCCCGAAATGGAGCGCGTTGCGCCCTTCGGCGAAGGTCTCGACTGTCATGCCCATTACGGCCGTATAGAACGCGCAGGTGGCCTCGATCGAAGCAACGGTGAGGACCAGATGGTCGAGGGAGGCGATTTTCATGTTGTGCTTTCAGTGTCTGTGACGGCCTCAAAGGCATGCTCGTCCGGGCGGCCATTGGAGAATTGCCAGACCCGCTTGCGGTCCGGGTGATCGGCTGACGGCAGGGCGATCATCGAACTCGATACGGTGCCGTAGCCCTTATCGGTGACAATGCACATGGTCTCGCGCGGGTCGTCTTCGCTGTCGTGCAATCGGGTGCTCAAAAGCCGTTCCCAGTCAGACCAGTTTCCGGCCTCGATATCGGGTTCGGCTGCCGCCTGAAACTGCGGCAGAAAACGTCCGATCCGCACGCTGTCCCTGTCGTCCAGCTCGCGCGACGTGATCATGTGTAGCCCGGGGGGTATCTCGGTGACCTCGACAGTGGGTTGCTCGGTGCCGCGCACCCAGAACGCACTCTGATTGTCTGAAATCATCAGGTTGAACGAGCGATAGGCGCGACCGTCCAGATCTGCCATCGCCTCGGCGGCGACCGCAGCGTCCGGGTAGTCGACGGCGTCGAGGACAAGTTCGCCGCGGGACCGTTTGTCGCTGGTCGGGCCGAGCGAACCTTCGCGATTCAGCACGGCGGCAACAACGTTAGTGTCATTGGCCGCGAGCCAGGTGCCGCCGGCCAGTTCGTCCAATCCCCCGACCACATCAGGGCGATCAGCCCAATGGCGGGCAGGGGGTAACCAGGCACGATCGATCATTTCGTCACGATTGGCGGCGATCAGGACAGGCCAGTCGTGGCCAGGGCGACGAAGAATGATAAAGGTACACATGAAATTTTAATTCAAACCTGCGGTGTGCCTCCCTATATCTATAGCCAGAGAGCACACTGCAAGTCCGCAACCCGGAGAGTATGAAAGACATGGCAAGTTTAGACGATCGCGAAAAGGGCTTTGAATCCAGGTTCAAGCTGGACGAAGAGCTGAAGTTCAAGGCCACCGCACGGCGGAACAAGTTGTTGGGATTATGGGCCGCAGACCTGATGGGCCTGAGCGAGACCGAGGCCCAGTCCTATGCGCAGGAGGTCGTGAAGTCCGATTTCGAGCGCCCCGGTGACGGGGATGTTCTGGAAAAGGTTCACGGAGATCTGGTGGCCAAGGGCCTCGACACGTCAGAGCATATTGTGCGCAAGCATATGGATGATCTGATGGGCACCGCGGTTGAGCAGATCGAGGCTGGCGAGTAGCGGGTTCTTGATGGAGGGACTGGCTAGATTTCCGTAAACGGGTGCCAGCCCTCCCGATGTTCGATCTCGATGACCCAGATATCCGGGTCGCGTGACACCGCGCGATCCACATAGGCCTGGGCGTCAGCACCGGTCAGCGCGTCCCCGTCATTGGCGGGCAACCAGATGATATTGCCATCCATGTCCCGGCTTTGGGTCAGGATCAGGTAACCCCGATCGCGGCGATCGAGCTTCAGAATGACCGTTCCTGATTGGCGTTCACCTTTGCGCAGAACCACTGCGGGCACCGCGTCGAGGGAACACTGGTGCAAGCCTGCGCTGACCCAAAGTTCGGTCGGAAGGCGCCCGTCAGTCATGCTGGGCGGTGGTCACGCGCTGCCGAAGACACGCGCGAAGACCGTATCTACGTTCTTGGTGTGGTAGCCCAGATCAAAGGAGGCTGCGAGGTCTTCGGCAGAGACCTTGGCGGAAACCTCTTCGTCGGATTGCAGGAACCCCAGAAACGCCCCTTCGCGTTCGACTTCGGGTAGGGCCCAGACCTTCATCGCATTGCGTTGGACGGCGAGGTAGGAATCTTCCCGGCTCATGCCGGCCTGGGTGAGGGCGAGCAGCACGCGTTGGGAATGAATTAGCCCGCCGAGTTTTTCCATATTCGCGTTCATGGTCTCGGGATAGATCAACAGCTTCTCGATCACGCCGGTGAGACGTACCAGGGCGAAATCCAGCGTGACAGTGGCGTCAGGCCCGAACATCCGCTCGACCGATGAATGGGAAATATCGCGCTCATGCCACAGCGCCACATTTTCAAGCGCCGGCACGACCGCGGCGCGGACCACGCGGGCCAGCCCGGTCAGGTTCTCGGTCAGGATCGGGTTGCGCTTATGGGGCATGGCGCTGGAGCCTTTTTGCCCGGGGGCGAAGAACTCTTCGGCTTCGCGAACTTCGGTGCGCTGCAAATGTCGTATCTCGACCGACAGACGTTCAACGCCGCTGGCGATCACGGCCAATGTGGCGAAATACATCGCGTGGCGGTCCCGGGGGATGACCTGGGTTGAAACTGGCTCCGGGGTCAGGCCCATTTTGTCGGCGACATGCTGTTCGACGGCGGGGTCGATATTCGCAAACGTGCCGACCGCGCCGGAGATCGCGCAGGTGGCAATTTCTGCCCGGGCGGCGACAAGCCGGTCCCGGCAACGCGAGAACTCAGCGTAGTGGCCCGCCAGTTTGAGCCCAAAGGTGGTCGGTTCGGCGTGAATGCCGTGGCTGCGCCCGATGCAGACTGTGTCCTTGTGCTCCAGCGCGCGTTTCTTGAGTGCGGCCAGCAGGCCGTCGAGATCGGCCATTAACAGGTCGCTGGCCTGGGCCAGCTGCACCGACAGGCAGGTGTCGAGCACATCAGATGAAGTCATGCCCTGATGCACGAAGCGGGCATCGTCGCCGACATGTTCGGCGAGATTTGTCAGAAAGGCGATGACGTCGTGATGGGTTTCGCGCTCTATCTCGTCGATGCGTGCGATTTCCCAGGCGCCCTTTTTCCAGACTTCTTCTGCAGCAGATTTCGGGATCACGCCGAGTTCAGCCTGGGCATCGCAGGCATGCGCCTCGATCTCGAACCAGATGCGGAATTTGTTCTCCGGATCCCAGATGGTGGTCATTTCCGGGCGGCTGTAGCGAGGTATCATCGAATTCCTGAAGTTTGGGAGTGAAATCACATCAAAATAGGTAAGCGAGTGATACCCCGTCAAAGCGAGTCGGACGTTGCTGTCGGGGTGGGCCAAACGCTAGGTTTTGTCGGACCACGGGTGTCACGGGAAAGAAAAAAGCCATGAGTCTTGAAAACGTTATTAAGGAAGCGCGAATTTCGCTGGCGGCCACGTTCCGCTGGGCCGCACGCCTCGGCTATCACGAAGGCATTTGCAATCATTTCAGCCTGATGGTGCCCGGCCGTGATGATCTGTTTCTGATCAATGCACATGGGATGCATTGGTCACAAATCACCGCCAGTAGTTTGATGCTTCTCAACAGCGAGGGGGAGATCGTTGAAGGTGAAGGCCGGATCGAAGATACCGCGCTTTACATCCATTGGCGGGTGCATCGGGCACTGCCCCAGGCACGCTGTGTCCTGCATACGCACATGCCATACGCCACGGCGCTGACCAGCCTGCAGGATCAAACCCTGCATATGAGCAACCAGAACTGCGTCCGGTTTCATGACCGCATAGTCTATGACGACGCCTATAACGGCCTCGCCCTCGACAATGATGAAGGCGACCGGATCGCCGCAGCGCTCGGGTCACGCGATGTGATGTTCATGGGCAACCACGGCATCCTGGTGGTCGGGCAGTCTCTCGCCAATGCCTGGGACGATCTCTACTACTTGGAGCGGGCATGTGAGAATCAGGTTCTGGCGATGAGCACAGGACTACCTCTGCGAGAAATACCGACCCAGCTCGTCCAGGCTGCGAAGAACCAGATACTCGATAGTCCGGCCTATGGCGAACGCCATCTGGAAGCACTTCAGGCGGTTCTGGAGCGGGAAGAACCCGACTATCGAATATAAATCGCGCCAATTCGCGGGATAGTTGCATACCAATATACCGCCATGTGAGGCTAAAGCATTGTTAGTCACCAGCACGGCATGCTGGGGCACACGCATTTGGCGAGAAACGTGATGTCATTGGCCCCTTCCGTATCCTTTCCGGCCCGACGAACTATCTTCACACGACAGAGCCGCTGGCCCGGCCTGGTGGACGGCCTTGAGCAAGCCGGCAATGGCGGGCCCGGAATCTGTCACTTTTGAGATATCAGCTGAATCGGCCGCCAGCACGGTGGCCAGACTGCCAAAACGGTCTATCAGGCGCTTGGCGAGGGGCTTGGTATCGCGCCGTGGTACCGCATGAAAAAGCAGCAGTTCCAAAAATTCGTAGTCGGGCATCGAGGCGCCGTAATCCGCTCGCGCAACCGGTTGCGATGTCCTTTGCGGTCGTCAGATACGGTCATGGGTGCAACACCCGCGATTCCTAATCGTAAGGGGGGCGGTCCCAGCCTTTGGGCGAATGGGTGAAGATTTCGTAGCCGTCCGCGGTGACCCCGATTGAATGCTCGAACTGTGCCGACAGCGAGCGATCCTTGGTTACGGCAGTCCAGCCGTCACCGAGAATCTTCACATCATAGCGGCCGGTATTGACCATCGGCTCGATGGTAAAAAACATGCCTTCGCGCAACTCGGGACCACTGCCCGGCGTACCGAAATGCAGGACCGACGGGGCGTCGTGAAAGACCTGCCCGAGGCCGTGCCCGCAGAAATCGCGCACGACAGAGAAGCGTTCGGCTTCGACATAGGACTGAATGGCATGGCCGATATCGCCCACCGTGGCGCCAGGCCGGACCACGTCGATCCCTTTCCACAAAGCGTGGAAGGTGGTTTCGACCAGTCGTTGGGCGAGCCGCTTCACATTACCAACATTGTACATGCGGCTGGTATCGCCGTGCCAACCGTCCAGGATCACCGTGACGTCGATATTGACGATATCGCCATTGGCCAAGCGTTTGTCGCCCGGAATCCCATGGCACACCACGTGATTGACCGATGTGCAGATTGATTTGGGAAATCCGCGATAGCCCAGCGGGGCCGGGATTGCCCCGTGGTCGAGAATGAATTCATGGCACGCGCGGTCGAGCTCTTCTGTCGTCACGCCGGGCACGACCAGTGGGGTGATATGGTCGAGGGTTTTAGCCGCGAGGCGGCCGGCATGGCGCATGCCCTCAAAGTCATCGGGCCCGTGGATGCGGATTTGCCGGGCTTCGGGGTCCAGGGGCGCTGATTGTGTGTCGTTCATGTTTGCTGTCGGTCCCCGTTTACTCGTCGATCGGCAATGCCTGCGCGATGTTGATGGATTTTTCCGAAACGTCGCACGCATAGCAAATTGCCTCAACCCCCAGACGCCGGGCCTCCGCGAATTCCGCCGCATAGGCCGGATCGATGTCTCCGGCGAGGGAAAACCGGTCGCAATCGGCCCGCTGAACCACGTACAGCATCACCGCACGGCCCCCGGTCTGACACCACCCGACCCAGCTCGCGGAGATGTTTGGCGCTACGTGTGGTGACGCTGTCGGGAAATTCGGCCAACCCGCGATTTAGAGTGGTGTCTCGCTTCAAATGCACGTTCTTTATTTCGACATAGCAGGGTCGCTTGTCCGGGCTTTCGAGCAGGATATCGATGCGTGAGTTTTCCCCGTAGCGCACTTCCCGACGTGCGGATTCATAACCCGTGAGCTCGGGTATATTTCCCGCAGCGATGGCTTCGCTGGCCAGCGTGTTGGGGAGGCTCGTGTTGATGTCCACCAGATGGGTGTGCACCCGGATCAACTCCCAGGTGAATTTCAGTTTCCGTTTCGGGTTGTGGGCCAGCGACAGCCAGACATCTGAATCGGGTGTGGCCAGACCGAGCATCGCGCCAGGATCGGCACAATGGGCCGTGACATCCCGGTGGCCGCCATCGGGACCGGCAATGACGACGTCAGCCAGAAATCGCTTGTAGCGGCACAGCAGACGTCCGGGGATGAGGGGGCGGGGAATTCCATAACCAGCGAAATCTATGGTTCTGCGTCCCTGTGATCAACCGAGCCATGCAATGGGGGGAGTTGTGACTGTTTGCCCAGTGCGGGATACTTGCGTTGAAACCCGTTGAAAGCGGCATAGACATGATGACCAGAACCCTGCTTCCCGTTCTTTTTCTGCTTGCGCTGGCCGCGTGCAGTGGCCCGGGTACAAATTGGGTTAAGCAAGGCGCAACCGAGGCGCAGGTGCGTGCCGACCAGACCGCGTGCCGCCGTGCGGCCGAACGTGCGGGCGGGCGCAACGAAAACGTCACCCGGGATATCCGCTCTGTCAGCCGGGGCGGGCGCGAGGATACACGCGCCATTGTAAACAGCACCCGTGACATTAAATCCGCACGGAGCTTTGACCGGCTGTTCGCCCGATGCATGGGCGACCGTGGATACACTCAACCGAAGTCCTGAACTCCGAAAGCAACGAGACTATGACAGATACCCAGCGTGTAACCGCCGCCGCCCTTGTGATCGGCAACGAAATCCTGTCGGGGCGGACCAAGGACGCCAATCTCCCGTTCCTCGGAGCTGAGCTGAACAAGCTCGGCATTCAAATGCTTGAAGCCCGCGTGGTTGCTGACATCGAGAGCGAGATTATCGAGGCGCTCGATATCTTGCGGGCCAAGTATGACTACGTGTTCACAACTGGTGGGATTGGCCCGACCCATGACGACATTACCGCCGGATGTGTGGCCAAGGCCTTCGGCCAGAAGCTGATCCGCCATCCGGAAGCCGAACGCATTTTGCGCGAACGCATGGCGGAAATGGGCGTCGAGGCGACTGAAGCCCGCCTGAAGATGGCCGAGACGCCTGAGTTCGCTGATTTGGTGGACAACCCGATCAGCGGTGCCCCGGGGTTCCAGGTCGAGAATGTGTTCGTGATGGCTGGGGTGCCGCGGATCATGCAAGCTATGTTCGAAGCGGCAAAGCCGGGTCTGAGACGCGGCGTGACCCTGATTTCGGTGACCGTCGGCAGTTATGTGCCCGAAGGGGCGATCGCGACCGAGCTCTCGCTGTTGCAGGATGCCTATCCCGATCTCGATATCGGCAGCTACCCGTTCTTCTTTGAAGGTAAGTCGGGTTCCAACCTGGTGATGCGCGGGCCCGATCAGGCCCGTCTCGATGAGGCCGCCATTCGTTTGGGCGACCTGATTCGTAATCTAGGTGCGGAGCCGGTTACCGGCGGTATCGAGGTTCCCAAAAGCAACGACGACTAGCCGCGCGCAAGGTGCCGGAGAGGAAGATTCCCATGAGTGATCGACATCTGCGCTTTGGCACGTTTCTGGCGCCTTTTCACAGTCCTGACGAGAATCCGACCCTGGCCCTGGAGCGTGACCTCGATCTGGTCGAGCATCTCGATCGGCTCGGCTATGACGAGGCCTGGATCGGCGAACATCACTCGGGCGGCTATGAGATCATCGGCTCCCCCGAAGTATTCATCGCCTTTGCCGCTTCGCGCACGAAGAATATCCGCCTGGGCACCGGGGTCTCCTCGCTGGCTTACCATCACCCGTTCATCAACGCCGACCGGATTAACCAGCTCGACCATATGACCCGCGGGCGGGTGATGTTCGGGGTCGGCCCGGGCTCGTTGCCCTCGGACGCCTTTGCGATGGGCTTTCATCCCAAAGAGCAGCGCCGCCGGATGAACGAGGCGATTGACGTGCTGGTGCCGCTTTTGCGCGGCGAACGGGTGAACGCGGAAACCGACTGGTTCAAGCTCGTCGACGCCCGCCTGCAGCTTTCCAGCTACACCAAACCGATGGTCGAGATGGCAGTGGCGTCCCTGCGCTCACCGTCCGGGGCACTGGCGGCGGGCCGCCACGGTATCGGGCTGTTGTCGCTGGGCGGTACCAATGACGAGGCGCTCGCTACCCATGCCGAGAACTGGCGCAAATGCGAAGAGGCGGCGGTGGAGAACGGTACGCAGGTCGACCGGGAAAACTGGCGCATCGTCACCTTGATGCATATCGCCGAGACCCGTCAGCAGGCCGAAGAGAATGTTCAGTTCGGGCTCCAGACCTTTGCCAATTATTTTAGGGACGTCGCCCCAACCCCGATTGTGCCGGCAGATGTTACTGATCCGTTGGGCTATCTGCGCGACACGCGGATGGCGGTGATCGGTACCCCCGATGACGCCATCGAGCACATCGAGCGGTTGTGGGAGGGTTCCGGCGGTTTCGGCGTCTTGCTCGATCTGGCCCACGACTGGGCCAACCGGGAACACACCTGGAAAAGCCACGAATTATTAGCGCGCTATGTGATCCCGCATTTTCAGGGTTCGATGGCGCGACGGCGCGAATCCTACGAGGTTACGACGAAGAACCGTGATCTCTATGTGGGCGCGGTGAATGACGCGGTGAATACAGAGATCCAGCGCTACGCGGACCGCAAGTTTGATAAATCCGGCTCGAACGACTAGTCGGGCGCGGTAGAAGCCCCTCAGCCCTGCCAGATAGCGGTCCAGAGCAGAACCAGAGCGCCGAATATTGCTATCCAGATCACCGCATTACGCAGTGCGGCTTTCCGGTCACGCAGGATAAAGAACGCCGCCGGGGCCACCAGCGCGAGGGCGCCGATCAGCGCGATCAGGCGGGCTATGTCAAAACCATCCATAGGGGCACTCGCTTTGGTGTTTGCCGTCGCATCGTTCGTTTCGCTACAAGTATAGCATTCGCGATGCCGGTGATGCGGGCGTGGTGAAATTGGTAAACACAAGGGACTTAAAATCCCTCGGCTTCGGCCTTGCCGGTTCAAGTCCGGCCGCCCGCACCAACAGCTTCGGCTTTGCCGGTTTATTTCCGATTATCTTTACTGTTCTCAAGGATATTGATTTCGGAATCGTTTTTTGGAGAAAGCAAGCATGCTTAATCTCCCGCAGCGCCAAGGCGAACCGCCGAAGACCCATTTTGGTTTGCCCCATGAGCAGCTTAGTCAAAACCCGCCAGCGGACATCTACACGCAGTTGAAGGCTTAGGTTTTCGATTTCGAGTTTGTTAAGCGACGCCCGAGTGTTATTTCCGTGCCCGGCGCCGAAGCGCTGTGGCTCCTCGAAGAAGGTGGCCACTCCTGCGCAGAAGCCTTTATGCGCGGTAACGAATTCGCCCATGTGCATCCTCCCTATGACGGCAGTCTGCATATGGTCCTGCCGGCGGGTGATGTGCCGGAATTTCTGGAAAGTGGCTGGGGCGAAATCCACCCGCTGGTGTCAGTCGGGAGCGTGCCGCCTGGTCTTGTCCTCGTTTTTGGCCCCCGGGATAACGAAGAGCTCGGTGTAATCCTGGGCCTGATCGACACGTCCTATAGGTTCGCTCGAGGGATTTGATGGAGTTCCTCGTGCAGTATTAAGTGCCGCCGCAGAACGATGCCGCCAGGGCTGCAAATAGGGCGACAAACAACGCGCGAGCGTCAGTCGCCCCGATGCCAGCCCCACTAGGCGGAGATGGCCTCACCCATTATAAATCGCTTGTTATCTTCGCTGAGCCAGGACAGCTCCTCGGTGAACATCGAAATGCATTCCCGCCAGGTGCAGGGCATTTTCGTGAAGTCGGTACCCCAGAATGTCCGATCCGGCCCGAAGGCGTCATAAATCTGGCGAATGTAGGTCTGCATGATCGGGAAGGGGTAGGCCTCGCTCGAATAGCCCGGCGCGCCCGTGGCCTTAACCGCCACATTGAGGTGTTGGGCCAGCGCCAGAATTTCGGGCATGTGGGTCATGGCCGCATGGTCTTTCAGCGGGGTCAGGCCGCCGCGACCGCCGAGATGATCGATGGTAAGCCGCAAACCTGGGTTACGTTGGGCGACCTGGCCGATTAGTTCCATGGAATCCGTCGCCAGAAGGGTGATCGGCAAACCGGGATCTTCGGCCGCAGGCCACAACCAGTCGAAGTCGCCATCCTGCAGGGATTGCCGGTCGGGATCGTTGAGCAGCACATAACGCAGGTCGAGCATGCCGGGCTGATCGTACCAGCTGGCCACAAGGTCTTTGGATCGTGGGTCCCGGGGGGACAGTTCGTCGAGGATCGCGAATCGGCCCGGGTATTTTGCCACCGCATCCGCGGCCACCTGATGGCAATTGGGGTCCAGATGGACCATGTGGATAACGGCGGCATCGACCCCGGCTTCGTCCATCAAGGTGATGGCTTCCTCGGCGGTGAAAGAAGTGACCTGGCGGTGGGCGGGAGTCGGCAGACCCTGGCTCCACAGGTGGATCTGCGCGTCGACAATCTTCATGGGGTGCCATTCCTCGATGGGTTTGACCGAGTGCAAAGAAAAAGGGCACCAGCGATAGCTGGTGCCCCTAATTCTAATCGAATGCCGGTTGGCGTTACTTGCCGCCGACGCCGATTTCTACGCGACGGTTCTTCGGCTCAGTAACACCATCAGGGGTACGAACATCACCGAAGGCCTCGCCGTAACCGTTGGTCTTGATCTCGGTACGCGGCACGCCACGGATCCGAAGCGCTGCGGCAACCACCGCGGCACGACGTTCGGACAATGCCCGGTTCCCGGCAGCACCACCAGCAGTGTCGGAGTAACCGCTCACGGCGACACGAACCTGCTTGTAGTTCTTGGCGTGTGCAGCGGCTGCAACGATGACCTTGTTGGCGGCATCGTCAAGCTTGGCTGAACCGGAGCCGAAGAAGACCTTGAAGGACTTGCCTTTGACGCGCTTCGGCTTTGCCTTGGCGGCCGGTGCGGCAACGGCGTTACGCGCCGGTGCGGCAACAACGTTACGCGCCGGTGCGGCAACGGCGTTACGCAGTGCGGGGATCAAGCCATCGAGCTGGTCCTGACAGGCCGAAATATGCGAGAGCTGGGTGTTCTCTTCCAGTTCCTGTATCCAGCACTCATATGCCACGACGGCCGTAGCAGCTAGCTGCGGCGCCTTTTCGGCGGCACCAGCGTTGAGCACTTCCATAAGCTCGTTATGCGCCGTGGCAACATAAATAGCATCGCCCTGGGGCAGGTTGCGCGAGGTTGCCGGCGGCGGCGTGACATTCGAGCCGGCGGTACCGGCTTCGATGGAACGCTGCGCGAAATAATCAGAATCGTCGAAATCGCTTTCGGAGTACTCAGCCTGCGCCAGACGCAGATAACCTGCCGAAAGGGCATTGCCGTAATCTGAGCTGTTTGCCGCAGTATTCCGTGCTGTGCCGAGGTCTTGTCCCGAACATGCCGCCAGAGCGAGGATCGCTGCTGCGGCCCAAAAAGCCTTCTTATTCATCTTATTAGGTATCCCCTTGTGATTACCCTTGTTGCGCTGAAGCCGAATGCCCTTATAGGCCCAGACCGTATACTCCCCAAACCGGGTGACCCCGGAATGACGCGATTGTAACAAAATCGCGAGTAATTCCAACCGTTGGAACGTGATCAAGAATTAGTGACAAGACACTCTTGAAACAAGGCCAACGCTTCGGACGCAAATCGCCACATATTTTTACTCCGGTTTCCGTTGCCGGTCTCCAAAGTACGGACCATCGTAACCGGGCCGGATACTGCAACACAAGTGTGTCCGGCATCATCGCCGTAGCGGTTTCCCGTTGGACCGGCGGCACCGGTTTCAGCGATACCCCAGGTGGTTCCTAGCTTTTCCCGCATGGTTTTTGCGAGCAGTTCGGCAAAGGGCTCGCTGCTGGAGCGTATGCCAGCCATATCCGCGTCGGGAATACCGGCCAGCGCGTCGCGGGCCTCTCCGGTGTAGAGCACGCCGCCGCCCACGAAATAGGCCGAAGCGCCAGGAACGGCGAGCAACTGGGCAGCGACCAAGCCCCCCGCAGAAGTTTCGGCCACCGCGACGGTTTGATCGCGTTGTTTGAGGATCTCGGCGATCGCCGCCGTATGATCGGTGAGTGAGGTCATGAAAGCGGTTCCCCCTGGTAACCGGGTTTTCGAATATCTGCCAAGCGTACAGACAAGACCGCCGCAATGACCAGTGCGGCGCCGCTGATTTGGAGGGCCGAGAGGGTTTGGCCGAGGATCACAAAGCCGAAAAACATGCTCGCCACAGGTTCGAGGTTCAGCGAGAGCGCGGCGGGAACGGCGCCGGCATAGGACATGGCGATGAAGATTGTTACGATCGCGAAGGCATAAGCCGATGTTCCCACCAGAATGCCAGTCCACCCCAGTCCGGTCTGCGGCAACGCGAAGTCTTCCAGAACAAGCGTTATCACGATGAATAACGTCATCGCCGAAAGCATCATATGCAGCGTGATCGGCCGCGAATCATCGGTGCCGACCAGACGGTTGTTGAGAACCACGACGACGGTGATTCCGAGCGCCGCCATAATCGCCAGGGCCACTCCTTCGAGATTGAGCTGCCCACTGGTGACGTCCAGCGCCAGGGCGAGGCCGAAAAACGCGACGAGAATCGCGCCGACGGATAGCCAAGTCGGGCGCTCCCGACCACTGACCCACATGTAAATGCTGGTCAGCAACGGGAAGGTGTAAAAAATCAGCACTGCCAGCGCGACCGGGATGAACTGGATCGCCGCGAGCAAACCGTACGAATAGACCGCAAGGATGGCCCCCAACCCGATCGCGGCCAGACGGCGGCGCCACGACATTTTGGTGCTGCGGCCGAGTACGAGGATGATGGTGAGTACCAGTGCGGCCGCGAGCGCGGAGCGCAGGCTCAGATAGGTCAAAGGGTTTGAGCCGCCTTCATAGGCGAGCTTTGCCGCGGTTGAGTTGGCGGCAAAGCCGATCCCGGCTGCACCGGCGAGGGCGGCGCCCAGCAGAATGTTGGGGCGTGACATTTTCAGCTGTTTCAGTGGACCATGCTTGTGTGTCAGGTGACAGTGACCAAGTTGGTCGCGCCGGACAACCGTGGGGCGGTGAAAAGATAAATGCTATGGGAGAAGTAAATGTCCGGTTTTAGTGAATATGAGGCGTATGACGCCGTCGGTCTTGCAGAGCTTATTGCCTCAGGTGAAGTGAGTGCGGGCGAGGTTCTCGAGGCCGCGATTGCGCGCTGCGAGATCCGTAACCCGGCGCTCAACGCCGTCGTTCTCGAGCTATACGATCATGGCCGCGAGATGGCGGATTCGGCATTGCCCAAGGGCCCACTCGCTGGTGCGCCATATCTGATCAAGGATCTGGGCGCCGCGATTGCAGGCACCCCGACCACCGGTGGCAGCAAGTTCATGACCGATGTGGTGCCGGATTCAGACAGTGAAACCGTCAAGCGCCTTAAGGCCGCCGGGATGGCAATTTTCGGCAAGACGAACACTTGTGAGTTCGGCATGTCGATCACCTGCGAACCGCAACTTTACGGACCCACGATAAATCCATGGGACGGCGATGTGACCCCGGGAGGCTCGTCGGGGGGTGCTGCGTCTGCCGTGGCGGCACGAATCGTACCTGCCGCCCATGCCAGCGACGGGTTCGGCTCAATTCGCGTGCCGGCCTCTTGTTGCGGGCTGGTGGGGATGAAGCCCACCCGCGGGCGCAACAGCTTCTCCCCGGGGCTGGGGGAGCGCATGGGCGGGATCGTGGCCGAACACACGGTCTCGATCACGGTGCGCGATCATGCCGCTATTCTCGATGCCACGGCGGGCCCGGCGCCCGGTGATCCCTATTATGCACCGCCACCGGTACGCCCATTTCTCGATGAAGTGGGGGTCGATCCGGAGTGTTTGAGGGTTGCCTATACGTATGGCGGCAACACGGGGCCCAAATGCGACGGGGAACACGCCCGGGTGCTGGACGAAACCCTGAGCGTCCTCGACGGGATCGGACACGAGGTGGTGGAAGCCGATCCACCCCTGGTCAATGACGAGATGCAGGAGATTTTTCGAACCCTGATGGCCTCCAACGCGGCCCAGACGATCCGGTTACACCCCACCAAAGGTCGCTTGCCCGAACCGGGCGAGGTCGAACGTGTTGTGGCCGCCACCGCCGAAATGGGCGAATCCGTGACCGGCTACGATGTGTTTTTGGCGCAGGGTCGCATGCATGCTGCGGCGCGTAGGATGGCCGCGTTTCATGACAGCTACGATGTGTTGCTGACCCCGGGGCTGGGGCATATGCCGCCCAAACTCGGCTGGCTCGACATGATGATGGATGACGCCAATAAATATTGGGACCGGGTCGCCGCGTTTTCACCATTCACGGTCTGGTTCAATCTGACAGGTCAGCCCGCGATCAGCCTGCCGGTTGGTACGACCGAGGAAGGTTTCCCCGTGTCGGTGCATGCCGTCGGGCGATTTGCCGATGAAGCCACGTTGTTTCGCCTGTCGGCGCAACTCGAAACCGCCATGCCCTGGCGCGATCGTCGCCCCGAAGGCCTGCCCCCCGTTTGAGGCGATTTGAGGTTGGTTGAGGCCTAGACGTATCCCGGTGCGGAGGCGAAGGGTCGGGCTTTTTCATAGGCCCGGGCGACCCGGAGCACCAACGCGTCTTGCCAGTGCCGTCCGACGAGTTGAAAGGCGACCGGCATGCGGTTGTCCCCGAGCCCACAGGGCACCGAGCAGGCGGGCTGCATGGTCAGATTGAACGGGTAGGTGAACGGCGACCAATCCACCCATTCCTTCATGTCTCGGCCTTCGGGAACGTTTTGCCCGGCCTGGAAAGCTTCCAGGGGCATCTGAGGGGTGAGCAGCAGGTCGTATTTCTCGTGGAATCGCGCCATGGTATTGCCCAGCAGGACACGACCAGCATAAGCACCGACCAGCTCGGTCACCCCTACTTTGCGGCCTTCCTCGGCGATGGTCAGCAGACCGGGGTCCATCAGTTCGCGCTGTTCCAGCGTCATTTGGTCGACCAGCCAGGTATCGGCGGTGGACCAGATGGCATCGATGATCGGGCGTGTCGGCGGAAGCTCCGGATCGGCCTCTTCAACGATGGCGCCCAGATCCGAGAGGACATCGGCGGCGTCTTTCACCGCTTTTGTGACATCCGGGTCGGCCCATCCATTTCCTCCCAGGGTTGGGCTGTAGGCGATCCTGATGCCGTCGACGCCAGCATCCAGGGCGTTCAGATAGTTCTCATGCTGCGCGGCCTGGGGGGCGGCCATAAAGTCACGCGAGTCTGGCTGGGCCAGCACATTCAGCATGATCGCCGCATCGGTAACTGTGCGGGTCAGGGGACCCATATTGGCCAGGCTGCCGATATGGGGCGGCAGCGGATAGTTGGGGACGAGCCCGAATGTGGGCTTGTGGCCGAAGACACCGGCAAAAGCGGCCGGAATGCGTATCGACCCCGCCGCGTCGGAGCCCTGATGCAGTGGGCCCATAAAGGCCGCCGTAGCCGAGGAGGCGCCGCCGGAGGACCCGCCGGGGGTCCGTTCCGGGTTCCAGGGGTTCCGGGTAATTCCCGTGAGGGGATTGTCAGTGACACCCTTCCAGCCCATTTCGGGGGTTGTGGTCTTGCCGACGAGAACGGCACCGGCTTCGCGCAGCCGTGCGGTCGCCGGGGCATCCTCGTCCCAGGGCCCGTCAGGGTCGGAGGTGCGTGAGCCGCGCAGGGTTGGCCACCCTTTGGTCAGGGTTAAATCCTTGATCGAGGTCGGGATGCCGTCGATGGGCGACATCTGTCCACCGGCTGTCCAGCGAGCTTCGGACGCGCGCGCGGCGGCCAGTGCAGAGTCGGGATCGACAAGACAGAAGCAGTTGAGCACCGGGTTATGGGCCTCGATCTGGTCGAGAACCGCCTGGGTCGCTTCTACCGGGGATGCGTCGCCGCTGGCGTAAAGCTCACTGAGTTCGCTCGCCGTTTTCGCAATCAGCTTGGTGCTCATATCAGACCCTTTCCTGAACCATGGCCAGCGTGTCATCGAGTGCCAGCCGGAAGCGCATGATCATTTCTTTGATTTCGTCCTTCGAGATAATCAACGGAGGACAGAACGACATCGTGTCGCCGATCGCGCGGATGATCAGGCCATGATCCTCGGCGCGCTGGTTGCAGAACGGGCCGACCGCGTCACCCGGGTCGAAGGCCTCACCGGTGGACTTGTCCTTCACTAGCTCGACGCCGGCGACCAGCCCCATGCCGCGTACTTCGCCGACCAGCGGGTGATCGAGAAGCTCACCCAGTCCGCCCATGAAATGGGGCTCCATAGCCCGGACATGGCCGAGAATGTCCTCATCCTCATAAATTTGCAGGGTTTCCCGGGCGACCGCTGCGGCAACCGGATGGCCCGAATAAGTGAAGCTGAGACCAAAGATCCCGACCCGGTCGCTTTCTTCGGAAATAACATCGAAGACCCGGGCATTCACCATCAGCGCCGAGATCGGGATATAGGCGCTCGACAGGCCCTTGGCGCAGACGATCATATCGGGCTTGAGGCCCATACTGGTGGTACCAAACATGTTCCCCGTGCGCCCGAACGCGGTGATGACCTCGTCGGAGATCAGCAACATCTCGTGCTTGTCGAGCACGGCCTGCACCTTGTCGTAATAGGTCGGTGGCGGGACGATCACGCCCCCCGATCCCATAATCGGTTCGGTGAAGAAAGCCCCCACCGTATCGGGGCCTTCGGCCTCGATCAGCGCGTCGAGCTCATCGGCCAGACGGGTGGCGAAATCTTCCTCGCTCTCGCCGGGCTTTGCGTAGCGATAGTGATGCGGCGGCGTCACATGTAGGAAACCGTCCAGTGGCAACCCGAAGGAGGCGTGGTTGTAGTGCATGCCCGACAAGCTGGCCGAGGCGATGGTGTTGCCGTGATAGGCGCGCTCATGGGCGATGATTTTGCGTTTTTCCGGCTTGCCCTTAGCGTGCCAGTAATACCAGACGATCCGCGCCGCGCTGTCATTGCCTTCGGAACCGGAATTGGCGAACCAGATTTTCGACATCGGCACCGGGGCCATTTCGAGTAGCTTTTCGGCGAGCTCTATCACCGGCGAATGGCTCTTGTGATTGGTCAGGTGATAATAGGGCAGGCGCGTCATCTGGTCGGCGGCTGCCTTGACCAGGCGGTCCTGCCCGTAGCCCAGCGACAGGCACCAGAGCCCGGCCATGCCTTCAATATACTTCTTGCCGTGGATGTCTGTGACCCAGACGCCCTGACCTTCTTCGATCACCACCGGGCCTTTCTCAAGATGTTCCTTGAGATTGGTTAGCGGGTGAATGATCGACGCGGCGTCGCGCGCCTCGAGGGAATTTGGCCGTGGTGAATCGTCAGGCATGGTCGTCTCCAGTCTAGAAGACACCATGATACATCACCAAAGCCCGGTGCGATATCGGCGCGCTAGGCGGCCAGGTTAATGCCTTTAAGGATACGACGACCGGATTTGGCGAGTTCATCCATTTTGCCGCGCAGGCCACGATATTTGAGCTTGCCGTTCTGCTTCTGGATCTTGCCCGCGATCATAACCGTATCCACGTTGCCGCCATGGGCGTGGAAGACCACGCTTTCGATCGGGTTATGAACCGGGAACAGATTCAAATCATTCCCATTGATCATGATAATATCGGCGTATTTTCCGGGCTTTAAGGACCCCACCTTGCGGTCCATGCCCATTGCTCGAGCGGCGTTGATGGTCGCCCATTCAAGCGCTTCCCGTGGCTTGATCGACAGGTTATCCACCATAGCCTTGGTTTCACGGAACGTGGCCTGATTGTCGAGCAGACGCTGGGGCTGCATGGCCATGCGCATCACCGTGAACATGTCACCGGAGATGTTGCATTCCACATCAATACCGATGCTCGGCTTGCCGCCCAGCGCGCGCACACGGCCGATCAGCGGGTTGCCGTGACCCATCTGGATCTCAACTTCGGGGGTGATTGTTGTCGAGGCCCCGGAATCGATGAGGAGTTTGAGCTCAGAGTCCGACAGATAATTGCCGTGGACCATGTTGTGTCGGCGATCGAGCAGGTTGAGTTTCGCCAGCTTCTTGTAGCCATCCGGGTTGAGGCGATTGGGCGCGCCCCAGACATGGGTGCTGATGATCAGGTCGAGTTCCTTGGCCAGCCGGAAATCATGTTCCACGACCTCCCAGGTGGAGAAATCGACGCCAAGGGCTGCCATGGCCAGGGTGACCAATCCATCGTCGTCGGAAAGTGCACCCTTGCGGAGGCGTTCGAGCTCCTTGCGGGGGTGGGGAATCTCACTGAAATGTTTGGCGCCCGCGGCCGCATTGGGTTTGGGTGAACCATGGCCGAACAGGGCGCGGATACCGGATTCCTGTAATCCTCGAATACCGGCATCGGAATGGGCGGGGGTCGAGTTGTTGTGGCACCAGTCAAAAACCGAGGTGGCTCCAAGGTTGATCTGGTTCAACGCGCCCACGAGGTTGCCGAGATAGGTGTCTTTCGCCGTGTAACGCGGGGCGATTGTGGCGTGCATCTGGTGCAGGTATTCGGGGATCGACCAATTGCCCGCGACGCCGCGAATGCCCGTCTGCCAGGTGTGGAGATGGGCATTTACGAAGCCGGGCATCACGATCATGCCGGTCGCATCGATGACTTTCGCGCCCGGTGATCGGATCGATTTTCCGATCTTTTCGATCTCGGTGCCGTTAACGAGGATGTCGCCCTTGGCGAAGTCACCGGTTTTGCGGTCCATCGAGATGATGGTGCCGCCCTTGATGAGGGTCTTGGTCATGTTAGATTCGTCCTAAGTCTAAATTAAACCGGAGCCCAAACCCCGGTTCCACGTTGTGAGGGGTGCGTTACTCGGCAGCATCCTTGAGGCCGTCGGAGACTTCGACATTCTCGGGCTGGATTTCATAGCCCGAAGCCGCCGCCTGCATCTTGATGAGTGCCGCAAAATCGTCTTCCCCATGGCCCAGTCCGACCAGGGACTGAACCAGCTCGCGGGTTAGATTGGTGACCGGCATGGGGACTTCCAGGTCTTTGGCTTCCTTGAGCGCAAGATCGAGATCCTTGCGTAGCATCCTCGAAGTATGGGTCGCGGTGTAGTCCAGGTTCACCAGGGCCGGTGCCTTGTAATTGGTGAAGGTCGAAGACATCGCACTGTTGTTGAAATAGTTCAGGAAGGCGTGACGCTCGATCCCGCCCTTTTCGCAAAGCACGGTGATTTCGGCCATGCACTGGGCGACCACACCGAGCATCACATTATGGGCGAGCTTTGCCAGCCGCGAAGAATCACCTTCGCCGATATAGGTTTCCGCACGACCGAGCGCAGCAATATACGGCCGCGCGATATCGTAGGCTTCGCGCGGTCCGGAGACACCCAGCGTCGCCTTGCCAGCGGCGACCGCATGGCCATTGCCGCTGATCGGGGTAGCCAGGAACATCACGCCCTTGGCCTCGCACGCCGCGCGCATTTCTTTCGACGTATCGATGGAAATGGTCGAGCTGTCGCTGATGATCTTGGGCAGGGTGCTGCCAGAGAGGACGCCATCGGGGCCGGTGATCATTTCACGGATTGCGGTGTCGTCGGTCACGATGGAGAAGACGATGTCGCGGTCGGCCAGGTCAGATGGCTTGCCGACAACCTCAACGCCAAGTGGTTCGGCCTTGGCGGCGGTCCGGTTGTAGACTTTGACATCGGCCCCGGCCTCGATCAGCAAACCCGCCATCGGGTAACCCATCTTTCCGGTTCCGATCCAGCCAACGGTGTGCGATTTCATATCTGTGCCTGACATACTTTCAACTCCCCTGTGTATTGCAGTGTTTGAATGGCAGAATAGCTGAACGGTTGCCATCTGATTCTCATTTTCCTGTTCGCGGTGCGTACGATTCCCATGACCGATCCCATGACCGAATATCCCTTCAATGCTCCCCCGACTTCCTTTGTCGAATGGTCCGATGCCCAGCGCGCGGACAATTTGCAGCAATGCCTGGCGGTATCTCCAGATCCCACGTCGCTGTGGGTGTTTGGCGCGGGCTCGTTGATCTGGGATCCGCGGTTTGAGCCGGTGGAAACCCGAACGGCCTTGCTGGAAGAATACAAGCGAGCTTTTAGCTTCTGGTCGATCCGGGCGCGGGGGTCCTTCGAACGGCCCGGTCTGGGGCTGGCGCTCGAACCGGGCGGAACCTGTGCAGGCGTGGTCTTTAAGGTGCCCGAAGAAGGGCGGGAGGATATTCTTGATGCGTTGTGGCGTCGCGAGATGAGCGGTGGCGTCTACAACCCGACCTGGGTCGCGGCGCAAACCGATCAGGGCCCGGTCTGGGCGTTGGGGTTTGTGGGCAACCGTGCGCACCGCAACTATGCGGGTATCCTGCCCCTCGATCAGTCCGCGCAGATCATCGCCAGCGCTCTGGGCCCCATGGGCACATGCCACGAATATGTCGCGCTGTTGGTGCAGGCGCTCGATGACTATGAGCTCGATGATCCCGAGACCCAGGAATTGCATCGGTGCGTACAGAAACATCTCGAAGCGCTGTCATGACACCGGACGCCCCCATGTTCCACGCTGCGGATCGGAACAAGGATGCCATTCTGGGTGTTCTTCGGGAGGTCCTGCCGTCAACGGGAACCGTGGTCGAGATCGCGAGCGGCGGGGGGCAGCACGTGTCGTTTTTCTCTGCCGCGATGCCGGCACTCAACTGGCTGCCAAGTGAAGCTGTGCCGACGCTGGTGACTCATCTGAACACATTGGCGAATGCAAACCTGCTCCCGGCTGTGGCCATCGATGTCTGTCAGCCGGGATGGGATGCGGCGGTTGCTGACACGCCTAATGCCATCATCAGCGCCAACATGATCCACATCGCCCCCTGGGAGGCTTGTCTGGGGTTGTTCGAAGGCAGTGCGCGTTTGCTCGGGGCTGGTGGGCTCGTTTATTTTTACGGGCCGTTTGTGGTCGATGGGAAATTTTCCTCGGACGGCAATGAGTCCTTCGATCGCTCCCTACGTGACCAAAACCCGGATTGGGGCCTGCGGGAGCTGGAAATGGTGTGCGAGGCCGCCTCTGGCGCGGGGTTTGATCTGGACCGGACCGTTGACATGCCGGTGAACAATCTGTCGGTTATCTTCCGGCGCAAAACAGCATGCATTTAGGAATCAGAATATGACCGTCGAGAAACTGCAGAACGCTTATTACGTCACCAGCGACATGGAACGTTCGGTCGGCTTTTACCGGGACACCCTGGGGCTCGATATGGTCTTCCAGGATGGCGAGAAGTGGACTCAGTTCAAGGCGGGCGGGGTGAACTTCGCTATGGCCTCGAAGGAGGAGGCCTCCAAGGGCGCGTTAGGCGCCACGGTCGTATTCGAAGTCGATGATATCGAGGCCGTAAGCGGCGCACTCGAAGCCGCCGGCGGGGAGATTCTCGGCATTCGCGACATGGGTGACCATGGCAAGACGCTCAGCTTTCGCGACCCGGATGGCAATCTGGTTCAGCTCTATCAACGGGCGTCCTAAGGGCGCCGCATTTGTACATTTTGTTACGGGAGAACAGCATGAAAACCAACGCATTCCGGCTTTACAAGAACGGCGGCCCCAAGGTTCTGAAATGGGAAACCGTTGATGTGCCCGAGCCCGGCAAGGGTGAAGTGCAGATCAAGCACACCGCCATCGGCCTCAACCTGGCCGACACGTATCGTCGCATCGGGCTTTATCCGATTTCCCTGCCCAGCGGCATTGGCAACGAAGCCGCGGGTGTTGTTGAAGCGGTGGGTCCTGGAACCCGTGGCATCAAGGTTGGTGATCGCGTGGGCTATATTGGTGGTCCCGGGCTTGATGGCTATTCTCAGCGCCGGGTGGCGGCCGTGGACAGCCTGATCCCGCTGCCGGATTCCATCGATGACCGCACAGCAGCAGCGTCACTGCTCAAGGGCATTACGGCCCAATATCTGCTACGTGACGCCTATAAGGTGAAGAAGGGCGACACGATCGTCGTGCATGCCGCCGCCGGCGGCGTCGGTGCGATCATGTGCCAGTGGGCCAACGCCCTGGGTGCCACGGTGATCGGGATCGTCAGCTCTGAAGCGAAAGCCAAGTTCGCCAAGAAGAACGGTTGCCACCATCCGATTGTGGTCAGCCGCACGAAGCCCAAATTTGCCAAGAAAGTTCGTGAGATCACGAATGGTGAAGGGGCCCATTGCATCTATGATTCGGTTGGCAAGGACACCTGGGCAGAATCCTTGGCCAGCGTGCGTTTGCGCGGTTCGGTAATTAATTTTGGTAGTGCTTCAGGCAACCCGCCGTTGATCGATATCGCCAAAACCGGTCCGATGGGCTCGCCCTATATCGCCCGTTGTGCGCTGGTTAATTACACCACCTCGCGCAAGGAACTGATGGCGCGTGCGCGTGACTTGTTTCAGGCGATCGAAAGCGGTGATGTAAAAATCAAAATCAACCAGCGTTACAAGCTGAAGGATGCCGCCCAGGCCCATCGGGATATTGAGGCTCGTAAGACAACGGGTTCCACGGTCCTGCTTCCTTAACACTGAAGCGAAACCGACAACATGACTTGGACTGAGAAGAAGTTCGAGACCGTCAACGGTCGTCGGATGGCTTATGTGGAGATGGGAGATCCTGCGGGTGACCCCATTCTCTTCCTTCACGGCAATCCAACGTCGAGTTATCTCTGGCGCAATATCATGCCGTATATGACCGGGCTCGGGCGCTGTATTGCGCCGGACCTGATTGGTATGGGCGATTCCGAGAAATTGCCGGATAGCGGCCCTGATAGTTATCGTTTCGTCGAACACAGTGATTATCTGGACAAGCTTCTCGATCAGATTGGTGTGCATAGCAACGTTACGCTGGTCATCCATGACTGGGGCAGCGGGCTGGGCTTTCACTGGGCCAACACCCATCGGGATGCTGTGAAGGGCATCGCCTATATGGAAGCGATGGTCAAAGCACGCTCGTGGGATGATTTCCCGGAAAAGGCCCGTCCGGCCTTTCAGGCCATGCGGTCCCCCAAGGGAGAGGAGATGGTTTTGGAGAATAATTTCTTTGTGGAGGTCATGCTCCCCGGTTCGATCATCCGTGACCTGAGCGAGGAAGAGCACAATGAATACCGTCGGCCGTTCGCCAATGCGGGTGAGGATCGTCGCCCGACCCTGACATGGCCACGCCAGATTCCCATCGAGGGTGACCCGGCTGACGTTACCTCCATCATGGACGATTACGGCAAGTGGCTATCGACGTCTGACGTGCCCAAGCTGTTTTTTGACGCGAAGCCGGGTGCAATCCTTGGTGAGGGCGCGAGCCGCGATTTTTGTCGCAGCTGGCCCAATCAGACCGAAGTGCAGGTTAAAGGTGTCCATTTCATCCAGGAAGATTCGCCCGACGAAATCGGGCAGGCCATCGCCGACTGGATGGGAACCCTCGGCTAGCGAAGTCCTACCAGTCGTTGCGCAGTTTGCGCAGGCTGAGGAAGACGTCTTCCGGGCTCGGCGTGTCCGGGAGTTCCGGGAACTTCTCTTTTATGCCGGCGATCACGCTGGTGCTGTCCAGGCGCATGAAGGTATTCACTTTTCGCTCTTGTCCCAGTGTCGTGACCAGCGCGTTGGCCGGGTCCTGACTTTCAACTTCGGCCAACAACGCTTTGGCGGCGGCATTGTCGGGCTCGCGGTCCAGGGTGAATTTCAGATTGTTGGCAATATAGTCGTGACCCGGATAAATTCGGATGTTGTCAGCCATCGATGCGATCTTGTCGCGGAACGTCGCGTAAAGCACGTTCGCATCGCCGCTGTAGCAATGGCCAACCCCGGCATTGAAGATCGTGTCTCCGCAGAGTAGGTGGGATTCATCACCATGGCCGAGCATCGAAATATGGATCGGCGTGTGGCCCGGTGTTTCGATCACCTCAAGCTCGACGGCGCTGCCGAGCTTCACGACGTCGCCCTGTCGCAAGCCCTTGTCGACGCCGGGGATTGAGGTGCCTGCGTTGTAGGGGGCCATCAATTTTGCACCGGTCGCCGCGATGACATCATCATTGCCTTCGATGTGATCGGCGTGCTCGTGGGTGTTCATCACCCAGGTGATGTCCCAGCCCTTGGCCTTTGCGGTGGACAGGCAAAGGCCCGGGTCAATCGGATCGATCGCAATGGCTTCACCCAAGCTCGGGCAGGCGACCATATAGAAAAAGTTGCGGCTGGAATTTCCGGTCCAGACCTGTTCGACGATCATTTCTCTATCCCTGTCTCTGTCATGGCTTTTGATGGATTTCCAAGAACATACGATTCTGGCCGGGCTGCGGCTAGATATCCTCGTCTTTTGTACTGTTGCGGTCGAGGATCTGGAAAAGGATCGGGATGGCGATGACGACGACGCTGATCCGGGCGATGTGATGGGTGGCGACGAAGGCCGTGTCGATTTCAAGCGCCAGTGCCACCAGACTCATCTCAGTAAGTCCTCCCGGCGAGAAGGCCAGGATCAGGGAGCCAAACGGAATTCCGGTCACCGCTTGCAACGCAACCGAGAACAGGGCCGAGATGGCCAGCAAGATAACGGTCGCCGTGCCTCCGAGCTTGAGGATGGGACCGAGATCACGAAACGTCAGCCCGTCGAACCGAGCGCCCACCGCTGAACCGAGAATGACCTGTGCCACGGCGACGGCGATCACCGGCGGAACCGCGGCGGTTAGCCCCGACAGATGAACCGCAGCACTTGTGATCATCGGGCCGGTCAGGTGTGGCGCTGGAATGCGTAACAATCGCGCCGCGAAATATCCGACGGCGGCGCTTGTCACGAGAACTATGGCATCGAGAGCGCCGAGCGAGGTATCAGCGTCGCCGAAAGTCCGCATGCCCGGTTCGAAATCCTCGATAATGCGGAACACGAACGGCAGGGTCATCACCACCAGGAAAATCCGAGCGGTATGCATCACGCTGACCTGACGGTCGTCGCCGCCCGCGGCCTGAGACAGAATGATCATTTCGTTCAGGCCGCCGGGAACGCCTGCGAAGAACGCTGTTTTGGAGTCAAACCCGCCCACGTAACGAAAGAACAGATAGACCGCGAGCGTGCTGACAAAGACGTAGGCGACCAGGGCAGCCAGGGTGATGGGCCACAAGGCGATGCGGTCGAGGATTTCCGGTGAGAAAGCACTCCCCAGGAAGACGCCGACGACCAGGATCATCAAAGTTCGCAGGCGGGAATCGATCGCCATCTCGACCTTGGCCAGGGTCAGTCCCCCGGTCGCGGCCATTGCGCCCATCATCCAGGGCAGGGGCAGGTTGAGCACGTTGAAGATCGCGCCACCGGCCACGCCAATGGCAACGGTTCGCAGGAAGAGGAGCAGGTCGCTCTTCTTCAGTCGACGGACTGGCGGTACACTCACGGCGTAAACTGTTCCTTGAGGATGCGCTCTTCGAGATTGGTCTCCGGATCAAACAGCAGCTGAAAACTGCGGTCGCGGTCTTCGCGGATCGTAACCTCGACGACACCGCGTACTTCGAAGTCGTCGGCGGTGGCACTGACCGGCCGTTTCTCGGTGTCGTGGATACGGAACACCACATCGGCGTCATGGGGCAGCAGGGCGCCGCGCCAGCGCCGTGGCCGAAACGCACTGATCGGTGTCAGGGCGAGAATTTCTGCGCTCAAGGGAATAATCGGGCCATGGGCCGAAAGGTTATAGGCCGTGCTGCCCGCCGGTGTAGACACCAGCGCGCCGTCGCAAATGAGGTCTTCCATCCGGGTGATGCCGTCGATGACGATTTCAAGCTTCGCGGCCTGGTAGGTCTCGCGCAGTAGTGAAACTTCGTTGATGGCGATGGATTCGTGGATTTTTCCGTCGAAGGTCTTCGCGATCATTTGCAGCGGATAGAGGGTGACCGCCTGGGATTTCGCGAGCCGTTCGACGAGACCATCATTGCTGTAATCATTCATCAGAAAGCCGACCGAACCGCGGTTCAGGCCGAAGACGGGAATCTTCCGGTCAATAAAGCGCCGCAGTGTCTGGAGGACAAAACCATCACCCCCCAGCGCCACAACCACATCGGCGTCGTCAGGTTCGACATTGTTATAGCGGCCCTTCAAATCCTCTAACGCCAGCTGCGCCGCGTCGAAATCGGCGGCCACAAACGCAATGCGTTCGGTGCTGGTCGTGATGGTCGCTGACGGTTTGGTTTTAGGCACGATCTTGATCAACCTGACAGGGGGCGAAAACGTTGATGCCCGGACTATATCTTACGTACCCCATTACAAACCAGTCGTTGTCACGCGTGTGGCGCAACGGCACAGTGCGCTAATGTCAGAGTGGTTTGGAAGGAATTCTCGCATGCGTGTTTGCCTTTGGGCGGTGGCAGTTTTGGTTTTTGTCGGTTCAGTGCAGATGGGGGATGCCGCTGCGCAGGATCGTAGTCGTCATGCGTGGTATTACTATCCCGACCCTGAAACGACCGAAATCTATGAAGCCCGTATCCCGTTAATGCCAGGAAGTAATCGGGCCCGGCGGGTCGGATTTGTGACGGTGATGACGAACCAGATGCTTCAGAATCCCTATCCGCCTCAGTTTGCGATCTTCGCGAAGGGCGCCGAAGCGGAGAAACTAATCATCACCAGCCTGCACGAGAATTCCTACAACACGATTTTTCGGGCCCGGGCTTTGTTCGCGATGATGACGGCAATTGCGCGCGGCACTCAGTTGTTCCGCGAACAACCCGAGGCGGATCGTTACACGTTTTTTGATCTGGCGCATTTACTCGGATTTGAGCAGATCACGTTTACCGACGGTGCATCATTTGCGCATCAGATCAAATTGAGGTAGCGGCTTACGCTCCAAACGCCCTCAGAACCCGGGCGATTTCCCTGTGCCCACCCTGGATGGCGTAATCGAGGGCCGATTTCCCAAAATCGTCCGTGGCCGAGAGCGTGGACCCTGCATCCACGAGCAACCGCACAACATCTTCATGATCTTTCCATGCCGCACGCATCAGCGGGGTGAGGCCTTCCTTGTCGTCGATCGCAGTTCTGGCACCACTCGAAAGCAGCTTGCGGACAATATCTGCATGCCCGTTGCTTGCTGCGCATGACACAGCCGTTCGACCGTCATGGTCGGCGACATTCAAATCGGCATCCAACTCGACCAGAAGGTCCACGACCTCTTGCTCGCCGCGCCAGGCAGCGTTGATCACTGCTGTTCGCCCCGCGGTGTCATCGCCTTCCAGATCGGCGCCGCGTGACAACAGTTCCGCGATCTTGACTGTGTTGGCAGCCGCGGAGGCCTGGAGCAATTGATCGCGCAGGCCGTCGCCCCGTGAACCAAGGGTTCGGGCCGCGGCGATAGAATCGAGCAAACGCTTGTATTGGCGCGCCAGCCGTCGCGAATCGACGACTTCCCGTGGGGTCATCTGGAGTTCGAGGACGGGCAGCATTTCATTGGCTTCATCGTTTCCCTGGGCCGAGGCGAGTTCGAAGAAGACATGTGATTGCACCAGATCTTTCGGCACAATGCGGCCATCGGCAAACAACGCGCCGAGCAGTAATTGTGCTTCCTGATCGCCCCGTTCGGCAGCGTTGCGCAAGAGCTCAGCAATTTCGTCAGGTGTGGCGCCAATTGCGAGGCCGATAATGTAACGTTGGGCCAGTTTCGTTTGCGCCTGTGCGAGCCCGGAATCTACGGCTTTCTCCAGCACGTCGTTGGTCTTGAGATCACCGGGATCGGGTATTCCACCGACGGTCTCCAGCGGCTTCGGGTGGGCAAGCGCGCGGGCGAGAGCTTCGTTTTTGCCAGCAATTGCTGCGATAATTTTCGCCAACGGGGTCAATTCGCCGGTGGCGATGGCGGCCTGGTCGCGCGGCCCCTTATCGGGCGCACGAAATTCGTCGCCTTCCTGTAAGGATGCGAGCTGGGTGCTTATCAGGCTGGTATCGTCATTTTCTTCGTTGCTCTCCACCCCATTTTCCAAAACGCCATGACGCACTTCTTCCCCCTTGGCATCGGTTTTCTCAGCGTCGGGGTTGCCTTCGGCAATTCGAATTTCGTCCTGTGAGTCCTCGTTGTCCGGACCTGGGGCGCCTTGAATGGCTTCCTCGACGCCACTGGCGCGCCCGCTGATGACTATGGTCGACAGGCCGGGGTCATCCGGGTCAACAAGTTTCTGGGCCTGTTCATTTCGCAATGCCGGTGTCTCAAGCCCCTCAAAGACCTCTGTCGGTGTGGTGACGGCGAGCTCGGGTCTGGGCTCTCCTTCTACCGGGGTTTTCTCGTCAGGTGTGGCGTCCTGGTTGGGCAATCCGGGTTGCCCGGTTGTCTGTTCGGCAACCGTTGCGGAATTCAGTTCACTCGCGGTTCCCGAGAGGTTGTCGGACGGATTTTCTGCTATCGTCGTGGCGATTTCGGCCAGGGAGGCCGTGTCGGCAATGGGGAAACTCTCCGGACTGCTGCCCGGCGTATCTGCGGGTAGTTCACTCGCAGTGTCGGGCATAGAAAAGTTGTCGATTGTTGGCGAGGCAGCCTGGTTGTCTTCGGTCTCACTTTTGCGACCTTCATCGGTCTCGCCGTCAGCCAGACCTTCCGGGTCGCCGGATTGGGGAATGCCGCCGATCGTTGTTGTATCATCGGAAACAAGGGCTGCGACTTCCGTGGGAATTTCGCCAGTCCCGATCGAGGCTACGGCGGCAGGAATATCCGTGTTCCCCATCGCGCGCGCAGGGTCCGCCTCGATGGACTCTTCGTTGGGTCGGGGTTCCGGCCTCAGATTAACGAATACAACGATCTCCCGTGTGGCTTCGCCAGGTTCTTCTGCCTCCCCGCTATCTCCTGGGTCGTCCGTGTCACCAGTCAATGCGGCTTCAAGTGCTTTATCGGTGCCGCGGCCAGCGCCGCCGGCCGGGTCGTCGCTAGCTACTTCTTCGTCGGGCGAGCCGAACCGGGAGTCCTTTTTGTCTGCATCTCCGACTTCGTCAAACCCGAATTCACCACTGGAGTTGCTGTCGGAGTTGCTGTCGGGGTTGATACCGGATTCGGTGCTGTCCGCTGTTTCGTCTTCGGAGGCGCGGGTCAGGGCGCCGCTCGAGAATTTGCTTTGGAAGTCGTTCGACTCACCATAGGTCAGCACGTCGTGCGTTTGACCCCGTCCGAACCGATCACCAAAAGCCAATTCGATCGCGGGTATGCTGAACAGGGGTGCCGCAACCACGACGGTGTGGACCAATCCCGATGTTCAAGCTGAAAAATACATCGCGTTCCCGGGTTCCGTTATCCGCCGGTGACGCTCATGTGGCGTCCGACCGCGGGGGCATTCTGACGGCGGTCGATGATGAAATCATGGCCCTTCGGCTTGCGCCCGATGGCTTCATGAATGGCCGTGGTCAGTAGCGCATTGTCGTCGTTGGCGCGCAACGGTGCGCGCAAATCAGCGGCGTCTTCCTGGCCCAGGCACATAAAGAGTGTGCCGGTGCAGGTCAGGCGTACGCGATTGCAGGATTCGCAGAAATTGTGGGTGAGCGGTGTGATGAAGCCGATCCGTTGGCCGGTTTCACCGATGTCGAAATAGCGTGCTGGGCCACCAGTCGCATGGTCTGACTCGGTCAGGGTCCAGCGTTTCGCGAGATCACCCCGAACCATGGAGAGGGGTAAATATTGGTCGAGCCGCTGTTCACCAATTTCGCCCAGAGGCATCACTTCGATAAAGGTCAGGTCAAAGCTGTTTTCGCCGCACCAGTTGAGAAGCCGATCATACTCGTCATCATTGACGCCGCGGAGAGCGACCGTGTTGATCTTGATCGCCAGACCGGCGCGTCGGGCGGCCTCAACCCCCTCAAGAACCTTGTCGAGATCACCCCATCGAGTGATTGTCTTGAACTTGTCGGGATCCAGGGTGTCGAGAGAAATATTGATTCGGCGGACCCCGGCATCGGCGAGTTCATCAGCGTAGCGGGCAAGCTGGGTCCCGTTGGAAGTCAGGGTCAGCTCGTCGAGCGCCCCTGATTCGAGATGAAGCCCCAGACGCCGAACCAACCACATAATGTTCTTGCGCACCAGCGGCTCACCGCCGGTCAAACGCAGTTTGCGCACACCCAGATCGATAAATGCACTACACATCCGGTCGAGCTCCTCGAGCGAAAGCACGTCGGCTTTCGGCAGGAACGTCATGTCTTCGGCCATGCAATACACACAGCGGAGATCACACCGATCGGTCACCGATACGCGTAGATAGTTGATCGGCCGCGCAAAGGGGTCGATCAAGGGCGTATCGACAGACGGGAGGATGGGTGTCGCAATTTGTGATGTCTCAATGTTCATGGACACTTATGTAGTACGTTTCGCGAACAGAATGTAGGGCCTGAGCACCGGTTTGGCTGTTTTCAGTGTTTTGTGACCCTCTCATGACCCTATCCACGCATAATTCATGCCAGAAACGTCGTTTTTTGCTCGGCACCAGGCGGTTTTTGGGCACAGGATATTGATTTTGCGGTTTGCCTCCCGCGGGCGGCGTTTGAGCCGAAGCTTGGTCTAGGGGCGCGCAGGTTTCGCCCGGGGCATGGGGATGGTGATTCCGCGAACAATTCCAAGCGGAGGTGGGGCTGTTGGGGGCGTCGGTTTAAGGCGCGGTCGAGGACCGGCATCGTCTGCCCAGTCGATAACCGAGCCCCGCTGTTGCGCCAGCGCAGTTTCAATGCCCTCGACATCGAGAACCGCACGGCCGTCTTCGTTAAAGATCAAATGCGACGCGCGGGCCGGTTCAAAGGGGCGACGCGCGGATGCGGGTTTTTCCAGGATATCGACGACCAGATCGCCCAGTTGTTGGCCAATTCCGAAAGGCTCGACCACCATGGCGGCAAGGGCACCCCGGATGACGCTGTCCTCATCGGTGGCGAAGAAAGCCAGCTTTTGCGTTGCCGCAGCGATAGCCAGGGCTTCGACTGGCGCGTCGGGAAGCAGGGCGCGGTCGAGGAGCAACGCGGTTGTCGTGGGGTCGAGCGTCCGGAGATCGTTTCCGACCGCGTTCAGATCGACCGAAACGGGCAGTGCCGTGACGGTGAGGTCATGGTTTCGTGCCGCCGCGTTTAAGTCTCTGATCTTTCTTTTGATGGCGCCGTTCTGCGGATCGACAGGAACGGCAACCTGTTTAACACCAGGTGCGAGTATTCTAATGAGCGCGAACTGGTCATCGCGGCTATCGGTTTGGGCGATCCCCGTCACGGCTCGTCGCCGGTGTTCGCTGCTGATCTGGGTCGCCTGTTCGACAGTCAGATTGGCCCCGACAATGGGGATACGTGTTTTGCTTTTCAGTGCGGCCTGGATCGACGGCAGGGAAATCGCAACGATGATTCGAGCTTTTAGTTGGGCGAACTCATTGATCACGTTGGCCGCCTGGTCGCCATCGGTGCCGCCATCGCGGATCGCCACGTTGACGGTCTTGCCGGATTGAAAACCTCGTTCCGACAATCGATCTCGCAGGCCATCGATGATGGCTTGTATCTCTGCATTGATGGAAATCGACGTTATTCCCACCAAAGGCACCGTTTCAGTCTGGGCGCGGCTCACCGGTGCCATTGCAACTGACAATGACAGGGTCAGTACGAACCCCAGAATGACACGCAACATGATGTTTCCGCCTTGTGACACAGTGCGGCAGCCTGACGGGCCGACTGGCAAGCGTCAATTGGAAGTCCGGAACAATTTCCGACAGGTTAGCGCGGGGCGACGTTCGGGAAGAATAACTGTTTGTCGTTGACCCGAAAGCCACCAATAGCGGCTTGCCCGTTGGGGCCGGTCATCCAGTCGATCAGGGCCTGTGCCTTGTTGGTCTGAATGTGTGAATGCCGAGCGGGGTTCACCAGAATAATGCCGTAGGGATTGAACATCATGGGGTCGCCTTGGACGAGAACGTCGAGGTCTCCACGATTACGAAAACTTAGCCACGTGCCCCGGTCGGTCATGGTGTAGGCACCCAGTCCGACCGCGGTGTTCAGGGTCGCGCCCATGCCCGACCCGGTTTCCTTGTACCACCGCCCCGAAGCTTCGGCGGGATCGATGGGCGTACGCGACCACAGGCGCCTTTCGGCCTTGTGGGTGCCGCTATCGTCACCGCGCGAGACAAACGTCGATTTGCTTTTGGCGATCGTGACGAGTGCGGCCGGCGCGTTGGACCCGCCACCGATCCGGGCAGGGTCGTCGCGGGGCCCGACGATGACGAAATCATTGAACATCACGTCACGGCGGTAGCTGCCATAGCCCGCAGCGATAAAAGCATCTTCGTCCTGACGCGCGTGGACCAATAGAACTTCGGCGTCGCCCTGGCGACCGAGGTTGAGCGCCGCGCCGGTTCCCATGGCGACCACCCGGACCGGTATTCCGGTCTGGGCGGTAAAGCGCGGCAGAATGAAGTCCAGCAGGCCGGAATTCTCTGTCGAAGTGGTCGAGGCGAGAGTGAGGCCCCCGTTCTGCGCGAAAGCAACAGAGCTCATGAGGACAAGCGCGAGGGCGGTCAGTAAAAGTCGTTTTACCAAAGCAATTTCCCCTCGACGAAAGCGCGTCCTTCTTTGGTTTTAGGGGTATCAAAAAAAGTATCGGCTTCGGCGAATTCGAGCAACCGTCCCTTGTTCAGAAACACGATGTCATCGGCCAGCCGGCGCGCCTGGTTGAGGTCGTGGGTGGCCATGATGATTTTCGTCCCCGCCGCGTGAAATCCCTCGATCAGGGTTTCAACCGCACCCGTGGCTGCTGGGTCGAGGCTTGCGGTCGGCTCGTCAAGAAAAAGCACTTCCGGTTCCGTGGCCCAGGCCCGGGCGAGGGCCAGACGTTGTTGTTCACCGCCCGACATCAGACGTGCGGGTTGATCGGCCCGTTTCGACAGACCGGCCAGCGCCAGTGCGGCTACGGCCCGATCGTGGCGTTCGGCGCGGGGAACTTTGCGCATCTTGAGGGCGTGAATGACGTTGTTGATGGCCGAGCGCCGCAGCATGACCGGACGTTGAAACACCATGGCCTGGTGACGAATGACGCGGTCGTTTGTGCCTGCGCCACACCAGACGATCTCGCCGGAAGTGGGGCTCAGCAGGCCATGGCACAGGCGCAGCAACAGGCTTTTTCCGGCCCCGTTGGGCCCCAGAATAACGGTGCGCCGTCCCGCGCGCAGGGTCACATCGATATCGTGCAGCAAATGCGTGCCACCGGGGGCGTAGACGAGCCGCCGTATCTCAAGCGGGAGGATCGATTGCGGGGCGCTCATGTCAGGGCCGCTTTGCGGCTGGCGACATTGTTGACGATTTGCAGGGTGGCGTTCACGGTCAGGGCGATCACCAGCAGAACGATGCCGAGCCCGAGGGCGGTCGCCAGGTTGCCCTTGCTGGTTTCTAGGGCGATCGCGGTGGTCATCACCCGGGTGGCGTGATCGATATTGCCGCCGACGATCATCACGGCCCCGACTTCGGCGATGGCGCGTCCGAACCCGGCCAGGACAGTGGTGGCCAGGGAGAAACGGGCATCGAAAATCAGCGTGCCCAACGTGTTGAGGAGCCCGGCATCGAGGGAGCGCAGCTGCTCGTCATATTCGCTTCCCAGATCTTCGACGATCTGGCGCGTCAGCGCGGCAATGATGGGGGTCACCAGAATGGCCTGGGCGATGATCATCGCTGTCGGGGTGAACAGCAATCCGAGCACCCCGAGAGGGCCGCTGCGCGAGAGGATCAGGAATACGATCAGTCCCACGACCACCGGGGGCAGGCCCATGAAGGTATTGAGCAGCAGGGAGACCAGAACACGTCCCGGGAATCGGAACAGCGCCACAGCGGCTCCCAAAGGAAACCCAATCACGCACGCGACCAGCACCGCCGACAGGCTTACCCGCAGGGACAGGCCGACAATGGCGAGGAAACCCGCATCAAAGCTGGCGAGCAGTGCGCCGGCTTGGGCAAAGGCGTTCAGGAAGGTGTCCATCGGGTCTAACTAATCAGGGTCTGACGATGCGCTATATGTAAGCAAGGTTTTACGGCTGTCCAGCATAGGCGGAAATTCGATGAACGGGCCGACCCATCGCGGTTTGGTGGGACGCTCAAATACTCGTTCGCGCTGCGCCGCGTATGTTTTAGGTTGGGGTCATGACTTCTGACTCCATGCTTGTCCCCGATCCTGATAATCCCCGCCTGACCGAGCCTGTTTCCGGTATTGACCAGGACGGCAATACGGTCGAATCCCGGGTTGTTGTCGAACGCCCCCTGACCCTGTTTCTCAACGGGCAGGAGATCGTCACCATGATGACCATCGGGGACTATCCCGATTATCTGGCGGTCGGCTATCTCGCCAACCAGAACATGCTGCTGCCCGATGACGAGATCACCAGCATTGATCATGACGACGATCTGGGCGTGGTGGTGGTGCGCACGGATCGGACCACCAATTACGAGGAACGGCTGAAGAAAAAGACGCTGACAAGCGGTTGCGCCCAGGGCACGGTCTTCGGTGATCTGATGGAAAGCCTCGAAGGGGTGGAGCTCAACACCACGACGCAGCTGCGCACCTCATCGCTTTACGCGCTCACCAAAGCCATCAACACCATGCCGAGCCTCTATCTCACCGCCGGGGCGATCCATGGCTGTGTGCTGTGCGCGGACGACGAACCGCTGATCTACATGGAAGATGTTGGCCGCCATAACGCCGTCGACAAGATCGCGGGCTATATGCGCCTCAAAGGCATCGCGGCGGCGGATAAGATTTTCTACACCACCGGTCGCCTGACCTCTGAGATGGTGATCAAGACCGTCCATATGAGCATCCCCATTCTGGTGTCCCGCTCAGGCTTCACGGCCTGGGGGGTAGAACTGGCGCGAGAGGCGAACCTCACCCTGATCGGGCGCGCGCGGGGGCAACGCTTCCTGGCCTTGGCCGGGCAGGAGCGGATTGTGTTCGATGCAAAACCAGGTGATTCCGACGCCACGCGGACGGATAAAGCGTGAGCGAGCAGCAATCCTTTTCGCGGGGGCGTCGCGTGAGAAAGACCATGTCTTTGGCACCGCAGAACATGTTTTGGGCGCGATTTGTCGGGTCTGTCTTTGGGCCGACGGTGGTCGTCCTCGCGCTCGTCGTCGCGGGGCACTGGAACAAAACTGTTGTTGAGCTTGCCAATGTGCCGATGGCGGCGAGCACGTTTGTCTGGGTGTCCATCATATTGCTGGGTTCGAATTTATTGCTGTTTGGGGGCCGGTTAGCATTGTGGCTTCGGCGTCGCGGCAGTTGGTCTTTCGCCAGCTATGAGGATTTTGCGAGCCGGGCCGTGTCGTTCGCGTCCCGGTCTCTGGCCGTCGTCTGGGTCGGTATCCCGGTGGCGGGCTATTTATCTGCGGACCCGGAAAACGCTTTTGTAAGTGCCGTGATCGCCATGCTTTTAGGCATCGCCTATCAGAGCTTCATCGGGTTCCCGGTGTTGTTCGGAACGGTGTTCTTTGTCGGCTGGGCGGTATTTTAGAAGACCCAGACGGCGTAGCTCGATTTCGGGGCATATCACCCCGATAGTCCGGCCGTTCGGGTCAGTAATTTTTGCGGAAATTTTTGAGGTAATTCTTGGCGCAAGCAATGGTTAGTAACGTCCTCGGTGTCATCCTCGCCGGTGGGCAGGCGCGGCGACTGGGCGGTGGCGACAAGGCGTTGCGCGAGCTCGGCGGAAAGCCGTTGCTCGCCCATGCGATCGAGCGGCTCGTGCCGCAGGTCTCTCAGATCATCATCAATGCCAATGGCGATCCCGCCCGATTCGATTCGTTCCCGCACCCGGTTGTTGCGGACACCGTCGAGGGTTTCGTAGGGCCGCTCGCCGGGGTGCTCGCGGGGTTGGAATGGGCGGCTGAAAATGCCCCGGACTGCGAATGGATTGTGACCTGCGCGACGGACGCGCCGTTCTTCCCGGAGGACCTCGTCGCGCGCTTGTTCGAGGCCGTCACTCAGGGTGATGCGGAGCTGGCCTGCGCCGAAACCAACGGCCGGACTCACCCGGTCTTTGGGCTTTGGCCGGTCCGGTTGCGCGAGGATTTGCGTCACGCGCTGGTTGTTGAGGGTTTGCGCAAGGTCGATCTGTGGACCGCCCGACACGGGCTGACCTCTGTCGACTATCCCGCCGTGGTGGTGGACCCGTTCTTTAACATCAACCGTCCCGAAGACCTTGAGAGGGCCGAGCAGATTGTGGCGGATTTGAACGGTTCCAAACACGGGGCGTAAGTCAATTGACTCTTGATTCCAGAGTTACTTGCGTCCACGACGCAATTAGGCACCCGGGTAAAACAGGGTGTCGCATGTCAGCTGAAAAATAATTAGGCGGCGTGCCAAACGGCCCAAGGGAGGGGAGGAGAGTGGAGCAAAGTGTGGACGGCGTTCGCGCCAGTCCAGCGGGATAAGGGGGGACAAAAAGACCTACCCGTTGAAAATGCTCTGTCTTAAATTTGGGGGTCCGGTGTCGTTAAACGCGCCAGCCCTTCTTCTTTTGGGGGGTACGTGTTCTTTTTGGGATGCATGCAATCCCACCTCACCCGGCTTGCTGCCGCTCGCCACCCTCTCCTCCCCATGGGATGAGAGGGTTTGTTTTGTGGGGCTTCTTCCTCTCCTCCCATGGGGAGGAGAGGGCCGGGGTGAGGTGGGAAGCTACTCCCCCGCGACCTCTTGCAGATTACCCTCATCATCGACTTCGAGGCCGGTTTCCCGGGCCCGGTCGATCACGCTCGGGTGCCATGAGGCCTTGCCCGCATCTGGGCCGCCGACGATGGCGAGCATTAACGCGTCGTCTTCCCCGGAGATGCAGCGGAAGCCGCGATAGATTCCGGTTGGTACGCTGACCACGTCGAGAGGGTGCAGCGCGATGGCGCGTTCCTCGTCACCCTCGAGCCAAACAAGTTCCCAGACTCCCTTCATGGGGACGAAAATCTCTTCGGTCTGATGGACATGGAAGGCCGGGCCGGAGCCGCTGCCCGGATGGGCCTTGTTGTAAACCAGCGAGAAGCCGTGGGCGCTGCCGAGCTTGGGCTCGAGCATCGGGTCGTCGTTATTCTCGGTCACGTTCATGCCGATCACATTGACGATCTCGCGCTCATGGCCCGGCAGGCGCTGGTCCAGATAGGCCAGGTCGGAGCCGTTGCAGTCCGCGTAACGCAACACATGGCGGGTTTCCATGTCGGTTTTCGAAATTTTCGGTGTGTCCATGGTCGTCTCTCGTTGTATTGCGCGAGTGTCGCTGCGGTGACTACTCAGCCGCCTGCCGCTCCGCCCGTTCCACTTTCGCCGCGCAGAACTTGAACTCGGGGATTTTTCCGATCGGATCGAGCTGCGGGTTGGTCAGTAGATTGGCGGCGGCCTCGGCGAAGCAGAAGGGGATGAAGACCATGCCCTCGGGGACGTCACGGTCGGCGCGGGCGGTGATCGCGATCGTGCCCCGGCGGGTGCTGACCTGGATCGTGTCGCCGGGCCAGATTTCCAGGCGTTTCATTTCCCTTGGGTGCAGCGAGGCAACCGCTTCGGGCTCCAGCGCATCCAGGACGGTCGCCCGTCGCGTGATCGCCCCGGTGTGCCAGTGTTCGAGCATCCGCCCGGTGGAAAGCACCATGGGATAGGCAGCGTCAGGGATTTCATCCGGGGCCACCAACTCGGTCGCCACAAACTTGCCGCGACTAGATGGGGTGGGGAAGCCGGTGGCGAACATGATCTCGGTGCCGGGGCCGTCGTCATCGCAGGGATAGGTGACGGATTCCTCCTGTTCGAGGCGTTCCCAGCTAATCCCGCCGATGGAGTTCATGGCCTGGCGCAATTCTTCATAGACATCCTTTGGCCCGTCATAGGACCAGCCAAGGTCAAGACCGTTGGCGAGGTCCTGGATGATCGACCAGTCCTCACGCGCCAGGCCAGGCGGGTCAAACGCGGGGCGACCCATCTGCACCTGACGGTTGGTGTTGGTCACTGTTCCGGTCTTCTCGGGCCATGCCGAGGCGGGCAGGATGACGTCTGCGTGGAAGGCTGTCTCGGTCAGGAAAATCTCCTGCACCACGAGATGGTCCAGGGCGGCGAGACCCTGCCGGGCATGGTGCTGATCCGGATCGGACATGGCCGGATTTTCCCCCATCACATACATCGCCCGGATGTCCCCCTCGCGGGCCGCATCCATGATTTCGACCACCGTCAGTCCCGGATCGGAGTTCAGATCTTCGATCTCCCAGAGCTTTTCGAACCGCGCGCGGGCGGCGGGATCGGTGACGCTCTGATAGTCCGGGAAGACCATCGGGATCAGGCCCGCATCAGACGCACCCTGAACGTTATTCTGGCCCCGAAGCGGGTGCAGACCCGTGCCCGGGCGCCCGACCTGGCCGGTCATCAGCGCCAGAGAGATCAGGCAACGGGCATTGTCGGTGCCGTGGACGCTTTGGGATATTCCCATGCCCCAGAAGATGATCGAGCGTTTCGAAGTGGCGTAAACCCGCGCGACGGTGCGGATGGTTTCGGCATCAACGCCGCAGACAGCGGACATGGCCTCGGGCGTGAAGTCAGCCAGGGAATCTCGCAGCGCGTCATATCCCTCGGTGTAGCCGGTGATGTACTGGGCATCGACGAGGTCTTCTTCGACGATGGTGTGCATCATCGCGTTGAGCAACGCGACGTCCGTGCCCGGCTTGAATTGCAGGAAGTGGTCCGCGTGCCGGGTCAGGGCGTAACCGCGCGGGTCCATCAGGATCAGCTTGGCACCGCGTTTGGCCGCCGCTTTCAGGAAGGTGGCCGCGACCGGGTGATTTTCGGTCGGCCGGGCACCAATAACGATGATGCAGTCGCTGTCTTCGGCCGCCGTGAACGGTGCTGTGACCGCGCCTGAACCGATCGTCTCCATGAGGGCAGCTACCGAGCTGGCATGGCAAAGCCGGGTGCAATGATCGACATTGTTGCTGCGGAACGCGGTGCGGATCAGCTTCTGGAACAGATACGCTTCTTCGTTCGAACCCTTGGCTGAACCGAACCCGGCAATCGCGTTGCCGCCGTGTTCGTCTCGGGTTTTGGCAAGGCCTGACGTGGCGAGGGCAAGGGCTTCCTCCCAGCTGGCTTCGCGGAAATGGGTCGAGGGATCGCCGGGATCGACTTCGTCATCCCAGCGCTTGGCCACGCCTTCTTTGCGGATCAACGGCACGGTCAGGCGATGGGCGTGGTGCACATAATCCAGCCCGAAGCGGCCTTTCACGCAAAGCCGCTGCTCGTTGGCGGGCCCGTCGCGGCCATCGACCTTGATGATTTTGTCGTCTTTCAGGTGATAGGTAACCTGGCACCCAACACCGCAGAACGGGCAGATACTATCAACCGTGCGGTCGGCTGCACCGACACCCACGCCAGCTTCATCTACCATGGTGGCGGGCAGCAGGGCCCCGGTCGGGCAGGCCTGGACGCATTCGCCGCAGGCCACGCAAGTGGACTGGCCCATGGGGTCGTCGAAATCGAAGATGATTTTCGACTCTGCGCCTCGCGCCGCGACGCCGATCACGTCGTTGGACTGGACTTCGCGGCAGGCCTGGACGCACAGATTACAATTGATGCAGGCATCCAGATTGACCGTCATCGCAATGTGGCTGGTGTCCGGGGCGGCGGTGTTACGCGCAGGGAAGCGGCTCCCGGTGGCCTCGCATCGGTCCGCCCATTGCCAGAATTTGGAATCCGCATCATGGGCGGTGCTGCGCTCGGGCTGGTCGGCCACCAGCAGCTCGAAGACCATCTCACGGGCTTTCGTGGCCCGTTCTGCTTGCGTGTCGACCACCATGCCGTCGGTGGGCGTGCGCAGGCAGGATGCCGCCAGCACGCGCTCACCCTCGATATCCACCATGCAGGCACGGCAATTGCCGTCCGGCCGGTAACCGGGCTCGGGCGCATAGCAAAGATGCGGGATATCCACGCCTTCACGCGCGGCGACCTGCCAGATGGTGTCATCCGGGGCCGCCTCGACCGTGCGGCCGTCGAGGGTGAAGGAAATGGGTTCGCTCATGACTGGGTCAGCGTGCCGTGTGCACGCTGTTCCTGTCCAGAGGGGTTACTGAATTTCGATCAGTTCCACGTCGAACATCAGGGTCGCGTTCGGCGGGATAACGCCGCCCGCGCCGCTGGCGCCATACCCAAGATTCGGCTTGAGGATCAGGGTGCGCTTGCCGCCCGGCTGCATGCCCGCAACACCTTCGTCCCAGCCCTTGATGACGCGTCCGGCGCCGAGGGGGAATGAAAAGGTCTGGCCGCGATCGACAGAGCTGTCGAACTTGGCTCCCTTTTCTCCGTCATTGTAGAGCCAGCCAGTGTAATGCACGGCGACATTGTCGCCCGCCTTGGCGGCGTCGCCAGAGCCAACAGCATGCTCGATATACTGTAGGCCGCTGGAGGTGGTGACGGTCTCTTGTGCGTCGGAATTTTCGGTCATCGTAAATACCAGTGCCGCGACGAGAACCGCCGCTGACATCCATCGTGTGAATTGAAGGTGAAACATCTACTGGAACCTCAGGGTTTTGGAAAGCGGGGCCGGGCTTATCTTTAGCCCGGCCCCGGATGTGCTCGAAATAAACAGGCCGTGAGTTTACTGTTTCGCGTGCCGCAAAACACCCTGCCAAACAGAAATTGGTGCGTTAGGTGCTATCCGGAAAATAGCGCAGAATACTTTCCATGGGGTTCGGCGCGGCCTGGCCCAGTCCGCAGATTGACGCATCACGCATCGCTGTCGACAGCTCACCGAGCAAATCCGCATCCCAGATCTCCGCTTGCATCAATTTCACGGCTTTTTCCGTGCCAACCCGGCACGGGGTGCACTGACCGCAGCTTTCATCCTCGAAGAACCGCATCAGATTGCTGGCCGCGTCCCGCACGCTATCTTCTTCCGACAAGACCACCACGGCGCCCGAACCGACGAAGCATCCGTATTCTTCAAGGGAGCCGAACGCCAGGGGCAAATCGGCCATGGTCGCCGGGAGAATGCCCCCTGAGGCGCCGCCAGGAAGATAGGCTTTCAGCGTGTGCCCCTCAGCCATGCCGCCGCAATATTGCTCGACCAATTCGTTCAATGTGATGCCGTTGGGGGCGATCTTCACACCGGGGGCGTGTACGCGACCCGAGACCGAGTAGGCCCGGGAACCGGTATGCCCGTTGACCCCCTGCTGCAGGTACCAGTCGGCTCCGGATTCCAACACTTCCCGGATCCAGAACACGGTCTCTACATTGTGGACCAGGGTCGGGCGACCGAAGACTCCGCTCTGGGCGACGTAGGGTGGGCGATGGCGGGGCAGGCCGCGCTTGCCCTCGAGGGATTCGATTAGCGCGCTTTCCTCGCCGCAAATGTAGGCGCCAGCGCCACGCCGCAGCTTGATATAGCCCGGTCCGATAACCCCTGCGGCTTCGATGGAAGCGATTTCCCGGCGCAGAATTTCCCGGGCGGCGGGATATTCGTCACGCAGATAGATCCAGAGCTCCTCGGCGTCGACGGCCCAGGCCGCGATCAGGGCACCTTCCAGCACACCGTGGGTGGCGCGCTCGAGGAACCACTTATCCTTGAAGGTGCCGGGCTCACCTTCATCGGCGTTGATGACGAGGGTGCGAGGACCCTCTTCGGCGGTGACGAAATCCCATTTTCGTGCCACAGGAAATCCCGCGCCACCCATCCCGCGTAGATCAGATTTCTCGATCGTCGTGCGCACGCTTTCATAGGTTCGGTTTTCGTTCACACACGCCTTAAATATCGAATAAGCTCCACCCTGCCGCGTGTTTTCCAGGATCGGGTATGGAGGCAAGATGGTTTCCACCGCGCCCGCCTGAATGGCTTCCGCGACGGTTTTGGTTATGGCGTTGTTGAGTTGATTGTGCCCGATCTCGGCCACCGGAGCGTGATCGCAATTCCCCATGCAGGGCGCTCGCAGAATTCTGACATTCGCATCAGGATCGGCCGACAGGCTCTCAAACAGGGCGTTGGCGCCGGCCATTTCGCAAGGCAGGCTGTCGCACACGCGCACCGTAATTTCCGGCATATCCCCATCGTCGTCCTGGGCCACGTCGAAATGGGCATAGAAAGTCGCGACTTCATACACTTCGACCAGCGACAGGCGCATCAAATCGGCCAAAGCCACCAGATAGCGCGGGGAGAGGCCGTGATAGCGGTCCTGGATCGTGTGCAGATGCTCGATCAGGAGATCGCGATCCAACCCGGAATCACCTAGCAGTGCGCGAATTTCCGCGACCGCGTCGGGATCAACCTGGCGCCCTTTGGGATGGGGCACAGCGCGTCGTCGTCCCTCGCCGGGGTGGTGAAAGCGCTTTGATTTGTTCGCGTTCATCTTGGAAAACAAACTCCGGGGGAATGAGATTCACATCGATTGCACGGGTGCCAGCCAGACGCGTCATCCGCGGAAGTCAGCTGTGTGGGTTGGAACGAGCTAAACGCATTAGATTGCGCCGCAGGGGCCGGGTCAACTCCGGGCCGATCGATCGAGAATGAGGAAACGGATGGAGACGACAATCGAGTCGCGTATGGCCGAACTTTTGGCGTCGCGCCTGTACCACGATTTGATCAGTCCTGTTAGCGCCGTGAACAGCGGCATCGAGCTGATTATCCGTCGTCACATAAATTGCACCGGTCTACTGGATCGACAGCACGATCGAGAAAGTACGAGGCGTGCGGCCGTATTCGCCGCTCGAACTCGCCGGCCGGAACATCTATATCCGTGAGGGCTGCTATGCCTGCCATAGTCAGCAAATTCGGTCTTTGCGTGACGAGGTCGAACGCCATGGCCATTACAGTCTCGCCGTAGAATCCATGTACGATTTTGAGCGTAAGTCATTGATCTCATTATCTTGTAAAAGAACTGCGGTCGCTGTAATATTAGGTTTTCCAGAAGGGTTAGGATCAGAGGTTTGGTTATGGGCGACATAAGACTTTATTTGGGGATATTGGTAATTGGCTCATCTTTGGTATGGGGCGGTGCCGTTTTCTCTGATGAAAGCAAAAATACGGCTCCACCGCAGGCGGATAGGTCGAAAGAGCTAGATAGTATTGAATACAGGGTGATCGACCGTATCAAAAATGTAAGAGACCTTGATTCTGCAAAAACTTCTGCTTTGTCGTTGGCTGCTTCAGAATCGGCTGCCGCGGCTAGGGAGGGGCTTTCTGGGTACTTTCCTACCGTTGAAGTTAGCTTAACACTACAGGATGAAAATAAGCCTGAGGGTGGTATTTTAGTCTTAAAGCCTTTGTCTTCGGCCGAAGAAGTGGAGCGCACTTGGTTTACTCAGGGCAGCTTGTACTTAAAAGATGGTCGTACAACGGTGAATGCGGGAATTGGTTATCGTAGGCTGCAGATGGACAAAACCCTATTGTTGGGTGTTAACGCCTTTTATGATCATGAATTCCCTCATCATCATGGAAGAGGAAGCTTAGGGTTTGAAGCCCGAAGCACAGTTGGCGAGTTAAACCTAAATCTATATAACCGTCTATCAGGCTGGCAAGATGTCGGTGGCGGATTTGAGGAGATATCGGTTGGGGGCGCCGATGTAGAGTTGGGTGTTCCGGTTCCATACATGAACTGGCTGCAAGTATATCTTCGAGCTTTTAAGTGGAATAGTGAAATTGATGGGGTATCTGAGTTAAAAGGGCGCGACCTCTCGCTCAAAGCTGATTTGCCAGGCGGTTTCTTTAGAGGGACGTCGGTTGAAATGGGGTATCGAGACTATGCTAGTCAGCCGAATGAAAAATTCATAACTATGTCATATAATTTTCTTGCTGATAAACCGACGAAAACTGAAAGAAATACAAAATGGGTTGGTAGCGCAGCATATGTTCTTGGAAGCATGGAGGAGCATAGATATAAAAAGGTCCGACGCGAAAACATAATTGTTAAACAAACAAGGTCGACCGGAAGCGTCACAGTGGGTGGATTTTAGCTATGAAACTTTTAAGAAACTCCGTATTTCCCGCGTTTTTAGTATTATTATTTTTGTTATTTCTGCCCTCGGGCGCTGAAGCGTCTTGTACAAAGGTTGACGGTAAGATTTTGTTTGCGGGCGGAGCAGGCCCAGTTCAGGAGAACGGTGTCGCAAGAGACCAATGCAATGATATTCCAGACGCGTATTTGGTAACGTTTAATAAGTTAGGAGTTTGTAAAGCTAACCCTTTGGCTGGTGCGGCAGCGTTTGGCTCTCCAAATTTTAGTAGTTGTCAGTTTATGTATAATGGGCCCGATCTTATTACCGAGATTAGGCATCCAAACTTAACGTCACTAACTATTCCGCCGTTTACTATTGCGCCTGGGTCCTATGGTTTTCTTGTGGCGGTTATATCAAATAAGCTGGGAATGAAACATACTGCTACTTTTGATAACGATGTTAAGGGCACCGGTGCTTCAAGCGGAACCTCTTGTTGGACTAGCGGGGGATCGACTACATTCCATAATGAGGTGGTAACAACTCCGCACGGAACTACCACAGCAGGTAAAACTATCGAGTGCGGAACAGCAGCGGCTGCGGACCCGGTATTTAATTTTGAAATATTTACTCATTTTCAGGGAGCAGCGGACAGTTGCACCGATTTTGATACTGTCGGAGAATTCGTAAATGGTGGATTTAGCGAAGCTTTATTTAATTCTGCTGGTACGACATTCGCAAGAGTGCTTACGCCAAATCAGGCCTACGCATCTAATTGCGGTAATGCCGCAAAGTTAGCGTGGGTGGTTACGCAAAATACGCCTTTTGTTGTAACGCCGGTGTCAAGGTTTCAGTTAGAATTTAAGCTAACTGATGCGGTCAGCATAGATATGGATGATGAAGGCGGTATTGTGAAAATGGGTAATGATCCAATACAGGCCTTACTAACCGTTATCGAATAACAGTTAAAATGTATTAAGAGTGTAAAAAAAATGTTATTTCGTTATATTTTATTTTCGTCGACTGGGCCTGATAAAAAATATTTTATCAGACAAATTTGTCGAAATAAAAATAACTACCGACTAATTTTTCTTTGCTTTTTTTCTCTATTCATTTTTTCTACTGACATCAACCTTGCATTTTCTCAGAATACCGCAGTTGAGAAGAAGGCCTCGGGCGACCCTGTCCCTAAGCAAGGTGACCGTCAGGATATACGGATTTTGATTCAGGGCGCACTTGATAGCCACCCCTCCATATCTTCCGCCCTAAAGACGCTTGAGGCATCGAGATCTGATTCGGATGGATCGTTTCTTTCCTTTTTTCCGTCGCAGAGTCTAACAGGTGATACCGGTCGGGAATTTATTGATAGTCAGCCAAAACGAGACGCTGGGAGCGATGGTAGTAACCTCAAACGTGATAAATTGACTTTGTCATTAACTCAGCCCGTTTTCGCCGGCGGAGCGATAAAATCGATTTATGAAATTAGTAAGGTAAGCGAACAAATCTCCGAAACTAGGATTGCACTAGCTGAGGGGACGGTTCTCGTTGATGCGATTACCCGCTACTATGAGTTAATAAAAAATTACAAAATCTATAATTATGCGCGTCAAAAAGAAAAATTAATTAAGGAAAAGCTACAACTTGAAACAGCCCGGGTGGAGCGTGGTTCGGCAATAGCGATTGAAGAGCTTCAAGCGAAAAGCAGCCTTCTGGCGGCAACGCAGCAAAGAGTTTCGTCAAATGGTCAGTATCTTTCCTCGGTATCGAAATTTAGAAACTTGTTCGGTGAAGACCCGATTATGAAGGATCTCCTGGTAGGTGAGGTCAAAATAACTGGCGTAGTTGATAATAAAGAGGAGGCCTTCAAGCAAGCGCTCGTAAACAACGGAAATTTGATTATTTCAGATCTAAATGTTGACATTGCAGAAATATCGAAGTTATCAGCATCGGCTGGATTTTGGCCAAAATTAGACCTTGAAGGTAAAGTTAATTGGGAAAAAGATAATGGCGGTGAGTTGGGTATTCGACGTGACTGGAGTGTTTTATTAAAGCTGTCGTGGAACACGCAATTATCTACGCTACCCGCGCTTCATGCTGCCCGACATAGTTTGAGCGCGCGACGAAGTGATGTCGTTTCTATCCGCAAGGATTTGGAGCGTGATATTGATGCGAATATTATTTCATTAGATGCACTTCAACAAACTATAGGCCTGCTTAGCAATGGTGTTGTAATTGCGCAGGAGGTTTACAACGCGCAGAAAAAGCAGGTGGAAGAAGGTGCGTTAACGGAGGTTGAGTTACTGGGGGCCTATGTTGGCGTTTATGATGCAAGATCTGCATATGTTGGCGCTAAGTATGATCGGAATATATTAAAAGCGCGAATGCTTAATGATTTAGGGGTTCTTTCGATGGATTCCATCATTCCTGATGTTATTAAGAAAAAGTGATAGCCTTTAATGGCGTTGCAAAAAAAGACAAATCTAGACTCCTCTGACTATTTAGATGTCATTGATGGAGATTCGCCAGGTGACGTGATTTTAGTACCACACGGTGACCTGATACTTACTGCGGATTACGTTCGTAATGTAAGTGACTTGATTTTGGTGCGGGGTGATGGTGGTCAGGTTGTTTTAAAAAACTTTTTTAATCACTTGGGTGATGGAAAACTCCAAACAACTGATGGCGCAGAAATCTCCTTTGAATTGGCAAAGGTTTTGGCTGGCCCTGCCACGCCAGGGCAGTTCGCTCAAGTATCGGAAAATAATACCAAGATCGTAATTGGCGCTATTGAGAAAATACAGGGTTCGGTTACAGCGCAAAGATTAGACGGGGTAGAAGTTGATTTACGGCAGGGTGACCCGGTTTTTCAGGGTGATGTAATCCAGACATCTGGTAGCGGCTCTGTCGGGATTCTGTTTGAAGATAACACCTCGATCTCCCTTTCGGAGAGTGGTCGGATGGTCCTAGACGATTTCGTCTATGACCCAGCGACGCAAGAGGGAGCCTCCTCTACGTCGGTTGTTCAAGGAGTGTTTTCTTTTGTATCGGGGCAGATAGCGAAGAACGGTCCTGACTCGATGGTGGTTAATACGCCGGTGGCGACCATTGGTATTCGAGGGACGACCGTTGCTGGCCGAGCCGCTCAAACAGGGCAGGAAAACACCATTGCCCTTCTGCAAGATGCTGATGGTGGTGTTGGTCAAATAACGATTACTAATGCGGCTGGTAGCCAGGTTCTAAGTGCAATCGGTCAATCTGTTACGCTTTCTAGTTTTACACAGCCGCCGCCAGCGCCGGTTGTTTTACCTGTAGCAGTTATTCGTCAACAATTTGGAAGCGCAGTTGCAAGTCGTCCTGTCCAACGGACGCAGGAGGAACAGCGCAGTCGAGAGACTAATGAGGGTCCTAGAGAGCAAGCGGCACCTTCTGAAGAGGCTGTGCCTGATGATGCTGCAGGTGAGCAGGAAGGTCAGGGTCCTGAGGGTGAGCTAGGTCCAGATGGCGAACCCCTTTCAGAGGGTGGGCCAGGTCCCGAGGGTGAGCTAGGTCCAGATGGCGAACCCCTTTCAGAGGGTGGGCCAGGTCCCGAGGGTGAGCTAGGTCCAGATGGCGAACCCCTTTCAGAGGGTGGGCCAGGTCCCGAGGGTGAGCTAGGTCCAGATGGCGAACCCCTTTCAGAAGGTGGGCCAGGTCCCGAGGGTGAGCTAGGTCCAGATGGCGAACCCCTTTCAGAAGGTGGGCCAGGTCCCGAGGGTGAGCTAGGTCCTGAGGGTGAGCTAGGTCCTGAGGGTGAGCTAGGGCCCGGAGAAGGGCCGGGTCCCGAGGGGGAGCCAGGCAGCGACGGTGCTCCGGGTCCCGAGGATGAGCCAGGCACAGGAGGTGAGCCGGCTTTAGAAACGGCGTCGGACTTAGGCGGTGAGTTAATCACTGAAAGCGATGTGGGCGCGGAAGGTGAGCCAGTCCCGGGAACCGAGGCCATTGCCGAAGGTGGAGCAGGTCCGACTGGTGAAGAGCCTCCCCCCGGAGTGGCAGTAGGTGGGGGTCCAGAGGTGGCCGCCAGTGAAGTCGAATTAGCCCTCGCGCGCGATATTTTTGATAAAGCCGTTGCTGCAGGGGCCGATCCTGAAACTGCCGCAGCCATTGCCTCAGATGCTATAGGGATAACTCTTGATCCGGCTAGTGGACTTGGTTCTGGTGACCCATTCGGTCCGGGTGGTCCTGGTGATCCATTCGGCCCGGGTGGCTCTGTTGACCCATTCGGTCCTGGTGGCTCTGGTGACCCATTCGGTCCGGGTGGTCCCGATGACCCATTCGGTCCGGGTGGTCCCGGTGACCCATTTGGCCCTGACGGTTCTTTTGTTTCCGAAGATCCATTCGGCCCGGATGGCTCTGGTGACCCATTCGGTCCTGGTGGCTCTGGTGACCCATTCGGTCCTGGTGGCTCTGGTGACCCATTCGGTCCTGGTGGCTCTGGTGACCCATTCGGTCCTGGTGGCTCTGGTGACCCATTCGGTCCTGATGGCTCTGGTGACCCATTCGGTCCTGGTGGCTCTGGTGACCCATTCGGTCCTGGTGGCTCTGGTGACCCATTCGGTCCTGGTGGCTCTGGTGACCCATTGGGTTCTGGTGGCTCCGGTGATCCATTCGGCCCTGGTGGCCCCACTAAAGTCGAAATAGCCGATTTACCCTCCACTGTAATTAGCCTGTTGCCGGGTGCTGGAGCCATCTTTGGTGGTCCTATCTTTGGCGGCCCCTTCACGGGCGCTGGTGATCCATTTGGTCCACGTGATTTTGGTGATCCATTTGGTCCACGTGATTTTGGTGATCCATTTGGTCCGGGTGGTCCCATTGGCATTGGTTTTGGCTTTGGAATTGAAGGCCTTTTTGTTCCTGCCTTTGATCCTTTCTTTGATCCTTTCTTTGACCCGTTCTTTGGAGTCTTTGGTGCCAAAGATCCTTTTGGCTTTGAAACTATAAGGATTAGCTCGCCTGTAAGTCTGACCAATCTAATAATTGATGCTGCTGATGAAGATACATTCTTAGCGGGTGATTTTATCCAAATAGGCGTTAGTAAGGCAGGCAGTTTGGGTTCAGTTATTGCTGCGCCTCCGGGCTTTAGTGCGACGAGTAGCGATGGTCGGCTAGGTTTCGTTGTGGATTTAGACGGGTTCTCCACGGGGTCTACAGCCAGAGGTGTTCGCACCGGTGACTTCATCACGCCCGGCGATCCCGAAGACAGCTTTAGTCTGGGTGTTGAAATAAGTGGTACACAGAATGTTGCAAGTAACGCACTTGCTAATGGCAGCATCTTTGATCTTGTCACATCGTCCAAAGACCTGAGTTCAGGGAACAATAATAGAGTTGAGACTACATCAGACTCTAGTTTTCAGGGCATAGACTTCGCCCAGGTAATAGAATTTGACGATAACGATACATTTTTCAACACAACGATTACACTTACAAATACTAATAATTTTTCAGTAGATAATGTAAGGTATATGAGAAGTTTTGATCCTGATCAGGATTCTGATGTAATTAATCAAGGTGATTCGAGTTCGGTCTTTACAAATAACGACGTTGAAAATCCATCTTTAAACTCTAGTGTAGCAATATCTCGGGCGGCTGGTGTATTCAGTGATTTAAGTGTGAACTTAGTCTCGCTTGATGGCTCTGCTAAGGGGTCAAACTTCGGTTTTACAAATCGTAACCCTTTTGATTCACGTGCATTCAATTCTCCAGTTGATGGAGGGGGGGCAGCAGATGATAGCGCGATAACCTTGACGATGAATTTCGGTACGATGGCAGCTGGGGAAACTATTACAAAATCTTTTGTTACGGCATTCCAATCAGATACCCTTGATTCTGCTTCAAATAATTCCAATGATTTTATAACCTTGACTGGTACTGGTGTAAATAACTGGAGTTCCGGTAATGGCAACGATACGGTTATTTCTTACGGGAGTAACGACGATATTAATCTAGGTGCGGGTGACGATACAGTTATTGCAGTAAATGCTGCGTCGCAGGCAGCCTCTAATGATTATACCGGTGCAGCAGGTACCGATACTCTGGATTATAGCAATGTCGCAGGACGAATAGACATCGTCACAAAAAATTCAACACAATATACGATCACTGAACTTTCAGGTTCTGACCGTCAAGATGAAGCGACAACCATTGAGAGGTTTATAGGTACAAAGAGTAATGACGTGTTCCGCGGTAGCTCTACGAATGACGATTTCGCCGGTCATACAGGTGCGGATTTAATTACAACAGGCACAGGGACAGATATATTCCGATACTATAATAAAACCGATGGTGAGGTAGTTGCCGCGAATAGAAGTAATCATGGGTCTCATGCTGGAGATACTTGGGTAGACTTTGATAGTGGAAGCGACAGCATCGCCCTGTCTGATAAATTTCTCCTTGGCAGTTCCATCGTGACGGGAACTAATTTTGAGGTTCTTGGCGTAGCCTTTGATGGGACAAATGCCGTTTCGAGCAGATTTGGGGCAGGGGCCGAAACTCTAATACACGATACGGTTAACGATATTCTTTTCTTTGACGATAATGGTTCTGCGGCTGGATTTACTGTCTTGGCGGAATTGAGTAACAGTGAAACTATCCTCTCGTCAGATTTCACGCTTTTTACTACCGGATAGGTTATATATTTTGGTTTAAGTTGCGCTATCTGATGTCTCGTATTTATTCCGTACAGGTAAATATTAATAATATAAAAATACGAATTTTCCAAAGAAACGGACACGACGTTTTTATGAAATTTATTACCCAGCAATATTTTACATATGCATTGGGCTAAATGTGGAAAAGAAAACAAATATAGCAAAAAAGATTAGCAGCCCTGTACGTTCAGGCGTCATATACGTCATTCTTGCCACAATTCTCTCGCATTTTTTTACTATTTCTGTCCCAATATATGTATTAACCGTATATGACAAAGTTATACCGTATGCGTCGATAAACACCTTGTTTTCTCTCACTGCGGTAGTGGTTATATTCTTAATATTTGATTTCGCGACAAAAGCTATAAGGGCAAACCTGGTAACGGGATCTGCAGGGCAAATCGATGAAATATTAAGTAAGACAATAAGAGATAAGCTAAAAAATAAATATTTTCCTAATGAACAACTTAATTTTATGCGTTCTCTGCCGTTTCTTTCTCGGGCGACTGACCGCTATCGGGAGATATGGGCGGGAAATAATATACTTACAATAATAGATTTACCGTTTTCGTTTGTATACCTAGGTATCATTTATATAGTTTCTCCGGTCCTTTTTTCCCTCACGCTTGCATTCGTGGTTACACATACTCTGGTATGTGTGTATTTGACGCGACAGAGTGCAGCAGTTGAGCGCGAAGAGCGTGATTTACGAGTTACACGAGATCTCTTTGTAAACAAGCTTGGGTCTATTTGGGGGGGGCTTTACCGTAAGACTGATCGCCTAAAGGCTGTAGACGGCTGGTTTGAAGAAGAATTAGGTCTTGGGGGAATAAAAATTCTATATGCTAGATGGAATAACTATCTCGCGATATGGATAGGTTCGTTTCCTCTATATTCGACAGTTGGGATAACTTTAGCGGGTTCGCTGCTTATTGTTCATGGTGGTTTGTCAATTGGAGGCCTGATCGCCGTTAATATGATCGCAGCCAGAGTTTATGGCCCTGTTCTCGGTGTAGCAAAAATACTCACTTTAATAAGTCAGTGTAGGCGCGGTGTTGCGCAGATGGGGTCTATTTTGGACGCCGCGACACCATTAGAGAGTGTCGGTAAAGAGCCCCTCGCTGAGCTGCGATCGCTAGCGTTTTCGCATGTTAGTGCAGAGGGGCAAAGTCAATATGAAAATCTGAACAACGTTTCCATCAGTTTCAAGGCGGGCAAGGTGTATGCTTTGATGGGTGAAGCAGACAGTGGCATCGACCAATTTGTTGACAGCCTATTTTCTTTGAATTCATTAACGCAGGGTAATATTTTAATAAATGAAATCCCTATCCGGCAGCTACCGTTTGAGGAACTTATACGAGCAATTGATCTTGTTACTAACTATCCAGCTCTTGTGGGTGGATCTGTACGGGATCACTTAGGCGATATTTCTACTGTTGATCCGGAACTATTGTCTAATTCTATGAAGGTTTCCGGCCTTAATTCATTTATTAAGATAATACCGGATGGGGTAGATAGCCTAATTAGCTCGATCAATCAGAAATATAGGAGAGATCTGTGGCTTCGAGTTAGCCTTTGCAAGTGTTTACTGTATCCTAAAAATATAATGATTTTGGATATCGATCCACTGGCTCTAAATCCATTTGATTTTGATCATTTAATGTCAGAAATACTAACACTGAAAGAAGGAAGAGTTATTATATTCCGCACTAACCGTGAAGATGTTGCCAGGCATTGCGACCTTGTAGTTATGTTTTCAAATGGTGAAATTATGGGGCAGGGAACTTTCGGTGATCTTATGTCATCAAAAGAAAGCCGGAAGAAGCGTTGAATGCCGGGCTCAAAAACATATTCTAAGTTATTTATTGTGCTGGTGTTATGTTTATTTGTGTCTCTGGCTACGTGGTCGACGACTATGTATTTGGATATGGTTGCAGTAGCTGAAGGTGAAGTATTCCCTAGGGGAAGAGTTAAAAAAGTCCAGCATTTCGAAGGTGGGATTGTTGAGAAGATTTTTGTCAAAGACGGAGATCTTGTTTCGAAAGGAGATGCACTAATAAAGCTCCAGTTAGGGGCTGTCCGAGTAAACGTTTTTGACCTTGAGTCACAATATAGAGCGCTTTCACGTAAATTACTGCGCCTGGAGGCGGAGGAGGAAGGTAGAGTGCCGGACTTCGGCTCTGCAAAAACAGAGTTGGACAGAGTTTTTATTGATAATGAAAGTGCGATTTATGAGGCACGAGTCAATCAAGTTCGTTCGACTATGACAGTATTTGACCAAAAGATAGGGCAAAGTACTTTTTCCATTGATGAAAATAAATCAAGAATAAGGGGTATCGAACGGAGTTTGAAATTATTACACGAGCAGATGGACTCAATAAAGAGACTTTACTCAGAAAGGCTTGTTACTAAAACAGACTATCTGGAGCTTAAAAATCAGATCACATTACTAGACTCTCAATTGCAGGAACTGGAGAGTGTTGAGCTGCGATTGTACTCTGTGCGAGATGAAGCGATTGAAAAGAAAGAAACAGAATGGTCCGAGATAAGGAAAAGGTGGTCAGAGGAAAAGGTCAAGGTAACTAATAAGTTGGCGCGACTGGATGACCAGCTTAAACCGGCGCGGGATATCCGGAGACGAGAGACAATTAAGAGTCCGGTATCCGGGATTGTAAAGAATAGCGTGACGACTACGATTGGAGGAGTCGTCGGTGCAGGAGCGGTTCTATTGGAAGTCGTACCTAATGATGGGGATTTAGTGGTAATCGCCAAGTTGGACCCAATTGATGTCGCGAGTGTGAAAGAACGGATGAGGGCTGTAATCAAATTATCGGCTCTTAACTTTTTAGAATATGGTACTATTAGCGGATTAGTACGCAGGGTTGCGCCAGACTCCACTCGAGAAAATGGGAATCCTCCGTATTACCAAGTCGAAATAGAATTAGACGCAACGGCGCTTCGCAAAGGCAACCAGGAATTTAAAATTGTTCCTGGGATGATAGTTTCTGTAGATATAAAGACTGGAGAAAAGTCGGTATTGCAGTACTTTATTGAGCCGATTTTCAAATCACTTAATAATTCTTTCAGTACGAATTAACGTGATTATTCCATTTGAAATACTTCGCCCAATCTTGAAACTGGTGCTGCCTTTATTGAGCGTATTACGGTTCAAAACACGGGATCAGTATATCGCGTTAGCGGTCTTGGTGCTCTGTGCGCTGATTAGAGTGTGGGATCCAGTTTATTTAAGTGATTTCCGGTTTATGTCTTTTGATGCGATGCAGAGGATATATCCTCGCCCAGTTGCTAAAGCGGAGGAATTACCAGCACTTATTGTCGATATCGATGAGCAATCTCTTGCCGAATACGGACAATGGCCTTGGCCAAGGACGCTTGTAGCGAAGCTCGTTAAAAACAGCAGGGAACTTGGTGCCGCGTTGATCGCGTTTGATATTGTATTCGCCGAATCTGATCGTTTGAACCCCCGGAATATAATTGAAAATATTGAAGGACTGACCACGGATGCCGAGGACCAAGTAAGAGCATTACCTTCAAACGATGATACCCTAGCGTCCGAGTTATCAAAATTTCCCGTAGTTTTGGGAAGGGCTGTTCGACATCAGACTGAAAAGGATAATTTACAAGAAAGTGATTTTCCAAAGACAACAATTGTCGAAAGAAAATTAAGTGGTGATAAAGGCCCGCGTGACTTCCTGCCAAAATTCACACGATTAATTCCAAACATAGAGATACTCGAAAAGGCTGCGCATCATCCATATGGTGGATTTGGAGTTTTTAATGTTGTTCCCGATAGAGATGGCGTTATAAGAAAAGTGCCGTCTTTTTTCGGATTTGACCGTTGTTTTATTAATAGTCTTGTTAAGAAGGTTGGGGAAAGTAACTGTTTACAAATATTACCATCTCTGGCGTTAGAAATATTAAGAGTAAACACTTATCGGACGACTAGAAATAGTAAACCACGGGAAGCAATTTTAGTATCATCGGATCAAGCGGGAATACGAAATATTAAAGTAGACAAAGGACTTGTAGTAGAGACTGATAAATCCGGTTATATATGGCCATATTTTTCTAATTCGTCAAAAAACCGGTATATTTCTGCTTCGGACTTATTAAATAAGTCCGTTGATAAAGATCTAATCGCGGGAAAGATCTTGTTGGTAGGAACCTCGGCTGTAGGCCTGATGGATATTAGGTCTGTTCCAACGGATTTGGCTATGCCGGGGGTAGAAGTGCAAACCCAATTATTAGAAACAATTTTGTCAAATGAGTACCTTCTGAGACCAAGTTATATTACGGCGGCGGAATTATTATTTGTCTTTATATCGGGAGTTTTATTAATTTACTTATTCCCAATTTTTGGGGCTAAGTGGACGTCACTATTGTTTGTAATGTTTTTAGGGTTAACCGTATTTGTGAGTATCTATTGGTTTGTAAGTAATCGTATTCTTCTCGATCCAACGACACCATTATTTTCGTTGATAATAATGTATATGGCGCTGTCGTATTTTGGTTTCATGCGTGAGGAGTCAAGTAAGAGGGAAACTCGAAATGCATTTTCGAAATATTTGTCGCCGGATATGGTGGAGCGTATATCGAATAATCCAGAACAATTACGTCTTGGTGGTGATCAAAGACAACTGACGCTGCTATTTTGCGATGTTAGGGGTTTTACCGCGATATCGGAGTTGTTTGATCCGCCTGGCCTTACAAATCTTATAAATCAGTTATTAACCCCACTCACTAATATAATATTATCTAACAAGGGAACAGTCGATAAATATATGGGTGACTGTATTATGGCGTTTTGGAATGCTCCGCTTGATGATAATAAACATCCATATAATGCGTGTAAATCGGCTCTATTGATGCTCAGTGAGATGGACCCTCTTAATGAAAGACTAAAGGTACAAGCGGATCGTGAAGGACGAAAGCATATAGATCTTAAGGTAGGGTTTGGGCTAAATACGGGGTCTTGCGTTGTTGGAAATATGGGTTCGGAACAACGCTTCGACTATTCGGTTTTAGGGGATAGCGTTAATTTAGCGGCACGGCTAGAGGGACAGAGTAAAGAATATGGTGTCAGTATAATAATAGGCGAAACGACTGCCGATGAGGTAGGCGACTTAGCAATATTAGAGTTGGATTTAATTTTGGTAAAAGGAAAAGCTAAGGCCAATCGTATTTATGCCTTATTAGGGGACGAGGCGCTGAAAGCGAGCGAAGGATTCGATCGGTTGTCGAGACTGCATTCAGAGTTATTGGAAAACTATCGTTCTCAAAGTTGGGAACGCACAGTTACCATGTGTGATGAATTGATCTCAATTAGTGGCGGATTTGAATTTGAAATTAGGGGGTTCTACGAATTAATCAAAAGTAGATGCTTTCACTTCCGAAATAATCCACCAGTAGGTGTGGGAGAAGAATGGGACGCTGTATACACAGCTACCTCGAAGTAGGAAGTTTTGTTCGTCGTCATATAAATTGGAACAATCTGCGGCCTGATCTAAAGGAGGATCTGGCTCATCTGGTTCAAGATATTAGGCGGCGTGTTTGCGGTACAGCAATCGCCGTGTCTCCATCGTTTTGAGTTTGATTCTTTCGCGCTTTTTTAAAATGGTCTGGCCACGCCCGAAGTAGACGTCTGCAGGCGTGATGGCTTGGGCGATTGATCTTCCAGGGCCTCCAGACCACCAATCGGATAGCGATCGTACCAACGATAAAACGTGGTGCGGGGAATACCCAGCTTATCCAGCGTCTGTTTGATTGGCAGGTGAGAACGTTCAACAAGGTGAATGATCTCAAGCTTTTCAGATGCGGGGTATCTCATTCGTCGTCTCCCCCATCCGCGATCATGCTTTTTTAAGAAGACGCAGTTCCAGGGTCTGCTCGGCAACCACTTCTTTCAGTTCACGCGCCTCGCGGCGAAGATCCGTCACCTCGCCCGAAGAGGCTGCTCGGGCGGTATCGCCGGCAAGCCGGCGCTTCCCAGCTTCCAGAAACTCCTTCGACCATTTGTAATAGATGCTCTAGGCAATGCCTTCACGACGGCAAAGTTCGGCAATGGTCTCCTCGCCACGCAGGCCATAAAGGACAATGCGGATCTTTTCTTCTGCCGAGTATTGTTTGCGTGTTGCCCGGCGGATGTCCTTGATCGCCTTGGCAGCACCAGTCTGACGTGTCTGCGTTCCCTTCGGTCACTACGATGAGCCAGAAATCCTCTCTTAGGTAATCCCGCTGATTTGTTCCGTAGGCGCTGACGTCAGACAGCCAATCAGGTCGGTAACAGTCATGTCTTTTCTTTTCGATTAGCCGATTTCTCGGCTTGTGGATCAAAATCGGGATCAAGGATGAGCCGAGCTTTGAGCTTCCACACAGTATCACGAGCATCAGCGATACCCAGCGCCCCAACTCTCTCAAGACGAAGCCATCGCGGACGACCGAAACGCCGATCGCACATGTGCCAGCTCTTCGTGCCTGTCGATTCAATTATCAAAACCAAACCGGGTGCGTCGGTATCGTAATACCGGGTGCGCTTTTCGCCAGCTTTCGCTTCCGTCACAAACAAAGTTGTGAGCTTCAGCCGATTTGTAGACCGCCTCTTCGTATGTTCCGTATCGTCGATATCCACTGACCTCAATCACACCTAACGCCCAGCTAACGCTACACACGAAATTATGACGAACGACCACATAAAGGCCCGAATGCCATTTTCTATAAATTTATCACATAGTTATGAACGGAACTGGACGAGACTGAATGTCCTTGAAGTGTGCCTGGGGTTAACCGCCTGTTAACCGCTTTTGTTCAATCTGCAGCGAACCGAAATATCGGCACCATAGCAAGAGCTCAGGCTATGAAAATCAACGGCCCCCGGTCTGTCCGAACCAACGGCCCGCGTCGGAAGAACGCTTCCGATGGCGCGTCGGGCGCCGGGTTCGCGTCTCATCTCGACACGCCCAGCCAGGCTGCTGCACCGTCGATTTCCGAGGCGTCCCAAATCGCCTCTGTTGGCGCCTTGATTGCGTTACAGGCAGGCGATGATGGGGCCCGGGGCGCGTCGGGCAAGGAAGTCGAACGGGCCGAGGATTTACTCGATCGTCTTGATCAAATCCGGGTGGGCCTGTTGACCGGAAGCATATCACGCGGAACCCTGAATTCGATTGTCGTCCGGCTCGAGCAGCGGTGACGAGAGGGTGTTGAACCACGCCTGATGGGTTTGATCGATGAGACCGAACTGCGCGCGAAGGTCGAACTGGCCAAGCTTTCGATGTTTTAGGTGGTTTTGGCCTTGAGGGTGATCCGCCTATTTCCCGATATTTTTTATATTTTTCATAAAGTTAGATATATTCAGCCTCGCTAATGCGTCACGATTTTGTCACGTCGAGCCGCTTGCCGGACTTGGTCTGGATGCATATATTTCGTGCGAAATCAGACCATCCGAAAATGGTCGACTTACGGGGAACTGAACATCATGGCGTCAAATATGATTTCACCGGATTACGTCCCGTCCGACGACGAAGACTTCATGAATCCGAATATGCAGGAGTTTTTCCGGCAGCGGCTGATCGAGTGGAAGAGCGACCTTCTGCGCGAGTCCGACCAGACCCTTCAGAACATGCAAACTTCCAGCGGACAGGAAGCCGATATCGGAGACCGGGCCTCGGTCGAAAGCGAACGGTCACTGGAATTGCGTACCCGGGACCGCGAACGCAAGTTGATTACCAAAATTGATTCTGCCCTGCGCCGCCTGGAATTGAGTGAGTTCGGGTACTGTGAAGATACGGGAGAGCCGATCGGGGTCCGCCGGTTGATCGCCCGTCCGATAGCCACGATGAGCATTGAGGCGCAGGAGCGTCACGAGCGAATGGAAAAGACCCATAGCGGCGATTAACCGCCGCCGGATCGCTGTTGCTCCCGGTGTCGGTTGACACCGAAATTTCACATATTTGAACCCCCATCTGCGGCTGTTCACCCGGGCGTGATTCCTGTTAGCTTTTGCCCAAGACGAACCCACCACGAAGGTTTGTCAAAAGGGAAACAGCGGAACGGGGGAAATCATGCGCGCAATGGTCGTCAGGGAATGGGGTCAGCCTTTTACGCTTGAAGAGCGGCCAGACCCGAAACCGGGGCCGGGCGAAGCAATGATGAAGGTCCGGGCGGCGGGGGTCGGCCTGACCCTTGTGACGATGCGAACCGGTGTGTTCGGAGGTGAAGCTCCCCGGGTCATGGGCCACGAGCTGGGTGGTGATATCGTTGCCGTCGGCGACGGGGTAACCAATGTCAAACCCGGTGATCGCTGCGCGGTCTATTTCTATCTCAATTGCGGATACTGCCGGTGGTGCCACGGAGGGCGTGAAACCCTCTGTGAGAACCATGGCGGGTATGTGGGCGTGCACGTGGATGGCGGCTATGCTGATTATGTGGTTCTGCCGGCGGGCAACTTCCTCCCGATCCCTGAGGGGCTGGGTTATGAGGACGCGGCCATCGCGGCGGACGCGGTGAACACGAACTGGCACTGCATGCGCGAGCGCGCGAAAATTGCTCCCCATGATGACGTGCTGCTGATCGGGGCGGGTGGCGGTGTCGGCGTCCATGGCATCCAGGTCGCCAAGGCATTTGGCGCCCGGGTCATCGCGGCGGATATCTCTGACGAAAAACTAGAATTCGCCAAAAAATGGGGTGCCGACGAAGTCATCAACGTGCGCGAGGTCAACGATATTGCCGAGGCCGCCAAGAAACTCACGGATGGCAGGGGGGTCGATGCAGCGGTCGATTATGTCGGCGCTTCGGAGACTTTCACGGCAGCCATTGAGGCCCTGGCCACGGCCGGGCGCGCGGTGCTGGTCGGTGCCAAGCCGAGCTCGGTCCGAATTGACCCGCTGGATTTGCTGATCAACGAGAAAACCATCACCGGTTCGCGGCATTCGACCCGCACCGAATTGATGGAGACGATGAACGTGATGGCAAAAGGGACGATCAAATCTGCCATCGGCAAGCGGGTGCATTTCACCGAAGTTGAAAGCCTGTTTGAGGACTTGCAGGCCGAAACCCTGCTCGGGCGCGGTGCGCTGACCTACGACGATTGAACCGGTTATTCCCGACAGCTAATAACGAACGAAACGTTCCAGGAGGAAACAGGTGGTCGAATTTACACTAACCAAACGCCAGCTGGCGCTGCGCGACAAGGCCCGCAAGTTTGCCATTGAAGAAATGATCCCGGTGGCTGAAATCGGTGATCGCGAACCCGATCCGGCGAAATCGTTCAACTGGGAGCTTATTCGTAAGGCCGACAAGCTTGGCCTGCGCACGCTTTCGGTGCCCAAGGAATACGGCGGCGGGGGGGCGGATGTGCTGACCCTGTCCATGGTTGGTGAGAATCTGGCTTATGGCGATCTGGGGATCGCCGTGGCCTTCGATCAGACCTGGAAGATCATGACCATGATCAGCCATCTGACAACGGCTCGCCAGCGCAAGAAATGGCTGCCCCGGGTGATCGACGATCCCGAGTGTTTGCTCGCCGCTGCGGCGACCGAGCCTCTGTCGGGCAGTGATTCGATCATGCCCTACAACAAGCCCGATGGTGGCGTGCGCATGACCGCCAAGAAGAAGGGCGACAAGTGGATCCTGAATGGGGAGAAGCGCTACATCTCCAATGGCGGGCTGGCCAAGGTCATCTATGTGATGGCGCGCACGGATATGCGCAAACCCCCGCTCAAAAGCATGACCGGGTTCCTGCTGACGTCGGACACGCCGGGATACTCGGTGACTGAAATCTGGGACAAACTCGGCCAGCGTAATGTCGCCAATGGCACAATGATCTTCGACAATGTGGAGATTCCCCAGGCAGACGTCATGGGCACCCCAAACGGGGCATTGGGAGAGCTGGGCGCGTTGCTGACCCGGTTTGGCTCCAACATCCAGGCCGGCGCGACGGTGCTGGGTGTGGCCCAACGTGCTTATGACGTGACCCTGCAATACGCCAAGCAGCGCGTGCAGGGTGGCAAGCCGATTTTCGAGCATCAGATTCAGGCCCAACGGTTGGCGCGCATGCGCATGCTGATTGAGTCTGCTCGTTATTATCTCTGGTATTCGGGTTGGACCGCCGGCCAGGGAGAACCCGATGCGGTCGCGGCCTCGCTGTGCAAGGTCAACGCGGCAGAGAATTCCGTGAAAGTCCTGATGGAAGCGTTCGAGCTCTGGGCGGCCACCGGCTATATGAAAAAGAACCCGATCGAAAAGCTGCTGCGCGACGGGCTCAGCTTCGTTCATTCCGACGGCACCAATGATGTGTTGTTGCTCAAGGCCTCAAACCTGTTGGGCGAGATCAAGCGCGGCGATCCGCGCTACAGCAAGCGGGTCGAGCTGGCAGCGAAGGGGCGCTAGTCAGAAGCAGGTCAGTCGAGTGTTTCGAGGAAGGACAGCAAGGTCGCTGCCACTTCTTCGGGCTCTTCATGCTGAATCCAGTGTCCGGCGCCATCGATGATCTGACTGATCCGCAGGTCTTCGCAGTGACGCCCTACGTTTTCATAGAGATCGTGGTTGGGAACAAAATGCCGTAACGCATCCCGCCCGCCGCCGATAAAGCAACTCGGCTGGCGGAGTGGGGTCGCGTTTATTTGTGGTAGATTGTTGCAGTCGCGTTGCGTATTGCGATACCGGTTCAGGGGCCCGCGAAACCCGCTCGCTTCATAGTTTTCGACCAGATAGTCGATGTCTGTCTTACGGAGCCAATCAGGGAAGGGCGAAGGGTCCATGAAAGGATCGAGAAGTCGTTGTCCCCGCGTGTGAGAGAGCCATCGATCGCGAATGAGATCATCGCCGGACAGGGCATAGTAAATTTGGCGCAGCGCGGTCCGAATATCGGCTTTCAGTTCTGCATCCGCGACACCCTTATCCTGGAAATAGAGTTGGTAGAAGAAACCGTCGCCATAGAAGCGGCGCCACAACTCGATCTCGGAAAAATCCAAACGCCGGTAATAGGGCACGCTGAGATTGGCGATGGCCGTGATGCGTTCGGGATAGAGCGTGGCGGTGTTCCAGCAGATCGGGGCACCCCAGTCATGCCCGATCAGGATTGCCGTTTAGGCTTCGAAAGCATCGATGATCCCGATGACGTCACCGACCAGGCTTTCCATGTCATAGGATTCAACCGCATCTGGTTTGCTGCTGCCGCCATAACCCCGCACATCAGGCGCGACCACACGATATCCGGCATCTGCCAACGGCTTGGTCTGGTGTCGCCAAGAATACCAAAGCTCCGGCCAGCCATGCACGAGCACGATCAACGGGCCCGTTCCCGCCACCGCCGCGCGCAGGGTGATGCCGTTCGTGGCAATGGTATGAAGATCGAATTCCTGATGCATCTTTGATCCTGGGAGAAATGGTGCTGGCCGTTACGTGCCCTTCGTGAAGAGTTGGGGCAGTAGCGCGTTGAAGCGTTCTGCGGCTTCGTACTGCGCCCAGTGACCGGTCTCCGGAATCACATGGAACGGGGCTTCCGGCTGGAGCGTTGCCACAAACGCGCGAATGCCCTCCAGATCAGGATCCAGGGTGGGATCGTTGTCGCCAAAAATGCAGTTCAAGCGGCAGGGCAGGTCCTTAAGGCTCTCTGCCGGAGAGAAACGCCGCGCGATCCTGCGGGAGCGTAGCCGAGTCTTGCTCATATTGGAGAGATGCAGATGCATGGCCAGATCGTCTACCGCGGCGGGGTTGTGCACCATCAGCTTCTCCAGATTGCTCCGATAGATCGGCGCGGCTTCGTCCGGTGTCGCGTCACGAGGCACCGCAACCAGCTCGTTGGCCATGCCGGTGGTGATCAGCCCCAACAGCGGTGTGCCGACAATGGTCAGGCTACGAATCCGGTCGGCCTGCGCATGCGCGACCATGCCCGACAGGGTGCCGCCAAAGGAAAACCCCATCAGATCGAACGCCGTGTTGTCTGCGGCGAACAAGGTGTCCAGGCCGTCGGAAATTATCGCCGCGAGGCTTGCCGCATCATAGGGCTCGGGGGGGACGTCGGAATCACCACAGCCGGGCAAGTCGGGAACAAACACCCGAAAATCAGCCTCGAGTGCAGGGATGGTGCGCACCCAGTGATTCCACGCCCCGAACCCGCCATGCAGGAGTACAATGACGCGGTGGTCCGATGTGGCATCTCCCCAGACACGCCACGTCAGCGAACCGTCGCCACACGGCGTGCGAACCTTCTGGCTGCGGGAGAGTACGGCGTCGAGGGTGGCTTGGGGTGTGGTTTCGGGCATGGGTGCGGGTGTTCTGGATTGGAATGAACGCTGCGGTCGTGCGTCGACTGGCGCTGGCCCCTCTTTAGGATCTCGGCTGGAAGATAGCGCCGATCCCTGGATTCCGCTATCGCAGTTTGGCCACGGGGCGAAAGTCATTCCAGGCGTGTTCCCAAAGAAAAAAGGAACCGGCTCCATCCTGGATCCGACCCCTTGATCTTTCTCGGCCTACCTGTCCGGGTGGGCCTACCTGGCCCGTCTTCCGTTCGTTGGTGCTGCTGCCTGCGTGACCCGCCCGGCGCCGTAACGCCGCAGGATCCAGGCCAAAGCGGCGATCAGCCCGATGACGACAAAGAGCGCCATTATAAAACGCAATCCGGATACGAGATCCATCTGGGAAATACCTTGAAAGGGTTACTGGGACTCTTCGCCGCCCGCGATGGGTTCGTGTAAGTCGGCATGGTCAGTCCTGCGATGTGTTCGGTTTGCGCGCCGGCGTTTTCAGTCGGAGCGAGTTCCTTGGCGACGGTTTGCTGTTCCCGTTCGATTTCATCGTGGGTTTCGTTGAGTTTCTGGATCAGGTGTTCGAGCTGCTGGCGCACCTGCGGGGCTTCGGCCTTGGGCAGTGAAACCGCGGCCAGCGCGTGTAGGGGAACTTCGCAATCGATATCGATGGCTTCGAGAACTTCGACCAGATCGGTATCCTCGCGGACTTTCCCCCCGGTGGCGAAAGCCAGTTCGAGAATTTGATCGGCGAGCGCACCGTCTCCCTTGGCGACAATCCGCGACGGCGCAGAGACGTCCCGTCCCGGCGCTAATTTCAGTGCAATGGCGGTATTTCGCTGCGGCTTCGCAGTCTTGGGTGACATGTTGTTGGCAGGCACGCAGTTTCTCGTGGCGTTGTCAGGCGGCCTTCTGCCGCACGCCATGAGAATCGCGGATTATGCTTAAGGACAAGTTAAGGCGGCCCCGAGGGACCGCCTTAACAAATTGATTCAGATTTTGAAATGACGCGCGCACGCGCCTCAAAACCGGTGCGACTAGAAGCGGTCTGCGAATTCCTGCACGCAGGCGCGGGCGAGCCGCTGGTTTGGTTCGGTTTCACCCGGCATCGTTTCCCAGCCGGCTTTCATGATGAAATCTCCGCGCTGGAAGCTTCGCGGGGCTTTCATGCCGGCGATGACGGCCTCAATATTCAGATCTTGTGTGGACTGGTGGACACAGATTGATGTCAGGGCCATCGTCACGGCCTCTTCCGAGCTTTCCTCGATCCGGATATTGGCGCTCGTGCTGCTCACCTACCCGCCCCAGGTGAAGCCAATAACGGTAATCGCAGCGGCGCCAACAATGGCGCCGAGTAGGGGATTTTAAGTGAAGTTGTAATATTAATTATTATTTTTACTTGTTAATATTTAAATATTTTACAACGAATAAAATAAATTAGAAATTAAAAGCACCATATTATCTGGGGTTTTATTTTTTAAATATTCTCATGAGAGCGATCAAATATTTGATACAAAAAAGGCGGCCACTGGGGCCGCCTTTTCGAATTGTGCTGGATATTTCGTCGCGAGCGCTAGCTCCAGTTGTCCTGCGGCTTGGCGCGGGCGAAGTCATTGATGTCGACACCCAGCAGGCTGGCCGAGTTCTGGCCGCAAATGGCTTCCTTGTCGGCCATGGAGATGCTGTCGATGCCCATGACGTGCTCGGTCGGGTCGTAGTCGGCCATATCGAACGGGTAGTCGGTCCCCAGCACGATCTTGTCCGAGCCGTACTTCTTGACCAGGAACTCCAGTTGATCGTTCGCGAAGACCACCGTGTCGAAGTACATGTTCTTCAGGTAGCTGGACGGCGGCTGGTTGATGTGGAGGCAGCAATCCTCTCGCTGGCCCCAGGCGTGATCCATGCGCGCGGCATAGGCCGCGACGAACGCACCGCCATGCACGATCACGAATTTCAGGCCGGGATGGCGCGCCATCACGCCGTCAAAGATCAGGTAGTGGACGGCAACAGTCGTATCGAGCGGGTTGCCGATGATGTTGGTCATGTAATGGGCCCCAAAACGCTCAGAGGCAAAGGACGTTGGGTGGAGCAGGATCGGGATCTCCATCTCCGAGCACTTGGCCCAGAACGGCTCCAGGCGTTCGGCGGACAGCTCGTCCTTGTCGATCTGGGCACCGATCTGGATGCCCTTGAAACCGAGATCGTTGGTCAGGCGGTCGAGTTCCTTGAGCGCCATGTCGGTGTTCTGCAGTGGCACGGTGCCGAGGCCGATCAGCCGATCCGGCGCTTCGGAAACGGCACGCGCGATATTGTCGTTGACCTTCTGGGCAGTCTCCTGACCCAGCGCATCGGGTGCAGCATAGTGCATCTGTGGCGGCTGAGGCGAGATCGCCATGACGTCGACGCACATCTTGTCCATATCGGCCAGGCGCTTGGTCACGCCGACCAGCTCTTCGTGACGGTCTTCGTTTTGCTTCTTGCTGATCTCGCGGGTCAGCGGGCTCGCATACTTCACGGCGTCGAGGGTGTTGGCCGGCACGTGCTTACGGACCTCCTCGTCGACACCCTCGGTCATGATATGGCCGTGGATATCTAGGGTCAGCGAGTCCGGGCGCTTGAAGTGCTCGGGATGCTCGCGGCCTGCGCTGGAACCATAGGGACGGATATTTTCGACGTTACCGGGCATGACGCTTCCTTCGATTGAACGTTTGAGAATTATACTATTGTGGAATTTGCGGTGTCCCAGACCCCGGCGCTTTGGTCAAGCCAAACCTGAAATTTTGCCCGTTTTGACGTCAGGCCGCCGCGCAGGTTGCGCAGGTGCCGCGCAGCTCGATGATGGTCTTGTCGAGCCGGAATTTCTCGGTTTCGGCCCAGAGAATCCAGCCGTTTGACGATCTCTTCGTGGGCGAATTCATTCGACCTCTCCGCAGTCTACACAGATTGCAAAGGCGATTGCGCCATGGCGGTCCCCCTCAGGGTGGTCGCAGGCGACGAATGCATTGAGGCTTTCAAGTCGATGGACGAGCCCCATCTCAACCAGCTTGTCGAGGGCGCGATAGACCTGCAGGGGTGCGCGGAAGCCGTGGTCACGAAGCTCATCAAGGATTATGTAGGCGCTCATCGGAGCCTTGGCGTTCAGCAGGTTTTCGAAGACAAAAGCCTGATTGCGTGTGAGCTTTGAAATATCGTGTCGATGGGTGTGATCATTGCTGATGATTGTGCGCCTCCTGTGGTTTGCTCCGCGCCAGCAACCCTCCGACGGGCAAAAGGCCGATAAGAAACAGTCCGAGGGCTGCGACCACGATGGATGGCCCGGATGGACTGTCCCATTCCAGTGAGCCAAACAGGCCTCCGATGACGGCGGCTGCACCGATCACGGCTGCCAGGATGGCCATTTGTTCGGGGCCGCGTGCAAAGCGCCGCGCGGTAGCCGTGGGAATGATCAGCAATGCGGTGATCAGCAACACCCCGACGATTTTCATGGCTATCGCAATCACAAGCGCCATGAGGAACATGAAGATGACATTGGCGCGGTGCGGGCGAAGCCCCTCAGCTTCAGCGAGATCGGTGTTCACAGTGGCAGCAAACAACGGACGCCAGATCAAGGCGAGCACCAAAAGGATGACGATGCCACCGCCATAGACGATCGCGATGTCTGTGGCCGATACCGCCAGAATGTCGCCGAATAGAAAGCCCATCAGATCAACCCGAACCCAGGTCATGAAGGCAAGAACGACCAGGCCGAGGGCGAGGGAAGAATGGGCTAGCAGGCCCAGCAGAGAATCCGATGAGAGAGTGGCGCGTTTCTGGAGTAGCAGCAATGACAAGGCGACCGCGGCAGCGACACCAAATACGGCAAGGGTGATGTTCGCCTCGAACAGCAGCGCTAGAGCCACGCCAAGCAGGGCAGAATGGGAAAGAGTATCCCCGAAATAGGCCAGCCGTCGCCAGACGATGAAGCAACCCAGCGGACCAGCAACCAGCGCCACGCCCACACCGGCCAGAATGGCGCGGGTGAAAAAATCATCCAGCATGATCGTGCTCATTATGGGCGTGATTTTCATGGTGCCCGTCGTCGGGGTGGCAATATTCGGTGATCGAGCCATCGGCGTGGCGAACGCTGCCATCAGACAAGTGGGTGTGGTCGTGAGCGTGTTCGTAGACGGCAAGGGCCGAGGCGGCCCGTGTACCAAAGAGTTCTCGGTATTCGGGGCTTTCGGCGACGGCGCGCGGGTGTCCCTGACAGCAGACATGGCCGTTCAGGCAAACGACGCTGTCGGTCCCGGCCATGACCACATGCAGATCGTGCGAAATCATCAGGATTCCGCAGCCCAGGGTCGATCGGATTTCCGAAATCAGATCATAAAGGGCGATTTCACCACCGAAGTCGACACCCTGAACCGGTTCGTCGAGGACGAGAAGGTCGGGTTTGCGCGCGATCGCACGGGCGAGCAGTGCGCGCTGGAATTCACCGCCCGAGAGATGGCGAACTTCCGACCCGGCTAGATGTTCAATGCCCACCTGCTTGAGGGCAGCATTGGTCTCATCCGAGCTGACCCGCGCGGTGAGGGACATGAACCGTGTCACGGTGAGCGGAAGGGTCCAGTCGATGGAAAGTTTCTGAGGTACATATCCGACTTTGAGACCACCAAGGCGCCGGGCCATACCTTCGTCGGGTTTTTCCAGGCCAAGTGCAATCTTGGCGGTGGTCGATTTGCCCGCGCCATTTGGCCCAATGAGCGTGACCACACTACCGCGGTGCACGTTCAGGTCGACCCCCCTCACAAGCCAGCGGCCGCCGCGGTTCAGTCCGGCGTTCTCCAGTGTGACGAGGGGTTGGGTCTGATCCAGCATGGAATTGGGGCTGCTTGAAGTTTGGTGTTGTTAGAATTGATCGCACACGTTATACCACTACAATATGTAATAGTATAACATTTTGGATTTTGACCATGACACTTCCTCATTCCGCCGCCACTGCCGCCATCTTGTCTGCTGTGATGGCGCTGCCTGCATCCGCTGATATCAGTGTGGTGGCGTCCATCAAACCGATTCATTCGCTGGTGTCGGGTGTCATGGCCGGAGTGGGCGTGCCATCGCTGATCGTTGAGGGGGCAGGTTCACCGCACACCTATGCGCTGAAGCCGTCACGCGCGCGCGCGCTGCAGGACGCCGATGTGGTGTTCTGGGTTGGGCATGAGCTCGAACTGTTTCTCGAAAAGCCGTTGGAAAGTCTGGGGGCGAATGCAGAGATTGTGGCATTGATCGATGCGCCTGGTCTGAAGTTACTGCCGTTTCGCGAAGGCGGTCCGGGGGGTGCACTGGATGACGAAGATCATGCGGATCACAAGGATGAAGATCATGCGGATCACAAGGATGAAGATCATGCGGATCACAAGGATCATGCGGATCACAAGGATCATGCGGATCACAAGGATGAAGCGGATCACAAGGATGAAGTCATGCGATCACAAGGATGAAGATCATGCGGATCACAAGGATGAAGATCATGCGGATCACAAGGATGAAGATCATGCGGATCACAAGGATGACGATCACGCGGAACCAGAAAATCATCACGATCACGGTGGGGTTGATCCACATGTCTGGTTGAACCCGGACAATGCCAAACAGATCGTCCGACAGATCTCGAAAACGCTTTTGGCCTCCGACCCGGCGAATGCCAATGTCTATCGCGCCAATGCCGAGGGGTTGCTCAAACGTCTGGATATGCTTGTTGCGGAAATGACAGTGCGTCTCGCACCGGTCGCAAAGCAGCACTTCGTTGTTTTTCACGATTCCTACCACTATCTCGAAGATCGCTTTAGTCTGGAATCTGTCAGTTCGATCACAGTCAACCCAGATGTCATTCCTGGCGCCGAGCGTGTCGGGGAAATACAGAACCGGGTTCGTGAACTGGACGCGGTTTGTATCTTTGCCGAACCGCAATTTTCTTCAAAGCTGGTGCAAGTGATCGCGAAAGCCGGCACTGTGAAGACAAGCGTGCTCGATCCGTTGGGTGCGGGGTTTCCCGACGGGCCTAATCTCTATTTTCAGATGATGCGCGCGATGGCGTCGACCATGCGTGATTGTCAGGTGTCGCGAAACTAGCTGGTTGGGTCGTCTTCGGCCGCTGGAGGATTGTCCTCATCCGAGGCGGTTTCCGTCCCTGCCTGTTCGGCGAGAATGCGTTCATAAACTTCGCTTCGGTAAACCGACACGTCGTCGGGAAACGTCATACCGATTGTCCGTCGTCATATAAATTGGAACAATCAAGGGGCTGATCTAAAGGAGAATCTGGCCTATCTGGTTGAAGCTATTCTCCCAAGGTGACCCAGCATAGATCCGTATGGGTTTGATGCCGACCCTAACCGGCCAGTTCTGCATTGCTTCGGCGACGAACTCTGGGCCGTTGTCCGATCGGATGTATTCCGGGGCGCCGTGGCGCAGGAGCAGCGGGTACAGAACTTCTAGTAAATCCTCGGTACCCATTCTGGTGCGAACAGCCAGGGCTTGGCGGGTGTACTCGTCGAGAACGGTCAGCATCTTGTAGCTCCGACCATTGCAGAGTTTGTCGTGCACGAAGTCGATGCTCCAGACGTGGTTCGGGTGCGTCGTCCGTAGCCGGATAATCAAGCTGTCCTTATGATAGAGCCGCCGGCGCTTCTTATGACGTTGCCGCAGCTGGAGCCCCTCTTCGCGCCAGGTCCGCTCAACCTTCTTGTGGTTCACCGTCCAGCCTTCGATACGCAGCAACGCCGCAATCTTACGATAGCCGTAGCGCCCGTATTGCTTCGCCAGCCGGATCAAACCCAACCGCAGGGCAGCATCATCTTTCCGGGCCGGCTAGTATTGTAGGGAACTAAGCGACAGTCCAATCACCCGGCAGATTCGCCGTTCAGACGTCGCGAGCTTCTGGCGCGTATGGATAACGGCCTGACGGAGCTGCCCGGTCGTCAGGCCCTGGGCTTTAGGTGGCTCAGGCTTTCCTTGAGGATCAGCTTGTCGAGTTCGAGTTCCGCGACGATCTTCTTCAGCCGCGTATTCTCTCTCTCGGTTGGCGTGTTGGTTCGAATTTCCCCTGCTACAGTATCGCGCCCACGACCGTCAGTGAACGGCCTGTATGGCCTGCACCGAAGCATTTAAGTGTCGGGTCGGTTGTTGACGAATGTTGAGTATGTAGCCGGCTTCGTAGAGGCTGCGCGCCAGGATATCGATCTCGGTTTCAAGTGCTGAAGCAGCCTGGGGCGACACAAGCCAATTGATCAGAGACTTCGCATGCAATACCGACTGGGATTGATGTGTTGCGATAACATTCAAAATACAAAGTTCGTCCTGACTTATGCTGCAACACAACAGGGGGTGCAAGCGTAAATGGCGTCGCGCGTGCAGGCCCAATGTGAGGAAAGCGGCTTCCAGAGATTCGCACATCCGCGTGGCCGCCCGCGGTCCGCATGTGCGGTTGAATTCGAGCACCACTTCCGGCCAGCGGGTCCGGTCGCTTGCCCATTGGCGCAGCGCATGGAGGAGCAGTCGTTCGACGTAGGAGAGGTCGCTGGCAGAACTTGATTCCGGCGTCGGCCGGTTCATTTTGTTCATGTTGATTCCGTTGGATTGATGATTAGCGAACATCATTGTATGCAAATGCGAATCATTCGCAACAGTTATCTATCGTTCATGCAACCCAGATTCTCGGAAGTCTCGAAATTAGATTTCGTGGCGGGCTTCTTTTGCCAGTCGGACAAGTCCTGCGCGGTCACCCTCGGCATCTTCGACGATGGTGCTAAAATCAACCCGGGCATCGGCATCCCCTGCACCAAGACTGTTAAGGAGGCGCTGCTACAGAGCTTCCACAATCAAGATGGCGTCGAGTTCTGGGACAAGCTGGCAAAGCAGGACCTGCGGCTCTACGCGCAGTGCTTGACGCGGCTAATCCCGGCGGAGGTTAATGCCGAGATGAACGCTAACGTGCGTCACGGTTTGACGGATGACTTCGTCGTTCGGCTACAAGAGGGGCGTGCCAGTGTCGCCGCTCTGCGCAACGCGGAGATCGATGCCATAGTTGGGGGTGGTGAGCTGGCGATCGCGACCGTCAACGAGACGCTGGTGCGAAATCAACGCCGGGGCGTCGAGCCGATCCCGCCGGGTGACTAAGTGGTGGTCAGGGTGACCGATACCAGTGTTGGTATTCCCAAGGAGGATCTCGAGCACATCTTCGAGCCGTTCTTTGCGACCAAGGAGGTCGGGGCGGGCACCGGACTTGGGCTGTCGACGGCCTACGGGATGATTAAACAGACCGGCGGATATTTGGTTGTGGATTCGAAGCCCCGGGAAGGCACGGTGTTTACCATCATGCTGCCATCCCACGCGGCAGAGGCAACGGCGGTAAAAGCGCCGGAGTATACTGATGGTCCGGCTGCCGCCGACACGACAGGGCCGGGACCGTTTTGGTCGTCGAGGATGAAGATGCGGTGTGTCTGTTCTCGTCCCGTGCGTCGCGTGCCGAAGGTTACAAGGTGCTCAAGGTACGCTCTAGTGAAGCGGCGATAGAACTGATGGGGGTGATCGAGGAGCCAATCGATCTGCTGATCATCTACGCAGTTATGCCCGAAATGGACGGCCCGACTCTGATCAAGAATGTTCGCGATTCGACCCCGGAGATGCCGGTGATCTGTATATCTGGCTACGCGGAGGAAACCTTCTGCAAGCGTCTTGGCGAGGACACCGATATTTATTTTCTGCCCAAACCCTTTTCGCTGGCTCAGCTTGCGGGGAAGGTAAAGGAATTGATGGACCGGGCTTAAACCCGGTTTCCTTCCTCCCAAATTGACTCGGGCCTCACTGCGACTCCAGGCCCCACGCTATATGATACACCTATTCTTTTATGGCCGAAATCTTCGGTATTTTGGTGCTTGGGAAAATGAGAACAAAAAAAGAACTTTACAGTGAGAACAAAACCAGTACATTAATGTTCTATCGGGCGGGAAATGAAGATTTCACCAACCGCCTAGGAACCGAAAAACAATGGAGCGATCAATGGCCAGCACGCAGCTTCGCGTTGTCGAGGACACAATGAAGAAGGAAGACCGAAAAAAGGCGTTGGATGACGCACTCGGCCAGATTGAACGCTCTTATGGCAAGGGCTCGATCATGCGGCTCGGCGACGATAATGCCGTTGAGATCGCGTCGATTTCCACGGGTTCTCTCGGGCTCGATATCGCTCTGGGCATTGGCGGCGTTCCGCGGGGCCGGGTGGTCGAAATCTACGGCCCTGAGAGTTCCGGCAAAACCACATTGGCGCTGCACGTGACCGCAGAAGCCCAAAAGGTCGGTGGTACTTGCGCATTTATCGACGCCGAACATGCCCTCGACCCCACATATGCCCGCAAACTGGGGGTTAGTCTTGACGATTTACTGATTTCGCAGCCGGATACCGGCGAGCAGGCCCTTGAGATTGCCGACACGCTGGTTCGTTCCGGGGCGGTCGATGTGCTGGTGGTGGACAGTGTCGCTGCCCTGGTGCCTCGGGCCGAGCTCGAAGGCGAGATGGGTGATTCACTTCCGGGCTTGCACGCCCGGCTGATGAGCCAGGCTCTGCGCAAGTTGACCGGCTCGATCGCCAAGTCCGATACGACAGTGATCTTCATCAACCAGATCCGTCACAAGATCGGCGTGATGTTCGGCAGCCCGGAAACCACGACCGGCGGCAATGCACTTAAATTTTATGCTTCGGTCCGCCTCGACATTCGCCGGATTGGCGCGATCAAGGACCGGGACGAGGTGGTCGGCAACCAGACCCGTGTCAAGGTTGTGAAGAACAAGCTGGCACCGCCCTTCAAGATCGTCGAGTTCGACATCATGTATGGCGAGGGCGTGTCCAAGATGGGTGAAATTCTCGATCTCGGCGTTCAAGCTGGAATTATCGACAAATCCGGTGCCTGGTTCTCCTATGGCAGCGAACGGATCGGCCAGGGGCGAGAGAACGCCAAGGTGTTCTTCAAGGAAAATCCTGATATAACCCGCGAGATTGAACACAAGATTCGCGAGAATGCAGGTCTGATATCCGATGCGATGCTGGGCAAGCCAGAGGAATCCCCCGGGGACGACAAGCCGTCAGCCTCCGAAGAGGCCTGAGCCCACCGGCAGGACCAATACTCAAACTGACATCAGGGCCTCTTTCCGATTGGAAAGGGGCCTTTTGTTTTTCTCATGCTGATGGCTGTTAGAGGTTGGGTTGGCGTATTGGGGGATATAGCAGCTGTCTTGTGCACCGACCTGTGGCCTCGACAGGCCTTCGGGCGCACGGTACAAACGCCTCCGTCATTTGCCCTGCAATTCGGGGCGTAAACCGTTCTTACCGGCCCGACTGACATGGCAACCACAAACGATATTCGCGCGACCTTTCTCGATTATTTTGCCCAGGACGGGCATGAGGTTGTGGAATCGTCTCCGCTGGTCCCGCGCAACGATCCGACATTGATGTTTACCAATGCCGGCATGGTTCAGTTCAAGAACGTCTTCACCGGCGCCGAAAACCGATCCTATAACCGTGCGGCCACGTCTCAGAAATGTGTCCGGGCCGGCGGCAAGCACAATGATCTCGAGAATGTCGGGCGCACGGCGCGTCATCACACATTCTTTGAGATGCTCGGGAACTTCTCTTTCGGAGACTATTTCAAGGAACATGCGATCGAGTTGGCCTGGGAGCTGATGACACGGGAATACGGCCTGCCCAAGGACAAATTGCTCGTTACGGTTTATGCCGATGACGATGAGGCGTTCGATCTTTGGGGCAAAATTGCCGGCCTGCCCGATGATCGGATCATTCGGATCGCGACTCACGATAATTTCTGGGCCATGGGAGATACCGGGCCGTGTGGGCCGTGTTCAGAGATTTTCTTTGATCATGGCGAGCATATCCCCGGCGGTCCTCCCGGCAGTCCGGACGAAGATGGCGACCGGTTCATCGAAATCTGGAATCTCGTTTTCATGCAGTATGAGCAGGTCAACGCCGATCAGCGTGAAAATCTACCCAAGCCCTCAATCGATACCGGGATGGGTCTTGAACGGCTTGCCGCAGTACTTCAAGGCAAGCATGACAACTACGATATAGATCTGATGCGCGGGCTGATTGAGTCTTCTGCGCACGCTTCGAACACCGATCCCGATGGAGAGGGCGCGATCAGCCACCGGGTTATCGCCGACCACCTGCGGGCCTGCTCGTTTCTGATGGCTGACGGGGTGCTGCCGGCAAATGAGGGCCGTGGCTATGTGCTGCGACGGATCATGCGCCGCGCTATGCGCCACGCCCATCTGCTGGGCTGCCAGGACCCGCTGATGTTCAAGCTCGTCCCAGCAATGGTGACGGCCATGGGCACGGCTTTCCCGGAACTGGGGCACGCGGAAGCGTTGCTTACCGAAACCTTCCGGCTCGAGGAAGAGCGTTTCAAGGTAACCCTGGATCGGGGCCTTCGCTTGCTTGAGGACGAGACGGACCAAATGGGGGATGGCCAGGCGCTTCCCGGTGATATCGCGTTCCGGCTTTACGATACGTTCGGGTTCCCCCTCGACTTGACCGAAGACATTCTCAAGGGTCAGGGGCGTTCGGTCGACAATGCCGGCTTTGATGTGGCCATGGATGAGCAGCGCGCCGCCGCGCGGCGTGCGTGGTCAGGCTCGGGCGAAGCGGCGACCGAAGAAGTCTGGTTCGATATCCTTGACCAGAACGGGGCCACCGAATTTCTTGGCTACGATACAGAAATTGCCGAGGGCAAGATTGTTTCGATTGTGATCGATGGCAAGCCGGTCGATACGGCACCAGTAGGTGTTGAGGCTTCGGTCGTCGTCAATCAGACACCTTTCTACGGTGAATCCGGCGGTCAAATGGGCGATGCGGGTGAGTTGCGTGTGGTCGATGGCGCTCGGGTGAGTGTGGTGGACACAGAAAAGCATCTCGGGGCAATGCATGTGCATCGGGGCATGGTCCACGACGCGACCCTGTCGGTTGGCGACGTTGTTGAACTTCACGTTGATCACGCACGGCGGACCCGCCTGCGCGCAAACCATTCGGCGACCCATTTGTTGCACGCGGCCTTGCGTCGTGAACTCGGCGAGCATGTGACCCAGAAAGGCTCTCTCGTGGCGCCGGACCGGTTGCGTTTCGATATTTCCCACCAAAAGCCTCTCGAAGCGGCAGAGATCGCGGCTGTCGAGGAAACAGTTAACCAGCGTGTCGTCGTAAATGCCGCCGTAGACACCCATTTAATGTCGCCGGACGAGGCTATCGAGGCCGGTGCCATGGCGCTCTTTGGTGAAAAATACGGTGATGAAGTCCGGGTCGTCTCGATGGGGGGACCGGAGGATTCGGATCCGAACGGTGTGGCCTATTCAGTGGAGTTATGTGGCGGCACTCATGTGCGTCGCACCGGGGATATTGGCCTGTTCAAGATCGTGAACGAAAGCGCAGTCTCCGCCGGGGTGCGCCGAATCGAGGCGCTGACAGGCCCCGATGCGCGGGCATATTTGGAGGCCCATGATCAACTGTTGCGCAACACGGCCGACGCCTTGAAATCGACCCCGGAAGCGGTACCCGAACGGGTGACCCAGTTGCTCGAGGAACGTCGCAAGCTCGAACGCGAACTTACGGATATGCGGCGCAAGCTTGCTGCCGGTGGCGGTGCGGGCGCTGGTGCGGCGGATGCGGGTAAGGAAATTGGCGGCGTGACCTTCGTCTCGCGGGCTCTTTCAGATGTCCCGCCACGTGAACTCAAAAGCCTTGTCGATGAGCTCAAGGATCAGATTGGTTCTGCCGGCGTTGTCGCGGTTGCTGACGCCTATGACGGAAAGGGTTCCATCGTGGTCGGGGTAACCCCAGACCTGGTGACTACTATCAGCGCTGTTGATCTGGTGCGCATTGGCGTCGCCGAGATGGGCGGCAAGGGCGGCGGTGGCCGGCCGGATATGGCGCAGGGGGGCGGGCCGGACCCGTCCAAGGTCGATGCGGCGCTGGCCGCCATTGAAGCCGAACTCACCAAGAAGCTATCGGCCTAGTGCGCTGAGAATGGAGACAATCCATGCGTTTTAAAGGAACCGAATCCTACGTCGCGACCGATGATCTGCAGATCGCCGTGAACGCTTCCGTCACCCTGGAACGCCCGTTGCTGGTCAAGGGGGAACCCGGTACTGGCAAGACGGTTCTGGCCCATGAGATCGCCGAAGCGCTCGACGCTCCGCTGATTGAATGGCACGTCAAATCAACCACAAAAGCACAGCATGGTCTTTACGAGTATGACGCGGTGGCACGTTTGCGCGATGGCCAGCTTGGCGAAGACCGGGTCGCGGATATCGGCAATTACATTGTGCGGGGAAAATTATGGGAGGCGTTTGAGAGCGACGCCCGGCCGGTCCTGCTGATCGACGAGATCGACAAGGCGGACATCGAATTCCCCAACGATCTGTTGCTTGAACTCGATCGTATGGAGTTCCACGTCTACGAGACCAAAGAGACTGTGTCTGCGCGGCACCGTCCGATCGTCATCATTACGTCGAATAACGAGAAGGAATTGCCCGACGCGTTCCTGCGCCGTTGTTTCTTCCATTACATCGCATTTCCCGACGCAGATACAATGACCCGGATCGTCGATGTTCATTTCCCCAACATCAAGAAACGTCTGCTGCGTGAGGCGCTGACGTCTTTCTATGATCTCCGGGACGTCCCCGGGTTGAAGAAAAAACCCTCGACCTCGGAACTGCTCGATTGGCTGAAGCTCTTGATGGCCGAAGATATCGCGCCAGAGAAATTGCGGACAAATGACCCCGTGAAGCTCATTCCGCCGTTATACGGAGCCTTGCTGAAGTCGGAACAGGACGTGCAGTTGTTCGAGCGTCTGGCCTTTTTGAGCCGCCGCGACCGCGCGGGCAACTAGTCGCAACAGACCGGGCGGGACAAACATGTTCGCCGACTTCTTCTACACATTGCGCAAGGCCGAAGTGCCGGTCTCGTTGCGCGAATATCTCGACCTTCTCGCCGCCATGGACCAGGGGCTGGCGGCGTATGACGTTGAGGAGTTCTACTACTTATCTCGTGCCATCATGGTGAAAGATGAACGCCACATCGATAAATTCGATCAGGTGTTCGGCCATGTTTTCCGGGGACTTGAGCCGCCGGAGTTCGATGACGCTGTCACCGAAATTCCCGACGAATGGCTGCGCAAGATGGGCGAGCTCGACCTTTCCGAAGAGGAGAAGGCACAGATCGAGGCCATGGGTGGGTGGGAAAAACTCATGGAAACCTTGCGCGAACGCCTTGCCGAACAGGAAAAGCGCCACCAGGGCGGTAAGAAGTGGATTGGTACCGAGGGTACATCACCCTTTGGGGCCAATGGGTATAACCCGGAAGGGGTGCGTATCGGCCAGGAGGGCAATCGCAACAATTCGGCGGTGAAGGTCTGGGACCGGCGTGAATTTAAGGATCTCGACGGTGATACGGAAATCGGAACCCGCAACATCAAGGTCGCGTTGCGACGTCTGCGCCGGTTTGCACGGGAAGGCGCGGCCGAAGAGCTAGATCTTGATGACACCATAAACTCGACCGCAAAGAATGGCGGCTGGCTGGATATTCGGATGGTCCCCGAGCGTCACAACGCGGTTAAAGTGCTGCTGTTGTTCGATGTCGGCGGGTCGATGGATCCCCATATTCGTATGTGCGAAGAGCTCTTTTCAGCAGCCCGCACCGAATTCAAGCATCTCGAATATTTCTACTTTCACAATTGCGTCTACGAATTCCTGTGGAAGGAAAATCGACGCCGGCGTGCCGGGGGTACCCCGACCTGGGATGTGCTCAACACTTATGCGGCTGATTACAAGATCATTTTCGTCGGCGATGCGACCATGAGCCCCTACGAGATTGCCCATCCGGGAGGCAGCGTTGAGCACTGGAACGAGGAATCAGGGGAGACCTGGATGCGCCGAATTGTGCGTGCCTACCCCCAGGTGGCCTGGCTTAACCCGATGCCTCAGGACCGATGGCGCTATTTCCCTTCTATCGGGATGATCAGCGAAATGGTCGAAGGGCGTATGTACCCCCTAACCGTTGAGGGTCTCGACGACGCCATGCGCGGCTTAAGTCGTTGATTTAAAACATATAATTACTTGTAATAATTTTTTGGAATGAATTCATTCCGACGGGTGTTTATCTCGTGCAAGTAGCTGCACAAGAACCCAATTATTTTTTCTACAGGAGACAGACATATGTCTATCAAAACTATGATCGCCATCGTCGGCGTTGCTTCCATCGCTTTCACCGGTGCTGCCCTCGCGTAGGCGAACACCAACAATCCTCAGCAGTCCGCTAAGGGCGCGATGGCCAAAGAAGAGATGATGAAGAAGGACGCCATGGGCAAGCACGGCGATTCCATGAAGAAAGACGCCATGTCGATGATGAACGGGGCCGCGAAGCCCTTTTGACTGCGGCAAAGGCCGTTTTCGGACAGCTCAGTCAGTAGTCTGGCCCCCGACGGATCCCTCGATCAAAGTTCTTTTACCGGGCCGCATTGGTGTTGTGCGCTCTGGCTCTTTACAGATGGCCGCGCACGAAGCATATAGTGCGCCGAACGCAGCGATCGAGCGCCGTTATCCGGCGTTTCTGAGCGATTTGCAGATATTTTGAGAACCAATACCAAGGGGTCACCATGATCGATTTGATGTCCATCGCACGTACCGAAGCCAACGGCGGCGATCTGTTCGGAACATTGTCCGAACTTTACCAAGCCAGTGATGTCCGCCCGGAAGGCTATCCGGATGCGGTTGTCTGGCAAGGCGGAAACTTCGCCGGTGGGATCAATCCCGTCGCCCATTCCATGACCGATGCCTATGCGCTGCTCGGAACCATGGCGGCGATCGATATCCTTGGTCTGCCGTTCTATGCGGTGCCGATGTGGTCCCAGTATCGCCACGACACGAAGCTCGAATGCCTGGCCTGGTTTGGCAACGTTCCGGCCACCTCGATCAAGTGGTCGACCGCCGGTGACGCCTATGTGAATGACAGCGACGGATCGCGGGTGGTTGTCATGGGCAAGTCCGGCAATGCGCCGCTGCGCACCCAGGCCGGTGTCTTTTGTAACGTCCGTCCCTACGGCCCGGTCACGGTTGTGCGCTGCATGCCGTGTCTGCCGTACTCGCAGGATCGGCCGAAATTCACCGTCAATGCCGAGACCGGCATTGTTCACACGGAAATGAATTCCCCGGGCGTACAGATGGCCTATGCCAACCGCCTGTTCCTCCAGATGGTGCATGAAAGCGGCAAGCTTGGCCGGGTTGCCATGAAGCCGACCCAGGCCATGGAGGACGGCATCAATGCCGGCCTGCACGCCTGGATGATCGAGGGCACCAAGTTTGAGGTGGGTCGCAAATACGCGGTCAACCCTTATGAAGAACATCGCGAAAGTATCGACAAGATCGTTGCCCTGCTGCCGGATGATTTCAAGTACGGCATGGAGAATTGGGGTGGCCGAATCGAGCAGCACATCGCCGATACAAATTACGGTCTGTTGCTCTGGGACCTGATCGAGCAGCAGGATTGCATCGTGCTCGCTACCGATCTGGACGGTGATCGCTTGACCGATCTCCTGGCAGACGTTTCTGACCCGCTGCGGGCCTATTCCAAGCGTGTGGCCGAGAAGCTGGGCCAGGACGTCGACAGCGGCACTCTGTGGTCCGATATGGGCTACACCACGGGCAATGGTCGCGACATGACGTCGGTGATGCACCGCATGTCCGGTCCGCCGATCCACGAGCAGACGCTCGGTTCTGCGGATGCCATGTTATTGCGCTTGCTGGAAGGTGACGAGAGCGTGGGGGGTACCAAGCAGCCCTACGATCCGCGCATCCATTTTGTCCTTATCCGGGACGCCTATATCGACGCCAATCCGGGCAATGACGCGCTCCACCAATGGCTCGACGCGGCGCTCGAGAAATTTGATGAAGTCTATTCGGGCACGCGCCCGGGCTTCCTCGACGGCTATGCGAAGCTCAAAGATGCAATCACACCCTGGGCGGGCTGATCGCTTTCATCGGCTAGAGCTTGTCGCTCTCCAGATGACCTGAACCGGCGGCAAGCGCTTCGAGCATTTCGAGCACTTGTTCCGGCGTGTCTGCAAATGGCGCGAGTGCTGCATTCTCGGGCCGGGCGTATTTGGCCTCAACGACGTCTGCGATCATGTCTTGTAGTCGATCCCAGTAGCCGTCGGTATTTAGAATGGCGATCGGCTTGTGGTGCAGGCCGAGCTGACGCCAGGTCACGATCTCAAAAAATTCCTCGAGTGTTCCCAGGCCGCCGGGCAGAACGAGAAACCCATCGGAAAGCTCCGCCATCCGGGCCTTACGCTCGTGCATCGTGTCGACGACTTCGAGGGTCGTGACTTCGGAATGTCCAACTTCGTGACGCATCAGAAATTCAGGCATGATTCCTGTGACCGCGCCGCCACCCGCCATCACCGCGTCGGCGAGAGCGCCCATCACGCCGATATTCCCGCCGCCATAGATCAGTTGAACACCGCTGGCCGCCATCAGCTTTCCCAGGGTGATAGCCGCCGCACGGTGGGATTCGGGCCCAGCATTGGAAGAACCGCAATAGACACACAGGGATGAGAGATGTTGCATGGGCATCGGCCGTTAGGTTCGCGCGGTACTGGCGTGTTTGCGTTGAATCATGCCGCGTAATACGTTGTTCATATAACAGGAATTGCTACGGGATTGGGTTTTGAACCGTTCTTTTGTATTTGGCGGCGTTGGGGTCCTGGTGATCGGTGTGATCATTAGCGCGATTTTGTTTTTCCAGCTGCCTGGTCCTGATGCGCCGTCAGCAACGGCAACCTCTAGCGCCGAGGGGCAAAACTCCCGGGCCGCTGCGGAAACACCGACCTCCACCCCTCAGGATTCTGCTGCGCCGTCAGCACGGGTAACGTCTGGCGCCGAGGGGCAAAACTCTTCGGCCGCTGCGGAAACACCGACCTCCACCCCTCAGGATTCAGCTGCGCCGTCATTCGATGTTGTCCGCGTCGACGAGACCGGCAACGTCGTCATCGCTGGCCGTGCGCCCGCAGGCTGCGTTGTAATCGTGCGCGATGGCGAGACCGAAATTGGTCGCGTGACTGCGGACCGATCTGGCGAATGGGTCCTGGTTCCCGAGGGAGCATTGGCGGCAGGTGAACGCCAGCTCACGGTCATTTCTCAATGTGATGGTGCCGCGCCGGTGCGGGCTGAACGGGTCATCGTGCTGGTTGTTCCCGAGAACAAAGGCCCCGTCCTGGCTGTCGCCGTGCCGCAGGATGGCGCTGGCAAAACCGAGATTCTCCAGCGCCCGGTACTCGATACGACGTCCGCCACGGTGGGCGCGATCGACTATGATGCTAACGGCAACACCAAATTGACGGGGATTGCTGCCCCCAACAGCACGGTTCACGTCTATCTCGACAATGAACTGGTCGGAACCGTAACGGCTGATGAGCAGGGGGCCTGGTCGCTGACTCTCGACCGTCGTGTGTCCCCGGGATCGTATACGCTACGCGTGGATCAGGTGGACGACACGGCCGTGGTTGTTGCGCGTTCGGAAATCCCGTTTGTGCGGGCCGATCCGCTTCGTGCGCTGCCGGCCGGTAAGGTGGTCACGATCCAGCCGGGGGATCATCTCTGGCGGATCGCACGGCTGAACTACGGTGCGGGCATACAGTACACGCTGATTTTTGATGCGAATAAGGATCTGATCCGCGACCCGGACCTGATCTATCCCGGCCAGGTATTCACGATCCCTTTAGCCAAGTAGCCGGTTTTTCTATTCCGCAGGAGCGCCGGTCGGAATCGGTGTGCCGTCGGATGTAGGCGCCCGGCCGTTGCGCCATGCCACCACATTCTCGCGCAGCATCAATGCGCAAGGTGTGATCATCAATGTCAGCACTGTGGCGAAGGACAAGCCCGCAACGATGGCGGTCGATAGCTGAACCCACCACTGGGTCGAGGGCGCACCGATACTGATGTCCCGGCTCGCAAAATCGATATTGATCTGCAGTACCATGGGCAGTAGTCCCAACACGGTGGTGACGGTCGTGAGCACCACCGGGCGGAGGCGCTGGGCACCGGTCAGCAGGATCGCGTCACGCGGACTGGCCACTTCTTTTCTGAGCCGGTCAAAAGTGTCGATCAGCACAATGTTGTTGTTCACGACGATCCCCGCCAGCGCGATCACGCCAATTCCGCTCATCACGATCCCGAAGGGCTGGCCGATGATTAACAGGCCGAGCATCACGCCGATGGTCGACATAATCACGGCGGTCAGGATCAGCAGGGCGGAATAGAAGCTGTTGAACTGGGTGACCAGAATGATAGCCATCAGGAACAGGGCGACAGCAAAGGCTTTCATGAGGAAGGCCTGTGCGGCTTTCTGTTCTTCATCCTCGCCCCGGAATTTGACATCGACCCTGGGGTCGAGCTCAGCCGTATCCAGCCAGGCGCGAATCTGTTGCACCATATCGTCGGCCAGCACGCCGGGCAGGACGTCGGCGCGGACGGTCATCACCCGGATCGCGTCGACGCGGCTGAGTTGTCCGGTGCGGGGTTTGGCCATCCGTTGAACAAAATTGCTGATCGGCACCATGCCCGTTTCGGTCTGCAGGCGAATTTCATCGAGCTGGTCGATGGTGCGATTTTCCGGCGGATAGCGAGCGACGATGTCGATTTCATCATCGCTGTCATCGGGCCGGTAATCGGTGACTTTCATACCGTTGGTGACGAACTTGATGGCGTTGCCGATCATCGCGACGTCTGCACCAAACTTTGCAGCCTCGGCACGATCTACAGCGATTTCCCATTCAATACCGGGCAGGGGACGACTGTCTTCGATGTCCTTTAGCCCCGGCAATATGTTGACGAAGGCGCGGAGCTTCCTGACTTCACGTTCGAGCAAATCGGGATTGCGCGAGCTGAGCTGAACCTGAACTGGCTTGCCGACAGGGGGGCCAGCTTCTTCTTTGCTGGTTTCAACGAAGATGCCGGCCAGGTCGCCCGAGCGGGATATGACATCGGCGAGTATCACGTCGGCCGCGCGGCGCTGGTCCCAATCGGCAAATTCCAGATTGATGGTGCCGATGACATCTTCAGCGTCTTCATCACGAATTGGCAGGTTGCCGGACAGGGAATAGATGGAATCGAACTCTCCGCGCTCCTTTTGCAGCTGCAGAATGCGTTGCTCGACTTCGCTGACCAGTGTTGTTCTCTCTGCGACCGATAGATTGCCGCGTGCGTGAACCTGGATGACGGCTTGCTCCGGCTCCACGCTCGGGAAGAACTCGACCCCCTTGCCTAACGCGCCATAGGCCATCCATGAGCCGATGAGGAGGGCAAAGGCGGCGGCCATCACAATGCCGGGACGCCGCAGGACCGTATTGAGAACCCGCACATAGACTCCGGTGGCGCCGGTGATTTTGCTGACGTCCAATGGCTGTTGGCCCGACAACGCGTTTGTCTGTTCGGAATTCTGCGCCGGGACGATTTTCGAATTTCGCTCGACAATGGCTGCCAGACGGAAGCCAATCCAAAGGCCGCCTGCGATCCCGACCATCGCGAAGACGATCGGAATGATCTTGCTGATGATATTGCCGCCATCGCCGGCGATGGCCCCCGCGAGCAGGCGCCCGATGGTCGAAAAGAACACCGCGCCTATTGCAGCCGATACGCCGATCACGGCAAACCGGGAAAGGTGAACGAAATTGGCGCCCAGGACCGGGATAAAGATCAGCGCCATGGCCAGAGAAGCGGTCAGCGTGGCGACCAGCGTAATGGGCAGAAATTTCATGAACTGGCCGACAATGCCAGGCCAGAACAGCAGCGGTGCAAACGCGGCCAGTGTGGTCGCCGTGGAGGCAATGATCGGGCACGCCATACGTTTGGCGGCCAGGGCATAGGCCCGCTCGGGAGGCTCGCCTTCGCGCAACTTCCGGTCCGCATACTCGGTCACAACGATGGCGCCATCGACCAGCATGCCGACCGCCAGGATCAGCGAGAATAGCACCACGATATTGACGGTCAGTCCGAGGGCGTTGATTACCATGATGCCGGTGAGGAACGAGCCCGGAATGGCGATCGCAACGAGGATCCCCGATCGCAAGCCCAGCGCGCCGACAACGGCAATCATGACCAGCAGCACTGCACTGAGAACGTTGTTTTGCAGGTCCTGCAGCATGGTTTTCACCTGGACCGACTTGTCCTGGGAGAAATTGACGTTCACGGAAGTTGGCCAGGTGGCCCGTTCTGCCTCGACGGTCCCCCGGACGGATTCAATCGTATCGATGATGTTCGATCCGGTGCGCTTTGAGACTTCTAGCGAGACAGCGGGCTTTCCATCCACCCGCGCCACCGTCTCGCGGTCCCGGAAGGTCCGGCGGATCGAAGTCAGGTCACGGAAGGTCACGGTGGTGTTGTCGTTGACCTTGACCGGCAGGTTGAGGATGTCGTCGACGTTTTCGATCAGCCCGGGGATTTTGATCGCGAACCGACCTTGCCCGGTATCGAGTGATCCTGCGGCGATCAGCTGGTTTGAACGGGACAGCAATGTCAGCAACGCGGCGGGATCCACGGCGTAGCTTTCCAGCAAGCCCGGTTCGATAATGATCTCGATCAACTCATCCCGGTCCCCGCCAATTTTGGCTTCCAGTACCGCTGGAATAGCTTCGATCCTGTCTTGCAGATCGCGCGACAGGCGCATCAGGGTACGTTCCGGGACGTCGCCCGACAGGGTAACTACCAGGATCGGGAAAAGGCTCAGATTGACCTCGTTCACCGTGGGTTCGTCGGTGTTATCGGGCAGATCAGGGCGCACGAAGTCGACCTTTTCGCGCACGTCGTTCATGGCGATGTCCGGGTCGAAGCCTGCTTCGAATTCCAGCACCACATTGCCGCCACCCAGATAGGAGGTGGAACGGATTTCCTTGATGCCTTCGATACCGCGCATCTCGGCTTCCATGGGGCGGATCAACAGGCGTTCGGAATCCTTCGGGGAGATGCCGTCATGGTGCATGGATACATAGATGATCGGAATGTTGACGTCCGGCTCGGCCTCTTTGGGAATGGAGACGGACGAAAACGCGCCCGCGATCAGAATCAGGACAAGTGTTGCCAGGACCGTGCGCGAGCGATTAAGGGCGGCGTCGATCAGGCTCATGAATTACCGACCGGTGCGATCCGCGCGGTGCCCTGAACAGGCTCGACGGTTTCGCCCTGAATGACGAATTCCTGGCCGACAGTAATCAGTCGGATCGTTTCGGGCAGGTTGCCAAGCCAGACTCCGTTGGGTTCGTCTGCGATGATGTCCACGGGCTGAAATACGACCTTGTTGTCCGCAGCGACGGTCTTAACGCCGACAAGGCCATCATCGTTCAGGGTTAAAACTGATGGGGTTACAAAATGCGCCATTGTTGAGCTGACGGGAATTTGGATGCCCGCGGTGAGGCCGTCGCGCACGGAGAGATCGGCGTTGGGCACCACAAGTTCAATTCGATAGGTGCGGGTCGAGGCTTCGGCAATCGACGAGATGTAGCGAACGATCCCGGTATGGGTGGAACCGTCGATTAAAGTGATCGTGCCGGGCATGCCTTCTTCGATCTTGTCGATTTGCCGCTCGCTGATATTGCCCACCACGAGGATAGGGTCGAGATCAACAATCGTGGCGGTGACGTCACCGACCCGCACATAGTCGCCCTTTTCCACGTGACCCGCGCTGATCGTGCCATCGAACGGGGCCCGAAAGGTCGACCGGGAGATGTCAATTTTCATCAGTTCTACTGTGGCACGAGCGGCGTCCAGCCGCGCTTGTGCACCGGCCTTTTCGGTTTCGGAACGGAAGCCTTTTTCGGTGAGTTTGACGGCGGCGGAAAATTCGATTTGCCGTTGCCGTAATATTGCGCGTGCTTCGGTTAGTTTGGCCGGTCGATCGTCGGCCCGCAGGCTGGCAATCGGCTTATTCATGGCGATGCGGTCGCCGCGCTGGGCATAGAGTTCCTTGACCTGTCCGTCGGTTTCAGCGCGCAGGTCGACCATACGCGAGGCTTCCGTTCGGCCGGTGACGTCAACGGTTTCGACGCGGTTTATGGCTTTGAGGTGGGCCACGCGTACCTTCATCAAGGCCTGCGCCTGCTTTTCTAGGGGCGTATTTTTACCGTCAGCGTCTTTCGATCCGAACTGACCGGTCAGGATCCAGCCGACCGCCAGAATTGCGAGCACTGCGGCCGTGAGAATTGATTTGTTCATAATAATTATCTTTTTCACTCTGCGACGGCCCGTTGGGGAACAAGCGATGATGCGACGAGCTGGTAACGGTTTTCTTCGATGTAATCCGCCATGGCGCGCTGAACCGCGGCGGCGAATCCGGTGAGGAACTCCTCCCCGACATTTTCGAAGCCGTTCTGGGCCCGGGCATCGATGCGCGCGATGGTGGTATCGATCTCGCGCAGCCGGGCGTCGAGCATGTTTTCGACTACAGCAGGGGGTAGAATATCAGCGAAGAGCATCCGGAATAGAAAATCCGAGCGCATCTTGTCGGATTCGGTCGGCTCCTGGAGCGCACCCAACAAGGACATCCGTCCGTCGCCGGTCAGCCGATAGACCTTCTTATCCGGCCTTCCTTCCTGGGCGTATTCAGTCACCGTGACCAGGCCGTCGTCGCGCAGGCGCGATAGGGCCGGGTAGATCGAGCTGTAGCCAATGTCCTGAATATGCCCGAAGGGGCCGGTTTCGACGGCTTTCCGAATTTCATATCCCGATGCGTCTCCCTGGCTGAGCACCGCCAGGCAAAGTGTTTTTGCGTCCATGCGAACCTCTAATTGCAACGCCAATAACCACAAAGTCTCATATGATATGGTTTATTACAATATATGACGTATTGTAATATAGTAGCATAACGCTCAGGTCAGGCGCGAATTGCCGGACAGACAGTCATTTCGTGGGTTAGCCGAAAAGCTGCGTGTTGGGTTCGAAGATTGATACGATCGACTTTTATTCAGACGGAATTGATTGGGGTGGGTAAATGGAACGCAAGGTCACGATCATAACGGGTGCGGCAAGAGGTATTGGCCTCGCAACCACGCAGATGCTGCTTGAGGAAGGCCACTCAGTCGTCATGGTTGATCGGGATGTTGATGTCCTCAACACGGAAGCCGATCAGTTGAACAATGTGCTGGCTCTTTCACTTGATGTTTCTGTACCGGAGCAGGTCGACGCCATGATCGCCGAGAGCGAGGCGAAATTCGGGCGTATCGATAATCTGATCAACAATGCGGGGGTCGCCGATTTTGGCCCGATCGCGGAGACGACATTCGAGCGTTGGCGGACCGTGATGGCGACCAATCTCGACGGGGTGTTCCTTTGTTCTCAGGCTGCGATCCCGGCTTTGAAAAAGACGAAAGGCTGCATCGTGAATATTGCCAGCATCTCGGGATTGCGCGCATCCACACTTCGCGTTGCGTACGGCACGTCTAAAGCGGCTGTCATGCAATTGACCCAGCAGCAGGCCGTTGAGCTCGGGGAGTTCGGTATCAGGGCGAATTGTGTGGCACCAGGGCCGGTCCGAACCAAGCTCGCGATGGCTGTGCACACTCAGGATATTATCGACGCCTATCACGATGCGATCCCGCTAAACCGCTATGGGTCCGAGGCGGAGATTGCTGGGCTCATCGTTTTTTTGTGCTCGGATCGGGCGAGTTATATCAACGGGCAAGTGATCGCAGCGGATGGCGGATTTGAATCTACCGGCGTCGGGCTGCCCTCACTTCGCAAGTGAGCCACCGGCACAACATCGCACCACGTACTCTCGGCACCGGAAAATGGGAAGTGATTGGCTGGGGGACTAGGATTCGAACCTAGACTGGCGGAGTCAGAGTCCGCTGTCCTACCATTAGACGATCCCCCAACGGGATATCGGCGCGCTACTTATCACACCTTCTCCGGCCTGTGTAGACTGCGAATATGGTTTCGTCGCGATATCGTCTCACGAATGCGAAGGGTCAGTCCTACGAGAGTCCAAAACCCGGGCGTTTCGGGGGGCACCGACGGACAAAAATATACGGACAGCTCGATTGCCGAAGTGCCTTACGTTGGCTCGCAAAAGGCCATTATGCCACCCACCGTGTGTTTTTCCGTGATACGCGCTCGGCCCGATCGGCTGGTTATCGTCCCTGCGCAATCTGCCTGCCCGAACAATATGCCGTCTGGAAGTGACGGGCTGATGATAAGTGATTTTTGGTTCGTGACGGAGAGTGATGCTCTGTCGCTTGAGTTCGGGCCCCAGCAGTGTAGATTCGGGCGCTTCGGCGTTCGCTATCGAATTTTATTTGGGAGAAGCCCGTGAGTGCCAGTCCCGGCAGTCAAAACACGCATGTGAGTGACAACCGCGCCCAGGGGCGGTGGTCGCACACCTATGCCGCGCTGGATCTGGGCACCAACAATTGCCGGCTGCTTGTCGCCAAGCCCAATCATGAGGGCTTTCGCGTCGTCGATGCGTTCTCACGTATCGTGCGACTGGGCGAAGGGCTGGGGGCCTCGAACGCGCTGTCTGCTAAGGCAATGGATCGCACCATCGAGGCGTTGCAGGTCTGCCAGTCGAAGATTCAACGTAATGGTGTGACGCGACTACGTGCGGTCGCCACGGAAGCCTGCCGACGGGCCGAGAACGGCGACCAGTTTGTCACCCGGGTGCGCGAGGAGACCGAGATCGACCTGGAGATCATCGCTCCGCAGGAAGAAGCCGAACTCGCGCTTGTGGGGTGCTCACCGCTCTATGACGTGCCGCAGACACCTGAATCCTACGCGCTGCTGTTCGATATTGGTGGCGGGAGCACGCAGATCACCTGGCTCGCGCTCGCCGCGGGCAAATCCGGGGACGTGGAAGTCGAAACGCAAATTCTGGGAAGTATTTCGATTCCGTGCGGGGTTGTGACCCTGAGCGAGCGGTTTGGCCGTGGCGAGGACGAGCATGGGCGCGCCTCACCCGAGCGCTATGCGGAAATATGCAGTCATGTGCACGAGCATCTCGCACCATTCGATGCGAAATACGATATCGCCCGGCGGGTTGCCGGTGGCACGGTTCAGATGGTCGGAACGTCGGGCACCGTGACCACCCTGACAGGGGTGTTCCTCGAATTGCCGCGTTACGACCGGGGTCAGGTCGATGGCCGTAAGCTTGAATTTTCCCAGCTGGACGGCGCGCGGGACACCTTGCTGGCACTCGACCGCAAAGAACTTGCGGCACATCCCTGCATCGGGTCACAGCGTGCTGATCTGGTGATCTCGGGCTGCGCCATTCTCGATGCCATCCGTGATCTCTGGCCGGTCGGCCGGTTGCGGGTGGCCGATCGCGGTTTGCGGGAGGGCATCCTGCACGGTTTGATGCGTTCTGCAGACCGTGAAGCCCCCGCGACCAAGGGCTAAGCGCAATGTCCCGTGCAAGCAAATCCGGTGGCCGTAAATCCGGTGGCCGCAAGTCGGAAGGGCAAAGCGGTGGCGCCCGGACGTCATCCGAAAGGGTGCGAACTGCCCGCGGTCGGAAACTGTCCTCCACGCGCTGGCTGCAGCGCCAGCTCAACGACCCCTATGTTCAGGCGGCCCAGCGTGACGGTTATCGCTCCCGTGCGGCCTACAAGCTGCTGCAGATCGATGAGAGGTTTGAACTCCTGAAACCCGGCCTCCGCGTCGTTGATCTGGGCGCCGCTCCCGGCGGCTGGACCCAGGTGGTTGTCGATCAGGTGGACCCGGTTGAAAGCGGGGGGCATGTGGTGGCGATCGATCTGCTGGAAATGGAACCGATGGGCGGCGTTCAGGTTCTAGTTGGAGATATTGAGGATGAAGCTGCGGTCACAGCTTTGCGCGAAGCCATCGGCGGTCCGGTCGATGTTGTGCTTTCGGACATGGCCACATCGACCACCGGGCACCCGTCGACGGATCATCTCCGCACCATGATCCTGGCCGAAGCGGCATTCATGTTCGCTTGTGAAGTGCTGGGCCCGGGGGGCGTATTCGTCACCAAGCTGTTTCAGGGTTCCGATGAACCCGCCCTGTTCAAGGCTTTGCAGAAACGTTTCAAAACCGTGCGCCGGTTTAAGCCAAAGGCGAGCCGCGCCGACTCGGTGGAGATGTTTTTGCTCGCGAGCGGCTATAAGGGCGCTGAATAGACCGGGTTTCCCGGCCTGTGTGCGGAATGCTTGTCGCTCCACGCGCATTGTGTATATAAGCCGCGTCAACTCATGGTTCGGGCAAGGGCTCAGTTGACATGGAAATTTTCGACGCACTCACCTTTGACGATGTTCTTCTTGAGCCTGCAGAATCACGCATTCTGCCGTCGGATGCGAACACCTCGACAAAACTCACCCGCAACATCGAACTCGGCATTCCGCTGATGTCCTCGGCTATGGACACGGTGACCGAAGCCGAGATGGCGATCGCGCTGGCCCAGGCCGGTGGCCTCGGGGTCATTCATAAAAATCTTGAGCCTGAAGAGCAGGCCAATGAAGTTCGCAAGGTCAAGCGGTTTGAATCCGGCATGGTCGTGAATCCGATCACCATTCATCCTGAGGAAACCCTGGCGGATGGCCTGGCGATCATGGAACGTGAATCGATCTCGGGCATTCCGGTGATCGCGCGCGAAGGGGGTAAGCTCGTTGGAATTGTGACCAACCGCGACGTCCGTTTCGCCACGGATCCCACACAGCCGATCAGTGAGCTGATGACCCAAAAGGTCGTGTCCGTCGGCGAAGGGGTCGACATGGTCGAGGCCAAGCAGTTGCTGCACCGCCATCGGATCGAAAAGCTCCTCGTGGTGGACGGCGAAGGCCATTGCGTGGGGCTGATCACGGTCAAGGACATTGAGAAGGCCCAGGCCTACCCTGACGCCTGCAAGGATGCCCATGGCCGCTTGCGGGTCGCTGCGGCTACTGGTGTGGGCGATGCGGGCTATGAGCGCGCCGAAGCGCTGGTCGATGCCGGGGTCGATATCATCGTTGTGGATACGGCCCATGGCCATTCGCTCGGGGTGCTCGATCAAATCAGTCGGATCAAACAAATCAGCAACGAAGTGCAGATTATCGGCGGCAATATCGCCACGAGTGAGGCGGCCGCAGCGCTTATTGATGCGGGCGCCGATGCGCTCAAAGTCGGTATCGGACCGGGCTCGATCTGCACCACTCGTGTGGTCGCAGGCGTCGGTGTGCCACAGCTGACCGCGATTGAGAACGTCGCGAAAATCGCCTCCGGGCAAGGTATTCCGGTAATTGCCGATGGTGGCATCAAGTATTCCGGTGATCTGGCCAAGGCGATCGCGGCGGGTGCGGACTGCGCCATGATTGGCTCGCTGCTGGCGGGCACGGATGAGGCGCCGGGCGAAGTGTTCCTTTATGAAGGACGCTCCTACAAATCCTATCGCGGCATGGGCTCTCTGGGCGCCATGGCACGAGGCTCGGCAGATCGTTATTTCCAGGCGGAAGTCTCCGACACGTTGAAGCTGGTGCCCGAAGGTATCGAAGGACAGGTGGCCTATAAGGGGTCTGCCATGTCGATCCTGCACCAGCTTGTCGGCGGGTTGCGGGCCTCCATGGGCTATACGGGTAATGGCACCATTGCCGAGATGCAGAAGAATTGCCGCTTCCTGCGGCTAACAAATGCGGGCCTGCGGGAAAGCCATGTCCACGACGTGGCGATCACCCGTGAAGCGCCGAATTATCGCCAAAATATCTGACCTGGCGCGGAGCCAACACAGCACATTATGACCCCAGCAGCGCGGATAGCGGCCACTATTGAAATTCTCGACGAGATCGCCCAGGCGGATTCGCCCGCCGATGCGATTCTCGCCAACTGGTTTCGAAACCACCGCTTTGCCGGATCGAAGGATCGTCGCGGCGTGCGTGAACTGGTCTACCGGGATCTGCGCAAGGGCTCGCTGTTGCGCTGGCTGTGCACCTCCATGGATGCAGACCCGACATCAGCGCGGGTGCGGGTGATCCTGGCCAGTGAGCAGGAAGGCGCGGGCACCGCCCATTCCCGGTTTGATGGTTCGAAATACGGGCCCGAGCAAATGTCCATTCCCGAAACCGAGTACGTCGCGGCATTGCACGCGACCGAAATTTCCCACGCTCCGACCTGGGTCAATGCGAACTGTCCGGAGCATCTGTTCCCGCTGTTCTTTGACCAATGGGGTGACACCGCCATCGCTGAAGCCGCGGCTCTGAACGAGCGCGCGCCGGTGGATCTGCGGGTCAACACGTTGAAGAACAATCGAGAGGCGGCCCAGGCCGCGCTGCTGGCTGCGGGCTATGAAACTGAACCGACCCCGTTCAGCACGATCGGCCTGCGGGGCACTGAACATTCGAATTTCTCCAGCCTGGAGCCGTTCAAGACCGGCATGGTCGAGCCTCAGGATGAATCGAGCCAGCTAGTCGCCCAGCTGGTCGACGCCAAACCGGGCATGCAGGTCATCGACCTTTGTGCCGGAGCCGGCGGCAAGGCGCTCGCGCTTTCCGCGATGATGGAAAATCAGGGTGAGGTCGTGGCCTGCGATACGCTGGTCTCGCGCCTGACCCGGATGGGACCGCGCCGGGACCGTATCGGCGCCAACAATCTGCGCACCCTGCCGGTCCAGACCGGGATTGTGCCGGACGAATTGGTCGGTTGGGGAGACCGGGTACTGGTCGACGCACCGTGCTCGGGCAGCGGCACATGGCGGCGCAGCCCCGAGCTGCGCTGGCGCACGGATTCAGACATCATTGCCGCCTATACTGCGACCCAGTCGGGTCTGCTCGCCACGGCGGCTTCGATGGTCAAACCGGGCGGACGACTGATCTATGCGGTTTGTTCGGTTTTTGACGCGGAAGGGCGTGACGTTGCTAAGGCGTTTGAAGCCAGCCATGCCGAATTCAAGCGGGTCCCGATTGCCGATGTGCTGGGCGCTGAAGGGGCCGAAGCTCTGAATGCCGGTGAGGAGATGATCCTCACACCGCATCGCCATGCCACGGACGGCATGTACGCTGCGGTGTTCGAGCGGGCGGCCTAGTCCGCCTGGGGCGGGATCGCCCCGGACTGCACCGCCAACAGCTGCCACTTACCACCCTCGCGCACCCACACACACAGCATGCGGTTGTTGAGGTGATGCATGTTCCCGCGGATCTGCACATTCGCGACCATGTGATAGAAGCTCATCGCGATGTCGCCATGCACTTTGATCGTGTGGTCGTCTCGGGCGAGCGTTCTGTAGACGAAATCTCCGCCGCCGACCCCGTCGAGATAGATCTGCTTGGTGTCCATGCCGCCGGTTGAGTGCGCGTAGGTCACCGCGTCATGCAAAAGCGCGTTCAGGGTGGGGATGTCCGCGGCCAGCATGGCGGCCTCGCGGCGTTCTTCCAGTTCGATGATTTCGGCTTCGACGGTCATTTTCGCGCTCTTTCGGTTGTTCTGTGGATAGCTTAGACCGGCCCCCGGGTTTGGGTCGATAGCAGTGATGCGTAAGGCGGCGGAATCGGCTATCAGAACCTATGGCCACATCGTCTCCCGTCTCTGAAAAAATTCTTATCATCGACTTCGGTTCGCAGGTCACCCAGCTGATCGCGCGACGCATTCGCGAGGCCGGGGTCTACAGCGAAGTCCATCCTTGTTTCCGCATCGATAAAGCGTTCCTCGACGTTTATCAGCCCAAGGCCATTGTCCTGTCCGGTGGTCCCGCCAGTGTCATGGCCGAGGGCGCACCGACGATTGATCCGTTGGTGTTCGAGCTGGGGATCCCGGTACTTGGCATCTGTTACGGCCAACAGCTGATGTGTCACCTGCTCGGCGGCAAGGTTGAAGATTCCGATCACCAGGAATTCGGCCGTGCGTCCCTGGATATCGGGGTCGACGACTGTGCGCTCTTTGACGGTGTCTGGTCGCCGGGCGATCAACCCCAGGTCTGGATGTCTCATGGGGACCGGGTGACCGCGCTGCCTGAGGGCTTCCGTGTGGTGGCGACGAGTTCCGGGGCACCCTTTGCGGCGACCACCGATGCAGCCCGCGGCTTCTACGGCGTCCAGTTCCACCCCGAAGTGGTGCACACAATCGACGGCTCTAAACTGCTGTTTAACTTCGTGCGAAACATTGCCGGGTGCAATGGCACCTGGACCATGGCGGCCTACAAGACGGCGGCGATTGAGAAAATTCGCGCGCAGGTTGGTGACAGCCGGGTGATCTGCGGGCTTTCGGGGGGCGTTGATTCCTCCGTTGCTGCGGTGCTTATCCATGAGGCGATTGGCGACCAGCTGACCTGTATTTTTGTTGATCACGGTCTGCTGCGCATGAACGAGGGTGCAGAGGTCGACAAGGTGTTCCGCGAGCGGTTCAACATCCCGCTGGTCACACGCAATGCCGCCGACATGTTCCTCGACCAGCTCGAAGGGGTCGACGATCCCGAGCAGAAGCGCAAGATTATCGGCAGCACCTTTATCGATGTGTTCGACGAGGAAGCGGCAAAGCTCGGCGGTGCGGATTTCCTCGCCCAGGGCACGCTGTATCCCGATGTTATCGAATCCGTCAGTCCTTTTGGGGGGCCGAGCGAGACCATCAAATCCCACCACAATGTGGGCGGCTTGCCCGAACGCATGAACATGAAGCTCGTCGAGCCTCTGCGTGAGTTGTTCAAGGACGAGGTCCGTGATCTTGGGCGCGAGCTGGGCATTCCTGAGGATATCGTCGGGCGGCATCCGTTCCCGGGTCCCGGGCTGGCGATCCGTATGCCCGGCGCGATGTCGCGGGACAATCTTGATATCCTGCGCAAGGCCGATGCGATCTATCTCGACGAAATCCGCAAGGCAGGGCTTTATGACGAAATCTGGCAGGCCTTCGCGGTGCTACTACCCGTGCGCACGGTCGGCGTCATGGGGGATGCCCGGACTTATGAATATGTCTGTGCCCTGCGCGCGGTGACCTCGACAGACGGGATGACGGCGGACAGCTATCCCTTCGAACATGCCTTCGTCGCCGGCGTGGCAACCCGGATCATCAACGAAGTTCGGGGTATCAACCGGGTGGTCTACGACGTGACGTCAAAGCCGCCTGGGACGATTGAGTGGGAGTAGTTGTGTGATCATAAGTCATTGATCATAAACAATATTTTACTTACAAAGTTGTTGCATACAACAAACTTACCCCTTGATTTCTAATGCCATTTGCGTAGAAAAGTCTATAAAGCTGGTTGCGAGCCCCCGAAACCAAATTTCGTAATAATTTCAATAGGTTAAGAGCTTTTTTGATACTGGCGATAATCACTCCACTGCACCCGTGGAAGCATGAGGGAAGGAAATTCCGCGTAGAGTCATTCGCCACTTTCACCTGCCTTGAGTAATTTGTATTTATCGAGCGCCCGGTTTCTCGCAATCGAGTGATCGACGATGGGCGCTGGATAGTCTCTGCCGAGCTCAATTCCGGCGTCCGCTAGTTCAATCGGTTTGGCCGTCCAAGGCGCGTGGATCAATCGGTCTGGAAGCTTGGATATTTCCGGCACCCACTTCCGGACATAGCCGCCATCGGGATCGAACTTCGTCCCTTGTATGGTGGGATTGAAAACGCGGAAATAAGGTGCCGCATCCGCGCCGCAGCCTGCTACCCACTGCCAGCTCGCTGCATTGCTCGCGAGATCGGCATCAACAAGCGTATCCCAAAACCATTCCGCACCAGTTTGCCAATCGATCAGTAGATCCTTTATCAGAAAAGAGGCCACGATCATGCGGACGCGGTTGTGCATCCAGCCGGTCGTCCACAATTCACGCATGCCGGCATCGACAATCGGATAACCGGTTGCTCCGCGCTGCCAAGCGGACAGAGCGTCAGGATCATTTGCCCATGGAAAATTGGAGAATTCCGTGCGGAGCGGCTTCAGAGGCAGCTCAGGGAAATGAAAGAGCAGGTGGTAGGAGAACTCCCGCCAGGCAATTTCAGAGAGATAGGTCTCGACACCACGAGGCATTGGACTGCCAGTCTGAGCAAGCGCACTGGTGACGACCGCATGCCATATCTGGCGTGGCCCGATTTCACCAAAATGTAAGTGTGGAGAGAGACGTGAGGTGCCGGAAACTCCAGGGAGGTTTCGTTTGTCTTGGTATTTGAAAACGGCGCCTTCAGTGAAATCATTCAACCGCGAATTTGCCGCTTCCTCACCCGGTATCCATGTGTCCCGCAAGCCGCCCGCCCAGTCTGCTCCTGTCGGAAGTAGCCCCCACGAGTTTAGATCGTCACTCTCGGCAAAATCGTTCGGCGCCGGGATCCGCGGGGGCGCAGGCTTTAGCTGGTCGGGCTCTCCGCTTGCGCGCAATGCTTTCCAGAAAGGCGTGAAGACCTTGTATGGCTCACCTTTTTGCGTGGTAACCGCCCAGGGTTCTCGGAGCAGGCCAGCGTTGAAGCTGCGCGCCTCTATGCCCTTACCCTTCAGCGCTGTTTTTATTTTTTCATCTCGCCGCGTTGCCCACGGCTCATAACGCCGATTCCAATAAACGCTCGTAGCGCCCGTCTCGGACAGCAGTTCGTTAATGACTGCTTCTGCAGGGCCGGTCTTCAGGATGAGCCTGTTACCGCGTGCTTCGATCGCAGAGGAGAGAGCGGACAAAGAGCCCTGGAGCCACCAGCGTGAGGCGCCACCCGGCGACCATTCGCCGGCGTCAGCGTCATCGCGAATGTAGACTGGTATGACCGGGCGCCCGATCGCAACGAGCCGCATCGAGGGCCGGATTATCGGCGAGGCGGAGGTCACGGCGGAACCAGAGGAGAGTTGTCATTTACTAAACCACCTCATTCCTCGTGGGTTCTACCTTATCGATGAATGCCTGTTGGTAAGGGATTCAAGAAAGGTCTCCCGCTTCATTTAAGTAACTCTCCTTTTTCTCCGAGGACCATTTCGCAAGTGTGCGATAAGGCATCGCCATGCGGGGATTTTTATCAAGATGAGATTGGTTTTGAATCAAGAACGCCCAATAGAGGTAATTGAACGGGCATGCCTTCGGCCCAGTCTTCTTCTTTACGTCGTAGGCACAAGCTTCCGCAGAAATCTGACATGCGGTTGATGTAAGCGCCCGAGGACGCGTAAGGTTTGGAAGCCATCTTGCCACCGTCGGCGAATACGGCCATGCCCAGCGTATTTGGCATCTCGACCCACTCGACAGCGTCGGCGTAAACAGCGAGATACCAGCGTTCGATCTCCCTCGGAGCTATGCCCGCAAGCAACGCGAAGTTTCCCGTTATCATCAGCCGCTGAATATGGTGAGAGTATGCGGTCTCGCGGGTGCTTTTGATTGCTTCGCTTAGGCATCGCATATCAGTCTCGCCGGTCCAGTAAAATCCCGGCAGGGGCCGGCTTGCGCCTAACGCATTGGCATCGGCATAATTTGGCATCATCATCCAGTAGACCCCGCGGACATATTCCCGCCAGCCCAATATCTGACGAATGAACCCCTCGGCGGCGTTGATCGGTACTCGGCCTGCGCGCCAGGCATCTTCGACCGCGGAGCAAACTTCACGCGGAGACAGCAGGCCGAGATTAAGGGATGGCGCAAGTAGAGAATGGTAGAGAAAGTTCTCGCCCGCCTTCATAGCGTCTTGGTAATCGCCGAACCACGGCAGGGCATTGGCTATGAAATCCTGCAATGCCTCCAGTGCCTGGGCACGGGTCACCGGCCAACTGAATGTATCAACTGTGCCAAAATGCTCGCCGAAGCGCTGTGCGACGAGCGCCATAACCTCACGCGTCGTAGTGTCGGGCGCGAAGCGAAGTCGTTCTGGAAGGGAGGCCTCGGTTGGCAAGCTCTTGCGATTTTCCGAATCAAAATTCCATGCCCCGCCCTCCGGCTGATCGCCGTCCATCAGAATCTGATGTTCTCGACGCATTTCGCGGTAGAAATGCTCCATTCGCCAGCTGCGTCGGCCATTGGCCCAGGCAGTGAACCTTGTAGGGCTCGCGAAAAAGCGACGATCAGAACGGATTTCGACGGACATGCCGGTGAGAGCTTCCCAGCTTTTGGCCATCGCCTGGACGCGCCATTCCGAAGGTTCGGTCACCACAATGCGGCTCGGGCTATGCCGCGCCACCGCGCGTTGTATCTCGGTTGTGAAGCCGCCGGTATTGTCAGACTCGTCGAGGCATACATAGTCGACTTTCAGACCGCGCTGGCGGAGCGTCTCGGCGAAGTGGCGCATCGCCGCCAGCACCAGCACTATTTTCTGCTTGTGATGCCCGACGTAGGTGTTTTCTTCCATCACCTCCATCATCAGGACAACGTCACGGCGTGGATCGAGGTCTTCCAGCGCGGAAAGGTCCAAAGATAGCTGGTCACCGAGAACAATTCTCAGAACATTCATGACGAAGCGGGTCCACGTTCCGACGCGGGGCGGGGCGGCGCAGCGCGGCAGCGCTCCTGAGCAGTATTTCACGTTCACCCAGTCGCGCGCCCATTTATTGCGCCAGACGAAGTGCCGACCGCAAGCCACGCAGAGCTTAGTCGGCAGATCAGTCTTGCGACGCATCCCAGCCATCGGGTCACCAAGGCACCGGCTGGCCGCACCAGTCGAAAAATCCGCCGTTGGCATCTGCCGTGAGTTGATCGACGACGGCGAGCAGATGTCGAGCCGCCGCAGCTGGAGAATGAACCTCCAACCCAGCCGCCGCGAACGGAGCGGATAGCGCCGTGGCAACCGTGCCGGGATGCAAGGCGATGCAAAGTGCGTCTGGAGATCGACGGGTCAATTCAACGGCGGCTGTCCGAACCAGTTGATTGAGAGCGGCTTTCGAAGCCCGGTAGGAATACCACCCACCCAGCCGATTGTCATCGATGCTTCCAACCCTGGCGGAAAGCGTTGCGAAGACGGCTTTGCCCGACCGCGGTAACCGCGGGAGCACATGCTTCATGATCAGCGCGGGCCCGATCGCATTCAGCGCAAAGGCTCGAGCGAGATTGACCGCATCGAGTTGCCGCCAGCTCTTCTCGGGTCCCTGGCGCTCATCATGCAGAAATCCCGTCGCATCGATCACCAGACGAAGCTCACCCCGATCGGCGGCGAACGCTGCGGCACGTGCGAGACTGCCTTCGTCCAGAAGGTCGATCGCTGGCAAAGTGCTGCGACTGAACGAGACTACATGCTTGAACTTTTCCGCGGCCTTGATGGCTTCGACCAATGCCCCTCCAATACCGCCGCCGCCGCCGAAAACGACCGCCACGCCGGCCTGGGGAAACGACCCAAGGTCAACCCTGGCAGCCGTTGCGCCTTCGGGTTCAAATTGCCCCGTCATAAGCGCTTGGCTCCGCCGATGATGGCGTGAAGTCGCAGGGCTCGCCCAAACAAACGGGAGCTGAACGTTCGGACCGGAAGAAAAATCCTGTAGCCCCACTCCAGAGCAATCAGGGCCCCCGGCAGGGACGCGGCGCTCGCTGCCCAGCGCCATGTGGGCAGAAGACTCCAAACCTCGACGAATGCCGCCGCGCCGGAAATAACACGTCCGTCGCTTGCGCGAACATGGAAGCGCTTCATTGCACGCTCCTGGGTAATTCCTTCCGGGGGTACGGCGCCGGTTTCAGAAATGTCGACAAAACAAAGAGCGCGGTCTTGATCGTTTCGCCGATAGTACCGGATCTCTGCCCGACACAGGGAACAGGAACCATCAAAATACACCGTCGATTTCGGAAGCTCTGAATTCACGCTGATCTCCTAAAAATCCAATCGTCATTTGATAAGCACCGGAGTTTTACGAATGTACGGCTGATCCCCAATCTGTCGAAAGAGGAACTCGGCGACGTCCGCGCGCGAGATGATCCCGTTGCGCCACTGAGAGGCCTCGGAAAGAATCCGGTAGCGGCCGGTTCTCGGTCCACTAGTCAGAACTCCAGGCCTCCCGAGTCGTCCAATCAAGTTGCCTTTCTTTGATCAATTTCTCTTGCAAACTCTTATCGTCATAAGCGCGGCCGAAGACGATTTGGAACGGCAAACGCGCAGGCAGCTGATGCTCGCGCGGCTATCGCCAGCTCCAAAACCGGTCACACAGATCAAACGTTTGACAACTTGGCTTCTCATCGCCGCGATCAGCACTCGGGTCGCATCCGAGAACAGGTGCACAGGCCGGAATAAGTCCCCTAATCCAACGCCGAGGGTCTGGATCACGGCGTCCACCCCGACAAGAGCCGCCTCTACATCCTCGGTCTTCAACGCGTCGCCCGGCATCTTCTCGAGGCTAGGATTTGAGACCGCAATTGCGGTAGCGGATCTAGCCAAGGCGCGCACATCATGACCAGCATCGAGGGCTTGACGGGTCGTTTCCAACCCGATCCCTTTGCTGGCGCCGATAATCAATACACGCATGATGAACCTCTTATCTTAGAGTCAATGGTATCACCCGACTACAGCCTGGGTGGCGATGCAAGTGTCGATCACGGCGGCCAATGGGCTCTCCCGTCCAAGCCACCGGCAACCGACGGAGAGATATACGTCCCGATCGGCCGTTTGGATCAGTTCATGGGATCGGTCAGCAGCACGGCCACAATAGGGACCCTGGTGGATCGCTCAAATTTTGCAGCTTTCGTAAGCCCGGTGCAGCAATGTCTGCCGCTGCTGCGGCGCAAAAAAAAAGATCGCCCAGCGCATAGTTTTATCTGATTTGAGCGGCGCGCCGTCGACACGCCTTCCATCGCTTGACCAGACGCCTATCTTCCTCGAGCATCCGCCGCGCCAAGAAGTATCGTCAATATTAGGCTGTTCAGCGCGATCTCCTTGCGCAATTTAGGGGTCTTGGCGCAGACTTCCGCCACGGTGATCGACGACTTTACCGATGACGGCCTCGTCTCCGAGCTGGGCACTCGTTGGCGTGGTGTCAGCGACCAAGTCATAGGCGGAATCTCCAAGGCCAAAGTATCTCACAGCGTGATAGATGGCCGCCCCGGTCTGTGCATGACGGGCGATGTTCGTCTAGAGAATGACGGCGGCTTCATCCAGGCGGCGCTAGATCTAGCCCCCGCGGGAGATAACATTGACGCCTCCGGCTTCACCGGAGTGCGCATTTTCGTCCGCGGGAATGGCGAGAAATACTCGGTTCACCTCCGTACTCTAGATAATGTCCGGCCGTGGCAGTCCTACCGGGCTCATTTCACCGCAGGGTCGGACTAGGAGACCATGGATCTTCCTTTCGAGACCTTTGTGCCATATCGGCTGGAAGCCCCTTTGGACATTACGCGGCTACGCCGCATTGGTTTGGTCGTTATTGGGCGTGCGTTCTGCGCCGACCTCGCTGTTTCCCAACTTGCCTTCTATCGCTAGGTCTCCTTCAGCAGCCAGAGTGAGGCATTGAGTATTGTCACGTAGGGGACCCAGGCGGCGTAGGGCACGAACAGCAGCCCGGCTAGACGTTTGATGCGCCAGAACATGATCATGTTGGTTATGATCGCGACGAGCAGAATAACGATCTCGACCGTATTTTGCTTCAAAGCCAAATTGCACGGCCAACCTCTTTAGTAAGCATTCTCATTAAACTAGAGATAGAAGGTGGGCCGTATCAATATCGTGTCCATCTGTATCAAGCCTTGGAGATGCGACCGCCCGTTCCAGAAACTTTAAGTTGGCCGAGAGCTTGGAGCTAGACAGGTAGGACCGCTCCGACGCGCTGGCCGAGTGGCGTCAACTGGCGGCATGAACCCGTCGTTTCCCGAGACATTGGAGATTGGTTCGCTTTAGCCTGCACCCCAAAATCCGCTGGTTCATAAACGGTATATAGTATACCGTTCGGTCGTATCGGGAACGCGGCCCTTAATGCGATATGACCCGATTTTAACTGGAGGAAGAGTCAGTTGGCCAAGAAAACCAAAGTCATCATTTCGTGTGCGATTACAGGCGCCATTCACACACCGACGATGTCCGAGCATCTGCCAATCACACCGAACGAGATCGCGGATGCGTCGATCGGTGCGGCCGAAGCCGGTGCTGCAATCATTCACCTGCATGCCCGAAACCCGGAAGATGGCAGTCCAACCGGAGATCCCGATGTTTTCATGGAGTTTCTGCCGCGGATCAAACAGGCATCGGATGCGGTACTAAATCTGACCACGGGCGGCGGAATCGGAATGTCGGTTGAGGAACGTATCGCGGCCGCGGTGCGGGCCGAACCCGAGATCACGTCCCTCAATATGGGGTCAATTAATTTCGGGATTTTCGGTCTTGCCGATCGCTATGACGACTGGAAGTATGACTGGGAGAAGCCATATTTGGCCAACACGGTCGACAACATCTTTCCCAACACCTTCAGGATGATCGACGAAGTAATCACGGAACTCGCTGACAAGCGCGGCGTCAAGTTCGAGCATGAGTGTTACGACGTCGGCCACCTCTACAACACCCATTACTTCTACTCGACAGGCCGATTGAAGCCGCCGATCTTCCTTCAGTTTATTTTCGGAATTATGGGCGGCATTGGTGCCGATCTTGAGCATCTCCATACGATGAAGAGCACAGCCGACAAGCTGTTCGGTGACGACTATGTGTTTTCGGTACTGGCTGCCGGACGACACCAGATGAACTTCACAACCGGTTCGGCTCTGCTTGGCGGGTCTGTGCGGGTTGGACTCGAGGATTCGCTCTATATTGGCAAGGGTAAGCTCGCGGAATCGAATGCCCAACAAGTCGAGAAAATCCGACGCATTTGCGAGGACCTTTCGCTCGAAATCGCGTCGCCCGACGAAGCACGCGAAATACTCGATCTGAAGGGTGGCGACCGGGTCAAATTCTGACCCGATCCGGCGTTCGGCCGCCTCTGTAGAGAACCAAAGACCAGCAAACTCAAGGAAATCCAAGATGCACCGTTACGACGATCCGAAATACCAGATGGACATGGACCTGATCAAAGAGAAGTCCGAACGCAACAAGAATTGGGGCAAGTGGGGGCCCGATGACGAATGGGGCACGGTCAATTATGTGGGCGACGAAGAGCGCAAGGCTGCCGCTCAACTAGTTAAGAAGGGCCAGGTGTTTGCGCTGGGTTTGAACTTCGACGCCGATGGCCCGCAGAACGGGTTGTTCGGCGGTCGCTGGAACCCGATCCACACCATGCTCGCGACTGGTACAGATGCCGTCCAAGGCAAACAAACGGTGCCGGGAAAGAAATACGCGAGCCAGTATGCCGATGACGCCGTGTCATTGCCGCTGCAGTGCGGCACACAGTGGGACGCACTCGGCCATGTCTTCAACAGTGACAAGATGTGGAACGGCTATGATGCGACGCTGGTCGGCTCCAACGGCGCCGAGAAGAACGCGATCCACAAGATGCGTAACAAAATGGTCGGCCGCGGCGTGCTGCTCGACATCGCGCGTTGGGCCGGTGTCGATTCCCTCGACGACGGAACGGCTATCGATGCCGACGATCTCGATGCGTGCGCCAAGGCGCAGGGTGTCGAAATCAAGCGCGGCGACTTCGTAATCTACCGCACGGGCCATATGGAACGTTGCCTGGCGGCCGGTGAGTGGGGCGGATATGCCGGCGGCGAAGCGCCGGGCGTGTCGTTCCACACCTGCGATTGGATGCACGATATGGAAATCGCGGCAATCTGCGCTGATACGTGGGGCTGCGAAGTTATCCCGAATGAGACGGATGACGTGTTCCAGCCCTGGCACTGGATCGTGATCCCGCAGATCGGCATCACGATGGGCGAGATCTTCTATCTCAAGGACCTGGCGAACGACTGTGACGCGGACAAGGTGTACGAATTTATGTTCGTCGCACCGCCGCTGCCGATCACGGGTGGTGTTGGGTCACCGATCAATCCGCAGGCGATCAAGTAGTTACTCGAGCCGCCAAGCTCCTGATGTCGTCGGCCCTCCGGGTTCGCAGGAACCCTTGAGGGCCGGTGCCGAACCGTTCGGACAATCCAGCGACCAGGACCAAACCCGTGACCCAACGATCCAGCAAGATCCATTCGAAGAAGGCCAAGCGCGACGAAGACTATCTCGACGATCAGTCCTGGACGAATTTCTGGGACGGGATGCGGATCGACTGGGATGTGCCCATCGAGATGGACGACGGACTTATGCTTCGGTGCGATGTGTTCCGTCCGGTAGAGGATGGCAAATACCCGGTCATCATGTCCTACGGGCCGTACGGCAAGTTCCTCCAGTTCGACGACCCGGTGTTCGGTGATCAGTGGCGGCAGATGTGCGAAAAGCACCCGGATGTGCCAGCCGGCTCGACGAACAAGTACCAGAACTGGGAGGTGGCCGATCCCGAGAAGTGGGTGCCGGACGGCTATGTCTTGGTGCGCGTTGATTCGCGCGGGGCCGGCCGGTCGCCTGGCGTTCTCGATATCTGGTCGGGACGTGAAGCCAAGGATCAGGCGCTTTGTGTCGACTGGGCGGGGGTGCAATCTTGGTCGAACGGAAAGGTTGGTCTCTCCGGCATTTCGTATTACGCGATGAATCAGTGGCAGACCGCAGCGCTGCAACCCAAGCACCTGGCGGCGATCTGTCCATAGGAGGGGGCCGCGGACTTCTATCGGGACATGGGCCGACACGGTGGAATCTATTGCGACGGCTTTGCCAAGCCGTGGTCCGAGGCCCAGGTCTACTCGGTGCAGCACGGCCGTGGTGAGAAAGGGTTTCGTTCTCGTATGAACGGAGAACTTGTTTCCGGTCCCCCGACGCTCAGCGAAGAGGAGCTCGGGACGAACCGTCGGAACTTCGATTTCGACTGTGGGACCAATACGCTCGCCACCGATGATTACTGGACGTCGCGGATGCCCGACTGGGACAAGGTGGAGGTGCCGATGCTGTCGGCCGCGAACTGGGGCGGTCAGGGCCTGCATCCACGCGGCAACTTCGAAGGGTACGTTCGCGCCAAATCGCAGGAGAAATATCTCGAGGTGCATGGCATCGAACACTGGACCGAGTACTAGACGGACTATGGGGTCGAGCTTCAGAAGAAGTTTTTTGGCCACTATCTCAAGGGTGAGGACACGGGCTGGTCCGAACAACCGAGGGTTCAACTTCAGCTCCGGCACCCCGACGGTACGTTTGTGGAGCGCCATGAAAACGAATGGCCGCTCGCCCGGACCCAATGGACCAAATACTATCTGGATGCCGAAACGCACACGCTGTCGACGGCGTCGCAGTCCGCCGATAGTGCCGCCTCCTATGCCTGTTTCGATGACGGCGTTACCTTCATGACCGCACCGCTCGAAGATGAACTTGAGATTACGGGGCCGATCGCGTCGAAGCTTTGGGTGTCCTCGCAGACAACGAACGCGGACCTGTTTGTGGTGGTCCGCGCGTTCACGTCCGATTTGCAGGAGATCGTTTTCCAGGGGGCGCTCGATCCCTGTACCCCGATCGCACAGGAGTGGCTCCGCGTATCACACCGCAAGCTCGATCCGGATCTCAGCCTTCCCCACCGCCCCTACCTCACCCACGACGAAGAACAGCCCATGACACCGGGCGAGGTCTACGAGGTGGATATTGAAATCTGGCCGACCTGTATCGTGCTGGAGCCCGGGACGCGCCTGGCCGTTACGGTGCGCGGCAAGGACTATGTCTATCCGGGGAAGTCGAGCATCAATCTCGGAATGTATGAGAACTGGACTGGCTCCGGGCCGTTTACTCATGACGACCCGCGTGATCGTCCGGGCGACGTTTTCGGAGCCAACGTCACATTGCATACCGGGCCCGCGCGCCAGGCCTATGTCATGCTTCCGGTGATACCGGCGGCATAGGTTTCTGCCTCCCTGACCATCCACCAACCCGGGCCGGTCGATTCCGGGTGCCGACTGTCTACCATGTAACAGTCGGCATTCTTTTTAGATGCTTGCCTTACAGTCTTACTGGTTGGGCCATCTGCTGCCTAAAAAACGGTATACCAAATACCATAAGTATGAGTATGATAGGCCGAGTTGTTTATAAATACAGATATTCATAGGAGAAGGAATCGCAATGTCCATCAGAAAAGCATTAACAGCGATAGGTGTCGCCGCGATCGCTGCCGGGGCTGGCACGGGCACCGCGAGTGCCGAAACGATCACGATGAAACTGGCCACGGGCCATCCGCCGGCGCTGTACTATGTCGAGCGGTTTGCGGACTATTTCGCACCCCAGTTTAAGGCACGTGTCGAGGCCCAGACCGATCATAAGGTCAACGTTCTCGAACTCTACAGCGGCACGGCCGTGAAGGTTAACGAAACGCTCGAGGGCCTGAAGAACGGCATCGTTGATGTCGGCGGGGTCGGCTATCCGTTTGAGGCGTCCAAATTGCCTCTGCACGGCTTCCAGGTCTTTCTTCCATTTTCTCCGGACGACCCCCGGGTTTCCCGGACGGTCGCGCGCGATGTCTGGGGAATGATCCCGGAACTTCAGGGTTCTCTCCACGAGAAATACGCGCAGCGAATGATCACGCTGGTCCCGCTCGATCCATATGAGATTGTCTCGAGGCGTCCTATCAGGACGCTGCAAGATATGAAAGGCCTCAAAATGGGTTTAGCTGGTCCGAATGCGTTTTGGTTCACGCAAACCGGCGCGGTTGGCGTTCAGGACAATGCGGGTTCTGTCTACACGGGCTTGCAGACCGGTGTGATGGATGCGTCGCTGGCCTTCGCGAGCCTCGTTTGGAAGGGCAAGCTGACCGATATCGCCAAGAACTACACACAGCTGGGCATCTCCTCGATGACCTGGATCGGCGTGCATGTCAGCGACCGCTGGTACGATGGTCTTCCGCCCGAGGTTCAGCAGATCCTGCTCGATCTCGGCCGAGATTTCGAGCATATCGTGTCCGATGGGATCACGAACGCCTATGCGCCGACCCTCCAGAAGATGCGCGACAACGGCGTGACGATCGTAAAGCTGCCGCTGGAAGAGCGCCGGAAATGGGCCGAGTCCCTTCGCGACATGCCTCAGAAGAAGGCCGACGAGCTGGAAGCCGAGGGATGGCCGGCGATCGCGACGTTCAACGCCACCCTCGATGCGGCCGAGCGCCACGGACATACCTGGCCGGTCCGCTACGAGGTGAAATAGCAACGATCCGGTCGGCGGCGTCGGGCAAACTGGCGCCGCCGATCATACTTCCCGCTGACATCGTGCGCTGGCATTCAGGGAAGGGGACGCCGTGATCCAAAGACTACATGACCGCATAACCCAGACCTTAATGACGCTGACGGCGTTCTGGGCGTTCGGCCTCGCATTCTACATTCTCGTCGATGTCGTTGCCCGCAACCTCGGTGTGCAAATCGACGGCACCGCTGAGGTTGCCGCCAATTCCATAGTCATCATCGTTTTCCTGCAAGTCGCCTACTGCATCCATATTCGCGGCATGCTGCGTGCGGACATGCTGACGTCTGTCCTCCCCGTTTCCGTGAACAAGATGCTGAAGCTGTTCAGTGCGATCCTCGGCGCCTTGTTCTTCGCGGCAATCGTCGTCGGGACCTTTGAGCCCGCCATCGAATCCTGGAAAGTCGGTGAATGGGAGGGGCCGGATAATTTTCGGGTTCCCGTCTGGCCGGCCCGCTTTGCCGTGGTGATCGGTGCGGTACTGGCGGTCGTCAGCTATGTACTCGCGGCCGTGGAAATTTTCCTTCGCACGCCGCCGCCGTCGGAACAGACGTTGTCGGGGGCCTAGAGGCCGGGATTACGGGAATGGGACTCGCGGCGACAAGCTACGTCCGCAAATCACGAAGTAGGAAGCAAGTTGTATGTTTGATCTAAACGCCACGCTCGTCGTCATCAGTCTTCTTCTGCTCTTCGTGGTGCTCGGGGTGGACGTTGCTGTGGCGCTGGGCGTCACGGCGTTCGCGGGTCTCTTCCTGGTATTTGGCGACGTCCAGGTGGTCTTAAGTTTCCTCGGGTCCACGGCGAACGAATCGCTCCGTGATCAGGTCTTCGCCATCGTCCCGCTCTTCATCTTGATGGGAGAGTTCATCGCCCGTTGCGGTGCGGCCGGTGACATTTATTCCGCGATCAACAGGAACCTCTCCCGGATTCCGGGGCGGCTGGCCCACGCAACCGTACTCGGCAACACCGTGTTCTCGTTCGTGACGGGGACGAGCCTGGCGTCGGCGACCACGTTCACCCGCATCGCCTATCCCGAGATGAAGCGCTTCGGCTATCACCGCGGGTTTTCCCTCGGTGTGATCGCGGGCTCGGCATCCCTGGGGCTTCTGATTCCGCCCAGTATCTTCATGGTGATCTGGGGAATTCTGACCGAACAGTCGATCGGATCGCTTTTCATCGCGGGGATCATTCCGGGCTTCCTGCTCGCCGGCATGATGATGCTGTACATCAGCACCGTCGGTTGGCTCGCGCCGGCCCGGGTCGGCATCGGTCACTCGGAGCGCGTGGACGCTCCGCTGCCGCCGTCGACGCCGGAGACAGATCCCGCGATCGCGGAAATCGTTCCGCCCCTTGATGGAACAAAGAGCTCGGTCACGATCAGCGGTATCGGCATTCTCGCTATCATTTGCGGCTCGCTTGGCGGAATATGGATGGGATTTTTCACGCCGACAGAGGGTGCGGGCATCGGCGCCCTGATGGGGTTGGCGCTCGGGATTGCGAAGGGTATGCGTTGGCCGGAGATCCAGGCGACCGTGCTCGCCGTCGGCCGCTCGTCCGTACCGATCATGGTGCTGATTTTTGCCGCACAGCTCTATTCGCGCATGTTGGCCCTGACGGGGGTCGGGGCCGCTGTTGCCGATTCGCTGGTCGGCACCGGTTTCGGTCCGATCGGGACCCTGGCAATCATGTTCGCGATCTGGTTCGTCATGGGGATGCTGGTCGATTCGGTCTCGATCATGCTCCTGACGGTGCCGATTTTCGCACCTGCTTCCGTGCTTCTGGGGTTCGATCCGATTGCCTTTGCGCTCATCGGTATCCTCGCAATAGAAGCCGGCGTTCTGACGCCGCCGTTCGGGTTGCTTGTATATGCAGTCAAGTCCGTGGTCCCGGACGATGACGTGACGCTTGGCCATATCTTCAGAGGATCGATCGTTTTTTGGGGAATGTTGCTTGGGCTCTCCACCGCAATCGCTTTCGTTCCCGAAATCGCGACGTTCCTGCCAAGCATCATAGAACCATAAGGCCCTTGCAAAGAGGCTTCGGGCTTGTGCATTCTTCGCGCGTTGACCGGCATCGGACATAGCGGAATTTACAGGTCGAAGAGTAAAAAGCCCTAATCCAGAGGTAGTCAGTTGGCAGTGATAAAATCAGTTCGAACGAAGTTGTATGAATGGACTGGCCCAACAGTTCCGCCTCAGGACAACTTTTGCACCAGTGCCTCGGACGCGCTCAATGACAGGGGTGATTCGATGGAAAGCTTTCGGTTCCATCAATGGCTGGTTTGCGAGGTTGAAGCCGACGACGGAACGATAGGTCTCGGCAATGCCGCCCTTGCACCGTGGCTGGTGAAGCCCGCCATTGACCAATACTTCGCGGAACTCGTCGTCGGCGAGGATCCGTTCGACAACGTTTACATTTGGGAAAAGATGTATCGCCGCTGTCTTGCCTGGGGACGCAAGGGCATCGGGATGACGGCGATCAGCGCAATCGATATCGCCATCTGGGACCTCATGGGCAAGCTCGCCGGCAAGCCGGTCTTCAAGCTTCTCGGCGGCCGCACCAAGGACAGGATCCCCGTCTATTACTCGAAGCTCTACAGCGACACGATCCCGGCCATGCAGGACGAAGCGCAGCGCGCCGTTGATGCCGGCCATCGCGCGATGAAGATGCGTTTCGGATTCGGGCCCGGGGACGGCCGCGGAGGGATGATCGAGAACCTGAAGCGCGTGGAGGCCGTCCGCGAGGTCATCGGTTACGACCGCGACCTGATGCTCGAATGCTACATGGGTTGGAATCTCGACTATGCGAGACGGATGCTGCCGGCCCTCGAAAAGTATGAGCCGCGTTGGCTCGAGGAGCCGGTTATCGCGGACGATATACACGGATATGCGGACCTGAACCGCGGGCAGATTCCGATTTCCGGCGGCGAGCACGCATTCGGGCTGATGGAGTTCCGGCAGTTGCTCGATATGAAGGCGCTCGGGGTCATCCAGTATGACACCAATCGTGTCGGCGGGATCACAGCGGCGCAGAAAATCAACGCGCTTGCGGAAGCCTACCAGGTCCCGGTCATTCCGCATGCGGGGCAGATGCACAACTATCATCTGACGATGGCCAGTCTGAATTGTCCGATATCGGAATATTTTCCCCGACATGACGTCGAGATCGGAAACGAGCTCTTCTACTACGTGTTCGAGGGGGACCCCGAGGCGCGGGACGGGTATCTCGACCTCAGCGACGAAACGCCGGGGCTTGGGCTGACATTGTCCGACCGTTATCTCGACAAGTTCAATGTCGTCATGTGATTCAGCGGAGGGCTGAACGATGCGTTTTGCGACGGCAGTTATGGAACTGGATATCAATCAGGAGCAAACATGACCCAGTTTGGCAAATACTCAGGAATCTGGCCGGTGGCGCCAACTCCGTTCACGGAAACCGGTGCACTAGATCTTGACGGCATGAAGCGGGTTCTCGACTGCATGGTGGACCAGGGTGTCGACGGCATCTGCATTCTGGCCAACTTCTCGGAGCAGTTCCTGCTCTCGGATTCGGAGCGGGATGCGTTGACTCGGTTGTGCCTTGAGCATGTGGGTGGCCGTGTGCCAGTGATCGTGACCATCAGCCATTTTGCGACCGATATTGTTGTCGCCCGTGCGAACCAGGCAGCCGCGCTCGGCGCAGATATGGTCATGATGATGCCGCCTTATCACGGTGCACTGATGCGCGGTACGCCGAACCAGATCATCGGTCAGTTTGCCGCCGCGAATACCGCGGGCATCACCATCATGATTCAGGATGCGCCGCTGTCGGGCGTGGACCTGCCTGTCTCGCTGCTGGTACAGATGGCCCGCGAGATCGAGCATGTGAAGTGCTTCAAGATCGAAACGGCACAGGCGTCGATTAAGCTTCGGGCCCTGATCGAAGAGGGCGGTGATGCCATAGAGGGCCCCTTCGACGGGGAGGAGGGGATAACCCTGTTCGCCGATCTGGATGCGGGGGCCCGGGGCAGCATGACCTCGGCGCTCATGCCAGACCTGATGCGTCCCGCCATTGTTTCGCACCTCGAAGGCGATCGTGCGGCGGCGCAATCGATCTACGCGCGCCTGCTCCCCCTCATCAATCATGAGAACCGACTTTGCGGGTTTCGGGCGGCAAAAGCGGTGATGAAGGAGGGTGGTGTGATCGCGTCGGATTTCTGCCGACACCCCATCGCGCCGCTACATCCCGCGGTCCGAAAAATGCTGCTGGAGATGGCGTCGCCCCTCGACCCGGTTGCACTGGAATGGGGGCTTTGAAAGAAGTGCCACCTTCGCCATGGACGACCTGAACATACAGAAGATAAAGCGTTCCAGCCTTGCCGAAGATGCGATTAGCAAACTTCGGCGGCTGATTTTGCTGGGTGACCTCGCGCCGGGGAGCGCCGTGCGCGAACGGGATATGGCAGAACTTCTGGGGATAAGCCGCACGCCGTTGCGCGAAGCCATCCAGCAATTGGCTGTTGAGGGGCTGATCGAGTATTCAGCCACGCGCAGACCCTTCGTCGCTGATCCAACCATTGACGATATCCGGCAAGGCATGGCGGTTATGGCTTCACTTGAGGCACTGGGCGGTGGACAGGCGTGCGAGAATGCGACCGACGCAGAAATTCGTCGGATTGGTGTGCTTCATAAGCGTATGCTGAAGACGTCGGGACGGGGCAAGCCGCTCGAATTTTTCGAAACGGATATGGAATTCCACCGCGCCATCGTCAGCGCGAGCCACAACGCCTTGCTTGAGGATATTCACGCACAGGTCAATGCAAGGCTTTGGCGGGTGAGGTTTCTGTCATCTCGTCTGAATACCCGTCGCGACCGGACCCTGGCGCAACATGGGAAGATATTCGACTGTCTTCAGGCGCGCGATCCCAAGCGTGCCGCAAAGGCCATGCGAGAACATATCGAGACAGGGATTCTCAACATTCAGGAACTGTTGGATGAGGGTGGCGAAGGTTAGTTGTGCGCTTTCCTATGTCGACACGGGCACTGTCAGAACAAATTGGCTTGAGGTAGCAAGGGCCGTTCCGTAGCCTTCGCGGATGAAAAATCCGTTCCGCTATTTCAACTCGTCGCCTGAGATCATTCGTCTGACGGTGATGATGTATGTGCACTACCCACTTTCGCTGCGCTAGGTCGAGGATCTGCTGTTCGAACGCGGCATCGATATCTGTCATGAGGCGGTACGCTTCTGGTGGAACCGGTTCGGTCCGATATTTGCGGCTTAAATCAGGAAGCGCCGGGTTCAAAGCCATTCATATTTGCAATGGCGCTGGTATCTGGATGAGGTATTCGTTCGCATCAATGGCGAGACGCATTACCTATAGCGCGCCGTGGATCATGAAGGTGAGGTACTCGAGGTTTTTGCAACAAAGCGGCGGGATCGCCTGGCTGCACTCCGGTTTCTCAAAGATGCGATGAAGCGGTATGGACAACCGAAAGTGATTGTTACCGACCGGCTTCGGTCATGCCGGGCAGCGATGAATGTGATCGGCAATGTCGCCAATCAGGAAGTCGGACGATGGCTGAACAACCGGGCGGAAAATTCACACTAGCCGTTTCGAAGGCAGGAAGGGGCGATGTCGAAGTTCAGAGACGTGAAGAACCTTCAAAAGTTCGGTTCAACACACGCTTCGATCCATAATCACTTCAATCTCGACCGCCATCTCAACAACCGCTACGTCTTCAAGCAGAAACGCTCGTCTGTCTTCGCAGAATGCTGCTAATTGGCAGTGTGAAGGCGAGGTCGCTAGAAATTTCGGAGATCGGAATAGATTGGTCTGACAGCTCCCCAGTCAGCGTAAATGTCTCTCTCCCTCAGGGAGAGAGTTTCCTCAGTATCTCCCGCAAGCGCAGGGGAGACACCGGCAGTCGCGTGATCGCGCCGGGCTGGCCGAGCGCGGCACCAATGGCCGACGCTATGGCCGCGCCTGCACCGGTCACGCCCGGGTCGCCGCCACTTTTGAGCGCCAGCGGATTCGTCGTGCTGGGGGAATCTTCAAGAACGAGGCATTCCACATCGGGTACTTCGGCGGCTGTTGGCATCAGGTAATCGGCGAAGGTGACCGAAAGCGGCTGGCCGTTTTCGTCGTAGAGAAACTCTTCGAACAGCGCACCGCCGATGCCCTGCACCGCGCCTCCCACCAACTGGCCTTCGACCAGCATGGGGTTCACCGCACGGCCGATGTCATAGGCGACCACAAACCGTTCGACGGTGACCCCAGCGGTCAACGGGTCGACCCTGACGGTCGCCAGCTGTGCCCCGAAGGAATATGTCGCACGGTCGTTCTCGAAGGTTTCCTCAACGGAGATCCGCGAGGCGTCGCGATGGCGTAGAATTTCGGCCGCCGCTTCGGCAATTGTCAGCGACGCTCCGTCACCTGACCTACCACCAACACCGATTACGCCATCGACAATATCGAGAGTTTTGACCGGTGACTGCAGAAGCTGTGCCGCTTCCTCCAGAAGCATCGCCCGCACACCCATCGCCGCCTTGTGGGTCGCGTTTCCGGTCATTACGGTGACACGGGACGCACGCGCGCCCTGGCCGCGCGCGATGCGGTCCGTCTGACCATGGGTGACCGCGATGCCAGAGTAATCCATGCCCAGGGTTTCCGCGCAAATCTGGGCGATCACGGTCTCCACCCCCTGCCCCACGGAGGCCACACCGGTGATGATTTCGACCGTCCCGCCGGCATCCATCTCAACCCGCACATCATCGAACGGACCATCGCCTCCAAGCTCGACGAAGCAGATGACCGCCGCGCCGGCCATTTCGCCCACCGCACGACGCGCGACCATCTCCACCTGCAAAGCGTCGTAACCGACATGATCTAGCAAGCGTGCAAGGGACCTTGGATAATCGCCGCTATCATAAAAGATTGGCTTGCCACCAATTTCAAACGGGCGCTCATAAGGCATCTCGTCAGACGTGATGAGGTTCGTGCGCCGCACCGCCAACGGGTCGAGCTTCAGTTCAGCCGCAATCCTATCCATCAGCTGCTCCCGCACAAACGTCGTCTCGAAACGTCCCGGCCCGCGATACGTACCCGCCGGGGTCACATTGGTCAGGCGGATATGCCCGGTCGTGCGATAGGCCGGAATTTTATAGGGGCCCGGCAGCATGGTCGCCGAGACTAGGGGCACAGTCGCACCATGGGTGCGCGCGTAGGCGCCCTGGTTGAACCAGAACGCGTCATCAAGTCCGAGGATCAGACCTTCGGCATCGGTCGCCGCGCGGATGCGATGGGTCTGTTCGCGCGAATGATTGGCCGCGATCAGATGCTCCATCCGGTCTTCGATCCATTTCACCGGGCGGCGGAACCGCATCGCCGCCAGATTAACCAGCACCTCATCGGGATAGAGTTCCCCGCGTACACCAAAGCTGCCGCCCACATGGCCTTCGAACAAGTGTAATTGTTCCAACTCCAGCCCGAGCAGGTCTGCCAGCGCAATCCGGTTTGTGTGGGGAATTTTCGCCGCCGCATGAAACTCGAGCCGGTCTTCGGCCTCGTTCCAAACTGCTAGCGCACCGCGTGTTTCAAGGGGCACCCCGGCATGGCGGCCCACGGAGAGTTCACACTCGATCACATGCGCCGCACCGGCGAAGGCCGCATCCACATCGCCGTAGCTCTTTTCGAAGACTGCAGGCTCGGTGCTGATCCCCGGTGCGAACTCACCTAGCGCATCCATCAAACCGACGATCGGCGGCAGCTCCTCAATCTCTGCCCAGACCAGTTCAGCGCCATCTTCGGCGCGATAGGGATCATCGGCGAAGACAACAGCGAGCGGTTCGCCTACATAGCGCACGATCTCCTGGGCCAGAATATGCTGGCGGCATTTTTCAAGGTCTTGCAGTGCACTGCCGGGGCGGAGATCGATCGGCGGTACGTCGGCAACATCGGCGCCGGTCCAGATCGCGAACACGCCTGGCATCGCCGCAGCGTCTTCGGTCGTAATCGACAGGATGCGCCCATGGGCGACCGGCGCGCGGACTACACGCATGTAGAGCTGACCTTCAAAATTTTGATCGCCTGCAAACTGACTTGTGCCAGTTAGCAGGGCGCGGTCTTCGAGCCGCGGGACGCTCTCGCCAATGACGGTCATGGCCCGGCCTCGGCGTTTCCGGACTGATCTAGAACGGCACGCATGGCGCGTATAATGTTGCGATAGCCGGTGCAACGGCACAGGTTTGAAGCAATGAGGTCACGTAGCTGGTCGTCGCTGACGGGCGTGCCGCGTTCTACAATCCAGGTCGCCAGCATCAACATCCCCGGCGTGCAGAAACCGCACTGCAGGGCGTGTTGCTCATGAAACGCCTGCTGGAGCGCATTGAACGCGCCGTTGTCAGCCAGCCCCTCGACCGTTCGGATCTGTTTGCCGTCCGCCTGCACCGCGAACATCAGGCAGCCGCGCACCGGCTCGTCATCGACCAGTATCGTGCAGGCCCCGCACACGCCGTGTTCGCAACCAATATGGCTTCCGGTCAGGCCGCAGGCCTCGCGCAAGGTATCCACTAGCGAATGGCGCGGCTCTACCTCCACCGCATGCTCGGTGCCGTTGACGTTGAACTGTATACGGGTCGTTGCCATCTATGTCTGCCCTTCGCCTGAAGCCACCGCATCTTCGAGCGCACGTTGCACCATCACCCGCACCAGATCACGCCGCATGTCTGCATTCGCGTGGTGGTCTGTGAGCAGGTCCTCGACGGAACCCGCTGCAGCCGCAGCCGCTTCGGCAAAGCGTTCGGGGATCGGCGCGCCGCCGATCAGAACAGCTTCAGCCGCGTCACTTCGCTGCGGAATTTCCGTCGCCCCGCCGATGCCAACGCGCGCAGCAGTGATCTGACCCTCCCGCAACTCGATCGCCGCGACCGATTGCACAATCGCGAAATCACCCGCGCGGCGATTGAACTCAACAAAGCCACAACGCCAGTCCGGCCCGAGCGCAGGTATCTTGATCTCGTGCAGAACTTCACCGTCGGCCAGGTCGGTCGTCAGCGCTGATTGAAAATAGTCCGCCGCTGGAATCCGTCGCTCCCCAGTAGCACTCTGCGCGATCATTACCGCATCGAAGGCGCGCGCGAAATTGCACCATTCCGAGGCCGGGTCTGCATGGGCGAGCGCGCCGCCGAAGGTGCCTCGCATGCGGATTGGCAGATGGGCGATGTTGCGCGCGATACGCGGGAGCAGACGACCGAGCGGCCCGTCAATCCCCGGTGCTTCAAACCGGACATGTCGGGTGAGCGCACCAATACGCAGGCAATCGCCCTCTATCCGCAGATAGGCACTATCAGGAATGTGGTTCAGGTCAACCAGCACGGCGGGCTGCGCTAGCCGGAAATTCATCAACGGCACCAGGCTCTGCCCACCGGCCAGAACAACCGCGTCATCACCATGTTCGGCTAGGAGTGCGGCGGCAGCATCCCAGCTTTCGGCAATCACATACTCAAAGGAAGCGGGCTTCATGGGCGCTCTTGGGCTGTGTTCTCAGCTGCGTGGATTTCAGATATACTGGCGCAAATATAAGTGATCCGTCGAAGTCAGAACAGACGGCAAGCTGCCTCTTATTTGTGCAGGTACGCTATCACCCACACCGCAGCAGGCAACTTTATACCCTTTCCGATAAGTGTGGGCGGGTAAGAGACCACGGTTACTGGTTTAAGATCCATCCCGATAATCTTGAAGCCTTGTTTCCATCCCCTAGGAAGCACTGTCAGAATGGCGCTAACCGGAGGCCTAAGCCACGTTGCTAAGAGATTAGGAGCCTGGTTCGTATTGGACTAACAGCACCCTGATTTGAATTGGAAAAATTGATGACAGGTCTTCATTGGACCGCGACGCAACACGCAGCATTTGAAAGCTTTGCCGAATTCATACCGCGCGCCGGTCGTCAGTATGCGTTGAACCGCAACTTTGACCTTGGCCCGACCGACCGGTCCAATATCTCCGCGCTCTCGCCTTGGATTCGCCATCGCACCCTGACGGAAGAGCATGTCACATCCACTGTCTTGCAAAGGCACAGCCTCCAGCAAGCTGAGAAGTTTGTTCAGGAAGTCATCTGGCGGACCTATTGGAAGGGGTGGCTGGAACAGCGACCAACTGTTTGGCGGACCTATCTTGCTAATCTTGAAAACCTGCGTGTTAAATTGGCGGCGGGCAGCGCATTTTCGCAGCAATATGACGACGCGGTGGAGGGTCGGACTGGTATAGATTGTTTCGATTGCTGGGTTACGGAACTGAAGCAGTATGGCTGGCTGCACAACCACGTTCGAATGTGGTTTGCCAGCATCTGGATCTTCACCCTGAAACTGCCATGGGAATTAGGGGCGTCGTTCTTCTACGAACGCTTACTGGACGGGGACCCGGCGTCAAACACATTATCCTGGAGATGGGTTGCCGGGTTGCAGACCCTGGGTAAAACCTACACCGCTAAGTCCGAAAATATCGCGCGCTACACGAAAGGGCGTTTTAACCCTTGTGGACAACTGGCATCGGAAGCTCTTCCTCTGCCATCGAGTGGTCATCCTACTCTTGAACCGTTGCGCGTTTTTGGCCGTTTGACAGCAAGCGATTATCTGTTTGAACAACCAGACGTTCTCATGGGAAAGATCGGCTTCTTAACACACGATGAGGATTTAAGTCCGATTGACCACCCTGACTACGCAGCAGCGTCTGCCCATGCCATACTGTTACGCCTCCCAAAGCAGTGGGCGTTCCCCTTGAAGCAGGCGTTCCTGGACGGGTTGATTGAGGATGTTGCGGAAAGGTTAAGTCAGACAGTCGCGCGGGATGTAGCCCGAGTTTCATCTCCGGATGAAATTTTGACCTGGGCACAGGACCACAGTCTTGATTGCTTGGTGACGCCCTTCGCTCCGATCGGGCAAACCGCTGACCAGATTGGTCAAATCTGCCGGACATTGTCCGGTCACGGCATCAAAGTTCTGATCAGCCAGAGACAATGGGATCACGCCTTCTACCCCCACGCCAAAAAAGGCTTTTTTCAGATGAAGTCAAAGATCCCGCAAGTGCTCGAAGTCCTCAACCTCACGCGCACTTGATATCCGAGGATCCAAATGACATTCGTTTTCTACGATGCAGAGACAACCGGGATCGATACGACATTTGATCAGATCCTGCAGTTTGGAGCGATCAGGACTGACGAGAATCTGAACGAGATCGATAGGTTCGAGATCCGCTGTATGCTTCTGCCGCATGTTGTTCCCGCGCCGATGGCGCTCAAGGTGACAGGCATCGCGACGGAAAATCTCACGGACCCGGCTCTTCCTTCACATTACGACGCAATGCGACAGGTGCATGCGAAGCTGTCGGACTGGTCGCCGTCCGTCTTCGTTGGATACAACTCGCTCTCGTTTGACGAAAACCTTCTGCGCCAGGCCTTCTATCAGACGCTTCAGCCCATCTATCTGACGAATACCGGCGGCAATACCCGGGCGGACATGTTGCGTATCGCCCATGCCGTTGCCGCCTATGCACCGAATGCGATTGCAATACCGCTCGGTGAAGCAGGACAGCAGGTAATTAAGCTGGATCGGCTTGCCCCGGCCAACGGCTACGATCATGAGAACGCACATGACGCTATGGGCGATGTTGAGGCGACCATCCATTTGGCAAAACTGATCCGAGACCGGGCTCCGGAAGTCTGGGGCAGAATGATGCAGCTGTCCCGGAAGCAGGATACGGAAGACATCCTCAAGGAAGAGGAAATACTCTGCCTGACCCAGTATTTTGGCGGACGGGCGCATAACCGGTATGTCACCGAATGTGGTGCGAACCCTACCTATGGCGCGTCCCGGGCCGTTTTCGATCTAAACCAGGACCCGGAACCATACCTCGACATGACGATCGAGGAGCTTGTGCATGAGATGAACAAGAGTCCGGCAGTTATTCGAGCAGTCAGGACGAATGCCCAGCCGATCCTGATGCCATATACCGAAGCACCTGGCGCGTTGAGAGAAGTGCCTCTTCCAATTGAAGAGCTTGGTAAACGGGCCCACATGATCACAACGAATGCCGACTTCCGAAGACGGGTAGGCGAAGCTCTTGCTAACCGGTACCCGGCAAAAGACCCTTCCCCGCATGTAGAGCAGCAGATCTATGACGGGTTCGCCTCCTCAGGGGATCAGGCGCTGATGCAGCGGTTCCACGATGTGCCCTGGGTGGACCGTCTTGGGGTCGCTATGGAAATGGCCGACCTCAGAATGAAGCGTATTGCTCAGCGGCTGATTTACTTTGAGAGACCCGAAGTTTTGCCGGAGAAAACGAGGGTGGCGCTTGGTCATGAAATACAGGAAAGACTGAATGCTCATGATGATGTGCTGCCGTGGAGAACGGTCGCCGACGCTCAGCAGGAACTGGCTAAGCTCCAAAGCGAAGACGATGATGGCAGTCTCGTCGAGTTTGTTAGCGATTTGGAGGAGTTTCTCGGCGAGTTGCTTCAATAGTGGGGAAGGGTGATCCCGTTTCAGACACTCGTCTGACGGTGATGATCGGGAAACGCCAAATTGATATTGATGCGTGCGACAGGATGTTTTAAATCCGGACAAAATTAAGGTGCAAAGAACGTCGGTTTCTGGATCCTTGGTCATCGTTTTGCCGAAGTTCGGTAAAGGTGGCTTCGTACCCCCGATTTGAACCTGCTCTGGGCGGTTAGTTCAGATTCCTATTCGAGCAACCGGAAAGCCTGTTAACGACCAAATCCCTCTCCCTCCGCCAATAAATTCCCTTGTTCCCATATCTGTCTGGATTTTTGAGCCCAGCTGGTCAGTGGCTTCGTTCGCCTGGCCGTTGGCGCAAGAAATTCTTTAGCATTCTGACCAGAAGCATTACTGTTCGCGAACAGACGCGGACTTACGTAGTCCGTTACGCCGAATGCCGTGAAACAAAAATAATTCCTTGGGAGGATACCTTGAAAACAACAAAGCTGATTACATCCGCCATTGTTGGCGCATCGATACTCGGTCTTTCGACACTGAGTGCTCAGGCCATTGACTATAAAATGACCGCCGGTTCGAGCCATCCGCCGATCGTCCCCTGGGCGAAGCAGCTCAAAGATCTGGTGGTGCCCGAAACCGCCGCCCGTGCCGCCAAGCTCGGTCACAGCATCAAATGGGTCGAGGCCTATTCCGGAGCACTTTATGACTTCAAGGAAACTCTGGAAGGCGTGGAAGATGGCCGTGCCGATGTCGGCTGGGTTGGTACCTTGTGGGAAACCAACAAAATGCCGCTCCACAATGTGACGTTCTTTGCCCCGTTCGGGTCGACGAGCGCCTCGGCGAATATCGCCATCATGAACGAAATGTACAAGACCATCCCGGAGCTGGATCAGCAGTGGACCAAGCACAATCAGAAACTTCTCGGATATTTTGCCGGGGATGAGTATGTGCTGTTGACTAAAAAGCCCATCAACACGATGGAAGACCTCAAGGGCCTGCAGATTTTCGCGCCCGGCGCGATCGGGCGCTGGCTTGAAGGCACAGGTGCCACGGGCGTCAATGGCGGTCTGCCGGTCTATTATGACGGGGTTAAAAAGGGCACGGCAGACGGGGTGATATCACCGGGGACGGGTATTCTTCCGTTCAAACTGTTTGAGGTTGCGCCCTTCGTCACGCGTTTGCAGCTGGGGGCCTCGCTTCCCGGCGGTCTGACCATGAACCTGGATACGTGGAAGAAGCTGGAACCCGAAATGCAGCAGATGTTCCTCGACATTGGTGCTGAGTGGAGCAAAACGGTGACCGCACAGGTCGACGGTTTCTCGGCCAAAACATTCCAGATTCTGGAAAAGAACCCGAACGTTACGGTTTCCACGTTCCCGGAAGCAGAGATGAAGAAATGGGCCGCTGCGGTTCCCGATATCGCGGGTGATTGGGCCAAGAGCGTTGAGGCCAAGGGCCTGCCGGCAAATGCGATGCTGAAAGCCTATATGGAAGGCGTTCGCAAATCTGGTCAGACGCCGCTTCGTGACTGGGACAAGTAACCTTGGACCAAAATCCGTCCGTTAACGGAGATGATGCTGGAGCGCCGGATGAAAACCGGCGCTCCAGTCAATTCCGGGCCCAGCATGCGGTGCCGTTTTTTCCGCATGTCATAAATCTGATGAACAGTGTGGGGACCTTGTGGATCTTCCTGCTGATGTTCGTCATTTGCGCCAACGTGCTTTCACGCGCCTTCTTGAACACCCCGATCACCGGCGTGATCGAGTTCGCGGGCTATTCCCTGGTGGGCGCCGTGTTCCTGCAGCTCGCCAGCACGCTGCACAATAATCGTTTCACCCGCGCCGATATGCTGCTCGACCATCTCGGCCGCAAGAACCCGGACGCGGCGGCCGTCTATCATGTGATTTTCGGTGTTTTCGGCATGATTGTCTTTGGCCTCATCGCCTGGGGCACCTATGGTAAATTGCTGCGCGCCTGGCCGGACGACGTTTTTGGCGTCGAAAATCGGTTCACGATGCTGGTCTGGCCGTTGCGCGCGATTGTCATGGCTGGCGCGATCGCTGTTTTTGCTGAATTTTTCTTTCAGACCCTGACCCATCTAAGTCGCCTGCTGCCCGCCAGCTGGACGAAGACCAGGTTCGGACAATGCTTTTCCGTACCGCGCCCGGCTGATGATGGCGATGGCGATGCCGATGTCGATGTCGATGATACCGTCGGTGCACGGCGCAAAGGGTGGGGCCATATCGCTGCTCTGCTGGCGTTCTTTGCCATTGTCCTGATCTTGAGTCAGGTCGAGCTCACGAGGCTCCAGATCGGTGGCTTGTCCTTTATCGGCATGCTGGCCCTGATCTATTTCGGGATGCATATCGGCGTGGCGCTGATCCTGCTTGGATTTGGCGGCCTTTGGATGATGATGGGCACGTCGAAAGTCGGCATGAGTGTCCTGACTTCTGGTGCCAATGAATTCCTCCGGAATGATCTCTTCGCGACGGTCCCGCTCTTTGTGCTGATGGGCCTGCTCGTCAACGCGTCTGATGTGGGCAAGGATACGTTTGATGCCGCTCGCTGGGCGCTTCGACGGGTAAAAGGCGGCTTGGGTGTCGCGACCGTGGCCGCCAATGCGATTTTCGCGGCCATCACAGGTTCCTCGATTGCGTCGGCGGCCGTGTTCACCAAGATCGCAACCCCGCACATGATCGATGCCGGATACACGCCGCGGTTTGCCGTCGGGACGGTCGCCGGCAGTTCGGTGCTGGGCGTTCTTATTCCGCCCAGTCTGCTGCTCATCGTCTATGGATTTGTTACCGAGCAATCCGTCGGGGAATTGTTTATTGCCGCGGTTATTCCCGGCCTATTGCTGGCCACGGTGATGGGACTGTCGATCATTGCCATGGCCTATCTGTGGCCGAGCTTCGTCGGAGAGGTGCAGAGCGGAAAGAGCTCGAGCGAAAATCTTCTGACGGCCCTCTACAAGCTGATGCCGATCATCGTACTCGTGACGGCGGTTATCGGTGGCATTTATGCGGGCATTTTTACACCGGTCGAAGCCGGGGCGGTGGGCTCGGCGCTGGCGTTGATCCTGATGATCGTGCGGCGGCGTTTTAGCGTCCGCCGTTTGTGGGACGTGCTGATCGAGACAGGCCATATTTCTGTCGCCGTGCTTTTCCTGATCGTGGCCGCGCGGGTGTACACGAATATGCTGGCGTTGTCGGGATTGCCTCAGGAAATGGGTGGGCTTATTTCCGGCACCACGCTGGGTTACCTCGGCTTCATGGCGCTCTACATTCTGGTGCTGATTGTCCTGGGCATGTTCTTGGATTCAATCTCTATCATGCTGGTGATCCTGCCTTTGGTGATCCCGATCGCTGAAACCCTGGGGGTCGATCTGGTCGCCTTCGGAATCATCACCGTCGTCGGTCTGGAGATGGGATTGCTAACGCCGCCGCTTGGGCTATGTGTTTATGTGGTGAAGTCGACGCTTGATGACGCACGCGTGTCGCTGGCGGATATTTTTGTCGGCTCAGCACCCTTCGTCGTGATCATGCTGGCGGTGGTCATTCTGCTCGTGTTCTTCCCGGTGATCGCCAATACCGACCCGGCTGATCCGTTCCGTTGGCTGCTCGGTTTGTTTGGCTCAGGTGGTGCGCCCGTGTCGTGATCTGGACTACATTATGGCCCTTCACCAGTGATGGGTTCAGACCAGATGAGCAACGAGCGAAAAACACCTGAAACACTGCGCAGCCAGCGCTGGTTCGGGGGCGAGAGCATGCGCGCCTTCTCCCATCGTGGCCGTTGGCGGCAACTTGGGTTTGGACCGGGGGACTACGCCGGTAAGCCGATCATCGGCATTATCAACACGTGGTCTGAAATGAACACCTGCCACAGCCATTTCCCCGAGCGGGTGCAGGCGGTCAAGCGCGGCGTGCTGCAGGCGGGCGGGTTCCCGATCGAATTGCCGGCGATCTCGCTCGGCGAAATTTTGATGAAGCCGACGACCATGCTTTATCGCAATTTGCTGGCGCTGGAGACCGAGGAGTTGCTGCGCAGCTATCCCATTGATGGCGCGGTGTTGATGGGCGGTTGTGACAAGACCACCCCGGGGCTGCTGATGGGGGCCGCCTCTATGAACATCCCCGCGATCTATGTCCCAGCGGGTGCGATGCTGCGTGGGTTTTGGAATGGTGAAACCCTGGGCAGCGGCACGGATCACTGGAAATATTATACCGATTTTAGGGCCGGTAACGTCTCGGCCGAGACCGTTGACGAGGTGGTAGCGGGAACCGCCCGTTCTGTTGGCACCTGTATGACCATGGGGACCGCGGCGACGATGATGTCCCTGGCCGAAACGTTGGGGATGACCCTGCCCGGGGCCTCCTCGACCCCGGCACCGGATTCCAATCATGCGGTGATGGCCACGGCGAGCGGGCGTCGCATCGTCGATATGATCTGGGAGGACGTAAAGCCGTCCGACATCATGACCCGAGCGGCTTTTGAAAATGCGGTCACGGTCGATATGGCCATTGGCGGCTCGACCAACGCGATTATTCATCTGGTGGCGATGGCCGGCCGGCTCGGGGTTGAGATGCCTTTGACCCTGTTCGACGAGATTTCCAAGGCCACGCCCTGGCTCGCGAATATCCGTCCGTCCGGGGCCTATCTGATGGAGGATTTTTACTATGCGGGCGGCCTTCGGGCGTTGATGCACGCGCTGGGAGACCTTCTCGACGGGTCCTGTATGAGCGTGGCCGGAACCACGTTGGCCGAGAATTGCGCCGGGACGAAAATCCACAATGAGGATGTAATCCGTCCCGTGGCGAATGCTCTTAGTCCGGATGGGGGTACCGTCGTGCTGTTCGGGAACCTTGCGCCGGATGGTTGCGTGATCAAACAGAGTGCGGCGGATCCCGAACTCCTGCAGCATACCGGACCGGCAGTGGTGTTCCGTGATCGGGCGGATATGGAAGCCCGGGTGGACGACCCGGATCTGGTGGTGACGCAGGATTCAGTCCTGGTGCTTCAGAACGCAGGCCCTGTAGGCGCGCCGGGCATGCCCGAATGGGGGCAGTTGCCGATCCCGAAAAAACTCCTGGAGCAGGGGGTGCGCGACATGGTGCGGATTTCCGATGCAAGGATGTCGGGCACGAGCTACGGCACCTGTGTGCTGCATGTCGCGCCGGAGGCCCATATTGGCGGGCCCCTGGGACTGGTTGAGGATGGTGACCTGATTACGCTGGATCTGTCTGGCCGAGTTTTAAATCTGGACGTCGATGACGCCGAGCTGGCCCGGCGCCGGGAGAACTGGGCGCCGCACCGGACCACGCCGGAGCGCGGTTATGTGGCGATGTATGCCCAGCATGTGACCCAGGCCAACCGGGGGTGCGACTTTGACTATCTTCAGGGTGGCGCGCCCATCCCCGAACCTGAAATCTTCTAGGCACGAGAGGTAGACGCCGTGCGGACTTCTCTTGCCAGTTCTGCGTTGGTTGCGATCCTGGTTGGCTTTGGTGGCAGTATTCCCATTGTCCTCGCGGCGGCGCAAGCCGTCGGGGCGACGCCGGCGCAGACCGCGTCATGGGTGACCGCGCTTTGCCTTGCGGTCGCCGTGTCGAGCGCCCTGTTGTCGTTTACCTATCGGATGCCCATCGTTGCGGCATGGTCGACATCAGGTGCGGCCCTGATCGGCGCAACCGCGATTGGCGGGGTGCCGACCTATGGGATCGAGGCGGCGGCGGGTGCGTTTGTTCTGGCCGCGGGGCTGACCCTGCTGAGCGCGATGCTAAAGCCGCTCGCCACATTGATTGCGAAGATTCCGGTACCCATCGCAGCGGCGATGCTCGCGGGAGTGCTGATCGGGTTTTCGATTGCGGTGTTTGACGAGGTGACGGCAGACCCGCTTTTGGTCGTGCCCCTATTGGCGGTGTTCCTCATTGTACGAGTGTTCAGCGCGACCTGGGCGGTGATCGCGGTTTTGGTCGCGGGTATTGGCTGGGCGGCACTGCTGGGAAGGATCGCGCCGCTGGGTTCTGTTATGGCCGCGCCCGAATTACACTTGGTGATTCCCGGGTTTGAGGTATCGGCGCTTTTGGGGCTGGGGATACCGCTGTTTCTGGTGTCCATGGCGTCTCAGAACCTTCCGGGCTTTGCGGTGTTGCGGGCCGTCGGGTATAAACCCCCGACCCGTTCGGCCCTGGCTGTTACCGGGATGGCCTCGTTGGTGACCGCGCCTTTTGGGGCCCATACCACGACGATGGCGGCGATCACGGCAGCCTTGTGCACCGGGGCCGATACCCATCCCGATCCGGCCAAACGCTGGATCAGCGGGTTGTTCTACGGCGCGTTCTATCTGGTTCTGGCCGGAGTCGGGGTCTCTGTTGTGGCCGGGTTTGCTGCCTTGCCGGGGGGCGTCATCGTGACCGTCGCTGGTCTGGCACTTATGGGGCCGCTGATGGGGTCCCTGAGTGCGGCGCTCGGCCCCGAGAACACACGGTTTCCCGCGGTGCTGACCGTCACCGCAACGGCGTCCGGCCTGTCCCTGTTCGGGATCGGGTCAGCCTTCTGGGGCCTCGTGATCGGGTTGCTGGCGTTTGGTATCGACAGGCTGGCGCGACACTGGTTGTGGTAACCGCAACAACGCCTGCTTTTCGTGTTCACATAGTGATTATTTGGGCACGGCGAACTGGTCTCCCTTCCGGGTTCCGGGGAAAGGACAATTCAAGATGTGAAAAAACTCACACAAAACCGATTTGAGAGAGGTCCATCATGATACCGGCAGACGAGACATTTGACGGCACCTGGTCGCACGAACCGCATTTTTTCGACGGCAATGGCTTTCGCCAGCACTATGTGGATGTGAAGAATGCGGGAGATGACGCCGATGATGTGATCGTTCTTCTGCATGGGGAGCCAACCTGGGGTTATCTCTACCGCAACTTCATTCCGCGCTTGAGCAAGGTGGGGCGCGTTGTCGTGCCGGATCATATGGGCTTTGGCAAAAGCGAAACCCCGCAGGATCGCGAATATACGATCCGGGGTCATGCGGATAATCTCGAACGGCTGCTGCTCGACCTCGACCTGCGCAACATCACTTTTGTGTTGCAGGATTGGGGTGGTTCCATCGGTATGAGCTTTGCGCTGCGTCACCCCGATCGGGTCAAATGCTTGGCGATCTGCAACACATATGCCCCTTGGGCGAACGAACCCATCGAGACCAAGTTTCCGACGCCGGCCCATAAATGGTTCAACTGGACCCAGACCCATGAGTTTGAGCCGACCCTGTCGCATCTCGGCTCAACCATATTGTCTGTGATGAAGCGGGTTGGCTTTGAAAACACCGGTCACGTGGACGAAACCTGGGTGCGTGCCTTTTCGAGCCCGTTCCCGACGCCGGAATCCTGTGTCGGGGCGCTGGCTTTCCCGCGTGCCATCGCCAACCCGAAGACCTTCGAGTTTTTCAGTGAAATGGCCGAGACCCACGACCTCAACGTCCTCAAGACCATTCCTGCAATGTGCATCATCGGTGAAGAAGATCGGGCGATGCCGCCGGACTGGGTGAAGTTCCGGTTCAAGAGTTTCTGGCCGAACGGCCCGATCATTTCCCTGCCGGGGGTTGGTCACTATCTGCAGGAAGATGCGCCGGAAACGGTTTCGGCCCTGGTCGAGCAGTTCATCAAGATGAACAATCCGCCGACCGAATTTACCGAACCGAGCCGGGCCTGGAACGACAACAAGCGCTGGACAAAAGACTAGCAAAAGATGCGGGCGCATATCGCGCCCGCATCTTTGCCCTTGTCTTCAAGCCGCCTCGTAGGGCGGGTAGTCGGTGTATCCCTTTTCATCAAAGGAAAACCAAACATCCATCGGGGCTAGTTTGCTCAGGGGCCAGCCATTGGTGAACCGTTCAACCATATCCGGGTTGCTGATATAGGCCGCGCCAAAGGCAATCATGTCACCGTGGCCTGCTGCGATGGCCGCTTCGGCGGGTTCCTGGGTGTAGCCACAATTGCCGATGAGGGCACCATCGAACTGCCCCGGAATTCAGCGAGCCTCATTGGTTCGCCGAACTCATGGAACCCATGGGTCAGACCATCCATGATGTGGAGAGACGTGGAAGACATTGAATGCACTTTCGGTTTGGTATGCTCGCCGGCGATCTTGCCAGTCGAGGGTTATGTCCGTTGGGTGGGCCTTATCCGGATGGATATGTGGTGCACCAGTTGTCGAAGGGCGTTTTATCACTGTGTGATCAGTCCATCACACCCGAGGACGCCTGATCTGGACCGCACGCCTGCAAAAGCAACAGCAAGTCCGATGCCGGACCAAAAGTATGGCAAGCATATCTTACCCAAAGCCTCCGTGGCCTGGTTTGACTGTATTTTCAGAGTGATTTCGTGGCAGGGCGGCTGAGGCTTAGCCGGTCGGCTTGCCCTTGTCCCAAGTCTCCGGGCGAAGGGCGAGTTTCGCCAGGCCCTCCATATCAGCGGCCTCCTGGGACGGGAAATTGAGCTCGACCGTGATGCCGTTCGGGTCGCGTACGAAGACCTGATAGAGGTCTTCCTTGCTCGCCTGCTGCTCAAGATAGGTGGTGCCATTGGCCTTCAGGCGATCGGTCATCTCGACCCGGTTGGCGGCGCGGAAAGCGATATGATGGATCGGGCGGCTACCCTGGGCGATATCCTCGGGCGTAGCGTTCGGGTCCGGGACGGGACGCAGCTCGTCGTTCGGACGCGGCGGCACGATGTGGATGATGTCGCGATCTTCAAGATAGAGCCAGGTGACCTCGACCCCGAAATCCGGGTGCGGACCCGGCTTGAACCCGAGATTATCGATGTACCACTGGACGGTCGCTTCATAATCCTGCGCGACAACGAGAAAATGTTCGAGATGTGAGATAGCCATGGTTCGATGCTCGGTTGTGTGAGGCTTGCGGGTGCCAACGGTGAGTTGGAGTGACGCAGTATATTCATTTTTGATGTGAGAAAACCAAACCTCTTTGGTGTAGTGCTCACGTATTGGGCGGTCTTTGTTGACGGAGATACAGAGGCATCGCATATTGTTGCTTCAATATTTGAAGTGACAACCCATGAGCCGCGCCGAACTTGCTGAGAACACCTGCACCGCCGCCCGGGCCGTCGAGCTTTTTGCGGATGTCTGGATGATAATGATCCTGCGGGAAATGTTTCTCGGGAGCCGCCGTTTCGATGAGTTGCAACGTCTGACGGGCGCTCCTACGGCCACCTTGAGCCAACGACTTAAACGTCTGGAAAGCGTCGGAGTCCTGCGCCGGGAGGCCTACAGCGAACATCCGCCACGTCATGAGTATCGTCTGACGGATATGGGGCGGGATTTGTGGCCGGTGGTCATCTCCATGAAGGCATGGGGAGATAAGTGGCTCTTAAGTGATGAGACCCCGGTCGAGATCCTGCACAAGGAGTGCGGCGCTTCTATTGCACCACAGCTGGTCTGCCCCGATTGTCACAAGCCCATGGCGGCCCACGACGCGGAGCCGCGCCTGTCACGAAAATTCGAACTCGAACGCAACGCTGTTAAGGGACAATCATGAAAACTCGTATCACTGAAATGCTAGGTATTGAGCACCCGATTATCCAGGGCGGCATGCATTACGTGGGGTTTGCCGAGCTCGCGGCGGCGGTTTCCAACTCCGGCGGTCTGGGCACGATTACGGGGCTGACCCAGAAATCGGCCGGGGACCTCGCGAACGAGATCGCGCGATGTCACGACATGACGGGCAAGCCTTTCGCGGTGAACCTGACCTTCCTGCCCAGCGTCGCGGCACCGGATTATCCGGGTTACGTGAAGGCGATTATCGATGGGGGCGTGAAGATTGTGGAGACTGCAGGTCGCAATCCGATTCAGGTCCTGCCGTATCTCAAGGATGCCGGGATCAAGGTGATCCACAAATGTACCTCCGTGCGCCATTCACTCAAAGCCCAGGAAATTGGCTGCGATGCGGTGTCCGTGGACGGCTTCGAATGTGGGGGCCATCCCGGCGAGGATGACATTCCGAATATGATCCTGCTGCCCCGAGCCGCCGATGAGCTCGAAATTCCGTTCGTGGCGTCCGGTGGAATGGCCGATGCGCGTTCCCTGGTCGCGTCCCTTGCGATGGGGGCGGAGGGTATGAATATGGGAACCCGCTTCATGGCCACAAAGGAAGCCCCGATCCACGAGAAGGTAAAGCAGGCAATTGTTGGGGCCAGTGAGCTCGATACACGTCTGGTCATGCGCTCGCTGCGCAATACCGAGCGGGTTCTGAATAACCCCGGTGTTGAGCGGCTCCTGGAAAAAGAAAAACGCCTCGGGGACAAGCTTAAAATCGACGACATCATGGACGAAGTGGCTGGGATTTATCCCAAGGTCATGATCGACGGTGATATGGATGCCGGGGCCTGGTCCTGCGGCATGGTCGCGGGCCTGATCGATGATGTCCCGACCTGTAAGGAGCTGATCGATCGGATCATGGCCGACGCGGATGCGCTGATCCGGCAACGACTGGAAGGTTTGGCGGCAGCCTGACTTTCCCGCGCCTTGAACCCGGAACCTTATTGTGTGATTGACGTGGTCAATTCACGCGAAACCAATCTGACAATTGAGGAAAACAAATATGACTAATGCTTATCCTAACACCGAACTTCATATTGGTGGAAAATGGCTCCCGGCAGCCGCGGGTGAGACGATCGATGTACTCAACCCGGCCACGGAAGAGCCGATCGGCAATGTCGCCCATGCCCGTATTCCCGATCTGGATGCAGCCCTTGAGGCGGCCGAAACCGGGTTCCGGACCTGGAAAGAGGTTTCGGCGATGGAGCGCTACAAAGTGTTGCGCACGGCAGCCGGTCTGGTGCGTGAGCGCGCTGATGAGATCGCGGCCAGCATGACCCTTGAACAGGGCAAGCCACTCATGGAAGCCAAGGGCGAGACCCTGTTCGGTGCGGAAATTATCGATTGGTTCGCCGAAGAAGCGCGCCGCACCTATGGCCGTGTCATTCCGGCTCGCATGGCTGGGGTAACCCAGATGGTGATCAAAGAACCGGTCGGTCCTGTAGCGGCCTTCACCCCGTGGAACTTTCCGATCAACCAGGCTGTGCGCAAGGTTTCAGGTGCGGTTGCCGCGGGTTGCTCGATCATTCTCAAGGGCCCCGAAGAAACCCCCGCGAGTTGTGCGGCACTGGTCAAATGCTTCGTTGATGCTGGTCTCCCTGATGGGGTGGTCAATCTGGTTTACGGTATCCCGGCGGAGATCTCCGAGTATCTCATTCCTCACCGCACCATCCGCAAGGTCACTTTTACGGGTTCGACCGCGGTCGGAAAGCAGCTGGCAGCGATGGCGGGCGCGCATATGAAGCGGGTAACCATGGAGCTTGGTGGGCATTCCCCGGCGATCGTGTTCGAGGATGCCGACGTCGAAGTGGCGCTTAAGGTGCTGACGGCCAACAAGTTCCGGAACGCCGGGCAGGTTTGTGTCTCCCCGACGCGGTTCCTAGTCCACGAGAAGCACTACAAGCGCTTCGTCGAGGGTTTCACCGAGTTTGCCTCATCGCTTAAGGTGGGTGACGGCATGGACCCGGCCTCAAAGATGGGCCCGCTGGCCCATGACCGCCGTGTTGACGCCATTGAAGGCTTTGTCAGCGACGCGGTCGGCAAAGGTGCCACCCTGCAGACCGGTGGCAAGCGGAAAGGCAATAAAGGCTATTTCTTCGAGCCGACCGTTATGACAGATGTGCCGATGGATGCGCGCATCATGAGTGAAGAGCCGTTCGGACCCCTCGCGCCGATCTCCCAGTTCTCCGATTTCGATGCTGTCGTTGAAGAGGCCAACCGTCTCGATTACGGCCTGGCCGCTTATGCCTACACGACGTCGGCAAAGACCGCCGAGGCTATCGGGTCTGCGTTTGAGAGCGGGATGGTGTCGATCAATCATCACGGTATTGGCCTGATCGAAACACCGTTCGGTGGGGTCAAAGATTCCGGTTACGGCTCTGAAGGCGGCGCCGAAGCGATCGATGCATATCTCAACACCAAGTTCATCACCCAGGCCGGCCTCTAGGCTCCACCCTGTATCGATAATGTGAAGGCCGCCCTTCGGGGCGGCCTTTTCGTGCCAGGGCTCAGGTTTCGCGATAAAACTCGATCCGAAAGCTGACCTTTCCCGGAAACAGCACGAAGTGTTCGACGGCGGGTTCGATGATGATGCTCTCCTTGGCGGAAACCAGCTGAGATTGCATTAGCGGCCCCGGAATGACGTATTCGACGGTGCCGTCACTGACCACGAGTCTGCTCCAGGTAGAGGCTTTGGTCCGGTGCGCGCGCGTTAGTTTCACCGGGAGGGTGGTCTCATCGAATTCCGGCGTTTCGCTGTATTTCGAGATTTTGCCGGGAAGTTGGAGCCGCACCGGTCCGTCCTTGTCTGAACTTAAACGCGCTTCCGTTTGATCAGATAGAGCCCGCTTGCGGCAATGATCGCCCCGCCCAGAAGGGTCGGCAGGTCTGGAATGTCTCCGAATACGGCAAAACCCAAAGCCGAGGCATAGATCAGCTCAATATAGGAAAATGGTGCCACCACGGACGCGGGGGCCCATTGGTAGGCCTTGATCAGGCTGAAATGCGCCATCGATCCCAGGCAGGCGGCTGCCAGAAGGTAGAGCATCGCCTCTGTGTCTGGGGCTTCCCAGAAAAACGGAAGCGCGATCGAGGAAGCGACCAGGCCGATCAGGGTCGCGTTGAACAGCATTGTCGTCGGACCGATGGACTGGCTGATAGGGCGGGTCAGGGTCTGGTAGATTGCGACGGCGACAGCCGCACCCAGCGGGACAAGCGCGGTCCAGTTGAACAGCCCACCACCGGGCTGAACGATGATCAGCACGCCTATGAAGCCAACCACTATGGCAACCCAGTGACCCGAGGTTACTTTTTCTTTCAAGACAACCACAGACAACGCGGTGATCATCAAGGGGGCTACAAAGCCGATGGCGATCGCATCCGCCAGCTGCATCAGGCCGACCGCTATGAAGAAACCGCAAATCGCGGCCAGCAGCATCAAGCCGCGGAGTATCTGCAACCTCATCATGCCCGAGGACAACATGCTCGGGATGCGCGGTGCAAACAGGACGCTGAACAGGGCGAACTGTATTGCGTATTGCGACCACAGAATAACCCCGATAGGGACCTCACCACGCACCGACTTGATGAACGTATGCATGGCAATGAAGCAGAGCGAGGCAAAACACATGATCGCAATCGCCTCGATCCGTGAACGGGGTCGAGGTGTTGCAGAAGCTGAGGATGTCATTGGGTAATAGCCCAGGACCGGATTTCTGAGGGGTCGGGATAAACGAAGCTGCCGTTGCAATCTGAACTCACATAATTCTCCGCATGGCCGACCCTAATTCTAAAGGAAAATGGCAGGAGTGCTTTCTAATGTCACGACAGGGCTTGCGGTGCCTGGTGCACTCTCACTCTAGATTGTTTGCTCTGCGCATAATAGCGAGCTCTATCGGCCCGTCGCGATACGTCAGGTTGGCCTGACGACATTTGTCCCGGATCAGGACACAGCGAAATTCGATGGTTATCCCAAAAAGGCTCGTACGGACGCCGAGGCACTCGTTGCCTATATCGTTATATTTGGAGCTCCGGCAGAGGTACGCATGGATACTCTGATCAAGGGCCCTGCTGGGGAGAAGGTTTATTCGGGCAGTCAGGCTCTGGACCGTGCCTACGCGCAGTACTTCACGTTTGCCGGTAAGAAGCGGACGATTACGGCGTAGCCTTCCGAGGTCTACACCGCCCGTATCACCGTTTCCGGTTCGGGCCCGGCTGGCCCGTATCAGGCCAATGCCAGTGCGGACCTAATCCTTCAATAGGGGAACGTCTATTTTGTGACGATAACCCAGATGGCATGGATGATGCCGGGGACGTATCCCAAAATTGTCAACAGGATGTTGAGCCAGAAGTAACCGCCAATTCCAACCTGCAGAAAGACGCCGAGCGGGGGGAGAATAATGGCGGCAATGATCCGGGTGATGTCGATTTGATAGGCTTTCTTTTTTAACAGCTTTCATTGTTTTTGGATCAACGTGACACCGTGTCGGGCTACCAGAGGGTTGCCTTCGCTTTTTCCGGCCACGCCATGTCGTAATCTTTTCCGCCGAGTCGATTATCCGTCATGTCAGAAATAATCTCTCCCGGCGTAGGAAGGTCGCCGGCGGCGATGTGACGTTCGGGGTTCCACAATTCGGCCCGGATAATCGCGCGTGCACATTGAAAATAGATGGTCTCAACTTCAATCACGATGACCGAACGCGGTGTGTGACCGTCAATGGCGAATGAGGCCAGGAGGTCGGGGTCGATGGAAAGATGTGCGCGGCCATTAATACGCAACGTGTTGCCGCTGCCCGGCAGCAGAAAGAGCAATGCAACTTTTGGATCGCGCACGATGTTGCGTAGTGAATCCACACGGTTGTTACCCCGGCGATCAGGGATCATCACCGTCGTTTCGTCGTGAATACGCACGAAACCGGCCATGTCGCCGCGCGGTGAGCAATCCAGGCCTTCGGGACCCGAAGTTGCAAGAGCGACGAACGGCGAAGCCTCAATCATAGTGCGATAATGCGACGTGATCCGGTTGGCTTCTTTGACGAGGGAGGTCTCGACCGGCGCCCCGTAGAGCGCTTCGAGTTCACAGGTGGTTGTAATCGTAGACATGCGCGTGATCCTTGCGTGCGACGGGTCACGAGCGCTCTACCACAAGGCCGCAACCGGGTGAATCGCTGAGTGCACCTCCCCGGTGATTAGGGGGCTGTAATCAGAGCCTCAACACGCGCCCGCAGGGTTGGGTCTGCCTGGGCCGTACGGGCGATCTCGGCGTATTCTTTTTGTGTGAAGCCGACACCCTTGATCGCAACCAACATCAATCCGCGCGCTTCGTCGACAAGCTTCTGGGCGGCCTCTTTGGATTCAGCAGCCTGAAGACGCGGTTCGTACGATTTACGCAGTTCTAAAATTTGTCGTGCCGCCGTGACAAAATTGTTAATTGTGGCCTCGTTGTAACTTGCTTGCGCGAGTTGGGTTGAAGGCCCCGCAAGAGTGGTGGTTTGCACGATCGTCATCGTCCCAACGGCAAGCAGCACGGCAACGCCAAGCTGGCGGGCGCGGACCCATGAATTTCTCAACATCTTACGTCTCCCGAAATACGGGTTTGAATGGATGGGGTAGCAGATGCAGCAGCACCTGTGTCTATGCGGGCAGATCCCAGCCGATCCAGTTGCAGAGCGCTTCGCCCATAACAAGTTCCAGATCGCGCCCGGTCAGCCAGGGCAGTTCCTCGGTGAACAACGTCACGCATTCGCGATAGCTACAATTCATTCGCGAGAGGTCCGTGCCCCAGAAACTACGATCAGGCCCGAATGCGTCAAAAATACGATGCAGACTGTCGTAAATATTCGTGTGCGGGTAGGGATCTGTGGAATTGCCGTTTGCTCCCGACATTTTCACCGCCACGTTCGGGTATTGAGCCAGTGCGACAAGGTCGGGCAGGGTTTCGAAAGATTCGGCGTTTTTCTTGAACGGGCTGGCGCCGAGGTGATCGATCAGGAAAGGAATGTCCGGGTATTTTTCGGCAATCTCCCCGAGCGTTGGCAGGAAGTCATGGGCGAGCAGACCGACGGGCATCTTCTGCTCGTTCGCGATTGGCCAGATCCAGTCCAGGGTGCCGTCTGTGGGCCATGTCTCACGGCCCGGTGCTATGAATAGGAAGCGCAGTCCCGCCATGCCCGGCGTGTCACACCAGCCTGCGAGTTTCGGGGCGCTGCGTTCCTCTTGGTCCATGTGAACCCAACCCAGAACTCGGAATCGGTCGGGATGGGCATTGGCTGCAGCGATGGCCACTTCATTGCCGTTTGGGACAACTCCCGGGGGATGCAGGATGACGCGATCGACGCCCGCTTCGTCCATTTCGGCGATTAGATCTTCAGCCGTGAAATTTGGAACCTGACGATGGATTGGTGCCATCTGGGTGTTGATCCAGATATGGACCTGTGAATCGACGATCAGCATGATTTATCTCCCCGAATTTGTGTATCCAGCAGTATGCCCGAACCGGCCGTTGATAGCGCAACGGAATCTGGCACAAGCTCATGTCGTGAGCGGAACTAGCCCGCGTCTTCCAGAATCATGTCGGAAGCTTTTTCACCGATCATGATTGAAGGCGCATTGGTATTACCTGAAATAAGCGTCGGCATGACCGACGCGTCGGCCACCCGCAATCCTTCGAACCCGCGGACCCGCAGCCGTTCATCGACCACGGAGGTGGGATCGGGTCCCATACGGCATGTGCTGACAGGGTGATAGCTGGTGCGGGCCTTGCGATGCAGATAATCGACGATTTCGTCGTCGGTGACGCAATTGGGGCCTGGCTCGTTTTCTTCAACGACGTATTTCAGGAATTCCGATTGCCCGGTGATCTTGCGCATGATTTTTACCGCGCCCACCAGAACATCGATATCCTTTTGGGCCGTCATGTAGTTCGGCTGAATTTCCGGGGCCGCGAATGGATCGGCTGAAAGGATGCTCACATGGCCGTGGCTTTCGGGACGCAGCAGGGCTGAGACGACCGTCGCGCCGGGGAAGGGATAGGGGTTGCCCCCGACCTCTGGTGAGCTGAACAACATCATCTGTGACTGAATGTCTGGCGACACGGCGGAGGGATCGACCTTGAAGAAGCCCTGGGCGAAGGACACGCCCATGGCGAGCAGGCCTTTTCGGTTAAGGGCATAGCGCGCGGCGGTTTTCATGCGGATCGGGAAACTGTTGACCACGTCATTGACGGTGAAGCGCTCATTCAGGCGGAACATCAGCGGGACGTTGATGTGGTCGCGCAGATTAGCTCCGACACCGGGCATATCGGCGACGACGTCGATCCCGTGGCTGCGCAGCAGCTCGGATGGCCCCAGTCCGGAGAGCTGGAGCAGTTGTGGGGAATTGATAGCTCCGCCGGACACGATGACCTCGCGCCCGGCCATTGCCGTGACGGTTTTACCCTTCTGGTCGTATTCGATGCCGGTTGCCCGTTTGCCCTCGAACAGAATGCGCAAGGCATGGGCTTCGGTGGCAACCGTCAGGTTGGGTCGCTTGCGAGCAGGTTTTAGATAGCCGACGGCGGTCGAGCAGCGGCGGCCGTTTCGCATGGTCCACTGGCTGTATCCGAAGCCGGTCTGGTCGGCGCCGTTGAAGTCATTGTTGCGTGGATGACCGGCGGCCTCGGCCGCGTCGATAAAGGCTTCAGCCAGCGGATGTTTGTCATATGGGTCAGATACGGCGAGGGGCCCGCCAACACCGTGATACTCGTCTTCGCCGCGTTGCTGGTCTTCAGCCTTGCGGAAATATGGGAGCACGTCTTCATAGCTCCACCCGGCATTTCCGAGCTGGCGCCACTGGTTGTAATCCTCCCGATGGCCGCGAATGTAGACCATGCCATTGATCGCACTGGAGCCGCCTAGCACCTTGCCCCGGGGCTGGACCACGGGACGGTTCAGGCCGTCGGGGTTGGCGGCGGTTGAGTAGAGCCAGTTCACGGCGGCGTTGGAGAAATGTTTGCCGTAGCCCAAAGGAATGTGGATCCAGGGGCTTTTGTCTTTGACCCCGGCTTCGAGAAGTAGCACCGAATGCTTGCCGGATTCGCTGAGCCGCGCGGCGAGGACACAACCCGCACTGCCGGCTCCGACGACGATGAAATCGAATTTTTTGGCTTCAGGCCTGGACACAATCAGTTTTCCTTGAAATCTAAGGTGTTGGGGAGGAATAGGTCTTCGATCTCCGGCAGTTCTGAAATCAGTTTTTGTTCGTGCAGGTAACGCAACAGAGTGCCAACATTGTTGCGGTTGGATTCCGTCAGCCCCATGGGGAAGGGGTCGCCGTCGAACATCGCCATGGTCTCGGTCCAGTATTCCTTGCCCCAGGGGACAAAGGTCGATCCGATGCGCCGCCGCAGCGCGTTAGCCTTGCCGGTGCAATAGGACTGGAAGATGGCCTGCGCTGCGTTGGGGAACTCCCCCAGGAGTTCCTTGCGCATCACCACTGTGTGGTTGATCGGATAGATGCCCGTGCGCGCGAAGTATTCGCGTTCGACCGTTGCCACATCGCGGAAGATCGGGCGCAATTCGCGATCCGCAGGCGCTTTCTGCAGGTCGCGCGGACGCGGTGAGATAAAGGCGTCGAGGGTGCCGTCGAGCAGCATGGCTTCCGGTTCGCCATCACCCAGCTCGAGAGGGACACCCGCGAGGGTTGGAAAGCGCTGCTCGGAATTAGCATACCAGTTAATGTCGCGCCAGTCGGTGTCGTATTCATCGATTAGGGTGCCGCGCAGCCAAACCGCAGCGGTCATTGTGTAGTCGCGGACGCCGACCCGTTTGCCTCGTAGCTGCTCGGGAGATTCGAGATCACTGTCCTTGCGGACCCAGATGATGCTGTGGCGAAAATCACGGTTCGCGAAGACCGGAATGGCAGCCATCCAGTCCGCCCCACGATCGCGCATCATGGTGTAGTTCGACAGGGAGAATTCGCAGGCCTGGAAGGGTTGGTTGTTCAGGACCTTGGCGTAAATTTCTTCGAGTATGCCGGGCTCGTAGCGGATCGGTGTTTCGGCATAGGTGCCGTCCATTTCGAGCGTGAACTCGTAGTCATTGCCGCGAACGAGTATCGAATCTGCCATCGCCGAAGTTCCCCTTTTCTTACCCGGTCTGTGCCGGGTTATGAGTCTATTATCTAGCATGAATATTTCATGCGCACGATGCGATGTTGCGGAAAACCTGAGCCTGCTAGGATGGCTTGAACAACAATCGACTAAATGAGGAATTTGTCCATGCGCGCTGTATTCGCTTTTACGCCGTGGGAGTCCAAACGCCTGATCGGTAAAGCTGTCGCCACCTTGCCTGAAGTCAAATATGCCCTGGAACATGCCCAAATCGTCATCGCGCACGGGTCGACGAATGTCTATGTCGCCGAAGAGATCATGGGGGAATGCCCGGAAGCTGACCGTTATGTGTCCGGTCAGGTGATCAACGGCACGCTGTGCCAGACTCAGCCGGAAGAAAAGCCCGCGATCCTGCGTCTCGTGCAAGGTGTCTCTGTGCCGCCAGTTCGCACGATGGATGAAACCTTGGCGGGCTGGGACAACACTTCTCTGTTCATCAAAGGCGCGAACGCGGTTGATCATGAATTCAACGCGGGTATTTTCAATGCCCATCACGCCGCGGGCACCATCGGGTTTGCCTATGGCGCTATTTGCGGCACAGGCATTCCGCTGATCGTCCCGGTCGGGCTGGAGAAGCTGGTGCCCTCGATCAAGGCTGCAGCAGCGGAGCTCGGCCACGCAAAGGCGGATTACTTCTACGGCACCAAGATCGGCATGCTGCCGCTGATGAATGCCAAGGTGATCACCGAAATTCAGGCATTTGATATCCTCTTTGGTCTGACCGCAGTGCATGTTGGCGGCGGTGGGGTTTCCGGTTCGGAAGGCACCATCGTGATTTCGGTCACCGGCGAGGAAGCTGTGGTCCGCTCCGCGATCGAGTTCGTGGAATCCTTCAAGGGCGAGCCGCCCCTGAAGCTCAAAAAGCGTCGTTGCGCCACCTGCTTTGCCCCGCCGCCAGCCTTCACATCCGGAACGGACGCCGCAAAGGATGTTGGGACGGTAAGTACCGACGAGGCCCGGGTGATCAAGCAATGCATCTTCTCGGGGACCGCCGAAGAGGATTTGCCGGACTGGTTCGAGAAGCGTGAACCCGTCGCCTGACAACGGCGTCGACAATTCCCAGCAACTATGCGATCTAGCACGAAATTATAAATACAGAATATGAGACAGATCATGGGCACGACAACCGCCACCAAACCGACGGACTCCATCGAGGGCACCGGGTATCCGCTGGCCTTCAAGATGCAACAGGGCGCCGCCCGGTCTTCGGTGCTTGGGGCTAGTGAGGGGCGCGACGTTTTCGTTGTCGAATCCCGACAGATGGTCGGCTTCCAGAAGGAAGGCGTGATCCATGAAGGTGACACGGGAAGTGTTTGGCGGATGGCGACCGACGAGGGAAAGCACCTCGGCGGTACGGATCTGGCGCCATTTCCGCTGGGTTTCTTCAACGCGGGCCTGCATGCGGATTTGATCAACAGGATTCGCACGATTGCCGCCGTTCGCGATATCCAGCTCGATGATGTGCAGATCGACTTGGTCAACGGCTACTACATTATCGGGTCTTTCATCCGTGGTGATGGTGTCGGCTACGGCGAGCCGGCGCAGATCGTTGTGAAAATTTCCGCATCGGCCCCTTCGGATGCGGTGTCCGGGCTGATCCGTGACGCTGTTAAGGCATCGCCGGCGATGGATTTGATGCGCACCGCCTTCGACAACACTTTTGCGATCTATGTGAACGGCCGCCGCCGAGTGGTGACGTCCCTCAAGAATTCAGACGCCCCTGACGCCCCGGATCCCTACAAGACCCATTCGGCCCCGCCAGCACCGTTGGAAGGCTCGGACGAATTGAAAGATATCATCTGGAAAACCGGTGTCTCCGAAGAAGGCACCGCGGAAGCCGCCCCTACGGGAACGGACGCAAAGCTCAAGCGCATCGTCCGCAAAGTGCGCGGGCATAGTGTGATGATCGACCCCGCAGGTATTGCCGAAACCGACACGGTGCTTAGTTTGCCGGGGATGAGCCATTTTGCTCTGAAATCCGACGAGCGCGCCGATATTGACCAGGCGCCGAGCGGGCTGGGCTTGCTCGCCGCCGGGATTGCCTTTTGCTACATGACCCAGATCGGGCGCTACATCCAACATCAGAAATTCAACATTCGTGGCGTTCGGTTGGTCCAGCACACGCCCTTCTCGATGTCTGGAAATCCGGCAGATGGCTCGTGGACTGGCAAGGCCGAACCCGCTGACACACATCTTTTCCTCTCCGGCGAGGAAGACGATGAGACCCAGGAACGCCTCATGACCATCGCGGCGAACACCTGCTATCTCCACGCCACCATGTTGGCGGAGTTGGAGTCGAATGTGTCGGTGGAGCTGAACGGCAAGGCTGTTTCCTAACCAAAATCCTTTTGATCTGCGCCCTCTGGTCCCCGCCGTCATTCGGTGGGACACTTCGTGACATGGAGGAGAATGGATCATGAGCAAACAACTGGATATTGGCACTGCATCGCTGGGCGATTTAATCGTCGTATTGCGTGAGAACACGCTTTCCGCAGGCGATCTGGCGGATTGGGCCATTGGCAATCACGACGCCCGTGGGAAATCCTTCCACGCCTACAAGACCTGGGACGAAGTCCAGGTGCGGAGCCACGCGGCGGCAGCCGACGCCGCCTTTGCCGCCGGGGTTGATCTCGGTGCGTTGCAAGGCATCCCGGTTTCGATCAAGGATCTGGTGGGCGTTTCGGGTTACCCGACCTTTGCGGGCTGTCCGCGCGAGCTGCCGGAAATCTGGCAAACCGAAGGCCCGGTGGCGCAAGCCATTCGCCATCAGCTCGGCGTGGTTTCGGGTAAAACCCACACGGTGCAGTTCGCCTTTGGCGGTCTGGGCGTTAATCCCCATTGGGGTCCGCCGCGCAATCCATGGGATGCGGATGATCACCGGTCTCCGGGCGGATCAAGCTCCGGGGCCGGCGTCAGCCTGCACGAGGGCTCGGCCCTGCTGGCGATCGGTACGGACACGGCAGGTTCCGTGCGCATGCCCGCAACCATGACCGGCAATGCCGGATTCCGCCCCACCCCGGGGCGCTGGTCGACGGACGGCATTGTCCCTCTGGTTAAATCCCTCGATACCGCCGGTCCGCTGGCGAAAAGCGTCGATGATCTGGTGATCGGGTTTGGCGCCATTGATCCGCTTGTGCGCGAAGACGCGCGCGGATTCCGGAACCGCTTGGCACAGGCCGATCTCGGCGATTTCCGGGTTGGTATTTGTGAATGGTATTTTGAGGATTGCGACCCGGGCATCGCGGACTCCGTGTTGTCCGCCCTCGACGAACTCTCGAAAGCCGGGTTGCGCACTGAAGTGGTGAAAATGCCCCATTTCGATGACGTCACGGACCTCTTTAATGCCGGTGGCCTGCATGTCGGAGAGTTCTCTGCGTTCATCAACGATGAAATGCGTGATTTTAAGGCCGATCTGGACCCGGCCGTGGCGATCCGTATGGCCAAGGCGGAATCCGATACAGCGGTGGAACACCTCAACCGGGTCAAAGCGGTCGCACGGATGGCAAAGGTGGTTGATGACGCTTATGGCGGGCTGCACGCCATTGTCGGACCGACCATCCCCCTGACCCCGCCTCGCATGACGGATATCGACAACCCGGAGACGCATTTTGTCGCCAATATGAAAATGGTGAGGAATACCAATACAGCGAGCCTGCTCAAGCTGTGCGCCATGACCGTCCCGGTTGGGCTGGATGCGGCGGGTATGCCGGTGGGTATGCACATCGTGTCCCGTGAAAATCACGACGAAACGGCGCTGGCACTGGCGCTGGCGTGTGAGCGGGTACTTGGAACTGCGCGGGACAGGCTCGGCGTGCCGCCGATGTGCTGCTAGGCGTTCTACTCGGCTGCCTGGGAAACAGCTTCCTCGTCGAGCTTGTGCAGAACGAAGTCGTGCTCGCAGGGCGGGCCGTCGGCGACAAGCATGGTGCGTTCATGAAGGTCGAAGACGAAGGCCGCGTTTGTCATGGTCTGCTTGGCCTCAGGCTGACGGTCGTCCGGGTGGCGACAGATCGCGTTCGGGTGGCCGAAATGATCGGCCAGTGCCGCCTGGATTTTCGGGGCGTCCAGTTCACCAATATGTTTGCGCAGCAGCCGGTCGAGGCGGTTGGCGCGATAAAGCGTGCTGGTTGAAAGCCGCTCCATCTGGGACGGGCCGTGGCGAGGATCCATGAAATGGTTCGAATGGGTGACGAGGCCGTCCTGAGGAAAGATGTAGGAGGCCGCGTTGGGGCTGGTCTCAATATCGATGATCTCGCCCTCCGCATGGCCGACCACGAAATTGGCCGAACAAACCCGCCTGGTGGCAAGGATCGGCAGCAGCGCCATGTCGTAGGTTTCCGCGTCGAGAACCTCGCGGCACCGCATATGGAACGGTTTTTCATAGGCGTTTTGGCCGTCGTGATCGGAGACCAGGCCGTTTTCGACAAGCCCGATGCCGTGCTCGTTGACGCCCATTTTGCCGCCGACGATGCCCGCTTCGGTGTAGCAGAGGATGTTGGGGCCGTTATCCCGGGTAATCCGCAGCACAACACAGCGCCCATGGACCCCGGCGAGCCAGTCCCAGTTCTGACCCAGAAGCGTGTGGCCGTTGGCCGAGGCTTCGGGCAGCACGCCAAAGGTTGAGCAGCCATCCGCTTCGCCGGTCAGGCCGGTGGCGTCGTTAGCCTGGGCCTCGTCACCAAACAGGCCGAAGGTAATCTCGTAGCGCGCATTGAGCATCGCTATATCGCCGAGGATAATTTTGGCACCGTCAGAGATGCCGCGCATTTCCTCGGCGTAATCGGCGTTCTGGTAGCCCATGACATCGATCCATTTGACGCCCTCGGCTCGTGCTGTCTCGGCGTTCAGGCCCCCGGCCGCGAAACGCGCGAGATAGGTGTCGATATTCTCTGAGATCTGCTGCGTGAGGGCGCGGCCGTGGGTGAGACCACGCTCATAAGGGTCGCTGCCAAGGTCGAGGATCGGAAGAGTGGCCATAAGGCGGCTCCGGATTGGTGAGTTTGACGTAGTATAGGGATCGCGTTGCCGCCCGTCATGACCAGACTTGCCCCGACACTGGATCGCCGCGCCCCTGCGGGGCTCGCGATGACGGTGGGGTGGGCCATTCCCGTCATGGTACGAGACGGCCGCGATAACGCCCGCCCCTGTACCCGTCATTGTGAGGCGGCCGTCAGGCCAACGTGGCAATCCAGTCGTCGCCTAGGTCACCGGGGCCATATCGACCCAGGCCTTTTCGGCCGAACTGCGATCGCAGGCTTCTGCGAGCTGCACATCGCGAATGCCCGCGGCGAGGGTGTGGTGGAACGGCGTATCGGCGACCACATGGGGAATGAAGCCCTCCCAGCCAAACCGGTACGGGTTCTTGTACGCGACGGTGTCGGGAACCTCTTTCCACTGGGAATCATAGTCAGTGTAGAAATCCATAGTCTCGGGCCCGGCACCCATGTTGAAACCCTCGATGCGGGGCGTATCAGTGGCGGACTGGGTCCAGCATTTGCGCAAACCGGCAACGGCTGATCCTTCGGTCCCGTCAATCTGGAAAGTCACCAGATCATCGCCGCGCACCCGGGTTGCCCAGGAGCTGATGATCGAGCCGCGCGCGCCACTGTCCATTTCAAGCAGGGTCGCCGTGGCGTCCTCAACATCGACCTTGTAGCGGTTGCCGTCTTCATCGATACGATCGGGTTGGGCGGTCCAGGCGGCGCAGGACACATGGTTGATCTGACCCAGAATGCCTTCGATCACATAGCGCCAGTGGGGGTGCATGTCGGAGAGCAGCCCGCCGCCGCCGGATTTATTGTAGTTCCAGCTCGGACGTTGTGATTCGGCCTCGATTCCGTCGAAAACCCACCAGCCGAATTCCAGTTTGAAACTGACAACCCGGCCAAGGAATCCACTTTCCATCAGGTGGGAAAGTTTGCGGAAACCGGGCAGGAAAAGTTTGTCCTCGACCGCGCCATGCTTGAGCCCCTTGGCGTCGGCGCGTTTCATGAGTTCGATGCCTTTGGCCACGGTCGGGGCGATCGGCTTCTCGGTGTAGATGTGCTTCCCGGCGTCGATGGCCTTGTTCAAGGTATCAAGACGCAGATGGGTGGCTGCGGCATCAAAAAATACCGGGAAATCCGGATCGGCCAGGGCCGCGTCCAGATCTGTGGTCCATTCCTCAATTCCGTGTTCGCGGGCGAGCTCGGCTAGGCGATCCTCGTTGCGCCCGGTCAGCAACATGCGGGGGACGATCTGGTCGTCACCCACGGTCAGTCCGCCCTCGTCACGAATGGGCACCAGTCCGCCGCGCATGTGTTGCGTGCGGCAGATACGGCCTGTCGCGCCGTTGAGAATAATTCCGAGCTGTTTGGTCGCCATGATGTCTCCCTACGTTTTTCTAATCGTCTTACTACACTCTTGGGCCGATATGCGCTAACCAGATGGAATGCATTGAGGGGAAAATTTATGCCACGCCATATCGTCTGCCTGACGTTTGATTTTGACACCGAAAGCGGGTTCATCGCTCGCGGCCTGACCACGCCGACCATGCTGTCGCGCGGTGAATTTGGCCTGACCGGTGCCCGCCGTATTCTTGACCTGGCGAAGTCACGGGGCATACCCATGACCTGGTTCGTTCCGGGGTTCACCATCGAGAGCCATCGCGCCGATGTCGAGCGCGTGGTGGAGGGTGGTCACGAGATCGCCCATCACAGCTGGGCTCATGTGCCGCCGGCCGAACAAAGCCGGGACGAAGAAGAAGAGGACATGATCCGTGCCAATCAGGCGATCAAGGAGCTGACTGGTCATAAGGCCCGCGGTTACAGATCGCCATCATGGGACCTCAGCGAGAACACGCTGGATTTGCTCGAGGCGCAGGGCTTTGACTATGACAGCAGCCTGATGGCCGGCGACTACATCCCGATGAAGGCGCGGCGCAAGGATACGGTGAAGCTCGGAGAGCCGATCCAGTACGGCGCGGATACCTCGCTCGTGGAGATGCCGATCAGCTGGACCCTGGATGACCACCCGCATTTCGAATATCTGCGTACTCCCGGCTTCCTCATGCCTGGCCTGCGTCCGGCCCGCGAGGTGATGGAGAGCTGGCACGACGAGTTCGTCTATATGAAGGCCAACGAAGACTGGGGCATCGTGACTTACACCATGCATCCCTATGTGATCGGCCGCGGCTTCCGCATGTTCGCGTTCGAGAAGTTCGTCGACAAGCTGATTGCCGACGGTGCAGAGTTTATGACCATGGAAGGCGCCGCAAAGGTTGCGCGAGAAAAGCTCTTCATCTGATCGGGTGTCTTCCCCGCAGGAATGACGGGCAATGAACAAGTTTCAGGCGATGACAGTCTTCACACGGGTTGCGGAGTGCAACGGATTTTCCGCCGCCGGCCGGAAGATAGGCGTGCTAGCGTCGGCTGTGATCAAGATGGTGGGGCGGCTCGAGGCCTTGGTTGATGATGCCGGAGATTGTCGCATCAGCGTGGCGGATACGGTGATCGGGATCGCCCCCAAGTTCCTGGATTCGATCATGCAGCCCTTTGTACAAGTCGATTCCGGAATGGATCGGAATTACGAAGGAACCGGGCTGGGCCTATCGCTCGTAAAATCCATGGCCGAGCTGCATGATGCGAAGGTGGATATCGAAAGTACCCCGGGCGTCGGCACGACAATTTTCGTTCGTTTCCCCGCCGAACGCGTTAGGGCTTGAGGATCATTTTTCCCAGAATTTTTCGGTCATCGATCAATTTATGCGCATGCCGGGCTTTGGACATCGGAATGCAGTCGTAGATCGGTGGGTTGAGTGCGCCCGAGGCGAACCGCTCGACGATGGCGTCAAAGATCCGCGCGCGTTCATCGAGATCATTGTCATAGGAATGCAACGAGAAGCATTGCACGCCAAGGCTGTGGCCACGGCGTTCGCGCAACGCAGCAAAGAGATCGTCACTCGGCGAGCCCTTGAGTGCGTTGTATAAAACCACAAGGCCAAGCGGCGCGAGCATGTCCAGAGAGCTGACGAGTTCGTCGCCGCCAAGCTGGTCAAAACTGATGTCGACGCCGCGCCCGCCGGTAATGGCGAGGACTTTCTCAGCGATCACTTCACGGGAATAGTTCACGGTGCCCAGTGTGCCGAGGGTCGCTGCGAACTCGCATTTTTCGTCCGAACTTGCCCCCGCGATGGTCTGAATACCCTCGCTGCGGCAAAGGTCGAGGATCGCGGTGCCCGTGCCGCCTGCGGCACCGTTCACATAGATTGTCTTGGCGCGCCCGGAATGGGCGACCCCGTGCAGGGCGGCCCAGGCGACGAGATAGTTTGGGATGGTAGGTGGCGGCTTCCAGATCGACAGATTCAGGAAGCGGCGTCACCAGGGTGGGATCAACGGCATTGTATTCCGCATAGCGTCCGCCGCCGGTGCCGAATACGAGAACCGGCTGGCCTTCCTTGAGCCCCGTGACATTGGCACCGACAGCTTCGATATGGCCGGTCATCTCATTGCCGAGGATGGTCGGCAAGGCCGGCTTCCACTTGTAGATGCCGGTCCGCAGCAGGACATCGGGATAACCGACCCCAAGGGAATGAGCGCGCACAAGCACCTGGTCCGCGGTCGGCTCCGGTTTTGGGATATCCACGATTTCGACGACTTCGGGGCCGCCGTAACTTTGAATCTGAACTGCCTTCATGAACTTTCTCCCCAACTGCGTTAGAGCAGCAATAATATCAGGATACCGCCAACCACCAAGAGGATGCCGAGTAGTTCCCCCCGTGCGATCTTCTCACGAAAAATAAGCACCGATGCGGCGATTGTGAAAATCAGCTCGACTTGTCCCAGCGCGCGAACCAGCGCGGCATTCTGGATCGTCATGGCCGTAAACCAGCCGATCGATGCGATGGCACCGCTGGCACCGACCCACATGGCTACCCGCCAGGCTTTCAGGACGTCACGCAATTCCGAAGCGTTTCGGATCGCCATAAACGTCGCCATGATGATGGTCTGAAAAATCAGCATGACCGCCAGGGTGAAGCCGGCCTGAACCAGGAATCCGTCGCCCCCCAAAGAAAGCGATCCCCCGCGTACGGATATGGCGGCGATGCCAAAGAACGCACCGGAGGCAAGGCCGGTGAGGGCAGCACGGTTGGTCCAGCTCTTAGCGATGCTCGCCAGACCTGCGGGACCCTTGGCAGCAGAAATAGTGATCACACCAACGAGGCTCACCAGGATGCCGAGGGTCGCGGTGAGGGAAATACCTTCGCCGAGGAACACCAGCGCGAAAATAGCAGCCTGTACAGTTTCGGTTTTCGAATAGGTCGTGCCGACGGCAAAATTGCGGGCATCGAACAGGGTGACGAGCAGCGCCGTCGCGGTAATCTGGGCGAGACCACCGACTGCGACAAACGAGAAGAACGTTGTGTTGGGCTCGGGAAGTTCGAAGTCGAACAGAAATACGAGCCCGGCCAGATAGGCGATGGCCACAGGGAATCCATAACCGAAGCGCACAAAGGTCGCGCCGGTGGTGCCAAGCTGACCTTTCAGGTGCTTTTGCAACGCCGAACGCACGTTCTGCAAGAACGCGGCGGCGACGGTCAGTGGGATCCAGAGAAACATCATTGCGTCTGCTTATGCCCTTCGGGGAACTGGAAATGAAGAGAGCAGGGGCATATACCCAACATCCCGATCGCGATATGGGTTAAAAAATGAGCGAAATTCCAAAAAAGCTGTACCGTTTTCTGACCGTACCAGATGATGCAGCGTTCTGCGCGCGCATCAGTGAGGTGCTGGCGGAGGGCTATGTCCTCTATGGCGACCCGGTCATGGTTGTCGAAGACGGAATTCGGACCGTCGGCCAGGCCGTGTGCCTCCCCGATATGCATCCAAATTGGAAATCGGCTTAAGCCGGAACACAGGATATCAAGATGAGTCAGAAGATGGATGGTCTGCGGCCACAGACCAAGCTCGTGCGTGCAGGATTGTCACGCTCTCAATTCAATGAAACCAGCGAGGCGCTGTATCTGAATTCCGGGTTTATATTCGATGACGCCGCGCAGGCGGAAGCCGCGTTCAAGGGCGAGAACGATTCCTACATCTACAGCCGTTACGGCAATCCCACGGTCAGCGTGTTCGAAGAGCGTCTCGCTGTGCTCGAAGGCGCTGATATGTGCCGCGCCACGGCGACGGGGATGGCCGCGGTGTTCGCGTCGATCGCGTGTCATGTTCGCGCCGGTGAGCGTGTTGTCGCGTCCCGGGCGTTGTTCGGCTCGTGTCACTTTATTCTCGATCAGATTTTACCCCGTTGGGGAATTGAGACAGTGTTTGTTGAGGGGACAAATCTCGACGAATGGGAAGCCGCGCTCAGCCAGCCGACCAAAGCGGTATTTCTTGAAAGTCCGTCGAACCCGATGCTCGATCTGGTGGATATTGCTGCCGTCGCCGAGATGACCCATGCCGCCGGTGCGCTGATGGTTGTCGACAACGTCTTTGCAACGCCGCTGTATCAGAAACCTTTGGAGCTGGGGGCCGACATTGTAGTCTATTCGGCAACGAAGCATATCGATGGCCATGGTCGCTGCCTTGGCGGGGCGGTGCTCGCCACCGAAGAATTCATGACCGAGCATTTTATCCCGTTCTACCGTCATACCGGCCCTTCCCTGAGCCCGTTCAACGCCTGGGTCATGGCCAAGTCCCTCGAAACTCTGTCGCTGCGGGTCGCCCATCAGTCTCAGGCATCACTGGAAATCGCCGGGTTCTGTGAATCCCGCGCGAAAGTGCTTCAGGTGCGCCATCCTGGTTTGCAGAGTTTTCCGCAGCGTGAACTCGCTGAGCGGCAGATGTCGGGGCCCGGTACTTTGGTGACGATCGAAGTTGAAGGTGGCAAAGCCGCTGCCTTCACGCTTCTCGATCAGCTGGACCTGGTCGATATCTCCAACAATCTCGGCGATGCAAAAAGCCTCGCCTGCCACCCGTCGACGACCACCCATTCTCGTCTTTCACCTGAAGAACGGGCTCAACTGGGAATCAGCGATGGGGTGGTGCGGATTTCTGTTGGGTTGGAAGATCCGCAGGACCTGATCGAGGATCTCGACCGCGCCCTCGCACAGGTCTAGCCGTCAGACGGTCTTGGGGGCATGGCCTCCGTGGACCGCGTTGGTAATCCCGCGCGCGCCCTTGCGGCTTCGCACCACCGCTTCATCGACGGTGGGATCGGCTGAAACCGGACGATCTCCCTTGACCGTGATGCGTTCGAGCTTGCGGCGGTTCGGGTAATAATCGTGGATCGCATAGTGCTGCACCGAGCGGTTGTCCCAGAACACCAGGGTGTCCGGCTCCCAATGGTGGCGGTGCTGGTATTCGGGAATTTCGGCCTGATGGAAGAGCAATTCCAGCAATGTGCGGCTTTCGACTTCATCCATGCCCTTGATCCCGATCGTAAATTGCGGGTTCACGAACAGCACTTTGCGACCTGACACCGGGTGGGCGCGGACCACCGGATGGGTGGCGGGCGGGTAGCGATCCTCGAACACGCGCAGCTTTTCGCTGCTCGCTTTGTCGCTGTCGAACAGATTACGGAAGGGTTTGAAGTCGTGGATCGCTTCCAGACCGGAAACGAATTGCTGCATCCGGTCGCTTAGCCCCTCATACGCGGAGGACATGCTGGCAAACATCGTATCTCCGCCCCAGTCGGGGACGATCAGAGCCCGCAGCATTGTGCCCAGTGGCGGCGCCTCGCGGAAGGTTTCGTCGGAATGCCAGACATCAGTGCCCCAGGGGGGATTGTCGGCGTCATTGTCGAACACGATCAGGTCGGGCGCGCTTTCGTCGCTGGGGGCAAACGGGTGCACGGTCAGTTCGCCGAAGCGGCGTCCAAATATCTTTTGCTGCTCGGTGGTGATGTTCTGATCGCGGAACACGACCACCTGATGTTCAACGAAAGCGCTTTGGATCGCCTCGAACGTGGCATCGTCGAGCGGTTGTGCGAGATCAACATTGGAGATTTCAGCACCACAGGCTGCACCGACCTTTCGAACGTGAATGCCTGTGCTCGTGCTCGTCTGATGTGTCGCAGTCTGGCTCAAGGTGCTCTCCGTCGGTTGCCCTGATGGAAGAATAGCAGATGAGAAGGCGGCCGAGCGTGTAGAATAGTGTCTGGAACTAAGAAAGAGGGGGAAATGAACATGTCACAAAATCACGAAATCACCCGCCGGGTCGTGACCGCGATCGACGCGGACGGCAATTCCTATATTGCCGAAGATGGACCAACGCCGGCGAGCCGCACAGTCGATGCGCGCCCGGGATATGTGGTCAACAACATCTGGGTCACCGGTGCTGCGCCGTCCGTTGTCGGTGCGCCCGATGCTATAGAGACCCATGAAGGGGTGATGCCGCCCGATGGGGGCACGGTGCTGCGGGTTATCGACTACCCGCCAGACCCGGAGGACCCGGAAGAGATGGCGCGCCAGTTTGAAGGCATGTTCGGCAAGTTGTTTGAGGATGCCGGTCGCCCCGATGTTGGTAAGCATCCAGGCATGCACACGACGGAAAGCGTGGATTACGCGATCGTCATTGATGGTGAAATTACCGCCATCATGGAGAACGAGGAAACCGTTCTGCGCAAGGGTGATGTGCTAATCCAGCGCGGAACCAACCACGCTTGGAGCAACAAGTCCGGGAAGCCTGCAAAAGTCGCCTTCGTGCTGATTGCTGGTCGCTGGGAATAGCTCTCGGCGCGGTTACCGTGCGGAAATTGTGTACGTATAGGCGGTGCCGTCGCCGCTCGAGAGGTCCGTCGGATCCTCGAGCAGGGCGAAGGTAGGTCGGTATTTGCCCTTTGTCATGCCGGTCTTGAACTGGACCTGCATGATGGCACCGCCAATGCGTTCACCGGCCCGTTCGGAAAAAACGCCGGTGGGCTGCGACAGCAATGGCTTGTCGAACTGCACCAGCGAGCGCACCTCGAAGTCGCTCTCCCCGTCGGGAACATCCGTTGTAACGCCCCCGATGATCTGATCGACGCGCGGGTCGAGCGCGTTGTCGCCATTGGTGTCTCGCACAATCAGGCCGCTGTCGTAGCGCGCGATCGCGGCGGGCAGCTCAAACTTCATTTCCGCGAGCTGGCGGGATGACAGCACCCCCACGCCGGGAATCCCTGCACGGGAATTGCGTATCTGCTCTGCGGTGCCGGTTGGCTTTTCAAACAGCATGAAGGTCAGGGGGATCGTTCCGGTGGCCTGACCGACGGTTTCCCCGGAGAAGACGCTCTGCCAGTTGTGGTTGCGGCCCCCGTGGAGAAAATTGTTCGGGTGAATTTGGGTGCGTGGCGTGTCCCTGAAATCAACCTCGGCCTGTCCGCTGGCCAGCACCTTCCCGTTTCCATCAACAACACGAACTGCAACGCTGCCGCGCGCCCCACGGTTTGCGAAAGCGATGGTGCTCAGCCCGATATGGAACACTTTGAGGCCGATATTGGGGATCGGGTCGAGTTTCTCGACCGTTGCCCGTGGCAATAGTTTCTCGGCGGGCAGACCGTCCAGCGAGATTGCCGAAACGACAAAGATATTGGGGTTTTCGCCTTCGACCGATTGATAGCCTAATCCCTTGGAGGACAAACCATGTTGGGGCGTTCCCGAAACCATATGAACCGCGCCTGTATCCATGGCCACAGCCGGGTCGCGGGCGCAATCACCACCCATCTCCACTTCGATATGACCGCCGGCGGGAATGCCAAAACCCGGTATCTCCGGGTTGAAGAATTCGATTGCCTCGGCTTCGGGCTTCTACAGGTAGACGTTTAGCGCCGTGTAGCCTTCCTTGACCAGACCGGCCGAGTTCAGTGGTGAGTTCACGACCTTTGCGACGATACCGTCGGCTGCTGAGGGCGAAAGTGCTACGGCCATAGCGAGGGTGGAGAGAGCTGCTACTTTGAGTGAACGGCGCATTGGTTGGCATCGCGGTTTACGATCAATAATGTTAACCGGAATACCATTCTCCGGGGCTGCTGCGCACCGATCACACCCCTTGCTAACCGGATTGTGATCAAGGCGTGAGCACGGCGACCGAGGTCATGTTTGGATCAGTCATTCTTTGGCCGCAGAAGCGCTCTTCCTCGCTGACAGGCCGGAATGCGTGTGCGACATTGTTAGAACCGCTTGTGGGTCGCCTTATGAGGTGACTGTCATACGAGGAGAAACGTGATGCATGTGCAGGGTTTGGATCGCTCCGGTGTTGTGCTTCGGTATTGCGAGGACGGTCGTCGGGAAGCACCGAGCACGTTGATCTTCGTCAACTCGCTGGGGACGGATTTGCGCATTTGGCTCGATATCGCGCGGGTGTTCAGTCAGACCATGCGGGTGGTGCGCTATGACAAACGGGGCCACGGCATGTCCGATGCGCCCGACGCGCCGTATTCCCTCGATGATCATTTGGATGATCTGGATGCGTTGCTGGAGCACCTCAACATCGACAACGCAATCATCGTTGGCGTGTCAGTGGGCGGCATGATCGCCCAGGGCGTGGCCCTGAAAAGTCCCGCGCGCGTAAAAGGGCTGGTTTTGTGTGACACGGCCGCCAAGATTGGCACGGAAGAAGCCTGGGATGAGCGGATCGATGAGATCCGCGCAAACGGATTGTCTGCCATCGCTGATGGCATCATGGAGCGTTGGTTTTCGAGCGGATTTCGTGCGAGTTCACCCGCCGAACTTCGCCTGTGGCGCAACCTTCTGACCCGCACACCCGTCGAGGGATATGTCGGCACTTGCGCTGCGCTGCGCGACGCGGATATGCGTGAAACGGTGGGCACGCTCGATCTTCCGGTACTGTGTGTTTGCGGTGATGAAGACGGGGCAACACCCCCGGAAGTCGTGCGCGAATTAGCGACGATGATTCCGGGCGCGACCTATCAGGAAATTTCACGATCAGGCCACCTGCCTTGTGTTGAGCAGCCCGCGATACTTGCCAATGCCATCGCGGCATTTATATCGGAGAACGGTTTTGGGTGATGACAAGCACGCGCGTGGCATGGAAACCCGCCGGTCGGTTTTGGGTGAGGCTCATGTGGACCGCACCGAGGCGAACAAGACTGCCTTTGATGAAGACTACCAAAAGCTGATTACCGAATCCGCCTGGGGCAGCGTCTGGACCCGTGAAGGTCTGAGCAAACGCGAGCGGAGCTTGCTCGTTGTCGCGTTCATGACCGCATTGGGGCATCACGATGAACTGGCCATGCACATTCGCGCCACGGCCAATACCGGGGCGAGCCTCGACGACATCAAGGAAGTGCTGTTGATGGCGGCGATCTATGCCGGGGTACCCGCTGCGAATGCCGCGATTGCGGTGGCGAAGCGAACTTATACGGAGATGGGCCTCGATCTCGGAGAAGCGGGAAAGCTGTCTGAATGAAGACCCAGGTCGGCATTATCGGCGGCGGTCCGTCGGGCCTGCTGCTAAGCCAAATTCTGCACCTCCAGGGCATCGAAAACGTCGTGCTCGAGCGCCAGTCGCGTGACTACGTGCTGGGGCGAATTCGCGCCGGCGTACTGGAGCAGGGGTTGGTTGAGATGCTGCGCGATGCGCAGGTCGGCGAACGTATGGACCGGGAAGGTCTGATCCATGACGGCTTTCATCTCGCCTTTGGCGGCCGCACCGAACGGATCGATTTAAAAGGCCTGACCGGCGGCAAGACGGTCATGGTCTATGGCCAGACCGAAGTAACCCGCGATCTCTACAATGCCCGCGACGATATGGGCGGGCTTGTGATCGACGAGGCAACAGATGTTACGCCGCACGATATTGAAACCGACGCGCCTTATCTGACTTTTGTGAAAAACGGTCTGGAAACGAGATTGGATTGCGATTTTATCGCGGCGTGTGACGGCTTTCATGGGGTTGGGCGTCAGTCCATGCCCAAGAATGTTCTCAAAACCTATGAGCGGGTCTATCCCTTTGGCTGGTTGGGGGTCTTGTCGCGAACCCGGCCGGTGGATGAGGAGCTGATTTATGCGAACCATGCTCGAGGATTTGCGCTGTGCTCGATGCGTTCTCCGACCCTGAGCCGGTATTACGTCCAGTGTGCGCTGGATGAAGACCTCGATGAATGGTCCGATGATCGGTTCTGGGGCGAACTCAAAACCCGTCTGCCCGAAGCGGCTGCCGTGACGCTGGAGACCGGACCATCGATCGAGAAGTCGATTGCTCCCTTGCGCAGTTTCGTTGCCGAGCCGATGACCCATGGTCGGATGTTCCTGGCCGGAGATGCGGCGCATATCGTGCCGCCCACCGGCGCAAAGGGACTGAACCTGGCCGCCTCGGATGTCTACTATCTCTCGCGTGCTTTGATCGCCCAGTATCAGAAGGATGATGAAACTGGTTTGAAGAATTATTCGAAGACCGCATTGTCCCGGGTCTGGAAGGCCGAACGATTTTCCTGGTGGATGACAACGCTGATGCACAAATTCCCCGATCAGGGTGAATTCGACGCCAAGATGCAGCAAGCTGAACTCGATTATCTTACATCCTCAAAGGCGGCGATGACGGCGATGGCTGAAAATTATGTGGGACTGCCCTATCAGGAGGGAGACGAACAATGAATTCGAACCGCGACTGGACCAGCCAGCCGGCCTTTATTGATGACGGCTACAAGTCGACCACGCTGCGTGGCCCGACCCGGCCGTTGCTCCCGATTCCGGAATCTTTGTCCGAGCTGACGGGGCCTGTCTACGGCCACGAGGCCGTTGGTGAATTCGACGCCGATCTGACAAAGAATTCGCGGGTGAACGGGGAGCCTCTCGGCGAACGTATTATCGTGGCGGGGCGGGTCGTTGATGAAGATGATCACCCGGTTGCCAATACGCTGGTCGAAATCTGGCAGGCAAATTCCGCGGGCCGTTACGTGCACGACGTCGATCAGCATGACGCGCCGCTGGATCCGAACTTTTTGGGTGCCGGACGCTGTGTGACGGATGCGAACGGCCGCTATGAGTTTCGAACCATCAAGCCCGGGGCGTATCCGTGGCGAAACCATCATAACGCATGGCGCCCGAACCATATTCACTTATCTCTGTTTGGGGCGAGTTTCGTATCTCGCCTGGTGACCCAAATGTATTTCCCCGGGGATCCGCTTTTCGCCTTCGACCCGATTTTCAATGGCGTTCCCGAAGCCGCGCGTGACCGCATGGTCGCCGGGTTTGACCTTGAGCTGACCGAACCGGAATTTGCGCTCGGGTATAATTTTGACATCGTGTTGCGCGGACCCTCAGCCACACCGATGGAGGATTGAGCCATGAAGCATGGGCAAACTCCCTCCCAAACTGTCGGACCGTTTTTTGCGTATGGACTGGTGCCTGAGCAGTACAACTATTCGTTCGCGAGTATCGCGGATGGCGACATGGCGGAGGATTCGACCGAGGGTCAGCGCATTCGTATCGTTGGCCATGTGTATGACGGCGCAGGAGAGCTTGTGCCCGATGCGCTAATCGAAATCTGGCAGGCCAACGCCCATGGGCGATACAATCACCCTGCCGATGACCGCCAGGACAATCTCCTGGACCCGAATTTCAAGGGCTTCGGCCGGGTCGGAACGGGCACAACGCCGGACAACCGTTTTGTGTTCGACACCATCAAGCCGGGCAGTGTCGACGGCGCACAGGCGCCCCACCTTAATGTTGTGGTGCTGATGCGCGGATTGCTGTTGCATGCCTATACGCGGATCTATTTCTCGGATGAGGGCGAAGTGAACGCGGCGGACCGGCTGCTATCCTCCGTGCCGGAGGATCGTCGGGAAACCCTGATCGCCCGTCGCGATGTGGAGCTTCCGGGGCGCGTTTACCGATTTGATATTCACATGCAGGGCGAACGCGAAACCGTGTTCTTCGATGTTTAGATGACAAGCGACCCGTTTTCCGCACTTTCCCATGGCGATTTGTTTTCGACAGCCGACTGTAGAAGTCTGCTTTCGGAAGAACGTCGGATAGCCGAAATGGTTGCCGTCGAGTGCGCTTTGGCAAAGGCCCAGGGGGCGTGCGGGGTCATCCCAGCCGATGCCGCCGAAACCATATCCGCAGCTTTGAAAGATTTTGTCCCGGACCTGACGGCCATTGGAGCCGGTACGGACTCTGCCGGGGTCCCGGTCCCGGCCCTGGTGGCTCAATTGCGTAATAAAGTCGGAGGTGATGCGGCCGGGCATGTGCATTTCGGCGCAACCTCGCAGGATATTATCGATACCACCCTGGCGCTGGTGCTGCGCGATGTTCTTGACGATTTCGAAGCACAGCTCGGACAGATCATTGCGTCATTGGGAGATCAGGCCCGCACGCATCACGATACGGTCATGCTGGCGCGCACTCGGATGCAGCAAGCCGCCCCCACGACCTTCGGGTTGAAAGTGGTCAATTGGCGAGAGCCATTGCTTCGAAATTGCGCGCGTTTGAACGAACTACGTTCCCGCCTGTTGGTGGTTCAGCTCGGGGGGGCAGCGGGAACGCTCGCACCGCTTGGCGTCGACGGACAGGCTGTCCGAGAGAAAATGGCGGAGCTGCTGGGCCTGGGCGTGACAAATCTGCCCTGGCAGAACCAGCGAGACGGAATTGCGGAATTCGCGTCCTGGCTCTCTTTGACAACAGGTGCGTTGGGCAAGATGGGGCTCGATATCGGATTGCTCGCCCAAAGCGAAGTTGGCGAGCTCCGGGAAACCGGTGAAGCGGGGAAAGGCGGGTCGTCGACCCTGCCGCAAAAGTCTAATCCGGTCGGCAGCGAAGTACTGGTGACCCTCGCGCGCTACAACGCAAATGCCGTAGCGGGTATCCACCAGGCGTTACTCCATGAGGGCGAACGCAGTGGTGCGGCCTGGTCACTGGAATGGCTCACCCTGCCGGGGATGATCTTGGCCACCAGCGGGGCTCTCGCCCACAGCGTTCGGTTGGCCTCGGGACTTGTCGTGAATGCGGATCGGATGTTGGCCAATATCGACGCAACAAACGGACTGTGTCTGGCAGAGGCTGCGTCCTTTGCACTGGCCGAGCATATGCCGAAAGCTGAAGCGCAAACCCTTGTAACGGAGGCCTGCGGGGAAACATCCCGCTCAGGCCAGAACCTGATCGCGATCCTTGAATCCCGCACTGACGCGCCGGTTGACTGGCGGGCGCTGGAGCGTCCGGAGAATTACCTTGGTTCGAGCGCTGCATTTATTGCGGCGGCCCTGAAGGTCTAGTCGTCGAAGAAGGCCAGCGCGCGCATCTCGATGCTCTCGCGGGCCGGCGCGTCCGGTGGGCTTGTCGGGTCCGTGAACGAGGTGTGCGGCGTAAACCGGCCGGAAATCGTTGTGTCGGAATCAAACACCTTGAACACCAGAGCCTCATCCCGTCGCATCTGCGGGAAATAGTACCATTCGTGGCCCGGGTTGAAGGCCATGCGGTAGGTTTCGCCGACCCGGTGCGGGTAGCGGCGTTCGGCGGTCAGAAAATCGTCTGTGGAGACCGAACGGGAATCACAGATCGTCAGCGGATCGGCCTGAATCGGATTGCGGATGGCCCGCCAGACCTGGATGATCGAGAAGCGGTGCTTCAGGAGCTCGTCGGCCTCATCGGGGAATAACTCGCGGACCCGTCGGGGGCCGGAAACCTCGGTGTAGTCGTTATGGGCAGACTTTACGGGCTCGCGCACCAGCTTTTCCTTCCTTGTGCCTGCATCACCCGAGCGCAATGTGTGGTCGAATATTTCCACCCGGATCGCGCCGCTGCGTTCGGCGACCAGTTTCTGGATTTCAGGGTAATAAACCGAGGCCAGCTCTTCCGGATCGAAGAAATCGGCAACCCCGGTCGGGTGGTCGACAAACTCGAACCCGTTGACGTCGAGGACAAACTGGTCCCGGTCGGGCCGGCCGTTGCGGATCAGCATGTTGTGATGTTCATAAGTGCCGGTCAGGACGCGGGACATGTCGCCAGCGGGCATCGTCTGGTTGACCAGCTTCTCCCCGGTGTCGACCGCGTAATTGAGATTGGCTTCGACCCCCTCAACTGCCATTTCAGTCGCTGCGTTCTCCGTCATTTCATCACTTCCTATTGTCCTTGTGGGACTAGTCCCGGTCGGTCTTTGCGAATTCCTGCGCCCGTTCGACGGCTCCATCAGGCGGGGACGATCCTGGGGGGTGCAGGAAGGGCATTTCAAACTTGTCGGTGATCCTTGTGTAACCCCCATTTCCGGCCATGCGGCCCAGCGCGTCGAGGGTGCCGGGATCAATGTGCAACCGGTCGTTGAGGATCGAATCATCCATGTGGAAATGCACAACCTCACCCAGGATCAGGTAGTAGGGCAGTGTCCCCATTTCCTTGATTTCAAGGAGCCGGCTTTCGAGTTGAACCCGGCAATCGGTGATCCGGGGCGGTTTGACAACCACCGACGGTGCCATGGTGAAACCGGCGATTTCGGCTTCGTTGACGCTGCGGTCGAAATCGAGAGCGCAGGCATTCATCTTGTTGCGCAGTTCATAATCGACGATATGCACGACCATCTCGGGGTGATCGCGTAAATTTGCCACTGTGTCCTTGACCTCTCCGGTGCTGCCTCCCGATTTTGGGCCTGACTTCGGGCTGCACGCGATCATGAACATGGGCGGCGAGACGCCGATGCAGTTGAAGAAGCTGAAGGGCGCGACATTCGGGCCATCGGGTCCCAGCGTGACGGTCAGAGCTATCGGGCGAGGAATGATCGCTCCGCTCATCAGTTTGTATTGATCTTCGACTGCGAGTTCGGCTGCGCTGAATTCCGCCATAATTTTTCCCCAAATACTGAATGTTCTTTGTTGCGCGGCAGGCTAGCGCGTCACCGCGGTCGGCGTCGAGCCGTGTGCGGTGATTGTTGATCAGCTCACATTGACGGCGCAGCGTCGCCAGACTTCGATGGTGGCGCCGGGCTGCTCGACAATGAGATGCATCGTCTCGTCGTCAATGCTGGCCATGTTGATGGTGTGCCCTTCGGCCCGCTCGCCTGTCGGAGCCACATATCGAAACGTATGCCGGGTATAGTCTCCGGATATCTGGCCGCCGCCGGGCGTGATGATGTCGCTGCCGTGAATTTCAAGATTGCCGCCTGCGGGATGACACCAATTGCCGTCGATCGCATCGGCATGGGCCGGGCCGGATACGCCGATCAGGACGAAAATCAGGGGCAGATATCTCACCGCAGAAAGACGCATGTTTGTTTCCTATTTTCCGGTGAATTTCGCCGGGCGGCCGGCTTGAGCGGCGGCCAGACCCTCATCGACATCGCTGCTCCATTCCAGAGCGTAGCGCAGGGTGTCTGAAAGTTCCCGTGCCGCACGGAACCCCGGTTCCTGTCTGGCCCGGGAGATGCTCTTGGCCCCGCGGGTGGCGAGGGGCCCGTTGGCGCCGATGGCCTGTGCGGTCGCCAGGGCGGCCTCGAGAACCTTGCCCTTGGGGTGCACATGCTGGACGAACCCGATCCGTTCCATCTCGGCGGCGTTGATTTCTTTGGCCGTCGCGATCAGTTCCAACGCGTGGGCATGCCCAACCGCCATCGGCAGGCGGTGGGGCGCACCGGCTCCGGGGAATCCGCCCCAGCAGGCTTCGGGTAGCATCAAGGTGGAATGTTCCCCGGCAATACGAATGTCGCAAGCCAGGGCGATTTCTGATGCGCCGGCCATGATCTTGCCGTTGATGGCCGCGATGGTGATCTGGGGCAGGGCTTCGAGAGCATCGACGATCCGGTTGGCGTTGACCACGTAGTCCAGAACGTCGTCCTTGGTCATCCCGGCACGAATCTCTGCATTCATCAGCCCGGCGGAGAACCATTGATCTCCGCTGCCTGTGATGACAACCGCCTGAATGTCGTTGCGCTTGCGCAGCGTCTCGACCATATCGCCCAACTGCAGGAGGGATGTCGGGTTGAACCGATTGTCCTGGTCCGGGCAATTCACGGTGATGGTGGCCACCGGGGGTGTGAAATCAAGGCGTAATTCCGGACCGTCGGATGTCGATTTGTCTGTCATGCGCGTGGATACCTTCGAGTGATTTTTTTGAACGGCTGATTATGACGCGCGAGGACGTATTGTAGTAAAGTGGAAAAAGAGACGCCGTCGTCCATCATTCACCGTAACGGTGCGGGGCGGGCGGCAACAACAAGATCGCTTCAGGCGATGTTCAATGGGGGAGTACCTGCAAATGCCGAAACCACAATTACGCGCCGACCAAGGCTGGATTTTTGATAATTTCCTGATGTTGTCAGAGAACGAGGATGTTCTGCATCCGGGAATTATGGGCACGCGTCTGGGACGCGGTTTCATGATGCAGGACCTGACCGCCGTCTACACCAAGGTGACCGGGCGCCGGTCTTTTCCGAAAGCTTGGGCCAAGCGTGCCGTGGCGCTCGAGACAATGGCTCTCGAAGCCGAGGGCAAGGGCCGTCTGGTGACGGCGCGTCGGTTGTTTCACCGCGCCGCACTGTGCTTCGGTCGGGCGCAGCATCTGGTGCCGGTGCACCGCAATCCCAACAAGGATAAATGGTACGAAGCGCTGTACCGCAACTACGACAAGCTCATCGAGTTGTCTCAGGGGACAATGGAAAAAGTGTCTTTGGAGTTTGCGACCGGTCAGGAAGTCCACGCGATCTTCCACAAGGCCCCCGGGGATGGTCCGAAGCCGACCGTGGTGATCATTCCGGGCATGGATGCCCTGAAAGAGGATGTCGGGAACCCGTTCGAGAATGATTACGTCATTCGCGGCATGAACATTGTCTGCATCGACGGACCGGGTCAGGGCGAATGCAATTTCAAGGAAACCTGGCTGAATGCCGATAATCACCCGCAGGCCGGGTCTGCCGTCATCGATTGGCTGGCGACCCGCGATGATGTGGACATGGACAAGATCGGCGTGATGGGCATGAGCATGGGCTCACGCTGGGGCGTGCAGCTCGGGGCCCATGATGACCGGGTGAAAGCGGTCGTCGGGCAGATGGCCAATGTCGGTAGTTTTGACATTATCTTCGAGCAGGCTCAGCCGAACTTCAAACGCATCTTCATGTACATGACCGGGTACACCGATGAAGATGCCTTCGATGAGCATATGAAAACCCATGACCATCTTCCCGACGTGGCGAAGAAGGTGACGGTGCCCCATTTGCTGGTTGCCGGCGATATGGATGAGCTTTGCACTCCCGAGGATATTGCCCATTTCCGTGAAAGTCTCGGCGGCTCCAGCGAGCTGTGGCTCTATGAGGGAATCTTCCATCCGATGGGCGAGGTCTCGGCGGAGATCTATCCGGCGATGGCGGACTGGATGCTCACGACTCTCAATGATGGCCGTCCGGCCGGGGAACGCAAACTGACCTATATCGAGGAAGGCACGACCCTCGGACATCACGAGCACGGCTAACCACAACCTCTTTTACGAAGAAGGAATGACGCGACATGCCAAAGCCACAGTTGCGCGCCGATCAGGGCTGGATTTTCGACAATTTCCTGATGCTGTCGGACAATGAAGATATCCTGCATCCCGGAATCATGGGCAACCGGCTGGAGCGGGGGACCAAGTTTGAGGATTTGCACGCGGTCTATTCGAAGGTCTCGGGTCGGCGCTCTTTCCCCAAGGCGTGGGGGAAGCGAGCCGAAGTGCTCGAAGGCATGGCCAAAGACGCCGAAAATCGGGGCCGGTTGATCACGGCACGCCAGCTCTACCATCGCGCCGCGATCTGTTTCGGTCGTGCCCAGCATCTGATCCCGATCCACGGCCAGGCCAAGAAGGTCGAATGGTTCGAGGGTCTGTATCGTTGCTACGACAAGGTGATCGAATGGTCGGACGGCACGATGGAATCCAAGACTGTCGAGTTCGCACCCGGGCAGAACGCCTATGCGACCCTGCACAAGGCACCCGGAGACGGCCTCAAGCCGACCATCATTGCCCTGCCGGGTATGGATCAGGTGAAGGAAGACGTCTGCAACCCGTTTACCAACGAGTACATTCCCCGCGGCATGAATGTCTGCGCGGTCGATGGGCCGGGGCAGGGCGCTTGCAACCGGGACGGCGTTTGGCAGACCGAAGACAATTACGAGCAGGCGATTTCGGCGATTGTCGACTGGGTGGTTACCCAGGACGGCGTCGATCCGGAGAAGATCGGCATCATGGGCATGAGCATGGGGTCGCGCTGGGGCGTGCTGATCGGCGCGCAGGACCCGCGCATCAAGGCGGTTTGCGGCCAGATGGCCAATGTAGGGTCCTTCGACATGATCTTCGAGCAGGCCCAACCGAACTTCAAACGCATCTTTATGTATATGGCGGGCTACAGCGACGAAGATGAGTTCGATGAATTCGTCGGTCGGTTAGCGGTGCTCAACGACGTAGCTGCGGGCCTGAAAGTGCCTCATCTGCTGGTGGCCGGTGATATGGACGAGCTGTGTTCACCCGATGACATCGCGGCGTTCCGGGGTGGCCTGGGCGGGCCGAGCGAGCTCTGGCTCTATGAGGGTGTGTTCCACCCGATGGGGGAAGTGGCTGGACAGATCTATCCGGCGATCGCCGACTGGCTGCTGGATTCCCTGAACAATGGCCGTCCCGACGGCTATGAACGCACCGTTTATGTGGAAGACGGCACGACGCTGGCAGACCACGATCACGGCTAGCGCAGACACCGCATTTGCGCGGGTCGCGATTATCGGCGGGGGACCCGCCGGGCTGATGGCTGCGGAACGGCTCCTCGAGCATGGCATCTCTGTCGATATATTCGATGCGATGCCGTCTCTGGGGCGCAAAATCCTGATGGCCGGAAAAAGTGGTCTCAACCTGACCCATAGCGAAGCGTTTGAGGCATTTCTGCACCGCTTCGGTGACGCGTCCGATCGTTTGAAACCGGCGTTGGACAACTTCGATGCGACGGCCATCCGGCGCTGGGCTGATGACTTGGGTGCAAAGACCTTCATCGGGAGTTCGGGCCGGGTATTCCCCGAGAGCTTCAAGGCTGCACCCCTGCTGCGGGCCTGGCTGCGCCAGCTGCGGGCGGCCGGCGCGCGCATTCATGTCCGGCACAAATGGTGCGGCTGGAATAACGATGGGATGCTCGTCTTCGAGACCCCTGATGGGCAGGTACAACATGCCTGTGACGCGACGATCCTTGCGCTGGGCGGGGGCAGCTGGCCGAAGCTCGGATCTGACGCGAGCTGGATGCCCGTACTCGGCGCCCGCGGGATAGATACAGCACCTTTGCGACCGGCCAATTGCGGTTTCGATGTCGCCTGGAGCGACGTCTTTCGGCAGCGGTTTGCGGGCCAACCGGTCAAGTCCGTGCACTTGTCCAGCGGTGCCGCACAGGTCACCGGGGAGTTTGTGGTCACCGAAACCGGCGTCGAGGGAAGCGCGGTCTATACGCTGTCCGCACCCTTACGCGATGAGATCGAAGCTCGGGGAAGCGCCACGCTGTTTCTCGATCTGGCACCCGATCGAACTGTCGAACGCCTGGTGGCCGATCTGGAGAAACCCCGTGGCAAGCGCTCCATGGCAACCCATTTGCGCCGGGTTACCGGCCTGACAGGGGTTAAGGCCGGTCTGTTACGCGAAGGCACCGATGCGGCAGTTTTCGCGGAGCCGCAGCGTCTCGCACGATTGATTAAGCGTCTGCCGGTCCGGCTTGAGGCCCCGCGGCCTCTCGTTGAGGCCATCAGCAGCGCCGGCGGCGTGACCTTCGATGGGCTCGACACCAATTACATGCTGACTGCGTGCCCGGGGGTGTTTTGCGCCGGTGAAATGCTCGACTGGGAAGCCCCGACCGGGGGCTACCTGTTGAGTGCCTGTTTCGCTACGGGTCGCGCAGCAGGAGACGGCGCGGCGCGTTGGCTGGCGGCAAGATCGCCCGTGACGCCGGGCGCGGATTGATTGTATCTTTGGGTTCTCCAAAAGCGTGAACAGGTGTGACATGGGACAAGTGAAGAATTTTGTGCCGCAGGGCGTAATCCCCGCCACATTGCTGGCCTTCGACGAAGACTTCGAGATCGATGAAGCTGAGACCCGGCGCCATTTGTCTTACGTAGCCAATGTGGCCGGTATCAGCGCCATCACCGTCAACGGCCATTCGTCGGAAATTCACGCGTGTAATTTCGACGAGCAGCAACGCATCCTCGACGTCACCATGGATGAAGTTGGCGACACAGTGCCCGTGATCGCCGGTGTCTATGCCGATGGCAGTCATGAAGCCGCGCGGATTGCGAAAACTTCTGAAGCCGCGGGCGCTTCTGCCCTGCTGTGTTTCCCGCCCCATTCCCTAGGCATGGGTGGCGTTCGCCATCGCCCGGAAATGGCCCACGTTCATTTCAGCACCATCGCAGCGGCGACAGATTTGCCGCTGATCGTCTTCCAGTATTCCGATGATCTGGCCTATTCCCTCGACACGCTGGTGGCGTTGAGCGAGCAGATCCCGAGCATCAAGGCGATCAAGGACTGGTCCCCGCCGCAGGCCCATGAACGCCATATCCGGGTGCTGCAATCGCTGCCCCGCCCGATCAACGTGCTGTCGACAAATTCCGCCTGGATGATGTCCTCTCTCGTGATGGGCGCCAAAGGCTTGTTGTCCGGCGCGGGGTCGGTGATTGCCGATTTGCAGGTCGAACTGTTCCAAGCGGTGAAGGCGAGCGATCTGCCCCGGGCGCAGGAAATCAACGAACGTATGTGGCACGCCACGAACGCGTTCTATTCCGATCCTTTCGGGGACATGCACAACCGCATGAAAGAGGCACTGGTCCATCTGGGTCGCCAGGACCGCGCGGTGATGCGTCCGCCGCTGGTGAAGCTCACCAACGCAGAGATTGCGCGGATTGGCGAAGCGTTGGTGGCTGCGGGTTTGCCGGGCTCCGATCGGAAAATGCGGGCGGCTGCCGAGTAGGCATTTCGCCCCCGCATGTGAGTGTGCTATCAGCCGCGCTCCCATGTTGAACCTGAACGGCATCACCGCGCGCCTCGGCGGGCAAACCATTCTCGACAGCGCCAGTGCGTCGCTGCCAGCGCGCAGCCGTGTGGGCATCGTGGGACGGAACGGGGCGGGTAAATCCACCCTGTTGAAAATCATCGCCGGCGAGATGTCTGCCGATGACGGCAGTGTTGAAACTCCGCGCGGTACCCGTATTGGTTACGTGGCCCAGGAGGCCCCCGGCGGCACGATGACGCCGTTCGAAATGGTGTTAGCTGCCGATGAGGAGCGGGTCGAGCTGCTCGAACGGGCGGACACCGCCACTGACGCCGGCGAAATCGCCGATGTCCATGAACGTCTTAACCTGATCGATGCTCATGGCGCCCCCGCACGGGCGGCACGCATTCTGGCTGGGCTTGGATTTGATGAAGCCAACCAGCATGAGCCGCTTTCGTCGTTTTCGGGCGGCTGGCGGATGCGCGTGGCGCTCGCCGGGTTGCTTTTTTCCCGTCCCGATTTGCTGCTGCTCGATGAGCCGTCGAACCATCTCGATCTTGAAGCGGCCCTGTGGCTGGAATCATTCCTGCGGACCTATCCCGCCTCCATGGTCATCGTCAGTCATGAGCGAGATCTGTTGAACAATGTCGCCGATCACATTCTGCATGTGCAGGGCGGCAAGACGACGTTGTACTCGGGCGGGTACGACGCCTTCGAACGGCAACGTTCCGAGCGTCTGAGCCAGGTCGAGTCCATGCGGCGGAGCCAGGAAGACAAGCGCGCCAAGTTGCAGGCCTATGTGGATCGCTGGCGCTATAAGGCCCACACGGCCAAACAGGCCCAAAGCCGCATGAAAGCTCTGGCACGGATGGAACCGGTTGCCGCCGCCATGGAAGATCCGACCCTGCGGTTTGATTTCCCCAACCCGGACGAACTGCGCCCGCCACTGATCGTGGCCGATGATGCAGCTGTCGGCTATGTGGCCGACACGCCCGTGCTCTCGAAGTTGAATTTCCGGATCGATCCCGATGACCGGATCGCGTTTCTGGGTCGAAACGGCAACGGTAAGACGACCCTGGCGCGGCTCGTGGCCGGGCAATTGAGCCCGATGGCAGGGAACATGTCGGCGAGCGGCAAGCTGCGGGTCGGGTATTTCGCCCAGCACCAGGTCGAGGAGCTGATCGCCGACGACACACCGTTGCAGCACATGTCCCGCCTGCTCAAGGATTCCAAACCCGGCGATGTGCGCTCACAACTCGGGCGGTTCGGGTTTTCCGGCGAAAAAGTGCATCTCGAGGTCAAAAAGCTGTCTGGCGGGGAACGTGCGCGTCTGGCGCTGGCGCTGATCACCCGGGACGCGCCTCATATTCTGATCCTCGACGAACCCACTAACCATCTCGATGTCGATGCTCGTGAGGCGCTGGTTCAGGCGCTCAACGCGTTCGAAGGTGCGGTGGTGATGGTCAGCCATGATCGCCATTTGCTGGAAATGACCGCCGATCGGCTGGTGCTGGTCGCTGACGGCCGGGCCGAGGAATTCTCCGGCAGCCTAGACGATTATCGCGACATGCTTCTGGGGCGTGGCGAGAAGAAGTCAGACATGTCCCCCGAGGAGCGCAAGGAGAAGCGCAACAACAAGAAAGATGAGCGTCGCGCGGCCGCCCAGGAACGCGAACGCACCAAGCATCTGCGCACGGCCGCGAAGGAAGCGGAAAAGGGTATGGGGCTGCTGACCGAAAAGCGCACCGAGATCGATCGGGCGATGTTTGATCCCGACAGCGCCACCGGGGCCTATAAGAGCCAATCCATGAGCGAGCTCATGAAGATGCGCGGCGATATCGAAAAGCAGCTCGAAAAAGCCGAAATCATCTGGCTCGAGGCCAGTGAAGCGCTTGAAGGCGTGAGCGCCGACTAGTCTGCTGTTGGCGCTTTGCCGTCGCCGATATCCCAGAACAATCCCGCCATGATCTGAAGGCCTTCGCGGGCTACGGTTTCCAACATGTGTTCGTTCGGCGCGTGCTGGTTGCACCCGGCATAGGAGTGGGGCACCCACACAGTTGGCAGGTTAAGCACTTCCATGAAGACGTCATTGGGAATGCCGCCACCTATATTGGGCACCAGAGCCGGTGAAGCATCCAGCGTCTTTGTGAAGGATTCAACGACAAGTTTAACCCAGGGGTCCTTGTGGTCCTGCCGGGTGGCACGCATTCCAGCCATCCGGGTGGGTATCACCGTGACATCCTGAAAGCCGTGCCGATCGAGATGCCGCCGCAGCGCAGGCAGGACATCATCCGGATCGGTGCCGACCACATAACGAAGCTGGCAGATGGCCCGGGCCTCTGGCGCGATGGCGTTTTGTGCTTTCGCAGGGTCCCCGAGTTCAAGCGCGAGCACCGCGAAACTGTTCCAGCCATAAACCCGCTCTTCGGGAGAAAGCCCGATTTCGCCCCAATCCGAATCGATGGTCGGTGAGCCCGGACCCCCGGCGATCTTGATGTTGGCGAGCAGGTCGCGGATGTCGTCGGTGAGGGTTGCGGGGCGCCATTCGGGTACCGCAATTTGTCCGCGAGCGTCGGTCAGGCTGGCCAGGGCATGAGACAGAACCGTGCCTGGGTCGCGCAGCAACCCGCCCCAGTTTCCTGAGTGGTGGGCGCCGTCGCGAAGTTTCAGGGCCAGTTCGAAATTCACCACCCCCCGGGAGCCGAGAACGATGGTCGCCCGGGCCGGGTCGAGCCGGGGGCCGTCAGAGGCGATCAGGACATCGGCGCGCAGCAGGCCCTGGTTTTGCTCGCAAAACGCGCGCAGGCCACGTGACCCCATTTCCTCGTCGCTTTCCAGCAGCAGAATGCAGTTGAAGTCCAGGGCACCGCGTTCGGCGATGACCGCGCGCAAGCCGCCGAGATTGATCCAGTGCTGGCCCTTGTTGTCGGCGGTGCCGCGTCCATAAATGCGACCGTCCCGGGCCGTCACAGTCCAGGGTGTCAGACCGTTGGTCCAGCGGTCATCTTGCCCGACCACCACATCGCAATGGCCGTAGATCAGGATCGTGGGGAGGCTATCCCCTTCGTGCCGTTTGGCCACCAGGATAGGGCCGGCGTCGGGCTCGGGGTTGTCGTGGAGGGTGTACCCGAACCCCAGAGAATCCAAATCTGGTCCCAGGGTAGATTTAAAATAGTCCGCCAGCGTCCCATGGGCATCGGGAAACTGGCTCTGGGTCGGCGCGGCAACCAGACGCTTCAGCCCGGTGAGAAAGTCACCACTGTCGAAATGAGCCGCGGCGCGCGCGACGGCGCCGTCGCGCTGAGCAGACATTTTTGAGCGTTTCCCGGTCAGGCCATGACGTAGGAGTCGCGGGATACTTTCATCAGGTCTTTGCCTTCGATTCGGATCAGCCGTGTGTCGTCTTCACGCTTTGGTGCATGGAGTTGCCCGGTGGGGTAGGCGACCGCCATACCTGGATCGAGGTCGTAGGATTTGACCGACCGGACCGTGCCGGGGGCGTCGCCCTGGGGGGCTTTCACCTGTTCGTACTCGGTCATCACCGTCTGGCCGGCGGCCTGACCGTAGACAGCCCAGGTGGGGCCATGGTCATGGGGTGGGGCTTCGCTGGCGCCTTTGTACACATGGGCGCAAATGCAGAACTCAAGCTCGGAGTCCTCATAAAGGATTGTTCGGCTGGTCTGATTGTCCGGGCCCAGATGCGCGCTGACGAAAGTGGGATCGGAGAGATGTTTTTCGACAACGACGCGGACCTGCTCGAGGTGGGCATTGCTGGCGCCGGTCTTCAGGATGGCGTGGCATTCTTCTGCAAAAGTGTCGATTGTCTGGCTCATGGTCTCATCATCGCAATTATCTGGTGGATGGGTATCATGCATGGAACCGCGCGTGCGCTCAATGCACATTGAAACAATGTAGTTCAAGATCATGACTGTCATCGATTCCTCCGCCCTCCGTCTCGCTTTGCATGACGGCATTGAGATTGCCTTTCTCGATGTCCGGGAGCAGGGCGAGTTCGGCCAATGCCATTTGTTTCATGCGGTGAACGCACCTCTCAGCCGTTTTGAAATGGATGTCGTGCGATTGGTGCCGCGGCGGGGCACGCGGATCGTTGTGACTGGCGGGGAGACACCGGCGCTGGCTGATCGTGCGATCGAGGCCGTAGCACGATTAGGGTACACGGATATCTCTGCTTGCCCGGATACACCGACGGGTTGGGAAGCGGCGGGTTTCAAACTGTATTCCGGGATCAACGTGCCCAGCAAAGCCTTCGGGGAGGCGGTCGAGCACCATTTCCATACGCCATCTATCGACGCGGGAACTCTCAAAGCGATGCAGGACGGTGGTGACGAACTGGTCGTGCTGGATTCACGAACTTTCGCCGAATATCAAAACATGAACATTCCCGGCGGCGTCAGCGTGCCCGGGGGTGAGCTGGCCTATCGAGTGCGCGATTTCGTGCCGAACGAAACAACGACCGTCGTGGTGAATTGCGCGGGTCGGACCCGCAGCATCGTTGGGGCCCAGTCGGTCATCAATGCGGGTGTCTCCAATCGGGTTGTCGCGCTCGAAAATGGTACCATGGGCTGGCATCTCGCCGGGCTGGAACTCGAACATGGCCGGACCGACAGTTTTGCAGCTGGCGACCCAGACTCGATTGCCGCGGTTCAAGAGATGCGCGCGCGGATCGCGCGGGAATACGGCATCAAGACCGTCGATGCAGAAACCCTGTCAGCGTGGCAGGACGAGGCCGAGACACGGACACTCTATTTGCTCGATGTGCGGAGCCCGGAAGAATACGCGGCGGGGCATCTCCGGGGTTCCCGTTCGGCACCTGGCGGGCAGCTGGTTCAGGCGACCGATTTTCAGATCGGCGTGCCGCGCGGACGCATTGTCTTGATCGATGACACCGGCGTGCGCGCCACCATGACTGCCCATTGGCTGGTCCAGATGGGTTTCGCTGACATCCATGTGCTGGCGGGTGGCCTCGACAATCAGGCCGCGCAGGTAACGGGGGCCGACCTTCCCGTTATCCCGATGGACATGGAGGGCATCACGCCAGAAGACCTCGCCGCTGAGTATGAATCCGGCAGGGTTACCGTGATCGATCTGGGCGAAAGCCGGGTCTACCGCAAAGCGCATATTCCCTACGCCCATTGGGCCATCCGGACACGGATCGCGGATCGTGTCGCCGGATTGCCCCAAGAAGGTCTGGTGGTTTTGACATCTGCCGATGGTCTGCTTGCCCAAATGGCGCTGGCGGAAGTGCGCGCTCTTACGGCGGCGCGCGTGCGGGCGCTTGTCGGGGGCACGGATGCCTGGATCGCGGCAGGTCACCCGACCGATGCCGACCCGGCCATCCCGCCCGATGAGGCCTGTGTTGATGTCTATCTGCGGGCCTATGATCGAAATACCGGTGTGGAAGCGCGGATGCAGGAATATATCGATTGGGAAGTGGCGTTGATCGAGCAGATCGCCAACGACCCGGATGTTCGGTTTAGCCTTGGCCCCTTGGCCTAGGTTCGTTTTGTAGGAGCGCGTTCATTGATTTTGGTGTTGGGAGCCGGCGGGAAGTTCGGCTGCGCGGCGTTACAGGCCCTGGTCGCCCGGGGTGCCGACGTGGCCGGTATGGCACGTTCGGATGAAGCGGCAGCGTGCATTACCGGGACGGGCGCGAAGGTCGTTCGTGGTGACCTACGTGATGAGACCTCGCTCGCTGCGGCCATTCAAACTGCGCGAGTACTTTATCATATCTGTCCTAATGTAACTGAGGACGAGCTCGAAATCGGTGACAGGGTCCTTCGATTGGCCCGGGGCGCAGAGATCGAACATTTCGTCTTGCACGGCGTGAGTTACCCTTATGTCCCCGATATCGCCTTCCACTGGGCCAAGGCTGAGATGGAAGCGCGGGTGGCCGCTTCTGGACTGTCGTTCTCGATCGTGCGACCGGTCCAGCTGATGCAAAACATTGAATGGTCCCTGCCGCTGATCCTCGAGCGGGGCGTGTTCGAATTGCCCTATGCGCCCGAACGGCGGATCAGCCTGGTGGACGTGGCCGATGTTGGCGAAGCGGTTGCGCGGGTGTTGAGTGACCCGAATGTTCAGGGAGGCACGTGGGAATTGTGCGGCACGAGCCGTGCCATTGATCGACACGAAATGGTCGCCGGTTTGAGTGCCGCTTTCGGGACCGAGATCACCGCCGGCCAGACCGAAATGAAGGATTTGCAATCTCAGGCCTTTTTCTCTGCGCTGACGCCCTATCAGCAAGACCATCTGGGCCGGATGTATGACCATCTGGACGGCTACGGCACGCCCTATTTTAATAATGACTCCCTCACCCTGTTGCTCGGACGGACCCCCACTGACTACGTGACCTTCGCCGCCCGTCTGGCGGCACGCTGGGGGGCATCAACATGACCACGCTTGTGACCGGGACGGCAGCGATAGAATTCTGCAACGCCCTAACAGTGAACAGCTGTGAAATTCGACATGTCGAGAACCCGCAGATAGGTGATTTTGACGGCGTTTCGAGCCTGTACCATGTCACCAATCCCTTCGATCCGGATTCCGTCGCAAAGGCAAATAATGTGTTTGCGCTGGCTCGTGCTGCCTGTGTCTCAACTCTGGGCTGGCAGGCCCGGCTCGGTCCCTATGATGTGACCACCCAGGCCGGGCGTAACCTGGCGGATATTCACGGTGCGGTCTGGCATGCCGGGTTGCCGTTCTTTATAACCCAGCCGGCCTATGCCCTTGAATGGGTGACGGCATGGGGTAGCCGGTCACCGGTCGACCCGGCGGTGGCGTTGCCTTGGATCGGTCAGGCGGATTTGGCGGCGGCTGTGGCTGTGTTGCTCCAGCGATCCGACCATGAGGGCGGTATCTATGAGCTATGCCGTCGACGCGGAAGTGTGAGGGAAATGGCCGGGCAGGCAGATATTGTTCACGACATCTCTGGGGAGCTAGATCGCCTTCCTGGGGAACAGCGCGCGCTTGCCGAACCGGTCTTTGCGCGCCTGTCCGACGGAATTTCGAACGGCAATCCGGCCATGCTCGACTGGCTGCTAAGCCCGGCCTGCGACGAGACCCCTTGATTTCCGGTGCTACCCGCGTCCCAATATGGCCATGAGCCAGCCAGATCAGGATACCAAAGCCTTCCGCCAGGCCCTGTGCGAGGAACGCGACGCGTTGCAACAATCCAGCGCCGGGACGGCGGAGAAACGCTCTCCCGTCACCCTCGATCAGCAAAGTGTCGGTCGTCTGTCGCGTATGGATGCGATGCAGGGACAGGCCATGGCTATTGCCGAGGAGGAACGGCGCCAGCAAAGGTTGCGATTGATCGACGCGTCACTCAAGCGTATCGACGAGGGTGAGTATGGATATTGCGTGTCGTGTGGCGACGATATCCCGGAGAAACGACTAACATTCGATCCCGCTTCCCTGAGATGCGTGGATTGTGCCCAGTAGGGGCGAAAAGAAACCGAATTTGAGGATTACGTAGTCATGCGCCGCATGCGAAACGTCAAAGTTCTGGCCACCCTTGGGCCGGCCAGTTCATCAGAAGAGATGATCCGCGCTCTGTTTGAGGCGGGTGCTGATGCCTTTCGCCTGAACATGAGCCACGGGAGCCATGACGGCGTGCGCGAGATGTATGACCGCATCCGCAAGGTGGAGGCCGATCTGGACCGCCCGATTTGCGTTCTGGCTGATTTGCAGGGCCCCAAGCTGCGGGTGGGGGAGGTCGCACCGGACAGCGAGCTGATAGCGGGTGCCAGTTTCCGTTTGAACCTCAAACACGGCGTTGGTGACGCGCACGCGGCCGAGCTGCCCCATAAGGAAATTTTCGAGGCCCTCGAAGCCGGCGCCACGTTGCTGCTCGATGATGGCAAGCTGCGGCTCGAAGTCGTCGAGGCGGGGCCTGATTACGCGGAAACCCGGGTGATCGTCGGGGGGCTACTCTCGTCGAACAAGGGCGTCAATGTCCCCGATGCGGTTCTGCCTGTACCGGCCCTGACCCCCAAGGACCGGCGCGATCTCGATTTCGCGCTGTCGCTGGATGTGGACTGGATCGCGTTGTCCTTTGTGCAGCGCCCCGGTGACGTTGCCGAAGTTAAAAAGATCGTCAATGGGCGTGCCTTTGTTATGGCGAAGATCGAAAAGCCAAAAGCGCTCGACCGCCTCGATGAGATTATCGATATCGCCGACGGCTTGATGGTCGCGCGCGGCGATCTGGGGGTGGAGCTTCCTGTTGAACAGGTTCCCGGGATTCAGAAGCTGATCACCCGCGCCGGGCGTCGCGCCGGGAAGCCGGTCGTGGTGGCCACGCAAATGCTGGAATCGATGATCGACGCGCCGGTCCCGACCCGGGCCGAGGTCTCCGATGTGGCAACGGCGGTATTTGATGGGGCTGATGCAGTCATGCTGTCGGGAGAGTCTGCGGTCGGGGATTTCCCGATTGAGGCGGTCGCAATGATGGACCGGGTCGCGCAGTCTGTTGAGCATGATGAACAATTTCGGGCGGCCATTGAAGCCGGACGGATTGAACCGGAAACAACGACGGCTGACGCCATCACTTTGGCGGCGCGGCAGGTCGCAGAAACCCTGAAGGCCGCGGCGATCGTGTGTTACACGGCGTCCGGCTCAACCGGTCTCAGGGCTTCGCGGGAACGCCCGGCGGTGCCGATTTTGGTGCTGACCCCGGTGACCCAGACAGCGCGGAGACTGGCGATCGCCTGGGGCGTGCATTGCGTGCAGACCGAGGATGCGTCGAGCTTCCTCGACATGGTGATCCGGGCGAGCCGGGTTGCCGAGGGTGAGGAATTTGCTGCCACAGGTGATCGATTGGTGATTACCGCGGGGGTTCCCTTTGGGTCTCCTGGTCGCACCAATATCCTGCGAATTGCCACAGTTGGAACCGAACGCGGTCGCCCGCGCGAGTAGTTCACCAGTTACGTTCCATGGGGCGACAATTCGCCCCCAGAAATATCCTCGACGGGCTGTTTACATAGCCGGAGTCGTTTGTCTTAGTGTGTCTAAATTGTCGTTTAGGAAATACGGCGGCAAACGCCCTTAGGGAGGCCAAATGGCACAGGCGAGCAATGGGAAGACTACCAACCAGAAACTGATTGCGTGGGTTGAGGAAGTCGCGGCTTTAACCAAGCCAGATGACATTTACTGGTGCGACGGTTCGCAGGAAGAATACGACCGGTTGTGTGGGGAAATGGTGGAAAGCGGGATGATGATTCCGTTGAACCAGGAACTGCGCCCGGGTTGTTTTTTGGCCCGCTCGGACCCCAACGATGTTGCGCGTGTCGAGAACCGTACATTTGTTTGCTGGGATGACCCCGAAGACGCAGGTCCGAACAACAACTGGATCGCGCCGGATGAAATGCGCGAGACAATGAACGAATTGTTCGACGGCTGTATGCGTGGTCGAACCATGTATGTGGTGCCGTTCAGCATGGGACCGATGGGCTCGCATATTGCGCATATCGGTGTGCAGTTGAGCGATTCTCCCTATGTCGCGGCCAGCATGAAGATCATGACTCGCATGGGTCAGGCCGCGCTGGATGTTTTGGACGATGGGGACTTTGTTCCGTGCCTGCATTCTGTTGGCGCCCCCCTTGAGCCCGGTCAGGAAGACGTTGTCTGGCCGTGTAACGAGACCAAGTACATCGTGCACTACCCGCAAGACCGTTCGATCTGGTCCTACGGCAGTGGCTATGGCGGCAATGCGTTACTCGGCAAGAAGTGCTTCTCCCTGCGAATTGCCTCGATTATGGCGAAGGAAGAAGGTTGGCTGGCTGAACATATGCTGATCCTTGGCCTGACATCCCCGAAGGGTGAGAAGACCTATATCGCTGCGGCTTTCCCAAGTGCATGTGGCAAGACCAATCTGGCGATGCTTATTCCGCCCGAGGGTTATGAAGGCTGGACCGTCAGCACGGTTGGTGACGACATCGCCTGGATCAAACCTGGTGATGACGGGAAGCTTTACGCGATCAACCCTGAAGCCGGTTACTTCGGTGTGGTGCCGGGGACGTCGACCAAGACGAACCCGAATGCCATGACGATGATCCAGAAGGATACGATCTTCACCAATGTCGCGCTGACCGATGACGGCGATGTCTGGTGGGAAGGCAAAGACGGCGACGCCCCGGCTCATTTGATTGATTGGCAGGGCAATGACTGGACCCCTGATAGCGGGCGTCTGGCAGCACATGCGAATGCGCGCTTTACGGTTGCCGCTGTAAATTGCCCGAGCCTTGACCCGGCCTGGGATGACCCTGCTGGTGTGCCGATCGATGCGTTTGTCTTCGGCGGCCGCCTTAGCAGTACCTTCCCGCTGGTCTATGAGGCCAAGGATTGGGAGCACGGCGTCTACATGGCCGCGACCATGGGCTCAGAAGCTACCGCTGCTGCGGACAACCAGGCCGCGATCCGACGTGACCCGATGGCGATGCTGCCGTTCTGTGGCTACAACATGGCCGACTACTTCTCGCATTGGCTGGGCTTTGCCGACAAGAACATCCAGTTGCCGAAGATCTTCCGTGTGAATTGGTTCCGCAAAGACGACGCGGGCAAGTTCATCTGGCCGGGCTTTGGTGAGAATATGCGTGTACTGGAATGGGTTTGCGAACGCGTCCAGGGAAATGTGGATTCAGTCGAAGGTCCGCTTGGAAATATGCCGCGCTATCAGGATCTGAATTGGTCCGGACTGGAATTTTCGTCTGACGACTTCAGCGGGATTATGGATCTGGCCCGTGAAGACGGCAGTAACGAAGCGAATTCTCAGAAAGAGCTGTTTGATAGCTTCGCTGGACGACTTCCCGATGCAATGGAAGCCCAGCGTCAGGCCTTGTTGTCCGATATGGAGAACGCTCCGGAAGTCTGGAAAGCTGCCAGCTAGGCATCACACGTAATCTGAACGTTGAAAAGGCCGCTCTAGAGAGCGGCCTTTTTGTTTAGAGTTTGATGACGCTCACATGGGCCGCGACGATGCGCCAGCCCTCAGGCATGCGCGCCCAGGATTGGCTTTGGCGACCCACCCCGTCGATGCTTGCGCGTTTGAATTCGAGATTGGCTGTGCCGAAATCCTGCCCATAGGTGGTCACGATCACAGGCCCGGTGGTGCGGGCCAGGCCGACCGGCGAACGGGCCGAGCGGAACGCCGCGATGGCGTCATGGCCATAGAGGATTTCACCGATGCCGTAGCGCAGGGTGAGTTCGTTCGTCCAGAACAGCTCATCGAGCACGCCGACGTCATTATCGGTGAGCGCCTGCTCGTAACGATCATGGGCGGCGGTGACCTCGGCGAGGACCTCGGGGATATTTACTTCCATCAAGAACTCCATTTATTCAGGCGTTTCCGGAGGATTGCCCCGGGCTCATACGACATGTGACGCCAGGGAAAAGATAAGCGATATTTCGATACTATATGTAACGTAATGGAAGCGATTTTGCTTCCCCAAGCGCTGACGGTCAGTGCTTGGATTTTGCATATTAATCGTAACACCGGGATACCGGAGGAGCTAAAAATGTCATCTATTTCCCCCCTGATCCCACAACAGCCTGCACCCGCGCTCGAGGTTTCGACCGTCGGCGGCGGCCGCTGGAGCCTTGCTGATCAGGATGCTGAGAACTTCAACATGGTCGTATTTTATCGCGGCCTGCATTGTCCGATTTGTTCGATGTATCTCGGCGGTCTGAACAAGCTTGCTGGCGAATTTGCCGACCGGGGCGTCAAAATCCTGATGGTCAGCAGTGATTCCGAAGAACGTGCCACTGAGGCCAAGGAAAAATGGGGTCTCGACAATCTGACCGTCGGTTATGGCGTCGATCTCGACAAGGCCCGCGAATGGGGCCTCTACATCTCTGCCGGCAAGGGCGTTAGCGGCGCGGGCATCGAAGAGCCCGCGTTGTTTTCGGAGCCCGGTTCGTTCCTGACCAAGCCCGACGGGTCAGTCTATTTCGTGACCACCCAGACGATGCTCTTCGCACGTCCGGCCTTTGCCGAGTTGCTCAAGGGTCTCGATTTTGTAATCGCGAAAAACTATCCCGGTTGTGGCGAAGTCGTGGACCACAATCAGGCAGTTGCCGCTGAATAGGCCGTCTTCGATCTTGAAATTGGCAGCGGGCGTCTCTCTTTTGGGGCGCCCGTTTGCTATTTGGCCTTTGCCCAGCTGTCGCGCAGGCTGACGGTACGGTTGAAGACCAGCGCGCCAGGTTTTGTATCCGTGTCAGCACAGAAATAACCGAGCCGCTCGAACTGGACTGCGACACCGACTTCTGCATCCCGGAGGGCGCGCTCGAGGTAGCAGGTGGTGCGAATATCCAGTGAGTTCGGGTTGAGGTCTTCCTGCCAATCACGTTCCTTGCCAGGGACTTCCTCGGCGAAAAGATGATCATAAAGACGAACCTCTGCCGTTTCGGCATGCGCAGCTGAAACCCAGTGGATTGTGCCGCGAACCTTGCGGCCGTCGAGTGAATTACCGCCACGGGATTCCGGATCATAGGTGCAGCGGATTTCCACAACCTCGCCGGCGGCATCCTTGATGACCTCGGTGCAGGTGACGAAATAGGCGAACCGGAGGCGCACTTCCTGACCCACTGTCAGGCGGCGGAACTTTTTCGGTGCGTCGTCCATATAGTCATCGCGCTCGACCCAGAGCTCGCGTCCGAAAGAGACCATGCGGGTGTCGGAATTCTCATCGGCGGGATTGTTGACCGCTTCGAGTTCTTCGGTCTGGCCTTCGGGATAGTTCTCGATCACCAGCTTGACCGGATCGAGCACCGCCATACGGCGCTGGGCTGAAGCGTTCAGATGCTCGCGGATGGTGTTTTCCAAATAGGACATCTCGACCAGTCCGTCGGCCTTGGTAACCCCGAGCCGGCCGATGAAATCCCGGATCGCCGTGGCGGGCACACCGCGACGGCGGTAGCCTGTGAGGGTCGGCATCCGCGGGTCGTCCCAGCCGGCGACGTGGTTCTCGGTGACCAGCTCGATCAGCCGGCGTTTGGAGAGCACGGTATGGCCCAGATTGAGGCGTCCGAATTCGTACTGGCGCGGTCGTGCGGGAACCGAAAGATTGTCGAGCAGCCAGTCATAGAGCGGCCGGTGGTCCTCGAACTCCAGAGTGCACACCGAATGGGTTACGCCCTCGATTGCATCAGACTGGCCATGGGCGAAGTCGTAGTTCGGATAGATCGACCAGGCTTCACCGGTACGCGGGTGAGGGTGGCTGAGGATGCGATAAAGCACCGGGTCACGCAGGTTGATATTGCCTGAGGTCATGTCGATCTTCGCCCGCAGAACTTTCGCGCCGTCCTCGAACTCCCCCGAACGCATGCGGGCAAACAGGTCGAGGTTTTTCTCAGTGCTGCGCTCGCGATAGGGGCTCGGCTTGCCGGGCTCGGTCAGGGTGCCGCGATACTCGCGCATTTCTTCGGCCGACAGATCGTCGACATAGGCCCTCTCCACACGAATGAGATCGCAGGCCCAATCATAGAGCTGCTCGAAATAATCCGAGGCGTAGAACAGGTTGTCGCCCCAGTCGAAGCCGAGCCAGCACACATCGTCCTGGATCGCGCGGATGTAAGTTTCGTCTTCCTTGGCGGGGTTGGTATCGTCGAAACGAAGATTGCAGGTGCCACCGAATTCGGCCGCGATGCCGAAGTTCAGGCAGATCGACTTGGCATGGCCAATATGCAGGAAGCCGTTCGGCTCGGGCGGAAACCGCGTGACAACCTTGTCATGCAAACCGGCGTCCATATCCACCTTGACCTTGTCACGGATGAAATCATGGGGGGTGTCGTCGGCGGGGGTGTTATCGGTATCGGTCATGAACTCTTTTTCTATAGGGATCGCGCCCTGTCTGCCAGAAATGCGGGTGCCCGCCAAACGAAAACGGCCCGGCAAGGCTGCCGGGCCGTTCTAAGATATCTGGTCGTCCGCCTACTTGCTGACGTGAACAATGAACTCGTCGGGCACCGGCTCGCCCCATTGCGACTGGAACCCTTCATGGGCCGGTACGAGGCGTGAGCCATAAGCGTTGTTGAGGGTGTCGGAATCAGCCCAGTGCTCGTGCACCCGGCCCCAGGGGTCCTGCCAGTAATCATAGATCTGGCTGCCGAGGACGTGACGACCAATACCCCACATATGATTGTAGTCACCGGTATCGCGCAGATGCTCGTGACCCATCATGACATCGTCGAAATCGGGGACTTCGAACGAGATGTGGTTCAGGCCCGCTTCCGGGGTCTGGACATAAAGGAAGACATGATGGTCGACATACTCCGTACCCGCATCGATGCGGTTAAAGCTGGCGATCACTTTTTCTTCGTCGTCATCGACAAAGACCTCATCCGAGGCAATCAGGCCGAGATGCTGACGAATCCACGCCGTGCATTCGTGCATCTTGGTTGTGCCCATGACGCCATGGCCAATCCGCATCACCGTGGCCGGTCCACGCGGGGTCCGCCACAATTTTCCGGCACGCTTATACTTGTCGACGTTGCCGAGATTGTATTCGTTACGATCAAACGAAATCTCTTCAACTTCTTCAATACCGTGCACGACTTCAAGCGTGTAGCCGTTCGGCTCGATCAGCCGGACCCGCTTGCCGCCGCCGGGCTCGTCGAGTTCTTCGACAGCAGAAGCGGTTTCGGCTTCCGCGGCGAGCTTGTAAAGGTCGTCTTCGCTGCTTGCGCGAAACGCCAGGCTGATAAAGCCCGGATCACCTTTTTCCGTGATGTGAAGATGATGGCTGGAGCCGGTGCCGCGCATAAATAATTTATCGTCGGTGCGTTCGGCGCGGACCATTCCGAAACGGGTCAGGAACTCTTCCTGCTTGTCCAGATCGGGGGACTGGATACGGCCCCACGCGATGTCTGCAACTTTGATGATAGGTTCGGTCATTTAATATTCCTCCTGCCCTGCCGTTTTGTGCATGGCGTATAGGGTCACTCTAGTGGATATCCAAGCCCTACGGGAAGGCAAAGGCATTAATAATTGCTTGTCGTTTATATCCCATACGCAAACGTATGGTATTGCGTGGCACGGTTCACGTCAATAGGTTTGCCCCTTGATTGAGTGAGGGTGATTTGAACAAAAAACGTGACCAGTCGCAGGACCGTGATTCCTGGTTGGCCGAGGCCCTGGAGTTGATGCGCGAACGTGGGGTGGACCATGTGAAGGTTGAGCCCCTGGCCGAGCGGCTTGGTGTGACCAAAGGTAGCTTCTACTGGCACTTCAAGAACCGCGACGATTTGCTCTCGTCGCTCGCTGAATTTTGGGCGCGGAACCAAACAGACCCGGTTCAGGCAGCAGCTGAGGCGGCGACCGGTGGTCCTCTCGAGCAGATGTGGGCGATCCTGGAGTTTCTGGCCCGCGAAGACCCGGACCGCTATGACAATGCGATGCGTGCCTGGGCTCAGTTCGACGCTGATGTGGCCAAGGCTGTTGCCGAAATTGATGAACGCCGTTTGGCGCTGGCACGGCGGTTGTTTACGGAAGCAGGTCTGAGCCCCGAGGATGCGGCGTTTAGGGCCCGACTTTGGTATTTCTACGATGTTGGGGAGCACGTCACCGAGGATACGCCCGCCAGTATCGAGGTGAGGGAACAGCGTGCGGCGCATCGGTTTAAACTTTTAACGTCTGATCTTTAGATGCCGGCTTGAGATGCGGACTCGTAGGAAAACCAACGAACGCCTTGATATGCCCGCGAGATGCGCTAAAGATTATGATTAACGAATTGGGGAGTGAAAATGCGCGGTCCACAAGATTACGGCGGTTTAACCGCGGGTCCCGTTGATCCGGTCACCCACGAGCATGTGCCGACCCATTGGGAGAAGACTGTCGACGCGCTGATGATGCTGATTTTTGATCAGCGTCGCCAACTCGCGCGTGTGGATGAGTCTCGCCGGATGCAGGAATCCCTTGGCGAGGATTATCACAAGTTTCCCTATTACGAACGCTGGCTGCAGGCTGTGTCCTGGCTGATGCTCGAGAAGAGCGTTTTCACGCAGGAAGAACTCGACGCCAAACAGGTCGAAGTTCGTGCACGCCTGGAGGCGGAACGCGATGCAGTCTAAGTATCAGACCGGCGACACCGTCCGCATTCTGCAGCGCAATCAGCCCGGCCATGTGCGCACGCCGATCTATGTGCGAGGAAAAACTGGCGTGGTCGAGCGTATCGTTGGCTCGTTCCCCAATCCCGAACTGCTGGCCTACGGCCATGCGGGGCTGCCGTACAAGGTGTTGTACCGGGTGAATTTCAAGCAGTTGGAGCTATGGCCCGATTATGACGGTGCGGCGGACGACACCCTCGAAATCGAAATCTACGAACATTGGATGGCACCGGTCTAGCCGGTGCGGAAAGCGGCAATACGATGAGCGATCACCACGATCATAACCATGGCCACGACCATGACGGAAAACCGATCCAGGAAGATGCGTTGCCGACACTCGAAGCCCAGGTGCTCGAAACATCTGTGCGCGAGCTGTTGATCGAAAAAGGTGTTGTTTCCGCGGACGAAATTCGTCGCGCGATCGAGGCGATGGAGAGTCGGGGTGAATTCAAGGGGGCGGAGATTATTGTCCGTGCCTGGACCGATCCAGCGTTCAAGGAACGCCTGATGAACAGCCCGGATGATGCGCTGATGGATTTTGGCATCGACATGCGTCCCATGGAGCTTTGCGTCGTCGAGAATACGGAGGACGTGCACAATATGGTGGTGTGCACTTTGTGTTCCTGTTATCCGCGCCCGATTCTGGGGATTCCGCCGGCCTGGTACAAACGCCGCGACTACCGCGCCCGCGCTGTTCGTGAGCCCCGCGCGGTTCTTCAGGAGTTTGGCACCGAATTGCCCGCCGGGCGGCAAGTTCGCGTACATGATAGCAATGCCGATCTGCGTTATCTCGTGCTGCCGAAACAACCGGCCGGTACTGAGGACTGGAGCCAAGATCAGTTGGCAAAGCTGGTCACGCGCGACAGCATGATTGGTGTCAGCGATGTTCGCAGCCCTTCGGAGATTGAATCCTTGGGGGTCTAACAAGGTAGTAGAGGGTGGCGATTGAGTGGATCGCCGGGGAGAAAGTTCGAGAATTGGCCATTTATCGGCCTGTACATCGGACATAGGCGCGGATCGTAAATCGCGCAGTACTGGGTTCCGCGGACGCGGAAGGGGAGTGCACGCATGTTATTGCGTGAGAGGTTCGACAAGCTGATTCCCAAACGACGGGAAATCATCATCCGTTCGCAGGGACGGATGCGTTATATCAGCATGGGCCGGACGGTTCAGTTTGTGCTGATTCTGATGGCGCTGACCGCGATGTCCTGGTCGACCTATGCCACCGGTCGTTTTATCTTCCACAATTCAATCATGATCGCGCAACGAAGCACCATCGATGCACTGCGCGATGAAAATGAGACGCTTGCAACGGACCTGTCGGTGACCCGTAACCGGGTCGCGATTCAGGAGCTCTCATTGACGGCAACTCAGAAGTCTAAGGTTGATCTGGTCGCCGATAATCAGAATCTCGAATTCAAGGTTTCGGGTCTTGAAAAGGAACTGGAGGCGCACGCCGCGCAGGGGCAAGCCTTTGCACTTTCCTATCTGGGTGAGGTGGAGGCCCATGCGCGCATGGGTGCCGAAGCGCGCCAGCTCGAGGATGTGCAAGTCGAATTGAAGCGGAGTCTGGACGAACGTGAGCAGCGTTTGATGACGCTTGACGCAGATCGTTCGCGGCTGGGCGAGGAAGTCGTCAACGCAAATGCTGCAATGCTCAGTCTTAAACAGGAAATTGGCACGTTGAACTTTGCGCGGGTCGATCTGATCAACCGATTAGAGACGAGCAATGAGCGCCTGCAAAGCGAGGTTAAAGCCAAGCAGCATGTTGACAGCGAGCGCGACGATTTGGGTGCACAGGTTGTCGAATTGTTGGAGCGGCTTGAAACGATCGAGACGGTTCAGCTTGATATTGTTTCCCAGTTGGGAGAGCAGGCCGGTGCAAGTGGGGACGCCCTCAAGCGAACCCTGTCGATTGCAGGACTAGACGTCGATCGCCTGCTGGGACGTTTGGCCCGTTCGGACGAAAACGCACGTGGCGTCGGCGGACCGCTGCTTGCCCTCGACAGCCTCCCCGGATCGAATCTCGCCCACCAGATTGCCGCCGTTGAGCAACGGATTGATGATTATCAGCGCCTTCAGGATTTGATGGAGCGTTTGCCGTTGGCAGCACCGTTGGATGAATTCCGGCTGACCAGTAGCTATGGACGGCGGATTGATCCTTTCACCAGCAGATTTGCCCTGCATTCCGGAATCGACATGGCCAGCCGTCGCCGCGCATCCGTGCACGTCACCTCGCCCGGGGTTGTTACCTTCGTCGGTTGGAAAGGTGGATTCGGCAAGTTTGTCGAAGTGGATCATGGGCTTGGCATCCGCACCCGGTATGCACATCTGTCGAATATTTACGTGAAACGCGGACAGACCCTCGAATTCCGTGAAAAAGTGGGGCAGATTGGTAGTACGGGGCGCAGTTCGGGCGAACATCTCCACTATGAGGTGATCGTCGACGGGCGTTCGCAAGACCCATCCAGCTTCATAAAGGCAGGGCAGTATGTTTTCAAAAAATGATCGCACCGCGGCCAGCGGCGCCATACCGTCCATCATTGGCACCAGCATGAAGGTAACGGGTGATCTCGACAGCGAAGGCGCGGTCCAGATCGAAGGTGTTGTTGAGGGTGACGTCCGCTGTGCTGAAGTGACTGTAGGAACAGGCGGGCATGTGCTCGGCCAGATCCAGGCAGAAACCGCAAATATCAACGGGACGGTGACCGGCGAAATTCAGGCCCGTCGTGTCGTCCTCTCTGCCACTGCGCGAGTGACTGGTGACATCCTGCACGAAGAGCTGACCATCGAGGCCGGTGGGTTTGTCGAAGGCAAAATGTTGCGTCGGGATTCGGACCAGTCCCGGCTCATTCTGGTTGTCGGCGAAGGCACCTAGTTCGAGGCGAGACAGTCCCGGAAAGTATCTGCATCGACATTGCCGCCGGACAATGTCGCGACAATTGTTTTTCCACGGCATTCAAGACCCCCACTCAAAATTACCGCCAAAGTGACGGCGCCGCCGGGCTCAAGCACCAGTTTGAGATTGCGCCAGGCGTAGGCGACAGCGTGCCGTACGGCATCATCGCTTACGACGAGCCCGCAAACCCGGTGTTTCCGCATGACTTCGAAGGTCAGTTCGCCCGGCGTCGGTGCGAGCAGGGCATCGCAAATTGATACCGCCGTCATATCATTTGACTGCCGTTCACCGGCTTCGAGAGACCGCAAGGTTTCGTCGTAACCTGCAGGTTCCACCGTGTGGACCCGGAGCGCATCGACCCTTGCCAGCGCGGTGGCAACGCCTGCGGTAAGACCGCCACCGCCGCAGCAGACCAGCATTGTGTCTGGGGTAACTCCAATTTCAGCACATTGATCCAGGATTTCCAGCCCGATTGTACCTTGACCGGCGATGGTCCAGGGATGGTCGTAGGGTGGCACCAAAGTGGCGTTTTTGCTGCCAGCAATCTCGGCGGCAATCACCTTGCGTTTTTCGTGCAGCCGATCATACAGAACGACCTCTGCACCATAGCCGCGTGTGTTCTCGACCTTCATCGCGGGCGCGTCAGACGGCATCACGATCGTTGCCGGAACCCCGTAGATCTGTGCCGCGGCCGCGACCCCTTGGGCGTGGTTGCCGGACGAATAGGCGACCACACCCTTCTGGCGCGTATCCGGTTCGATCTGCGAAACGAAGTTATAGGCCCCCCGAAACTTGAACGAGCCTGTGCGTTGCAGGGATTCTGCTTTCAGCAGAATGCGGCCACCGGTCTGAGCATTGAGGGCCGGGTTCTCGATCAGCGGCGTGCGCACAGCGTGGCCCGCAAGTCGACCTGCAGCCGCTTCGATATCGGCGTATGTTGGAGCGGACATTTCCGTCATGCCGGACCAAGCCCCAGGATACCGTGAAGCGGGGTCAGCGTGTCGATTTCCCGGTCGGGCGTCGTTGGCAGATGTTCGACGGGCTGGCGATAGCGGTTGATCCAGACGACCTTGAAGCCAAAGGCTGCTGCACCGGCGGCGTCCCAACCATTCGATGACATGAAACAGATATTCTCTTTCGCCACCCCAAGCCGGTCGACGGATAGTTGGTAGATTCGGGGGTCTGGCTTGAACACGCCGACATCCTCGACCGACTGGATGTCGTCGAGCAGGTCATTGAGGCCGTTGTGGTCCACGGCGGCCTGCAGCATCTCCGGTGACCCGTTGGATAGGATGGCTGTGCGCATCCCTCCGGCCTTAAGACGGCGTAGGGTTTCCGAGATTTCGGGGAAAGCCTCGAGAACGCGATAAAGATCCATCAGCCGAGACCGCAGATCTGGTTTGTCGATCTGAAGGGCGGCTAGGGAGAAATCCAGTGCCTCTCCGGTGACCTGCCAGAAATCCGCATGCTGCCCCATCAGGCTTCGGAGCCAGGTGTATTGCAGCTGTTTCTGACGCCACAGGTCTGACAGGCGGGCGGCCTCATCGCCGATCTCGTCAGCGCACATCATGACCGCAGAGTTGAAGTCGAGCAGGGTTCCATAGGCGTCGAATACACAGGCCTTAATATTCTCGATGCGGTCTTCGTTCATGGTTTTGTGTTCTCTTACTGCAGCGGTACTGCCCTGACATCGGCGATTTGCGCGCCGCTGAGCAGGTGTCGATAGATCGGCACGGCTTCCGAGACGCGCTGAACATAGTTTCGGGTTTCACTGAAGGGGATCGATTCAATCCAGTCGATCATGTCGATCCGGTCGGTTCGTGGATCCCCGTACTGGCGCAACCAACGATCAACCCGGCCGGGACCTGCATTGTAGGCCGCCAGCGCCAACGGTGCCGACCCGGCGAAACGCTCGAGCATTTGCTCAAGATAGGCGCGGCCGAGGCGGATATTATATTGCGGATCGGCGGTCAGCTTGCTGCGGCTGTAGGGCAAGGACAGGGTTTTCGACACCCGCTTTGCCGTGCCGGGAATCAATTGCATCATCCCGCGAGCCCCGGCGCCGCTGCGCGCCGTGCGGTCAAATCCGCTTTCCTGACGGATCACGGCGAGCACAAGCGCGGCTTCCGGGTCTGTGCGTGAACCGGGAGAAGGCAGGGACACCAGAGGGTAACCGGCAACCCCCACCAGATTGTCCTGCTGGCTGAGGCGCTTTATGGCGCGGACAGCTTCTCGGGGACGGTCCGATTCATGGGCAAGTTGGGCCACCAAAAGCCGTTCTTCAGCGGTTTCTACCAATCCTGACAAATGCAGCAGGAACGTGCGCAGGGTTTTGTCCGCTCCCAGGCCGTGAAGTTTCTGGACCAGCTGAACCAGCTCGCGGGCGATAAATTTTTGATGTGCGATCGGATCACTAGGGCTGACAAAGGTGAACGTCGTGGCGTCATTTCCCAGCGCGCGCGCGGCATGTTGACCATAGAACGTGGTGGGGTGACGGGTGGCCAGTTGCCAGTACTCTGTGGCCAGGGGCTTGTTCCCCTGTGCGTTAGCCGCTCGGGCCTTCCAGTAAGCGCCGCGCGCACGGCTAATGGGGAAACCAACGCCGTTGAAGAGCGTATCGAAGTGACGTTCCGCGGCCTTTGGCTCATTCAGGAATGCCAGCCGGACCCAGCCCGCGAGGAACTCTGAATCGGCGAATTCTTCACCCCGTTCGAGGCCGTGTCCTGACGCCAATTGAACAGCGTTGTTGTAGTCGCCCGACAACAAGGCGCGGCGCGCGAGAATTCGGCCTTCTCTGGCCCAAAGCTCGGGATAGGGGCGCGGCGCAGAAATGTCCCGAAGGATGGTGAGCGCGTCGGCATTTTTGTTTTTCCGTCGTCGCCACTGCAGGCGTTCGAACCACAGCTCGGGCGCGTCACGCAAATGCGTCGGAACGCGGGTGATGGCACCGTCAACGCCTCCGCTTTGGCGTAGCAATGCGATACGGGCGCGGGCGAGGGCCGCCTGATCGGGCCCGACCCGCCTGAGCATACGGGAGGCTGCGGTCTGGCTGCGGTTCCAGATCAGGCGATCCAGGCGGGCAACATGGTGCTTCCGGGTCAGGTGGTTCCCGTATCGGCGCAGAAGCTGTTGTTCGGTGGCGGCATCGAAATTGCGAGTGACCCAGTAGCTTTGCGTGAGCGCTTTGACCGGAGCTGTCTCCCCGAGGCTGACCAGGGCGTCGAGATGCGCCAGGGCGCCTTCGCCGCGGACTGGCGGGTATGTGGCAAACCATTCGGCGAGGGATCGATGTGTGTTTTCTTCGCCGATCGCCTGTTCTGCGACACCGCGAAGCTCGCGCTGGCGCGGCCAGGTCGGGTGTGCGGTGATGAAGGCTGTGACGTCAGCGAAACTCGGTCTCGTTTTGGCGCGCTGAAAGCTCAGCCATTTGGCGTATTCGGCCAACAGCGGGTCGTGAATGCGTCGGGCATAGAGGTCAGTTGCGGCCGCGTCATCGCGTTCGGTCGCGGCGACCAGATCACGAGCGGCGGTATCGGCTGGTCCCGCATGGTCGGCCCGGGCGGTTGTTGCCGCGCCCCAGACCAACACACCGGCCAGCACAATGCTCGCAATGGGTCGAAAAGTTTCTCGCATGACCAAGCTGAATCTCCGATGGCGATAGTAGGGCCGGGGTGTTGCGTTGACCAGCCAAGCCTTGGGAATACGGCAGAGGTGCAAGGATGTGCCTTGTTCGTGCCGGGTCGAGCCGGTATCGTCCGCGCGAATATCCGCAGGCACCGCATAGGCGGGCAGGAGGACCTAGATGTTCAAGGGATCTATGACCGCTCTGATCACCCCGTTTCGCGACGGGAAGGTCGATGAAAAGGCGTTTCAGGCGCTGGTTGAGTGGCAAATTACTGAAGGCACGGACGGGCTTATCCCGGTCGGTACGACGGGGGAATCCCCGACCCTGAGTCATGCCGAGCACGAGCGCGTGGTGGAGCTTTGCATTGAAGCCGCTGCAGGCCGGGTTCCGGTGATTGCGGGCGCGGGCTCAAACTCGACCGATGAATGCATTCGGCTGACCCAACACGCCAAGGGCGCGGGTGCGGACGCGGCGCTGATTGTGACGCCGTATTACAACAAGCCGTCTCAGGAAGGGCTTTACGCTCACTACAAGGCGGTTGCCGAAGCGGTCGACCTGCCAATCATCATCTACAATATCCCGCCGCGTTCGGTGATCGACATGTCGGTGGCGACCATGGCCCGGCTGGCGAAGGACTTCGCTGGTATCGTAGGGGTGAAGGACGCGACGGCCGATCTGACCCGTCCGTTGGCGACGCGGCAGGCGATTGGCGAGGATTTCTGCATGCTGTCGGGGGAAGATGCGACAGTGCTCTCGTTTATGGTCAATGGCGGCGACGGTTGCATTTCGGTGACTTCGAACGCGGCGCCGCGCGCTTGTGCGGAGATGCATGATGCCTGGGCCGATGGCAAGCATGCCGATGCTATGGCGATCAATTCCCGGCTTTTCCCACTGCACACGAATTTCTTCGTCGAACCGAACCCGGTACCCGCGAAGTACGCGGTGTCCCTGCTTGGAAAGTGCACAATGGATGTGCGGCTGCCCCTGACCCCGGCGAACGAAAACACGCAAAAGCTGGTTCGTGAGGCGATGACGTCTGTCGGTTTGCTGAACTAGCCGTCGGTACCGCTTAACCATCATGGCCAAACACGCGACCCCGGGCACGATCGCCGCGCAAAATCGTAAGGCGCGACACGATTTCTCCGTTGAAAGAAACATGGAGACGGGGCTCGTCCTGACGGGGTCCGAAGTGAAGTCCCTGCGCGAAGGCCGGGCCAGCTTGGTGGATGCCTGGGCCGGTGAGCGCGACGGTGAATTGTGGATGTTCAATTGCTACATCCCGGAATACAGCTCGGCCCGCAATGTTGATCATATAGACCGGCGCCCCCGCAAACTGCTGGTGCATGCCCGCGAGTTTGATCGGTTGCTGATGGCCATTCAGCGCGAAGGTGCCACGCTCGTGCCGTTGTCGATTTACTTCAACGATCGCGGTCTGGCCAAAGTTGATCTGGGTGTTGCCACCGGCAAGCGGAAATACGACAAGCGCCAGACCGAGAAAAAACGCGACTGGGACCGCCAGAAGGCGCGTTTGCTGCGCGAGAACAACTAGCCAAAACATTGAAAAGGCAAAGATTATGTGGGTGTGTGCATTTTTTCATTGCTTGACGTTTACGTTAACGTAAACTCAGCGCATGGAACGCACATATTCAATATCGGAGCTCGCCCGGGAGTTCGACGTCACGCCTCGGGCCATCCGCTATTATGAAGCAGAAGGTTTGATTCTGCCCGCACGCGAAGGCCAGAGACGAATTTACACCGCCGGCGATCGTGTGCGGCTGGCATTGGTGCTGCGGGGGAAGCGTCTCGGTTTCTCGCTCGCGGAATCAAAAGACATTATTGATCTGTATGGCGCGCCCCAGGGGGAAGCAGGACAGCTACGCACACTGCTAGAGAAACTCGATGCCAAACGCACCATGCTCACGGACAAACGCCGTGATCTGGACGCGACAATTGCGAATATGGATCGTTACACGGATCGCTGCCGCGAACGGTTGATGGATCTGGAAAATACCGATCGTGAAGCGGCAGAATGATGTGCTGCCAAGCTACCCCGATAGTCCTGAAGGTTCGCGCTTTTGCGCGAGGTCCCAGCCTCGAAACCTTATGTGCATCACGCCTGAATTGGATCATGCTGGTGCCGTCTGCCGAACCTGCACAGTGCGCAGAATTGCCGCGAAGGAGAAATTAGGTGATCCCGAATGAATATCCGAGCCTGAGTTTCAATTTGGGCGATACCGCCGACATGCTGCGCGATTCCGTTCGCAGTTTCGCTTCGGACAACATTGCGCCCCGGGCCGAAGAGATTGATGTCTCGAACGAGTTTCCGACCGATTTGTGGCCACAAATGGGTGCGCTGGGTTTGCACGGCGTCACCGTCGACGAAGAATATGGCGGCTCTGGTTTGGGCTACCTCGAACATTGCGTGGCGATGGAAGAGGTCAGCCGGGCCTCGGCTTCGGTCGGGCTGTCTTATGGCGCTCACTCGAACCTGTGTGTGAACCAGATCCACCGCAACGGCACCGCCGACCAGAAGGCGCGTTATCTGCCTGATCTGGTTTCGGGCGAACATGTCGGGGCGCTCGCCATGAGCGAGCCGGGCGCCGGTTCTGACGTGGTTGGCATGAAGACACGGGCCGAAAAGCGCGGTGATTGCTACATCCTGAACGGCAACAAGATGTGGATCACCAATGGTCCCGTCTCTGAAACCTTCGTGATCTACGCCAAGACCGATATGGACGCGGGACCGCGGGGCATGACAGCGTTTATCGTGGAGAAGGGTTTCAAGGGGTTTAGTCAGGCCCAGAAGCTCGACAAGCTGGGGATGCGGGGCTCGGACACGTGCGAGCTGGTGTTCCAGGATTGCGAAGTACCTGAAGAGAACGTGCTTGGCGAGGTTGGCAAGGGCGTGAATGTGCTCATGTCCGGCCTTGATTACGAGCGCACGGTGCTCGCCGCCGGGCCGCTCGGGATCATGCAGGCCTGCATGGATATCGTCGTGCCCTATGTCCATGAGCGCGAGCAATTCGGAAAACCGATCGGCACGTTCCAGCTGATGCAGGGCAAGCTGGCAGACATGTATGTCACCATGAATGCCTGCAAAGCCTACGTGTACGCGGTTGCGCAGGCCTGTGACCGGGGGGAGACCACCCGCAAGGATGCCGCTGGTGCCATTCTCTATGCCGGTGAGAAGGCCACCTGGATGGCGCTGGAAGCGATCCAGACCCTGGGCGGCAACGGCTACATCAACGACTACCCGACCGGACGCCTGCTGCGCGACGCTAAGCTGTATGAAATCGGTGCGGGAACCTCGGAAATCCGTCGGATGCTGATCGGCCGCGAATTGTTTGACGAGAGTGTTTGATGCGCCGCATCTCCACCAATTCTGAATTCGAAAAGGCCATCGGCTATTCACGCGCTGTGGTCGATGACGACTATGTCCATGTCTCGGGCACGACGGGTTTTGACTACAAGACGATGAGCATTTCCGATGATCCCGTCGAACAGGCCCATGAGGTATTTCGCAATATCGCGCGCACGCTGGCGGCCGCACGGTGCTCTTTCTCTGATCTTGTGCGGGTGCGCTACTACGTTCGTGATGGGGATGATTTCGAGGCTATGACCCCGGTCTTCAAACAATATCTCGGGCCCAACCCGCCCGCTGCTACGGCTTTGATTGCCCAATTGATCGATCCCCGAATCCGGATCGAGGTCGAGGCGACCGCCCGGCGTCCCAACCCGCGCAGCCGCGCGGCGGTGAAATAGATATGGCATCGGTACTCGTTGTGGGGGCCAGCCGCGGGATCGGTCTCGGCTTTGTCCAGGAATACGCCGCTGAGGGTTGGGAGGTGCACGCGACCACGCGGACACCCGAGGGTCCCGGTGCGCTTGGCGATGTGGCCGGGAATGTAACGATCCATGGCCTGGAGGTGCGCGATGCGGCGGGCATTTCAGCCCTGGCAGAAGCATTCGAAGGTCGTGGGCTCGATCTGTTGATTCACAGCGCGGGGGTGCTGCGCGGGGTATCGCGGGACGTGATGATGGAAATCAATGCGGACGCGCCGCTGAATGTGGTCGACGCCTTGTTGCCAGCCGTCCTTCGTGGGGAGTGGCGCAAGATTTCTATTCTCACCAGTCAGATGGGTGCGCGTCATGGCGGCGGGACACCGTCGGCGGATTACGGCGCTTCGAAATGTGCCCTGAACGACCGGTTTCGTGAGATCGAGCCGGATTGGCGGGACCAGGGGATCGCGTCCGTGGTGTTCCATCCGGGGTGGGTGGCCACCGATATGGGCGGCAGCTCCGCGTCGGTGAGCGTGGACGAAAGCGTTGGCGGGATGCGGCGGGTGATTGCCGGTCTCGCACCGGCGGATTCGGGAAAGTTTTTCACTTGGAAAGGTACGGAGCATTCATGGTGAGCGCGGGAATGGGAGGGGTCGCATGCCGAATGTCGCGGTGATCGGTGCCAGCCGGGGAATAGGGCTCGAATTCGCGCGCCAATACGTTGCGGAGGGCTGCCGCGTGTTTGCGAGCACCCGCAACCCTGAAAACCCCGGCGCGCTGGGCAAGCTGCGCGGCGATGTCCGTGTGCATCATGTGGATGTGCGCAACGATACCCATATCGCCCGGCTTGCCGACACTCTGCTGAAGTTGGCTCTGGACGTGCTGATCCACAATGCGGGGGTGCTCGGCAGTCGGGGGCGCACAAGCCCGGAGGAAACCGCCGAGACCATGCGGATTAATGCAGAAGCACCGATCGTGACCGTGTCCGCCTTGCTCGACAGCGTTGTCGCCAGCGAACAGAAGAAAGTTGTCGTCCTGTCGAGCGTCCAGGCTTCGGGTCGTCCCCGGCCCAGCAGCCCGGACCTTTATGGAGATTCAAAAGGCGAACTGAACAAACGGTTCCGCACCATCGAGCCGGAATGGCGCGCGCGCGGCGTGACCGCGATCGCCTTGCACCCGGTTTATGTGCGGACTGACATGACCGGTCAGCAGGCTTCGATTTCGCCGGAGGAAAGCGTATCGGCGATCCGAACGCTGCTCGGCACACTCACACCCGGCGACAGCGGCCGGTTTCTCGATTACCGTGGAAAGGATGTTGCGTGGTAGACGCTATTGATCGGCTGGTTGCCGGATTTAGAGGGTTTCGGGCCCGTTATTACGAGCAGCGCCCAGAGCGTATGCGTGAGCTTTCCGACCGGGGACAATCTCCCGAAGTCATGCTGATCGCTTGTTCGGATTCCCGTGTTGATCCCGCCTTGCTGCTGGATTCTGAGCCCGGTGAGCTGTTCATCGTTCGCAATGTGGCCAATCTCGTGCCGCCTTACGGGCCCGATGACGGGTTACACGGGACCAGTGCGGCCCTCGAGTTCGCGGTGCGTGATCTCGGCGTGCGCCACATCATCGTGCTGGGGCATTCGGCCTGCGGCGGTATCGAAGCCCTTCGTGCGACGGTATCGGGCACCCCGAACGGGCGAGAGTTCATCGTGCCCTGGATGGAAATCGCGGCTGCGGCCTGTCCCTGTGGTGCTGGTGGGACGGTGCCCGATCAATCCACTGTTGAGCAGGATGCGATCCGGATATCACTTCGAAACCTCGACACCTTTCCCTGGATTGCAGAGAAAGTGGTGTCCGGCGAGATCCAGCTTCACGGCTGGTGGATCGATCTGGATAAGGGCCGCCTTTGTGCGGTCGACCCCGAGAAGGACACGATGCGTGAAGTTGTCGGCGGCAAAGTGGGCCACTGATGTCGCTAACCGTCGAACAGACCATGATCCGCGATATGGCGCGGTCCTTTGCGGCTGAGCAGCTGGTACCGAACGCGGCAGCCTGGGATCGCGAGGAGACATTTCCCGCCGATGCTGTGCGCGGCATGGGGGAGTTGGGTCTGCTCGGGATGATCGTGCCAGAGGATTGGGGCGGGGCGGGCGCCGACACGCTGGCCCATGCGGTGGCGCTGGAGGAAATCGCAGCGGGCGATGGCGCCTGTTCGACCATCATGGCGGTGCACAATTCCGTCGCGTGTCTGCCGGTCCTGAATTTTGGCAGCGAGGCCCAGAAAGAGAAATATCTGCGCCCGCTTGCGACCGGCGCAAAACTGGGGGCGTTTGCCCTGACCGAACCAACCGCGGGATCCGACGCGGGAGCGATCGAGACAAAGGCTGAGAAGGTCGGCAACAAATATGTCCTGAACGGAACCAAGCAGTTCATCACCTCTGGCAAGAACGCTGATCTGGTCATCGTCTTTGCCAAAATTGACCCGGCGGCGGGCGGCAAAGGCATGAGCGCCTTCATCGTGCCGACGGACACCCCTGGCTATCGGGTGGCCGCCGTCGAAGTAAAGATGGGCCAGCGCGCCTCGGATACCTGTCAGCTTGTCTTCGACGATATGGAACTCACTCCCGATTTGTTGTTGGGGGAAGAGGGCGAGGGGTACCGGATCGCGCTGTCCAATCTGGAAGGCGGGCGCATCGGGATCGCCGCTCAGGCGATCGGCATGGCCCGCTCGGCCTATGAGCATGCGGTGGCTTATGCCCGCGAACGTGAGACCTTCGGCAAACCCATTATCGAGCATCAGGCGGTGATCTTCCGTCTGGCGGATATGCGCACGAAGATCGAGGCCGCCCGCCAGCTGACCCATAACGCTGCACGATTGCGCGATGCGGGTGAGCCTTGTCTGACCGAAGCCGCGATGGCGAAACTCTATGCTTCCGAGATGGCCGAAGAGGTTTGTTCGGACGCGATCCAGGTGCATGGCGGGTACGGGTACCTGCAGGACTTTCCGGTCGAGCGTATCTACCGCGATGTGCGGGTGACCACAATTTACGAAGGTACCAGCGACATCCAAAAGCTGATTATTGGCCGCGATATCGTGGCGAACTAAGACCAATTGCATAACCAGAACAGGAAAGCATCATGTCCAAAGCACCCGTCGAATTCTTTTTCGATTTCAATAGTCCCTACGGCTACGTCGCGGCGCACCTGATCGATGATATTGCCGCCAAACATGGCCGCACCGCCGACTGGAAACCGTTTCTGCTGGGCGCAGTATTCAAAGTGACCGGCGCGATTCCGCTGCCAGAGGCGCCCATGAAAGGGCCGTATTCCAAGCACGATTTCGGCCGCTCGGCCGGATTCCACGGATTGTCCTACAACCCGCCCGAGGTGATTCCATTTTCCCCGACAGCGGCGTCCCGTGCGGTGTACTGGGCCAAGGCGCAGGATCCGGCGAGCGCCAGAATGATGGGCCTGGCTCTGTATAAGGCGGCACTGGGTGAGGGCATGGATATCGCCGGACCCGATGCTGTCGCTGCGGTGGCCGGAAAAGCCGGCTTTGATGCGGCCGCCGTTGCGGAAGGCATTCAGGACCCGGCGATCAAGGAACAGCTGAAGACCGAAACCGAAGCTGCGATCGGGAAGAACGTCTTTGGATCACCGTATTTCATCGTCGACGGTGAAGGGTTTTGGGGCTGCGACCGGCTGGACATGGTCGACAAGTGGCTCGAGACCGGCGGCTGGTAGCCTGGACCGCCGCGTGACACTAGTCCGACAAAATACGCTGATACAGGGCGCGGTCAATATTTCCGCCCGACAGGATGACCGCCGTGGTCTTGCCGCCCATGGGTCCACGTTCCTGCATCAAGCCTGCCAGCGCGGCAGCACCCGCGCCTTCGGCAAGATTGTGGGTGGCGGTGTAGTACAGCCGCATGGCGTCGCGAATTTCGTCCTCGGAGACGGTGATCACCCGCGCAGCGTGTTGGTTGATGACCGGCACCGCATCCGCCGCCGGCACGCGACAGGCCAGCCCGTCGGCAAACGTATCCGCGCTGTTAGTCGAGACGGCTTCGCCCCTCGCAAAGGACAAGGCATAGGCGGGCGCATTTTCGGCAACAACGCCAACAATCTCTGTCGTCAAACCAAGAGCTTCCCGCGCGGCAATACTGCCGGTGATGCCCGACCCCAGACCGATCGGGACATAAAGCGTGTCGATCTCCGGCACCGCACTCAGCAATTCAAGCCCGTAGGTGGCAACGCCGTGGGCCAGTTCCATCGCGTAAGAGGGCACCATTTCCAGCCCGCGTTCGACCGCGAGACCTGCGGCGTATTCCATCGCCGCCTGGAAATCATGTCCGTGGGTGATCAGCTCAACGCCGAGGGCTTCCATCGCCACGTTCTTCTCGCGGGAGTTCCCCTCCGGCACGACGATCACGGCATCGATCCCGCTGGCCCGCGCGGCAAACCCGATCGACTGACCATGGTTGCCTCTTGTCGCCGCGATCACGCCGCGCACGTCAGGTTTGTTCGCCCGCAGATTGGCCATATAGACCAGGCCGCCACGGACCTTGAAGGCACCGATCGGCGTGTGGTTCTCGTGCTTGACCCAGACCGTCGTTCCCACCGCCTCGGCCAGCAGCGGCCAGACGTATTGCGCGGTCGGCGGCATCGTGGCGTAGACGATTTCAGCGGCAGCTTCGATTTCGGATTTGGTTGGCAGTTTCGTCATGGGGCTATTTTCAACACACGGGTTTCTTCTGTGAACCCGAATTACCGGAGCATACGCTCATGAGCGTGATCAAGACGAGCCTCGACCTGAAATCCGATCTTTTCACTGAGAACGCGGCGGCCATGCGGGCGGCCGTTGATGATTTGTGCACCAAGGTCGGCGGGATCGAACTCGGCGGCGGCGAACGTTCCCGTGAACGGCATTTGTCCCGGGGCAAGCTGTTGCCGCGAGACCGGATCGACACGTTGCTGGATGAGGGCTCGCCCTTCCTGGAATTCTCGCAATTCGCGGGCTGGGAGATGTATGACGACAATATCCCGGCGGGCGGAATCTTGACCGGGGTGGGCCGGGTCTCCGGGCGCGAATGTGTGATCGTGGTCAACGATGCCACGGTTAAGGGCGGCACCTATTTTCCGATCACCGTGAAGAAGCATTTGCGCGCCCAGGAGATCGCCCGGCAGAACAACATGCCGTGCATCTATCTGGTGGATTCCGGCGGCGCGAACCTGCCCCAGCAGGATGATGTGTTCGCGGACCGGGAGCATTTCGGGCGAATTTTCTACAATCAGGCGACCATGTCTTCGGAAGGTATTCCGCAGATCGCCGCGGTGATGGGATCCTGCACGGCGGGCGGTGCCTATGTGCCGGCGATGTCCGACGAGGCGGTGATCGTCAAAGAACAGGGAACGATCTTCCTCGCCGGGCCGCCTTTGGTGAAAGCCGCGACCGGCGAGATCGTATCGGCAGAGGAGCTGGGCGGCGCGGATGTGCACGCACGTACCAGCGGGGTTGCCGATCATCTGGCGCTTGATGACACCCACGCGCTGGCGATTGTGCGAAAGATCGTCGCCAATCTGAACCGGCCCAAGAAAATTGAGATCGAGACCCGGCCGTCCCGTGATCCACTGTATTCGGCCGATGAGCTTTACGGCGTCGTGAACGCGGATATTCGCAAACCTTATGATGTGCGCGAAGTGATCGCGCGGATCGTGGATGGCTCCGAATTCGATGAGTTCAAGGCGCTGTACGGTGAAACCCTGATCACCGGGTTTGCCCATCTCCACGGCTATCCCGTTGGCATTGTCGCCAACAATGGCATTCTTTTTTCGGAATCAGCCCTCAAGGGTGCGCATTTCATTGAGCTTTGTGCGCAACGCAAAATTCCCCTGATCTTCTTGCAGAATATTTCCGGTTTCATGGTCGGACAGAAATACGAAGCCGGCGGGATTGCCCGGGATGGTGCCAAAATGGTGACCGCTGTGGCCTGTGCCAATGTGCCGAAGTTTACCGTCATCATTGGCGGTAGCTTTGGCGCTGGTAATTACGGCATGTGCGGTCGGGCCTACAGCCCCCGGTTCATGTGGATGTGGCCGAATGCGCGGATCTCCGTGATGGGTGGGACCCAGGCGGCTGCTGTTCTTGCGCAGGTCAAGCGCGACGGTATGGAGGCGCGCGGCGAAACCTGGAGCGAGCCCGACGAGGAGGCCTTCAAGGTACCGATCCGTGACCAGTACGAGCATCAGGGGCATCCGTATTACGCCAGTGCCCGGCTCTGGGATGACGGCATCATCGACCCGGCGGATACCCGCCAGGTCCTGGGGCTGAGCCTTTCGGCATCCCTGAATGCCCCGATCAAGGAAACGCGCTTCGGCGTGTTCCGTATGTAGGAGCCACCGATGACTGATGACGCTTTGAAACTTGAAATTACAGACGCGGTCGCCCGGATTACTATGGCGCTCCCAGCCATCCATAACGCGTTCGACGACGTGCTGATTGCCAACCTCGGGCGGATGCTCGTGCAAGTCGGAAATGATGATTCCGTCCGTGTGGTGGTGTTGGCTGGCGAGGGTAAAAGTTTCTCCGCCGGAGCCGATCTTGGGTGGATGCAGCGTATGGCCGATTATTATGACGCAGAAAACCTTGAAGACGCCCGCCAGCTGGCAGAGGTGATGCGGCTGTTAGACGAGCTGCCCAAACCGACCATCGCCCGAGTGCACGGCGCCGCGATTGGCGGTGGTGTTGGTCTGGTTGCTGCTTGCGATATCGCGTTGGCTTCGCCGCGGGCCCTGTTTTGCTTGTCCGAAGTCCGGCTTGGACTGATCCCATCGGTTATCAGCCCGTATGTGGTGGAAGCGATCGGCCCGCGGGCGGCGCGGCGCTATTTCCAGACTGCCGAGCGGTTCGATGCGAAGACGGCCTGCGCTCTTGGGCTTGTGCATGAGGTGGTGCCGGAGGCTGATCTCGATACACGGCTGGCCGAATACCTGGACTTGCTGCGCCAGAACGGGCCCAAGGCCATGGCTGCGTCGAAAGACCTGATCCGGCGGGTGCAGGCCGGAGATATTGATGCCGCGATGATCGATGATACTGCAAAGCGGATCGCCGATATTCGCGCGACGGATGAAGGCCGCGAAGGGGTGGCGGCCTTCCTCGAAAAGCGGCGGCCCGTTTGGTGAGCGACGCGCGAAAATCTGCTGCGGTGGTGGCGTCCCATTCCGGATGGCTGGGGCGTGCAACCTTCTCGGCCACGATCATGCTACTCGTCTCGATCGGGGTAATCGAAGAGTTCGGCATCCTGAACATTGTGGTGCTGGGCACAGTATTCAGTGCGGCGGGTGCGTTCCTCTGGATGTTCCCCGGCAGTCGCTTTTTCGAACTGCCCTTTGCCAATTCTCTGGCTCTTTATGCCAGTGCCTTTTTCTTTCTTTCCATCGCTAATTTCGCGATCGCAGACCCCTGGGCTGACGGGGTGGCATATCTGCTGCCGATGGCCGGTGTGGCGGGACTGACCTTCGTGGTGCCCGGGATGGCCTTGGACGCGTTGGGGACAGGCATTGCGCTCATTGGGTTTATGGCGGCAATTGCGGTTTTTGTGTTTCTCGACAGTCGTCAGATTTGTTTGTTTCTGATCGACACGGGTTTGCTCTTTGATCGCTTGTTTGGCCACATGGGACGGCTGTTTCGTCCGGCCTTTGCCTTCTTTACCCCCTATTCTTTCATCGTGATCGTGTCTGCGATGATCTTTCGCATCATGGAGCGTTTGGCGGGCGAACCGATTTTCCTGATCGAAGTCGTTCCTGCGGCGGTCACTTTCTCGGACAGTCTCTATTTTTCGTTGATCACGATATCGAACGTCGGCTATGGCGATATCACGCCGTTCGGCGACGCGGTTCGAGCCGTGGCCGCGGTAGAAATCATTCTTGGCATTCTTTTGATCTTGTTCGGGTTTGCTGAAATCATTCGCTACGCACGCGATCCAGATGCGGACGGAAATTCAGACACATGATCAGGAATTTGTTGATCGCCAATCGCGGCGAAATAGCTGTGCGGGTGGCACGAACGGCGCGCCGCCTGGGTATTCAGGTCACTGCGGTCTATTCGGATGCGGACGCACAGGCCATGCATGTCGATTACGCAGACGCGGCAGTACGGATCGGTCCCGAAAGCGCGGCGGAAAGCTATCTTAATATCGAGGCGGTGATTGCCGCCGCCCGGGAGTCTGGTGCGGATGCGATCCATCCGGGCTATGGCTTTCTTTCGGAAAATGCCCGGTTTGCAGAAGCCTGCGCTGAGGCGGGGCTGGTTTTCGTGGGGCCGAGCGCTCAGGCGATGCGCGATATGGGCGACAAGGCGGCCTCAAAGTACGTGATGGAGAAGGCCGGAGTGCCGCTGGTACCGGGCTACCACGGCGATGACCAGACCATCGAAACATTGTCGGCTGCTGCGATCGATATTGGTTTCCCGGCGCTGATCAAGGCGTCTGCCGGCGGTGGCGGACGCGGCATGCGGATTGTCGAACGTGAAACCGATATCTCCGAGGCCCTGGATGCGGCGCGTCGTGAGGCGATGGGGGCATTTGGCGACGATCGGGTGTTGATCGAAAAGTACCTGACGACGCCTCGGCATATCGAAGTGCAGGTCTTCGGCGATAATCACGGCAATGTGGTTCATCTGTTCGAGCGCGATTGTTCGCTCCAGCGGCGCTACCAGAAAGTTATTGAGGAGGCGCCGGCACCGGGGATGAGCCAGGCGCGCCGCGCGGAAATCGGCGCGGCGGCAGTCGCCGCAGCCAAAGCTATAGATTACGCCGGTGCCGGGACTGTTGAGTTCATCGTCGACGCGACCCATGACGGGGCCAACGGGCCGTTCTACTTCATGGAAATGAACACACGTCTGCAGGTCGAACACCCGGTGACCGAATTCGTGACCGGCCTCGATCTGGTCGAATGGCAAATCCGCGTGGCTGAAGGTGATCCACTGCCTCTGGAGCAGGATGAGATTGTTCTCAACGGGCACGCGATTGAGGCGCGGCTGTATGCCGAGGATCCCACGCGTGACTTTTTACCTGCGCCCGGCCATGTGCTGGCTTTTGAGGCACCGGTCGGAGAGGCAACACGGGTCGATACGGGCATCCGCACCGGAGATGATATTGCCGTCGCTTATGACCCGATGATTGCCAAGGTTATTGCGCACGGGGCAGACCGGGATGGTGCGATCGCGGCGCTTGATCAAGTTCTTGCCGATCTGGTCTGTGTGGGGCCGATAACCAATCAGGCCTTCCTACGTCGGGCGATCACCCATCCGGAATTCGTCGCGGCCCACCTCGATACCGGGTTTATCAGCCGACATGGCGACGCGCTTCTTGCCGAGCCCCCGGGGGGACTGGAACCGGCTCTGATCGCGGTAAGCGCGAAGGTGCTCGCAGAACGTCAGGTCACGGCACTAGAACATGCCGGGGCATTGGGTGAGCCGGGATCGCCCTGGGCGCAGACCGATGGATGGCGGGCTAACGTCGCGAAACGAGAGACATTTGTGTTCCGGTCCGGTGAAGAAGAATACGAAATCGTCCGCTGGAGCGAGGGCGGCAAACAAATGTTGGAATTACCGGATGGGGGCCGCGTAAAATTACCCGATGACGCCCCGGTTGGGTGGCGGGTGTTCAGCGATGGTGCGGTCTATTTCGCGGCATCATCCGGGTTGCAGTATCGGCTCGAACGTATAGTGGCGGTCGATCAGGCAGCGGACCAGTCCGGCGGCGGCGGTAACCTTAATGCACCGATGCCGGGGAAAATTGTGCAAGTAGCGGTGAGCGCTGGTGACCCGGTCGTACGGGGACAGACATTGGTTGTGCTTGAAGCCATGAAAATGGAGCATGCGATCACGGCGCCATCCGATGGTGTCGTCACTGACATTTTCCACACTGAGAGCGAGCAGGTTGCCGAGGGTGTTGAATTGATGCGTCTGGAACCTTTGGAGAGCTTAGATGTCCAAGCCTGACCGTGTATTCATTGTTGATGTGGGCCCCCGCGACGGCTTGCAGGCCGAAAAGGAACTGGTTTCGACGGAAACCAAGATCGAACTCGTGGACCGGCTGACAGAGGCTGGCTTGCCGTCGGTCGAGGCGGGAGCCTTTGTGTCGCCGAAATGGGTACCTCAAATGGCCGATACCGCTGAAGTGCTCGCCGGTATTACGCAACGCGATGGCACGCGGTATCCGGTCCTGGTACCGAATGAGAAGGGACTTGAGCGCGCGCTCAAGTCAGGGGTTGGGGAAATCGCCATATTCGGGGCCGCATCAGAGACCTTCTCCCAAAAGAATATCAATTGTTCCATCGAAGAAAGTATCGAGCGTTTTCAGCCGGTTGCGCAGAGAGCACAGGATTCCGGGATCGAGGTGCGCGGTTATATTTCCTGTGTTCTGGGCTGTCCTTATGAAGGCGACGTAGCATTAGAAAATGTGGTGCGTGTGGCCCGGGCGCTCGACGCTATAGGGTGCTACGAAATTAGTCTGGGCGACACGATTGGGGTCGGCACCCCGACCCGTGCCCGCGCCATGGTCGACGCGGTTGCAGATCACGTCCCGGTGGACCGATTGGCCCTGCATTTCCACGACACATACGGCCAGGCCCTCGCCAATATCCTCTCCTGCATGGAAGCGGGCGTGGCGACGGTTGATACTGCCGTTGCCGGGCTGGGGGGATGTCCCTATGCACCTGGGGCATCGGGCAATGTGGCGACCGAAGATGTGGTCTACATGCTTCAAGGTATGGGGATTGATACCGGGGTTGATTTGCCCGCTCTGGTAGAAGCCGGCGAGTTCATCAGCGCGGCTCTCGGGCGTGCCCCGACCTCAAAGTCTGCGCAGGCGATTGCGGCTAAGGTCAGCTGATCGCGCGGTGATCAAGAATCAGGTCAAGGGCGATGGCGGCGGTGTCGGTAACGATCTTGTTTACAGTCTGGAAATACTTGTCGATCGCATGATTGGCTAGTCGATCTTCAGACCGCGCCGGTTCACCCGCGCGAGCTGCCCTGCTACTGTGGGGGAATGTCTGTTCATCTCCTTAAACTTGCCGTCGGTATCGAAACCATCGATCACCTGCGGGAGCGCCAGAAACAACGCATCGCAGAACAAAAGGCCGCTGGAAGTGCGCCTGTCTTGCGGATTCTTACCCGCAATACGCCGCGTCGTGCTGACGAGCTGACCGCGGAAAGCGGGTCGTTATTCTGGGTTATCAAAGGACGGATACTCGTGCGCCAAAAGATCACTTCGGTCGAGCCCGCGACCGGACATGATGGTGCCCCACGTTGTGCCATTTATCTCGGACGCAAAATCATTCGCGTTCAGCCACGCCGTTCGCGGCCATTTCAGGGATGGCGTTATCTCGAACCGGACAATGCGCCGCTCGATCTCGCTGGAGGTGCGGCTGCCGAGGCAGAACCACCGGCCGAGATGGCCGAGGAATTGCGTGAGCTTGGACTGATTTAGCCGCGTCGGGTTTGCCGGATCGAACGGCTTAGCAGGATGACCGGCAGAATACCGGCGAGAACAATCGTCAACGCTGACAAGGCACTTTGTTCGAGCAATTCGTCAGATGCAAACTGGTAGACATGGGTCGCCAGCGTGTCGAAGTTGAATGGGCGAAGAATTAGGGTTGCCGGCAATTCTTTCATGCTGTCGACGAAGACAATCGTGCCCGCTGCAATCAGGCTGCCCCGCACAAGCGGAATATGAATGCGCCACAGGGTGCGGCCGGGCCCCGCCCCAAGACTACGTGCGGCCATATCCATCGTCGGCTGAATCTTGCCGAGGCTGGCCTCGACGGCACCAAAACCTACGGCAAGAAACCGCACCACATAGGCAAAGATCAGGGCGAAGATCGTGCCGCTCAGGACGAGCCCCGTGGAAATGCCGAACCAGTCACGAGCCAAGCTGTCGACCGCATTGTCCAGCCGGGCGAAGGGGATCAGCACGCCAATGGCCAGCACCGCGCCGGGCACCGCATAGCCCAGTAACACCACACGCGAGAGAATGCCAAAGGCCTGGCCTGACATTCGGCGTCCATAGGCGAGGAAGACCGCGATCGCGACCGCTGCAACCGCCGCCAGCGTTGCGAGCATCAGGCTGTTTCGAGCAAATCCGAAAAAGGTAGCGTTCCAAGATTCATCGAAAAACACGGTGGCGTGTCGAGTGAGCACTCCGGCTGGAATGATGAATCCAATCAGGATGGGAAGTAGGCAAAATATGGTAGCCCACCAGCGTCGGGTTGCCCCCAGTCGGTAGCGGGAGGGAGATGTGTGGTGGTTCGATGTGTCGTGATACCGACGACCCCGGCGTCCGATCCGCTCAAGGCTGATCAGGACAACCACGAAAGCGAGCATCACCAGGGCGATTTGCGCCGCACCGCCGGCATTGCCCATGCCGAGCCAGACTTCGAAAATCGACACGGTCAGTGTGTTAACGGCGAAATAGTCCACAGTTCCGAAATCCGCCAGGGTCTCCATGAGTGCCAGCGCAATCCCGACGACAATCGCCGGGCGGGCCAGGGGCAGGGCCACCGTGAAGAAGGATTTCCAAGGGCCGCGACCCAGGGTGCGGCTGACTTCGAGCAGGCTCAGTGATTGCTCCAGAAATGTTGCCCGCGCGAGCAGGTAAACATAGGGATAGAGGACAAAGGACATCACGAACATGGCCCCGCCCATGGACCGGATTTCCGGGAACCAGTAGTCACGTTTAGTTTGCCACCCGAAAATGTCGCGCAACAGGCCCTGGATGGGTCCGGCAAATTCGAGAATGTCGGTGTAGACGAAGGCGACAATATAGGCAGGCACTGCGAGCGGCAGCAGCAGGGCCCATTCGAACAGACGTCGCCCGGGAAACTCACTCGTGGCGACAAGCCAGGCCGTCGACGTGCCGATAACAAACACCCCGATGCCATTCCCCAGCATCAGCAGAACGGTGTTCCAGCTGTGGCGCGGCAGAATTGTCGTTGCGAGATGGGGCCAGATATTTTCGCTCGGAAACAGCGCAATCCAAACGATCGCGAGAAGCGGAGCAGCGACAATTAGTGCGACCGCAGTGCCGCCTAGAATCCAGACCCGCCCGGTACGGGAGTATTTCGGTTTTGTTAAGGTAATGGGCGTCGCCTGGTTCATGGAAGGAACACATGAATTCGACTGGTTCAGTCGTTGTATCCGACTTTGTTGACCAGTTTCACAGCCTTCGAGCGGTTCGCAGCAATCTTGTCGAGATCAAGGGGGTCCGCCTTCAAGGTGCCCATGGAGCGGAGCAGTCCGGACTGCGGAACACCGGCAACAATTGGGTATTCAAAGTTTTGCTCGGCGTACATTTGCTGCGCGAGATCTGAGGCCAGGAACTCCATCAGCTTGACCGCGTTGTTTTTGTTCGGGGACGCCTTTGTCAGAGCCATACCCGCGATGTTCACATGGGTTCCCTGATTCCCCAGGGTCGGGAAGACCGGATATACCGACTGGGCCCAGCCAAATTGCTCTTTGTTCTGGAGCATCTTACCGAAATAATAATTGTTGCCCAGCGAAACATCGCACTCGCCTTCGCTGATCGCCTTGACCTGTGCCCGGTCATTGCCCTGGGGCTTGCGTGCCAGGTTGGACTTCAGGCCGCGGAGCCAGGCTTCGGCTTTCTCTGTGCCATGATGGGCGATCACCGCGGAGCTGAGCGCCACTTGATAAACATGGGTGCCCGAGCGGGTGCAGATGCGGCCCGCCCATTTCGGATCGGCAAGCTCTTCGTATGTCTTCGGCGCGTCTGCAGCTGCCACGCGGTCCTTCGAAACATAAAGAATACGTGCGCGCTGGGTGAGGCCGTACCAGTGCCCTCCATCCTGACGGAAAGCTTCGGGAATGGCCTTCGTGAGCGCGGCGGTTCGGATCGACTGGGTAACACCGGCGTCCTTGGCGTCGGAGAGGCGGCCGATATCAACTGTGAAGATCAGATCTGCCGGGCTGTTGCGACCCTCCTGCTCGAGGCGCTCAACGAGGCCTTTTTTGGCGAAGACGACGTTGACCTTGACTCCAGATTGCCGCGTAAAGGAATCAAACATGGGTTGGATCAGGAAGGGCTGGCGATAAGAGTAGACATTAACCTCACCGGAAATAGCGGCCTGTTCATTGGCTTCAACAGCAATGGCCGCTGCACCGGTAACCAGGGTCGCGACACCTGCCGCCGCCAGAATTTTCGTTTTGTTATGCATTACCGTCTCCGTATGAATAGCTTTTTTTACTGATAACTATTCTCACTGATTGGTAATTTAGGCAAACCTGTCTTCAATTGTAAGTAGTTCGCAATTGCATTTAGAAATATATTTGAAACGGGACGCTCCAAACATCCAGCAGGTTGCGGATTCTGACCTAATAGTGCGGTTTGAAACCGCTCTTCAGACATGGCGTCTGCGACGAAATTTGTTGCCGTATTCTCGCTATCGGCGCGCTGGAAGACCTCTGACAAGGTGTCGTGTATCTGGTCCAGATGGTCGTAAATCCGGGTTTCGTCGTGATTTTTGGCAAAATCGGGACCATGGGCGATTTTGATGATACCGCCGGCATTGATCACGTAATCCGGGGCATAAAGGATGCCACGGGAAGAAAGTTCGGCGCCATGACGGTCTTTGGCGAGCTGATTGTTGGCAGAGCTGGCCACGATGCGGGCAGGCAACTCGTGATCATTGATCACAGCGCCCATGGCGCAAGGTGCAGACACATCCTCATTGGCAGCATGTATCTCGTGGGTGTCTAGCATTGTGGCACCGAAAGTGTCGACGGCACGGGTTATCGCCTCCCGATTGATATCGGCGACATACAAATTCATGCCCTTTTCATGCAATTAGCGCGCAAGGCCGGACCCGACCGCTCCGAGACACTGGATGGCGATCTGGGCGCTCTCGAACCCGTCATTGCGCTGCAACTTGTGTTCCACGCCCGCTTCGATCCCTCGCAGAACACCGCAGGCTGTGTAGGGTGAGGGGTTTCCGCTGGTCTCGCTGGTGCCGGTGACGTTGCCATTTCGTCCATGTCCGCCCATGGCCTGGATTAGTTCCGGGGATTTTTCTGATTTTGCGTCCCCGATGATCACCGATTTCCCCCCGCCGAAGGGCAATCCGGCGAGTGCGGACTTGTAGGTCATCCCGCGAAGAAGTCGCAGCGCGTCACGCAAAGCGGCCATATCATCGGCATAGGGCCCCATCCGGCACCCGCCGACCGCCGGACCAAGATGGGTGTTGTGCACCGCGATGATGGCGCGGAGTCCGGTTTCAGCGTCATGCCCAAAAACCACGTGTTCATGGCCGTCGTAGTTCGGCGCGGAAAAAACTGTCATGGCGTCCTCCAGAACTGGGTCGCATGTAGGCTGCGTACCATGTCTTTTGATTTTGCACCGCGACACCTAAGCTTCAATGAATATTGATTGTTTGTGTTGTGTTCGAAACATGCGGACGGGTTCGGCAAGCCATCACGTGATAAAGATGAATGCTTGCATTGTATTGCTGTAATATTATTTCAACAGCAACAAGACGAGTTAGCGGCGCAACGCCGATTCGGGAGAGGATGGGAATATGGGGGGCCAGGGTCCACGTGCCAAATCGGAACCGAAAATCTGGAAGCAGCCCGACGGCAACGTCATGAGCTGTGAAGAATCTATCGTCGTGTTGCGTGAAAATCTGGGCGAAATCGAAGAGATTTGCCAGGAAGCCCTCGAAGATGCCGTCCTGATGGATGTTTCAGAAGCGCAGTTTCGCGACGTTCTGCGCACCATGGTCGAAAAACTGACCAATCCTTACAACAAGGGCTGAACTCAGCCGAGATTGCCGGTAAAGGCTTTTTCAAACAGCGTCAGAAAACCTGCGGTGTTGAGCCTAACTGGATTGGCCATGGCTGTCGGATCGATTTCGGCCGCTGCCGCCAGGGCGTCGAGGTCGCTTTCCGCCACGCCCAACTCAGCCAGTGTGTGCGGCATTTCAAATGTCGATCGCAGTTCGAGAGACCAGTCGACAAAGGCCTCGAAGCCTGCCGCCGGGTCCCGGGACAGACCCAGATAGGCGGCGACCTGGGAGAGTTTCTGTTCGATCACGTCGCGGTTTCGCATCAACACATAGGGCATCACGACCGCGTTGGTCAGTCCGTGATGGGTGTCATAGAGCGCCCCGATGGGATGGCTCATGGAGTGAATGGCCCCGAGGCCCTTCTGGAACGCTGTGGCGCCCATGGAGGCCGCGGCCATCATCTGTGCGCGCGCGGTGATATCACTGCCATCGGCCACGGCCCTGGTTAGATTGTCATGCACCAGCTTCATGCCTTCGAGGGCGACGCCATCACAAAACGGATTGTGGAACGGGGAGCAGAACGCTTCCAGGCAATGGGCCAGCGCATCCATGCCGGTCGCTGCCGTGATGTGTGGGGGAAGTCCCAGGGTCAGTTCCGGGTCGGCAATCACGATACCCGGCATCATGCCCGGATGGGTCACGATCACCTTTCGTCCGGTGGCTTCATTCAGCACCACGGTTGAGCGTCCGGTTTCCGAACCGGTTCCCGCCGTGGTCGGGATCGCAATGATGGGTAAAGGTGGCTGTACCGATTGCCAATCCTTGCGTCCTTCTTCGAGCGACCAGAGATCGACCCCGTCTTCGGGTTGTGCGGCCATCAGGGCGATCGATTTTCCGGCATCAATGGACGACCCGCCACCAAACGCGATGACCCCATCACAACCCGTGTTCCGAAGCGCGGCGACCCCATCGAAAACATTGCGGCTGACCGGGTTGGGCTTGATGTCGGAAAACAACGTTGTTGGCATATCCGCGGCGTTATTTGCCGCGATCGCGTTACGGATCATGGGCAGCTCCGAGAGCCCGGGATCGGTGACCAGCACGGGTCTGGTGATGCCTAGATTTTTGCAGGCACGCGCGAGCGTCGAAATTTTGCCGGCGCCAAACCAGATGGTCGTGGGAAAGCTCCAGTTGCCGCGCAGGGTGTCGGGATTGAGTGACATCAAAGTTCCTCGAATTTCAGATCAGTTCGAAATAGCGCGAGAGTTCCCAGTCGCTGACATATTTTTTCGCCTCTCGGACTTCCCAATCGCGCGACGCGGCGAAATGGTCAACGAAATCATCGCCAAACCAGTCGCGGGCCATGGCGGAAGACGCAAAACGGGCACCGGCCTCCTCAAGACTGCGCGGCAATTGTCGGTCTTCGGGGAAGACCTCAGCATAGGCGTTTCCGTCGACCGGTGAACCGGGGTCCATCTGGTGTTCGATCCCGTGCAGGCCCGAGGCAATGGCGGCTGCGAGTGCCAGATAGGGGTTGCAGTCGGCACCGGGCAGGCGGTGCTCAACACGAACGGCTTTTTCCGAACCCGGCAACGCGCGCAACGCGCAGGTGCGGTTGTCGATTCCCCAATTCGCGACTGTCGGTGCCCAAAGGCCCGGGACCAGTCGGCGGTAGGAATTTACCGTGGGGGCGAACAGCGCCGTCAGTTCAGGCATCATGGCCTGTTGGCCGCCAATGAAGTGACGCATCGTGACGCCAGGGCCGTCATCGGCGGTGGCGTCGTGAAACAGATTTCCCGCGCCACCAGGCGCTGTCAGCGAAACATGAATATGTCCGGATTGCCCCGCTTCGTTCTCGCTCCATTTGGCCATGAACGTGGCCATCATTCCGTGACGTTGGGCCAGCGCCTTCGCGTGGGTTTTGAACAGGGCAGCGCGGTCGGCGGCTTCCAGGCCGTTTGTCGCGGTGAGGGCTGCTTCGCTAACGCCAGCCCCCATTTCCTCATGCAAGCCTTCCAGGGGCATGTTCATGGCGCTGCAGAGACTGAACAGCTCGCGATAAAAGTCACTCAGCGTTGACTGACGGAGCATCGAATAGCCGGTGTTTCCCGGTGCGACGGGCTGCAGGCCCTGATGGTGCTTCTCGCGCACGCTCTGGGGAGTTTCTGCAAAAAGAAAGAACTCGTACTCAAAGCCGGCCTTAATTCCGAAACCGATCTCCTGGGCGCGGGCCAGCACGCGTTTGAGCACACTACGCGGACAGATCGCTGCGGCGGCTTCGGTGAATTCACCGAGAAAAAACCAGCTATCGTCCTCGAACGGAACCTGCCGCCCGGTTTCCGGCACTATGCGGACGGCCGCGTCGGGAAACCCCGTGTGCCATCCCGTGGTCTGCGTGTTGTCGTATAGCTGGTCGTTAATGTCCCAACCCAAGACGACATCGCAAAACCCAAAACCCTCTTCGAGGGCCGCCAGGAATTTATCCCGATGCATGAACTTTCCCCGCAGCAAGCCATCCATATCCGTCACGCCGATCTTGACGAAGTCGTGGTCGGCCCGGCGTATGCGGGCGGCGGCGGCGGCGATGTTGCTGATCGGTGTCGTGGTCACGACGTCCATACTCCTGAGGGTTCGCGAAGGGATACTACGCCGCCGATTTATCTCCGCAAACGCTCGTGGGCAATTGATTCCCATTTCTTGAGCGGAATGTGGCACTTAGGATAAAGATTGTGAGTTGGGCCGGTCAGGAGAAACGTCATGAGTATCGAAGTTATTGTGATCCTTGCGGCCATCGTCGTGTGTGTTGTTCTTGGCACTTGGTCAGCTCTGCGCACCAAAGATTCCTGGGACAAGGAACCGGTCGAAGGCGAAGACAATTTTGACTATCACAAGGCCACGCTGGGCATTCATCAGCCGCCGGGTGAAGAAGAGTGGGAGAAAGATCTCGACGCTCTGCGTATGGATCAGAAACACCGCCTCTGTTGAGGCTGCGGGCCAGACGGTTCGCGCTCCTTAATTTGGGAGCGAACGAAATATTTCCGTCGATATTTGTGATCAGTCCCAGGTTTCCGCATAGGCGAAATTGCGGGCTGCGTAGTCGGCGTGGAAATCTCCAAAAGTGATGGGCGGGTACTTGGCCGGGTTTTCCGTGGTTTCACAACTCGGCACGCAACACATCAGCGCATCCACATTCGGATAGAGGAAGAAAATATTCGAGTAGCGGTCGTGGTTCAGGTCGGTACGGACTCGGTGCGGCGTCGCCTTGAACACGTCATTTGTCCATTGGCACAATGTATTGCCGGTGTTAAATAACAGCCCGTCGGGAACGACCGGTTGTTCGATCCAGTCACCGGCCGGTGTCAGGATTTCCAATCCGGGCCTGGTGGCCGGCGGGATCAGCGACAGAAAAGACAGATCGGTGTGGCCGGGCAGGGATATCTGTTGGCTCTCTTCGCCGACCGGCGGGTAATGGGCGATCCGGCTCATGGAACTCGAGCGCTCGAAATGCGGATCGAAGAATCCCGGTTCCATGCCGAGAGCCACAGACAGGGTCGGCAGCAATTTGCGTGCGAAAGCCTCAAACGTTGTCTGAAAACTCAGGAAAGCTTCTCGCACACCCGGGACGCTGGTCTCGTCGGGCCATTTGTTGTGGCCGCGGAAGCGTCGGTTCTGACCGAAATCCGGGTCGTCGGACGCAAGATCAAAGGTGAATTTATAAGCTTCGCTGGCCTGAGGTTTCAGCGCGGTCTGATGGTTCTCGAACGTGTCGGAATGTACCGAAACATTCGGGGGCATATATCCGCACTGGTGCCGGTTCATGCGCGCCTTGAGTTTCTCTTCCATTGGCAGAGCGTGAAACCGTCGGGAGGCCCCAAAGGTCTTGTCGACAATTTCAGGCGCGATGCCGTGATTGACGAGAAACATGAAGCCCATACCGGTGCAGGCGTCGTAGACACCTTCGGCAATGCGCTCGACGGCACCCGGCTCGCCAGCCAGAACCGGTCCGATATCGACAATGGGAATTTCGTCCGCGCGGATGGCGGTGGTCGGGCGGGCAGTTTCGCTGTGAAGGCTCATGATTTTCCCCTGTCGGTAAATCCTAGGCTCAGAGATGCGTTACGTCGAGAGATTGGCCCCAGCGGTCCTCAAGGTATTCGATCACCAATCGACGATGGCAATTGTGGGGAGTGTCCTCGCTGCACAACAGGCAAGCCCCTTCCAGGGCTTTTGGATCGAACTGATCCTCGATCTTGCGGGTGGCCATGATGTCGAGAAAACGCGGTTCAAACGCGCTCCATTTCAGACCCTTTTTCCGATAGTCCGCGAACAAGGTCTCATCTGGCGCACTGTTGAAAACGGTTCCCGCGCGTCTGGAATCCTTGACCCGGTTTCGCGAACGTGCCCGGCACGGACAGGTCATGGTGCCCCGGGACGTGATGCAACAACCTTATGGTGAAACGCCCTATTTCGGCATGGACCGTTTGTGGGAGATCCAGTCGCGCACCATGCTGCGCGAGCGCTATCCGTATGAGTTATCCGATGATGTTTCACCGCTGCTGCGGGTGGTGACCGTCGGCGACCGGGATTGGTCGCTTGATCTGCTGCGGGATCGTGGCCGCGTAGAGGACGATGACCTGTTGCTACGCTGGGTTCCGGGGCAAAACTCAGTCCATGACAATCCAACCGTTCCGTCAGGGCAGGATGTCGGGAATGTGCTGGTTCAGCGGCGCGGGACTGACGGGCAGCTCGCCGATGTTCCCTATGATGTGACCTTTGCCTTTGCGTTCCGGGCGTTTCGTCCTGATGGCGAGATTGCATTTTGAAAATGACAGCGCCCCGTGCAATCGACGCTACCGGCGTCGTCCGGTATAGTTGGGCCCTGGAGATAATCGCGATGCCCCTGGATCAAAACTGCACCGATACGGCACCTGACGACCAAATTGACGTTCAGGTTTTCCACTCGGCTTGTCCGCATGACTGTCCGAGCACCTGCGCGCTCGAAGTTGAGCGCCTGAAACCGCAAACTATTGGCCGGGTGCGTGGCGCCACCGCGAACACCTACACAGCGGGCGTTATCTGCGCCAAGGTCGCTCGGTATGCCGAACGGGTGCACCACCCGGATCGCCTGACAAAGCCGTTGCGGCGGGTCGGCGCCAAGGGAAGCGGCCGGGATGCATTTGAGGAAATTTCCTGGGATGAGGCGCTTGATGTTGTGGCTGCCGAGCTCCAACGTGCGGCTGCAACCCACGGACCGGAAACCGTCTGGCCATATTTTTACGCCGGAACCATGGGGTTGGTGCAACGCGACGGTATTCAGCGGTTGCGTCACACCATGGGCTATTCGCGCCAGCATTCGACCTTTTGCATCACCCTGGCTGATGCGGGCTGGCTTGCGGGCACCGGGTCCAAGACCGGGGTCGATGCGCGGGAGATGGCTGAATCTGATCTGATCGTGATCTGGGGCTGTAATCCGGTTAGCACTCAGGTCAACGTGATGACCCACGCCACAAAGGCGCGCAAAAACCGTAACGCAAAGATCGTTGTGGTCGATCCCTATGTGACCGAATCCGCCAAGCAGGCCGATATCCATTTGATGCCAAACCCCGGCACCGATGGCGCACTGGCCTGCGCGGTCATGCATGTGCTGTTTCGAGACGGCTATGCCGATCGTGCCTACATGGCGGCCTACACATCCGGTGCCGACGAACTGGAAACTCATCTGCTTTCCCGGACGCCGGAATGGGCTGAGGCGCTCACCGGCATTCCGGTTGCCGAGATCGAGGCGTTCGCGGCGCTTTATGGTCAGACCCGGCGCAGTTATCTGCGTCTCGGGTTTGGGTTTACCCGTTCGCGTAACGGCGCGGTGCAGATGTTCTCGGCCAGTTGCCTGCCGGCGGTAACGGGGGCCTGGCAGTATCCCGGCGGCGGCGCGCTTTATTCCAATGCGGGAATTTACGGAATCGATAAATCCCTGATCGAAGGGCTCGATGCGGTGGATCCGCATTCGCGCATTCTCGATCAATCCCGAATTGGACCGATCCTCACTGGGGACAAACAGGATCTGGGCGATGGCCCGCCGATCACCGCCTTGTTCATCCAGAATACCAACCCGATGAACGTGGCCCCAGATTTGGGCAAGGTGCGGGCCGGATTTGCCCGCGACGATTTGTTTGTCTGTGTCCACGAGCAGTTTTTGACCGAAACCGCGGAAATGGCGGATATCGTGCTGCCGGCGACCACGTTCCTGGAGCATGACGATATGTATTTGGCGGGCGGTCATACCCATCTTCAGGTCGCCCGCGCCGTGATTGAGCCGGTCGGCGAGGCACGCTCAAACCATTGGGTGCTTGGTGAGCTTGCCAAGCGCCTGGGCGCCGAACATCCGGGTTTTGCAAAATCTGAATGGGAGGTGATGGACGAAACCCTGCGTGCGTCCGGCTATGCCGACGCCCAGACGGTTTGGGAAGGCCATTGGGAAGACCGTGCCCAGTCCTTCGAGGCCTCTCATTTTCTCGCCGGTTTCGGTCATGCCGATGGCAAATTCCACTTCCAGGCGGATTGGGCATCAATTGGCGGGAACCATGCCGGGATGCCCAGCCTGCCTGACCATGACACTGCGATTGATGCGCGCAATGCCGAGCATCCGTTCCGGCTGGTGACCGCGCCTTCGCGCAATTATCTGAATACGAGCTTCACGGAGACCGCGACCAGTCAGGTTCGTGAAGGACGGCCTGAAGCCCAAATCCATCCCGATATTTGCGCGGAATTAGGGCTCGATGCGGGTGATCTGGTCCGACTGGGCAACAGCCAGGGTTCGGTCTGCGTCCATGTGCGTCCCACGGAAGGCTTGCGCCGTGCCACGGTGATTGTGGAGAGCGTTTGGCCGAACCGGGCGTTCGTTGAAGGAATAGGGATCAATCTTCTGATCAGTGCGGAGGCCGGTCGTCCAAATGGCGGCGCCGTCTATCACGACACGGCGATTTGGTTGAATCCGGCATGAGCAACACGACAATCATTGTTCTCGGCAACGAGAAGGGCGGGACCGGAAAGTCCACGACAGCGATGCACATCATCGTTGGCCTGATGCGTGAGGGGTATGCGGTCGGGGCGATCGATCTGGATGCGCGGCAAAGCACGCTCGCGCGGTATTTCGATAACCGGCGTATCTACGGCGCCAAGATGGGTCTGCAATTGCCCCATCCGGAATACCGGGCGGTTATGCAAAGTCAGCTTCGGGATCGCCAGGAGGCAGAAGAAGCGGATCGTACGAATCTGGCTGATGTGGTGTCCGAATTGTCGGTGTCCAGCGATATCGTCGTCATCGATACGCCGGGCAGCGATAGTCCACTCTCACGGATCGGCCACTCTTACGCAGATATCCTGATCACCCCGATGAACGACAGTTTTGTCGATTTGGATCTGCTAGGCCGGATCGACCCGGAGACCAACAAAGTGATCGCCCTGAGCGATTACGCCGAGATGGTGTGGGAGCAGAAAAAGGCACGCGCGGCACGGGACGGCGGCTCAATCGACTGGGTGGTCATGCGCAATCGGCTTGCTGCGCTGGATTCCCGAAACAAACGCCAGATGGATGTGGCGCTGGAGGCTTTGTCGGTGCGGCTGTCGTTCCGATTGGCCCATGGGTTCAGCGAACGGGTGATTTTCCGTGAGCTTTTCCTCAAAGGCCTGACCCTGCTGGATGTGCGCGAAGAGAAGGCGGACGTGCCTTTGACCATGTCCCATGTCGCTGCACTGCAAGAAGTTCGCAATCTGCTACACACGGTCGGTGTGCCCGAAGTTGTCGCGGCTCCCGACGTTGCTGCGTCGGGATAGGGGGAGCGGATGAGCGGCGACAAGCATGACCCCAACCTGCCCGCCGGCCGCTCGAGCCGGTCCGAAATTGATGCCTTTCTGGAGAAGGTCGCGGTGACGCCGATGCAACGCCCCGCCGGGCGCCGCGGTCGGTTGTTGTTCGCGATCGATGCGACGGCCAGCCGTGAGCCCACCTGGGACATGGCGTGCCAGATCCAGTCAGAGATGTTTTCCTCGACCGATGATCTCGGAGGTCTGGAGGTACAACTCGTTTTCTACCGCGGCTTTGGTGAGATGAAGTTCACCCCTTGGCTCGAATCCCCCGATGAACTCGTTCGCCGGATGATCAAGGTGCGGTGCCTGGCTGGCCGCACACAGATTCGTAAATTACTGAGCCACGCCCTGAAAGAATCCAACCAGCAGAAGGTGGACGCCCTCGTGTTTGTCGGCGACGTGGTGGAAGAGGATATCGACGAACTCGGTCACCAGGCTGGGCAATTGGGACTTGTTGGAACCCCGGTGTTTATTTTCCACGAAGGTGGAGAACCGGTGTCGCGAAATGCCTTTCAACAGATCGCACGACTATCGGGCGGGGCCTATTGCAGTTTTGACGCCGGCAGTGGCCAGCAATTGCGCGAGTTGCTTGCCGCAGTGGCTGTATTCTCGGCGGGCGGGCGTCGCGCGCTTGCCGATTTGGGTAAGGCCAAAGGGGGGCGTGTGCTCGAGATTGTAGATCAAATGAACGGCAAGAGGTAACCTCGTCTATGCCCTGGATTCTCTTTGGTGTTTGTCTGCTGGTCGGGCTCTATCTTGTGGGCCGCTGGTATGTCAGCGCTCGTCCTGGCGATATTCTGTTGGCAATCCGCTGGACGGCGGGGGCCATCGTCGTCGCGGGGGTGATATTCATCGCCCTGACCGGTCGCTGGAACTTACTCTGGGTACTGTCGATTCCAGCGTTTCCGTTGATCGCGCGGTGGCGGGCGATCCGAAGCATGCAGAAGAACGCGCAAGGCCCCAGCTCCGGGCGCGCCAGTCATGTTGATACCCGCTTTTTCCGGATGACCCTCGACCATGATTCCGGAGATATGGATGGCGAGGTCCGCGAAGGTCCGTTTACCGGCCAGACCCTGTCGGACATGAAGCTGGGGAAATTGATCGAGCTGTGGCGCCTATGTGCGCGCCAAGACGAGCAATCGCGCGGTGTTCTGGAGAGTTTCCTTGATCGTGCCCAGCCGGAATGGCGTGAGGTGGTCGGCGAGGGGGCTTCTGAGGCAGGGAGTGCAAACTCGGAAAGCCCGTGGACACGCGACGGTATGAGTGCGGATGATGCGCGCGAGATACTCGGTGTGGGGGCAGATGCAACGGACTCTGAGATCGAAGCGGCCTATCGACAGGAAATGAAGCGCGCTCATCCGGATCAGGGCGGGTCGGACTGGATGGCGGCAAAGGTCAACCAGGCCAAGGATGTCTTGCTAAACGGGTAAAGGGCCGTGCTTGCGCGGTATCGTCGCGCTATGGCAAAAGAATAGGTTCTGCCCTTTGGCGCATCGCAATCGGACTTTCGTTTTAAATCAATGGCAAACCGCGTACGCAAGGCGATCTTTCCGGTCGGCGGTATGGGAACTCGTTTTCTCCCCGCCACCAAAGCTATGCCGAAAGAAATGCTCCCGGTTGTCGACCGGCCGTTGATCCAATACGCCGTTGATGAAGCGCGTGCTGCGGGTATCGAACAATTTATTTTCGTGACCGGGCGCGGGAAGAGCGCCATCGAGGATCATTTCGATCACAGTGTCGAACTTGAGGGCTTGCTTGAAGCTCGCGGGAAGGACGACGCTCTCGCCGATCTTCGGGATACGATCATGGCCCCAGGTGACATCGCCTATGTGCGACAGCAGGAACCCCTCGGTCTCGGGCATGCGGTCTGGTGCGCGCGCCACCTCGTCGGCGATGAGCCGTTTGCGGTCTTGCTGGCCGATGATTTGATCCAGGCCGATACACCTTGTTTGAAGCAAATGGCGGACGTTTTTGCCGAAACCGGCGGCAACGTGATTGCGACGATGGATGTGCCCGATGCGCGTACCTCGCGCTACGGTATTATTGATGCAGGGGACACCACCGGCGTTTTACGTCCGGTGCACGCGCTGGTCGAAAAGCCGGCCGCGGGAACGGCCCCTTCGAATTTGGCGGTCATCGGACGTTACATCCTGATGCCGGAAGTTTTTAGAGAGCTCGAACGTCAGGAAACCGGTGCCGGCGGCGAAATCCAACTCACCGATGCCATGGCGCGCTTGATTGATCGGCAACCGTTCCACGGGCTTGCCTTCGAGGGCCAGCGTTTCGATTGCGGCGACAAGCTTGGGTTCCTGGAAGCAAATATCGCCTTTGCGCTTGCGCGAGATGATCTGGGGCCGGGCACCCGCGACATGCTGAAGCGTCTGGGAGAGATGTCCGCATGAAAATCGCGATGGTGGGTACCGGCTATGTCGGGTTGGTCTCGGGCGCCTGTTTTTCCGAATTTGGTTGGGATGTTGTGTGCGTTGATAACAACGCCCAAAAAATTGACATGCTCGAAGCCGGACAAATGCCGATCTACGAACCCGGGCTCGTAGATCTGGTCGCCCGCAACGTTGCGGCCGGGCGTTTGCAATTCACCACGGATCTGGCCTCGGCAGTAGCGGAAGCCGATGCGGTGTTTATCGCTGTGGGAACACCGTCGCGTCGCGGCGACGGACATGCCGATCTCAGTTATGTCTTTCAGGCCGCCGAAGATATTGCCCGCCACGCCGACGGCTATACGGTTGTGGTGACAAAATCGACGGTTCCGGTGGGGACCGGGCGGGAAGTCATGAAACGCATTCAGGCTGTGCGCCCGGATGGAGATATCGAAATTGCTTCGAACCCTGAGTTTCTCAGGGAAGGCTCGGCCATCGAGGATTTCAAGCGACCCGATCGCGTTGTTATCGGCGCGGATACGAAGCGGGCTGCCGAGACCGTGGGGTCTCTCTATCAGCCGCTTTTTCTGCGCGACACGCCGATCATTCATACCAGCCTGGAAACCGCAGAACTGATCAAATATGCGGCCAACACGTTCCTGGCGACCAAGATCACCTTCATCAACGAGTTTGCCGATCTTTGTGAAAAGGTCGGGGCCGATGTTCAGGATGTCGCGAAGGGGATCGGGCTCGATGGCCGGATCGGATCCAAATTTCTCCATGCCGGACCTGGCTATGGCGGATCCTGTTTTCCCAAAGACACAGAGGCCCTCGTGCGTTCCGCGCGGGATCATGACGCACCGATTACGATCGTTGAGCAGGTCATTGAGGTCAACAATCGACGCAAGGAAGCTATGGGGGACAAGATCGTCGATGCCTGCGGCGGAGATGTGATGGGAAAAACAATCGCGGTTCTGGGCCTGACCTTCAAACCCAACACCGATGACATGCGGGATTCCCCGAGCCTGGTCATAGTACCGCGTTTGATGGAAGCCGGCGCCACGGTGCGGGCGTTTGATCCCGTTGGTATGTATGAAGCGAAGGCGCTGATTGACGGCCCGGTCTGGTGTTCGGACGCCTATGACGCCATGGACGGCGCGGATGCGGTAGCCATCGTGACGGAATGGAATGAGTTCCGGGGGCTAGATCTCGAGCGCGCGAAATTGCTGCTGACCCAACCAATCATGGTCGATCTGCGCAACATATACGGGCCGGAGCAAATGCAGGCTGCGGGTTTCACTTACATATCCATCGGGCGCGCGTCTGTGTCTTCAGCGAGCTAGAGAGCCGGATGTCCGAACCCCATAACTTTAATCCGACGATCCTGCGCGAATACGATATTCGCGGTGTGGTCGAAGACACATTGTCTCAAGACGACGCTTACGCGGTTGGCCGGGCATTCGGCACTTGTATCGTGGAAAGCGGTGGCGACCATGTGGCGTTGGGATATGACGGTCGTTTGACGTCGCCGCGACTGGCCGAAGCCGTGGCCGATGGCCTGATGGATTGTGGGATCCAGGTCAAACGAGTCAACATGGGACCAACCCCGATGTTGTCCTTCGCCATTCGGCATCTCGATACGGGATCCGGGATCATGGTCACTGGCAGTCACAATCCGGCCGACTACAACGGCTTTAAGATGACATTGGCGGGTAAACCGTTCTTTGGTGACGCGATCACCCGGCTCGGTTCGATTGCCGCTGCGGCGAACTACGCGACCGGTGAGGGCAGCATCGAGGACATCGATGTCCGTGAGGACTATGTCAGCGTGCTGGCTCAGGAACATCAACCGAAGCGTATGGCTCGGGTGGCTTGGGATCCGGGCAATGGTGCTGCCGGCGAAATTCTTAATATGCTGTGCACCCGCATGCCGGGGCACCACCACATCATCAACGGGATCGTCGATGGAACGTTCCCGGGACATCATCCGGACCCAACGGTGGCGGAAAACCTTGTCGAGCTGCAGGCCCATATCGCCGAGCATGATTGTGAACTGGGAATAGCGTTCGACGGTGATGGTGATCGGATCGGTGTGGTGGACGGCAAAGGTCGGATCATGTGGGCCGATCAGCTGATGATGCTTTTTGCCGAGGACGTCCTGCGCGACGACCCGGGTGCGACGATCATCGCCGATGTTAAATCCAGCCAGGTTCTGTTCGATGAGATCAGTCGGCTCGGCGGCATCGCGACGATGTGGAAGACGGGTCACTCGCTGATCAAGTCGAAGATGACCGAAACTGGTTCGCCGCTCGCCGGTGAAATGAGCGGTCACATTTTCTTCGCAGACCGATATTTCGGCTTCGATGACGGCCTTTATGCCGCTGTCCGCCTGCTCTCTCTTCTCGAACGCCAGACCGTAACGCTTGCGGAATTGCGGGACCGTATTCCCGAAGTCGAAAACACGCCCGAATTGCGGTTTCCGTGTTCCGAGAGACGAAAGTTCCCGGTCATCGCTGAAGTTGCTACCCGACTGGACGCTGCCGGTGCAGATGTCACGGCGATCGATGGCGTGCGGGTGAATACGGAGGACGGCTGGTGGCTGTTGCGGGCATCCAACACCCAGGACGTGCTGGTGGCACGTTGCGAGGCCAGGGATTTGGACGGCCTTGCGCGGCTCAAAGAAGCTTTGGCAGCTCAGCTCTCCGAAAGCGGAATCGCCGCACCTGAGAACCTTTTAACTCCGGATTGCAGGGGCTATCTTGCTCAGCGAGACAGCGGCACAAGTTCATTTCCGGAATGAGGGTTCGCGCCGTAGATGGAACCCGCTAGATTGCGGCACGCAATTACATGAAACCGCACTCATAGAAAGAGGTCGCGATGAGACTAGGTTATTTCGCCATGCCGGTGCACCCGCTGCACCGCAACTACACTGAAACCCTCAAGGAAGACCGCAACGCAATTATATTCTGTGACGAGCTTGGTTTCTACGATGCCTTTATGGGCGAGCATCTTTCGGATGCGGCGGAGAATATCACAAACTCGATGCTCTTCCACGCAACGCTGATCCATTCGACGAGGCAAATCAAACTGGCCACGGGCACGACCAACCTGTCGTTCCTCCACCCCACGCTTGTCGCCACCCACGCCGCGATGTTCGATCATCTTGCCGAGGGCCGCTTTATCATGGGCATCAGTCCAGGCGCGTTGACGTCGGATGCCGAGGTACTGGGTATTCTTGATGAAGACCGGAACCAGATGTTTGCCGAAGCGATCGATGTGATCCTCGAAATCTGGAAAAGCGACCCGCCCTATAGCATTGATTTGCCGAATAACCGTTTCAAGGTTTCGACCGAGCGAACAATGTTCGCCGAGACCGGTATTGGTATCATGCCGAAGCCCTACCAGAACCCGCGCCCGGAAATCGTTGGGACCGTTGTCGCACCATTCTCAAAGGGTGTGATTGCCATGGGCAAGCGCGATTTTCATCCGTTGTCGGCGAACTTCCTGCTGGCCAAATGGGCCGCGACCCACTGGAAGAACTATGCCGAAGGCAAGGCCGAGGCCGGCGTCGAGGCGGACCCCGCTGACTGGCGCATCGCGCGTACGGTCTTCGTGGCAGATGATGATGCGACGGCCCAGAGCTATGGCAAGGACGCTGCCAACAGCCCGTATCGCTTTTACTATAACCAGCTTTACACCAAGCTGAAGAAGGCCAACCGGCATGTTGTGTTCAAGCATGAGCGCGATGAGCCCGATGAGGACATCACGATCGAGAGGGTTCTTGATGATCTGGTGATCACCGGAACGGTCAATGACGTTGTCGACCAGATCCTCGCCTTCCGCGAAGTCACCGGTGATTTTGGTGAGCTGGTCTATGCGGGTATGGACTGGGTCGATGAAGGCCTCGGCCGGCGTTCGATGCAGCTTATGGCAGAAGAAGTCATGCCGCGCGTCAATGCCGCGATCGGCCAGTCCTAGGCCTCTGAATAGGTGCTTCGACAGAACTGAAATGAAAAGCCCCGCTCTTTTGGCGGGGCTTTTTCTTTGCCTTATTCGCTTGCCTGGCGACGCAACATAATCGGGGCGGTGAAGGTTAGAACCTCGACGGCATCCTGATTGGTCATCAAGGCGCGGGCGATGATAAAGCCACGATTTGGACGACTTTTTGACGGCCGGACATCCGTGATTTCGAGCTTTGCCGAAATCCTATCATCCGGGCGAACAGGCGCGAGCCAGCGCAACTCGTCGACCCCGGGCGAGCCCATGGCCTCACAGCGCTCCAACAATCCGTCAACGAGCAGACGCATGAAGACAGAACCGGTATGCCAGCCGCTCGCGATCAGCCCGCCATAATTGGATTCCGCGGCGGCGGCTTCGTCAATATGGAATGACTGCGGATCATATTCGTTGGCAAAGGCGAGGATCTTTTCCTTGGTGAAAACATGCTCACCAAGGTCGATCACCTGACCGGTCGTAAAATCGTCGAGATGTAGTTTTGTCATGAGGTCGTCCAGGTTAGCTGGCATCGGCTATCTGCAAATCCCCGGTCGGCGTGACCATCACGCAGGGGGAACCAGAGCGGCGCAGTTCTCGGCACACGCTGCTTGCGATGCCGCGGTTCATGCCGACAATGCGGGCGCGGTACAACGTCTCCCGTTCGCCATGCAATGCGGTGACTTCAACCGCGGCGGTCGCGGGCAAGGTTCGTAGCCGTTTGGCGGTAAAGCCGGCAGCAGCTTGAGCTTTTCCGAAACCCCGAAACGCGCCGATCTGAACACCCCATTGGATGTCGCCTCTGGGTTGAGCCAGTGCAAGTTGCGGTGGTGGAATTGTTGCTGCCGGTGCCGCGCCGGGAAATAGTGGTTTTGAGGTAGGCAGGGCAGCCATCGTGGAATTAGTTTGGGCCTTGGCCCAGGACCGGTTCAGCAGTGAGGCCATATGGGCATCCCGCGATCGCCCGGTTTTACCACCAAACACGACGCCGATCAGTCGGACACCGTCACGTTTGGCCGAGGCCACGAGATTGAAGCCAGAGGCCCGGATATAACCGGTTTTGATACCATCCATGCCTTCGTAGGTTCGCAATAGCTTGTTGTGGTTGCGATAGGTCCGGTCACCGTGTTTGAAGGTCAGCTTCGAGAAATAGCTGTAATAGTCCGGGAATTCCTCGAGCAGGGCCTTGCCGAGTTTGGCCATGTCACGGGCCGTGCTCTTCTGGCGGCTGTTGGGCAGGCCTGATGCGTTCATGAAGGTCGTGTTATTCATGCCCAACGCGTGGGCCCGTCGGGTCATCAGTCGCGCAAAATTGGCTTCGGTACCGCCGATCGCTTCCCCAACGACCGTTGCAACATCGTTGGCAGATTTGACCGAGAGCGCGTGAACCGCGAGCTCGACCGTGATCGTTTGGCCGGCCTTTAGGCCGAGCTTGGAAGGGGCCTGACCTGCCGCGCGCCGTGAAACAGGCAAGGGCTGGTCGAAGGTAAGCTTACCGGTCTCGAGCGCGTCGAACGCCATATAAAGCGTCATCATTTTGGTCAGAGATGCGGGGAAACGGCGCACATCAGCGTTTCGCGCGTAATAGACCTGGCCCGAATCGGCATCCACAACGAACGCAGCGTATTTCGCCTGGGCGGGGCTGGAAATGGCGATCCCGGCAAAGCCGGCTAGCAGGACAACCAGAAGCCCCGCGCGCAGCCGCGACGCTTGTCGCGCGATGCTGTAAAATGCGTCGCACAGGCTTTTCAACACGACCAACGGTCCGATCAATGGTAGTCCAGAATTGATTCTCTTAATCGAATCAAAAAAATTCTAGTCGCCGCCCCGAAAGCATGTAAATAGAATTGCACGCCGAAACCTTCACGAAACGCGATTAGATGATAACAAAACTGCGTATGTTGGCGATTTGCGCGGTTTTATTGATTGCCGGATGTACGGCCTATACCGGCTCGGGTGGTAATTCGGTGACGCGTTCCCTCACATGGTTCAGCTTCGTGGCAGGGGATGACATCAAGGCGGCCTGCGTGCCGGGCAGCCGGGATCATTTTCGGTTCGTCGACAACGCGGTTTATAAAAAACAGATTCGCGCATATGAGCTTGTGGGCGTCGAGGATGGAGCCAAGTTCTCCGCCCGGGCACGTAACGAAGGCGGCCAGATTGCGCGATTTGCCATCTCCAATCCGTTAGGACCCTGGGAATTGGAGAAATCGAACAAACAGCTCACGAACAGACAAGCTGCCGAGATCGTCGATGCCTTTGGGCGTGATGCTGCAGCGGCCCCGGATTCAGCCGGCCAACAACTCAAGAGCAACGAGTTCTACTGGATTGTTGCAGCCTGTAACGCCGGATCCTTCCGGGTTTGGGCTTTTGATCAGGACAAGTTGGATTTGTCCGGTTTGGGCTTTGCATCCGCCCCGCGCACCCACGATCAGACGGACGTGAATTTTCGTGACGTAGAACCCGTTGAAGGGTTTGATGACAACGCGTTCTATATCAAGATCAACGCTGCAGCTGACGGAACGGTTCGCGGGCTGTAGTCAACCCTGTTGGGTTCATTTCGGGGGAAAAGTAATGCCGCTATTGAGACTTGAGGAATACCCGCCGCAATTGCCACGGCCGGAGCCAATTCTCGATTTCCAGAACGAACTCTGGGATCGCAGCCGCGACATCGAAGGCGTGGATATCGGCTGGGGGGATGACGTTTATCAACGTATCTCGATCTATCCGGCTCCCGAACCCACAGGTGCGGTGTTCGCGTTTATTCATGGCGGTCGCTGGACCAGCGGGCACAAGGAGGCGATGGCCTTTATGGCGCCGGAGTTCCACGCGGTAGGGATTACCTTTGCGAGCTTGGGCCACCGGCTTTCGCCCCATCATTTCGAGCAGGGATTTCCTGATCTCTGCAACGGGATCGCTTGCCTGGCTGCCAATGCCGATCGCCACGGCGGTGACCCGCAACGAATTTTCGTCGGGGGACATTCTTCAGGCGGTCATTACGCTGCCCAGCTCGCCGTCACGCGAGACTGGCAGGCCCGTCACGGCCTGGCCCGCGACGTCATCAAAGGTTGTCTGCCGATTTCCGGTGTTTATGACCTCACAGATGGTCCGGATTACGAAGGCTGGCCACCACCCTGCCTGGCTGACGGCGATGACGGTCGTGAGGAAAGCCCGCATCATCGTCTTGCCGAAACCCCGCCGCCGTTCCTGATAGCCTGGGGCAGCGATGATTATGGCTTCCTGATCCCCCAAGGGAAGAACTTCGCCGTGGCGTTAGACGATTCTGGCGCTGAGGTTGAAACCTTGGAAATGGCCGGAAAGACCCATTTCTCGGTTCTGGGTGAGGGCGCTGCGCCCGGTGGCGAATGGAGCCGCCGCGCCGCCGCCTGGATCTCTGAACACTAAACTTCCGCCGAACGACACCAATTGTCTCACACCCGGCCTCTCTTGGGGGCCGGGTGGTGCGTGTTTGGTTACGTATTTTTGCCAGCAAAAGACTTGAAACACCCGGAAAACCGGATGATACTGCGAGTGCGAGAAAAAAATGGTGCAGCGCAACAATAATTTGTTGACATGCTCCGGACCCTCCCCCATATACTCTTCATGTTGCAGTGCAACAATGATAGTAATTCAAGGGCTTGGTAATATTTTGTTTCATGAGCCCGCCACGAATTGTGTGATGCAGCGCACAATTATTCAAAGGAAGGTCTAACATGGCTACCATCAAGAAGAACAACTCCGCCGCCACCGCCCAGGATACCCTGGAAGCAGTTGCTGAAGCTCAGAAGAAGACATTTGACGACACGATCCAAGCTGGTACTGACGCCTTCGCGGAGGGTTATGAGGAGTTCTACAACACCTCACGTGAGCAGATGGACAAGGCGCAGAAGTCTGCGTTCGAGAATCTTGACCAGCTTTCCGACTTCAACCGCGAGAACGTAGAGGCGGCCATCGTCTCGGGTAACATCGTTGCCAAGGGTCTCGAAGTTGTCGGTAAGAAAGTTGCCGCTTACGCCCAGAACGCCGCGGAGGCCAACATGGCCGTAGCCAAGAGCCTGGGTGCGGTGAAGAACCCGCAGGATCTGATGGACATGCAGGCCGATTGGGCGAAGACCGCATTTGACGGTTTCGTTGCCGAGGCTGCCAAGTTGCAGGACATTTCGACCAAGGTTTCGAGCCAGGCCGCGCAGCCGCTCAACGAGCGTGTCAATAAGGCCGTTGCGACCTTCTCAAAGTCTATCGCCGCGTAACTCTCCTCCCATACGTTGGCGGTTTAACGGCCCAACCCAGTGCATCTGGTTGGGCCGTTGCCATGTCTGGGGCTTGCTTTTGGCCGGTTCCATGCACATCTAGGTAGTATGTTGACCGGTGCCATGGCTTCGACTGTTGCCCCGGGTTCGGCTAGAATGAACGTCGAGTAAACCGGCACACAACGCGAATACGATGCACCCCACGCGCAATATCATGAACGACCCACGTTACCCGGCGCCTCGCGCGGCGGATGATGACGATTCCGATGATGGAACCGGCGGCGGCGGTGACAATGATATTGGCATTGCGACCAAGACCAGAACCAGGACTAAGAAGCCGTCGATGTACAAGGTTCTGATGCTGAACGACGATTACACACCGATGGAATTCGTCGTCATGGTGATTGAGAGTTTCTTCTCCAAATCACATGATGAAGCTGTCCAAGTTATGCTCCACGTCCATCAGAAGGGCGTCGGCATTTGCGGTGTCTTTACCTATGAAGTGGCAGAGACCAAAGTAACCCAAGTCATGGATTATGCACGTAAAAATGAACACCCACTGCAGTGTACTCTCGAGAAAGATTAAACTGCTGTGGCCCAATTGCCGTGCCGGATGACGAAGCCCCGACGCGAGAGGTAACCTTCGCTTATGCTGTCTCAGAACCTGGAACAATCCCTGCACCGTGCATTGGCGATCGCCAATGAACGCCATCACGAATATGCGACCCTCGAGCACCTGCTTCTGTCGTTGACTGAAGACCAGGATGCGCTTGCGGTCCTGCGGGCCTGCGGAATCGATATCGATCATTTGCGCCGCGACTTGTCGGAGTATATCGACGAGGAACTGTCGAGCCTGATCACCAGCCGGGTCGAGGAATCCAAACCGACCGCTGGTTTCCAGCGCGTTCTGCAGCGCGCGGCGATCCATGTGCAGTCCTCCGGACGCGAGGAAGTCACCGGGGGGAACGTGCTGGTCGCTATATTCTCGGAGCGTGAGAGCCATGCGGTCTACTTCCTGCAGCAGCAGGAGATGACCCGCCTCGACGCGGTAAACTACATTTCCCATGGCATTGCCAAAGTAGCGGGCCATGATGACGACCGCACCGTGCACGGTGCGGACGAAGAGGGTGAGGACGGCGAAACCATCGTCAAAAAGGGCCAGGAAGCTCTGATGGCTTATTGCGTGCATCTCAATCAGAAGGCCGAAGACGGCGACATCGACCCGTTGATCGGACGCGAGCACGAAGTCGAACGTACGATCCAGATTCTCGCCCGCCGGACCAAGAACAATCCGCTTTATGTAGGTGATCCCGGCGTTGGCAAAACCGCCATTGCCGAAGGGTTGGCCAAGCGCATCGTCGATGGTGAGGTGCCAGAGGTTCTCGCAGGTGCCCAGATCTTTGCACTCGATATGGGTGCGCTTCTCGCTGGCACACGCTATCGCGGTGACTTTGAGGAACGCCTGAAGGCCGTTATCAACGAAATCGAGGCTATGGAGGGCTCTGTGCTCTTCATCGATGAGATCCACACGATCATCGGCGCCGGCGCAACATCCGGCGGTGCGATGGATGCGTCCAACTTGCTCAAGCCGGCGCTGGCCAGCGGCAAGCTACGTTGCATCGGATCGACGACCTACAAGGAATATCGAAGCTACTTCGAGAAGGACCGGGCCCTGGTGCGCCGCTTCCAGAAGATCGACGTGAATGAGCCTTCGATCGAAGACGCGGTAAAGATTCTGCGCGGCATCAAGCCGAACTATGAAAAACATCACGATATTCGGTTCACGGAGCAGGCGATCCGCACAGCCGTTGAGCTCTCTGCGCGTTACATTAATGATCGCAAGTTGCCCGACAGCGCGATCGACGTAATCGATGAGAGCGGTGCTGCTCAAGCGCTGCTTTCGCCCTCGAAGCGCAAGAAGACGATCGGTGTGAAAGATATCGAGGCCGTGGTCGCAAAGATCGCGCGTATTCCGCCAAAGACCATCAATCGGGATGACAAGGCCGCACTCGAAAACCTGGAACGTGATCTCAAGACCATGGTGTTTGGCCAGGACGATGCGATCACTGCGCTATCAGGCGCCATCAAGCTCGCCCGTGCAGGCCTGCGCGAACCTGAAAAGCCGATCGGCGCTTACCTGTTCTCTGGTCCCACCGGGGTCGGCAAGACCGAAGCCGCCCGTCAGCTGGCGCTTTCGTTGGGGGTAGAGCTCACCCGGTTCGATATGTCGGAATATATGGAACGCCACTCCATCTCGCGTTTGATTGGCGCGCCGCCGGGCTATGTCGGCTTCGATCAGGGTGGCTTGCTGACAGACGCGATCGATCAGCATCCCCATCAGGTGCTGCTGCTCGACGAGATCGAAAAGGCCCATCCCGACTTGTTCAATATCCTGTTGCAGGTGATGGATTACGGCAAGCTGACCGATCACAACGGCAAGTCCGTCGATTTCCGCAACGTGATCCTGATCATGACCACCAATGCTGGTGCCGCCGATCTGGCCAAACACGCCATGGGCTTTGGCTCGAGCCTGCGTCAGGGCGACGATAAAGAGGCGATCAACAAGCTCTTCACCCCGGAGTTCCGCAATCGTCTCGATGCGGTGATCGGCTTTAACAACCTGTCACCGGATGTGATGGGGCATGTGGTTGATAAATTTATCATGCAGCTCGAGGCCCAGCTCGAAGATCGTAATGTCACCATCAATCTGGATGAGGGTGCCCGCGAATGGCTGGCAAAGAAGGGCTACGACCCACAATTCGGTGCCCGTCCGCTGGCACGAATTATTCAGGAAAGCCTGAAGCAGCCGCTGGCCGAGGAGTTGCTGTTCGGCAAACTCACCAAGGGTGGGTCGGTCGAGATCGGCGTCGACAAGGACGGTGCGCTGACCTTCGCTTACAAGGCGGACAAGCCGGAAGATGACGGCAAGGACAAGAAACGGAAGAAGCCCGAGCTGGTTGAGAAATAGTCTCGGCCGCGGTGGCGTTGCTTAATCTGCCTGCCGATAGGGCAGGTGCTCGGCATAGGCTTCCATTTCCCAGTCGACTTCGCGCTCTTCGTCGCGGCAGAATTTTGCCACGGCTTCGCGAAAGCTTTCATTCGGAATGAAGTGACCGGAATAGGTCTGCACCGGCTCATAGCCGCGCTGGATTTTGTGTGGTCCCTGGGTGCCGGCTTCGACGGTGGAGAGGCCGTTGTCGATCGCGTATTCGATGGCCTTATAGTAGCAGGCCTCGAAATGCAGGAATTTGAAATCCCCCCGACAGCCCCAGTTGCGCCCGTAGAGGGCATCTGTTCCACGCATGTTCAGGGCGCCGGCGACCGGTAAGCCGTCCATATCAGCCATCACCAACACGATTTTCTGGCCCATCCGCGCCTGGGCGGCCTCGAAAAATTCGCGGGTCAGATAGGGATAACCCCATTTGCGGTCATAGGTGTCCACGTAGAACTGATAAAACGCGTCCCAGTGTTCAGGTCGGATATCATCGCCGGACAGCGCCTGGACGCGGATCCTCTGATCAGCGACCTGGCGGCGTTCCTTGCGGATCATCTTGCGCTTGCGGCTGGTCAGGGCGCCGAGAAAATCATCGAAGGTTTCGTAGCCTCGATTATGCCAGTGGAACTGGCGGCCGACCCGCTGAATCCAGTCAGCGACCCCCATCAGATCATGCTCCCGCTTGGTGCAGAAGGTGACATGGACCGAGGAGACTTCCAGCTTCCGGCACACGGTTTCCATGGCGCGCAACAAGGTCAGTCGAGCATCGTCTGAATCCGGACCATTGCCCGCCAGCAGGCGCGGGCCGGATACGGGTGAAAACGGTGCGGCGACCTGCATCTTGGGGTAATAGCGCCCGCCGGCACGCTCCCAGGCATGGGCCCAGCCGTGATCGAAAACGTATTCACCCTGAGAGTGGCTCTTGAGATACATCGGCGCGGCAGCAACGATAGTGCCGTCGCTTTCCTCGACCACGATGTGCTGGGGCAGCCAACCCGCTTCATTGGTCGCGCAGCCGGTTTCTTCCAGCGCATGGAGAAATTGATGGCTGACGAACGGATTGTCGTCACCCCCGATTTTCCCCCAGGTATCGGCGGAAATATCGGCGATGTTTTCGACGATCCGCGCGGAAAGTGCTGTGTCACCGTCAGGCATGGGAACAGTCTAGTGCGCGGGTGCGTCGGCACCAAGCGGTGCGTCACCCTTATCGGGGAATTCGAGTTCCAGGGTCGAATGGCCGATTTCGAAATCGGTGGAAAGCCGGGCCTTGATGGCACCCTTGATGTCTTCGAGCTGGTCTATATCGACCCGGTCGATGACCACATGGGCTTCGAGGGAAAGCCGGTGCTCGTCGATATGCCAGATATGGACGTGGTGCACATTGCGCACTCCGTCGACCTGCTGGAGGCCAGTTGTAACCTCGGTGACGTCGATATCCTGAGGCACACCCTGCATCAGGATGTGGATCGCTTTGGGGATCTCGATACCCGCATGGGCGAGAATGTAGATCGAGATCACCATCGTGACGATCGCGTCTACGAACAGCCATTCATAGAGAATGATCAGCGTGCCGCCGATGATCACACCGACCGAGGCCAGGGCGTCGGAAAGGTTGTGAATGAAGGCCGCACGGATATTCATGGACTGCTTCGACATCGAGTAGGTTAGTATCACCGTAGCGATATCCACGATCATGGCAATGCCGGCGATGATGACGACGGTCCAGCCTTCCACAGGCTGGGGGTCCAACAGCCGGTTCACCGCCTCGACGATCAGGAACAGGCCAATGAAAATCAGCCAGGCTAGGTTGAAGACTGCGCCGATCATTTCGGCGCGACCATGGCCATAAGTGTGGTTGGCGTCAGCGGGTTGTCGCGCAATCTTGCGGGCGATCAGGGCGATGGCGAGGGCCGCAGCATCCGAGAGGTTGTGAATCGCATCCGCGATCAGCGCGAGGCTGCCCGAGAACACCCCGCCGATGACCTGGGTCACCGTGAGCAGCACATTGACCGCGATTGCGAAGGCCAGCCGCTTGTCACCGCCGGGGGTGTCTGCGGGCGCAGGACCGTGGGAATGGGAGTGGTGCGAGCTCATGCCGTTTCCTGTTTCAGGTCAAGCGACTTCGAATATCGCTTCGACCTCAACCGCGACACCGGCGGGCAGGGATGACATACCAACTGCGGCGCGAGCATGGGCGCCGGCCGCTCCGAAGACTTCGGCCATCAGGTCGGATGCACCATTGACGACGGTCGGATGGGCTTTGAAATCAGGCGTTGCGGCCACAAACCCGGTCAGTTTCACGACCCGTGTGATGCGGTCGAGATCTCCGTCGAGGCCGACCTTGGCCTGGGCGATCACCGACAGGGCACAAATGCGCGCGGCAGCCGCTCCGTCCTCCACATCGAATTCAGCGCCGAGATGACCGATGAAACCCGGCTTGCCGTCGACCATCGGGATTTGCCCGGACACAAACAGCAGATTTCCCGTGCGGACAAACGGTACATAGTTGCCTGCCGGGGCGTTGGCGGCGGGCAATTCTATGCTCAGTTCGGAAAGGCGTGCGTCGATTGTGCCGGCCATGTGGGAATTCTCCTGTGGGGTGTGTCTTTGGTGCCAGACAGAATAGTGCGTTGCGGGCGACCGGTTAAGTCGCGACCGCAATCAAAAAAAACCGGGGTGTGCCTACCTTTGGACACCCTGGAGGTCAGGAAGGAGAGTTTGACCCGGCGTCAAGCGGACTGATGCGGGGTCGACCATTCAGGCCATAGGGGTCCGGCCCCGCCCGAATTCCTCAACTACACCCACTGGTACCGCCGCAGGTGTCGCATTTCATGCACGTACCGTTACGCAGGAGTGTGAAGTTACCGCACTCGCCGCAGGCATCGCCCTCATAGCCCTTCATCCGGGCCTGACGAATGCGCATGGAGCGCTCTTCCTGAACCACATATTCGAGATCGAGTTGTTGTTGCCCGGCCGATGGCATCGGCGTGATGGCGGGGGTGACGTCTCCCGCGATCATGCCGTCCGTGCCGGTTGCCGCGCTCGTTGACTGGGCTTCGGAAGCCTTTTGCACCGGTTCAAGTTCGCGCAGCCCGCCTTCGATTACCGACAGGGTATTACGGCGGACATAGCCCGTGCTGACAACGGATTCTGTCAGTTTTGACAGCGGCGGCAACCCGTCATCGGATTCTCCGCGGCCCATTGTATCGGGCTCGAGATCATCAATTTCCACATGGGCGAGGTCGTTGCGCCCGAGATAGCTGATCGCCAGCTCACGGAAGATATAATCCAGGATCGAGCTCGCCATCTTGATCGTTTCGTTGCCCTCGACAGGCCCCGACGGCTCGAACCGGGTGAACGTATAGGCGTCCACGAATTCTTCCAGCGGCACGCCATATTGCAGGCCGATCGAAACCGCGATGGCGAAGTTGTTCATCAGCGAGCGAAAAGCCGCGCCTTCCTTGTGCATGTCCAGGAAGACTTCCCCGATAGAACCGTCATCATACTCGCCGGTCCGGATATAGACCTTGTGGCCGCCAACGATCGCCTTCTGGGTGTAGCCCTTGCGGCGGTGCGGCAGTTTGTGGCGATCGACTTCACGCTCGATAACCCGCTCGACGATGCGCTCGGCCACGATTTCCGCCCGGCGGCCGTTCGGAGCCTCGAGCAGTTCATCCAGGACGTCATCTGCGTCATCGCCATCATCGGCGAGCAGCTGCGATTGCAACGGCTGGCTGAGCTTCGAGCCATCGCGGTAGAGCGCGTTGGCTTTCAGGCCGAGACGCCAGGACAGCATATAGGCGTCTGCACATTCGCTGATATTGGCGTTGTGGGGCATGTTGATCGTCTTGGAGATCGCCCCGGAAATGAAGGGCTGCGACGCCGCCATCATCCGAATGTGACTGTCGACGGAGAGGAAGCGCTTGCCGATTTTTCCGCACGGATTGGCGCAGTCGAAGATCGGAAGATGTTCATCCTTGAGATGCGGGGCACCCTCGAGAGTCATGGTGCCGCAGGCGTGGTTATTGGCCGCGGCGATCTGCTCATCGTCGAACCCGATCGCACTCAACAGGTCGAAGGACATGTTGTCGAGCTGGGCTTTGTCGAGTTTAAGTGTTTCGGTGCAGAACGCTTCCCCGAGGGTCCACTTGTTGAACACGAAGCGAATGTCGAACGCCGTTTCCATGCCTTCTTCGAGGGCTGCGATCTGATCATCGCCAAAGCCCTTTTCGGCCAGGCTCGCATGATTAATAGCCGGAGCGTCGGCCAGTGAGCCATGGCCCACCGCGTAGTGGGCGATCTCGTCGATCTGCTTGGGGGTGTAGCTCAGATTCTGGAGTGCCTGAGGCACCATGCGGTTGATGATCTTGAAATAACCACCGCCGGCCAGCTTCTTGAACTTCACCAGAGCAAAGTCCGGCTCGATTCCTGTGGTGTCGCAATCCATGACCAGGCCGATGGTCCCGGTCGGGGCCACGACGGTGGTCTGGGCATTGCGGTAGCCATGTTCTTCACCGCGTTCGAGCGCTGTGTCCCAGGCCTTTTTTGCGGCTTCGACAATAGGCATGTCGGGGCAGTTCGCGACATCGAGGGGCACCGGCAAAGTCGCAAGGTTTTCATACCCCGCGGCCTCGCCATGGGCCGCCCGGCGATGGTTGCGGATAACCCGCAGCATATCGTCAGCGTTCTCGGCGTAACCCGGGAAAGTCCCCAGCTCTGATGCCATTTCCGCCGATGTGGAATAGCAGGTCCCGGTCATCAGCGCGGTGATCGAGGCACACAGGGCGCGCCCCTCGTCACTGTCATAAGGCAGGCCGGAGGCCATCAGCAGTCCGCCGATATTGGCGTAGCCAAGACCGAGCGTGCGGAACTCGTAGCTCAGACGGGCAATTTCCTTTGAGGGGAACTGCGCCATCAGCACGGAGACTTCCAGCGTGATCGTCCACAAGCGCACCGCGTGAGTGAAGGCATCAACAGCAAAACTTCCGTCGTCATCCCGGAACGTCATCAGGTTCAGGGAGGCGAGGTTGCAGGCCGTGTCATCCAGGAACATGTATTCCGAACACGGGTTCGAAGCATTGATGCGTCCCGATTGCGGGCAGGTGTGCCAGTCGTTGATCGTGGTGTCGTACTGGATTCCAGGATCAGCGCACGACCATGCGGCATAGGAGACTTTGTCCCAAAGCTCGTTTGCACTCAAGGTCTTGGTAACGCTGCCATCGGTGCGGCTTTTGAGGTCCCATGACCCGCCGGTTTCAACGGCTCTCAGGAAGTCATCGGTGACGCGCACGGAGTTGTTCGAGTTCTGGCCGGCCACGGTGACATAGGCCTCGGAATCCCAATCCGTGTCATAGGCCGGGAAGACCATTTCACTGAATCCCTGCTTGGCAAACTGGATTACCCGCTGGGCATAATTGTCGGGCACCATCGCCTTGCGGGCGGCACGGATCGCGAGTTTCAAAGCGGGGTTTTCGGCGGGCTCGAAGCATTCATCGCCCTCCGGGGCATCCGGTCCGTTGCACGCGTCCATAATCGCTACGAGATGGGTCTTGCAGGTCTGCGACCCGGTGACTAGTGCGGCGACCTTCTGCTCTTCGAGCACTTTCCAGTCGATATATTCCTCGACATCGGGGTGATCAATATCGACGACGACCATCTTGGCCGCGCGCCGTGTGGTGCCACCGGATTTGATGGCGCCCGCGGCACGATCACCGATTTTCAGGAAGCTCATCAGGCCCGAGGACTTGCCACCACCCGACAGGGCTTCGCTGGAGCCGCGGATTTTGGAGAAGTTAGAACCAGTGCCCGACCCATATTTAAACAGGCGTGCTTCGCGGACCCAGAGGTCCATGATCCCACCATCGCCCACGAGATCATCAGCGACCGACTGGATGAAACACGCATGGGGCTGCGGGTGCTCATAGGCACTCTTCGAACTGGTCAGTTTGCCGGTCTGGTAATCGACATAGTGATGCCCCTGACCGGGACCATCGATCCCGTAGGCCCAGTGGAGGCCGGTGTTGAACCATTGTGGGCTGTTCGGCGCGGCCATCTGGCTGGCGAGCATGTAGCGCATCTCGTCGAAATAGGCGCTGGCATCCTCGGCTGAATCGAAATAGCCACCCTTCCAACCCCAATAGGCCCACGTGCCAGCGAGACGATCGAACACCTGACGGGCGTCGGTCTCACCAATGGAGCGTTTTTCCTTGGAAAGCTTCTTGAGCTTGGTGTCGTCGGCTTGCTGGCGCCAGAGGAACTTCGGAACGTCATCCTCGCGGACGGGCTTGAGCCGCGCCGGCACACCGGCCTTGCGGAAATATTTCTGCGCCAGAATATCGCACGCGACCTGGGTCCAGCCAGCCGGAACGTCGATGTCGGCTGCTGCAAACACCACGGAGCCGTCCGGATTCCGGATTTCACTCGACGTGGTTCGAAACTCTATGTCCGCGTATGGATTGGTACCTTCAACGGTAAAGCGGCGATCGATCCGCATTATCTTCCCCCAAAACCGGCGCGTTCAGTCTGCGCCAAATACAAAATGAGCCAGGGCAGTTGCGGTCGTACTCGCCGAAAAAATCTTCGCAACCCCCGTCGAGACTGTGCCTGAATCAAAAACGGACACGAAAAACACTAAATCTCGACAACTTCGGAGGCTAAACCACAAGATATTCGCGTCGCAACTACATTTTGAGTTTGGGGCCAATTATTCGCTAGATGAGGTGGTTGGTTTGGGTTTTCCGGGAAATCGGGAATTCTCATCTTGAAGCTGGACCAGACGCGTGATGCGGTGCGATAGTCCGGCCAATTCATAATGTGAACAGGGACTTGCAGGCGACATGGCGACAATCGGAACGTTGCTAAAGACAATGGTGTCGGGAGAATTGGTCGGAACCGATCAGTTCAACAATCGCTATTATCGCGGCCGCAAGCTCAACCATCACAAACGTGAGCGCCGTTGGGTTGTCTACAAGGGCCGCCCGGAAGCCAGCAAAGTGCCGCCGGAGTGGCACGCCTGGCTGCATCACACGAGCGATCAACCCCTCGATGAGGCCGCGCGTCATGAATGGCAGCAGGACCATGCGCCCAATCTGACCGGGACCCGCGCCGCGTACCGACCACCCGGAAGCGTCCTGCGCGATGGTGAGCGCAAACGTGGCACCGGTGACTACGAACCCTGGACCCCGCAATAATCGCGTGGCGAACCTATCGTTTGTGGAGCGGGTGATTGTGAGCCAAAGGTCATGAACACATCCACGCATCGTGAGATTCGAGACGTCGTTGTCGGACTTGGTGTCACCGCCGCGATGGTCGTGTTGTTGGTGCTTGTCTTCGGGCCAAACCTCTTCTCGCGAACGTCCACCTACGAGGTTCACGCCGCGTTTGGCCGGACCGATGGATTGAATGTAGGCAGCCCGGTCCAGGCTGCGGGTGTGACCGTGGGCGAAGTCACAGCGCTGGAGCTCATCGGCGGGTTTCGGGTGCAAGCCACCATGCGGATTAATGCCGACGTCGAACTCGACAGCGATGCGACCGCGTCGATCGTCACGGACGGTATTTTCGGCGGCAAACTGATCCAGGTTGATATCGGCGGGGGGGAAGAGATGATCGAAGATGGGGGTGCGATTTCGTATACCGAAGATGCGCTTGTTCTCGATGACCTTTTGAGTTTGATCATATCCCAGGCGCACGCAAAACGGAGCGCGCGCGAAAAGGAGAGTGGACAATGAATCGTGGTGCTTTGGAAACGATCCTTGGTGCGGTGGTGCTGCTGGTTGCAGTCGGGTTTGTTATGTTTGGCGCCCGGACCGTCGATACCCAGGGATCTGATGGTTACATATTGAACGCGCGGTTCCTTAAAGTCGGTGGGCTGGAGCGCGGCAGTGATGTGCGAATTTCCGGCGTGAAAGTTGGAACGGTTGTGGAGCGCACCCTCGACAATGAGAGTTTCGAGGCGGTGGTGACTTTCACAGTGCGTGAAGACTTACGCCTTCCCGTCGACACCGAAGCCGGGGTGACGGCTGAAGGTTTGTTGGGCGGTAAATATCTGCGCTTGTTCCCCGGTCTCTCCGAAGACGTCCTGACCGCCGGTCAGGACATTGTACAAACCCGCGACTTTCAGGCACTCGAGGACACGGTGTCCGAGATCATCTTCCTGGCCACTGATGCAAACTGATCTGTTGGTCTGAACCCAGATGTCCCGTCACATGCTTCATCCGGCCATAGTGCTGATGGCTGGCCTACTGGCCGCGCCTTATGCGGTGGCACAATCGTCGGGCACGGACAGCAATTCCACGAAGATTGCGACCCAGGGAGCAGTGTTGCAGGGCCTCGACAAGGTGACGGCGCGGATTTCGACATTCGAGGTTCCGTTTGAAACCCGCGTGGTTTTTGGATCCTTGTCCATCCAGGTGCGGGCCTGCCACAAGGCGCCGCCGACTGAAGTGCCAGAAAGCACGGCGTTTCTGGAAATTCGGGAAAACCTTGAGAGCACATCAACGCAGGGTTTGTTTGTCGGCTGGATGTTTTCTTCAAGCCCGGCCGTCTCGGCACTCGAACATCCGGTTTATGACGTTTGGGTGGTCGATTGTATGAAGGCGTCGAGTTCGGCACCCGAAATTTCAGGCTGAAAATCCGCATTCACCTTTAGAGCTTCTGCCAGGCGCTGCTTGTAGTCGGCCCGGTCGATTTCGACGGTGCCAAACTGGCGCAGATGGTCGGTTGCGAACTGGCTGTCGAGCAGCACGTAGCCGCTTTTGTGCAGGCGCGCCGCCAGATGACAAAGCGCGATCTTGCTCGCATCGCGCGCGCGCGAAAACATGCTCTCCCCAAAGAAAGCACCGCCGAGAGACACGCCGTACAATCCACCGATTAGTTCCCCGTCGTTCCAGCACTCGACGGAATGCGCAAAACCCATCTCGAACAGAGCTTCGTAGAGCCGTTCGATTTCGTCGTTGATCCAGGTTTCCGGACGGTCGTTTTGAGGTTCTGCGCAGCCGCGCACTGTGGACAGAAAGTCGCTGTTGCAGCGAATTTCAAACGGATTGGTGCGCAGGGTTTTGCGCAGGCGTCGGGGTACATGAAAGGCGTCGAGCGGAATGATTCCGCGTGAATCCGGATCTATCCAGTAGAGGTCCGGGTCGTGACGGCTCTCGGCCATCGGGAAAATCCCGCTGGCATAAGCACCAAGAAGCAATTGTGGGGTCAAACCCGCCATGGATTGATCGCTACGAAGTTTCGACGAAACGTTCAAGCCAATGAATATCATAATCGGCGGCCCCAAAGGAGGGATCGTCGACCAGACGTTGGTGTAGTGGGATCGTGGTCGAAATACCACTGATCGCCATTTCATCAAGCGTGCGCCGCAGCCGCATGATCGCTTCGGGACGATCGCGTCCGTGCACGATCAGCTTTGCAATCAAACTGTCGTAGTGCGGTGGGATGCTGTAGCCGGCGTAAAGCGCGGAATCGACCCGCACGCCGAGCCCGCCCGGGGCGTGATATTCGTCGATTCGACCGGGGGATGGAGCAAACGTGACCGGGTCCTCGGCGTTGATCCGGCATTCGATTGCATGGCCGTCCAGGACCACGTCATCCTGGCTGATCGACAGTGGCTCCCCTGCCGCGATGTGGAGCATTTCGGCGACAATGTCGAAATTGCAGATCATCTCGGTGATCGGGTGTTCGACCTGGACGCGGGTGTTCATTTCGATGAAGAAGAATTCACCGTCCTCGTAGAGAAACTCGAACGTGCCCGCGCTGCGATAGTTCATCCTCGCGGTGGCTTCGGCGCAGGTACGCCCGATGCGCGCGCGGGTTTCCGAATCCAATACTGGGCAGGGGGCTTCTTCGAGCACCTTCTGATGCTTGCGCTGCAGGGAACAGTCACGCTCGTAAAGATGCACGGCGTTGCCCTGGCCATCGCCGATCACCTGGACTTCCACATGGCGCGGGCGGGAGAGGTATTTTTCGATATAGACGGTGTCATCACCGAAATTTGCTGCCGCTTCGGTACGCGCCATCTTGAAGGCGCTCGAGACGCCTTCGGGGCTTTCGACCACTTTCATGCCCCGCCCACCGCCGCCGGAAGCGGCCTTGATGATGACCGGGTACCCGATCTCGCCGGCGATACGGGTGGCCTCAGATTCGGTTTCTACTGCGCCGGGGGAGCCGGGGACGACGGGCACGCCCGCGGCGATCATCGCAGCCTTGGCTGCAACCTTGTCACCCATCGTGGCGATTGTTTCGGCGGTCGGGCCTATAAACGCGATGCTATGTTCTTTGACGATGCGCGCGAAATTGGCATTCTCTGACAGGAAGCCGTAACCGGGATGGATCCCATCGGCGCCGGTGAGGGTGGCAGCCGACAGGATGGCCGGAATGTTGAGATAACTTTCGCTGGCTTTGGGCGGGCCGATACACACGCTTTCATCGGCGAGGCGCACATGCATCGCCCGGGCATCTGCGGTCGAGTGTACCGCCACAGTCGAAATACCCATTTCCTTACAGGCGCGGATGATACGCAGCGCGATTTCGCCACGGTTCGCAATCAGGACTTTGTTGAGCATGCCGCTGGTGATCCGGCCGGTTATTCGACGATGAGGAGCAGCTCGTCGTATTCGACCGGCTGCCCGTTCGTGATCGCGATTCGGGACACGGTGCCCGCGCGGGGGGATTTGACCTCGTTGAAGGTCTTCATGGCCTCGATCAGCAGGACCGTTTGGCCTTCCTTCACGCTATCTCCGACATTGACCAGAGGTGGGTCTCCAGGGGTCTGGGCCAGATAGACTGTGCCCACCATGGGTGAGTTGAGTGCGCCGGGATGGGTGCTGTCATCGGCGGGTGCCGCGGCGGTGGCTTCCGGTGCGGCAGCGGCTGTTGGGGCAGCAGCGGTGGCGGCAATGGGACCAGCACCAGGCATCGCCACGCGGATGCGTTTGCCGCCATCTTCAAACTCAATTTCGCCCAGACCGGTCTCGCCGAGCAAATCGGCAAGCTTGCGGACCAGGTCTGCATCGATATCAAACGGGTCACTCATGGCAGATGTTACAAATCCATGCGGGCAGCGAGGGCATCGATGGCCAGGACGTAGCTCATCGGGCCGAACCCGCATACAACACCGGTCGCTGCTGCACTAATATAGGACTTATGACGGAATTCCTCGCGCGCGAAGATATTCGACAGGTGGACCTCGACGATCGGGATGTCTAGCAGACGCAGCGCGTCATGAACCGCCACGGAAGTGTGTGTGTAGGCCCCGGCGTTGATCGCTAGCCCCGTCGCCGCGCCCCGCGCTTCCTGGATCCAGCCCACCAGCTCGCCCTCGTGGTTGGTTTGCCGGAATTCGAGAGCAATATCCGATTGCGCGGCGGCGTCACGGCAGCGCTGCTCGATATCCGCGAGAGACTCTCCGCCATAGGTGCCTGGTTCCCGCTCGCCGAGCAGGTTGAGGTTGGGGCCGTTCAAAACCCAGATCGATCGTTGCGTCGCCACGGCTCTGCTTCCCATATGTGGATGGTATCAGCCGGTTACCACGGCCCGGTGATTCAGGGCAATCATGGGACGCCAACTTGATGGGCTCTGTTGCGTCGTTCGCCCAAAAAATCCCTTCCTTCCCGCGCATATTCGACTATAACGCGCCACCTCCCGCGGCTCAGGCGATCCACCATGACAGACAAGATTGATACGTTCCTCGACCAGACCCAGCCGGCGACGCCTTGTGCTGTGGTCGACCTCGAACAAGTCGTCCAGAATTATCGGGAGATGTCCGGGCGGGCACCGTGGGCAGAAATTTACTACGCCGTGAAGGCAAATCCCGCGGCACCGATCCTTGAATGCCTGGCGCAGGAGGGCAGCTCCTTCGATGCGGCGAGCATCATGGAAATCAAGGACTGCCTGGCGGCCGGGGTTCCGGCTGAACGGATATCGTTCGGCAATACTGTCAAAAAGACCACCGACATCGCCGCGGCGGCGGCGCTGGGCATTGATCTGTTTGCCTTCGACAGTGCTGCTGAGCTCGAGAAGCTCGCTTCGGCGGCGCCCGGGGCCAAAGTGTTCTGCCGCATCGTCGTGGCCAATGATGGTGCCCGCTGGCCGTTGTCACGCAAGTTCGGCTGTGCGCCCGACGAAGCGGTGCCGCTGTTGATTGCGGCAAGGGATGCAGGGCTGGTGCCCGCTGGTTTGTCCTTCCATGTCGGCAGCCAGCAGACCGAACCGGAGCGCTGGCGTGAAGGCATTGGCCGCTGCGTCACCTTGTTCGAGCGCCTCGCGGAAGCGGGGATCACGCTGGAGCTGGTTAATCTTGGGGGAGGCCTGCCGGTACCTTATCGCAATGATTCCGAGATTACCGATCTGACGCCTGTTTTCACCGCGATTGAACGCGCACTCTCGGAACTGTTTGGCGACACGCTGCCCCAAATTCTGATCGAGCCGGGACGCGCGATTGTCGGCACCGCCGGAAAGATCCGAAGCGAAGTGGTTCTCGTTACCGAGCGTGTCTATGGCGGGCGCCAGCATTGGGTTTATCTGGATATCGGGCGTTACGGTGGTTTGGCGGAAACCGAAGGCGAGGCGATCCAGTACGAAATGGAATTTTCCGCCGCGTCGCTTGAAACAATGCCCGCGGTGATTGCAGGGCCGACTTGCGACAGTCACGACGTCCTCTATGAAGAGGATACCTATGATGTGCCGGTTGGTCTGAGCGCGGGGGATCAGGTGACGTTCCGCAATACTGGTGCTTACACCACGACCTATGCCTCGGTAGGTTTTAACGGGTTTGCCCCACTGGACGAGTGTTTCGTCTGAACTAGTCCGGGGTTTGCTGATCCGTCAGCTTGGCGAGTAAATGATCGAGTGACGCGATTTCATCCGCGCTAAGCCCGGCGAGCAACTCAACTTCATGGGCGAGGGCAATCGGGACGATCTGATCATGAATGTCCTGTCCCGGGGGGGAGAGGCTAAATATCGTCCGCCGCCGGTCCTGCGGGTCGGTTTTGCGCAGGAGAAATTCGCGTTTTAACAATCGTGCAGTGGCTCGGCTGACAGTGACTTTGTCCATGGCAGTGTGGCGGCAGACGGCAGTTGCCGTGTCCGCGCCAAAGCGACCCAGCACAGCCATCACCCGCCAGTCGGCCACGCTAAGGGTAAACCTCTCGTCATAGTCGCGGGCGAGGGCATTGCTGATCCGGTTGGTCAGAACCGAAAGACGGTAGGGTAAAAAGCGTTCCAACTCGAGATGGTCGGCGGCCGGCGCAGAATCGGATCGGGCCTTGTTCATGGGGTCGCCTGCGTTTCGTTACAATTGAAACGAAACTAGAAACTGGGATGCCTGCGGTCAATCAAGCTGGTCGAGGTGCTCGCGCACAATCGTAAAAACATCTTCGAACATCTCGGTCGTCAACCGACCGGTATTCGTGTTGTAGCGGGAGCAATGATAGCTGTTGGCGAGCAGGAGCCCGCGATCACCGCGTTCGATACCGTGCATGGCCGCATGGCCAAACTTGAACGCGGACTGGGTGTAGCCCAGCGTTGCCAGGGTCGCTTTGTGGGCCAATCCCCCGAGCGCCAGTACGACCTGCAGATTGGGCATGGCTGTGAGTTCGGAATTAAAGAACGGGCGGCACGCAACCACCTCGGCTCCCACGGGCTTGTTCTGGGGCGGCACGCAGCGCACGGCGTTGGTAATCCGGCAGTCGATGAGCTCGACTCCGTCATCCGGCGAAGACGTATAGGTGCCGCTCGAAAACCCGAACTTTTTCAGCGTCGGATAAAGCAAATCCCCCGCGTAATCGCCGGTAAAGGGCCGCGCGGTGCGATTGGCTCCCTTCAGTCCCGGGGCCAGTCCGACGATCAGTAGGCGTGCATTGGCGCTGCCGAAACTCGGGACGGGGCCATTGTGGAAGTCCGGAAATTTCGTGGTATTCTGATGTCGGAATTTAACCAACCGGGGACAGAGCGGGCAGTCATGCGCCGGGGCGGTGGGGGTGTGCGTATTCAAAGAATGTCAGCTCCCAACCTGTGCTGAGTTGTTATCGACAAAATCGTCGTCTTCATCGTAATACTCGGCCTCTTCGAGGTCGTTGTCATTGTCCCGACGGGCCGTTGCGTTGCTTTGGGCCGTCAGCACGATCCTTAATCCACGTCTAAAATATTCTTGTGGCCAGGAAAACGAGGCTCATAGTTTCAAAAGTCCCATGAATTCCGCGGTTGTCGTCAATGGCGAGAGTAGATAACTCCCTTATAGACTCTGTCCAGCACCCGAAAATTGTCGCGTTGCGGCGTCACATTCGAGGAAGAAATGATCCTGATCGGATTGGGTGCCAATCTTTCAAGCCCGGAACACGGTGATCCCACAGCGACCATCACCGCGGCTCTTGAAGCTATCGGGGCGGCGGACATCAAAGTTGTGGCGACGTCGCGCTGGTATTCCACGGCGCCCGTCCCCGTGTCAGACCAACCGCGGTTTGTGAACATCGTGGCCGCTCTGGAAACCGATCAGGCAGCGGGACTGCTGTTGACGGTGCTGCACGGTATCGAGGAAGCCTTCGGGCGCGTGCGCACGGCACGTAACGCAGCACGGGTACTCGATATCGACCTGCTCGACTACGAAGGCCTGATATCGGACGATTGGCCGGTTTTGCCCCATCCACGCATGGCCAAACGGGCCTTTGTACTGGTTCCCCTGCGTGATATTGCGCCGGATTGGTACCATCCAAAGACAGGAACCGGGCTCGACGAACTGGTCGCGGGTGCGGCCGACCTCGCAGGATTACAATTGCTGGATATTCGACCCGTCCCATAATGGTCGATAATCACCGGTAAATGGTTGGCAAACCGCGATTTTGCGCCTATATACCTGCCAAATTCGAATTCATGCTGGAGACCCTTGAATGGCTCGCGTTACAGTTGAAGACTGCATCGAACGTATCCCCAACCGCTTTGATCTGGTGATGGTCGCCGGTCAGCGCGCCCGCGAAATTGCGGCCGGTGCGCCCATCACTGTGGAACGCGACCATGACAAGAATCCCGTCATTGCGTTGCGCGAGATTGCCGACGAGACCGTGGAGATCGCAGGTCTGCAGGAATCGCTGATTGCGGGACAGCAAAAGCATGTCGAGTTCGACCTTCCCGAAGAAGACGAAGTTATCGAGCTGCTCGAATCCGAAAGCAACATTCCCGGCGTTCAGCAAGAGATGCCGGTCGCTGATGGCGAAGAGGGTGCAGATTCGGATATGCCGCAGATGCGCTTTGAGGATGCCGTCGACGAGACCCCGAGCGACTGAGTACGATTATTCCCGTGATGCCCGGTTTTTGCCGCGCAAAACGAGTTTTAGCGACAGCGAATTATCGCCCGGGTACAACATGATGCGCCCGGGCTTTTTCGTGCACACAGTTTCATGGCTATGATGTGCTCATGATGGAACAGAACGAACTTGTCGAGAAGGTCAGAGCCTACGATCCCAACGCGGATGTGGAGGCGCTGGGCCGTGCCTATGAGTTCGCGATGGAGGCTCACAGTTGGCAGAAGCGGGCGTCGGGGGACCCCTATTTCAGTCATCCGCTCGAAGTAGCGGAGATTCTGACGCATTATCATCTCGATACCGCGTCGATCATCACTGCGCTGCTGCACGACACGATTGAGGATACCGAGGCCACGAGCGAACAGATCACTGAGCAATTCGGCAGTGAGGTCGCTCTCCTGGTCGGGGGCGTCACCAAGCTTACCCAGCTGGAACTGCAGTCGGACCGTGCAAAGCAGGCCGAGAATTTTCGCAAGCTGCTGCTGGCCATGAGTCAGGACATTCGGGTTTTGCTCGTTAAGCTGGCGGACCGTTTGCATAACATGCGGACCCTCCACCACGTGCCGAAAGAAGAACGCCGGCATCGCATCGCCCATGAAACCATGGACATCTACGCGCCATTGGCCGGGCGGATCGGCATGCACGACATCAAGGATGAACTTGAGGATCGTGCGTTTCGCGAGCTCTACCCGGACGCCCGGGATTCGATCACCCGTCGGCTCACGTTTTTGCGTACGGAAGGTGAGAGCGTCGTTGAATCGGTACTGGCTGAATTGCGGACCGTGTTTAGCGAGGCGGGGATCGAAGCGGATATCGCCGGTCGGGAAAAATCCCCCTATTCGATCTGGCGCAAGATGCAGCGGACCCAGTCCTCTGTCGAACAACTATCAGACATCATCGCGTTTCGTGTTGTCGTGCCTTCGACCCCGCAGTGCTATCAGGCATTGGGTGTGGTGCATGGGCGCTATCAGGTTATCCCCGGGCGGTTCAAGGACTACATCTCGACCCCTAAACCGAACGGTTACCGTTCGATCCACACCAGCGTGATCGGGTTGGCCAAACATCGGATTGAAATCCAGATTCGGACCCCGGAAATACACGATGAGGCCGAACGCGGTGTTGCGGCGCATTGGGTCTACAAAGATACCGGTTCGGGCCCTGCATCGACCGCCGTAAAGGAAGAAAGTCGTCAATATCGCTGGTTGCAGGAATTGCTAGAAATTCTTGAGAACGCCTCGGCGCCGGAAGATTTTCTGGCCCATACACGTCTCGAAATGTTTTCTGATCAGGTGTTCTGTTTTTCGCCGAAGGGGGAAGTGTACTCCCTGCCAACCGGCGCAACGCTGATCGATTTCGCCTATGCGGTGCACACCGATATCGGTGACAAATGTGTGGGGGCCATGATTAATGGGCGCAACATGCCCTTGCGCACAGCGTTGAACAATGGTGACCAGGTCGAGATTCTGATTTCACAAAACCAGACACCGTCACCGGACTGGGAAAAAATCGTGGTCACGGGCAAAGCACGTGCGCGTATCCGGCGGGTGCTGCGCGAGGCGGAAAACCGACAATATGTCGACCTCGGTCGTGGCATTGTCGGCAAGGCGTTTGGCCGTGTTGACGAAAAACTCGATGACAATTCCCTCGATTCTGCGCTGCGGGAATTTCACGCAGATACCGCTGATGATCTGTTCGCGATGATCGGACAGGGCGTCTATACCGGCCGCGACGTAGCGCGGGCCGTTTTCCCGGACAAGATTGCCGACGGTGCCACCAAGAAAAGCGGGGGATCGTTGTTCTCTCTGCGTCCGCGCAAACGCCCGGTGAGTGAAAATGGTGAGCACGCGGTGCCGATCAGCGGTCTGACACCAGGGATCGCGGTGCACATGGCAAAATGCTGCTATCCGCTGCCCGGTGACCGCATCGTGGGGGTTATGACCACCGGTAAGGGGGTGACGATCCACACGATCGATTGCATGACTCTGGAGGCGTTTGCGGACAGTCCCGAGCGCTGGGTCGATGTTTCGTGGGATCCTGATTCCGATGTGGGCGGCGGGGCGCTGGTCAGCCGGCTCAACGTGACCTTGCTGAACGCCCCGGGTAGTCTGGCCGAAATGGCTGCCACGATTGCCGGTGCGCGGGGCAATATATCAAACCTCAAATTCACCAACCGAACCGCCGATTTCTTCGACATGGTCGTGGATATCGAGGTTGATGACGCCAAACATTTGAATTCCATCGTGACCACCCTGCGCGGCCACAGCTCTATCAGCACCGTGGAACGGGCACGCAGCTAGTGGCCGGCAGCTTGACCTTCGCCGCCCGAAGCCCGATTTTGGAGCGATATCCTGAAACTTCGAGATTCTTCAATGGCTTCTGAATTACGCCTCGGTGTTAACGTTGATCACGTCGCAACTATCCGTAACGCCCGTGGTGGTGGATTACCCGACCCGGTGCGGGCTGCATGTGTGGCTGCTGCTGCAGGTGCCGACAGCATCGTGGCCCATCTGCGTGAAGATCGTCGGCATATTTCCGACGATGATCTCATCCGATTACTCGAGGCGATCGAAATTCCTCTGACCCTCGAAATGGCGGCCACAGACGAAATGCTCGACATCGCCTTGCGCCATGCCCCGCACGCGGTTTGCATCGTCCCGGAACGACGCGAGGAGCGCACCACCGAAGGCGGTCTGGACGTGGTGTCCGGGCATAATCACCTGAAGCGGTTTGTGGATGATCTTGGCGGGGGCGGCGCGATTGTGTCGATGTTCATCGAACCCGATCAGGCGCAACTTGATGCGTCGCGTTCGATTGGTGCACCGGCAGTGGAAATTCACGTCGGCGCCTATTGCGATGCGCTGATTGATGGAGAGTACGAAACAGCCGAAAGGCTCCGGCAACGGATCGTGGATGCGGCAGCCTATGGCGCGGAAATTGGATTAAAGGTTCACGCCGGCCACGGCATCACGTTCGATACGGTTGGCCCCATCGCAGCCATTCTCAAGATCGAGGAGCTCAATATCGGACATTTTCTGATCGGCGAGGCAATCTTTGGCGGGCTCGACAGCTCGATCAAGCGGATGCGTTCTCTGATGGATAAGGCGCGGGCCGAAGCCCTGGGCGAGGCCAGCACATGAGTGAAAATGATGCGCCCAAGCCGGTTTCGCCGATGTATCCGATGATCATCGGCCTGGGCAGCGACCTTATCGATATTACCCGGATCGAGCGCACCCTCGAACGGTTTGGCGAACGATTTACGGCGCGATGTTTTACCGATCTTGAGCGCACCAAATCTGACCGCCGCGCAAAGCGGGCTGACAGCTACGCAAAACGCTATGCCGCGAAAGAAGCTTGTTCGAAGGCGCTGGGTACCGGGTTCCGCAAAGGCGTGTTCTGGCGTGATATGGGGGTGGTTAATCTGCCCACTGGTAAACCGACCCTGAAGCTCACCAACGGCGCGGCAGCGCGGCTGGCAGAGATCACCCCTCCGGGCATGAGACTGCTGATCGAACTCTCGATGACCGATGAGCCGCCATTGGCGCAGGCCATCGTGATTATCTCTGCAATTCCGGATATCCCCGAGGGAACCGAAGCCTGATCAGCACAACATATCATTCGTGACTGGCGGAAAGCTCGGCGGGTCGTTAGAACCCGCGTTTGCGCAGGCGCAAGAGACAGTAAAAGGTCAAAACATGGCGAAAGACCGAAAACCCCAAAAACCCACCAGTTTCTTTGAGACACTGCGCACGATCATCTATGCGCTGTTGATCGCGGGCGTGGTTCGGACATTTTTTTTTCAGCCGTTCAATATTCCGTCCGGATCCATGATCCCCACATTGTTGGTCGGCGACTACCTTTTCGTATCGAAATACTCCTACGGCTACAGTCGCTACTCGATGCCCTTTGGTCTGGGCTTTTTCTCCGGACGTATTTTTGGCGGTGAAGCCGAACGGGGAGATGTCGCGGTGTTCCGTCATCCGCCCCTGAACCGTGATGATTTCATTAAGCGCCTCGTCGGTGTGCCCGGCGACCGTATTCAGGTCACGGAAGGGCGTTTACATGTGAACGGAACGATTGTTCCCCGTCGCCGTATCGAAGATCACGTGACCCAGGATTTCCGTGGCAGCGTTCGGCGTGTCCCGCAATATGTCGAAACCTTGCCTGGCGGGCGGACCTATACGGTGCGCGAAGGGCTTGGTGATCGCGGAGGCGCAGATAACACGCGCGAATTTGTGGTGCCGGCAGGTCATTACTTTGCGATGGGCGACAACCGCGACGACAGCAATGATAGTCGCAGTTGGGGTTTTGTTCCCGCGCAGAACCTGGTGGGTCGCGCAGAAATTATCTTCTTCTCGACGAATGGAACGGCGGGCTGGTTGAAGCCTTGGCGCTGGGTACAGGCTGCACGTCTGAACCGGCTGTTTGATTCAATCGAATGAGCGAAGCTGCAGAAGGCCTCGACTCCCTATGTCTGGCGCTCGGGCATCGTTTCGCGAAACCCGAACTGGTTGTTCGGGCACTAAGCCATGCAAGCTTGGCCGGTGAGGAATCATACGAGCGCTTGGAATTTCTCGGTGACCGGGTCCTGGGTCTGGTGATCTCGCAGTTGCTGCTGGAACGTTTCCCCGCCGAAAATGAAGGCGAAATCGGACGCCGTTTTGCGGCCCTGGTCCAGGCTGAAACATTGACGCAAATCGGCACGGATATTGGCATCGCCGGGCACGCCCTGGCGGCTCCCGGGGTTTTGAACGACAGTATCATCGCGGACATAACCGAAGCGTTGATTGCCGCATTGTATCTGGATGGTGGTATGGAGACCGCGGACAGGTTCATTCGCGGAGCGTGGGAACCGTTGATCGAACAGGAATCGCGCCCCCCGCGGGACGCCAAGACAGCGTTGCAGGAATGGTCCCAGGCCGAGGGGCGTGGTTTGCCGCATTATGCCGACGTTGCCCGGACAGGTCCTGACCACAAACCTGAATTCACCGTCGAGGTTCAGATTGACGGTCTGGAGGCCGTTGGAGCTTCCGGTACTAGCAAACGCAGCGCCGAACAGAATGCGGCCGCGATCATGATTGCCCGATTGGGAGTAAAGCAGGATGCCTGACGATCAAACCTATTGCGGTGTGGTCTCCGTGCTCGGGGCGCCTAACGCGGGCAAGTCGACGCTGGTGAACCGCGTGGTTGGCGCGAAGGTCTCGATCGTTTCGCCCAAGGTGCAGACGACGCGGATCCGGGTTCGAGGTGTGTCCCTGTATGCGAACACCCAGATTATCTATGTCGACACGCCGGGCATATTTGTCCCGAAACGACGTCTGGATCGCGCGATGGTCGATGCCGCCTGGGGTGGCGCGGCGGATGCGGATGCGATCATCCTGTTGGTTGATGCCCAGCGTGGCGTCGATAAGGATACGCAACGGATTATCGAGGGCCTCAACAAACGGAAATCTACAGCTTCGCTGGTGCTGAACAAGGTTGATGCGGTGCGCCGTGAAGATTTGCTCGGCTTGTCGGAAAAACTGAACGGTATGGCTGATTTTAGTGCCACGTTCATGGTCTCCGCCCTGAAAGGCGGCGGGGTGAACGATCTGGAGGCCAAGCTGCGCACGCTGATGCCCGAAGGGCCCTGGTTGTTTCCCGAAGACGAAATTTCAGATTTGCCCCAGCGATTGCTGGCTGCGGAAATCACCCGCGAAAAGGCCTATCTGTATCTGCATCAGGAGCTCCCCTATGCGCTGGCCGTGGGAACCGAGAGCTGGGAAGATTTCAACAATGGGGAAGTGCGGATCGAACAGGCCATCACCGTGGCGCGGGATTCCCACAAGGGCATCGTTGTCGGCAAGGGTGGGCAAATGATCCGTCGTATCCGCGCCGAGGCCCAGGACGAACTCTCCGAACTACTCGACCGAAAGGTGCATTTGTTTGTGCGGGTCAAAGTGCGCGAGAAATGGGCGGACGACCCGAGTCATTTCCGGGAATGGGGTCTGCGTTTCGACATGTGATCTTCGGATTTGTACGATCTGCTCTTTCCGGGCAGTCTTGTGCGCATGGGTTCGATTTTGCAGACGTCGATGATGTGACGCGAACCCGGATATTGGTGTTCAGGCGCTGGAGAAAGTTCGGCTCAATTCATGGATTGGCGTGACGAAGGTATCGTGTTGGCGGCGCGCGCCCATGGCGAAGGGGCTGCGGTGGTGCAGTTGCTGACCCGAGAGCATGGCCGGCATGCGGGTCTGATGCATGGGGGCAGCTCGCGTAGCAAACGCGGTATGGTCGAGCCGGGCAATCTTGTCGATGCGGCCTGGCGCGCACGTTTGAGCGAACATCTCGGAAATTTCACGATCGAGACAAAGCGCCACTATTCAGCACAATTTATGGATGATCCGGCACGTCTGGCGGCATTGTCAGCGGCCTGCGCTATCACGGAAATCGTCATCCCGGAGCGCGAACCCCATCCTGGCCTGTTTGCCGCGACCTGCGCGTTGCTGGACATGCTTTCGGATGGTGAGCCGGATATCTGGCCGGCGGTTTATATCCAGTGGGAGCTGGGATTGTTGCAGGAGATGGGCTTTGGCCTCGATCTGACGTCCTGTGCGGCCACGGGGGACGTGGACAACCTGATCTATGTGAGCCCCCGAACCGGGCGCGCGGTCTCGCAGGTCGCGGGGCAGCCCTATCACGAGCGAATGCTGACCTTACCGCGGTTTCTGCGGCCCGATGGGCGTGGAGAGGGGGCCGATGATGCGGACTTCTCTGCCGGGCTGCGCCTGACAGGGTTTTTCCTGGCCCGTCATGCCTTTGACCCGTTGGATCGGGCGCTGCCCGCTGCGCGAGAACGCCTCGATGTGCTGATTTCACGCCATGCCGACAAAGCGGATTCTATCCCGTCTGAATCTTGAGGTGAATCAGGTGCGAGGCCTACAAGGGGCATCGGTTCACTGGAGTTTCTGAAATGACGGTTGTCGGTGGCGGGATACGCCAGGAAGCGTTCAAGGACGCGCTCAGCGAGCGCTATCTGAGTTATGCGTTGTCCACGATCATGGCCCGTTCGCTGCCTGATGTGCGCGACGGGTTAAAGCCGGTGCATCGGCGGCTTTTGCATGCGATGCGCCAGCTTAAGCTGGATCCCGATCAGGGCTACAAGAAATGCGCCCGGGTCGTCGGCGATGTGATGGGAAAATATCATCCCCATGGCGATCAGGCGATTTATGATGCGCTGGTGCGTCTGGCGCAGGAGTTTGCCGTCCGCTACCCGCTGATCGACGGGCAGGGAAATTTTGGCAATGTGGACGGCGATAACGCGGCGGCCATGCGTTACACCGAAGCCCGGATGACCGAGGTCGCCCAGGCTCTACTCGATGGTATCGATGACGATGCGGTCGATTTCCGCGACACCTATGACGGTGAGGGCAGCGAGCCGCTCGTCCTGCCGGCGAATTTTCCTAACCTCTTGGCCAATGGCGCGACCGGGATTGCGGTCGGCATGGCCAGCAGCATTCCGCCCCACAATGTGGGTGAAATTTCCGATGCCCTGGCCCATCTGCTCAAGACCCCGAATGCCACCATTGCCAAGCTCGTCGATTTTATGCCGGGGCCGGATTTCCCGACGGGCGGCGTACTGGTCGAGGACCGAAGCACGATCACAGAAGCCTATACGACAGGCCGGGGTAGCTTCCGGGTCCGGGCAAAATGGGAATCTGAAGATCTCGGACGTGGGCAGTATCAGGTGGTGGTCACCGAAATCCCTTATCAGGTACAAAAGACACGGCTGATCGAGCGTATCGCCGAGTTGATGCACAATCGAAAACTTCCGTTCCTTGCGGATATCCGGGATGAATCCGCCGAGGATATCCGCCTCGTGCTGGAGCCGAAAAGCCGGAACGTGACCGCCGAAATGTTGATGGAGAGCCTGTTCCGCAACACGGAGATGGAATCCCGGATTTCACTCAACATGAACGTACTCGATGCCGATCATGTGCCCCGGGTGATGACTCTGCGGGAGGTGTTGCAGGCCTATCTTGATCATCGCCACGATGTCCTGGTGCGGCGCACGAATTTCCGCCTGAGAAAAATCACCGACCGGCTCAACGTGCTCAAGGGCTACATGGTCGTGTTCCTCAATCTCGATGAGGTGATTGCGATCATCCGCGAGGAGGATGATCCGCGCGCGGTGATGAAGAAACGCTGGAAGCTCAATGATGATCAGGTCGACGCGATCCTGAACATGCGCCTGCGCTCGCTGCGACGTCTCGAGGAGATCGCGATTCGCGAGGAGATCGAGGGCCTCGAAGGGGAACAGAAATCCCTCAAGAGATTGCTCAAGGACAAGGCCCGGCGTCAGAAGGCTCTGGCCGACGAGATCGCCGAGCTGAAAAAGAAGTTCGGGGCCAAAACCGTGCTCGGCAAGCGCCGTACGGAAATCACCGAAGCGCCGGATCCGGCAGCGGTGCCTCTCGAAGCGATGATCGAGCGGGAGCCGGTAACCGTTGTCTGTTCTGACAAGGGCTGGGTTCGAACCATCAAGGGGCACGGTCTCGACGTTGATGAACTAAAGTTCAAAGAAGGTGACAAGGGCAAGTTCGTCCTCCAGGCCGAGACCACGGACAAGTTGCTGGTGTTTGGCACCAATGGCCGCTTTTACACGGTTGGGGTTGATAAACTGCCCGGCGGACGTGGACATGGTGAGCCGTTGCGCCTGATGTTCGATCTCGGCAATGACGCCGATATTGTGACCCTGCAGGTCCACAAGCCCGGGGCCAAGCTGGTGGTGGCATCGAGTGATGGCCGGGGTTTTGTTGTCGCCGAAGATGACGTGGTGGCACAGACGAAAAGTGGGAAACAGGTGCTCAACGTGAAAGGCGATGTGGAGGCCGTGGCCTGTACCGCGGCTATCGGTGACCACCTGGCGGTGCTCGGCAAGCTGCGCAAGCTCTTGATCTTCCCGCTGTCTGAACTGCCGGAAATGGCGCGGGGACGCGGGGTGAAGCTGCAAAGCTATTCAAGCGACAGCCTGGCCGATGTGGCGGTGTTTACCCTGAAAGAGGGCCTGACCACCCGCACGGGCGATCGGCATCGGACTTTTCTGAAAGATGAAATCGCCGACTGGATCGGCAAACGAGCCCAGGCGGGGCGCAAGGTTCCGCGCGGTTTCCCCTCAGCGCCGCGATTTAGCTGATCGACGTCGTATATTGTGAGCCTGTGATGAAGCTGGTAACAGTCGATTTCTGAACCCTCGGATAAACCGGAGACGAACAATGCAAGCAAACGCCGGAACGGCCCCCACATTGATCAACGCGATTTGGCCACGTGAAACCGGGGGCGTGCTGCGGCTCGTCCTGTTGGCGGTTGCTGGTAGCGTGCTGATGGCGCTTTCAGCGCGGGTGCAGGTGCCGATGTGGCCGGTGCCGATGACTATGCAGACTTTTGCAGTGCTCGTGATCGGGATGGCCTTTGGCGCCCGTCTGGCCGGGGCGACATTGTTGCTTTATCTCGCCGAGGGCCTTGTCGGATTACCGGTCTTCGCAAGCGGTGCAGGGCCGGCCTATATGGCAGGACCGACCGGGGGCTATCTGGTTGGCTTCCTGCTGGCAGCAATTCTTGTGGGCTGGCTCGCCGAGCGGGGCTGGGACCGCAATGTGGTTCTGACCTTTTTCGCCAATCTGGCGGGGACAGCGATTATTTTTGCCTTTGGAGTGGCCTGGCTGTCGACGATTGTTGGTGGTGTTGGGTCCGGTATCGAGAAAGGTTTCGAGCCGTTTATGCTTGGGGCCGTCGTGAAGATCGCGCTGGCCGCAGCCGTATTGCCGCTGGTTTGGAAGTTACTGCCACGCCCTTAGTGACGTGATATTGCGAATACAAACGGCCGCCTTCCGGGCGGCCGTTTTCTTTTGAGGGAACAGCTCGGTTAGAAGTTGAGCGAGATATCCCGGTGGATTGCCAGGCAGGATGCCATGTCACCGACCTGGCTCGCGGGCAGCCTGTCTTGCTGGCGCAACCCGATTGTCAGGGCGATGGCCTTATCATAGGTCACCAGCGGGGTCGCAAGCTCGCGAGCGGCACGGGTCCGCCAAACGAGTTCTGCTTGGTACGTTTTGACCGCCTTGCCAGCTTCTAGAATCGCCTTTTTCGGATTCGGCTTCCGTGAGGTGAGCGCACGCCGGGCCTGGGTCAGAGAGCTTCGGATTTTGCTGGTATCCGCCAGTTTCGACAGCGCCGATTCTGCTGCTTTCACGGCCGCAACCGCGGCGTTTTTCGACGGGTCGGCCACGGCAACGGGCAGATTGATGATCAGGTCCTCTATCGCGGCAAACGCTGTTGCATCATCAATGATTCTGCGCAGATCGGTGATCGGCGTATAGGCCTGATCCACATTGCGACGATAGGTCAGGCGCGCCTTTTTCTCGGCGTTGGCCAGAGTGAGGAATTGTTTACGCGCGCTGTCCCAGTTGCCGGGAATGGCTGCTGTGAGTTCCTGCTGTTCGGCTTCGAGGATTGCAATTCGTGCTGAGGCCGCCGCGTCTTCACCAGCGAGACCGCCGCCATTGCGCGTATTGCGTCGTATGCCTTCCTTCAATTCCATCATCTCTGCTGCGTGTTTGCGAATGTCGGCGTGAAGGCCCCGAACATTACGGTGGATCGGGCGGTATTCCGGAACATAACTTTGGAGCGCAGCAGCGCTTTCGCGTACATTGTCAACCAGCTGAAATGTGGCCAGCGCCTTGTTGAAGCTTCCTGTCAGATCGGTGCTTCGTTTCTTCGGCAGGAAACTGAAGTCGAGTTTCTTACCGTTCTGGATTGCCTTGGTGAGGTCTGTCTGCTGCTGGTCATAGGCCGTGAACAGATGTTCTTCGAGGCAGAGCTGGAGGCGTGGGTTTTTAGGCGGCGGGGCTGTATCGGCGGACAGGAAGGACTTGTTGGGCAGGAAGTTCACCAGGGAGGGGAACGTGCCGACAATGGCCAGTCCGAGCAGTTGCAGGCCGATAAAGGCAGCAACCCCCTTATACATCGACGTAGTCTTGACGATCGCCGGGGCGACGCCCCGTAAATAGAACAGCGCAAACCCGAAGGGGGGTGTCAGGAAGGACGTCTGCATGTTGACGCCGATCATGACGCCAAGCCAGACTGCGGTGATGTTTGCCGAGGGGTCCTGCAACAGGATAGGCGCGACAATCGGGACCACGACGACGGCAATCTCGATGAAGTCCAGGAAGAATCCGAGGACGAAAATGACCCCCATGACGACTACGAATTGGGTCCAGAATCCTCCGGGTAAGCCGCCGAGGAATTCCTTGACCAGTTCTTCGCCCCCGAACGCCCGGAAAGCGGCTGTCAGCATTGCAGCGCCAAGCAGGATGATGAAAACCATCGACGTGGTCTTGGCGGTCTCGATCATGACACCGCGCATGGTGTCATCGATCTTGTGAACCCGCCAGCCGCTCCAGATCACAGCGATCAGGAATGCCGCTACAGCAATAACCGCCAGAATGATTCCGAAGAGATCGATCCCGGTATCGATGCTCTTGACGTTGAGGTCGAAGGAACCAAGCAGGAGGAAGACCGCGACGATGGAGCCGACGGCGATAAGGGCCGGGACATAGGTCAGGCGGTTGCCTTCGGTCAGCCGGTACCCGGCCATGATGATTGCGCCAACCGCCCCGATAGCGCCGGCCTGATTGACCGTGGCGATGCCCATGATGATGGAGCCGAGAACGGCAAGGATCAGGGCCAGGGGCGGGATTAGAACCAGCACAACCCGAAGCGCAAAGCGAAGATCGTACTTACCCGAATGGCGCACAGCCGGAGCGCTTTGCGGCCGGATCAGGGCGAAAACCAGGATATAGACGAGATACAGACCCACCAGAACGAGGCCAGGAAGGAACGCGCCGAGGAACATATCGCCGGCGCTAGTCGAACCGATGTCGAACTCGCCAGGCATCGAGAATTCGCCGGTGGCTTCCTTGTACTCAGCCTTTCGGGCTGTGCTCGCCTGGTCGGATGCGCTGGAAAGCTGATCGGCCAGAATAATCAGGACAATCGAGGGCGGGATGATTTGTCCCAATGTGCCCGACGCGGCAATCGTGCCGGTGGCCAGGGAATGGGAATAGTTGTTGCGCAACATGGCAGGCAGGGAAATTAGGCCCATCGCGATAACCGTGGCACCGACGATGCCGGTCGTGGCCGCGAGCAGGGCGCCGACGAGCACGACGGACATGCCCAGACCGCCGGGAACCGGGCCGAACAGTTGCGCCATGGTCACCAACAGGTCTTCGGCGATCTTGGAGCGCTGCAACATGATGCCCATGAACACGAAGAGCGGGATCGCGATCAGCGTGTCGCGTTCGACTTCCCAGTAAACGCCACGGAAATTGGTCACCCCGGCGGTCAGCCACTGGATCGGCCCGTCCTGGGCGAAATAACTGCCGGTGTCGCCGGTAAACAGCCAGCCGAGGAGTGAGGCGATGGCGATGGTGAGAATGGCCGAGCCGGGCAGGGCGAAGGCCACCGGGTAGCCCATGGCGAGCGCACCTGCCATGAGCAGAACCAGAAGGCCAATGAAGTAAAGTTCCATGATGCGTTTCTGTCCGGCGTTAAGGGCTAGGACGCGGGGTCCGTTGCCGGTTTGGGTCCGCCGGGTTCACCCCGAAGTACCGCAACACTTGAAAGGAAGAAGGCGGTGAACTGGATCATCATCGAGACGGCAAAAACCCCAAGGAAACCGGCCATGAGGTATTTCACATAAAGACCAAAGCCACTCTGGGACGTCTCGAAGCTCAACAGCGGGCTGTTGATCACTGTGGCGCGTCCGGCCATTCCCATGGACAAAATGATCCAGCACAAGGGCAGTCCCAGCAGCAGGGAGCCGAGCATATTCGTCATGGCTTTGCCGCGGTCGCTGAACCCGGTGTAGAGCACGTCGACACGGACATGGCCTTCTTCGGTCAGGGTGTAAGCGCTGGCGAACAGGAAAAGCGCGGCGTACCAGAAGCGCACCAGGTCGCCCATGAAAGCCTGTTCGTAGGAGAATATAAATCGCGCAATGACGATCTGGAGTTCGGCGACCACCACCAGCAGGGCCAGCCAGGCAAAGCCCAGGGTCCGGGTAAAGAAGGCGATCACGAGTGAGAGAATGATCAACGGGTAGTGCACGAAGGCACCCCGGAATCGCGACAGTCCGAGTTTAGTAGTCAGATCGTCGCCGACGAAGCCGGCCAGAAAACCTTCGACCCGCAGAAACGAGATCACCGTGTCGACAAGGCCGATCAGCAGGACCGACCAGAAGGCGGCGCGGATGATAAAGGCGGCCAGACCTGAAAGCCGGTCGGCGTCGGCGCGCAAGGCGTATTTGGGTGTGGCCGCGACATAGGCGATCACAAGCCCGAACAGGGTGAGATAGAGCAGGATCTGCAGCCAGCCGAACGTCACGCTGGCACCGGTGAGTGGCTTGCTGAGCGCCTCGGCGCCGAACCACTGTAAATGGGAGAACAGATTTCCGATTCCCGGCCAGCTTTGCCAGAATGTCAGATAGTTATTTAGAAGAAAGCCGAAACAGGCCGCAATGATCGAAAGCGCGAAAACGCGCACGGCGAGGCCAGAGAGCCGGCTGCTTTCCTTGGACTGGACGTCGCCAAGCGTGGTCGCCGTCATGATCGCTGCTTTCCCTGATAGTGCGGGCCGTAACGCTAGTTTATCTCGACAGTGGCGTCTGAACCTCGTCTGTCACGATTGCGTCACCCGCACGTGGAAAACGGAGCCAAGGGGGCTCCGTTTTCTCGTGTGGTGTTGCGTCGGGATTAGAGTCCGAGGACCCGATTCCGCTGCGCGACGTAGGCCTGATCCGAAATGTTCGTCCAGCCACCAACTTCCGAACGTGCTTTGAGGAAGCTGTTGTGGATACGCGCAGCCAGATCACTATGTGCGACGACTTCGCCGAACACTTCATCAGCGGCTGTGCCGAAGCTGTCATAGATCTCGTCGGAGAACTCACGCAGCTCAACGCCGTTGTTGTTGATCAGCTCTGCGAGTGAGGAGCCGTTCTTGGCGTTGTACTCGGACATCATCACATCATTTTCCATCGCAGCAGCAGCTTCGATCATCATCTGATCCGACTTGGACAACTTGCCCCAGAACGACGCGTTCATGCCGAGAGCAAGCATCGAGCCCGGCTCGTGCATGCCCGGATAGTAGTAGAACTTGGCCGCTTCGTAGAACTTCATCACCTGATCGTTCCACGGACCCACCCACTCGGTGGCGTCGATCGCGCCGGAGACAAGGTTCTCATAAATCTGGCCACCCGGCAGGGAGACAGGAGACGCACCCAATTTGGCCATGACGTCACCGCCCAGGCCCGGGATACGCATCTTCAGACCCTTGAGGTCGTCAGCTGTGTTGATTTCTTTGTTAAACCAGCCACCCATCTGGACGCCGGTGTTACCAGCCATCAGACCTTTGAGGTCAAACTGTGCACCCAGCTCGTCCCAGAGTTCCTGGCCGCCGCCGAAGCGGATCCACGCGTTCATCTCAGTGTAGGTCAGTCCGAAGGGCACGGCCGTGAAATAGGCCCAGCCTGGATGCTTGCCTTTCCAGTAATAGTCGGCGGCGTGATAGCCTTGGGCATTGCCCGACGCGACTTCATCAAAGGAATCAAAGGCACCGACGCGCTCACCAGCAGCGAAATACTGCATCTGGATGCGACCGTCACTCATGATGGCGAGGCGTTCGGCGAAGCGCTGTGCGCCCGTGCCGAGGCCCGGGAAGTCGCGCGGCCAGGTGCTGACCATGGCGAACTCGATACGTTCCTGTGCAATTGCCGGTTTTGGGAATGCGGATGCCGCAGCAGCAGCGCCTGTGACGCCGGCGAGGCCGGCAGCCTTGATAAACTTACGTCGTTCCATGAAATGCTCCCTGGGGTGTGTGTTGTTAATGTTTTTGCCGTGGCCCATTTTCGACAGATCAATGGACTCACGTTCAGCTGACCGAAAACCTGTCAGCGGCGATTGAGAAAACCTTATGTCAGCGTTGTTGAGGGTGCAACGACCTGCACGCCATACATAAGTATGACGTGGAACCGTTCAGAGGGTGGGATCAGCGCTTGGAAGAGCGCCGGTTTTCCAGCCGTCGAGGCCAAGATGTTCGACCGGCTGAAAGCGGCTTTTGTAGGTCATTTTCGAGCATTCCGCGATCCAGTATCCAAGATAGAGGTACTGGAGATCAGCGCGTTGGGCCCGGTCGAGTAGCCACAGCACAAAATAGGTCCCGAGGCTGCGGGATTCTTCATCCGGTTCGAAGTAGCTGTAGACAGCAGAATACCCGGTCGAAAGTCTATCCGTCAGGCAGGCGCCGATCAACCGGCCGTCAGCGTCACGTATTGAGACGAGATCCGTCTCCACCACTGAATCCTCGATCATCGCGCGGAAGTCCGAAAACGACATCGTGGCCATTTCGCCGCCACTGTGGCGGGCGTTCTGGTATCGCGTGAACAGTTCAAAATGCTCGTCAGTGGCTTGTGCGGTTCCTGCGGAGACCAAAAGGTTGGAATTGCGGCTCCAGACCCGGCGCTGGGATCGGGACATCTCGAAGCTCGGCACGGGAATACGGACCGGCACACAGCCGTTGCAGCCCGGGCAGGCGGGGCGGTAAACGATATGGTGTGAGCGTCGAAACCCGGCTTGCGCCAATTGGTCGTGCAGGCCCTGAGCCTGGGGACCATGCAGTTCGGTAAACAGGTTTCGTTCAATGCGACCGCCCAAATACGGGCAGGGCATGGGGCCGGTCCTGTAGAACGTCAGCGGCGTTTTGGGCGCCTGGGTCGTCATGGAACCATCCGAGAAAGCGTCAACTTAAGAGTGAGTCTATCGAGTTCGGTAGCGTTGCGCAAAACTGTGGCGTGAGTAATTTGTGACATTCCGGGCAAACGCGTCCGGCCTCGTGGAGGTGATCAAGGGTAGTGCCTTTATCAATCGTCATGGCCGGACTCGATCCGGCCATCCACGTCCGCGTTCCACGTGACCTTTTGACGTGGATACCCCTAACAAGTGCGGGCATGACTGTGTTTTGCGCGATACCTGGGGGCCTCGTTGATCAACCCTAGCCGGGCGCGTGGCCGTTCTGCAGCTCGGTTTTGCGTGCGGGCGGATGCTCGGTCTCCCACGCACCCAACTCGCTGGGCGGCATGACATCTTCAATATTGATGGGAGCCTCGTTCTGACGCAGCAGCACGATGCTGTTCCGTCGGTTGCGTTCGCTTTTGGGATCGTCGGGCAGCAGCGGGTCGGTGTTCGCACAACATCATCGGCGATCCGGCGGGCGGCGGCTTCGATAGTGTCGAGTGTCACGGTCATGGTGTCAGGGTGAGTTCCGATGTCGCGGTGTTGCGCAGGCTTTCAAGGTCACCGTTTAGCACGATGTAGTCGCCGGCCTGCCATGTGGGCGCGAGGTCGGCGTAGTGGGGGGAATTCAAATGTCCGGACTGGCCCGGCGCGATCATGAAGCGCGCCTCCCCAGGATGGGCCATGTCGAAAATCGCGCGCAGTCCTGGGCCATGGACGTGGGGGAATTTGCCCCTCCCTTTTGACCTGTACGTACCGCGATTGATCGTGTGATTTCCGCCGCCAGTTGAAATGTGGGGTCCGACGAATTTTGCAACGGGTCCAATGAAACGCAGCAGCGGATGTACGAAAGCCGCAATATGTCCGTCGCCCCAGCGCCATGTGTCACGGTCGTTGCCATGGGCCTCGTCGAGTTCGGCCAGGGCGTCAATCAGTGAAGCGTGCACAATGGTGTCGCAGGTTTCGGGTTGAGCGGTGTTGATGTCATCGCACCATGCTGATTGACGGGACAGCATGGGGCCCATCGAGCGGACCGGAACGCCGCGAAAGGCCTCGGCATGTGCACCCAGTTCGTCGTCGACCAGCCGGGCGCGCAGCGCCTTTGACCAGGCGGCGTAGATGAGGGGCAGGCGTTGATTCGCAGACATGTCACCGTCCCAGTTATCGAATGCCCCAACAACAGGGTCGGGTATGTCATCCGGGGCCAGAATTTTGATCATGCTGTGTGCCAAGGCGCGCGCCCCCAATGAGACCACGTCATTCTGGATGGCGGCAAAGCTGTCGATCGAATGGCGTGGCTTTGCCGAAAGCAGGTCGAGGATCCGCTGGGCGCGGAATCCTGCGGGCCAGTCATTGGCGATTACATGGGGGTAGTCCCGGGCTGCGACGCGATTGTTGGCGTTGGCGATCAGGCCGGTCTCAGGACTTAGAGCCTGTGGCTGGTCTTCAAAGGGCACAAACCCGGTCCAATCATTTGCGCCGGTCCAGCCCTCGTGGGGAACGTTTCCCGGTCCGTCGGGTCGGATCGGCAAGCGTCCTGCTACCACAAATCCGAAACTGCCGTCGGTGTGGGCATAGGCGACGTTCTGCATCGGGGCATGGAAATCACGCAATGCTGTTTGGAAATCTGTAACCGAGCTTGCCGTATTGATGCCGTAGATGGCGTCGGCCGTGCGGTCGTCGTCGCGTAGAGCCGCAAACGACAAGGCGATTACGGTATCCGATTTGGTGAGCGCGGCGGCATTCGACGAGATATCGGAAATAACCGGTCCGTGCCGTGTGGATCTGACCGTCTGATGGACAGGCGCAGCGCGTCCCCGAACATGGATGGTCTCGACCCGGGTTTTGAAGGGCAGGCTGCCGGTCGGCGTTAGGTATTGCGTGGGGTCATCGGGGTTCAGGCGCTCGATGAACAAATCCTGGGTGTCGGCATGGGTGGTGGTCAGACCCCAGGCGAGGTGGCCGTTCTGACCGACCATGAAAAAGGGCTGTCCGGGTATCGCGGCGCCCGAGGCTTTGAAGTGGGGCGTCACGATCCGCGCCAAATGCCACATACTCGGCGCGTTCAGGCCGAGATGAGGATCATTGGCCAGCAGCGGTTTACCAGATTGGCTGCGTGACCCGGCGACCACCCATGCATTTGATGCGCTCGCTTCCGGGAATATGTCCGGGATCCCTGTTGCCAGCGCGGCGAGTTGTTTCCGGGTGCCCGGTGCCAGCGCCAGTGTTGTCGGTGAGTTTTCGGGCTCGTCGGGCCAGAGATCGCGGAGTTGCTCTGTGCTGAGACTTTCGGAAAGCTGCGCCTTCAGGATTTCCGTGCGCCAGTCGCCCGCCAGCAGGAGCGCCATCAGGCGAACCCAGGCGGCACTGTCCGCCGCCCGCCAGGGTTCGGGCCGGTGCCCCAGAACGATCAGTTCGGCGGGCAGGCGTGTGTCGGTGCTTTCGAGCCAGGCGTTCACGCCTTCCGCGTAGCCTTCAACGGCGGCACGGGCTTGAACCGAGAGTGTTTCGACGGATGCTTCGGCGAGGTGCGGGATGCCCAGCGTGCGCATGAAACGGTCGCTGCGCAGGCCAAGTGGCCCGATGATTTCGGAAAGCCGTCCGGCCGCAGTTCGTCGGGCAAACTCCATCTGGAAAAAGCGATCCTGGGCGTGGACGAAACCAAGCGCCCGATAGGCGTCGATGGGGGTGTTGGCAAAGATATGCGGGACGCTGTGCCGATCCCGCAGCACGGAAACACTATCTCCCAGAGCTGCAATTCGGTCCTGACCGCCGGTGTCAGTGGGCTGGAATACAAAGATCATCACGACAACGGCTGTGGCCAGCACCACCAGCCCTGCGATAACAGCAACCAAGGCGGCCAGCGGGGCCAGTATCCAGCGGAGAATGCGCAAGGCTCAGCTCTGTATATCGACCTGGTAGGTCTTCCACGGGGTCGCATGGGCCACCCGGTCGCAGAAGCCGCGCCCGCGGTAATTATCTTCGGCGGTGAACCAGCGCAGCCAGGCCCAGTTGCGTTCTCGACCGATCGCTGCGATCGCGTTGACCAGTGCGTCGGCCGCACCCATGCCCCGGCATTCGTCTAAAACGAAAAGATCGTCCAGGAAGCCTGCGGTCGATCCCGAAAGGGGCCGCGACAGATCACGGAAATGCGCCAGACCGATCGCGCGCCCTGCGGTGTCGCGGGCAAGCAGACATTCGGTCGCGTGGTTCGGATCTTGAACCCAACCCCACACGGTCTCGATAACTGCCGGGTCATCGGACATTTGATAGAAACGCCGATAACCCTCAAACAGTTGAGACCAGGCAGGTTTATTCGACGGTTTTGGGGGGCTGATTGTGATCTCTGCCATGGCTTTAAAGTGACTTTCTGCGGCTCTTAGTCGGCGGATCGCGCTGGGGTACCGTCTCGCGAAACTTCATCGACGTTAGAGGCTCGCCGGGATGCGGTCACGCTCTTTCAAGGCACGAAATCCAAACGGTCAACACCGCCTGCACTTCACCGAATGGGGGGCTGATGGTGCCCCGGTTGTGCTCTGCCTGTATGGGCTGACGCAGACCGCACGCTCATTTGACGCGTTGGCCGCGTCGCTCAGCGCGCGTTTTCAAGGCAGTAGTCTTGATATTGTGGGGCGCGGCGAGAGCGATTGGTTGCCTCACCCGCAGGGCTATGGGGTTCCGTAATATGTCGCTGATGTTTACGCGCTGCTCGACCATCTGGAGTTTGCGGATATCGATATTGTCGGCACCTCGATGGGGGAATAATTGGCATGACCCTCGCAGTACAAAGTCCCACTCCGGTACGTCGGCTGGTCGTCAACGATGTCGGGCCCTTTATTCCGAAACCCGCCATGGCGCGCATTCGAGATTATGTCGGGACCGATCCGGCGTTTCCGGACATGACCGCGTTCGAGGCCTATCTGCGAATGATCTGGGCGCCGTTCGATGAATTGAGTGATGCCCAGTGGCGGCATCTGGCCGAAACGTCTGCCTGGACCACCGATACGGACATGATCGCGCCCGCCTATGATCCCGATATCCGCGTGCCCATTTTGGCGGCGCCGGTTCAGGATGCAGATTTTTGGGCGGTTTGGGATGCCATTGATGCGTCCAGTCTGGTAATTCGGGGGAGCAAATCCGATTTACTGCTTGCGGAAACTGCCGAAGAGATGACCCGGCGCGGACCAAAAGCTGAATTTGTGGAGTTTGCAGGAATCGGCCATGCACCGGCACTTATGGCTGAGGATCAAATCCGAATAGTGAATGAGTTTCTAACGTCATGAATTTGAATAAACTGCGGTTACCGAATTTTCGGACGCGCGCGCCATGGTTCGGCGGCGATTTGCAGACGATTCGAAACTCGTTGCTGCGTGATCGTGCCGATCTGGCGCCGTGGCCTGGAACGCCGTTGCAGGTCGAGGCCGAGAACGGTGATCGACTTTCCGGCGTGTTCCACGACGTTCCCAATCGTACGAAACCGCTGGTGGTTCTGGTGCATGGGCTGACCGGGTGTGAGGACAGTTCCTATGTGCGGGCCACCGCGCGCCATTTGCTGGCCGCCGGGTTTGCTGTGTTCCGTTTCAATCTGCGTGGCGCCGGGCCGTCCCGGTCATTCTGTCGGGCGATGTATCACGCCGGGCGGAGCGAAGATCTGGCGCTCGTGTTGAAATCACTTTCCGCTGCTGGTCATGCCGCGAAAGGTATGTTCGGGATCGGTTATTCCTTGGGCGGCAACATGTTGCTGAAGTATCTCGGCGAAGCAGGGGCCGACAGTCTGATCTCACGCGCGCTCTCGGTTTCTGCGCCGCTCGATCTGGAGGCGGCCCTTGTCCGGCTCGAAGCGCCCCGCAACCTGCCCTATCACCGGGGGCTGCTGGCGCGCATCAAGTCCGACTGGCGGCGCGGGCCTTTGGAAATGGAATCTGCTCAGGCCGAAGTGCTTGATACGGCGACGACGATCCGGGCATTCGACGATGGGGTCATTGCGCCGCTCAACGGTTTTGCAGACAGCGCGGAGTATTACGCAAAATGCTCGTCGATCGGTTATCTGAAGCAGATTTCCGTGCCGACCCTGCTGTTACACGGCGCGAATGATCCCTGGATCCCGTTATACGCCTATGACAAGGCAGGACCCATGTCTGAGAAAATCCGGGTTGAGGTCGTCGATGGGGGCGGGCATCTCGGTTTTCACGGTCGTGGTGGATGCTGGTACGATCACTGCGCGGTTGAGCTTTTCTGCGCCTGACTTAAACGAAAACGGGCACCTCCGCAGAAGTGCCCGTTCGAATTCATCACAAAATGTAAGAACTATTTCGGTTGCGGCACGATGCGCAGGTAGGGCCGCGGTGCGTTCCAACCGTCAGGATAGGCGGCCTTCGCGTCTTCGTCGGAGACGGCGGGAAGAATGATGACATCCTCGCCTTGCTTCCAGTTCACCGGGGTCGCCACTTTGTGGTTGGCGGTCAGCTGCAAAGAATCGATGACCCGGAGGGTCTCGTCGAAATTGCGGCCGGTGCTCATCGGGTAGGAGATGATGAGCTTAACCTGCTTGTCCGGTCCGATGATGTAGACGTTACACACGGTGGCGTTGGTCGCTGCGGTGCGGCCTTCCGAACTGTAGCTCTCATCGGCCGGTAGCATCCCGTAGAGCTTGGCAACGGTCAGCTCGGTGTCACCGATCATCGGTTAAGTGACCTTGGAGCCCTGAGTGGCATCGATGTCCTCGACACATTTCGCATGGTTGTCGACGGGGTCGACGCTGAGGCCGATGATCTTGACATCGCGCTTGTCGAATTCGGGCTTCAGCTTGGCCATATAGCCGAGCTCGGTGGTGCAGACCGGGGTGAAGTCCTTCGGGTGCGAAAACAGAATGACCCAGCTGGATCCGAGCCAGTCGTGGAAGCTGATAGCGCCTTCGGTTGTCTGCGCTTCGAAATCTGGCGCGATGCTGCCAATTTGAACGGTCGTGATGTCTCTCCTGTGTGAAAGTCAACGATCTGTGTCGTTGCACAGACTGACGGGGTATTCTGCATTCGGAACTAATACTGGTGACCAAGTAAGCGTTGATTCTGATGAAGCAATGTCACGTTACCGTTACGTTGTGGGTGGTTCGGGCGGTTGTGCTTCTTCCGGGTGCGTTTCGAGCCAGTAATTGATCTGCTTCTGAATTTCCTCGAGGACCGTCTCCATCGGCGTATCCAGGCCGTATTGTTCGATCACCGGTTCCTGGATCGCGAATTCGGCGCGCAGGAATTGCAACCACGACAAAGGTGGCGGCAGGGTCGGTCGAACTTTTGGCGTGGCGAAAAAGACAAACAGCAAATAGGGTTTGCGCCGGGTGCGGGTGATCGTCGCGATAATCCCGCGGCGGATTGAGCTCGAATGGGCGATACTGTTGATATCGGTCCAGCTTACCGTGCCCACGGTCCAGTCGCGGAAATAGACACCGTTTTCGTCGACAACCACCTGGGGCGTGCGGTCGAGGACCTTGCGCAGGGTCCACAGCCCCCACACCAGCGCGCCGCCGATCAGCAGTAACGTGAAGCGCCAGGTCTCCGGGCCGGGTTCCTTGGCGACGAAGGGGATGAACAGGCACAGCCCACCGACGAGCAGAATGATCACCAGACGAAATTGCTGCACCTTCGAATTATAACGAACATACAAAGGCGCGGGGGCGCCGCTGCCGTTGCCGCTGCCGTTTTCAGGTTCAACTGTCATGGAGCAATCGGGCGGCATCGACCGCGAAATAGCTGAGCACACCGTTGCAGCCGGCCCGCTTGAACGCCATCAGGGTTTCCAGTACGACGCGGTCATAATCGAGTGCGCCATTATCGGCGGCAAATCTCAGCATCGCGTATTCACCACTGACGTTGTAGGCAAAAGTGGGAACACCGAAGCGTTCCTTCACCCGGTGGACAATATCCAGGTAGGGCATCCCTGGTTTGACCATGACCATATCCGCGCCTTCTTCGATATCGAGGGCGACTTCGCGCAGGGCCTCATCCGTATTGGCCGGGTCCATCTGATAGGTGTCCTTGGTCTCGCCCTTCAGGAAGCCTTTGCTTTCGATGGCATCCCGGAAGGGGCCGTAGAACCCGGAGGAATATTTCGCCGCGTAGGACATCAGCAGGATTTGATCGTGTCCGGCACTGTCCAGCGCGATGCGCAGCGCCCCGATCCGGCCATCCATCATGTCGGACGGCGCGATGACGTCGCAGCCGGCTTCGACCTGGACCAGCGCCTGACGGCAAAGCGCCTCGATGGTCTCGTCATTGTCGACATGGCCGTCGCGTAGGATTCCGTCATGGCCATCGGAATTGAAGGGGTCGAGGGCCACGTCACACATCACGCCCATATCCGGGTGAGCGTCTTTGATCGCGTGAACAGCCTGGCAGACCAGATTATCAGGGTTCCAGGCTTCTTCGGCGCCTGGGGTTTTGGCCGAGGCTGGGGTTGCGGGAAAGATTGCCACAGCCGGAATACCCAGCGCCTTGGCTTCGGCAACCGCAGTCGGCAGACGGTCTGGGGAATAACGTACCACACCAGGCATGGTCGGGACGGCTTCGGTGTGATCTTTGCCCTCGCACACGAAGACCGGCCAGATCAGGTCATCGGGGGTCAGCGTGTTTTCGCGCACAAGTCGACGCGACCAGTCCCAGCGTCGGTTGCGGCGCATGCGGGTCTGCGGAAATACGCCCACTGGGGTTGAAGGACCGCGTGACATGAGAACTCCCAAGTTTCGTCAAAAGCCGCGCACCATAACCGCAACGGTCCGGGTGGGCCAAGGCTGCAACGCCTATCGTTAGCGCCTTTTTTCACCTTATAGTTTGAGCAGAGGGCGTTTCGATTGCGTAAGGGAGATTAACAGCAACAAAAAGTGAAGAGGGAGGCCGACATGGCGAAGCCAAAGGTCATAGTTCAGATATATCCGGTGATGCCGGCAGAAAACGAGGATGACCGTGCCGCTAAACGGCCGATCGGGCGAAATAAGGACCTCTACAATCAGGTTCTCCATGACACGATAGATATCGTGAAAGTAGTAGATCAGATGGGGGTCTGGGCAGTCAGCACCATCGAGCATCACCTGCAGGACCAAATACAAAAAAGGGCGGCCGCGAGGCCGCCCTTTCGTATTTGGGAATGATGTCGTCGTCTAGACGACCAGATCGTTGTCCAGGATGGCCCGGGCATCATCGCCATGCACGGCCAGCGCTACTTTCAGCTTATCGAGTGCTTTCGCCTCGATCTGGCGGATCCGCTCTTTGCTGACCCCAAACGTCTCGCCGATATCGGCCAGTGTGTTCTTCTCTTCGGTCAGAAAGCGCTGGACGATGATTTCTCGCTCGCGTGCGCTGAGAGTTTCGAGAGCATCTTCGACCCAGGCCGACCGAACCTTCCCGTCGTGATGGGACGCGGTGATGTCCTCCGGGTTCGGGCCGTCATCAGGCAAGGCGTCCTGGAATTCAAAATCATCATCTTCGCCGTAGCTGGCGTTGAGTGAATTGTCCGGGCCGCCCAGATGGGCCTCCATCCGCACCACGTCTTTCGTCTTTACCTGCAGACGATCGGCAACGAGCTCCCGGTCTGCATCGGTGAGGTCGCCGTTCGGGCCCGATGCGATCTGGGCACGAACCTTGCGAAGGTTGAAGAACAGCCGGCGTTGAGCTGGTGTGGTGGCCACGCGCACGATCGAAGTATTGCGCAGGATATGATCCTGGATCGCGGCCATGATCCACCACGAAGCGTAGGTCGAAAACCGCGCATTATGGGTGGTCTCGAAACGCTGGGCAGCCTGCATGAGGCCGACATTACCCTCCTGGACAAGATCGCCGACGGGCAGACCATAGCCGCGGAATTTCCAGGCGATTTTCAAAACGTAGCGTGCATAAGCCTCGATCAGTTTGTGCAATGCGGCCTCGTCCTCTTTCTCGCGCCAGAGGCGGGCGAGTTCGAATTCTTCCTCGCGCTCAAGGATGGGGGCTTTCATCACGCTGTTGGCGTAACGACGGTTTCCGCGTTCGATAGCTTGTGATGCGAAGGCAGCCATAATATTGCGTCCTTTGACAAATTGGCGTCAGGGGCTATATCGGGACCTCTGACGTTGAATGATTATTGTTTCGACTCGATAAGAAACCAATATACGCATTAGCGACCGGCCAAACAAGTCTTTATCGAGTCGATACTATCTGTTTGATATAAAGTCATTGCCAAAAATAAATGATTTGAGACGATTAAGAACAGGACGAAATGGGCACTCAACCATCTGATAACACTGACAAAGAGAGCCTTTCGCGGCTCCTGGACCGCATCGGCCGCATGGCACGTGGTTTGCAGTATTGTCATGGCTTGAACCCGGCCCAGTGGGACAGTTTGCGCTTTTTGGCGCAGGCGAATCGCTTTTCCCGAACCCCTGGCGCGCTGGCCGTGTTTCTTGGGACGACCAAGGGAACGGCGAGCCAGACGCTCAATGCGTTGGAAAAAAAGGGGTATCTGACCCGGGTTCCTGATCCTGACGACAAGCGGGTTCGACATATCGCCATCACCCCTGAGGGTGAGGCCCTGTTGACCGAAGATCCGCTCAATTGTCTCGATCTGGCCATCGATCGGCTGCCGGGCGAGATGATCGACACCATGGCCCAGGGCCTGACGGAGCTTTGCACAAATCTGCAGGCCCGATGCGGGGGCCAGGACATGGGCATCTGTGACTCATGCGGTCATTTTCAGGGTGCCACCGACGATGGAAACATGCGTTGTGGCTACAAGCAGGCGGATTTATCCTGTGAAGACGCAAAACGCGTCTGCATCAATTTCGATCCGATAGATTTAAGGGACTGCTAACTCGACGCGTGCTGCGTCGGGGCTAGGCCTCGGCTGCTATGCGCGCGAGCAGGCAGGCGACAATGTCCTCGCCAGCGTCCTCCTGACAGAAATGACCCGCCCGTTCGATCACATCGAAGGTTGCGCCCGGAATCATCTCGGCCCACGCCTTGCCCCATTCAGGTGGGAAGATCGGATCGCCATCACCAAAGATCACGTTGACCGGTTTCGACCAGCTTCTCAGAGCCTCAAAAGCAGCAGCCTGACGTGTTGCCGCGCCGGCTTCCGGCTCGGCATAGGGAATGCACCAGGGAAACCGCCGGGCGCCGGCCTTCGCCGCGATACTTCCCTCATACGGCGCTTCGTAAGCCCGCTCCACGGCGTCCGCATCGTCTACCGGCCGAACGGCCGAGCGCCGAACGATCGTGCCACAGGGCAGATTGTGGCGGGTCCAGGCCAGCCAGTGCCGGTTGGTCGCCGCATCGCGCCAGGCCTTGATCGCCGGTGTGTATTCAAAACCGTCATGGTGTAGCCAGGTGTTGAGGATCGCCAACCGCGCAAACCGGTCGGGGGTCTCGACGGCATTGATCAATCCGATCGGCCCGCCCCAGTCCTGCATGAACACGGTGATGTCTCGCAGGTCCAGCCGCGCGATCAATCCGCTCAACCGCTCGATGTGGCGATCAATCACGTACCATTTTTCGTTGGTGACCTTATCGCTGCGGCCGAAGCCGATATGGTCCGGGGCCACGCAGCGATAGCCGGCTGCAAGCAACGGCGGGATCATTTTACGATAGAGGTAGCTCCAGGTCGGCTCGCCATGGAGTAAAAGCGCGACCGGCGCATCCTTCGGGCCTTCGTCTACATAGTGGGTTCGTAGCCCGTCCCATTCGAGGTAGTTGGGCGCATAAGGAAAGCCCGCCAACCCCTCAAAAGCCGAGTCCGGCGTCCGGTAGATATCTTCCATGGTGATCTTCCGTTTCTGGCGCGTGAGCGACGGACGATCAGGTCCCTGTAAACGATTGAATGCCGGTCTGGGCGCGTCCGAGGATCAGAGCATGAATATCGTGGGTGCCCTCATAGGTGTTTACGGATTCCAGATTCATCACGTGCCGGATGACATTGTATTCATCCGAAATACCGTTGCCGCCGTGCATGTCGCGGGCGACGCGGGCGATATCGAGCGCTTTGCCGGCATTGTTGCGCTTCATCAGCGAGATCATTTCCGGAGTGGCCTTATCCTCGTCCATCAGCCGACCAAGTCGCAGGCTGGAATGCAGGCCCAGGGTGATTTCAGTCTGCATGTCTGCGAGTTTCTTCTGGATCAGCTGGTTGGCTGCCAGCGGACGCCCAAACTGCTTACGCTCCATGGTGTAGTCGCGTGCCGCATGCCAGCACGCCTCCGCTGCACCCATCGCGCCCCAGGAGATGCCGTAGCGGGCCTTGTTAAGACAGCCGAACGGTCCTCCCAGACCACGCGCGTTGGGCAGCTTGTTTTCCTCGGGTACAAACACGTCGGCCATGGCAACTTCACCGGTGGACGAGGCTCGCAGGGAGAACTTGCCCTCGATCTTCGGGGTGGTGAGCCCTTCCATGCCGCGTTCAAGAATAAAGCCGCGAATGACGCCTTCATCATCTTTTGCCCAGACCACAAAAACATCAGCGATCGGTGCGTTGGAAATCCACATTTTGGCGCCGTTGAGCTGATAGCCCCCGTCGACCGATTTTGCCCGCGTGACCATGCTGCCAGGATCCGAACCATGATCGGGTTCGGTCAGGCCAAAAGCGCCAACCCATTCGCCGGTCGCCATCTTAGGCAGATATTTCATCCGCTGATCTTCAGATCCGTAGGCATAGATTGGCCACATCACCAGGGACGACTGGACCGAGAGGGCCGAGCGGTAACCGGAATCCACACGCTCGATTTCTCGTGTGATCAGGCCGTAACAAACATTGTTGACGCCGGCGCAGCCATATTTCTCCGGCAGGGTTGATCCGAGCAGACCCAATTCACCGAGCTCATTCATGATCTCGCGGTCAAACCGTTCGTGCCGGTTGGCTTCGAGTATCCGCGGCATCAGTTTTTCCTGAGCGTAAGCCTGAGCCGTGTCGCGAACCATGCGCTCTTCTTCGGTCAGAGCGGATTCGAGTTGCAGCGGATCGGCCCACTGGAAGCGGGCTTTTTCCTGCGGCTGGCTTGTGCCTTGGGTGTCGGAAGCGAGACTCATTTTAAAACTCCTGATCGGGAAGTAGGGAACATACAGTATTAATATACTTGTTGCACTGCAGCGAAGGGCAAAACTCATGGAGTGGGACAAAGAGTTTTGCGAACCAACCCTTCACCGTTCCGGACGTCCCCGGCGAGGTAATCTCGAGCAATTCGCAGTCACCTGACATCCAGAGCGCGTCATGCATAATTCCGTCGGGCTGGTAGAAACAATCGCCCTTCGAAACACTGATTTTACCTTCACCGTCAAACCAGAAACGCGCAGAACCCTGAAGTACATAGATCATCTGGAACGCTGTGATATGCGCATGTTTTCCAGTGTGATGATCGACTGAAGGATCGGCGACCCGGATGATGTGAGTATCAAACTCCCTATTCGTGTCACCCTTGATGCCCAGGTCACGATACTCGAAATCCGAGCGCAGTCCCGGAGTCCATTCTACACTGTTAGCGTGTTTAACCACAAATTTGTGATTATTTGCTGACATGTGCCTTGCTCCGGTTTTGTGTTGTGATTTCGCGCAGCTATAGGCGGGAGTTGTCGTCCAGACTATGCCTGGCTTTACCGCAAACCTTGGACCCGAGCATGACGCCGCAACGTCGAACAGACCGACAGCAGCTCCAGCGCGGAGAGATCATTTTCGAGTTCTCGGCCATGGGGAATTCGGTCAAAGTGTGTGCCATCGATCCCAATATGGGAACTGAAGTATCCATCGTCGGGCCGGTCAATGCCGGCGAGGCCGCACTGCGCCGCACGGCGATGGCGAAACTCTATTATATGCTTGAGAAGCGGCAGCCCAAGCCACTCGCAGTACCAGGGGCATTTGCGTGACGTCGCGCCGCGCCTAGCGCTTACCCAGCCCGATTTCCTTTGCAAACGCTGAGCGCTGTTTCGCGTAGTTTGGCGCCACCATTGGGTAGTCCGCAGGCAGGCCCCATTTTGCGCGGTATTCGTCCGGGGTCATTCCGTGAGTTGTCCGTAGGTAGCGCTTCAGCATTTTCAGCTGTTTGCCGTCTTCGAGACAGATGATGTGGTCCGGGGTGATGGAGCGCTTGATGGGCACGGCGGGCTTTTGCTTGTTGACCGGTTCGCTAGCGCCGTTCCCAAGTCCACGAAGGCTTCCATAGACTGACTGGATAACGTCGGAAATCTGCGTGTCAGCGATCGGATTATTACCAACATAAGCTGAAACAACCCGCGTGGTCATGCGCAAAAGTTCCTCGCGGGGGAGGGGTTCTGCATTTGTATCGGTCATTTTTCTCTCGCCTGATTGGCTGGTAACCGCAGTAACTGAACTCTTTCGTGATCGCATGGTGATACGGAGCAGTCAACTCGATACTGTAATAATCGTCAGTAGTTTTAGAAACTTTGTATTAGTAGCATCGCAAGCTACAAAAACTGGACGATACAGGTGGTGACTTTGACTCCACGCGGACTGTCTAAAATCGCGGCTCGCCCCATCGAAAAATTGTGCGGTGCCGCATTATTCGATCTTCGGTTTTCCACACATTTGGACGCGACAGCTTGTGTTGCGCTGGCAGGCATAGAGGAGATGTGGTAATCGGTGACCAATCAACCACGTCTTTGTTTTTCACCCCAAAGCGGATTGGATGCATGAGCGAAGGAACGATTGCGATCGCGTCCGACCACGCTGGCCCTCCCCTGAAGGCGGTGTTGAAGGCGGAACTCGAACAGCGCGGTTACACGGTGCTCGACCTGGGAACCCATGGCGATGACTCCGTCGACTACCCGGAATTCGGCCGGGCGGTTGGTGAAGCGGTCGCCTCAGGACAGGCCGGGCGCGGGATTGTCATCTGTGGCACGGGGATCGGCATTTCCATCGCCGCCAACCGCATCGCTGGTGTGCGTGCGGCTGTGTGCCACGACGTCACCTCGGCCAAGCTGGCGCGCGAGCACAATGATGCGAATGTCATGGCGTTGGGTGTGCGGCTGATTGGCCCTGAAGTGGCCATGGATTGCCTGGACGCATTCATGACAACTGAATTTAGCAGCGGCGAGCGTCATGTTCGCCGGATCGAAAAACTGGGTTAGTTGCGCATTTGCCGAACCCATTGCGTGACTAAAAATAGAGGAAATGAGGACGTAGATGTCGATGACAACTGAAGCGGTGGCGTCAGGGAACAGTTCCAACCCATTTTTTGGACAAGGGTTGGCCGACGCTGACCCAGAATTGTTCGCCTCAATCGCCCGCGAGCTCGACCGGCAACAAACCCAGGTCGAATTGATTGCTTCGGAAAACATCGTTTCCCGCGCTGTGATCGAGGCGATGGGAACTGTGCTGACGAACAAATACGCGGAAGGCTATCCCGGACGCCGCTATTACGGTGGCTGTGAGTTTGTCGACGAGGCCGAAACCCTTGCAATTGACCGGGCCAAGCGCCTCTTCGACTGCAATTTCGTCAACGTACAACCCCATTCGGGGGCCCAGGCAAACCAGGCGGTGTTCATGGCGCTGTGCAAGCCGGGGGATACGATCCTTGGCATGTCCCTGGCCGCCGGTGGGCACCTGACCCATGGCGCCGCGCCGAACCTGTCGGGAAAATGGTTCGACGCTGTTCAGTTCGGGGTGCGTGAGGAAGATGCCCGGATCGATATGGACGAAGTTGAACGTCTCGCCCGGGAACATAAACCGACCCTGATTATTGCTGGTGGCTCGGCCTATCCCCGGGTGATCGATTTCGCCCGGTTCCGCGAAATTGCTGATGCGGTCGGTGCCTTTCTGATGGTTGACATGGCCCATTTTGCAGGGCTTGTGGCCGGCGGTGTCTATCCCAGCCCGTTACCCCATGCCCATGTGGTCACGACGACGACCCATAAGACCCTGCGCGGTGCGCGCGGCGGGATGATCCTGTCCAACGATGAAGACCTCGGCAAGAAGATCAACTCGGCGGTGTTCCCCGGCTTGCAGGGTGGCCCGCTGATGCATGTGATCGCCGCCAAGGCCGTGGCTTTTGGCGAAGCCTTGCAGCCCGCCTTCAAAATCTATGCGAAGAACGTGGTCGCGAACGCCCAAACCCTGGCCGCGACGCTCGTGGATGGGGGGCTCGATATCGTGTCAGGCGGAACCGACACGCATCTGATGCTGGTCGATCTGCGGCCCAAATCACTGACTGGAAATTTTGCCGAGCAGGCGCTCGAACGCGCTGGGCTGACATGCAACATGAACGGTATTCCGTTCGATCCGGAAAAGCCGATGGTGACATCAGGGGTCCGGTTGGGCAGTCCGGCGGCCACCACGCGTGGTTTCGGGGAAGGCGAATTCCTGCTGGTGGGTGAGCTGATTGTCGAGGTGCTCGACAGTCTGGCAGCCAACCCGGATGGAGATGCGCAGGTCGAAACGTCGGTGCGACGACGGGTGGAAGAACTCTGCGGCCGGTTCCCAATTTACAATGGCTGAAACGGCACAACGTTAGACGATAAGAATTCGGGGGAGAAAAACGATGCGCTGTCCATTCTGTGGACATTCAGATACGCATGTGAAGGATTCGCGGCCAACCGAGGACAACACGGCGATCCGTCGCCGTCGCGCGTGTCCCGATTGTGGTGCTCGATGGACGACATTCGAGAGGGTCCAGCTGCGAGACCTCATGGTTGTTAAGAAGAACGGCCAGCGGGTTCCGTTTGACCGCGACAAGCTTGAATCGTCAATGCGGATTTCCCTTCGCAAACGCCCTGTCGACCCGGACCGTACCGACCGGGTGATCAGCGGCATTGTACGACGTCTCGAATCCGCTGGAGATTCGGATATCACGTCGGATGCCATCGGTGAGGCGGTGATGGATGCGCTGGCGAATTTGGACTCGATTGCCTATGTCCGGTTTGCTTCCGTGTACAAAAATTTCCGTGAAGTTCAGGATTTCGAGAATTTCATCGGCACCGAACGGCTCGCCAAAGACGGCGAAGTTATTGAAAACGATTGAACGGGGCCGGGTTTAGCCCGACCTTGCAGCTATGACACACGATAGCGATTTTATGGCCACGGCGTTGCGTCTGGCGCAGCGTGGATTGGGCAATGTCTGGCCCAATCCGGCGGTCGGCTGTGTGATCGTGGCTGCGCCGGAACTCGGCGGACGTGTCCTCGGACGCGGCTGGACCCAGCCTGGCGGGCGTCCGCACGCCGAAATCGTGGCGCTCGATCAGGCGCGTGCGAGGTTCGGGGCAGAGAGTTTGGTCGGCGCCCATGTTTACGTCACCCTCGAGCCGTGCAGTCACACCGGCAAAACACCTCCCTGTGCTCAAGCCTTGATCGATGCAGAGATTGCCCGCGTTGTCGTGGCATGTGAGGACCTGGATTCCCGAATGCAGGGGACCGGTATCGCACGGCTACGCGAAGCTGGGCTGGAGGTCGAAACCGGCCTTTGCGCCGACATGGCGATGGCCACCAATGCGGGCTTCTTCACCCGGGTTCAATCTGGGCGACCCCTGGTGTCCCTGAAAACGGCGACCACCTCAGACGGGCGTATCGCGACACGGACTGGTGCCTCGCAATGGATCACGGGGGGTGCCGCCCGGGCCCAGGCCCATCTCATGCGCGCAACCCATGATGCAATCGCTGTGGGCGTGGGGACGGTGCATACCGATGACCCCAGCCTCACCTGTCGCTTGCCAGGAATGGCCGGGCGATCGCCGGTTCGGGTGGTTTTCGATACCGATCTCCGAATGTCTCCCGATGCACAATTGGTCACGACAGCGAGCGACACCCCGACCTGGATTGTGGCGGGCGCCGACATTGATCCTGATCGACGTCGTGCGCTCGAGGCCGCCGGGGTGCAGGTTCTCGAAGTAGCGCGCGTTGGTGGGCATGTTGATTTGCACGCTGCGCTTGTGGCCCTTGGAGACGCCGGGGTGACCCGGTTAATGGTTGAGGGCGGGGCACAGGTTTCGACCAGCCTGTTGCGTGCCGGGCTGGTGGACCGCCTGCTCTGGTTCCGGGCGCCATCCTTGATCGGCGGCGATGGTCTGCCACCTTTTGGAGACCTTGGCGTGGCCGATATGTCGGAAATGCCGGCCTTTAGATCGGTTTCCAGCACGCCGGTTGGTGATGACATGCTGGATATTTTTGTCCGGGTGCCGTAACGAGGCCGCATGTTCACTGGAATTATCACTGACGTTGGCCGTCTGACGAAGATTGATCCGCTGGAAGTTGGTCGGCGATTGACCATCGCGACGGCTTACGACACCTCCGAGATCGTGTTGGGGGCGTCGATCGCGTGCAACGGCGCGTGCCTGACGGTCGTTGAGACCAGCGCCGGGCAATTCGCGGTCGACGTGTCAGGAGAGACGCTCGACAAGACGACCGTTGGCGGCTGGGACATTGATGCCCGGATCAACCTTGAACGGGCGCTCAAGGCGGCCGACGAGCTTGGGGGACATCTCGTGCTCGGCCATGTGGATGCGGTCGGTTCAATCGTGCGGCTGGACCGGGAAGGTGAGAATCATCGTCTCGGGATTGAAGTACCGGACGAATTGAAGCACTACGTCGCTTCGAAAGGCTCGATCACCGTTGATGGCGTCTCACTGACAGTGAACGAAGTCGATGATCGGGTGTTCGGCGTAAACATAATTCCCCATACTTGGGACCATACTGCCTTTTCCGACCTGGCAACAGGAGCAAGGGTAAATCTGGAAGTTGATGTAATCGCGCGCTATGTCGCCCGATTACTGGAGCATGAATGACCGTGGCTGATAATTCCGAAGAACTTGGAACCGTTTCCAAGCAAGATATTGCTCGTTCGATGGACGACGAACAAATTCTCTCGCCGATCGAGGACATCATCGAAGATGCCCGCAACGGCAAGATGTTTATCCTGATTGATGACGAAGATCGCGAGAATGAGGGGGATCTGGTAATTCCCGGGCAAATGGCGACGCCCGACGCGATCAATTTCATGGCGACCCACGGCCGGGGGCTGATCTGTCTGGCGCTGACGCGCGAGCGGACCAAGCAGCTCGGTTTGCCAATGATGCCCCAGACCCATGGCCAACGACTGGCAACCAATTTCACCGTGTCGATTGAAGCTGCCGAGGGGGTGACCACGGGCATTTCTGCGCCTGATCGGGCGCGGACCATCACAGTGGCCATCGACCCACGGACAACAGAATCCGACATCGTGACCCCCGGGCATGTGTTTCCGCTCGCCGCCCGCGACGGCGGAGTCCTGGTGCGCGCCGGCCACACCGAGGCCGGGGTGGACCTGGCCCGCTTGGCCGGGTTGAACCCGTCAGCGGTGATCTGCGAGATCATGAACGATGACGGCACCATGTCCCGCCTGCCGGATCTAGTTGGCTTTGCCCAGTTCCACGGGCTGAAGATTGGTGCGATTGCGGATCTGATTGCCTATCGGCGGCGTAACGACCGTATTGTCGAACGCCTGATGGAGCATGATTTCAGCTCCCGTTATGGCGGAGAGTTCAAGTGGCACATCTACTACAATACGGTCGAATACGCCGAGCACCTGGCGATCGTGAAAGGGGAGATTGATCCCGACGAACCGGTTCTGGTGCGCATGCACGCGTTCAGCATCGGCACCGACGCGCTCGGCAGTCTTGACGCGCCGGATTCCGGGGTGCTGCAGCGGTCGATGGAAATGATCGGTGAAGCGGGTAAGGGCGTCATCGTGCTGATCCGCGATACGTCTCCCAATGCGCTTTCCGAACGCATCAAAAGGGTGCTCTCGGCGCCGGGTAGCCCGGTGAACGAATTGCGTGATTACGGGGTCGGGGCGCAGATACTCGCCGATCTTGGGGTTCGCGATATTATTCTACTTTCGAACTCACAGCGTTCGATTGTCGGGCTTGAGGGTTTTGGACTGCGGCTGGTGGAAACCCGCCCGGTACCGCTGTCAGACGAGTCCTAGGAGGCGCATATGTCGGATCAACCGCATATCATGATCGCGTTGTCGCGTTACTACGAAGATGTCGCTTCCGAGATGTTGGCCGGAACACTTGGCGTTCTCGAAGAAGCGGGCGCGACCCATGAACTTTATGAAATTCCTGGCGCGTTCGAGATTCCGGCGTCGATTGCGATCGCCATGCGGTCTCCTGAACTTTCCGGTGGGCGCCGGCGGCTCGACGGTTATATCGCTCTTGGTTGCGTCATTCGCGGCGAAACCACCCATTACGATTATGTCTGCGGCGAAACTGCACGCGGCCTACAAGATTTGGCGGTTCGCCACTGTTTGGCGCTGGGCTTTGGTGTTCTGACCACAGAAAACCACGAGCAAGCGATGGCCCGCGCGGCGGTCGACCGTGGAAATAAGGGCGCGGATGCCGCAAATGCGTGCCTGCGAATGATCGAGTTCAAACGCCAGTTCCGAATGTTCCCACGCTAATGAGCGCCGGTAACGAAGCCTCTGGGGCCACGACCCGCAAAACCAGTGCTTCGGCACGCGGTGCCGCCCGCCTGCTTGCTGTGCAGGCCCTTTACCAGCTCGATATTCGGGGTGGTGAGGCCAGTGAGGCTGATGCAACGGTGCAGGAGTTCCTCGAACACCGCACCGAAATCGTCGATGAAGAAGCCGAGACCAAGGTTCGACTAGAGGCGGACAAGGCTTTGTTCGCCGATATCGTCCGCGGAGTTTCTGCTGATCAGGCCAATATCCTGACGTCTCTGGATAACTGCCTTGATGGCAATACGACGAGCGGACGGCTCGAGCCTCTGCTGCGCGCGATCATGAAGGCGGGAATTTATGAGTTGCAGACCCGCGACGATATTCCGGCACGGGTGACGATCAGCGAGTATGTTCACCTGACCGACGCGTTTTTCGATTCCCGTGAGCCCGGGCTCGTAAACGCAGTACTCGACAGACTTGCCCGCGTGTTGCGGGAGGACGAGATATCCAACAAGGACACGGCCGGGGATGGCGCGGAAGATTGACGAGTTTGATCTGATTGCGCGGTATTTTGCACCGCTGACGCTCGACATGCCCGGCGCCCATGGGCTGTTGGATGATGTGGCCACATTGTGGGTGCCCGAGGGCCACGAATTGGTGATCTCGGCCGACGCCCTTGTTGCGGGCATACACTTTCCAGAAACTACAGCACCTGTCGATATCGCGCGACGTGCGTTGCGTGTGAACCTGTCAGACATTGCGGCCAAAGGGGCCACGCCGCTGGCCTACACCATGACCTTGGCATTGCCTGAGAATGTCGAGGAGAGCTGGGTCCAGGCCTATGCAAGCGGCCTGGCGAGTGATCAGGCGACGTATGGAATCGGCCTGCTCGGTGGGGATACAACGCGGACCCGCGGTCCGCTAACAATCAGCATTAATATATTTGGACAAGTATATGATAATAAATGGATAAAAAGATCAGATGCACAGGTTGGTGATGACGTTTACGTGTCGGGCAGCATCGGGGATTCATTTCTGGGTCTGGCGCTAGAGCAAGGTCATTTCACCGCCGAATCCCAAGCCGACCATGATTTTCTGGTGGACCGGTTCTTACGTCCTCAACCGCGTGTCCAGCTCGGACAGGGGCTCGTCGGCCACGCCAGCGGTGCCGCCGATGTGTCCGATGGCCTGGTCGCAGATCTGGGGCATGTCTGCAAAGCATCGGGACTGGCTGCTGAGCTCAATTTGTCCGCAGTTCCGATCTCGGACGCAGCCCGCCGGGCGGTAACAGACAATCAACAATTACGTCTCAAGCTCCTGTGTAGTGGGGACGATTATGAAATCGTTTTCACGGCTCCTAAATCCGAACGTGATGCGCTTCTGGCGATTTCACGGGAGGTGGGGGTCCCGATGGCACGAATTGGCCGCACGGTTACCTACATATTTGGCGCGAAGCGCGTTGTGGTCCGTGACGAAGCCGGCAAGGAACTCGAGTTAGGCGATGGCGGATACAGACACTTCGAAACTGAGGGAAGCTGCTGAGGCGGACATCCGATCGATGCGCGCGGGTGAAGCGCCCGGCGGAAGCCAGGCACCCAAAAAGAAGAAGCCAGGCACCCAAAAAGAAAAAGAGCAAAAAGAAATTCATATTGCTCGCGTTGGTTCTGCTTTTGGGCGCTGGCGGTGCCGGGACCTGCAAATTCGTCATTGCCAAGCCAGATGATGCTGCTTTTGTCGAGGTTCCGGAGCCGGAACCCGAGGTGGAGCAGGACGAACTTGTCTACATCAAGCTTGATCCGCTGTTCATCCCCTTCAAGACGAATGAAGGGCAGCGCCACAAGATCGTTGTCATGTTGTCCCTCGAAGTTGGCCGCAAGGACCATGCAGATCAACGCGTCCGTTCTCTGATGCCTCGGCTGCGGAAATTCTATGTGCGTTCCCTAACCTCGCGCCCGTTTCCGGGTACCGAAGATGGATCAATCGAGACGGTCTACCTGAAAAACCGAATACGGGCGGAGAACAACCGTATTCTGGGTACGGGAGTCGTGAACGATGTGCTGGTTCGCGACACTCGCGTCCTAGGCGGTTAGGGCGACGGCAGATCAAATGAAATCATTATTTGTTCTGCGCTTCGTGTTGTTGTTTCTGGGTTTGGGCGCCATGGGAATTGTTTCGACGGCCCCGCAAGCCTTCGCGGCCGGTTCGGCAAAAGAGGAAGGTAGCAGTGATGTCGAAGAGGACCATTATGTGCGCCTCGACACCATCACGGTGACCCTGTTCGACAAGGAAAGCGTGGTCGGTCTGTACTCGGTCGCCGCCACATTGGAGATTGCCGAAGCCGGCCAACGCTCGGTGGTGCAGGGCGCGCGCTCGCGGCTGCGTGACGTCATGATTGTCGAACTTCACTCACTCGTTGCCCGGCGTAAGGGAATTGCGATCCCGCTCGATGCGGTAAAATATCGCCTGCGCAACTTGGCCCAGCGGGTGCTCGGAAAAGATGTCGTGATCGATCTTTTTGTTGAGAATGTGGTGCGTAAGGACACCTTAGCGGACGCATTGTTTGCAAGGCTGGTATTCACAGCCCGGGCTTGTAATTTGAGAGGGCATGACGGATGTTCGCGGCTATGAAAATGTCTCTCGAAATCCGCAATGTCGGCCTTTTAGCGTTCTGTCAGGCCCTTGGTCAAACCCAGATGATTCTGGTGTTTTCCGTGTCGTCGATCATTGGCGCCTCGATCGCACCTAATGTGGGATGGGCGACCGTACCCATCACGTTTCAGTTCGTGTTCATGACCATGTCGACGATTCCGGCCGCGTTTCTGATGAAACGGATCGGACGTGCCAACGGGTTTACTGTGTTCCTGCTGATCGGCTGCGTAGGCGCTGCGCTCATGGTTTACGCGCTTTCGGTGCGGAGTTTCCCCTTGTTCTGTGTAGGGTCGGCGTTATTTGGCGCCTCCGCGGGGGCCAATCAGCAGTTCCGGTTTGCCGCGGTTGATGCGGCCAAAGATGATTTTCGCGCCAAGGCAGTGAGCCTCGTATTGGCCGCTGGCGTATTCGCAGCGGTGATTGGGCCGAGCCTCTCATCCTGGGGCTACGACATGATCCGGCCGATCCTGTATGGCGGGGTTTATGTCATCATCCTGAGCCTGCAGGTGGTCATGATGGTTCTACTGCGGTTCACCGATATTCCGCCGCCCAGTGAGCAGGAGCGGACCGGCCATGTTCGCCCGATGCGCGAAATTGCTATGCAACCCGCGTTCATCGTGGCGGTGTTGAGCGCCATGATCGGTTACGGGGTGATGAACTTTGTCATGCTGTCGACGCCGATCTTCATGCATCTCCACCCGACCCACCCCTTCGGGCAGCTCGATATCAACAATGTCATCATGTGGCACGTGCTGGGCATGTTCGCCCCGGGCTTCTTCACCGGATATCTGATCAAGAAGTTTGGCGATCTAAACATCATCCTGGCGGGGGCCGTGATTTCAGTCGTTTGTCTCGCGGTTAATTTCAGCGGGGATTCGCTCGTTCACCTCCGAGTGGGCATGGCGTTGGTTGGTCTGGGCTGGAACTTCATGTTCACCGCGGGCACGACCTTGCTGTTGAGCACCTATACACCGGCGGAAAAAGCCAAGGTTCAGGGGGTCAACGACTTCTTCGTCTTCGGCACTGTTGCGGCCTGTTCACTGCTGGCTGGCGTCGTTTATAAGTCATTCGGGTTCTTCGCCGTCAATATGGTGTCGGTGCCTTTGCTGGTCCTCGTGGTGCTGGCAGTGGTCTGGCTGCGCTGGCGGCGTCAACCCGTCGCGGCCTAAGTCGTACCACGCAGGTTGCCATGTTCCTGCCTTTTTGGCATGTTCCCGCCGCTTTTGATGGGGTCAGGTGATTCGCACCTGCCTCGGGGTGCGCGTGTATACGCAGCGCGTCCTGACAACATAGAAACCAAAGGACAATAACAATGGCAACTATCGTCTGGTTCGCCCTCGCATGTGGCGGTCTGGCAGTGCTCTACGGAATCTGGGCTTCACGCTCTATTCTGGCTTTGAGCCCTGGCAACGAACGTATGCAGCAAATCTCCGCGGCTATTCAGGAGGGCGCAGCTGCCTATCTGAACCGCCAGTATCGCGCGATAGCGATTGTGGGTGTCGTGATTGCAGTGATCCTGTTCTTCCTGCTCGGCTGGACCGTGGCACTGGGCTTTGTGATCGGAGCCGTGCTTTCGGGCGCGACCGGTTACATCGGCATGAACATCTCGGTTCGGGCCAATGTCCGTACGACCGAGGCTGCGCGCAGCAGCATGGCCGAAGGCCTCTCGGTGGCGTTCCGCTCCGGTGCCGTGACCGGCATGCTGGTGGCAGGTCTCGCGCTTATCGCGGTGGCCGGCTATTTCGGTTTCATGGTCTGGTTGGAACAAAAGGGCAGTGCATCAGGGCGTGAGATTATTGACGCGCTCGTGGCCCTCGGCTTCGGTGCTTCGCTGATTTCGATCTTCGCCCGTCTCGGCGGCGGTATCTTCACCAAGGGTGCGGATGTCGGTGCTGACCTCGTGGGCAAGGTTGAGGCAGGTATCCCTGAGGATGACCCCCGAAACCCGGCCGTGATCGCCGATAACGTTGGCGACAACGTCGGTGACTGCGCGGGTATGGCAGCTGATCTGTTCGAGACCTATGCCGTGACAATCGTTGCGACCATGGTCCTGATCTCGATCTTCCTGGCCGGTAACCCGTTGCTGAACCAAATGATGGTTTATCCGCTGGCTGTTGGTGGCATTTGCATCATCGCGTCGATCATCGGCACGTTCTTCACACGTCTCGGCGCCAGCCAGAACATCATGGGTGCGCTCTATAAGGGCTTCATTGCCTCAGCCGTACTTTCCCTTGTCGGGATCGCCGGTGTCACCGAGTGGGTGATTGGCTTTGATGCGGAGATCGTTCTTTCGAACATCACCTTCACCGGCATGGACGTGTTCCTGTGTGGCGTCATCGGTCTGGTCGTAACTGGTCTCCTGATCTGGGTGACCGAGTACTATACCAGCACTGAGTATCGTCCGGTGCGCTCGATTGCGAAGGCCTCGACCACGGGTCACGGCACAAACGTGATCCAGGGTCTTGCGATCTCAATGGAGGCAACCGCTGTTCCCGCACTGATCATTTGTGCGGCGATCATCGGTTCGTTCCTGCTCGCTGGTTTGCTTGGCATCGCCATCGCAGTGACTGCCATGCTGGCCCTGACGGGTATGGTTGTGGCGCTCGATGCGTATGGTCCGGTGACCGATAACGCGGGTGGCATTGCGGAGATGGCGGACCTCGACGAAGAAGTCCGCAAGACGACCGACGCACTCGACGCGGTGGGTAACACCACTAAAGCGGTGACCAAGGGCTACGCGATCGGCTCAGCCGGTCTTGGCGCGCTGGTGCTGTTTGCTGCCTATACGTCGGATTTGGACTTCTTCATCTCCTCGGCTTCCGAGCATCCGTATTTCGCGGGTGTTGTGCTCGACTTCTCCCTGACCAACCCGTTCGTGGTTGTCGGCCTGCTGGTCGGTGGCATGCTGCCGTTCCTGTTTGGAGCGATGGGCATGACGGCTGTTGGCCGTGCGGCCGCTTCGGTCGTGGTTGAAGTTCGGCGCCAGTTCAAGGAAATCCCCGGGATCATGGAAGGCACGGGCAAGCCAGAATACGGCCGCTGTGTCGATTTGCTGACCAAGGCTGCGATCAAGGAAATGATCATTCCCTCGATGCTGCCGGTGCTGTCACCGATCATCCTCTACGTGGTCATCCTTTTGATCGCTGGTAAGTCGGCGGCCTTCTCGTCACTTGGCGCGATGCTTCTGGGTGTGATTGTGACGGGTCTGTTCGTTGCGATCTCCATGACCGCTGGTGGCGGTGCCTGGGACAATGCGAAGAAGTACATCGAAGACGGCAACCACGGTGGCAAGGGCTCGGACGCCCATCATGCCGCGGTGACCGGCGACACCGTTGGTGATCCTTACAAGGACACCGCGGGTCCGGCCGTGAACCCGATGATCAAGATCACCAACATCGTGGCACTTCTGTTGCTCGCGGTGCTGGCAAACGTCTAGCCGCGTCTAAAACGCGTAGCGCAAACCCCGGGGCCGGTGACGACCCCGGGGTTTTGTTTTGCCGGTTCTATTACGGGGTTTCTGCGAAGCGGCCGATATTGCCGAACAGCTGCTGAATGATCGAAAGCTCATTGCCGGCGGTCGGGGTGATCCGAGCGACAAGCGCGATTTCCTGCTTGTCGTTCTCGGTGTAGGTCACAATATCCTCCACCACACCGACCTTGTCGAAGACGACTGCGATGATTTTTCGCTCGAGGAGCTCGGGCGCGAAGAACGCAGTTCTTTCCGTCCGTTCGGACATGTAGTACCAGACGTTCTCGCGGAAGACGCCCTGTGTGGAGGGTGTGCCGAGGGCGCGCTCGACGTCGCGCTGGGAGGTGGAGCCCGGTTCTATTTTGGCGAGGACATCTGGGTCGGGCTGTTGCCCGCGGGTGTTGATCACCGGCGCGCAGGCGGAGAGCGCAGACAGAAGGATCAGGATATGACCGTGTCGGACAAAAAAGTTCATTCGGCGAATATCTCGTCGGGAATATTTGGGAATTAGATGATGCAGTATACGATGGCACTCGCTCTTTCATTGTGTCAACAGCGCGAAGAAGCGCATGTCGCATACGGGAATATTGAATGATGTTGAGACTGTTTCGCGAACGCCGCGAACGACGAAAATTGGCGACGAAGCTTTATGACGCGCTCGTCCAGCAAAGTCGCGAACCTGACTTCTATGCGCGGTTCGGTGTGCCCGACACCATGCTCGGGCGCTACGAGATGGTTTGTCTGCATGCCTATCTTGTTTTGACCCGCCTACAGCGTGAGGGTGATTCTGGACGCCGCCAGGCGCAGACATTGCACGACATGATCTTTGACGATTTTGATATCGCCTTGCGGGAAGCCGGGCTGGGTGACATGGGAATTGGACACCGGATCAAGAAACTTGCCCGAAACCTGCATGGTCGTATTTCGACATATGAAAAAGGGCTCGTTGAGGGTGATGCTGAGATGGACGTCGTTTTACGCCGGAACATGTATGCAAGCGCGGAGCCGAGCGCCCCGGAAGTCTCGGCGATGATCGCCTACATTCGCGCGGCACGTCGGGAAATGGATTCCGTGACAGCCTCAGCACTTTTCGCCGCCGAGTTGAATTTCCTCGATCCAGCGCAGATCGGATTTACATCCAGCGATGAGCCGGTGACATGAGCGAGAAGATTGAAGTCGCCGAACTCGTGCGCCATGTAGATGTTGCAGACCTGGAGCCCGGTGTTCGCGAGAAGCTCACCGTTGAAGCAAGCACGGATGAGTGTGGAGCTATTGCAAAGCGGCTTGACGTGCACTCCGTCGCGTCATTTATTGCCGAGATATATGTCCTGCGGGAGCTCTCGGGGGATGTCAGCATCTTCGGTGATATCACCGGGGTCGTTGAACAGGCTTGCGTGGTCACGCTTGAACCGGTGCACGAAGAGGTCGAGGCCTCGATTATGCAACGCTATACCGACCGCGATGACGATGAGGAAGCCGAGGAAGAGGATCCTGTTGAGCGGCTTCTTGGGGATGAGATTGAGGTTGGGGAGGTGTTACTGCAGAACTTGGCTCTGGCGCTGGATCCCTATCCACGGGCACCTGGCGTAGCTTTTGAGGCGGGTGACGGCGCGGACGAAGAACCCAGTGGACCCTTTGCCGCACTGGCGCAATTGCGCGAGGCAGGCGATAAAATGGAAAAATAGCGACCCGAAGCTGAATTTGTGACAAGAAAACTTGCGATTCGCTTGCTCAGCAGTGCATTTTTGGATATCTAGCAGCCGCCTTCCGGCATGCGTAAAAAAATCTTACTTCCCCGCGAAAGGGAAATCTCATGGCCGTACCCAAAAAGAAAATCTCGAAATCGCGTCGGGGCATGCGCCGTTCGCACGATTCTCTGAAGCAACCGACCTATGTTGAAGATGAGACCACGGGAGAATTTCATCGTCCCCATCACGTCGACATGAAGACGGGAATCTACAAGGGCCGCCAGGTCATTGAGGTTAAAGAGAAGATCTAGTCTCTGGATGACGACCCCGGATGTTTATCCGGATGGGGAGCGGACCGGTTGAGCGACCAGATCACAATCGCCCTCGATGCGATGGGCGGAGACAATGCACCACAGATCGTTGTGGCGGGCGCAAATATTGCGCGCCGGCGGCACCCTGATGTGAAGTTTCTTCTATTCGGTGACGAGGCAAAAATTGCTCCGCTCGTGAGCAAGCAGCGCGGTCTCAGTGAGTTCGTGAAAATTCGTCACGCATCCGAAAAAGTACAGCCCGAAGACAAGCCCTCGCAGATCGTGCGAAGAGGCCACGAGACCTCGATGTGGAAGTCGATCGAAGCGGTCAAGAGCGGCGATGCGGATGGGATCGTGTCCGCTGGTAATACCGGCGCCCTCCTGGCCATGGCGATGATCGTGCTGCGTCGACTTGAAGGAATCGATCGACCCGCGATTGCCTCGTTCTTTCCAACCCTACGCGGCGAAACGGTCATGCTCGACCTCGGCGCTAATATTCAGTGCGACGCCCGTAATCTGGTCGAATTTGCGATCATGGGTGAGGTGTTCGCACGGACGATCCTGGGGATCAACGATCCCACCATCGGACTCCTGAATGTTGGCGAAGAAGAGACCAAGGGAAATGACGCGCTGAGGGATGCAGCAAACCTGTTGCGTGGTCTGGATTTGCCTGGCGAGTTCGTTGGCTTCGTGGAGGGTGATGATATTCCCTCAGGTGCGGTCGATGTGGTGGTGACCGATGGATTTACCGGTAACGTCGCGCTGAAAACAGCAGAAGGCACGGCAAAGCTGATTAACGCTTTCGTTCGAGAGACATTTCGGAATTCATTCTGGGCGAAGATCGGTTATCTCTTTGCGAAACGGTCCTTCGACAAGCTGCGCAGTCGCAGCGACCCACGCCGATATAACGGCGCGGTATTTCTGGGACTCAATGGCGTGTGCGTAAAAAGTCATGGAGGGACCGATGCAATCGGATTTTCCACGGCGATCGGGGTGGCAATCGATATGATCAAGTACGATGGGAATGCCGAGTTAAAAGCCAACATCGAACATCTCGACCCTAAAGTCTTGCGTCCGCAAGCGGCCGCTGGGGCGGAGTCTTAGATATGCGTCGTTCTGTTGTTGCCGGCACCGGGCGGTATTTACCCGAACGGATCGTTACGAATGCCGAACTCGCCGAGCGGATCGATACCTCGGATGAATGGATTCGCGAGCGCAGCGGCATCGCACAGCGCCACATCGCGGCGGATGGTGAGTTTACATCTGATCTTGCGACCCACGCGGCCCGCGATGCGCTGAAAGCTGCGGGCATGGTCCCTGACGATGTCGATTTGATCGTTGTCGCCACTTCAACCCCCGATGAAACGTTTCCGGCCTCGGCAACTGTTGTGCAGTCAAAACTGGGTTGCGCAAACCGCAGCATGGGTTTTGACATCCAGGCGGTTTGCTCGGGTTTCGTTTACGCGCTGGCCACGGCAGATAATTTTATCAAGGCCGGCCAGGTCGACACCGCGCTTGTGATTGGCGCGGAAACATTTTCGCGGATTCTGGATTGGACCGACCGCGGCACCTGTGTGCTGTTTGGTGATGGTGCCGGTGCGGTCCTCCTGACGGCAGAGGAGGGGCAGGGCACCTCTGATGACCGTGGGATACTCTCCACCCATCTCCACTCGGATGGCCGCCTCCATGACCTGCTTTATGTCGATGGCGGACCTTCATCAACAGGCGAAGTCGGATTCCTGCGCATGGAAGGCAAGGAAGTCTTTCGCCACGCCGTGAAAAAAATGTCCGAAGTTGTGATCGAGGCGCTCGAAGCGACGGGGCTCAACGCGGAAGACGTCGACTGGTTCGTGCCGCATCAGGCCAACAAGCGCATTATTGATGGTACGGCCCGCAAACTGGGCGTGAACAGTGATCGCGTCGTAGTGACGATCGATATTCATGCCAATACTTCTGCAGCCTCGATCCCGCTGGCGCTTTCAGTCGCTGTAGACGATGCGCGCATCAAACCGGGTGATTTGGTCCTTATCGAGGCTATGGGCGGCGGTTTGACCTGGGGATCAGGGATTCTGCGCTGGTAGCCGGAGTTCGCCTGTAATTTCCAAAGTTTTGGATTAAGCGTGCGGAACAATCCTTTGATATTGACGGGTTTCTCCGGTCACTGTACCGTTCCGACATATAAGAAATATGGGGAGAGTACGCAGTGGGCGAAACCATCACGCGCGCGCAGTTGACCGAAGCTGTTTATCAGGAAGTCGGCCTGTCCAGGAACGAGTCTGCGGATCTCGTGGAATCAGTTCTGGCAGAAATGTCAGGCGCGCTGGTTCGGGGGGAGATGGTAAAACTCTCCTCGTTCGGAAGCTTCCAAGTGCGCCAAAAAGGCCAACGAATGGGCAGAAACCCGAAAACCGGGGAAGAGGTTCCGATTCTGCCGCGCCGCGTGCTCGTTTTCCGGCCCAGTCATGTGTTGAAAATGAGCATCAATGACGTGGAATGAACGATTTCGTGGCGTCTGAAACACAGGGTTTTGCTTGATTACCCAACGCCTGAACCCGAAACCTCCTACTAGAACGGCTGAATGACAGACACCGCAAATCTCTCTGTACGTCGCGGTAAAAAATCTGCCGAGGCCTTTCGCACGATCAGCGAAGTGGCATCGGATCTGGATGTGCCGCAGCATGTTTTGCGGTTCTGGGAAACCAAATTCGGCCAGGTTCGGCCGATGAAGCGCGGTGGTGGTCGACGTTACTACCGCCCGGAAGACGTTGAACTGCTGCGCTCGATCCGCGCTTTGCTCTACGATGACGGATACACCATTAAGGGCGTCCAGAAGCTGCTGCGCGAAGGTGGCGGAAAACCTGATGATGCCGACGTGGCGGTGACCAAGTCGGCTCTGGTTGAACCGGCGCCAGCGACGGCGGCATCGGGGCCAGCCTCCGGGTTGGACCAAGATGAGGTGAAGGCGTTGAAGGCCGAACTCGAAGCTCTTAAAAAACTTCTCGATTCCGCCCTCTAGCTATCTTCATTCCTGAACGAATAGGCTCTATAGTTCGTCGCTCGGTCGGGACGTAGCGCAGTCTGGTAGCGCATCACACTGGGGGTGTGGGGGTCGGAGGTTCGAATCCTCTCGTCCCGACCAATGAAATCAATGACTTAGCAGAAATGCTAGGTCATTTTTTTTGGCCCCGTCGCAAAATCGCCGCGTTTTCTCTCCGAAACCTGTCAGTCGCACAAGAATGCGAAGGTCATTTGCGTGTTGATATAGTAAAGCGGAAAACGATAACCGAAGGCGTCTAGAAAACTAGGGGCTATTCAACGCAGGACCGGTGCGGATACCCTATGAACCTGTCAAATAAGCTCTCTTAGCAAGTCTCGTTACTCATGATTTCGCCTTTAAGCGTCCATTCCAAATAAGTCAAGAACAGCAGGGGCCGCGGCTCCGGACAACGCCGTTCATAAAAAACTCAGTATTATCCTACGGCATAAGGACGCTATCCCATTTTATCGAAACGCTGGATGAGTTCGCGCAGATCGAACCAGATGCTCTACCTTCTCTTAGCAGGCCTCGGTAAAATTCTTAACTAACTACTAACTCGGATTACTCCAGCGCCAGGTGCCGGGCCTCTAAAATACCCATGGCAGATAGAAGTACCAAGCTGGTTGAGGCTATAGATCCCCTAGCTTCGGCGGCGTCTGACTTCGCATTTATCTCTGCTGTCTCCCCCAGCCAAAATTTCGATCAAAGACCTTTTTCCCAGCGTTCTCTCTTTCCTCGCAAGCTCCAGGAAAGCGCCGGATAACTCCGATTGCTCGGCTAAAAGCTCTGCATTTATTCCTGCTTGCCGGTACGCAACAAAAGCATTGCTAACAGCTTCGTCAATCAAACGTCGCGCGTCATCGAGTTGCTTTTGGGTTGCGGAAAAATTATCTCTAGCCGCGTCGATGCTATTGAGAGCCGAAAAACCCAGGTTCAAATTATAAGTAAATTGGATTTTCGCGACGAGTTCTTGCGCCTTACCAAGGGTTCCGCCAACATTTTTTTTATAACTTTTATCGACAATAAAATTAATTTTTGGCCACAATTGATCTGACTGAACTGCCGAGACTGCTGTTCTTGAGATTGAAACAGCGACCGACAAAGATTGAATTTGGAGATTATTTTTTCGTGCAACCTCGAGAGCTTCCCCCTTCGTTTCAGGCAAGTCTTCGATTTGTAATTTTATTTTACGCGGCTTAAGAAAATCATTCTGTAAATCTCCAAAAACTGCTCGATATCGATGTTCTTGTTTAGCCAAAATCCCTTTAGACGCTTCGAACCGTGCACGAGCGCCCGCTAACTGGACTTTGGCTTGAAGAACATCAGTTGATACCCCAGCGCCGGCCTTAACTTTTATATCTTCAAGCTTTGTTTGTTTTTTTAGGTTTAGTAGCGACCTTTTTGCATACCTCAGTTTCTCAATCGCCGTCGAAACTCCGATTTGTGCGATACCGATTTCCAGAATTATCGACTGTTTGGTCAATTGCAGTGTTTTTTCCGCTTGCAACAATTGTAAGCGCGCAATTTCTGTTCCGTTCCGCTTGGAACCGAAATCATAAATTGGTTGGGTGAGCGTAAACTTGACGTCGTTCGAATTAAGCTGAGTATCGTCTGTACCGCTTACATTATTCCGATCTTCGTTTGCTCGGCTTCCTGTAACCGCGAGATCGGGAAACCAGGCTTTCTCTGCGACCCGCACCCCTTGACCGAGAGACCTGACGGTGTGTTTTGCAGATGCTATTCTAGGGTGCTCATCCAAAATTTTTGCTACCTGCCGTTGAAATGGCAGACCGTCAGCAACCGCGCCGCTCACAGTAAGACAAACTACAAGCGTCGATATAAAAAACTTTAATACGATGGTACCGGGAGCCATCAGAAACTCTTTTGCAACTTTATACGAATGCTTGCAATTTAAATACACCATATTTCAGCTGAGACGCAATCATTTCAGCTGAGACACAATCATTTCAGCTGAGACACAATCGTTATTTTTAGTTCTCTGAGCGCCTCATTGGCCCCTTTCCAGGAAAGCTCAATAAGGTAGTCGATAATTCTCCTTTCTTCGATAACGATCCTGCATTCGACGCTTTCGCCAGAGGCAAGCTCAATAAGGCTTTCCGTAACTGCTGGAGAGAGGTGCTGTCGAGATTGTGGATACCGATGCGCCCGGCGTGATCTGCAGGATTACCTGTGGAGGTGCCAGAACTATGTCTGTCAAAGGTCGGATAAAAAAAGGAGGGGCACCCTTCGCATTAGTCTGGGAGAGTACACTCTGCGTCCGATAGACGATTGGCGGACCAAGGACCGCGCGATAATGGCTCGGCCAACAGACGGGATAGAGCCGCCGACTGCGGAACGCGACGCACAGAAAACATCCTCAAAGTACCTATCGAAACAGTGTAACTGTTCTTATAAGTTGCGACTTTTTCAACTGCTTGTAATTTTTTCCGATAAAAACATTCGTTTTTTTACAGCCGCTCACAATAGCTAATTAGCGTTCTCGCAAAGCCAGGTTCTCTATCGACCAAAATGGCTCTAGAAAATAATCGAGAACCCTCCTCTCGCCTGTCAAAATATTGCAGACGACACTTTCTCCAGACACGAGTTCGTAGTCTTGACCTTTGTAGGAAATTGACTTTTCGTCGACAAAAATCCGGACTAGGAAATAAGGCGGTTGCCGCGCTTCGGCAATACTATCGGCGCTGATATACGCAACCTTGCCGACTATTTGCCCCAGACCTGCCGGACCCGACGCGGCGAGCCTGATCTTGACGCTTTGACCGACACGGACATATGCCTTTTCATTAACAGGTAAACGAGCTTCAACGATTAGTTTGCCGGCTTCGGGAACAATTTCCACAACGACCGCCCCGGGAGCGACGACACCTCCCACGGTAGAAAAGTACAAATATTTGATCCTTCCACTCACCGGTGACCGAATTACTTTCCTGGAACGATTATCTTGCAATTTTTGGCGTCTAAATTTCAGCTCACTGTAGACGCTAATTTTTTCGTTATAATCAGTTAAGATTTCCGTTCTGTAGACATCCTCAAGCCCTGAAATCCTTAACTTTGTTTCTTCGATAGCCGTTTGAGACTGCTTCAGAGCCCAGAAATCCTCGGCTATTTTTCCGTCGATACCGATTTCTTGTTCCAGGTAACTCAAATGTTCCAATCGATTTGACAAGGCGTCCTTCATTAGCTCATCACTTATATCGATTTTCTCTTTTAAAATTATTTTGAATTTTTTATTTTTCTCAACCCTCTGAAGGATCTCTTCCATCTCTTGAATTTTTTGAGCGAGCATCTTTTTATGCACCGACACCCTGTTTTCCAGAGAATTTCTTCTGAGGGTAAAAAACTCAATTGATTTTTTAATTTTTTCGGGATGATTTTCTGAAAATTCGTCAGAAAACTGAAATTCCGTTTTGTTTTCCAGCTCAGCTGCAAGTCTGATCAAATCAATTTCAAGCGTTGTAAGTCTAGCCTGAAGTTCATTTAATTCAGCTTCCGACGTCGCCCCTTCTAATTCAACCAGCGCATCACCTTCGGCTACCCGTTCGCCCTCGCGGACCTGAATTGAATGGATAATTCCGCCTTCAAGGTGTTGTATTTTTTTAATCTTTGCGGACGGGGCAACCACCCCCTGAGTAGCAGTTACAATATCGATGGTGCCGAAGTACGACCAAACACCCAACGCTGCGAGTAAAAAGAAAACCAGAAACCCAAATTTATAATTTTCAAACATGATACTGAGGCCTAATTCTCAACAGAGTGCATGTTAGCCTTGCGCCCGTCATCAAGGTCCAGTGCGTGATGTGCACCTTTGAGTATCGTCGTGTCATGAGAACAAATAATAAGCGTCTTACCTTGTCGAGACAGCTCATTCATCACAGCATAAACGCTAGCCGCACCGTCTCCATCGATCCCTTCCGTAGGTTCGTCTAAAAGCACTAAATTACCATCGTGGGTTAATGCTCTCGCGAGGGCGATCCGCCGACGTATGCCCAAAGATATTTTTCTCTCGGGACCGCTGATAATTTGATCCAAACCACCGACTGTCTTATCGACAAATTCCCCTAATCCAACTCGTATCATCAAGGTTCTAATTTCCCCGGCAGTTATCTCGGGATTAAACGCCAGAAAATTATCTCGAATGGTCCCAGCAAAGAAATCTGGCTCCTGAGGCAGGTAGATGATTTGTTGCCTCCACCAATTTTGAGAAATTTGCTGCAGATTGATCCCATCAACTGTTACAAACCCCTGATTGGGTTCTAGAAGACCAGAAATCAAGTTCGCTATCGTTGTTTTCCCCGAGCTGTTACTGCCTGAAATATATAACACTTCTCCGGGCTCCAGCGAAAAATTTAGCCTCTCTATTAATGGGATATTGGACGTTGTGTAGCTGAACGATACATCCCTGAATTGTATATTTCCCGCATAATTATTGATTGCCGTCCCGTCTGATTTTGCAATCGGTAACCGGTCAAAATCTGCGATCGTTTGAAAGGCTTGCTCTGCCCTTCCCCACCCTTCGGCCTGTTGGCATAGCGAAATGACAGGACCCATGGCACGCGTCGCCAAAATATTGGCGCCTATCATTGCTCCGACATCAAGCTGTCCGTCTACGACCAACACTGCCCCGAGGGATATGACTAGAACGGTCAAAATACTCGAAAAACTTCGGATAATCGTTTGGCTTCTATCTTTCCTGTCGGACATCTTATTTTGAGATGTATCAAACGTTTCTGATACCGATGACCACTGCGTGGCCAACCTCTCCGAATTATCAAACAGTCTCAATGTTTCGGGAAGGGCAATAACTTCGTTGATTAGGCGCGATTTCGAGCTGTTTTCTTTATTCAGAGACCGCCCAAGCACTCTCAGGCCGCCGAGCTGGAACAAAACTATGGCTGCCAGTATAGAAATGACAACAACAACCAAATATAAAATTGGCGGACAAATTAAATAAAGCACAAACAAAAATAAAATAGCAAATGTAGCATCAAGGAATACACATAAATTTGTCGGAGAATAAATAGACTTTATTTCATCATTGCTATGAAAAACACCTCTTAAGATATTTTTTTGTATTCTGTTTAAATACCCAATCTTTGCTTGGCTGGTTTTTTGAAATATCTGATTATCTAAAGCTTCAAAACCTGGGTGACCGATCCTCGCAGCAGACCGGAACCTCAGTCGCCGGAACAAGTACTCGAATATGATTGCTACCGCTGTTCCCGAAGCGAGCGTAATCAGCGTAGCGTCCACCCCGTAAGACAAGTAGCGGTTTAATACCAAAATCACGAACACCGGTGATGCTAACGCTAAAACATTAGCCGCAAGAGACAGCCCAAGAAGCTCGCACGATATTATGGGGTGTGAGACCAGGTATTTAAAAATTCTTTTCATTCCATCGAGCTTTTCTTAAACTTTTAAATCTTCAACGAGTAGTCAAATAATATTCACGTTATCGAGTGTAGAGGTGACGGCTGGATTTCGAAAATAACGACAACACCCAGCTGCTCTCTGAATTCAGCCTCTGACGTCGATCTTTCCTGATACCGAGTCCTCATTGTTATCATAAAAGATAATTAATGGGCCAGTGCTTATGGCCGTGTGGCGCAGAAAACCGAAGAACAGGGTGCTGATACACTCGGATCAGGGCTCCCAGTTCACCAGTATGGACTGGGCTTCGTTCCTGAAGCACCACAATCTGGAACACTCGATGAGCCGGCGCGGGAACTGTCATGAAAACGCCGTGGCAGAGAGCTTCTTCAATCTGCTCAAGCGAGAACGGGTACGGCGCAGGACCTACAGTTCCCGGGCCGAGGCCCGGCAGGATGTGTTCGACTACATCGAGATGTTCTACAATCCTCGGCGCAAGCACACGAAGAACGAGATGCTGTCGCCCGTCGACTTCGAACGGCAGCACGAAACGATAACCGAGGGCGTCTAGAAAACTCGGGGCTATTCAAAGCGGGGGTATAGATCACGAATGAGTATATCTGGTGTTGTTTTTGGGTCGCCTGTTACATCGAATATTTTTGGTGTTACCGGGACCGTTGAGGTAGATGCTGATCTGGGGCGTGTTCATGTCCCCCACGGTGATTTTCTTCTTTCGGCCGAGTATGCCCGTGTCGGGCCGCATTTGTCGTTATCCGAGGGCGAGACGAGCGTTCTCGTCAAAAACTTTTTCACATTCAAGACTGTCCCCGACCTGTTAACGGAGGACGGCAGTTCCGTCATTGATGGCGCTCTTGCAATCAGGCTTGCCGGACCTCTTGCGCCTGGTCAGTTTGCGCAGGTTGGCCAGTTGGCGCAGGTCACCAGCTCACCGTCGATTGGCGTGATTGAAAAGCTTGAAGGTATTGTCTCGCTGACCCGGACTGATGGTACGACGGTGCAGGCTGCGAAGGGTACTCAGGTTTTCACCGGTGACATAGTGAAGACGGGAGCTGATGCAAATGTGGGCATCAAGTTCACCGACGAAACCAACTTTGCTCTTGGCGAGAGCGGCCGGATGGTTATCGATGAAATGATCTATGACCCTGGAGCGAATACGGGGAGCAGTTCGTTCAGCGTTGTTAAGGGTGTTTTCTCTTTTGTTTCTGGCAAGGTTGCCAAGTTTGGCGACGACGCGATGGTTGTCAAAACGCCTGTCGCCTCGATTGGTATTCGTGGGACGACGGTTGCCGGCAAGGCTGCGGCCGAGGGCACGTCGAACTCGATCACACTTTTGCCTGATGCTGACGGGGGTGTTGGCCAGATTGCAGTGAGTAACTCAGCTGGTACACAGGTTATGTCTATTCCCTTCCAGACGACGACTTTGAGCAGTGCCTTTACGCCACCGTCTGCGCCGGTTGTGCTACCGAGCAACCAGCTCCAGAACCTTTATGGCAACATCAAGACATCGTTGTCGGTCACGAGCACGACCACGCCTGAAGAGCAAAGTAATGACGCAGGCCCCTCCGACAACGAGGGAGCAGCAGAAGCAGCACCCGAGGGCGAGGGCGAAGGCGAGGGAGACGAAGAAGGAGACGAAGCCCCTATCGAAGGCGAAGGGGACCAAGAAGGGGACCAAGAAGAAGACGAAGAACCTGGTGAGGGAGACGGACCGCCCGGTGAGGGCGATGAAGGACCCGGCGAGGGTGAAGACGGACCCGGCGAGGGCGACGAAGGTCCGGATGAAGGGCAGGGCGATGAAATAGAGTTAAACCAGCAGGAGGCCAGGGCCGAGGAGGTTGGTGAAGAAGTGCGAGAACGTGAGGTGTCTGAGGAAGAGGCCTTTGAGAGAGAGGTTGAGGCCGCCCAAAACCGTGAAGAAGATAAAGAGATTGCCGACGAAGCCTTCAGGGAGGCGATACAGGAAGGAGAAAGTGAGCGTGAGGCCGCCTTCAGGGCAGAGGAAGCCGTGCGCGAAAATAAAGTAGATCGTAGTGTTAAAGCTTTAGAAGAGGCAGTCGAGGACGGGACCTCCCTGGAGCAAGCCCTTGACGATGAAATCAATCGCACGGACGGCTCGACAGAGGACCTTTATCTTACAAGAGAGGGAGCGTTTCGCTCTCTGGATAACGCCTTCAGCGACCTAAACGGTGATGGTTTTGCTAAGATCGTTAGCGAAACAGTTAATGACGACAAGACGGACGAACAGGTCTTTCGCGACGTTATTTTAAGCGGTGGAGATATTGGTGAGGCGTTTAATGCTGCTTTTCAAAGCAATATTGCCGCCGGCTCGGATAGGATCGAGGCAAATATTTTTACACAAGGGTTTGACCCCGGACTTAAGGCGCAATCGCGAATTATAGAACAGGTTAATGAAGCGCTTATTAAAAACATATTGTCATCCGGGACGATATCTGTTTTTTCAGAGTCGATAATACTGACGACTGGAGACGATAACTTAATAGGTAGTCCAGGAGCTGGCGGTAATACGACTTTTATTGGAACCCAGGGCAGCACACTCGGCGGCAACGATATTGTTATCGGTGGTCAGGGTATTGATCAGTTAACATTATTGAATTTGTCTGACTTTTTCTTCATTAATGCAGAACCCGGATTTCCCCAAAATGGTGATCGCATTTATTCAAATAGGGCTGGTGACGTCGCGGGGAAATTTTCATCAGGCGCTACCCTTAATCAAATTAACTTCACTACCACGGATGGTAGTAGCGAGACCTTTGCTTTTGCCACCGAGCCGGAGACACCCGTTACCGGCTTAGGTAAGAGTTGGATTCTGGTCGGCACTTCAGGCAACGATACGCTTAGCAACGTCGGCGATGGCAATCCTGGGGTCGATATAACGAGAGGGTCCGTCAGTCTTGATCTAGATGCAAATGGCAGCGGCCTTCTTAAGGGTGCCAGTGTTTTAATGGGAAATGGCGGTAACGACACGCTCACGAGTGCTGGTGTCCGGAGCGCAGTGGATGGCGGAACAGGCGACGATATCATTAATATCGAAATTGGATCTCACGTTATTCAAGGCGGTACAGGCGATGATACGTTCATCCTTGCAACCGAAAACAGTATGTTCAGTGCGGGTGGACGGTTAAGCGAATTTAATTCGCTGATTTCGGGAGGAGAAAATACCAGTGTCGCTTCGGGAGGTGGAGACACTCTTCAGATTGGTAATAGCTCTACGCCTGCTAACACGACTTTCACAGTCGAAGGTTTCGATAGCGGCGGAAGTTCCGTTATTAGCGGCATGGAGAAACTTCATTTCTTTCAGTCTGGTACCGTTTTCAGAACCGGTGCGCAAATGTTTACGCAGTTTTCAGAAATAACGGCAGAAAGCGGCGTAACCGAAGTAACCCTCTCAAGCACGAATGGGGTGCTGAATCTATCTGATAGTGCACTGCCGAGCGCAGTGACAGTTCTTTCGGCCGTTAGACCCGCAACTAACCCAACATTCCAAAACGGTGGCGTTAGAATTTTTGATGGTAATGATGCTGGAGGGCGGGTCCTTGTAGGAACAGATAATTCCGATACCCTGAGCGGTTTGGCCGGGGATGATGCTTTAGTTGGCGGAGAAGGGCAGGACACCCTACTGGGCGGCGATGGTAACGATACCTTTCTTATTACAAAAGCAACTGATCTTGTTGATAGTAAAGCGCTCTCTGGCGGCAGCGGGACCGACACCCTTTTTGTTTTTGGATTATCTATTAACACCCTTGTCAGCGCTAAACTTGAGATAGAAACAATGGAGATATTTGATCTATCTGGCGGTGCTGATGCAGGTGTAATTGTCTCAATGTTTGCCGCTGATCTTGAGGATTTCGCAACGATAACAGGTGATGGAACCGCTGATGAAATCGCCGCATTTAATGGAGATTATACCTTAAGTAGTTCGAGCACACTCACCAACATCGAAGCAGTCATTCTTGCTGATCCTGCATCTGCTTCCAATAACGGTGTGCAGAATTTTATTATTCAAGACGGTGCAACAATTACCGGTCTGGTGTCCGTAACTGGGACGGTGAGCGCTTCTGATGCTCCCGATGACAATATTGAAGTCTTTGGTGATCGAGATTTATCTGGCCTCCAAATAATAAATATTGATGCTGTGGAAATCGAAGACGGCGGCGGTGCCCGCCAAACCCTCGGCGTCAACTTCGTCGGTACCGGGCTGGCGGAAATACGGGGCTTAGAAGTGGGCTCGGAATCTGCGGATGATGTCTATGATTACAAATCAGACCTGGTTGCGGGCGACGGTACCTTTCGATCTTCGGGGGCTGACCTGACGCTAACGACCATTGATGGTGGAGCGCGTAACACGAACGTTATTTCTACAAATAGTACCGCTGTTATTGAGTTTGAATTTACCGATTTGTCCATTGATCTGACGAATTCGTCGAACAGCGCGATTGTATCGGCGGTGGAGGCTCTGCTGGAGAGCACGGACGCGTCTACCAATCTGACCGGCACAAACGCTGGGGTAACTCAGGGTGGGGTAAACACGGATTCATTATTAATATTTTATGAAAGCGACGAAAGTGGCGGACCGCCAGGTGAGGACGCTGTAATCATCAGATATTTAGAAGGTTCAACATCGGAAGCCGACTACAGTGGTGAACTTTTTGTTCTTAGTGTTTTTGATTCTCTCAGTGCTGGATCCGGGCCAGACGATACGTTTACCGACACAAATATTATCTGAACCAATTTCGGATAAATCTGGTTCAGGGTCGGACCTCATTGATCATACTTTTGAATTTTGCATGAGGGCTTAACCCGAGACCTTGCAATTCTGCTGAAACTGGCGGCAGTGCCTCTCGTCAGCGCCAGCCGGCCGAAACCAACGACATCGCCTTTATATCGACCCAGTAGTGTTACTCCGCAGCCACCGTCGCTGGCGTTACACCGAGATGGCGAACTTTGGGGATCACCTCGCTGGCCAAGATCCGCAGGTTCTTTTCGGTCAGTTCGGGCGGCAGGATGGCGACCGCGCTACGGAATCGAAAGGCTTCGCGAGGCGCTGGAAGATGTGGCAGATTGCTGGGTCTGATTAATCGAAGGTTGCGTCCGTGAAAAAATCTTCCTAATAGTTGTACTAGCTTGTTGGTCGCTGTCCGCGGCGGCAGAAAATGTAACTCAATCATTCTGCAAAGCATTGTCGATCGATGTCCAAAAAGAGCAACGACGGTGGCTGGAGCTGCAGGGCAAGGCTGTTGAGGCGGATTTTCTTCATAGGCACGCGCCGTCTTCGTCTACATTAGCGGCAAGTGCCGATACCCCTAATCGGCTAGCAGAATATACAAAATCTATAACGGACAATGGGATTCTTTGGACCGCGTACTGTAAAAACTTTGTAACTTTTTTATTGTTTATTATCAATGACTTACAGTCTGTTCGTTATTCCCACTCAATCGTCCCAGGCGGCTTTGACGTCACGTCTTAGACCACCCGGTTGATACCCCGAACTTCGTTGATGATCCGGGTTGCCACGCCGGCGACGAAGGCATGTTCGAAGGGATAGCTGTCCGCCGTCATCCCGTCTGTCGAAGTCACCGCGCGCAGGGCACAGACATATTCATAAGTCCGGGCATCCCCCATGACGCCGACCGTGCGCACGGGCAGCAGCACCGCGAAGGCCTGCCAGATTTCGTCATAGAGCCCCGCCTTGCGGATTTCGTCGAGATAGATCGCATCGGCCTTGCGTAGGATATCAAGATTGTCCCGAGACATCGCGCCGGGCATGCGGATCGCCAGCCCGGGACCCGGGAACGGATGCCGCCCGACGATATCCTCAGGAATGCCCAGCTCGCGCCCGAGATCATCCGCCTGACGGTGATGTGTGCGCGCGACCCACTTTCGCTGCGCCAGGTCGAGGACCTGCTTCACGAACGAGGCCTAGACATCTGCCACGAGACGGTGCGGTTCTGGTGGAATCGTTTTGGCCCTATGTTCGCCGCCGAGATCCGGAAACGCAGGGTTCAACATCATTCGTATTATGCCCATAGATGAATGGGTTCTGCTTCTGCAGGATTTGAATATGTCCAAAAAGTCGACCGCGATGACATGGTAGCAAGTTCGCTTTGATATCGGCGGTTTAGACCCAATCGAACGGCACGCCAATATCATCCCGGGAAAGGCCCTCGCGCTCGAGGTGGATTCCGGTGAGCGAGCTATGATCACCTTCGGGCTTTTCAAATCCTGACCTGAACGGATTCTGCAGTAATTCAAAGTACTGATCGGCACCCGGGTTTGCAGCATGCAGACTCAATCAGCGGTGTGACAGGTAAATGCAGCCTTAACGATCGGGTCAGGTAGAACGAATTATCGGGGTTCGATTTAGAGAGCGGCGTCGCGGATCGCGCGCCAGACCCGGTCTGGCGTTGCAGGCATATCGAGCGATGTTACGCCGACATCCGAGAGCGCGTTCATGATCGCGTTCATCATGGCAGGCATCGCGCCCACGGTCCCGGCTTCGCCGGCACCCTTTACGCCCAACGGATTGCGCTTGGTCGGGATTTCGTTGCTCGCGATCTCGATGTCTCCGAAATTGTCCGCGCGGGGCATCGCGTAGTCCATGAATGAACCCGAGAGAAGCTGACCCGAATCCCTGTCATAAACGATCTGTTCCATGAGAATTTGCCCCACACCCTGGGCAATGCCGCCATGGATCTGGCCTTTGACGATTGTCGGGTTGATCATTACCCCGACGTCGTCGACGACCTTGTAGCCTTGAATTTTAATCGCGCCGGTGTCCGGATCGATCTCGACCTCGCAGACATGGCTGCCATTGGGGTAGGTGTCTTGGTCGGGGGCGAATGTTGCGGTCTCGAACAATCCCGGTTCGACCCCGGCGGGCAATTTTGCGGGCATGAAGGACGCTTTCGCGACGTCTTTCAGAGTGATTTCCCGGTCGGTCCCGGAAACCCGGAAAATGCCGCCGGTGAATTCGATATCCGCCTCGCTGGCTTCCAGCTGATGGGCCGCGATCTTCCGGGCCTTCTGTTCGATCTTTTCCGAAGCGAAGTAAAGCGCCGACCCGCCGATCACCGTCGAGCGGGAGCCCATGGTGCCGATGCCGAAAGCGACCCGGTCGGTGTCGCCATCGATCACCCGGATATCGTCGAAATCCAGCCCCAAATGTTCGCTGACGATCTGTTTGTAGACGGTTTCATGGCCCTGACCCTGGCTTTTGGTTCCCATGAGGATGGTTGTGCTGCCATCGGTGGAGAAACGGACTTCGGCAAAATCGGGGGACGGGGATGCGGACCGTTCGATCGGGTTCGCAATCCCGATCCCTCGCAACATGCCGTTTGCCTTTGACGCGGCCTTGCGGGCCTCAAACCCGGCATAATCGGCAAGACGCAGCGCTTCGGCCTGGTTTTCTGTAAACGCCCCGCAGTCATAGGTCAGGCCCAGAGCAGTTTTGACGGGCATGGCGTCGGAGGCGATCATGTTACGGGCACGAAGCTCGGCGGGATCGAAGCCGAGCTCACGCGCGGCCTCGTCGAGCATGCGTTCGATCACGAAGGTGGCTTCCGGTCGCCCGGCACCGCGATAGGGAGCGGTGGGGCTGGTATTCGAATGCACGCAAGTCACAGCGACATGGGCGGCTGGAATGTCGTAGACCCCGATCAGCGTTCCTACATTCGAGAAGACCGAGAGCAGGTTTCGAATGGCGGATAGATACGCCCCGATATTCGCGATCGTGCGCACCCGCAGGCCGACGATCTCGCCGTTGGCGTCGAACGCCAGTTCGGCGTCGGTGACGTTGTCACGGCCGTGCTCGTCGCCCTGGATGGCTTCGCTGCGGTCTGCGGCCCATTTGACCGGGCGCCCGACCTTGCGGGATGCCCAAAGGGTCAGGCGGTGTTCGGCGTACTGCCAGCCCTTGGTGCCAAACCCGCCGCCTACATCGCGCGAGACCACCCGGATGTTCTGTTCGGGGATGCCAAAGATCTTTTCGGCCAGCAACTGACGTACCCGGTGGGGGTACTGGACATCGGCGTGCAGGGTGTAGCGGTCCTCACGCGGGTCGTAGTCGCCGATGGCACCGCGCGGTTCCATATAGTTGGCAAAGACCCGGCTGATCTTGAAGCGGCGTTTGATCACATGGGCAGCGCCGTCGATGGCCGCACCGGCGGAATCTGCATCGCCTGACTGGAAAAGCCCGGCGATGTTGTCCGGATAGTCGTCCCACACCAGCGGCACATCGGCTTCGACGGTCTGGGCGGTATCGGTGATGGAATCGAGCATGTCGAAATCGACATCGATGAGCTCGGCCGCATCGCGGGCCTCGTTCAGGGTGTCGGCGATCACCATGGCGACCGGGTCACCCACATAGCGGACCCGGTCGGTCGCAAGCGGGGGCTGGGGGCGGTATTTCATCGGTTCGCCGTCCGGGCGCTTCCACTTGGCCGGCAGGCCAGGGAAACCGAGGCCGTCGGCCACCACGTCCGCCCCGACGAAAACCGCGAGAACACCCGGTGCAGCCTTGGCCGCGTCCGTGTCGATGGCGTTGATTGCCGCATGGGCATAAGGGGAGCGCAAAATGTAGGTGTAGGCCTGTCTGGGCAGGTTCACGTCATTCACGAAAAGGCCGCGGCCGGTCAGCAGTCGCGGGTCTTCTTCCCGTCGGACGCCCTGTCCGATTCCAAAATTACCCATGGGACGTTCCTCTATGTCTATATTTTGAAAGAGCCGTGTTGGCCGGTGTTAAGCGCTGTCAGCCGTGTCAGGCTGCGGCATTCAGAGCCCCCCGGCCCTTATCGGTTAGTTTGCAAACCAGCCAGTCGGGCTTGATCGGGTTTTCAAACCAGGGTTCGGCAAAACCATGACGGATACAGCTTTTGACCGTGCGATCGTTGATCCGCTGGCCGTCCCGATCGAATAGCGGGAGCTTGCCGCCGGGTTGCGAAAGACCGCGCAGGAGCCAGTCTCGCTGAGCGCCGCTAAGATTGCCGCGCGGTTTGACCTTGCGGTCGCTGCGCCGACGATGCGGCTGTAGGGCAACCACGTTGTCCGGTTGCGTTAGTTTTCTGCTTACAGCCATTCAGTCCTCTCGAAACCCCATCGACGAACCGGTTTTGGTTCTCTTCGATGCGATGGATCGTAGTGTAGAATGGGTTTGAGGCCAAGACTCCCCCAACCGTGAGGCAGGGAATGCACAATTCGGGCAATAATTCGCAGGCCAGTATGCTCTACGTGACCTGCGGTTCACCTGAACAGGCGCGTGATATTGCCCGGACGGTGGTCGAGGAGCGCCTCGCGGCCTGCGGCAACATCATCGAGGGCATGCGTTCGGTCTATCGCTGGGAAGGCGAAGTGGAGGAGGGCACCGAAGTATTGCTCCTGCTCAAGACAAGCGCCGGGATGGTCGAGCGTCTGGCCTCTCGGGTGAAAGAACTCCACAGTTTCGAAATCCCCTGCGTGGTCGAAATTCCGCTCGGGTCAGGAAACCCCGACTATTTTGACTGGATTGCGGCAGAAACTGCCGGCGAATCCTCCTGATGCGTCTGCCAGAATCGACACCCGAGACGAACGCACTGATTTTCGCTGCGATTGCCCATGGGGCGATGCATTTCTTCGGGGCTTACTTCTTCACCATCATCCTGGCCCTCGAGCGGGTCTGGCAGATGCCCTATCCAGATTTGATCGCCCTCTGGACCCCGGCTGCATTGCTGATCGGTGTGGCCGCATTGCCTATGGGGTGGTTTGCCGACCGCTGGAGCCGCGGTGGGATGCTGGCTTTGGCCTTCGTTGGAATGGGTGGCGCGAGCATCCTGGCAGGATTTACCAACGGGCCGAACACAATGATCCTGGCTCTCGGTGCCGTCGGCATTTTTGCGGCCGTCTATCATCCGGTGGGGATCCCCTGGGTCATGCGTCTAGCCCGTCAAAATCCTGGTAAAGCGTTAGCAATCAATGGGTTGTTTGGTGGTTCTGGTGTCGCACTTGCAGCGCTGACGGCCGGTGCCCTGGTCGATTTTGTCAGCTGGCGCGCGGCCTTCGTGCTGCCGGGGCTGGTCAGTGTGGCGCTCGGCGGGGTGATGTTCGTGGCGATATCCCGCGGTCGCGTGGCCGAGCCGGAGGGGATGTCCGCCAACACGGAGAAGACCCCCATACAACGCGGCCGTTTGCGCGGGGCGCTGTTGATCCTGGCGACGGGCTTTGTCGGCGGATTGGTCTATCAGTCGACCCAGGCCGTGGCGCCGAAGATGTTCGAAGCCCGGCTCGATGACCTGCTCGGGGGCTCGACCTTCGGTATCGGGGCGGTGGTCTTCGCGATTTATCTGCTCGCCGGGGTGGGGCAGCTCATCGGCGGGTGGCTCGCTGATCGCTGGAGCTGGAAACGCGCGTATCTGCTCGCCTGGTGCATACACATGCCCATGCTCTGGCTCGCAGCACTATCCGGTGGTCCGTTGCTGGTTTTCGTCGTGTTCATGATCACGGTAGCTGGAACCGGGGCTATTCCCGCCGAAGCGCTGTTGTTTGCCCGCTACACTCCAGAGCGGCATCATGGGGTGATTTTCGGCTTTCGCTATGTGCTGGCGCTGGGCTCGGCGCCCCTGGCGATCGCGTTCATCGCTTTCGTGGTGGAACGCACCGGGGATTTCGCCTGGATCTACTGGATGCTGGGCACCACAGGCTGCCTGACCATTCTGGGCATTCTGTTTTTGCCGCCGTTGGAATCGCGCAGTGTCCGGAATGCAGAGGCTGTGCCGTCCCCGGCGGAATAACTCGCGCACTCCGGGATTCGCCCGTCCGTCGCTGTTTTGCTATAATAGACGAGAACTCTAGATACCCACCGAACGCAGGAAAAACCATGAGCGACAAGGTTTGGAAGATTTATCTCTCCGGCGAGATTCATTCTGACTGGCGCGAGCAGATCGAAAATGGCTGTGCAGAAGCCGGCCTGCCGGTCGAGTTTGCGGCCCCGATCACCGTGCACGAGAGCTCCGATGATGGCGGCGTTGCTGTCTTCGGCAGTGAGGATACGAGCTTCTGGCATGACCATAAGGGCGCGCTGCTGAACTCCGTGCGCACCGGCACGCTAATCGAGCAGGCCGATGTGGTCGTGGTGCGGTTTGGTGAGAAGTACAAGCAGTGGAACGCCGCCTTTGACGCGGGTTATGCCGCCGCGCTGGGCAAGGCGATCATCACCCTGCACCCGGAAGCCTTTGATCACGCCCTCAAGGAAGTCGACGCCGCCGCCAAGGGCGTGGCCCGCGAGCCTTATCAGGTGGTCCAGGCGCTGGCCTACGCCATCACCGGCGCGATGCCCCAGCAATGGTACCAGAAGGCTGCGGCGGAGTAGATTTCCCGCCGAACCCTCGCAAACAAATTCAGACCGCATCATCCCTGAGGGTGACGCGGTTTTGTTTGCCTACCCGGCAGCCTTCGCCATCGCGTAGTCCAAGGCTTGGCACAGGTCGGCGAGGATATCGTCGATGGTTTCCAGTCCGATCGAAAGCCGGACCACGTCCGGGCCTGCGCCTGAAGCGATTTGCTGTTCTTCGGTGAGCTGGCGGTGGGTGGTGGAGGCCGGGTGGATGATCAGGGAGCGCGTGTCCCCCAGATTGGCCAGGTGGGACAGCAATTCGACGCTTTCTACGACCTTCACGCCGGCCTCGTAGCCGCCCTTCACGCCGAAAGTGAATACCGAGCCGGGGCCCTTGGGCAGGTATTTTTTCGCCAGCTCGCGATACGGGCTCGATTTCAACCCTGCATATGAGACCCAGGCGACCGCCGGGTGGGCCTCCAGGAACTCCGCTACGGCCTGGGCGTTCTGCAGGTGGCGATCCATACGCACGGGCAGGCTTTCGATGCCTGTGATGATGTTGAAGGCGTTCTGAGGGGCCAGGGTCGGCCCCAGATCGCGCAACGCCACGGCCTTGGCCTTGGTCGAGAAGCCGAAATCCCCGAAGGTCTCGTAGAAGGTCAGCCCGTGGTAGGCGGGGTCGGGTTCGGTCAGGGCCGGGAACTTGTCGTTCTGGGCCCAGTCGAACTTGCCGCTTTCCACCACAATTCCACCCATGGACGTGCCGTGACCACCTAGAAACTTGGTCATGGAATGGGTGATCAGATCAGCTCCCCACTCAAAGGGCCGGCAGAGATAGGGCGTCGCCATGGTGTTGTCGACGATCAGGGGGATGCCGGCCTCATTGGCGATGGCGGCGATGGGTTCGAGGTCGAGAATAATGCCGCCCGGATTGGCCAATACTTCGATGAAAATGGCCTTGGTATCGGCGTCGATGGCGTCGCGAAAATTCTCCGGATCATGTGGATCTACAAAATTAACATTCCACCCGAACTTCTTGAAAGCATGTGAAAATTGTGTGATTGATCCGCCATATAGATTGCGTGACGCCACGAAGTTATCGCCGGGGTTCATGAGCACATACATGGCCAGCATCTGAGCCGCGTGGCCGGTCGCACAGGCCACTGCACCGCGCCCGTCTTCGAGGGCAGCCACTTTCTCTTCCAGCGCCGAAACGGTGGGGTTGGTGAGGCGGGAATAGATGTAGCCGAAGGTCTGCAGGTTGAAGAGCGAGGCGGCGTGGTCGGCGTCGTCGAACACATAGGCCGTGGTCTGATAGATCGGCACGTTGCGCGCGCCGGTTTTCTCATCCGGGGAGGCGCCGGCGTGAATCGCCAGGGTCTCGAAGCCCGGGGGGCGGGGGTCGTTGCTGTTGTCGGTCATTTGTATCGTTTCCTTCAGCCAGATGCTTCGAGATGCGCGCGTTGCGCGCTCCTCAGCATGAGGGGGATTGAACCTCAGGCAGTGGGGGATTGTTCCTCACCCTGAGGGGGTTGTGAACCTCACCCTGAGGAGCGACCGCAGGTCGCGTCTCGAAGGGTGTGCCGATTTCAGGCCCGGATTTGTCGCGAGCGGCGCGAGGTGATCACCTTGGTGTTGATGCCGCTCCAGCCGAGTTCGCCGGAAAGCCGGGCGAATTCGATCTTGGGGCAGCGATCCATGATCACGGTGAGCCCGGCGTCTTCGGCCTTCTTTGCAGCCTCGTCGTGGCGCACGTTCAGCTGCATCCAAACGACTTTTGCGCCGATTTCGATGGCTTCGTCGACGACCGGCGGCACCCGTTCGGAGCGCTGGAAGATATCCGCCATATCGACGGGAACGGTGATGTCCTTGAGGCTGGCCACCACTTCTTCACCGAGCAGAGTCTCCCCGGCCGAACGGGGGTTGACCGGGATCACCCGGAAACCCTTGTCCTGCATGTATTTCATGGCGAAATAGCTGGGCCGGTTCCAGTTGGTGCTGGCACCGACCATGGCGACCGTATCAACGTCCCGCAGGATGCGGCGGATCTGCCAGTCGGGGTAGTAAAGTTCTTTCATTTCATGGTCCTAGGCGACGTTTTTTAGGCGGGGCAGCTCGATGGCGGGGCAGCGATCCATGACCACAATGGCGCCAGCGGCTTCGGCCTTGGCGGCGTATTCTTCGTTGATTACCTTCAGCTGCATCCAGATGTAGGTCACCCCCAGCGCGATGGCTTCGTCGACCACAGGTGGGACTTTCCAGGGCAGGCGGAAGATATCGACCATGTCGACCTTCTCGGGCAGGTCGGACACGCTGGCATAGACCTTTTCGCCATGTATCTCCTGACCCACGGCATCCGGGTTGACCGGATAAACCTTGTAGCCCTCGTTCTGCAGGAAGCGCATGACACGCCAGCTGGCCCGGGTTTCTCCGCGGGGGCTGGCGCCGACGAGGGCGATGGTTTTCACCTCTTTGAAGAGCGTGTGGAGCAGGTCATCAGGATAGGAAAAATTACCCATGGTTCAGGCATCCTCCCCGTCGCGGGTCCCCTGATCCCATTCCGGGGTGCGCTTCTCAATAAAGGCGTCGATGCCTTCTGCGGCATCGCGATCCATCATGTTGTGGGCCATTTCGGCACCGGCAAAGGCGTAGGCGTCCGACACACCCATTTCGAGCTGCTTGTAAAACGCGTTCTTGCCCAGCGCCAGCGCGTGGGCGCTCTTGTTGGCGAGCTTGCGGGCAAGAGCCTCGGTTTCCCTGTCCAAATCGGCTTCCGCGACGGCTTTGTTGATCAGGCCAATTTCGGCGGCCCGTTCGGCGTTGATGAAATCCCCGGTCAGGAGCAGGTCCATAGCTTGTTTACGGGGCAGGGCGCGGCCTACGGCAACTCCAGGGTTGGAGCAGAAAAGCCCGACATTGATGCCCGATGTGGCAAAGCTGGCGGTTTCTGCCGCGATCGCGAGATCACAGGTCGCGACTAGCTGGCAGCCGGCTGCCGTGGCCAGTCCGTCGACCTTAGCGATCACGGGCTGGGGCAGGCGCAGCACCGAGAGCATCATCTTCGTGCAAGTTTCGAACAGGGTCTTTTGATAGTCGAGGCTGTAATTGGCGCGCATCTGTTTCAGATTATGGCCCGCACAAAAGGCCCGGCCTTTGCCTGACAGCACCACGACCCGCACCGAACGGTCCGCTGCGATGGCGTCGAGTTCGCTTTGCAACGCAGGGAGCATGCCTTCGGAAAGCGCGTTCATCTCTTTGGGACGATTGAGAATCAGATTGGTCACCCCATCATTGTCGTCGCGAAGGACGAACGCCGATTCAGCTGAGATGGCCGGGTTTTCCGGGGTTTCTGTGGTGCTCATGCCGGGTTCCATGTGTGTCAGTAGGTGAAAGATGGGCCGGATTGCCAGCAATGGCAATGGCCGAGTTCGGCGCTGGGTAAAGTCTTGCGGTACTATGTTACCGTTATTCTAAACCCATGTGATTTAACGATAAATTGGGTTTGACATTACATTTCGGCTGCCATAAAACCCTTCAGCTGCGGCTCGGAGGACAGCTCCGGGTGGCGGTGTCTTGTTCGTGCAACAACGCACGGAAAGAAGAAATAGCAGGAGAAGGTGGCGCAGGCCATGAAGACATATTCAGCAAAACCCAGTGAAGTCGAAGCCAAGTGGTGGATCGTCGACGCTGAGGACGTGGTTCTCGGCCGGATGGCCGCGATCATCGCGACCCGGCTTCGTGGCAAGCACAAGCCCATGTTCACCCCGAACATTGACTGCGGTGACCATGTCATCGTGATCAACGCCGAAAAGGTCCGCCTGACCGGCAAGAAGCGTTCGGAGAAGCTTTACTACTGGCACACGGGTTATCCTGGTGGCATTCGCAGCCGCACCGCGGAGAACTACCTCGACGGCCCGAAGGCCGACACGGTGGTCCGCAAGGCGATCGAACGCATGTTGCCGAAGACCAAGATGGGCCGCGAACAGTATCGCAAGCTCCAGGTTTATGCCGGCGGCGAGCATCCGCATGAGGCTCAGCAGCCCGTCGAGCTCGATGTCGCAGGAATGAATTCAAAGAATAAGAGAGGCGCTGCGTGATGACTGACGAAACACAAAGCAACAATACTCCCGCTGAGGGTGGTGGTGCCATCGCCGCTGCCGCTGCTGTACTTGCCGAAGTCTCCGGACTGGCCGCGCTTGAGGTTCAGCCGGAACCGAAAATCGATGAGCTCGGACGCACTTATGCGACCGGCAAGCGGAAGGACGCGGTTGCCCGCGTCTGGATCAAGCCGGGTACTGGTCAGCTCACGGTCAATGGCCGTACGGGCGAAACCTACTTCGCACGCCCGGTGCTGCGGATGGTGCTGTCTCAGCCCTTCCAGGTCACCGATCGGATCGGCCAGTACGATATTGTCTGCACGGTCGCAGGCGGCGGGCTTTCGGGCCAGGCCGGCGCGGTGCGCCACGGGATCTCCAAGGCTTTGATGCTGCGCGAGCCCGAGCTCCGCGGCCTCCTCAAGAAGGTCGGCATGCTCACCCGTGACTCGCGTGTTGTGGAACGTAAGAAGTATGGTCGCGCCAAAGCACGACGTAGCTTCCAGTTCTCGAAGCGCTAACAAAATATCCAAAAATATCGTTATTTTTCAAGGGGTTGCTTTCAGGCAGCCCCTTATAGCAAACGCTACACCCAATCTAAAGTCGGTAGGTATAAGCGCAAAGCAGAAACCAATTTTTATAGTGCGTGTAAGGGTCAGTTCTCGTAGACGATGCCACCTATATTTCTCTACCCTTCAAGACAGGAAAGATTGGTCGAAAACGGGGGTGGGGTCGATATATAAATCTAGGGAAATTCTACATCATATAGCCTAGATTTTTGTTTGTAGTTTCGATGGGGGGCAATCCTGTGTATCCACCCAATCCATCTCATCCTTAGACCCAACCATTTCGAAGACAATATCAAAGGGCAACTCTGTCTCTCGCATCGTTAGGCGAATATCACCTGTGCGTCTGTATGAAGCGTTCACCCGTGCTGCCATGCCATCGTAACTCTCGATTGGGTTTGCCTAACGATAGGTTGCCACTAGTTCTTTTCTCCTACTCTTCCTCTCGCTCTTGATACTCATTATTTTTACCCAACGACCTTCTTCATGGCGTCTTCGCTGATTTCAATATACCGCTGCGTCATCTGTAACGAAGAGTGACGGGCAAGGGATTGAACATCTCTCATAGAACCTCCAACGCTACTAATTTTGCGACTCCATTTGGTAATGGCAGTGCGTCTACCGCTATGTGATGAGCACCCCTCGTAACCTAGTTTCTTGTAGAGCGAGAAGAACCAGTTGGTGACAGACTGGGCAGACATGGAACCTCTCCTCTCACTCTTGATGATGGTGCCGCTCATCGTCTGAGTATCAGCAAATGCTGCTAGTTCAGTGCCAAGACGCCCGCGTTACCAGTCACGTCTGCATCAGCATTTGATAATTTGTGACGGAATAATTCCGGGAAATCGCGGGCAGTCAGCGCGCCCGAGTTCTGGCGTCGGCGGCTTCTGTGGGTACCAGCGACTTCACCAGCATATCCATGCGCAGGATACCGACCTTCCGCTCACCGTCCTTCACCAGATAGGTCTTCAGGGTGTCCCCCTCGGCCATCGCGATGACGGTTTCGAGATTATCTTCCTGGTCGATCTCGCCGGCGATGCTCAAACCGTCCGTGGCGGTGGTCTTGTCCATTACGGTGCGCACGCGCAGCACCCGGGCCCGGTTGATATCGCTCACGAAGTCGACGATGTAGGGGTCGCTCGGTTCAAGCAGGATGGTCTGGGGTTCGTCTTGTTGGACGACCCTGCCATCTTTGAGGATCACCAGGTGGTCGGCGAGTTTCAATGCTTCGTCGAGGTCGTGGGTGATGAACAGGATGGTCTTCTGCAGTTCCTGCTGCAGTTCCAGGAGCAAATCCTGCATGTCGGTGCGGATCAGCGGGTCGAGGGCCGAGTAGGCCTCGTCCATCAACATCACATCGGCGTTGGATGTGAGCGCGCGCGCAATGCCGACGCGCTGCTGCATGCCGCCGGACAGCTGGTGCGGGTAGCTGTCGCCGTAGCCGTGCAGGCCGACGCGATCCAGCCACTTCTCTGCCTCGGGAATATAGTCGCTTCGAGCAGTGCCCCGGACTTCGAGGGCGAGAGCAGCATTCTCGGCGACCGTCTTGTGGGGCAGGAGTGCGAATTTCTGAAACACCATCGACATTTGCTCGCGACGGATTTTTCGCAATTCTTCGGCTGAGCATTCCAGAATATTGCGGCCCTCGAAGATGATCTTCCCGGCGGTCGGGTCGATCAGCCGATTCACATGTCGGATCAGCGTGGATTTCCCGGATCCCGAAAGCCCCATGATCACCGTGATTTCGCCGGCCTTCACATCGACATTGATATCCTCGAGGCCGAGCACATGGTTGTGGTGTTCCAGAAGCTCGGGCTTGCTGAGGCCGCCCTCCTGGACGGCGTTAAGTGCCGTATCGGGGTTTGGACCGAACACCTTGTAGAGGCTTTGGATCGCGATTTTCGTTTCGCGTTCAATGCGCGGGGTCATCGTCAGTCCTGTGGTGTGTTGATTCGCGCGAGCGCGAGCTTGGTCGTGCGATCGAGCATCACTGCGAGCAAGACAATGCCGAGACCAGAGACCAGGCCGACGCCGAGTTCGAGATTGCGAATACCGCGCAGGACCAGCACGCCGAGGCCCGGTGCGGAGACGAGCGAGGCAATCACCACCATCGCCAAACTCATCATGATGGTCTGGTTCACGCCGGCCATGATGTTCGGTAGGGCGAGTGGAATCTCGACCTTGAAGAGCTTTTGCCTGTCGGTCATGCCGTAGGCATTTGCAGCTTCGATGACATCCGTATCCACCAGACGGATGCCGAGATCGGTGAGCCGTATGACCGGCACAATCGCGTAGAGAATGATGGCGATGCCGTAGAGTTTTGGTTCGGTGACCGAGAACAGGAAAATCAACGGAATCAGGTAAACGAATGGCGGGAGTGTTTGCAGCATGTCGAGAATCGGGATGACGATCCGCTGCAGTCGATTGCTGCGCGACATCGCGATCCCGATGGGAACGCCGATCATCACGCACAGGAACGCACAAACGAAGATGATCGCGAGGGTTTGCACCGAGAAGGTGTAGTAGTCGATGAAGGCGAGCAAAAGCAGGCTTGCCCCGACGAACGCGACCAGCTTTCCGGACCGGCTAACAAACATCACGAGGACGAGCAGGGCGGGGATCATGATCCACCAGGGCGTGGTCTCGAACAGCCACAGTGAGCCCTCGAGGAACCAGCTGAGCGGCTGGGTCAACGGGTCGAGCACGAAGCTCAGGCCGTCTTTGATTGAGAGGAAACCTTCCTCGATGCTCTTGGTCAGGGCCCGGGACTGGGGAAATGCCGCACAGGATTCGTGGAGTTCGTCCATCGACGGAAACGGCAGTTCCCAGATCGACTGTGCGGGGATGTCCGCCCCGGCATTTTGTGCCAACAGGTCCGCCATGGAGACGGGGCCGTCGCCGGATTTCTCATCGCTCTCGCACCAACTCTCGAGTCCGAGAGTTGAAAAAATCTGGTCGTATGTCCCCATCGTGGGTTTCCGTCTGGTGGATCTTCTCGGCTTGTAAGTACGGCCGGAAATCTGGATTTCCGGCCGTACAGGCGTTGGTTGGTTTTCGTCGGGGCTACTTGAGCAGACCCGCCAGCTTCGACCTGGCGCCGTCGTTCAGCCAGCTCCCCCACGAATCCTTGTAGGTTGTGAGGAAATGCACGGCGGCCTCCTCGGACGAGGCATTGTTACCCTCTTTCCACGCGAGGACCGAACCCATCTGCTGGTTAGTGAAGCTCAGCTTCGAAAGCATCTCCACAATTTCGGGTTCGCGGTCTGCGAATGTGGTGGTAACGCCGGTCACGACCCGCGCAGCCGGGTATGGCGATTTGCCGACTTCATTGCATTCCGTGTTCCGATTGCACTGATGAATCTCGTCGTTGTACGGGCCGAGATCGACGGGCACCATCTCGAACTTGCCGAGCAGGGCCGTCGGTGCCCAGTAGTAGCCAAACCAGGGCTTTTCGTCGGCATAGGCGGACGCGATGGAGCCCGCGAGCGTCTCGCCGGAACCGTGGTCGAAGACCTCGATACCGTTGCCTGCCAGGTCGAAGGCCTGCTTGAGACTGTCATTCACGATCCGGCAGCCCCAGCCTTCCGGACAGTTGTGGAAGCGACCGCCGACCAGTTCAGGGTTGGCAAGAATACCCTCGATTGTCTTCAGTTCCGGGTGCTTCTCGGCCAGATATTTCGGGATCAGCCAGTGCTCAGCGCCGCCATCGGACAGGACGTTGGAGATGGTCCTTACTTTTCCTTCGGCTTCCAGCTTCTGATAGACCGGCGCGGAGTTGATCCACATCTCGGTTGCGATGTCGGGCTCGCCGTTTTCTGCGAGGGATGTCGCCGCGGGGACCGTGTCGGACGGCACCACGGCCACCTTACAGCCATAGCCCTGCTCCATGATGAATTTTGCGACATTCGTCACGACCGAGGCGGATGCCCAGTTCATCTCGGTGATAGAGACCTCGCCGCAATCCGCGTGGGCATCGGACGCGCCGGTGCTGACGGCGAAAGCCATCGCCGCTACGAAGGCCGATGCTTTCAATGATCCGGTAATCAATCTATTCATGGTTTGCATTCTCCTGCTTATCGCTTTGCGCAATTCGACTTAACCGAAAGCCGCTATATTGCGACATTCGCCTATCTTCAGAAATTATCTTCGATAAACAACAGCTTACGTGATACAGATCGTAGTCTCAAGGCTCTCTAGGGGAATTGTGGGGAAACTCCGTCGCGATGGCGCAATAGCGCCCTTTCCGTTTGCGTCGAGAGGCGCTACATCCTTTCCACTATGACCACAAAAGTTTTCATCGACGGTGAGGCCGGAACGACCGGCCTGCAGATATATGAACGGCTCGCCTCGCGCGCTGATGTGTCGCTTATCCAGCTGAGTGAGGCGGCTCGCAAGGATGCCGCAGCGCGTCGGGACGCGCTCAACGAGGCCGATGTAGCGATCCTTTGCCTGCCTGATGATGCGGCGCGGGAATCCGTCTCCATGATCGAGAGCGACACGGCGGTGATCGATGCGTCGACCGCTCACCGGGCCGTCGAAGGCTGGGCTTATGGGTTCCACGAATACGAACCCGGCCATCGTGATGTGATGCGGGCCTCGAAACGGATCAGCAATCCCGGCTGCTATGCGGTAACGTCGGTTGCAATGCTCCATCCGCTGGTCTCGCGCGGGCTGATCCCGGCCGACTATCCGGTGACGATCAACGCGGTCTCGGGCTATTCCGGAGGCGGCAAGTCTCTGATCGCGGCGTTCGAGGATGACAGCGCAGACAACAAGACCGACAGCGCGATCTACAGCTACGGCCTGACCTTGCAGCACAAGCATTTGCCTGAGATTGCCCGCTGGGGCGGTCTCGCCCATCCGCCGGTCTTCGTGCCGAGTGTCGGGCGTTACCGGCAGGGGATGCTGGTGCAGGTGCCCCTGGCGCTGTGGAACCTGTCGGGCACGCCGAGTGCTGCGGCGTTACACGCGGCGCTGACCGAGCATTACGCCGGCGAACGTTTCGTGAGTGTGGCACCGTTTGCTGAAACCGAAAATATCGCCCAGCTCGACCCGGAAAGTCTGAACGGGACCAACGAATTGCGGCTTTTCGTGCTGCACAATGAGGCGACCGGCCAGGCCGTGCTAGCAGGGCTGATCGATAATCTTGGAAAAGGGGCGTCAGGACAGGCCGTCCAAACTCTTAACACGCTGATCGGTGCTGACGAAGGCGAGGGTCTTTAGGCACTACGTAGAAGGAATTTAGTCATGTCGAATGCCATCAAACCTTACCTCGGCATCATGCCGACCATCGCTGATGATGTGTTCATCGCTGATACCTCCTCGGTCATCGGAGATGTCCATATCGGAGCCGGCTCGAGCATCTGGTACGGCTGCGTTCTGCGCGGTGATAGCGGCAGCCGCATCACCATCGGCAAACGGGTGAACGTTCAGGATGGCACAGTGATCCATCTGAACGGCGCGCGCGCCGACGGCACTCCCGACATGCCGACCATAATCGGTGACGACATCACCATCGGTCATTCTGCCCTGATCCACGCCTGCACCCTCGAAAGTGGCTGCTTTATCGGCATGCGCTCGGTGATTCTCGACGGCGCGGTGGTCGAAAGCGGTGCAATGGTTGCCGCCGGCGCGGTGGTTGCCCCCGGCAAAGTGGTCAAAAAGGGTGAGCTTTGGGCCGGCACCCCGGCCAAGCCCCTGCGCGATTTGCGCCCACATGAACTGGCCTTCTGGCCGGAATCGATCAAGATCTACTGCAACCTCGCCCTGGACCACATCAAGTCCGGCAACGACGCGCGTTAGGCGCACGCCCTACGGAGCAAAGGCGAACGGCAATCAGTCGTCTGCTTTGTCCGTTTTCGCGTCGATCCGCAGGGTGGCGTAGCTGCCCGGGGCGGCTTCGATCACTTTGAGTCTGCCGTCGCCTGGAATGCGGGCCTTGACCTGACCGCCAGTGTTCTTCTTCAGCCATTTGCGCCATTCCGGCCACCACGAGCCCGGGCTTTCCTCGGCCCCGGCGAACCAGTCATCGGGTGATTCCGGGTTCTTGGTGTTGGTCCAGTAGGCGTATTTTTCGACCGTGGGCGGGTTGACGACGCCGGCAATATGGCCCGAGCCCGCGAGGCAGAATTTTACGTCGCCGCTGTAAATCTGAGTCGCGGCATAGGTCGATTTCCACGGCGCGATGTGATCTTCCTTGGTCGACAGAATGAACGTCGGCAGATCGACCTTGCGCAGATCGATCGGGACGCCTTTGAGCTCGATCCCGCCGGGCTGCGCCAGCTTGTTACCCTGATACATGTTGCGCAGGTAGAAGCGGTGCATTTCGGCTGGCATCCGAGTCGAATCCGCATTCCAGTAAAGCAGATCGAAGGGGAGGGGCTCTTTGCCAAGCAGGTAGTTGTGGATCACGAAAGACCAGATCAGGTCGTTGGCGCGCAGCATGTTGAAGGTCGTGGCCATGGAAGCCCCGTCCAGATAGCCGTCTTCGTCCATCCGCGCTTCAAGGGAATCCAGCTGTTCCTCGTCAATGAAGACCCCGAGCTCTCCGGGCTCCTCGAAATCGACCATGGCAGTAAAGAAGGTGGCGGACTTGATCCGGGTATCATCGGTTTCGGCCATATAGGCGAGCGTGCTGGCCAGCAGCGTTCCGCCCAGGCAGTAGCCGATGGCGTTGATCTCGGTTTCCCTGGTGGCCTTCTCGATCGCATCGAGAGCGGCCAGAGGGCCTTCGAGCATATAATCCTCGAAGGATTTTGCGGCGAGCGTCGCGTCCGGGTTGACCCAGGAAATGACGAAAACCGTCAGCCCCTGATGGATGCACCAGTTGATGAACGAATTTTTGGGCTGCAGATCGAGAATGTAATACTTGTTGATCCACGGCGGCATGATCAGCACCGGGCGCCGGTCAACCTTCTTGGTGGTCGGCTCGTATTGGATCAGCTGCATCAAATCGGTCTGATAGACGACCTTGCCCGGGGTCACGGCGACGTTTTCGCCCAAGGTGAAGGCGTTATTATCGACCTGACGAATCCGGAGCTGGCCGCCGCCGCGTTCCAGGTCGGAAAGCAGGTTGTCCAGGCCGCTGACGAGGTTTTCACCTTTGGATTCAACGGTGGCGCGGATCACTTCCGGGTTCGTCATCAGGAAATTGGTCGGGGCGATCGCATCGACGAACTGGCGGGTGTAGAAATCCACCTTTTTCGCGGTTTTATCGTCGAGACCTTCGACATCCTGCACCGTGCTGGTCAGCCAGCGTGAGGACAGCAGGTAGGACTGCTTGATATAGTCGAAGACAATGCTTTCGTCCCACTCGGAATCGCGAAACCGGCGATCATCGCTTTCAGGTGCGGCCAGGGGGTCAACTTCGCTCCCCATCATCTTCTGGGCGGTGGTTTGCCAGAGGTTCATATAGTTCTGCCAGAGCTGGACCTGGGCCTGCATCATCTGCGCGGGATTGGACATCATCTGCTGGGTGAGCTCGATGAATGCGGAGCCCACATTCATCGGATCGGCCATACCGAAGGAGTCGGATTGGTTGGCCATAAAGTTGTTCACGAGGACCTGGCTGCGCTCGGCGATCTTCGCCATCGCGGCGGTCAAATCCTCGGGGCCGGGAATCCCATTATCGGTATTTGTTTCGTTTTGTTGATCCGACATCCGACAATCCTCTATAACTGCTATACTTTTTGCGAATCTCGCCTGGCTGGCCGCATTTATTCGTGCGGATTTTGCGTGTAGAATCAACGTATGTTGCACTGCACACAAGATCAAGCGAATAGACCGGCCATCTGTCATTCGTGCAACGCTACGAAGGGTAGACACTGATGAAGAACTTTCCTGTTGGATTCTCGCGCCGGGTGATTCCGGTTGTTGCGATACTCGCTTTGAGTGGGTGTTCGTATCTGGATGTCTTCGGTCTTTTCGAAGACGACACGACGGCGGCACAGACCGCCGCTGACGCTGGGGTTCGTTCCCGCGCCGATACCGATCAGGCGAAAGCCGAGGATGGCGATACGCCGTCATTGCGTAATGTACCGCTCCGCCCCGCGCCTGGTTCTGCGGCTGTGCGCAATCGTGTCGTCGAAGGGTTGATCTCTGATCGCGATAACGCGCGCTACACCGATGAAGCGATCCGGCTCCAGGGCAGCACCCGCGCGGCGGTGGTCCCGCAAGCGGCTGCTAACACTAATGAGCCGGTCACTGTTCCGGTACCAGCCTTTGAACAGATTGCAATTACCCCACCGCCGGCTCCCGCTGTCACCTTACCCACAGCACCGACACCCCGCGCACCCATCATTGCGGCTGCACCGTCATCACCCTCCGTGGTTGTCGACATGAGCGCGCTTGGCGGTGGAGGCTACAGCCCGGTTTCGGCACAGATCAGCCGGGAATCCCAGGTGGCCACGATTCAGTTCAACCACAGCTCGGCGCGTCTCGGCGCGCGTGACCGGCAGCTGATCTCGACTGTCGCGTCTGCTTATCAGCAGCAGGGAGGCACGATCCTGGTTGTGGGTCATGCGAGCAGCCGCACACGGCAGCTCGCCAAGTCGCGTCATGAAGTTGCCAATTTCAAGGTATCTTTTGCGCGTGCCAACGCTGTTGCTCAGGCTCTGATTCGCGCCGGGGTTTCGTCGGAGCGGGTCACCGTTGAGGCGGTGGCCGACGATCAGCCAGTTTATTCCGAAGCGATGCCTACCGGTGAGGCGGGCAATCGTAGAGCGGAAATTTTCTTCCTCCGGTAGACGAAGAAAAGACCCTCGCTCAAGCGCTCTCGGAGCGTTAAAAGAACGGCCGGTGGCGTTTTCGTCACCGCGCCGTTTTCGTGTCTCCATCAACTAATCGGTCAAGTCCCATGAATACCGAATTTCACCGTATCCGGCGTTTGCCGCCCTACGTTTTCGCCGAAGTGAATGCGATGAAGGCGGCGGCGCGTGCGGCAGGTGCGGATATCATTGATTTCGGTATGGGCAACCCCGATCTTCCGACCCCACCCCATATTGTCGAGAAGCTGGTCGAGACAGTGCAGGATCCGCGCACCCATCGGTATTCAAACTCGCGCGGCATTCCCGGACTGCGCAAGGCGCTGGTGGGGTATTATCAGAAACGTTTCGGCGTCACGCTGAATTCTGAAACCGAGGCAATTGTCACCATCGGGTCCAAGGAAGGCCTGGCCAATCTGGCTCAGGCGATCACGGGCCCCGGCGACGTTATTCTGGTGCCGAATCCGTCCTATCCGATCCATCAATTCGGCTTCATCATCGCGGATGGCACGGTGCGCTATCTGCCGGTCGAGCCCGACGATGCCTTTCTCGTGGCCCTCGAACGTGCGGTGCTACATTCCCAGCCCAAGCCGGTCGCGTTGGTTCTGTGTTACCCGTCGAACCCGACCGCGCTCACTGCGGATCTGGATTTCTATGCCAAGGTGGTGGAGTTCTGCCGTGAGCACGACATTATCATTTTGTCTGATCTGGCTTATTCGGAGATCTATTTCGACGGCAATCCGCCACCCTCCATCCTGCAGGTGCCCGGCGCGATGGATGTGGCCGTTGAGTTCACGTCGCTCAGCAAAACCTATTCCATGCCGGGGTGGCGCATCGGCTTTGCTGCGGGCAACCCGCGCCTGATCGGTGCCCTGGCGCGAGTGAAGAGCTATCTCGACTATGGCGCGTTCACCCCGATCCAGGTGGCGGCTGCGGCTGCCCTCAACGGTCCCCAGGATTGTGTTGAGGAAACCCGGTCGATTTATCGTGAGCGTCGTGATGTTCTCGTCGATGGTCTGAAACGCGCCGGATGGGATGTGCCAGTGCCGACGGCGAGCATGTATGTCTGGGCACCCATTCCCGAGCCGTTCACGGCGATGGGCAGTGTGATGTTTTCCAAGCTGTTGCTCAAACACGCACATGTGGCGGTCTCGCCCGGGTTGGGCTTTGGCGAATATGGCGATGGCCATGTGCGGATTGCCGTGGTGGAGAACACCCAGCGGATCCGCCAGGCCACGCGTAATCTAAAACAATTACTCTCTGATCCTGAGAAAGCGATCGCTGAAGCCGGTGATGCGGCGCAAATGTCCATCGCGGCAAAATAGGAAACAGACAAATGGCAGACGCACTTCGTGTGGCGATCGCCGGTCTTGGCACAGTGGGTGCCGGCACGGTTCGTATTCTTCAGCAGCATCGTGATTTGATCGCGCAGCGCAGCGGGCGAACCATCGACATTGTCGCTGTGTCGGCGCAATCCCATGACAAAGATCGCGGCGTATCTCTCGATGGCTATGAATGGTTTGACGATCCGGTAGCGATGGCCCGTGCGGAGAATGTCGATGCCGTGATCGAGCTGATCGGTGGCGAAGAGGGCACGGCCAAGGATTTGTGTGAAGCCGCGATCGCGAACGGCAAGCACGTGGTGACCGCAAACAAGGCGCTGCTGGCCATGCATGGTAATGCGCTTGCGGCGGCCGCCGAGACAGCGAATGTCTCGTTGAATTATGAGGCGGCGATCGCCGGCGGCATCCCGATCGTCAAGGCGTTGCGCGAGGGGCTGGCGGGGAACGAGATCACCCATATCTACGGCATCCTCAACGGGACGTGTAACTACATCCTGAGCGAGATGCGCGAGAAACGTCTGTCCTTTGATACGGTCCTCGCCGAGGCCCAGGCGCTCGGCTATGCCGAGGCCGAGCCGAGCATGGATGTGGATGGCATTGATGCGGCCCACAAGCTGGCTCTACTCGCCTGCCTGGCATTCGGCACAAAAGTGAACTTCGACGATGTCTATATCGAAGGCATCCGCCATGTGTCGCTGCAGGACATCGACTATGCCGAGGAGTTCGGATACCGGATCAAATTGCTGGGCAGCGCCCGCATGACCGAGAACGGGCTTGAACAGCTGGTCTATCCGCGGATGGTCGACTGCAATGCGCCGATCGCCCATGTGGAGGGCTCCTATAACGCGGTCGTGGCGTGTGGCGATTTCGTCGACGACACCATGTATGAAGGCCGGGGCGCAGGCGCGGGACCGACAGCTTCCGCGGTGGTGGCCGATATCATGGATATCGCGCGCGGTAATGCAGCAGCGACCTTCGGCATTCCGGTCGGTCAGCTCAGCGGGGCACCGGCCTCACCGATTGCGGGTCACCGCAGTGCTTATTATGTACGCCTGATGGTCGATGATCAGCCGGGCGTCATCGCGGATATTTCCGCTGTGTTCCGTGATGAATCTGTGTCGATAGAATCGATGCTGCAGCGCGCGCGCTCCCAGACCGAAGCCGTCCCGGTAGTTATCAACACCCACGAGTGTGAAGAAGCGGCAATGCGGCGTACTTTAGACCGTATCGGAGCATTGGATTCCGTCGTCGAAGCGCCGACAATGATACGAATCGAACCACCGGTGTAGTCCGGCCGTAATCGGCCAACACAACAGAATGAAAAGAAAGAAAGAAAAGGGATACGCATGACCACCCAAGGTGAGGCGGTGATGGACCGCAATATGGCCATCGAAGCGGTTCGGGTAACCGAAGCTGGGGCAATCGCAGCGGCGAAATGGGTCGGGCGCGGCGTCGAGAAAGAAGCTGATGCGGCGGCGGTAGATGCCATGCGCACGGCGCTCAACCGCCTGAACATCGACGGCACAGTTGTCATCGGTGAGGGAGAACGCGACGAAGCACCTATGCTCTATATCGGCGAAAAGGTCGGTGCTGGTGGGCCCAAGATTGATATTGCGCTTGATCCCCTCGAAGGCACGACGCTGACCGCCAAGGCGAACGCCAATGCCATGGCTGTTCTGGCGCTGGCACCTGATGGTGATTTTCTCAACGCACCCGACGTCTACATGGAGAAGATTGCCATTGGCGGTGGCTATGAAGACGGCTTGATCGATATCGTGGCTTCGCCTCAGGAAAACCTGACGCGGCTGGCAAAAGCAAAGGGCGTGGATGTCTCCTCGCTAACGGTTTGTATTCTCGATCGCCCGCGCCACGAAGAGCTGATCACGTCCGTTCGCGACGCCGGTGCGCGCATTTTCCTGATTTCCGATGGCGACATTTTTGGTGTCATGGAAACTTCTGACCCGGACAGTAGGATCGATATGTATCTGGGCAGCGGCGGGGCACCGGAAGGTGTTCTGGCAGCCGCAGCATTGCAGAGCATCGGCGGTCAGATGCAGAGCAAGCTGCTGTTCCGTAATGATGACGAGATCAGTCGGGCCCGCAAGCTGGGTATCGAGGATCTGGACCGGATTTACCATCTCGACGATCTGGCATCAGGTGACGTGATTTTTGCCGCCACGGGTGTCACGGACGGCGCCATGCTGAAGGGCGTGCATCGCACGCCGGGTGTGGCCAAGACTCATTCCATCGTGATGCGCTCGATGACCGGAACGGTACGTGAAGTGATCACCAAGCATAATTTCGACCGCAAGCCGGGCTTCGACGACTGACCCGGTGATGAGCGAGGCAGCGGAACCGATCAACGCACGGATTTCTAGTCAGGACATCCTTGTCGAACGATCGGTCTCCGGCCGTCGCTGGTTGTTGCGCGGCTCGGACGAACGTGCCGGCCTGGCGTTGTCACAACGTCTCGATATTCCTGAAATCGTGGGCCGGGTCATGGCCGCGCGCGGGATTGGTCTCGATGAGGCCGAACGCTTCCTCGATCCGACCCTGCGTGACGCGCTGCCCGACCCGGCAAGCCTGATCGGCATGGACGTAGCGGCCGAACGCCTGGCACGTGCCATCCGCGACGGCGAACCGCTGGCTATTTTTGGCGATTACGATGTGGACGGGGCAACCTCATCAGCTCTGCTGGCGCGTTTCCTGGCCGCAGTGGGCGTGCCCGCCCGGGTCTATATCCCCGACCGGATCGTGGAAGGCTACGGGCCGACCACACCAGCGATGCTGCGGCTGCGCGCCGAGGGCATCAAACTGGTCATCACGGTGGATTGTGGCACCACGGCGTTCGAGCCGCTGGAAGCTGCTGCGGAAGCCGGGCTCGATCTGATCGTGGTCGATCACCATGTCGCCGAACCGGCCTTGCCCCGCGCGGTGTCGGTGGTCAATCCGAACCGCCTGGATGACACCAGCGGACAGGGTGCCCTGGCCGCGGTGGGGGTTTGCTTCCTTTATGCAATCGCGACCAACCGGGTCTTGCGGGACAGTGGCTGGTACAAACAGAACGATCTCAAGGAACCCGATCTTCTGGGCCTGCTGGATCTGGTCGCGCTGGGCACCGTGTGTGACGTGGTCCCGCTGGTCGGTCTCAACCGGGCCTTTGTGAGCCAGGGCCTCAAGGTGATGGCCAAACGGCTCAACCCGGGCCTGGTCGCGCTGGCCGACGTGGCGCGGGTTGATTCCAAACTATCTGAATACCACGCAGGATTTCTGCTGGGGCCGCGGGTGAACGCGGGCGGTCGTGTGGGGGAAGCCCCGCTCGGCGCGCAGCTGCTGATGACCCAGGACCCGGCCGAAGCCGTTGAGATCGCCAAACGCCTCGATGAGTACAACACCGAGCGCCGTGAGATCGAGGCGCAGGTCCTCGAGACCGCCATGGAGCAAGTGGAGAATGGCGATCCCACCGCTGCGTTGATCGTGGCGTCCGGGGAGGGCTGGCACCCGGGGGTGATCGGCATTGTCGCCGGGCGCCTGAAAGAGCGATTCAACCGTCCGGCGTTTGTCATTGGGTTCGATGGCGAGACCGGCAAGGGTTCGGGGCGTTCCGTGGACGGGGTCGATCTCGGCAGCGCGGTGATCGCGGCGCGCCAGGCGGGTTTGTTGCTCAATGGCGGCGGCCACAAGATGGCGGCGGGCCTGACCGTCGAACGCGGCAAGTTCGAAGAAATGCGGGCCTTCATGAATGAACGGGTGGCGGCCGATGTGGCCGGCAACGAGGTGATCCCGACCTTACGGATCGATGGGGCCATGGCTCTGTCCGGTACGAGCCCTGATTTTGTCGGCGCCCTCGACCGGTTAGCGCCCTTTGGGCAGGGCAATTCAGAACCGCGCTTTGCCCTGACGTCGGTCCGGGTCGCCAAGGCAGATGTGGTCGGCGCGGGCCATGTACGCTGTTTTCTTTCGGATTCCAGTGGCGGTCGGCTCAAGGCCATAGCCTTCCGGGCGGCAGGGGAGCCCCTGGGGGATGCTTTGCTCGACAAGAGCGGGCTTGGCCTGCAACTGGCCGGTAAGCTGCGCCCTAACAACTGGCAAGGCCGCAACGATGTTCAGATGATCATCGACGATGCCGCTCAGGCGGGGTCGTAGGACGCCAATCTCACCTTCTCCGACATGCCGATGAAGTGTGGGTCTGTGCTTCCTAATTTACGTCATGCCCGCACTTGTTGCGGGCATCCACGTCCCTCCATTCCGCATCGACCTGACATGACCCGCTGACGTGGATGGCCGGAACAAGTCCTGCCATGACGGTGAAGAGATAGTGTCGTGCCGGTGCAGTCGGCATGACGGGCGAGTTCGATGACTATTCGTCGTCGTAAGACGCGGCGAAGAACGCGGCTTCCAGCTTCAGCGCCGCGAGGAACGTGGCCTCGGCGCGTGCCCGGGCAGCAGGATCGGCAGCTGCGGCTTCCCGGTCCATCTCGCGCCGCATCCAATTGACGAAATCCACGAAACCCGGATCGGCGTGCAAACCGATCCATTCCGACAGATAGAACCGTTCAGGGGCGGGGGGGCCGCTGGCCACGGCGGTGCTGGCCCATTCGAGGTAGACCCATTCCACAGTGACCAGCACCGCGAGGATGTCGAGATAGCTTCCCGCCGCGCGCTGTTGGAGCATCAGGGCATTGAACCCATCGACCACCGGATGGGAGACCGGGTTGTCGAAGCTGGGGGCCGGGAGCCCGAAAGCCTTGAAGCTGCGCAGGAAGTAATCATTTTCCTCGCTGGTCAGCATCGCCAGGAAATTCGTGAACCGAATTTTCTCCGGCATGCCTGGCGCCACGGCCACCGCGTGACCAAAGGCCGACACCAATCCGTCGATAAACGCGTAATCCAGAGTGAGATAGCGCGCATAGACCGAATCATTGATTTCGTCGGCCACCAATTCGCGGGTAAACCGGTTCGCGGTCGCCGCGCGCCAGGCCTCTTGATGGGTGATACGGAGGTATTCGGTGAAGCTGTCGGGGGCTGTGGTCATGGGGAGTTCCGGTAATAAAGACGATGAGCGAGCCATATCATCCCGCACGGTTTGGTGCATCCGCAGAAATGCTGCAACATCAGGTGCGCACAGCCCTTGATTTCACGCCGCGCGACAGCTATGTCGTGTCCGTCTTTCATGGCCCCGACGTCCCCATCGTCTAGAGGCCTAGGACACCACCCTTTCAAGGTGGCGACACGGGTTCGAATCCCGTTGGGGACGCCATTTTCCTGCAAATAGTGAAAACTATTTCGCCCGGACCGTCGGCGTCAGCCGCTGCCGGGTCGCGTCAGGCTGTGGGTCCTCATTTCCATGCGGGTTGAGAAAATCAGTGTTCCTGGCCCAAGATTGTCCTGAAGAACATGTTATTTCGATAAGAGGGGAGGGTTTATGCCTGTTTATAAAGGCGACGAAATGGTGCCGACGCCAGATAGCGCGCGCCCGCACATCATGATGAACCAGTTCGGCGGCGAGCTGATTAAAGCCGGCGTTGTGACCTATACGGCAGGTGATGCACCGCCACCTCATGTGCATCCCACCGACGAACAGTGGATTTATCTGCTCGAGGGGCGGCTTACGACGATTCTCGGTGACGAGATGGACATCATCGGACCGGGGGATCTGGTGTATATCCCGCGTGGCGTCCCGCACGGGATACGTTTGCTCGGGCCCCAGTGTCGCTTCTTCACCTGCAAGAGCCCGGCCGGGTCCGGCGCGCTCAGCGAAGACTACACAGAGATTCCGAACCTGGATGACATGATCCGCCGTTTGGACGAGGCGGCGGCCGCTGCCTGACCGACGATCTGCGCATGGTTGATGCGTTCGAGAAGCTCACCGCCGCCTGTAAAAAGCACGGCAAATGGGCGGGCATGGGCGGGATCGTCAACAACGACCACGCCCAGACCTATATCGACATGGGCGTGCGGTTTGTTCTCGCCGGCGCGGAAACCGGTTTCATTGCAGCCGGCGCGAAAGCCCGGACCGAGGGCCTTCGCAAGCTGCGGTAATTTTTGCGGTCTTTTCCTGTGATCCGACCCTAGGCGTCGGATTTATTCGCCCCGAGCCAGCGATAGACGATACCGCCGATCAGGGCGCCGACCAGCGGTGCAACCCAGAACATCCAGAGCTGTGCCGTCGCCCAGTCCCCGACGAAGAGCGCCTGACCGGTTGAACGGGCGGGATTGACCGAGGTGTTCGTGATCGGGATCGAGATCAGATGGATCAGGGTGAGGGACAGACCGATGGCGAGCGGTCCCATCCCCGCGGGCGCGCGCTTGTCGGTAGCACCCATGATCACAATAAGGAAAAAGAAGGTCAGGACGATTTCCGCGGTGAGTGCAGCGGCGAGGGTATATCCGCCGGGGGAATGATCCCCGTAACCGTTTGCCGCAAAGCCGTTCGAGAGCGAGAAATCCGCCGCGCCCGAAGCAATGAAGAACAGGACTGCGGCCGCGGCGATGGCGCCGAGAACCTGGGACACCCAGTAGGGGATGACGTCAGAGATCGGGAACCGTCCGCCGGCCCACAGCCCGATGGTGACGGCGGGATTGAAATGTCCGCCCGAGATATGACCGACGGCGTAGGCCATGGTGACGACCGTCAAACCAAAGGCCAGGGAGACGCCCAGCAGCCCGATGCCGACTTCGGGAAATGCGGCGGCAAAAATCGCGGATCCGGCACCGCCGAAGACCAGCCAGAAGGTTCCCAAAAACTCGGCACCCAATCGTCGTGACATCTGCATTTCGTCTCTCCCTAACGATCGTGCTTGTCTGATTATCTGTTAGCGAAGCATAGAATTTTGCACCATTCCACCGATCTTTTTCGCTACGATAGGCGCACCCAACCGGGTGTCAGGCATGTCTGTGTTCCACAGGCAGAGCACAACGATAACAAAACACGAGGGAACACCACCATGCGTACACCCCGACTAGAGCGTGACCGCCAGCAATGGATCTTTGATTACATCGTCCAGGAGACCGGTAAGGTCTTTCACTGGGACGAAGAAGCCCGGACCCTTCCCAAAAGCGTGAAGAGCCACGCACAGATTTCAAAACATCTCGGCAAGCTCGCCCAGCGGCTTGAGCGGGTCGCAGGCGAAGAGGATGCTGCCGGACATTCCGCAACAGCGTTCGAGCTCTATTACCGGGCCTCCGTGAATTACGCCCTGGCCCAGCATCCGGTGCTCGAGACCAATGACGAAAAGCGCTACCTGCATGGCAAGTGCATCTCGACCTATGAAAAGGTGATGGAGCATTCGCCCTATCCCATGGAGCGGGTCGAAATTCCGTTTGAAGGGGTCGAGCTGCAGTGCAATTTCCACATGCAGCCCGGCAAGCCCAAGGCGCCGACGGTGATCTACATTCCCGGCTGCGACATGACCAAAGAGGTCTATCCGGATCCGCGGGTGAACCCGGCCCATCTGCGCGGCATGCACATGCTTTGCATGGACGGCCCGGGGCAGGGCACCGGTAATTTGCGCGGCATCAAGCTGACCCATGATAATTACGAACGCGCAATCATTGCAGTGATCGACTGGCTCGAGACCCGCGACGAGGTCGATCCTGAGGGGATCACCATCTACGCCCTTTCGATGGGTTCGTTCTGGGGCCTGCAGGCGGCTGCAACCGGCGATCCGCGGATCAAGGCCGTGGTCGGACCGTGGGCGTCCTACACGGACAAGTCCTACATCCTCGATATGTACTCGCCGCGCTACAAGCAGCTCTTCGGGTATCTGACCGGGGCGGAAACCGAAGCCGAACTGGATGAGATGGTCGCGAAGATGACCGTCGAAGGCCGCGAGGCAGACATCAAATGTCCGGTGCTTCTGACCGTGGGTGAATACGATTCCCGCAGTCCGAACGAGTTGATTTACAACTTCTACGACAAGATCAACGCGCCCAAGGAAATCTGGGTCTACGAGGACACCTTCCATCAGGGCCGGCTGTTTGGCGGCGATTCCTCACGCTATGACTGCCACATGATGTGCATGGACTGGCTGGTCGATGCCCTGGGCGGAAAATTTGCTGCTGGTCACGACCGCAAGATGTTCCTACGCACCGGTGGTGGCGGCCCGAACGGCAACCAGGGTGAGGGGCAGGATTCCCTCCATTGGTGGGAATAGGCCTCGCCCATGAAAGCGATGTCCTACACAAGGCACGGGCCGGCGGCAGAAGTCCTGGAGTTCGGCGATCTGCCTGATCCCGTTGCCGGTCCCGGTGAAGTTCTGGTCCGGGTCGCCACGTCGGGGGTTAATCCCTCCGACGTGAAGGCCCGGGCGGGATTTCTCTGGCCGATGACCGCGCCGCGCACGATTCCTCACAGTGATGGGGCGGGTGTGATTGAAGCGGTCGGTGACGGCGTCGATTCCACGCGGGTTGGCCAGAATGTCTGGATGTACAACGTTAACCGGACGGAAGATGGCCTCGGTCAGGGGGCGATCGGTACTGGGGCGGAGCTGGTCGCAGTGCGTGAATCCCTCGCGGTGCCGCTGCCCGCTGGAATTGGTTTTGTAGAAGCGGCCGCGCTCGGAGTTCCCGCGATGACGGCCCATGCCGCGTTGCTCACCGATGGCCCGGTCGAGGGAATGTCGGTGCTGGTGACGGGTGGGGCCGGAGCTGTTGGATCGCTGGCGATCCAGACGGCGCGCTGGGCGGGTGCCAAAAACGTCGTCACCACGATCAGTTCCGACGCCAAGGCGGAGACCGCACGGGAAGACGGCGCGAATGCTGCCGTCAATTACAAGGAAACCGGCACCGGGGAAGAGCTTGTGGCCGCACTCCTGGAAGCCAATAACGGCCATAAATTCGACCGGCTGGTGGATGTGGATTTCGGAACCCATGTGAATTTGGCCCCGAATCTGCTCCACCATGGCGGCGTCATCGGGACCTACGCGTCCATGTCTGAATTCCATCCGGTGGTCGATTTCTATCCGCTGATGATGAATAACATCACCATTCGGATGGTCGAGATTTATGCCCAGTCACCGGCACGTTTCGTCGATATCTGCGCGAGCGTGAACCACGCGGTCAGTGATGGCGCCTTGAAGCCGCGGATCGATACGACCCACGGTCTGTCTGATCTGGTGGGCGCCCATGAACGTGTCGAATCCGGCCAGCAGATCGGCAATGTGATCGTCGAAATCTAGGCGGTGCCTTCAAACGCCCGTTCACAAATCTCGCGGGCGCGTTGGTTGGCCTTCCGGATATCGATCGACAAGCCTTCACGGAATGCCAGCAAGGCCGGGTTCTGGCGATCTTCATGGGTGACATATCCGAACGGGCGATAGGGCCCGGGCAGGCGGAACGGCAAGACTGCGTAGCCGCCTGATTCAACCAGACTGCCGGCGATTAGGTCCGGGAGCACTGTCAGCATATCGGAATTTTCCATCACCGCGTGCATGGCGCTGGCGGAATTGCTTTCGAAGGCGGGCAGATCGATGAAATCCACGCCGACGGCTGTGAGGGCAAGCCGTGTATCTCGATTGAGCAGGCTGTCTCGGGCATGGGTGATCCAGCGCGCCTGGGACAGGTTATCCGGTGTAATTTCTGCGACCCTCAGCAGGGGGTGGCCGGCGCGGCACACGATGACGTTCTCGCCCCCGGTAAGGCGTTCGACGATCAGGTTCGGGATGCCTTCGATGACATCAACCGGGGCCATGATGAGGTCGAGCTGACCTTCAACAAGTTGCTGCAGAAGTGCGGGTGCGTAGCCGTTCTGCAGGACAATTCTGATTTCGGGATGACGCTGTAACCATCCCGCGATGAAGCCCGAGGCGACGCGCTGGCTGTGAAACGGTGGCGCCCCAACCCGAATTTCACCCTGTTGCCCGGCCGCCACCCGCTCGGCGAGTTCCGATATCTGATCGGTCGCAGCCCGGATGGAACGACCGTAATTGGCGAGTTCGGTCCCGAGCGCTGTCGGGGTGACCGGATTGCGCCTTGAGGCAAAAATTTGTGCCCCGAGTTGCGCTTCCAATGCCGTGGCCATCCGGCTGAGTGCCGGCTGACTGGTGTTCAGGCGTTCCGCTGCCAACGTAAACGACTGGCAGTCGAGAATCTCGGTGAGCTGAATCAGGTGTTTGGGATCAATCTGCATATCAATATGATATGTAGATATGAGTTCTCATGATTTTTCAATCTAATAAGTTTGGGATACTCTCAAAGTAATCAAAAGCCGGAGAACCGGCTCTATGCACACATAAAGGGAGGTTACGATGCGTATATTCTCACGTCTTACGCTTCTGTCCGTGATCATGGCGGCAATGATGCTGCCGGGTATCGCGCACGCGAAAACACGGGTTCTGGTCAATTGTTTCTGGCCGCCCCAACATTACGTCTGCACTCAGATCCTGCCGACCTGGGGCGAGTGGGTGAAAGAAGCCACCGAGGGGCGCGTTACGATCCAGATTCCCCCGAAGTCGCTGGCGTCGCCGCCTGAGCAGTGGGGTTCGGTCGAGAAGGGCATCGCCGATGCGGCTGCCCAGTTCAATGGCTTTGTCGCCAATCGCGTCGCCGGTCCGCTGGTCGCCATGCAGCCTTTCGTGGCAAGCGCCGATGCGCCGGCCATGTCGCAGGCGCTCTGGGAGACCTATCAGAAGTATTTCCCTGATGAGTATAAGGGCGTCAAAGCGCTTTCGATGTGGGTGATCACTCCGGCTGAGGTCTACAGCCAGACCGACAAGCCAATCAATTCGATCGAAGATCTGACGTCCCGCAAGATTTGGGCGCTCCCGGGTACGGTGGCGAACCTGATGAAGAAAATCGGCGTCGGCGTTGTTGCCGGTCCGGCCGTGCAGGCCAACGAAGTCATCTCACGCGGTGTGGTTGACGGTCATATCGGGTTGAGCCCGGTGTCGATTGCGGCCTTCCAGCTTGCCCCCTACACCAAGTCGATGACCCGGTTCAAAACCCGGATCTACTCGACCAGCTTCTCCTTCGTCATGAACGAGAAGAAGTGGGCAGAGATTTCGCCGGCAGATCAGGATGCGATCATGGCGGTCAGTGGCCCCAAGTTTGGTCGTATGGCAGCAGAATTCTGGGTCCGTGGTGACAAGAAGGCGATTGAGCGCTTCCAGTCCGAATGGAAAATCCCGGTCTTTGATGCCGATCCTGCGTTCGAGCAGGCGCTCACGGATGCGTCGAAGTTCCTGACCGCAGGCTGGATCAAGAAAGCAAACGCCAAGGGAATCGACGGCCAGGCGGCCTATGATTTCTACGTCGGGCGGGTCAAAGAGCTCTCGAAGCTTTAAACGCTCCGTTCGCGCTTAAAAACAAGACAGGGGGGATACGCTATGCAGTCCGTCGCACGCGCCGTGCTGCCGCGTATCCTCTCGGTTCTTGAGACATTCTCCGCCATTCTTTTGTTCGTCATGATGGCGTTGACCTTTGTCGATGTCATCGGACGCTATGTGTTTACGGCCCCCATATTCGGCGCGGCCGAGATGGTCCAGTTCCTGCTCGCCATGACGATCTTCGGCGGGCTCAGCCTGATCAATGCCAGCGACAGCCACATCACGGTTGAGCTGTTCGAACCCTGGTTCAAGCGGCGTATTCCGCGCCTCCAACCCATTCTGGTGCAGAGTTTCTCGGTCATTGTGATGTCGATCATCGCCTGGCAGCTCACTGTGTTCGCCATCGAAGCCCATGAAATTGGCAGCTTTACCGTTGTCCTGGAGTGGCCGCTGGTCGCGGTTGTGGGCACGGTTGCCGGGTTGTCGATCATCAGCCTGATCGCACAGATTTTGGGGTTGTTCCTGCTGGATGATCCGGAAACGGGTTCCGATCACGGGGATCCCCTGTGACCACAGCCCTGATTGGTTTTGGAGCTCTTCTCCTTCTTTGTTTCTTCGGGTTCCGCGTCGGCTTTGCCACGCTCTTTGTCGGGCTTGTGGGCTTTGCGATAGAACGCGGCGTGTCGCCTGCGCTCTCCATGACGGGTCAGCAGATCATGGACGACGCGATGTCCTACAATCTCAGCGTCATCCCACTCTTCATTCTGATGGGCGTGTTTATCTATCGCGCTGATATCTCGCGGGATCTCTATACGGCGGCCTATTCCGCACTGGGACGGTTCCGCGGCGGACTGGCGCTTTCTACCGTTGTCGCCTGCGCCGGGTTCTCGGCCGTGTCGGGATCCTCGGTCGCCACGGCAGCAACCATGACCCGCGTCGCCATGCCGCCGATGCGCGAATACAGATATCACGACAGCCTGTCCGCAGGGACGATCGCCGCAGGGGGAACCCTCGGGATCATGATCCCGCCGTCGGTGCCGCTGGTGATCTACGGCATCGTGGCCGAACAGGATATTGGCCTGTTGTTCATCGCTGGCGTGCTGCCGGGCATTCTGCTCGTCGGACTCTTCATGGCGGCCGTTGCCGTGGTGGTGCGTGTCGACCCCAAAGCGGGACCGGCGGGCGAACCGCTCGACAAGGAAGAAGCCCGGCGTGCCCGTTGGGCGGTCTGGCCCGTGCTCGGCCTTTTTATCCTCGTTCTGGGGGGTATTTACGGCAAGGTCTTCACCCCGACGGAAGCCTCCGGCATCGGCGCGGTGGGGGCGGCGGCTATTGCTTTTGCGCGCGGGCATCTGCGCACCCTTAGCGATTGGCGGGCGTCCCTGGTTGAAGCGACCCGAACCACGGCGACGCTGTTCATCGTGATCTTCGGCGCGCTGGTGTTTGCCCAGTTCATCAACTTGTCCGGCCTGCCTTATGACCTTGTCGACATTGTTGATGAGTTCGAGTTTTCGCCCATGCAGCTGGTGATGTTCGTCGCGTTCATCGCGATCCTGATGGGCATGATCTTTGAATCTATTGGGATTTTGCTGCTGCTTGTCCCGGTGTTCCTGCCGTCACTCTTTGCCGCGAATGTCGACATGATCTGGTTCGGGATCATCGTCGTTCTGGTTACAGAACTGGGCCTGATCACGCCCCCCATCGGGATGAATGTCTTCGTGGTGCGCTCGGTGATGCCCGATATCAAACTCGGGCACATATTTCGCGGTGTGACATCCTTCATCGTTGCGGATTTAGTTGCGCTTGTTCTTGTGTTTCTAATACCCGCGATTGCGACTTTCTTGCCGGCACTGATGCGGTGACCGGCACCCTGCCTGTTGGAGTTTTCTATGGGAAAATTACGTAACGTATTGTGGATCATGGCGGACCAGCTGCGCTGGGATTATTTGTCCTGCTACGGCCACCCCCATCTCGACACGCCTCATATGGACCGGTTGGCCTCCATGGGCGTGCGGTTCAACAAGGCCTATGTCCAGTCCCCGATCTGTGGTCCGTCCCGGATGAGCTTCTACACCGGGCGCTATGTGCGCAGCCATGGAGCGACCTGGAATGGCTTCCCGCTGCGGGTGGGCGAGCCGACCCTGGGTGATCATCTGCGTGAGATCGACGCGGAATGTGTGCTGGTCGGCAAGACCCACATGATCCCCGATATGGAGGGCATGAAACGCCTCGGGATCAATCCGGAATCGATCATTGGCGTGCACACGGCCGAATGTGGCTTTACCCCGTTTGAGCGCGATGACGGGATGCATCCTGATGGCTATTACGACAAGAATCCGCCCTATGACGATTACCTGCGCGAGCAGGGACTGGGCGGTGACAATCCGTGGGAGGAATGGGCCAATTCCGCCGAAGACGATGACGGCTCGTTGCTCTCAGGCTGGTTGCTCAAGCATTCCGACAAGCCAGCGCGGGTGCCCGAAGAACACTCCGAAACACCCTATCTGACCAATCGTGGCATCGAGTTCATGGAGCAGGCCGGAGACAAGCCCTGGCTGTGCCATCTCTCCTACATCAAGCCCCATTGGCCCTATATCGTGCCGGCGCCCTATCACAACATGTACGGGCCCGAGCACGTTATCCCGCCGGTGCGCTCCAACGCCGAACGGATGACCGATCATCCGGTTTACAAGGCCTGGCAGGACCATCGTGTGTGCAAGGCGTTTTCCCGGGACGAAGTCCGGGAGACCGTGATTCCGGGTTATATGGGGCTGATCAAGCAGCTTGATGATCAGCTCGGTCGACTGTTTAAATATCTCGAAGACACCGGCCGGATGGATGACACGATGATCGTGATGTCATCGGATCACGGCGACTATCTGGGCGATCACTGGCTCGGCGAGAAGGATCTGTTCCACGACGCCTCGGCCCGTGTGCCGCTGATTATCTACGATCCCCGCGAAGAAGCCGACAGCACCCGCGGGACCGTGTGTGACGAGCTGGTCGAGGGCATCGATCTCGCCCCGACCTTTGTCGAGCTGATGGGCGGGGAAGCCAAGCCCCATATTATGGAAGGCCGTTCCCTGGTACCGCTTCTCGAGGGCAAGACGGTCAAATGGCGCAAATACGCGATCTCCGAATATGACTATTCGACCCGCCAATCCCGGCTGGCACTGAAAATCGACCAGGCCGATGCACGCTTGCTGATGATCTTCGACGGGCGCTGGAAATATATCCACGCCGAAGGCTTCCGCCCCCTGCTGTTTGATCTGGAAAGCGATCCGGATGAGCTGGTCGATCTGGGTGCTGATCCAGAGCACGAGGAAACCCGTGCGCGCCTGCACGAGGCGCTGTTCTCCTGGTCCCGGAAGCATCACAGCCGGATCACCCGCACCCCTGCACAGGTCGACAAGATGGCCGCCGGTGGCGAGCCGCCGGGAATTCTGATCGGCTATTGGGATGAAGACGAGATCCGGGAGTCCGGCCGCAAGAGTGCGCATCCACCGGTGGGCTAGTCCCCGGTGAGTTAGTCCAACGTTGGACTAATACGGAATTTTGTCCTCTGAGACAGCCCAGGCCTGAAAGGCCTTGATGGATTCCTCGTGGAGCATCTGTTCCGTGGGGATGCTGCGCTCGCTGATGGGCTTGGGGATTTCGGTGTAGAGAAAGTCATCGTCGAAATCGATTTCGGCGGCGTCGACCTTGGTGTTGCCGTAGAAAATCCGGTCGAGGCGGGCCCAGTAGATGGCGCTCAGGCACATCGGGCAGGGCTCACAGCTGGTATAGACCTCGCAGCCTTCCAGATTATAGGTGCCGAGATTTTCGCAGGCACGTCGGATCGCGACGACTTCTGCATGGGCGGTCGGGTCGTTGGCGCTGGTTACCAGATTTGTGCCTTCGCCGATGATTTTACCGTCGCGGACGATGACGGCACCGAACGGGCCTCCGACGCCGTCGGCCACGTTCTTTTCGGCTAGCGCGATGGCGGCACGCATGAACTGATTTTGATCCATCACTCACATTCCTCTGTTCAACGCCGAACCGTAGCACGGGATTCGAGACGGAATGTAGGGGCGGGTTTCAAACCAAGGTGCAAATCTGAATATCCTTCGAGACGGGCCTTTGGCCCTCCTCAGGATGAGGCATGGGTTTGACCTCCGCCCTCATCCTGAGGAGACCGCGCAGCGGTCGTCTCGAAGGATGCTGGATTTGGCAAACCTTTGTCTCTCGCCAAGACGCCGCGTCGCGTTATAGGTTTACTCGTTTGAGCATGGATTGGTGGATTGAACTTTGACGATACGCTTTACCCTGAACGGAACAATTCGAGAGGAGGGGTCGGTCGCACCGACCCGGACCGTGCTCGAATATTTACGCGAAGATGTGGGTCTGACCGGCACCAAGGAAGGTTGCGCGGAAGGCGATTGCGGGGCGTGCAGCGTGGTGCTGGTGCGCAACAGGACGGATCAGCGCGTCGCGGTGAATTCCTGCCTCCTTACGGTTGGACAACTCGACGGCGCCGAGTTGGTAACCGTCGAAGGTCTGTCGGATCGTCATGGAGAACTCGAAGCGGTGCAGCAGGCCATTGTGACCGAGGACGGCACCCAATGCGGTTTTTGTACCCCGGGATTTGTTGTGGCGTTGCACGGGTTGCGCCATAGCGGCGAAGAGGTCACCGAGGAAATCATTCACGACGCCCTGGCGGGAAATCTGTGCCGCTGTACCGGCTACCGCTCGATTGTTGATGCCGCACGAAACGCCTGCGCCGAACCCGTTACCGAGGTGACCCCAACCGCCAACGCCGCGACATCTGCTGTCCATGAGATCGGCGACCAGAAATTCCTGGCGCCGGAAAGCCTCGACGCGCTGATTGCTGACCGGGCGGCCTATCCGGACGCGCCGCTGCTGGCCGGCGGCACCGATCTGGGACTGTCCTTCAGCAAGGGGCGCGAACATCCTCCGGTGACGATCTTCACCCAACATGTGGCTGAGCTTCGTCAGATCGAGGATGCGCCGGATGCCCTGACCATCGGGGCGGCCGCGACCTATACCGAAGCGTTGCCCTATATTACTGAATCCTATCCGTCCTTCGCCACCCTCATTCGTCGCATCGGTTCGCACCAGATCCGCAATGTCGGCACCATCGGCGGCAATATCGGCAACGCATCGCCGATCGGCGATAGCCCGCCTTGTCTGATCGCACTCGACACGACTTTGGGCCTGCATGGGGCTTCCGGGCCGCGCGAGATTTCTCTCGAGAATTATTTTTTGGATTATCGTAAGACGGACCTCGCCGCTGATGAGGTCATTACGTCGGTTCGCATTCCCAAGCTCGCGGACAATCAGGTGTTCCGCACCTACAAGATTTCCAAGCGCTACGATCAGGATATCTCTGCCGTAATCGGCGCGTTTAGACTGACCCTCGATGACGGTGTCGTCACCGATGCGCGGATCGCCTTCGGCGGCATGGCGGCCACCCCGAAACGCGCCCCACGCTGTGAAGCTGCGTTGATCGGTAAGCCCTGGAACACGGAAGTCGCGCGGGCTGCCGGCGCAATGGTGGGGAAAGATTACGTCCCGATCGATGACCATCGTGCGAGCGCAGACTATCGGGTTCGGGTTGCGGCGAATTTGTTTGTGCGTCTGTTCCGTGATCTGTCCGGAGCCAACGCGATTGAGGTAGTGACCCTATGAGTGCTCAGGAAGACATTGTCGGCGCGGTCCACACCAATGTCCGTCACGACAGCGCCCGGGGCCATGTGACCGGCCACGCCCGCTATATCGACGACATGCCGGCTTTGCCGGGTGCTCTCGAAGTGGTGCTGGTCACCAGCCCCCATGCCCACGCCAAAATCCTTTCCATCGATGTGACCCGCGCGCGCGAAGCGGCAGGCGTTGCCGGTGTTGTGACCGCTGGCGACATTCCGGGACACAACGATGTCGGACCGATCTTTGATGGCGAGCCGGTACTGGCAAAAGACATCGTCGACTATGTCGGGGCCCCCGTCGTCGCGATCGGGGCGGCGACTTATGATCAGGGGTTGGCCGCGGCCGCGCTGGTGGAGATTGTCTACGAAGAGCTTCCCGCCATCCTCGATATCGCCGATGCGCTGGAGCAGAAATCCTATACCTATCCGCCACAGATCATGACCTTCGGTGATCCCGAGGCGGCCATTGCCGGCGCGGCTCAACGGGTCGAGGGTGAAGTCAGCTGCGGCGGGCAGGATCACTTCTATCTCGAAAGTAATGTCGCCCTGGCGGTGCCGCGCGACGATGGTGATCTTGAAGTCTACAGCTCGACCCAGCATCCCAGCGAAGTCCAGCATGGGGTCGCCCACACATTGGGTGTGCCTACCAATGCGGTGACCGTCGAGGTGCGTCGCATGGGCGGTGGTTTTGGGGGCAAGGAAAGTCAGCCGACGATCATCGCGGCGATTGCGGCACTTCTGGCGAGCCAGACCGGTCAGCCCGCCAAGCTGCGCCTGCGCCGAGACGATGACATGATCGTCACCGGTAAGCGCCATGATTTCCTGTTCCGCTACACCGCCGGGTTTGATGCGGAGGGGCGCATCGCCGGGGTGGATATTCTGATGGGGATGCGTTCGGGTAATGTCGCCGATCTCAGCCCCGGGGTGCTCGCCCGCGCGCTGTGTCATGCGGATAATTGTTATTACCTGCCCAACGCCATTCTGCGAGGCTATCCGTGCAAGACGAACACCGTGTCCAACACCGCCTTCCGCGGGTTTGGCGGCCCCCAGGGCATGTTGGTGATCGAGGTAATACTCGAGCATATCGCGCGCGCCACCGGGCGTTCCCTCGATAACATAAGGGACGTGAATTATTACGGCACGGAAGATCGCAACGTGACGCCCTACCAGCAGATCGTGAAGGACAACATCATCGTCCCGCTGGTGGACCAGTTGCGAACCAAGATTAACTATGACGGCATGTCCCGCGCGGTGGATGCGTTCAACGCCGCGAACGACACGCTGAAAAAGGGCCTCGCCCTGATGCCGGTGAAATTTGGCATCTCGTTCAATACCCCGAAGCTGAACCAGGCCGGCGCGCTGGTGCATGTTTATACGGATGGCAGCGTCCATTTGAACCATGGCGGCACGGAGATGGGGCAGGGCCTGTTCACCAAGGTTGCCCAGGTCGTGGCCTCGACCTTCCAGATCGACCTCGACAACATCAAGATATCTGCGACCCGCACCGACAAGGTACCCAACACGTCAGCCACGGCGGCGTCCTCCGGCTCTGACCTGAACGGGATGGCGGCGCTGAACGCGACCGAAATCATCAAGACCCGGATGGGCGATGTGGCTGCCGGTCATTTCGGCGTGTCCCGGGACAAGATCGAGTTCCGCCAGAACCGGGTTTATGCTGGCAATGAAAGCGTGGCGTTCTCGGAACTGGCTCAGATGACCTATGACGAGCGCGTCTCCCTGTCGGCGGCCGGTTACTACAGCACGCCTGGTTTGCACTGGGATGCGGCCAAGCTCGTTGGCAATCCGTTCTACTACTTCACCTATGGGGCCGCCGTCGCAGAAGTCGTCATCGACACCCTGACCGGTGAAAGCCGGGTTCTGCGCGCGGACATCCTTCAGGATGTCGGCAATTCCCTGAACCCGGCGATTGATCTGGGACAGATCGAAGGCGCATTCGTTCAGGGGCAAGGCTGGCTGACGTCTGAAGAGCTGGTCTGGGACAAGGCCGGCCGCCTGCTGACCCACGGGCCCTCGACCTACAAGATCCCCGGCAGCCGGGACGTGCCGCCGGAGTTCAACGTGCATCTTCTTGAAGACGCGCCGAACCGGTTCCCGACCGTGTTCCATTCCAAGGCGGTGGGCGAGCCGCCCCTGATGCTGGCAATTTCGGTCTGGCTGGCCATTCGTGACGCGGTCTCGCGCACAGCAGGTCATCGACATTTGGTGTTGCTCGATGCGCCGGCAACCCCGGAAGCGATATTGAACGCTGTCGATGAAATTGCACAACGCGACGGTGCCTGAAACGGCTCTTTTCTGACCGCGCGGCGTTAACCTTCTCTTCGCAGGTGCAGCAAAGTTTCTCGCCACGACCCGGTGTTTCGTGCTAACGCGGGCGCATATTCCTTGGCCGCCCTTGATGGCGGCGCTTTTTTTAGGTCTGACACGATGTCCCAGAACGCTGACAAACTCCGCAATATTGCGATCGTTGCCCATGTCGATCATGGCAAAACCACCCTCGTGGATAAGCTGTTGCGCCAGTCGGGCACGCTGAAAACCCATGGCGAGGATGCGGATCGCGAACGGGTTATGGATTCGAATGACATCGAGCGTGAACGCGGCATTACCATCCTGGCGAAGAACACCGCACTGGAATGGCAGGGCTGGGGAATCAACATCGTCGACACGCCGGGCCATGCTGATTTTGGTGGCGAGGTCGAGCGCGTGCTCTCCATGGTGGATTCGGTGCTGTTGCTGGTCGATGCGGTCGAAGGGCCGATGCCGCAGACCGCGTTTGTTACCCGTAAGGCGCTCGAAGCCGGTCTCAAGCCCGTTGTGGTGGTCAATAAGGTCGATCGCGTCGGCGCACGCCCGGACTGGGCTGTCGATCAGACGTTTGATCTGTTCGACCGATTGGGTGCCACCGATGAGCAGCTTGATTTCACGACAGTGTTTGCCTCGGCCATTGAAGGCTGGGCTTCGGAAACTTCCGATGTAGGTGGCGAGAACATGGACATCCTGTTCCAGACCATCATCGATCAGGTCGACGCGCCGCAAGTGGACCGCGACGGACCGTTCCGAATGCAGGTCTCCGCACTCGATTATTCATCTTATGTGGGCGTGATCGGGATCGGGCGTATCCAGCGCGGCCGGATTAAGCGCAACGCGCCAATCACGATTATCGGTGCCGATGGCAAAACCCGTCAGGGTCGGATGCTGCAGATTTTGGGCTTTCACGGCCTCGATCGGGTCGAGCGCCAGGAAGCGGCTGCCGGCGATATCATCGCGTTCTCCGGGTTTGACGAATTGCACATCTCCGACACGTTGTGCGATCCCTCTGAAGTAGAGGCACTGACCCCGCTTTCCGTGGATCAGCCGACCATCTCGATGACGTTTCAGGTCAATGATTCACCCTTTGCCGGTCGCGAGGGCAAATACGTTACCAGCCGCAACATCCGTGACCGGCTGCAGGAAGAGCTGCTCCACAATGTCGCCCTGCGTGTAGAAGACACCGACACTGCCGATCGTTTGAAGGTTTCGGGCCGCGGCGAGCTGCATCTCTCGATCCTGATCGAGAATATGCGCCGCGAAGGTTATGAACTTGCGATCTCCCGCCCGGAAGTGATCACCAAGATGGTCGATGGTGTGGAGCACGAGCCGTGGGAAAGCCTCACGGTCGACGTGGAAGAGGAACACCAGGGTTCGGTGATGGAATTGCTGGGCACCCGCAAAGCCGAGCTCAAGAACATGGCGCCGGACGGCAATGGCCGGGTCCGGCTCGACTATATGATACCGACACGGGGATTAATTGGTATCCGCTCGACCTTCCTGACCCAGACCTCGGGTAGTGGGCTCATGTATCACGCGTTTGATCACTATGGTCCGCGTGTTGCCGGGGAACTAGCTCAACGCCTGCGCGGTGTGCTGATTTCGACCGATACGGGCATGGCGCGCGCCTATGCCTTGTTTAACCTCCAGGAACGCGGCCAGCTGATGCTCGGCCATGGTGCCGATGTCTATGAAGGCATGGTGATCGGGATCAATTCGCGGTCCAATGACCTGATGGTCAATCCGCTCAAGGCCAAGCAACTGACCAATATTCGCGCTGCCGGGACCGATGAAAACATCGTCCTGACGACGCCGGTGCAGGTGACCCTGGAATACGCGCTGGAGTTCATCGATGACGATGAACTCGTCGAAGTGACCCCGAAATCGATCCGGATTCGCAAGCGATTCCTCAAAGAACACGAGCGCAAAAAGGCCTCGCGGGCCGCGTAGATCTTGGGTTTTGTGGGTGGTTGCAACTGTCTAACCGCGCGGCGGCGGGCATTTTGCAAATAAATTCAAGAGATTGCTTGCTATCGAAGTCAAATGGCCGCATGTTTTGTGTAATGATATCCGCTCACTGATTTAGAGCGAGCCGAAGACCGTTGCGAAAGCAGTGGCAAGACGTTCCTCCAGAAAATGATGTGTCGCGGGTCTCAATCGTGTGGACATGGTGTCCGTGCGACTTACGACGATTGGAAAAGTCTAAAATGCCTACAGGTATCGTAAAGTTCTTCAACACCACACGTGGTTTTGGTTTCATCGCCCCTGATGAGGGTGGCAAAGACGTGTTCGTCCACATCACCGCCGTCGAGCAGGCTGGAATGGGCACTCTGACTGAAGGTCAGAAGGTCAACTTCCAGGTGCAGGACGATCAGCGCGGCCCGAAGGCAGTCGATCTTTCGGCTGCTTAAGTCGAGCAGTATTTTCGGGGACGGCCGGACGCTTTGCGTCCGGCCGTTTCTATTTCCGGACATAGTTAGGGTCCGCGCTGGGTTCCTGTCGGTTCTCTTTTTTTCGAACTGACGCGTTTCTGGCAATCACGTAACCTTCCCTAATTACTTATGTGATGGTGAAGGGGGCGGAACATGGCGGATACGATCAACGCGCCGATCGGTTATCTGGTGGATACGGGCGAGCTGCCGGTTTTCTATCAATCCGATGTTGCCGGCGAGCGCACCAGCTTTGAAGGCGAACGCGAGTTCCGCACCGTGCCAGTGCAGAACGCGCGCGCTCTTCCGAATGAATTCAGTCTGGATCGCGAAGGGTTTGCCTTTGTGCAACATCGCTCCGCGGTTGAAGACTTCTATGATGATGCCGAGCTGACGGCGACTTATAACGCCGAGGCTGAAGCGCTGGTTCGTGAATACACCGGCGCGCCACGTGCACTGGTTTTTGATCACACACGACGTTCGTCTTCCCAGAATATTCGCGAAGCCCACAACGCGCGCGACCCGGCCAACGGGGCGCATACCGATTACACTGACTGGTCGGCGTACAACCGGGTTTCTGACGTGATGGGTGACGCGGCCGAAGCGTTGCTCGCCAAGCGGTTTGCGATCGTCAATGTCTGGCGGTCCACAGCCGGCACTATCGAGGAATGGCCGCTCGCTCTATGCGCGTGGGAGAGCGTCAATGACGATGACCTGCACACCGTCGAACGGCGGGCCTATAACCGGGTCGGCCAAACCCGCCATGCCTCCTACAACGCCGCGAACAGCTGGTTTTACTTTCCACAGATGACGCGGGAAGAGGCGATCCTGATCAAGAATTACGACACCATCACCGACGGGCGCGCGCGTTATGCCCCGCACACGTCATTCGCTGACCCGACAAGCTCGGCGACAGCGCTGCCGCGCGAAAGCCTCGAGACAAGGGTGTTTGCCTTTTTTGACGACTGATCCGTTTTAGAAATCCATCAATTGATGAAAACATGACCACCGAACTTTTTTATCTGACACTGAGCACGGGCATGTGCATCCTGCTTTGGATTCCCTATATCCTGGTCCGGATCCAAACCCAGGGGATAGCCGGCGCGATGGGATATCCCGATACTCCGGCAGCGCCGACGGGGTGGGCCGTGCGCTCGGAACGCGTGCATATGAACATGGTCGAGAACCTGGCGCCGTTTGCGTCCCTGGTGCTCGTCGCGCATGTTCTTGATGTCAGCACCGAATTGACCGTGCTGGGCGCGACGTTGTTCTTCTGGGGACGGGTCGCCCACGCGGTCGTCTTTACGTTCGGTATTCCCTATCTGCGCACGATTGCCTTCACTGTGAGCTGGGTCGGAATGATCCTGATCGCGGTTGAGTTGCTGTTTTAGCGGCGGTCTACGGTGCTGAAAATGCGCCGCGTAGCGCGTCTACGGCCTGGGCGACGGCGACGTTGCCCTGGTCGCAGAAGCCACCCATGTTGAAGAAGCCGTGCACGACCCCTTCATACAGGTGGTACTGCACCGGCACGCCGGCGTTGCGCAGCTTGGACGCATAGGCCTTGCCCTCATCGCGTAGCGGGTCTATCTGCGCGGCAATGACCACTGCAGGCGCGAGGTCGCTGACATCGGGCTCGAGGATCGGCGAAGCTCGGGGGTCGAGCCGGTTGTTACCCACATGCATGTCGATCACCCATTGCAGGGTTCGGTCATCGAGAAACATGGTTTCCTCGACCCGGCTGGTGGGCAGGCCGCCCATATCGGTCATCGGATAAATAAGAAGTTGCAGGTCGGGCTGCGGTGCGCCCTCGCGCTTGGCCTCCTGAGCAACAGCCGCAGCGAGATATCCACCGCCACTGTCCCCGGCAATGGCAACCCGGGATGGATCCCCGTTTATGGAGCCGGCGTTCGCACGCAACCAGGCATAGGTCGCAAAGCAGTCTTTAAGGGGTGCGGGGAAGGGGTTCTCGGGGGCGCGGCGGTAAGCCGGGACAACGACGATGCAGCCGGCGTCTTCGGCCAGAACCGTGCTGGCACCGTTATAGTCCTCGGGCGCCATCATGCAGCAGCCTCCTCCGTGAAAATAGGCGAGAACCGGGAACGGGCCATCCCCCTGGGGGGTGTAGACCATGGCGCGGATATCACCGGCTGGGCCGGGAATCTGAATGTCCTCAATTTTCCCGAGTTCGCGGGCTGGGGGATTGATCTGCTGCCAGAGCTCACTGAACCCGTCACGTGTCGCCTCGAGGCCGAGGTCGACCGGGTGAGGCATGTCATACGCGCTCAAATCATCAATGAATTTTTTGATCTGTGGATCGATATATATGGCGTTTTCTCCTTTGGTTACACGGAGTGAAGCAGGCATTGGGATGGAGGGTCAATCAAAAGCCTCGTGTGGTTGCCTCCGAATAAGGGTGCTAGGCTCAGACAGAAAATTCGGGGAAATGACATGAGCGAGAATTTGAAATTCGGTTTTGTTGTGGCCCCGGTCGGGGAAAAGCGTCTCGATGATGGTGCTCTCTATCAGGAGGTCATCGCCGATTGTAAACTGGGACAATCCCTTGGCTACGACAGTGCCTAGATGCTGGAGCATCACTTCTCCGATTATTTTCCGACCCCCAGCCCGTTGCTGTTGATTTCTCATGTGGCTGCCCATTGTCCCAGGTTGAGCTTTGGCAGTTCGGTGATTGTGGCGCCGTGGTACCATCCCCTCTGACTGTTGGGGGAAATTTCCATGCTCAGCAATCTGACCGATGGCGATCTGTTTATCGGTATGGGCCGGGGCACGGCCAAGATGGAATACGACGCCTTCAACGTGAATATGGAACACGCGCGCGGACGGTTACGCGAAACTCTCGATATTCTCCGGCTGGGCCTGACCGGTTACGAATTTAACTACGAGGGTGAGCATTTTCAAATTGGTTGCACGATCCGTATTCGTCCAACCCCCCAGCAGGACAAAATTCATCTGTTCGGCGCCATCGGGAGCCTCGAAAGCGCACGGCTGACTGGCGAGATGGGGGTGGCGCCGCTCAATATTTGCTAGTTCCCCTTCCACATCCTTGAACAGATGGTGGGGAGCTGGACCGAAGGCGCAGGGACCGCTGACTTCAAAGATGAGGGGCGCCGGCCGGTGGTTGCACATTGCCTGATGGCCGAAACCGACGAGGAAGCTTTTGCACTGGCGCGCCACCACCTGTCGGAATTCTTCCGCCTGCAAAGCGCCCATTACGAGGCCGACAACGCGCCCTGGACTGATATCAAGGGCTACCAGAAGTTCAATCGGTATTTCTCGAACCTGCTGGCGCTATCCGAGCCCGAAAATACCGATAAATTCTCAGCCCATAATTTCATCTGCAGCGCACAGACAGTCGCCCGCCAGGTGGAAGCGCTCCGGGATATCGGGTTTAACCACATCATGGTGGATTCCGCGACGGTGGGGGTTCCCCATGCGGTTCGCCATGACACGTTGAGGCGGTTTGCGACGAATGTCGCACCCCAATTCTCTGACCATTTTGCCTAGTAGGGCGTGACCTCCTGCTGCCCGAAGCCGTTGATCCGAACGCGCTCATTGGGGGCCGGCTTGTCGTTGACCCGATCGAGGCACCAATCGGCGAGCATTGAGTACCAGTTTTCGCCCAGATAAGACGCGGGTCCGCCGCCGATGGCGTGACGTTCACCCTCATACCAGACGAGTTTGCGTGGCACGTTGAGCTTGTTGGCGACGTCTTCACTGCATTCGATCGGGCTTAGTTCCTCGTCCTCACCGCCCTGGATCAGGACCGGGCATGCGACCTGGTCGAGGATCGGAAGCAGTGAGAACTCGCTGATGAACTTGTCGAATTCATCCTCGTCGTCATAACCGGACATGAACATGAAGCGCAGCTTGAAGGTCGGGGCGGCCATGTTGAAGATCGTGTGACAGCCGGGTTCGTGACAGACGAAGGAGAGGGCGGCGCCCTTCACTTTGTCGCCCAGCTGGGCGGCGGCCTGCATCCCGAAGAATGATCCGAAACTGATGCCAAAGATCACCAGCCGGTCCTTGTCGATATGGGGGTGCTGAATTAGCCAGTCGTAAATTGCCTGGGCAGCGGCCATGTGGTTGTCCTTGGTGACGTAAATCCCGTTTACGGGGCATTCGCCTTGGCCGGGGCCGTCATAGACGAAACTCGCCATGCCGCGCTCGAGCATCTTATCCCCGTACATGGAGCACATGATTTCTTTCGAGCCGTCCATGCCGTCGATACCGATGGCGCAGGCGAACTTCTCGCCCTCATTGGGTTCGTGGGGCAATGCCAGAAAACCGGGCAGGAAACTGTCCTCAAACGGGATCTCGACCCGCTCGATGGGCCGTGACGCGTACTCGATATACTTGTCGTAACACTCGACCATGCGGTCGTTGTATTCGATGTGCAGATCGCTGGCCTCGAAGATGGGCCAGCGGGCGGCTGAATAAAGCAGGGAGGCGATAAAGAAGCTTTCCCGTGCCGATACAGTCCGGCCTTCGGCTTCAAATGCCTTGGCCTTGATCTCACGGCGTTTGGCAGCACCGGCAAATTCGCGATGCATATCGGCAAACTTCTTGGTGCGCATGCCAACCGTGCGGAAATCTCCGACCGCATCAGGGCCGCAGGGATACATGGTGTAGCCGAGCCGGGGCTGATCCCATTCCATGCCGACCGATGAGATAATCGCATCGAGAATCCACCGTTGTTCGGCGTATCGCTTCATTTTCTGCTCTGTGAATGCGCGCATCATTTTTCATTCCCCCAGTTGTTCAGTTTTTGATTATTGGAGAATATGGAAGCACAGCTGTGTAAATGTGTCTCGAATAAAAATGCGACGATGAAGTTGGTAATTTCTAACCGGAGGGTTCGTCAAATCCGGAAGAGTTCGCTAGCATCATTTTGAAGTTTTGTATTTTGAGATTGAGAAGGAAGAAACAATGCGTGTACCGGCAGCCGTTCGACATCAGGAAATGAATCCGGGGAAGCTTACGGCCCTGTTTCTCAAGCAATTTCAAATGTCCAAGATCGCCGCAGGCGAAACCGTCGCCCTATTATCAGATGTCGCCACGCGACCTGAATATGTTGAAGCGGCTTTTGCGGCGGCGGACGAATTGGGGGCGAATTGCTACGAAATGCGGGTCAACATGACGCCGTCCTGGACCAAGGTCGGGGTCGACACGATCGGCAAGACCAACGGCATGCTCGATGCGCTCAAGGCCGCCGATATCGTGGTCGCTCTGCATATCCCCTTATTCACGAGCTGGCTGCGCGAAGTGATGGGAACCGGCACACGCTTTCTGATGATTATCGATGCGCCCGATGACCTTGAAGTGCTGCTGGCACCCAAGGGGCTCAAGGAAGCTGTAAAATACGCTCATGACCGCTACACCGCGACAAAAGAGGTGCGGGTGTTCAGTGACGCCGGTACAGATCTGACTTACACGCGCGGCGATTTCCCGGTCATGAGCCAGTGGGGGTTCTCTGACGAACCCGGGCATTTTGATCAGTGGGGTGTGGGACATATTCACACATTTCCCAATGAAGGTTCGGCGAACGGCACCGTTATCATGTCACCGGGCGATATCGTGATCCTGCCCTATTGCCGCTATGTGCATGACGAAGTTCGGCTGGAAATCCGCGATGGCTTCATTCGTGACGTTCAGGGCGGGCTCGATGCCAAGCTGATGACCGCGTGGCTGGACGACAACAAGGTCTCCGAAGACGATCTCGATCCTTATGCGGTGTCCCATCTGGGCTGGGGCATGAACCCCCAGGCGCGCTGGTACAATATTGCACTGCACGGGGATAATCCCGAACGCTCCCATGCGGCCACACGTGCTTTTCCGGGAAACTTTCTGTTCTCGACCGGACCGAACACCCAGGGTGGCGGAACCCGCAGCACATTGGGTCACTATGATGTTCCCATGCGCGATTGCACGATCATCCTCGACAATGAAGTGGTGATCGAACGTGGCAAGTTCGTGGATGAGAAGATGTATGTGGAACGCGAGGCGCGCTGATGCCGTTGCGTGACTACGACACCTATCCCGCACAGGAACCTTTCTCGGAAATTGGTGGGCAATATCATGACCGGGTGCGGAAATTGGGTGCGGGAATCTCCGGTCAGTCATTTGCCTATGGTGATGACCCTTATCAGGAAGTGGCCGTATTCGCCGCCGACAATCCCAATGGTGCGGTTGTCGCGTTCCTCCATGGAGGTGGTTGGACCAGCGGGTACAAGGAATGGATGGCGTTTATGGCGCCGGCCCTCAACGCGGCGGGCATCACCTTTGTCAGCATTGGCTATCGACTGGCGCCACAGGTTCTCTGGCCCGACGGTGTGCAGGACGCCGCGGCAGGGTTGCGCTGGATTTTCGAGAATATTGCGGCCCACGGCGGTGATCCGGAGCGAATCGTGGTCGGGGGACATTCGGCGGGCGGGCACTATTCAAGCTGGCTAGCGGTGCGCACCGATTGGCAGGCTGCCTTTGGACTGCCGGAAGATGTCATCAAGGGCGCGCTGCCGGTTTCCGGGGTCTATGATTTTACCACCGGTAACGGGATGCCCCTGCGACCTCGTTTTCTGGGCACGGATGACGCTGTTGACCGGGATGCGAGCCCTCTACATACGATCACCCGCACGCCGCCATTTTACATGGCCTGGGGGGACCGTGATTTCCCGCATCTCATGACACAGGCAGAAACCATGAGCGCTGCCCTGAAGGCAATTGGGGGTTCTGTCAAATCACTAGTTCTGGTTGATTGTGATCATCTCGGCGCATCATATGCTTGTGGTAGCGCGATGGGTCTCTGGATCGAGGCCTTGCTCGGCTGGATCGCTTCGTCGAATATTTAATCGGAGGTAGTTGGGGTTTGACTGTTAAACCCAACCTCCGATGGAATATTAAAGGGTTAAACTACTGGAATACCGCGTATTTTGGTTTGTTCGTTAACCATATCTTTACTCACTCAACCTACCGTTCACAGGTTAGCGACACATGTCTGTCGGCCGGCATGAACGACTATTTGCCCAAGCCAATTGACCGGAAGAAACTGCTGGCTGCTTTGATCAAGGCGAGTTCTATTGCGCCGATATATGCGAGCGAAGATGAGACGGATGATGAAGACGAGGGTTCAGTCTATCTCGACACGGACATGATCGATCAATTAGAAGAAATGATCGGATCCGTGGCGCTCGGTGAAATGCTGTCGATGACACTGGCAGATGCTCCCGCGACGGTCGCGTTGGTTTCAGCGGCGGCTTCGATGGGTGATTTGGATAAGATGCGCAAAGAAGTTCACGGCATGGGCAGTAATTTCGGAAGTTACGGTGCGACCCATCTGAGTGATCATGCGCGCGCGATTGAAAAAGCTTGTCGTGAAGACAATGCCCGCAAAGCTATCGAACTCGCCGAGCTCCTGCCTGAAATGGTAGACTAGACATTGGGGTTGTTGCCAGCAAGGCTGCCCGAACCCAAGGCCGTTGCTTTATAATTACGAGCTGGGGAGGATCTCCGGCATGATCTCTTCGATCGCATCCCGGACAGTCCCGCCTGCCGTTTCGGCCAAGACGCGTATGTCTTCGCGTTCACTTCCCATACTCGACAACCAGTGCAGGTGTGCCAGGGCGTAGCCGTCTCCGACCGAGGCCCAGATATCGTCAGGCTCGAGGTCGTCATCATTGAGATCGCACACCCGCATGGCGAAGGGGGGCGGTCCAAGATGGACGACCCAGGGGACTTCGTCGGTCGTGCCGTCCTCGGTGTCGTGATAGACCCCGACAAGGAACCCGAGTGGAACATCCTCGCGATAAAGTTCAGCAGATGACGGCCGAAACGGATGTCGTTTGAGCGCCAGACGTTTGGTGATTTCGTCGTTATGGATCGTGTCGATGGCGTCTGCGACGGTTTGTGCGAGTTCGCTGGGGTCCGTCGTCCGGGGCTCTACGAATATCAAATTTCCTAAAGCGAACTGTGGCTCGTCGAGAAGCGGGAAATACATATCCGTTAGGTCCCCCGTGGGAAGCATATCTTCAGGACGGTGGACCACGCGGAGAAAGAATGCGGGATCATCGATATGGACCAGCCAGATATCGTCTCCGTCCTCTGCGAATTCGGGCCAGCCGAACAATCTTCCAACGATAAAACGTGCCATCATTGCTGCGTGCCAGAACCCCGCGAAACGTGCAAGCGAAACAGCACTTGCGCGGGGCCGTTGGTTGCCGTACCGAAAAAGGAAAAGGGAGATACACCATGAAAGCGCAAGTCCTCTACAAAGCCGGAGAAGCCTTTGTTCTCGAAGACCGACCCGACCCCGTACCAGGTCCGGGCGAAGCGGTAGCCAAGGTTCTTGCCTGCGGGGCAGGGCTCACAATCCATCATATTCGGGCGGGGCGCGGAACAGCCAATTTTCCGATCATTATCGGGCATGAGATTACGGGCGAGATCGTCGAAATCGGAAAATCCGGTGCGGATGGAGGCCTGAAAGTCGGTGATCCGGTGACCGCCTATTTTTATCTGATCGAAGGTGAAGATAAGTGGACCCGTGCCGGCCGTGCGCCGATTTCGACGGTGAACCAGGGCTATATCGGGCGTCAGATTGACGGTGGCTATGCCGAGTATATCAAGCTGCCGGTCGGGAATTACATCAAGCTGCCCGAAGGTCTGGACTATAAGAACAAGCCTGCCGATGTGGGCGTTATCGCTGATGCCATTGCGACCCCGTACAAGGTGCTGTCGCGGGCTCGGGTAACCCCGATGGATACGGTGGCTGTATTCGGCGCCGGTGGGGGGCTCGGGGTTCATCAGGTGATGATGGCGAAATGGGCCAATGCCAAGGTTATCGCCGTCGACGTGATGGCCGACAAGCTGAAGGTTTGTCAGGATTTGGGCGCCGACATGATCGTTGATGCTTCGAATGACCGGGTGGTCGAAGAGATCATGGAATTGACCGGTGGCGCGGGCGTTGATGTGGCGATTGACTACGTATCGACCCAGGGAACGCAGGAACAGGCCGTTGGCAGTCTCGGCATTGGCGGGCGGTTCGTCACTCTGGGCGGGTCCGGGCAGCCATTTATGGCCCCGGCACCTCAGATGCTGGCCAAAGAGCTGGAGCTCATGGGCAGCCGCTACTGCAGCATGCAGCAGGTGATTGATTCACTCGAACTCTGTGCCCGCGGGGATGTCTGGCCGCTGGTGACGGAGACTTACAAGCTCGAGGAAGTCGAGACAGTCCACGCCCGGCTCGACCAGGGGCTGGTCACCGGGCGTGCTGCTATCGTTATGGAATGACCGGGCGCGGCTAGTCGGCCTCGATCGGGTTCGACAGGATGCCGATCTTGGTTATCTCGACCTCGACCGTATCGCCGGGCTTCATCCAAAGCTGGGGGGTGCGGGCCAGGCCGACACCGCTGGGGGTACCAGTGACGATCACGTCACCGGGCCGAAGCTCGGTAAAGGTCGACGTGTACGCGATGAGCTGGGGCACGTTGTAGATCAGGTCGTTGATGCCTTCATGCTGCACAACCTCGCCGTTCAGACGGGTTTCGAGGACGAGATCTGCTGGATCGGCTACTTCGTCTGCCGAAAGCATGCACGGACCAAATGAACCGGAATGATAGAAATTCTTGCCGGGCACGTACTGGGTCGTGTGCATCTGCCAGTCCCGGATTGAACCTTCATTGTAACACGCATAGCCACCCACGTAATGGAGTGCGTCAGCTTCGCTCACGCGTCGGGCGGTCTTTCCGATGATCACGGCGAGTTCGCCTTCGTAGTCAAACTGGTGGGATTCCCGGGGGGCCAGTAGAGGCTGACCATGCGCGACATGGCTTTCCGGCCAGCGCGGAAAAATCAACGGGTAGGACGGCACCGGCAAGCCCGCTTCTGCTGCATGTTTGCGATAGTTCAGACCAATGCAGAGAATTTTACCCGGATTGGTGATCGGCTCGCGCAGCGTGATATCGCGCATCGGGAAATCCGATGCCTTGCCAGCATGACCGCCAAAGCCCGTGCCGAGATATTCCGCGACCTTTGCCTTATCCGCGTCACTGGCAGCGAGGTAGTCCCGCAACGTCGGCATGTCGTTTCCGAATTCTGCACACAAGTCGACGACGCCGCCATCAGCGCCGATGACACCCCAGGATTCACGATTTACGACACGGTAGCTGACAAATTTCATGGTTTTCTCCTGATGGGTGTTCTTAGTTTTCTGCTGCCTCGCGGAGCATGTTGCGCGCGATGACAATTTGTTGAATTTGTGACGTGCCTTCGTAAATACGAAACAGCCGCACGTCGCGGTAGAAGCGTTCGATGGGGTATTCGGCCATATAGCCCGCACCCCCAAAAATTTGCACGGCGCGATCTGCCACCCGGCCAACCATTTCGGTGCAGTAGTATTTGCAACAGGCGGCCTCGGTCGCGATGTTCTCACCGGCATCAAAACGACGGGCCGCATCAGCGACCATGGTGCGGCTCGCATAAGATTCCGTGCAGGAATCGGCGAGCATGGCCTGGATGAGCTGGAATTCACCGATCGGTTTGCCGAATTGTTGCCGCTCGCTGGCATAACGAACGCATTCGTCAATCAGCCGTTCGGCGATGCCAACGCAGATTGCACCCATGTGGAGCCGGCCCCGATCCAGCACTTTCATGGCGGTTTTGAAGCCCTGACCCTCAACGCCGCCGATGATATTGGCCGCGGGGACAATACAATCTTCCAGCACCACATCAGCTGTATGTGCGCCCTGTTGCCCCATCTTTCGGTCGTGCTTGCCGACGCTGAGGCCGGGGGTATCACTCTCCACAATGAACGCCGAGACGCCACGAGCGCCCGGTTCATAAGGGTTGGTGCGGGCCATCAACGTGAAGATACCCGCATGGGGCGCGTTGGTGATAAAGCGTTTGGTGCCGTTCAAAATATAATTGTCGCCGTCCCGCCGGGCTGAAGTCCTCAGGGACCCGGCGTCTGAGCCTGCTTCAGGTTCGGTCAGGGCGAAGGACGCGATGGTTTCACCGCTGGCCAGTTTGGGCAGCCAGGTCGATTTCTGTTCCTGAGTTCCGTCGATAACGATTCCCTGGGAGCCAATGCCCACATTGGTGCCGAAGACAGAACGAAATGCCGGCGACGTCCAGCAGAGTTCCTGAACCGCGAGCACTTCTTCGTACATCGACAGGCCGAGGCCGCCATATTCTTCGGGGATCGACAGGCCGAACAGGCCCAGCTCACGCATTTCGGCGATGATCTCCTGCGGCACCGTATCGTTTTCGGAAACATCGGCTTCCAATGGAACCAGCCGTTCGCGCGCGAAACGCCGGATGGTGTCGAGAAGTTGCTGAAGCGTATCTGGGTCGAGCGACATGAAGGTGGCCATAGGTTGGTGTGGTTCCGCCTCTATATATCGGTTCTGAACCCGACGTTCCATGCGTTCAGGGATTGAGGGAGTCAAAGCATATGGCTGCAGGCTTTTCGCTTGTCTGCTAGAATTTCCCCAGATTTTCGACCTTTCCGAGGAGAACCTCACATGTCTCATGCATATGCTCACGTACCTGAGCCCAATACTTCGCCAAAACCGGCGTATTTCGCGCATATCGTGCTCTATACGAAGAACCGTGCGGAGATGACCGAATGGTATTGCAACGTACTTGGGGCGCAGGTTGTGGGGGATGCCAAGGGTATTTCGTTCCTGACTTATGATGACGAACACCACCGGGTCGCGATCATCGAACGCGACGGCATGGAAGACCAGGTCCCCAACACGGTCGGGATGGCACATTTCGCCTATTCCTACAGCTCTCTGGCGGACCTCATAGCGATCTTCGAGTACCTCAAGAGGATTGAGATAAACCCCATGCGACAGATCAACCACGGTCCGACCACCTCGCTCTATTATCATGATCCTGACGGGAACTCGGTAGAGCTTCAGACCAACAATTTCGATAGCAATGAAGCCTTGAACGAATGGTTCGCGACGGGTGCGTTTGACCGCGAGCCCATCGGGATGACGATCGATATGGGTGATCTGGCCGCCCGGTTTCATGCCGGCGAGCCTGAATCAGAACTCAAAAAGCCACTTCAGTCATAATTTTGGGGCGCTGTGAGGCGTCACCGCAGGGAGAAGAACCATGGGTATGCTCATTGAGGGTACGTGGCACGACAATGATGCCACCGAGCGCGAAGTCGCCAAGGACGGCAACTTTCAGCGCTCCGAAAGCCAATTCCGCAGCTGGATCACGGCAGACGGAAGTGCCGGCCCGACCGGGAGGGCAGGCTTTGCCGCAGAACCGGACCGCTATCACCTTTACCTCGCCCATACATGCCCCTGGGCGCATCGCGCGCTGATCTTTCGGGCTATCAAGGGGCTCGACAGCGCGATCACGGCATCATTGGCTCAACCCGGGCGGCATGCGCAGGGCTGGAACTATGCCGACGATCCCGAGTTTCCTGATTGTCTGCCTGATCACGTGAACGGCTTTTCGCATTTGCACGAGGCCTACACGGCGTCGGCGCCGGATTTCACGGGAAAAGTGACCGTGCCGACCTTGTGGGACAAAAAGACCAATCAGGTTGTGAACAATGAATCGTCCGAAATAATCCGGATGTTCAACACGGCCTTTGAAGCCTTCACCAATGCGACGGAAGATTATTATCCCAAAGCGCTGCACTCCGATATCGAGGCCATCAACGAAATCGTCTATCACACGGTGAATAATGGCGTGTATCGCGCGGGTTTTGCCGCATCCCAGGAAGCCTACAACGAGGCGGTCACGGCCCTGTTTGCCACGCTGGATGATCTCGAAGAATGCCTTGGAAAGCAGCGGTATCTAGTCGGCGATCGGTTAACCGAAGCTGATTGGCGGCTCTGGGTCACGTTGATTCGCTTCGATGCGTGTTACGTGGGGGCTTTCAAATGCAATATTCGCCGTATTCAGGACTATCCAAACCTCTTCAACTACACGCGGGAATTGTACCAAATTCCTGGTATCGCCGAGACGTTCAGCTTCGATTATGCCAAGCGCAACTACTACGGTATCGAACGTGTGAACCCGAATGGCATTGTGCCCGTCGGGCCGGAAGATCCGGAAGGCATCTACAACGCTCCGCATGACCGGGACCGTTTTCCGGCCGCAAACTAATAAATCCGGGGGATACGCTACGTGATCGACAAGGATCTGTTTGAAAAGGGAATGCGCATACGGCGTGAAGTCATGGGTGATGAACGTGTTGATTCATCGATGGCAGATTTAAATGACTTCAACCGGGATTTCATGGAGCAGTTCATCACAGAGATGGGTTGGGGTGCTGTTTGGGGCCGAGACGGGCTTTCGCGCAAGCAGCGCAGCTTGCTCAATCTCGGGATGCTTGCTGCACTGGGGCGCATGACCGAGTTTGAAGGGCATTTCCGTGGTGCGATTCGCAACGGGCTGAGCCGCGAAGAGCTGCGCGAGGCGTTACTTCAGATCACGATGTATTGCGGCGCCCCAGCTGGCATGGAGGCCTTCCGCGCAGCGACGAAGGTTTTGAAGGAAGAAGATGCGGACAACTAATCGTTCGAGAATTTTTTATAAATATCATTGAGTAATAACAATTGTTTATAATATTTTTCTAAACTGAAATATAACATTCTTCATTCGAGTAATCCTCATGCTCCGTTAACCGTTCTGCGGTTACATTCAAGGCCATCTTTCAAAGCCCTGACGCGGAAGTGGTCATGCGTAAACTTGAAGTCACTGAAATCGTCAAACGGCATATCCGTTGGGTGAAAGGTGTGCGCGGTGGTCAACCGGCGGGTTTGTCGCTGCGCGATCTGCGGCCCTACAAGTTTGATCGGATTATCCTGCGCAAGGCCAAACTGGCGGGCGCGAACATGACTCGCTGCTCGATGAAATAGGCTGACTTGAGCGATTGTGACATGTTTTCGATCATGCTCGACGCCGCAGACCTGACCCAGGCCAAGCTTGATCGTTCCGATTTGCGGGGCGCGAATATGCGCGGGGTCCGACTTGAAGGGGCCAGCCTGGTTGGTGCCGATCTGCGAGGTGGTGTGCTCATGCTCGGTGGTGATGCAGCAGAATCTGTCATTACCAACGCGGTTCTGGACCGCGCCAATCTGGACAATGCGAATATTTCAGGGGCCGATCTCAGCGGCTCTTCGATGGATCACAGCAGCATGCGTAACGCGCGTATGGAGGGAGCCAATCTTTCAAATGGTAACATGAAAGCGGCGCGTCTTGATCGCGCGATTCTGAAGAACGCAAATTTGAGCAACACCAACCTAAACGGGGCAAGCCTGGTCGGGGCTGACCTGTCGGGGGTAACCCTGAAAGGCACGGATCTCAGCAATACGAATCTGAACGATGTCAATCTCACCGACGTTGATCTTGCAGAAGCAAATGTGACGGGTGTCAAGATGTCCCGTCCAACCAGCGAATTTCCGCCAGATATCCAGCGTATGCTCGAAAGCCATTTCGATTGGATTGAGAGCGATGGGAAAGCCGGCGAACGGGCCGATTTGGCGGATAGCGACATTGAACGGATTGATTTGCCCGGCGAGGATCTGGGTGGCGCGGTGCTACACCGAACCAGTATGAGTGGTGCGAATCTGGCGTCCTGCCGTTTTGTGATGAGTGAGATGGAGCATGCATTTTTGGTCGACGCCGATCTTTCGGACGCGCTCCTCGAAGGGGCCAACCTTCAGTATGCCGATCTGCGAAGCGCCAATCTTATCGGTGCTCGTTTGGCGGCGGTAAACCTGAAAGACGTGTCCGGCCAGGAAACCGGTCGACTTTGGCCCGCAAATTTGACGAACGCCAATCTTGCCGGCGCCAATATGGAGCTCGCTGATCTTAGCAATATTCGATTGACGGGGGCGGACCTTCGCGGCGCGAACCTGGAACGCGCGAATTTGACTAACGCGTTGCTCGATGGGGCCCGGATGGAAGATGCCATTCGAGAAGCCGTCGCCCTGGATGAGACATTCGACGAGGATGAACTGCTGGATGTGGCTGCTGCCAGCTAGCGCATTTGGGTGGGATGAAGATCTCCCCCGACAACAGCGCTGTCAGGTAAATGCCTTGAAAGTGATCGTCGTGAACGTGTCGAACACGCCAGAGATCGTCTGAATATGGCTGGTGACGAAATGGCCGATATCCGTATCATCGGCCAGATAGCACTTCATGAGCAGGTCAAACTGCCCTGATGTAGAATAGACCTCGGAGACCTGATCAACGTTCAACGCCGCGTCATCGGCGACGTCATAGGCCTTACCCAATTCGCATTTCACCTGAACGAAGATCGTCTGCATTGTACACCCGTGACGCTTTGATGAGCTGTTGTGATTTTAACGTCGAAGAAATGCCGGTGTGAGCTCTTCTTTGCCGAACGCCGGTCCGTCGTTATCTTCCATGGCTTCGCCGCCACTATTAGTGCGTCGGCGATTTTTGGGGCGTTGTTCTTCGCGAGAGGAATTACGGCCACCGGGAGCCCGGGGTGCCCGTTTGGACGTCTCAGCTTCGGCCGTCGCTACCGTTTCTTCAGGCTTTTCAGCTTCGGAAGTCGCTACTGTTCCCTCGGGCTTGTCGTCGGCGTCAGGTTCGACGGCCGGGGTCGCCTCGGCTTCAGTTCTCTTGGTCTCAGCAGCCTTGCTGCGTGAGCTGCGCTGGCGTCGGCGAGGTGCCTTCACGGCAGCTTCACCGCTTTCCGCGTCGGCATTCTCAGCGGAGCTCACTTCCGCGGCAGGACTGGAATCTGAAGCAGTACTGGAATCCGCAGCAGGTTTGGATTCCACTGCATCATTCGCAACGCCTTCCGCAGAGATCGGCGGGATACGCCGTCCAAGCATGCGTTCTACTGAATCCAGAAATTTCTCGTCGGTCCGCGTCGCTAATGTAAACGCATGGCCTTCTTTGCCGGCGCGTCCAGTCCGGCCAATGCGATGGATGTAGTCTTCGGCGTGCATGGGGACATCAAAGTTGAACACATGGCTCATATTCGGAATGTCGAGGCCGCGTGCTGCGACGTCGCTGGCGATCAGCAATTCGATCTCCCCGTCACGGAATTTGGCCAGAGTTTCCATGCGCGCGGTCTGGTGCATGTCACCATGCAATGCCGCGGCGTTGAAGCCATGGGATGTCAGTGATTTTTCAAGTGTCGCGACATCGCGCTTGCGGTTACAAAAAACAATCGCGTTTTTCACCTTTGTGGCGCGAACGAGTTTCCGCAAGGCAGCGCGTTTCTCAGCAAAACCACCATTTACGCGCAGCAGACCCTGGGTCACCGTTTCGGCAGCCGATGCGGCTGCATCCACCTGAACGGTACGCGGGTTCATCATGTAGGAATCGGTCAGCCGCTTGATTTCGCTCGGCATCGTTGCGGAGAACATCGCCGTCTGGCGGATGGGCGGCAGCAGCTTGATGATCTTCTCGACATCAGGAATGAATCCCATATCAAGCATCCGGTCAGCCTCGTCGACCACCAGCACTTTAATATCGGCGAGCAGGACTTTGCCGCGCTCGAAGTGATCGATCAGGCGGCCGGGCGTTGCGATCAGCACGTCCACACCGCGATTGAGTTTGTCTTCCTGATCGGAGAACGAAACGCCGCCAATGAGGAGGGCCATGTTCAGTTTATGGTTCTTGCCATAGGTCTCGAAATTTGCGGCGACCTGTGCCGCGAGTTCGCGGGTCGGCTCAAGGATCAGGGATCGGGGCATCCGCGCGCGGGCGCGACCCGTGGCCAGGATCTCGATCATTGGGAGTGTGAAGCTGGCGGTCTTGCCGGTGCCTGTCTGGGCAATACCGACAATGTCGCGTCCCATCAGAAGATGGGGAATCGCCTCTGCCTGAATCGGAGTGGGGCTCTCGTATCCGGCATCGGTAATAGCGTTCAGTAACGGGTCACTCAGACCCAGTTCATCAAATTTCATATTATTGGTCTGCTGTGAAAATTGTACAAGATCCTGTGCGGGGCGGAAAATGGGCTTGGTGGGCCGGAATGTCCAGTGTTTCCATATGCTCTTGCTTCAGAGCGTGCATTTTGAAACAAGGTGCACATGACCATAAACACGAATGATCTCGATACAATTGTTGCTGAAGGGCTGGCTCTTCACCGAGCGGGCGACATAAGCGCGGCGGGGGATAGCTACGATATCGTCCTGACCCGCGACCCTGAACACGTCGAAGCTTTGCATCTCAAAGGGGTGTTGCTGGGACAAACCGGCGAACAGGATGCGGCGTTGATTCTTCTGGATCGCGCCGTCTCGGGAAGCGCTGGTGATCCGCGCGTCGTCGCCAATCGCGCCAAATTGCGCCTTGATGCGGGGGATGTTGCGGGGGCGGTCGAGGACTATAAGGCCGCGCTGGCGAGATCCCCACAGGACCCAGACCTGCATTTCAACACGGCAGGGGCGTTAGTGATGGCCGGTCAGCTGCAAGATGCCAGGGCGTTACTGGAGCGGGCACGTGAAATTTCTCCCGACCATGCGCGCGTTCTGGCCAATCTGGGTAACCTCTATCGCCAGCTCGGGCGGTCCAAGGATTCGCGTGAAATTCTGGAAGCTGCCGTTGAGGCGGCACCGGGGGAACCCGAACTACTGCACAGTTTGGGAATCACACTTTCCGAAGGGCGTAACTATGAAGCGGCGGGAGCTCGGTTCCGACGGGCCCTCGAGCTCGATCCCGGCTTCATTCGGACGGCGACTCAACTTTTCTACAACCTGCTTCACGCGTGCGATTGGCGCGACCGCGACAAGCTGGTTGGAAATTTTAGGCGATTGATTGAATCCGGAAGCGATCGGCTCGGGGAATTATCGCCGCTGATTGCCCTGTTTCTCCCGGTTGATCAGCATGAACTCGACGCGGTCAGTGATGCCCGCGCCGATCTGGTGAGGCAAACATCGCCGGCCCCCGAGCCATTGGCGGAACGCCCGCAAGGCGAGCGTCTGCATATCGGTTATTTGTCTGGGGATATGGGCCGGCATCCGGTTGGACATCTGACCGCAGATTTGTTCCACCGGCATGATCGTAAAAGTTTTGAAGTGTCGGCAATCCTGTTGACCGAGCCCGATGGGAGCGATGTGCAGAACGCCGTGTTTGACGGCGTTGATAATGTCCTCGGTGTTTCTCAGGTCTCCGCGGTAGAGGCCGCCGCAAAAATTCGTTCCGCAGGCGTAGACGTCCTGGTTGATCTCGGCGGTTTCACACGCGGTGCGCGTCCGGAAATCCTTGCTGCCCGACCCGCTCCATTGCAGGTGGGTTGGCTCGGTTATTGCGGTTCATCGGGCGGATTGAACGATGTGCTGCTGGTTGATGAGATCGTGTTGCCGTCAAGCCAAGCGGGATCTATTCGCGAGGCTGTGGCATATCTGCCTGGAACTTTCATGCCGCTCAACAATTTTGGTGTCCCGGCGCCGGATTTGAAATCCCGTGTCGAACATGGCCTGCCGGCTGAGGGCATGGTGTTTTGCGCATTTAACACGCCGACTAAAATTGATCCGATTACCTTTGGCTGCTGGATGGAAATTCTCAAGCAGGTCGAAGGGTCGGTATTGTGGTTGCGTGAGCATATTGCCGTCACAACCCGGAACCTGAAAACCGTTGCACAGCTTTCTGGGGTTGATCCGGCACGTCTAATTTTTGCGCCGACTGTGCCCTCAATGGCCGACCACCTGGCCCGCCATTGTCATGGAGATTTATTTCTCGATACGTTTGTGTATGGCGCCCACTCCACCGCGGCGGATGCCATCGCGATGGGGGTTCCGGTGTTGACTATGGCCGGACCCGCGATGCCATCCCGGGTGGGCGCGAGCCTGTGCCGCGCGTATGGATTGTCAGAATTGGTTGTTGATTCCGCCGATGGATATTTGCGCAAGGCCGTTGAATTGGCAGCGGATTTGGCAGGACTTCGTGAACTTTCTAATCAGCTCAACACCGCGTTAGAGGGAAGTCGTGATAGTGGGGTTTTCGTGGGCAAGCTCGAGACGGCCTATCAGGACCTATGGGCTGCCCAGATTGCTGGGACGCTGGCACCGGGCGCGGTGCACCGTACCGACGGTAGGTAAGGTTCGTGCACCTCGTTCTCGTCCCGGGCCTGCTGTGTGATCCCGATCTCTGGTCACATCAGACAAGCCATCTCGCCGAGATCGCGCAAATTACTGTTGCTGATATCACCGCCGGCGAAACCATCGAGGCCCTGGCAGCTCAGGTTCTTGCGGAAGCCCCCGATAAGTTCGCCCTCGCCGGATTGTCGAAAGGTGGCTACGTCGCCCAGGGCTGACACGGATGACCAGCGTATGCGCCGGGGCCAGCTCATTGATATGAGCCGTATCGGGAAATTTCGGGGCGTGACAGACCGGTTGTTGCCGATACTTATTCACGAAGACCGCTTGGCCGATGAGGACCTTACAGACCGGACCAAAGCCATGGCTGAACGTGTCGGTCGCGAGCCCTTTCATCGTCAACAGATGGCTGTTATGAGCCGGCGCGACGGCCGCTCGGACTTCGCCGGTTACAATATCGGTGCTGGTGGTTTGTGGCCGTCAGGATGCGCTCACGCCGGTCGCGTTACACGAAGAAATGGTGGATTTGATCCCGAGCGCAAAACTGGCAGTTATCGAAGACAGCGGTCACCTTTCTTCGATGGAACGCCCGCAGGCGGCCACTGCGCTGTTGCAACAATGGCTGCTCTACGGATGATCTATTGGTGACCGGGTCCTAGTTTGTGGGGACCTCTCCGTCGGTCTGAGGATTGGGATTCTCGTCCGGGAAGAGTGAAATGGTTAGCTGTGCGACCAAAGAATCGAGCGTGTCGGAATTCAGGCCATCTATGCCGCCGGCACGTGCAATTGCGTTGGACAGGTAGATGTCAGATGAACAAAGCGCACCCATCAGCGTTAGCGTGCCGCCCTTAGTCGCCTCGGGTTTTAAATTGCTGCTCGCCGTGCACAATTGTCCGGGATCGCGAACTCCCTCCGGATTGAAGGCGACCACAACGTGAAAGTTGCGATTTGGATCCTGGTTTGTGGGGGCTGCGGAGAAATTAACCGGCACGCCAAAGGTGCGCCCGTGCATGCTGGAAATCAACATCCTCTCCAGTTCGTCCTGGTATACCTCGAATGGGTTACCGAGAACTTCGACCTTTAACTGGCGGTCTCCGCCGCCTGCGGTGGAGACTTGAACGGGGTCGTACTGATACGCGTGATCCACCCGGGTTACGGTCACGCCGAACTGTGCGCAGGCGGTCAGCGCTAAAACGCCGGCGATCGCGAAGCCAGTTTGTTTGCTGATGAGACGGTTGAGAGGCATTTCGAATTTTCCTGACATCGATGGCATTGCAGAGGTCTAAGACATGCCGGGCAAGCGGCGTCAGTGATCCACATCACAGAGGAAGAGGGTTTGCGGGAAATTATGACGAAATTTGGGCCGCTGTGATCACACTGACGTGTGGTCAAACATCCAGTTCTTCAACAAATTTCGCATTATCCTGGATGAACTGGAAACGCCGTTCGGCTTTTCGGCCCATCAATTGTTCGACCAATTGCGCCGTGGCTTTGGCAATTTTGGCGCGATCTTTGTCACTGTCGGTTGCGCTCGGCAGGGAGACCTGAATCATTTGTCGCTTGTCCGGATGCATCGTCGTATCCCGCAGCTGGGCCGGCGGCATTTCACCAAGCCCCTTGAACCGGCTGATCTCGATTTTGCCGTTGCCCTTAAAATGCTCTTCCGTCAGCCGTTCACGGTCTGCATCGTCGATGGCGTAGACGACATCTCCGCCCCGCGCCAGCCGGTATAGGGGCGGCACAGCGAGATACAGGTGACCGCTGGTCACCAGTTCGGGCATCTCTCGATAGAAGAAGGTCATCAGTAGCGAAGCGATATGAGCACCATCGACATCGGCATCCGTCATGATCACGACCCGCTCATAACGCAGCTTGTCGAGATCAAAGGTCGCCCCGCTGCCGCAGCCCAGCGCCTGGACAAGATCACGTAATTCCTGATTGCCGCGCAACTTGTCTGCGGACGCGCTGGCGACGTTCAGAATTTTGCCACGGAGCGGCAGGATCGCCTGGGTCTCGCGACTGCGAGCCTGTTTTGCTGATCCGCCGGCGCTGTCGCCCTCGACGAGGAAAATTTCTGTGCCCTCCGCACTGCTGCGTGAGCAGTCGGCCAGTTTGCCGGGTAGCCGTGACTTACGGCCGGCAGTTTTGCGCTTGAGAGCGCGATCCTCTCGCCGACGCTTCCGGTCCTCGGCCCGTTCGATGGCCCATTCGAGCAACAGATCAGCGCTTCGGCGATCGGTAGAGAGATGGTGATCGAAATGATCCTTGACCTGCGTCTCAACGACCCGGGCAGCTTCCGGCATAGACAGCTTTTCCTTGGTCTGTCCCTGGAATTGCGGGTCCTCAATGAACAGCGACAGAACGATTGCCGCGCCATCCGCGATGTCTTCGGCCGTGAGCTGGCTCGCCCGCCGGTTATTGGTCAGTTCGCCATAACCCTTCAGACCACGGGTGAGGGCACCGCGCAGTCCCATGACGTGGCTGCCGCCTTCGGGGGTGGGAACGGTGTTGCAATAGGCACTGACGAAGCCTTCGCCATCGTTGGGCCAGCAAATCGCCCATTCGATCCGGCCCTGGGCGTCGGTCAGGTCGGTACGGCCTGAAAAGATATCCGCCCCAACCAGCGGGCGTTCGCCCAAGGTGGTGCGGAGATAGTCCAGAATGCCATCGGCAAACTGGAAGCTTTCCTTCTCCGGAATGTTTTCCCGGGTCGCGACAGCCGCGTCGCAGGACCATCTGATTTCCACGCCCCGGAACAGATAGGCCTTGGATTTCGCCATTGCGTAGAGGCGTTGGCCTTCGAAGGCGGCTTTTGCGCCAAAGATTTCCGGGTCGGGCATAAACGAAATTGTCGTGCCCCGACGGTTGGGAACGGTTTTCAGCTTCTGAAGTTTCCCCAGCGGCGCGCCGCGGGAATATTCCTGAGCCCAGAGTTGCTTGTCGCGAGCGACCTCAACCCGCAGGGCTGACGACAGCGCGTTGACCACGCTCAGACCAACCCCATGTAGGCCGCCCGAGGTCTGGTAGACCTTGCCGTCGAACTTGCCGCCCGAATGGAGCGTGGTCAGAATCACTTCAAGAGCCGACTTGCCCTTGTATTTGGGGTGCGGGTCGACCGGAATGCCGCGCCCATTATCCGAAATGGTTAGCGTGCCGTCTTCGGCGAGCGACATCTCGATTCGATCGGCATGGCCAGCGACGGCCTCGTCCATCGAGTTGTCGAGGATTTCCGCTGCCAGATGATGGAGCGCGCGCTCATCAGAGCCGCCGATATACATGCCGGGGCGACGGCGCACGGGTTCAAGGCCTTCAAGGACCTCGATATCGTTGGCGGTGTAGTCGCCGCCAGACCCTGCGTTCTCGTCAAAAAGTCCGGGTTCTTCGGATTTACGTTTGGCGCCTGCCACGCTGGCCTCACCTGAAAAAGAGCCTAAATACGTTTCGGCCGGTAGCCGAAACTGCTCGCTATATGTGATGATTCGCGCGTGAGTCGAAAAGGAAGAACGACAGCATGAGCCAGAACGACACAAAAACAGACGCCCGAGGCGAATTGTGCATCCAGGCCGTCGCGATGCCTGCCGACACTAATCCCAATGGTGATATCTTCGGCGGCTGGCTGTTATCCCAGATGGATATCGCCGGCGGCATCGCGGCCCGGGGCCGTTCGGGCGGTCGGGTGGCGACGGTTGCGGTTGAATCGATGGTCTTCAACAAACCTGTCCAGGTTGGTGACGTGGTCTGCTGTTATGCGGACCTCCAGCGCATCGGCAGCACGTCCATGACCTATCGGATTGAGGTCTGGACGATCCGGCGGGATAGTTTCGAGCGCGAAAAAGTGACCGAGGGCGCATTCACCTATGTGGCAATAGGGGACGATGGTCGACCAAGACCGATTCCGAAGGAAGGGGCCAAGACATGAAAATTCGCCAGCCTTTTGACCGCCGTTGGAATAGTGGCTTCGCCCGCAAGGGCCGGTGAATTCGACGTGACGAAGGTGCAAAGGCGTGCGGAACGGGCCGGGACTTACAACTTTGCTGTGACCTTGCGGCATGCGGATGTGGGCTGGGAGCATTACGCCAACCGTTGGGAAGTGCTTTCCATGGACGGTAAAGTTCTGGCGACGCGCACCTTGCTGCATCTCCATGTGAACGAGCAGCCTTTCACCTGTTCGCTTGGAAGCGTTGCTGTGCCGGTCGGGGCGACGCGCGTGCATATTCGCAGTCATGACAGCGTGCACAAATATGGCGGGGCGGATCTCGTCGTCGATCTGAAAACGGGAAAAACCAAACCCTGGACGGGAGAAACTTCATGACCCAAACCGCAGGCCCGGCGCCCGGCTATGCCAAACGCCCCGAACATTTCGTCGAGTTTGAACCCTGTCCCAAACGCATCCGGGTGATGTTCGGCGGGGAGACGATCTTGGATACCACCGGCGGCCTGGTGCTCTATGAGCGCGGCCATGTGCCGGTTTATTACCTGCCGCGCGCCGATGTGAAGATGTCTCATCTGACGCCAACCGATCATTCGACCCATTGCCCCTTCAAAGGAGATGCGAGCTATTTCACCGTTGAGGCGGGGGGCAAGAGCGCCGAGAACGCGATCTGGAGCTACGAGCTGCCCTTTGATGAATGCGCGGGCCTCAAGGATTACATGGCGTTCTACTGGGGCAAAATGGACCAGTGGTTCGAGGAGGACGAGGAAGTCTTCGTTCATGCCCGCAGCCCGCGGGTACGGCTTGATATTCTCGATAGCTCGCGCGCGGTGCGGGTCGGGCTTGGCGGTATCACGGTGGCGGAGACAACCCGCGCGCGGTTTCTGTTCGAAACCGGCCTGCCGACCCGCTATTACATTCCGCGTGAGGATGTGATTGCCGAACTTCTGCCCTCGGAGTTGGAGACGAGTTGTCCCTATAAGGGAGATTCCAGCTATTACCACGTCCGCGTCGGCGCGAAGACGTTCGAGAATATCGTCTGGTTCTATACCAACCCGGTGCATGAGAGCGCCCGGATCAAGGACTATCTGAGTTTCTACAACGAGAAAGTCGACGCGGTTTTCATCGACGGCGTGGCGGAAGAGAAGCCGAAGACCAAGTGGTCCTGAGCTAGGCATCCTTCGGGACGCACGCTGCGCGTGCTCCTCAGGATGAGATTTTAGATTGCTTCATCCTGAGGAGACGCAAAGCGCCGTCTCGAAGGATGCTTGGCTTGGCCTAAAAGAAAAAGCCCCGCCGAATTCTCGGCGGGGCTTTTGATTTTTCGTATGGGGTCGATCACACCGAGTAGTACATCTGATATTCGACCGGGTGTGGGGACTGCATGAAGAGGGTCAGCTCTTCCTGCTTCAACGCGATATAGCCATCGATCTGGTCGTCGGTGAACACGTCGCCCTTCTTGAGGAAGTCACGATCAGCACGCAGGGCTTCAAGCGCCTGACCCAGCGAGCTGCAGACGGTCGGGACGCCCTCGAGCTCCTCAGGCGGCAGGTCGTAGAGATCCTTGTCCATGGGGTCGCCCGGATGGATCTTGTTCTCGATCCCGTCGAGCCCGGCCATCAGCATGGCAGAGAAAGCCAGATACGGGTTGGCGGTGGGATCGGGGAAAACGAACTTCGACGCGCTTGGCGTTCGGGCTCGTGGCGTAAGGGATACGACATGAAGCTGAACGGTTGCGCGCGGAGTAGGCGAGCAGGACCGGTGCCTCAAAGCCCGGTACCAAACGCTTGTAACTGTTGGTCGAGGCATTGGTGAACGCGTTGAGTGCCCGTGCATGCTTGATGATCCCGCCGATGTAGTAGAGGCAGGTGTCCGACAGATCAGCATAACCCGATCCGGCGAAGGCGGATTTACCATCCTTCCAGACCGACTGATGTACATGCATGCCCGAGCCGTTATCGCCGGCAATCGGCTTTGGCATAAACGTGGCTGACTTGCCGTACTGGGCCGCGACGTTGTGGACGACGTATTTGTAGATCTGCATCTGATCTGCAGCGTTCAGCAGCGTGTCGAACTTCTGTCCAAGTTCATGCTGGCTGGGCGCAACTTCGTGATGGTGCTTTTCCATCGCGATGCCCATCTCAAGAGCCGTCGTCACCATTTCAGCGCGAATGTCGGTCATGGAATCGACCGGCGGCACCGGGAAGTAGCCGCCCTTGATGGCCGGGCGATGGCCCATATTGCCTTCAGGATAGTCAGAGCCACTGTTGTAGGGGCCCTCAATGCTGTCGACCTCATAGAAGCTGCGGCTCATCGAGTTCTCAAAGCGGACATCGTCGAACACGAAGAATTCGGCTTCCGGGCCGAAATAGGCCGCATCACCAATACCACTGGATTCGAGATAGGCGAGGGCCAGCTTGGCCGTGCCGCGCGGGTCGCGGGTATAGGATTCACCCGTAGCAGGCTCGAGAATGTCGCAGATAAGAATAAGCTGCGGCTGTGCCGTGAACGGGTCCATGACCGCAGAACCAAGGTCGGGCATCAGAATCATGTCTGATTCATTGATGGCCTTCCAGCCGGCGATCGATGAGCCGTCGAACATGATGCCGTCGGTGAGAAGATCCTCATCTACGGTCGATACATGCTGTGCGGTGTGCTGCCACTTGCCGCGCGGGTCCGTGAAACGAAAATCCACGAACTCGACGTCGTTCTCTTTGATCATGTCCAGGACTGATTTGATGTCCGACATAGCTAAGCTCTCCTGTCTTTCGGGAAAAATGAATGTTGTTTATGCGGTTATTTGTCCGGCGATTTATACGGCTTCAGGGCCGCGTTCGCCTGTACGAATTCGGATCGCTTCATCGATCGTTGAAACGAATATTTTGCCATCCCCAATCCGGCCGGTTCGGGCCGCTTCCTGGATGGCTTCAATGGCGCGTTCGACCTGGTTATCTTCGAGGACAATCTCGATTTTCACCTTGGGCAGAAAGTCAACGACATATTCTGCGCCGCGATAGAGTTCGGTGTGGCCTTTCTGGCGTCCGAAACCCTTGGCCTCGACAACCGTAATGCCCTTGAGGCCAACCTCGTGCAGGGCTTCCTTCACCTCGTCGAGTTTGAAGGGTTTGATAATGGCTTCGATCTTCTTCATTCGATACCTGCTTGGCTCCGCCGAATGGTCTCTCGGTGGGCCCGAGTGATACAACAGCTTCTATGCTGGGCATAGCATAGGGCATGCCATATTTGGTTCCGTGATAAGTCATTGAAAGAATTATAAAAAATCTGAACAACACTGTTGGCTAAAAGCCTGTTCTGCCCAAAAAATAGGCAGATAGATCAAAAATTGAGCAATTAGCTGTACAATTTGCGCACACGGTCGAGAGCAGTGCGGATATTCTCGACCGAGTTTGCGTATGAAAACCGGACATAGTCTTCACCCAGGTGCCCAAAACTGGTCCCGGCGACTGTCGCGACATGGGCCTCGGTCAATAATTGGTTCTGAACTTCGGTGGCGCTTTGGCCGGTGCCCGAAATATTCGGAAATGCATAAAATGCACCTTTCGGCATGCGACACGAGAAACCCGGAATGGAATTCAATTCATCGACAATCACACCACGGCGTTCGTCGAAGGCACGCACCATCTCGAGCACAGAATCCTGCGGTCCTTCGAGCGCGGCGATGCCGGCAAACTGGGTCGCTGCATTGACGCATGAGTGGCAGTTGATGGCCAGTCGGGTGGCCATATCAACCAGGCTGTCGGGCCAAAGTGCGTAACCCAGGCGCCAGCCGGTCATGGCGTAGGTTTTAGACCAACCGTCGAGCAGGATAAGGCGGTCACGCAGATGTTCGTATTCGAGCAGGCTGACATGCTCCAAACCGTCATAAGTCATCTGTCCGTAGATTTCGTCGGAAAGGATGGCGACATGGGGATGGGCTTCGAGACCTGCGGCGAGCTTGTCCATTTCCGCGCGCGGTACAGCGCCACCAGTGGGATTGGCCGGGGTGTTGATGATCATCAGGCGGGTCGCCGGTGTGATCAGTGAAAGTACTTCTTCAGCATCGAATGAAAAATCGTTTTCTTCCAGCAGCGGGATGGGGACAGCTTTAGCCCCGGAATAATTGATGACCGATTCATAGATCGGAAATCCCGGGTTGGGATACATGATCTCCGCACCGAGTTCGCCGAACATCATGATGGCGAAGAACATCGTGACCTTGCCGCCGGGGACGCAAACGATGTTGCCCGGATTGACGCGAACGCCGCGTAACCGCTCGATGTCAGCCGCGACAGCTTCGCGCAGGCCCGCAATGCCCGGTGCTGGCGTGTAGCCGTGGTGACCGTCATGGAGCGCTTGCACCGCGGCCTCGACAATATGCCCCGGGGTTTTGAAATCGGGCTGACCGATACCCAGATTAATAACGTCGTGCCCTTCGGCTTTAAGGGCTTCGGCACGGGCCAGCACTTCGAACGCGGATTCCGTTCCGAGGAGTGACAAGTTTTGAGCGGTTTGCAATTTGGCTTTGGTCATCTTTGAACTTTCCTGAGAAACCCACGCGAATCGGCGCACACTATAAGTCTTTGCGGATTTACAGGGCAAAGTCTTTGACGTATTTCAGATGTTGGGCACGCAATGGAAGTTGTGAAAATCGGGGGGCCGATGTCAGCAGATCACGTACGATCGGCAAGTCGACGGCAAGCCTAACTGGATAAGTGGCTCCGCAGGGCGACAGACGAGGGTGTTGTTGATATGGCATCTCTGCGCGGCACCATGCGCGCACCGACCAATCTGCTCCAACAGCTGGCCGAGGCGGTGCTCGACAATTCAGTTTCGGTATTGCCGGCAGGCGGATTGCCGGCCCTCTCAGATCAGCCGACAGCTGAAATCAATAAAGATCTGGAAGCACGAACTCCTGTCGGGCCGTCGGCGGGATTCGGGGAAATGCCTGATACAACCGTCACGAATTTCGCCGAAGACGATGCCTAGTATCGGGCCGGTTTTTCGCCGGGCAACCCCGACCCGCAGCAGGTAGGGGTGAACGGGCGACGTGAACCGGTGTGGTCCTGCCGTTTTCCCGAGGGGGCGCTGGGGACGATCGCAACGCCCCTGATGAAGCGGCAGGAAACGCTGAGAGTGTGTCCCTGTTCAATGTGTCCATTCTAGATGTTGCCTCACCGAATATCGCCCTTCGGCGGCCCGCTGACCTGGCGCAACCCGCTGATACCCGATCCACCAACAACAAAGACAAGAAAAAACCTGGGGGTAAACGCGCGCCGAAATCGTACGATGACGAGCCGTTTTTCTTCGATGATCCCGCGGTATAAGGCGATTGTTGAGTGTCACAATTGTGTACCTCCCGGTGGTAACTCAGTGGGGCATCGAAAAAATCGAAAACAGTTTGTGTGAATCTGCCCCCGGTTTGCTTGACGGCTCCCGTCGCGCCGATTACACAATCGCGGCTTCGGCGGTGGCTGTAGCTCAGTTGGTTAGAGCGCCTGGTTGTGGTCCAGGAGGTCGGGGGTTCAAGACCCCTCAGCCACCCCATTTTCCCCGCTTCAGATGTCCACGTACGCAAACCGCCGTGTTTGCTGGATTGTCATCATGACGATCCGATGGATCGGGTCTTCGCTTGAATTGCTGACGGGGCAGGAAATGTACCGCGCGGACGCTGTTGCGGTAGAGCGGGGGATTGCCTCGCCCGATCTGATGGAGCGCGTCGGGCCTACTTTGGGGCGAATCGCGCCGACACGGTGGTCATTCTGAAAGGTCCAGAGACGGTCATCGCAAGCCCGGACGGTCAGGTGGCGATCAATTTTATGCGCCGCCCGATCTAGCGACCGCAGGCAGTGTCGACGTTCTGGCGGGGTTCGTTCTGGGCCTGTTGGCATAGGGCATGTTGGCGTTTGAAGCCGTGTCTGCGGCTGTTTGGCTGCACAGAGAGGCCGGTAATAGCTTCGGCGCAGGGTTGATCGCCGATGATATTGCTGATGCCTTGCCCGACGTCCTGCACGCACTGCGCGGGGTACTGATTGGCACGATTGAAAATGAAGGTAATGATGGGCCGTTTACTCGGCAAACATGATGGTATACGACAACCGCCGTCCTGGCGGGTTGACGCTGCGGGCGCGCATCACGCGCGATCGGGACATATGGAATTCGCGTACGCGGGCGTGGCGGAATTGGTAGACGCGCCAGGTTTAGGTCCTGGTGACTGCAAAGTCGTGGGGGTTCAAGTCCCTTCGCCCGCACCAATTCGCCCAACGCGGTGGCGCAAAATAGAAGAGTAACAGGGGCGAACAGGCGAAATAGCAGGCTGCTTCCTGAAGTTCACAGACAACCACGAATAGCAAAAATCGGACCAGGCAATGGACGTCGTTGAGACAAAAAATGAAGGCCTTATCCGTGATTTTAAGATCACGGTCGGGGCAGTTGATATTGAGAAGCGCGTTGATGAACGGCTGACGGAAGTCGGCAAGTCGGTCAACATTCCGGGTTTTCGACCCGGCAAGGTGCCGATGAAGGTTCTCAAGCAACGCTTCGGCAATTCGGTGATGGGCGAAGTCCTCGAGGCGACGGTCCAGTCGACCTCGCAAGAGGTGCTGAGCGATCATGGCCTGCGCCCGGCGGGCCAGCCCAAGGTGGAAATTGTATCTTTCGATGAAGGCAAAGATCTCGAATACGACATCTCGTTCGAGATTTTGCCTGAGATCGGTGATCTCGACCTCGCCGCCATTGAACTCGATCGGATCAAGGTTGTGCCGACGGACGGTGAAATCGATGATGCGATCAACCGTATCGTGCAGCAGAACCGTGAAACAAAGCCGATCGAGACCCCGCGGCCTGCTGAAAAAGGTGACATTGTCGTCATCGATTTCGAAGGTAAGATCGACGACGTTGCGTTTGAGGGTGGCCAGGGTACAGGCATTCGCCTGGAGCTTGGCTCGGATCAGTTTATCCCGGGTTTTGAAGAGCAACTGGTCGGAATGGAGATTGGTAAGCAGTCCGATGTGAAGGTTTCATTTCCCGCAGATTATGGGGTCGATGATCTTTCCGGTAAGGATGCCGTGTTCGATTGCACTATTCAGGAAATTCACGAAGGCGTGGAAGTCTCCGTCGATGACGAATTCGCCAAGTCTCTGGGGATGGAAGACCTGGGTACCCTCAAGGTCGCTGTCAGTGAGCAGCTGGGTCAGGAATATAATCGCCTGACCCGCGAGCGGACCAAGCGTGAGCTGCTCGACAAGCTCGCCGAGGGCCACGACTTCGACGTTCCGCCGCGGATGGCCGAGGACGAATTCGATCAAATCTGGAAGCAGATCGAAGAGGCCAAGGAATCTGATCAACTCGACGATGATGACAAGGGTAAGTCCGACGACGAATTGAAGATCCAGTATCGCGAGATTTCCGAACGCCGCGTGCGGCTTGGTCTGTTGCTTTCCCATGTTGGCGAGAGCAACAGCCTGACGGTCACCCAGGAAGAGGTGAACCGGGCAATCATGGAACAGGCGCGTCAGATGCCGGGACAGGAACAGGCCGTCATCGAGTTCTATCGTGACAACCCGCAGGCCACGGCGTCAATGCAGGCGCCGATTTTTGAGGATAAGGTTGTCGACTTTATTCTCGAGCTGGCGAAAGTGACCGAGCGCGAAATGTCTCCTGAAGACCTTAACGCCGAGATTGGTGCAGAGAACGACGCGGCGGAAGAGAAAAAGCCGGCGGCAAAAAAACCAGCTGCCAAGAAGAAAGCTGCCGCGAAAAAGCCTGCTGCCGAGAAAGATGCTGCAGCGGCTGATAACAAGAAGAAGCCGGCGGCGAAGAAACCGGCCGCCAAGAAACCGGCCGCGAAGAAGAAGCCCGCCGCGAAGAAGAAGCCCGCCGCGAAGAAGGACGACAAATAGCCTGACTGGCAGTCAATCGGGCCGGGCTTGGTCTTGCGCGGACTCGCTTTGAGCCTATTTGTTTACGGAATAAGGCGTTTGCCGAATTCTTGTTAGTTGTATCCTGAGGACGGAGTAACCGAATAATGTCAAGTTTTGACGCCCCGCAGATGAACTCTCTCGTGCCCATGGTCGTCGAGCAGACGAACCGCGGTGAGCGGGCCTATGACATCTACTCGCGCCTGCTCAAAGAGCGCATCATCTTCCTCACCGGGCCGGTGGGTGACGAGGTGGCGAGCGTGATCTGCGCGCAGCTGCTGTTTCTTGAAGCGGAAAATCCGAACAAGGACATCAGTTTTTACATCAACTCCCCGGGTGGCGTTGTGACTTCAGGCATGTCGATCTACGACACGATGCAGTACATCCGTCCCGATGTTTCAACATTGTGTGTTGGGCAGGCGGCCTCGATGGGCTCGCTTCTTTTGGCCGGTGGAGCCAAGGGCAAGCGGTTTGCCTTGCCTAATGCACGCATCATGGTTCACCAGCCTTCAGGCGGGTTTCAGGGGCAGGCGACGGATATTGAGATCCACGCGCAGGAAATTCTAAAAATCCGCGCGCGTCTCAACGAAATCTATGCCGAACACACCGGAAAGCCGGTTGAGACTATCGCCGGCGCGCTGGAGCGCGATAAGTTCTATACCGCTGATGAGGCGCAGGACTTCGGCCTCATTGACGAAGTCGTCGAAAAGCGGCCACCTTTGGAAGAAGATGGTGATAAAAAGTAGGGATTTGGGCCGTATTTGGTGCCATTGACCGTTAAAGGATTTAACTAATTGTTGATCGCTGGCCGTTAGCTATTGTTCAATTGCATCTGCTAGTGATTCGCCCGGGTTCGGGTTTTGGTACAACGTCACGCCCCAGCACGGGACACAAAGTCTATGAGCAAATCCGGTAACGGCGATTCCAAGAACACCTTGTATTGTTCTTTTTGTGGCAAAAGCCAGCATGAGGTCCGCAAGCTGATTGCAGGCCCGACGGTGTTCATCTGCGACGAATGCGTCGAACTTTGTATGGACATCATCCGCGAAGAGCACAAATCCACGCTCGTCAAATCCCGCGACGGTGTGCCAACCCCAAAAGAGATTTGCGAAGTTCTCGACGATTATGTTATCGGTCAGACCCGTGCCAAGAAGGTGCTTTCGGTGGCTGTGCACAACCACTACAAGCGCCTGAGCACTGGTGGTCCCAAGGGCGATGAAGTCGAAATCGCGAAGTCTAATATTTTGCTGGTGGGTCCGACGGGTTGCGGCAAGACATTGCTCGCCCAGACACTCGCCCGCATCCTCGATGTCCCGTTCACCATGGCCGATGCGACGACGCTGACCGAAGCGGGTTATGTCGGCGAGGATGTTGAAAATATTATTCTCAAGCTGCTGCAGTCTGCTGACTACAACGTCGAACGTGCCCAGCGCGGCATCGTCTATATCGATGAAGTCGACAAGATCAGCCGCAAATCGGACAACCCTTCGATCACCCGCGATGTGTCGGGAGAGGGCGTGCAACAAGCGCTGTTGAAGATCATGGAAGGAACCGTTGCTTCGGTACCGCCGCAAGGGGGGCGAAAGCATCCCCAGCAGGAATTCCTGCAGGTGGATACGACCAACATCCTGTTCATTGTCGGCGGCGCCTTCGCGGGCCTGGATCGCATTATCTCCAGCCGCGGCAAGGAAACCGCCATCGGTTTTGGCGCCGATGTGCAAAGCCCCGATGATCGTCTCACCGGCGAAATCCTTAGTGAGGTCGAGCCGGAAGATCTTCTGAAATTTGGTCTGATACCTGAGTTCGTCGGGCGCCTGCCCGTCATTGCGACCCTGGGTGATCTTGATGAAGACGCTCTGGTCGAGATTCTGACCCAGCCGAAGAATGCTCTGATCAAGCAGTATCAGCGCCTGTTCGACATGGAAGGCGTTGAGCTTTCCTTTGCTGAAGATTCGCTCATGGCGATTGCCAAGAAGGCAATTGCCCGCAAAACCGGCGCCCGTGGATTGCGGTCGATCATGGAGAATATCCTGCTCGACACGATGTTCGAATTGCCGGGTATGGACGGGGTTGAAGAAGTGGTGATCAACGGCGAAGTCGTCGAAGGCAATGCCGCGCCGCTCCACATCTATGCGGACAAACGCGAAGATGTTGGGACAAGCGCCTAACCGACCACATGATCTTGTCGGTATCTCGTTGAGTCGAGACTTGATTGTCGCAGCGTTGCGCACCAGTTATAGGGTGCGGCACATTTCCTGCCTCACCGTTCCTGAATTCCGATCCCCGTAAACCTGCTCTTAAGGATTTACGGTTAACCTGAATAGCATCGATAGCGCTAAGCCGGACCATCATATGACTGATCTCTCTCCAGGTTCACTGTTTCCCGTATTGCCGTTGCGCGACATTGTCGTGTTTCCGCACATGATCGTGCCGTTGTTTGTCGGTCGCGAAAAATCTGTGCGTGCGCTGGAAGATGTGATGCAGGAAGACAAGAAAATCCTGCTTCTCACTCAGAAGGATGCGGGAATGGACGACCCGGGCCCCGACGACCTTTTTAAGGTGGGCACGATCGGCACGATCCTGCAGCTGCTGAAATTGCCGGACGGTACCGTGAAGGTTCTTGTTGAGGGTGGCGAACGCGCCACGATCGTCGAATTCACCGAGAACGAGGAATTCTTCCAGGCTTTCGCCCAGGTTCTTTCCGATGAAGATCCCGATGAGAAGGAAATCGAGGCCTTGTCCCGCTCGGTGGTGATCCAGTTCGAGCAGTACATCAAGCTCAACCGGAAAGTGCCGCCAGAGGTGCTGGTCTCGATCAACCAGATCGAGGAGCCGGGCAAGCTGGCCGATACGGTGGCCTCACACCTGTCCCTCAAAATCCCGGAGAAGCAGGAACTTCTTGAGGCGGATACGATCCAGAAGCGTCTGGAAAAGATCTACAGCTTCATGGAAGGCGAAATCGGCGTCCTGCAGGTTGAGAAGCGGATTCGCTCGCGGGTCAAGCGTCAGATGGAGAAGACCCAGCGCGAGTATTATTTGAACGAGCAGCTGAAGGCGATCCAGAAGGAACTCGGCGAGACCGAAGACGGCCGCGATGAACTTCAGGAGCTTGAGGAAAAGATCAAGAAGACGAAGCTCACCAAGGAAGCGCGCGAAAAGGCCGGTCAGGAACTCAAGAAGCTCCGCAATATGAGCCCGATGTCGGCGGAAGCCACGGTTGTGCGCAATTACCTCGACTGGATCCTGGCGATCCCGTGGAAGAAGCGTTCCCGGGTCAAGAAGGACATTGTGGAAGCGCATGCCGTCCTCGATGCGGACCATTATGGTCTCGACAAGGTTAAGGAACGGATCCTCGAATATCTCGCTGTCCAGCAGCGGATGCAGAAGATCAAGGGCCCGATTTTGTGCCTTGTGGGCCCTCCTGGTGTCGGCAAAACCTCACTCGGCAAGTCTGTAGCCCGGGCAACCGGGCGGAAATTCGTGCGGATGTCGCTGGGCGGCGTCCGCGACGAGGCCGAAATCCGTGGTCATCGCCGAACCTATATCGGTTCCATGCCGGGCAAGGTTGTCCAGGGCATGAAGAAGGCCGGGACCTCGAACCCGCTCTTCCTGTTCGATGAAATTGACAAGCTCGGTGCTGACTATCGCGGTGATCCGTCTTCAGCTCTGCTGGAGGTGCTTGATCCTGAACAGAACAACACATTCCAGGACCACTATCTGGAGGTCGATTACGATCTTTCCGATGTGATGTTTGTTTGCACGGCCAACAGCATGCGCATGCCGCAGCCGTTGCTCGACCGGATGGAAATCATCCGTATCCCCGGTTATACCGAGGATGAGAAGCTCGAGATCGCCAAGCGCCATCTGATTTCCAAGCAGGTTTCCGAGAATGGCCTGAAGGATGCGGAATGGTCGATTTCTGATGCCGCGCTGCACGATGTGATCCGCTACTACACCCGCGAGGCCGGTGTTCGTGGCCTTGAGCGTGAGATTGCCAATCTTTGTCGCAAGGCCGTGAAAGAAATCGAAATCGAGGCCGATGTCGAATCCATTAAGGTCACGGTCAAGAATCTGGACAAATTTGCCGGTATCCGGAAGTTCCGGTTTGGCGAGACCGAGGAAGAGGATCGGGTCGGGGTTGTCACGGGACTGGCCTGGACAGAGGTCGGCGGCGAATTGCTGACTATCGAAGGGATTCTGGTGCCGGGCAAGGGCAAGATGACGATCACCGGCAAGCTCGGGGAAGTCATGCAGGAATCTGTACAGGCCGCGAATGCCTATGTGCGCGCGCGGGCTGTTGATTTCGGCATCGAGCCGCCGTTGTTTGAACGACGTGACATTCATATCCATGTGCCCGAAGGGGCGGTTCCCAAGGACGGTCCGTCGGCTGGCGTTGGCATGATCACTTGCATGGTCTCGGTTCTGACCCAGAACCCGATCCGTAAGGATGTCGCCATGACCGGTGAAATCACTCTGCGCGGGCGGGTGTTGCCCATCGGTGGCCTCAAGGAGAAGCTTCTGGCGGCGCTACGAGGCGGCGTGAAGAAGGTGATCATCCCGAAGGACAACGAGAAAGACCTTGCGGACATCCCGGATAACTTGAAAAGCGGCCTTGAAATTGTCGTGGCTGCGACTGTTGATGAGGTGCTGGTACACGCGCTGACGCAGCCATTGGTCCCAATCGAGTGGGACGAAGCCGCACACGACTCGGCACGAGTCGCATCCAAGGATGACGAGTCGGAAGGCACTGGGGTCGTCCGACATTAGGCTTGACGCGTAATTAATTCCGATTCGTTTGGTTAAAAATGTCAAAAGCCGCGGAAAACCGGGCCGTTTCGATTGACGGTTCGGAATTCCCGCTTCTAAAGTCCCCCTATTGTTTGGTACGGGCACGTTGCCCCAAACAACATCGATCCATCGAACCAACCCATAAGGGGGTCAAACGTGAACAAGAACGATCTCATTGCTGCTGTAGCGGATTCCGCTGAACTTTCCAAAGCCGACGCAGGCAAGGCCGTTGATAGTGTTCTCGGCAACATTACTGGTGCTCTCCAGGGCGGAAACGAAGTTCGCCTCGTCGGCTTCGGTACTTTCTCTGTTGCACAGCGCAAAGCCACAACGGGCCGTAACCCGCAGACCGGCGCAACGATTCAGATCCCGGCGTCAAAGCAGCCGAAGTTCAAGGCCGGTAAGGCCCTTAAGGACTCGGTCAACTAGACCCGATTTACATTGAGTACCGAGCGGGCCGGTCCTCCCAGTGGGGGCCGGCCCGTTTCGTTTTCAGAGGATGTGCTACAAGGGCTGGCCCGGCCCTCCCGAAATAGTATAGAACGCCAGCGAAGGGCGGTTAGCTCAGCTGGCAGAGCATCTCGTTTACACCGAGAGGGTCGGCGGTTCGAACCCGTCACCGCCCACCATTTCCATTCATTGGAAGTACCCCGTCGCCTCAATCGGCGGCGGTCGCATGTGTTTAGGAACGCAGTAGATCGAGCACTTTCTGGTTCGGCAAAAACAGTACGGCGACGAAGATCACGAACGCGGCCACGGCGAGTATCTTGAATAATGTGCCGAACCCGCTGGTGCCGTGGATCCAGGCAATCAACGGAACCGCTGATGCGCTGACCGAGAACGACACGATGTAGCGCAGGGCATAGGCCCGGCTGCGCCACTCGCTGCGCGCTATGCGCCCGATCAGTACATCGTTGATGGAGATTTGTCCGAAGACCACCAGCATGAAGGCCATGGCCACGAGCAGGGATACCAGCCCGCTCAGATGGGTCATGACTGCGAACAACAACGCTTGCGACAGCGCAACGACGGCGAAGACAGCGCGCAATGAGCACCGATCCACAAGGTAGCCCACGATAAGCTGGGCAAAAGCGACAACAGAGAACACCAGGAATGCGTACCAGCCAATGGCAGTCGCCGTTCCGGCAATGTCCGTGAGCCGTTCATCGAATATCTTGGGTAGCGCGAACGTCGTGCTCTGAAAGATCAGACCGCCGATGGCGGTTGTGAAGAGGACAAGCCCGAATATGCATAATAGCATTTTGCGCGGGATCGGCGGGAGAGAAGAGGGCGCGCTGTCGGACCGTTCTTGCTCTGTTGATTTTCCGCCTTGGCGCAGGAAGATCAGGAACGCACAGCCGATCAGAATCGAAATCGTTCCGGGCACAAAATAGGCACTGCGCCAGCTGACAGCATCAATAAGAAAGCCGGTCAGGAGCGCGGCGGCCGCGACGCCCATATTGCCGAAAATACCATTTACGGCGAGCGGGATTCCGGTGTTCGTGCGACCTTCGACAACCATGGACAGCCCAACCGGGTGATAGATCGCCGCGAACATGCCTACGAGCGTGAGCGCGAGAGCCATCTGGATGGGATTGTTCGCCATCCCGGCGAGCAATCCGCTGATCCCGATACCGATGAAGAACACCACCATCATCGTTGGGCGGCTCCACTTGTCGGCCAGCCACCCGGCTGGAATCGCCAAAGGCGATGAAGCCGGGCGTCGCATAGGGGATCAGTTCAGCGTAGCTCAAGCCCCATTCGGTCGTCAGGCGCAATGCCGCGACAGTGGCAAAAACCAGAACAAAAAATGATCCAGAAAATGGCCGATATTGAGAAACAGGAAATTGATCTGACTGCGCTGCATGGGTCGAGCCTTGAATGTCTGTCAGATTATCTGACTGAAGGATGCCAGCCGTGGCAGGGCGGGGCAAACCACCTTGGTTGGTGGCGGAAGTTCGCGACGCCGGCTTGCCTCGTCGGCATTAAATACATAATTAGTTTGAACGGAGTTTTCAGGCGCTTTGGAGCCAAAAAAAGGGAAGATGTGCAGATGACCAAAACCCCACTCGAAGAAATGGGCACCCCGCTTTATTTTATTGCCGCGAATGCGGACGAAGCTGGATTTCCTATTCCTGCGAACCCCCACGGTCAGTCCCTGCGCACCTGGGTGCGCGCGCTTGACGGCAGCATGCAGAAGGAAGCGCTGGTGGTCTCAGCGGCAACCGCGATAGCCTGGCGCTTTGCGTGTGATGAAGGTGCGCGTCTGGGCGGGTTTAATATGGCCCCCAACCCGCTGACTTATCTTAGCGCGGGTATGATCGCGTCTTACATGAATGAGATTACGGCGCTCGCCGCACAGCGGGATATCGAGCTCGCCAATCTCGAACTGGTGCTGAAAAACTTTTACAACCGCGAAGGTGACTTCCGGAAGGGCACCATGATGAGCGGTGCCATGGGACCGGAGCTGACGGTTTACTGTGATGCGGATTGCGACGACCAGACACTGAAAACGCTGCTTTATGAGGCTGTGGCCGCTTCACCGCTTAACGGATTGGCGCGGGGAACACACCCGAGCTTGTTTGTCCTTGTGCACAACGGCAAGGAAGTGACTCCCAATCAAGTGACGCCGCTAGACGCCGAGCCGTTTGCCGATCCGGGTGACAATTTCCCCAAGCTCACGCGCCTGACAGACAGTCCGGCGGTTGATGATTTGATCACCATGCTGGTGGATGAGGACACCGCCCGCGAAGCGCATGCCGGGCTTGAGCTTGTTGGTGCCCCAAAACTTCCCGAAGGCCAGCAGCTGCTGCATATGCACACCCGCTGTGTGTTGCGACCGGATGGGGTGAAGGAGATTTTCAAGGAGCAGTACACCCCGGTTGCACCGAGCTGGCGTTTCCTCTCGGCCGAAGATGGTCGTGCACCGGACGCGGCGTCACTGATCTCGGGCGGGATCGGTCTGTGCTTCATGACCCAGCTGGGGCGTTTCTCGCATATGGCAAAGCTGCCGCTTGAAGGCTATCGGGTGATCCAGGATACGCACTTCTCACTTGGTGGTGCCTCGGGTGGCACCGGCAAGGCAGGTGAAGCCCTGCCGGTTGAAACCCATGTCTATCTCGATACCGGCACGGATGACGAAACCGCTCAGCAGATACTCGGCGTGGCAGAGCGCACGTGCTTCCTGCACGCGTTTTGCCGTGACGACATCAAGGCGAAGGTGCGAGCCGCAAAGCCTGCCCGCGCCGCCTAGGGGCGGTTACGCCGCAGCGATTTCGAAGTCCGGGGCTTCGAGTTCCGGAATGACTTTGTCCATGAACAGCTGCATTTCTTCGAGCAGCTCGTCCTTGGGCTGCTGGGCCCAATGCCAGATCAGGGTGATGTATTCACAGGGGATGCGGGAATAGATTTCCTGCCAGTCCCGGATGGCGTCGTCGACGGTGCCACCGAGGATGAATTTGTGTTCCTTCATGGCGTTGAACGCGGCATCGGCGTCGTGGTTCACCGGTTCGACGTTGTGGTTGCCGAACACGCTGTAGAAGTTTTTGAAGATATCCAGATCGTAGTCGCGCAGCTTACGATCGAAATCTGCGGCTGATTTACCGATCCGCGTATGCCGCACAATGTTCTGGTTCTGCCCAAACTGCACCGGGCGGCCGTGCTTGGCGCATTCTTCCTGATAGACCTTCGCCAACTCGACCACACCTTCGGTCGGGTTGAAATAGCTGGGCCGGAATCCGTGCTTGGCCGCGAACTCGATGGTCGCGCGGGAGCGTGCCACAGCTACGAAGCAAGGCGGGTGGGGTTGCTGCAGGGGTTTCGGCACGACGCTGATCCGGCGCAAGGCACCATTCTCGTCGACCTCGCCCTCGGCGCCGGCCTCGCGGGCGATTTCAAAACCTTCATATCCTTCGATGCCCGTGTCGTGGGGAAAGGGGGCCTGATAGAACTTGCCGTTGAGCTCGACCGAATCCTTGGTCCAGCAATCGAGCACCATTTCGACGCGTTCTTCGAATATCTCGCGGTTCTTCTTATCGTTCGCACCACCGTCGGAAATGGTGGCCACAGTGCCGCTGGACTGACCCAGAATATTGGCCCAGCGCGACTGGTAGCCGCGGGCGAATCCGACGAAGTATTTGCCATGGGTCAGGTGATCGAGGATCGCGGTTTCTTCAGCGACACGGATCGGGTCCTGGGTCGCCATCACGTAGCCGAAGGCTCCCAGATGCAGGTTCTTGACCTGGCTCGCCCAATGGGCGTTCAGGATGCCGGGGTTTGGACCGACTTCGTAGCCTTCTGAATGCAGGTGATGCTCAATCGTGGACATGCCCCAGATACCCATCTGGTCAGCCGCCTGGATGATCTCGGACCATTCGTGGACGATCTTGTAATAGAGATCGGAATCCCGACCAATCGGGCGTTTGGCGCGCCGATCATGTTCGTCTTCTGCCGGAAACACCGGATAGAGCTGAACGATTACCTTGGGCTTACCCATACTGATCTCCCCGAAAAAATCTGATTGATTATGATTGTATTGATACTGCTTGCGTGTGCAGAAATTACCAAAGTGAAGCTGCAGCCATTTTCGGTGAATGAAAATTCAAGTCAGCCGGCGTGACGTCGATCAACATCGTGACAGACGGGCGTGCAATGCTAAAATTGAATTCAGAAATTGGAAATCCTTCATTGAGGCGTCCCTGTTGTCGCATCGGAGAATTGAATGGCTTTGCACCCCCAGATTGTCGACCTGATCCGCCGTGCTGAAGAAGCGGGAGTTATTGCCACCCATGAGATGACCCCGCGCGAAGCGCGGGCGCAGATGGAGAAAATGTCTCGTATCCGTGACAGTGACCAAACCCTTGTGGGTACGGTCGAGGATCGGGTTATTCCCGGCCCCGCGGGAGCTCTTCCGATCCGTATCTACTCGCCGTCTGTAACGTCAGATGCCGCGATGCCGGCGGTGATGTTTTTCCATGGTGGCGGACATGTGATCGGCAGCCTCGACACTCATGACCTGGTGGCGCGCAATATGTGCGTCGGCGCAAACTGTATCGTGGTGTCGGTAGACTACCGACTGGGCCCTGAAGACCCGTTCCCGGCCGCGCCGGAGGATTGTTTCGCTGCGACCCGGTGGGTGGCTGACAATGCTGCGTCGCTGGGGATTGATCCAAACCGCCTAGTTGTGTCGGGGGACAGCGCGGGCGGCAATCTCGCCGCCGTCGTTGCTTTGATGGCGCGGGATGCGGGCGGGCCGGCGTTGTGTTTTCAGCTGCTGGTCTATCCGGTCACGGATTACGCGCTCGATACGCCGTCCTACACCACATGGGCCGAAGGGGCGGGGATCCTCACCGCGGCGGGTATGAGGTGGTTTCGGGATCACTATCTGTCACGCCCAGGCGACCGAGAGGACTGGCGCGCTGCGCCCTTGCATGCGAACGACCTTTCAAACCTTCCGCCCGCGCTGGTGATCACGGCTGAATGCGATGTGTTGCACGATGAAGGCGTGGCCTATGTGGCGGCCATGCAGGCAGCCGGAGTGGTGGTCGAGCACCGGGATTATCCGGGAATGATGCATGGTTTTTACTCCTTTGCGCCGGTCATTGATGATGGTGCGGCCGCGCAGGCCTATGCCGCCGAACGGTTGCGCGCAGTTTTCCAGCAATGATTGGGCGATAATTGGTCCGGATTGCTTGACAGGGTCGGGGTGCGACTAGTACATCCCCGCTTCGGTTTGGGGGTGTAGCTCAGTTGGTTAGAGCGCCGGCCTGTCACGCCGGAGGCCGCGGGTTCGAGTCCCGTCACTCCCGCCACCGAACCTTAGAGAATTGATGCTTGCATGCGGCCCCGGTTGGGGCCGTTTTGCGTTGCAGATGATTGTCGACCGGGCCCCGAATCAGTACACTCCGTTAACCATAGGATAATCTGTTCAGTGCACGTTGGCTCAACTTGCCAAGGCCGCTTGTGCTGGTGTAATGCTGGCGGGGCTGAAGCGACGGGTTTCTGCTGTCGACGGCGTGTTTGTTCGGGACTGAACCCGGCAAGCGCTAGCGGGGCGACTACAGGGCGTGATCGATGGAAGAACTGCTCCTCGAATACCTACCAATCCTCATATTTCTCGGCCTCGCTGCCGGGATTTCGATTGCTATGATTTTGGCGTCGGTGATCATTGGCGCGCGCAAGCCTGACCCTGAGAAGAACTCGGCCTATGAGTGCGGATTTGACGCGTTTGACGACGCGCGTATGAAATTCGATGTGCGTTTTTATCTGGTCGCTATTTTGTTCATTATTTTCGATCTCGAAGTGGCCTTTCTGTTTCCCTGGGCGATCACGCTCTCGGATATCGGCGTTTTCGGGTTCTGGTCGATGATCGTCTTCCTCGGAATTCTGACGATCGGTTTCATCTACGAATGGCGTAAAGGAGCGCTCGAATGGGAATAAGCGTTCGAGACCTCGCTGACGCGGTGTTCAAACCCGGCCCGGATCAGGATGCTGCCATCCTCGCGGTGACCGAAGAGCTGTCCGATAAGGGTTTTGTGCTCGCCAATGCGGACAAGCTGGTTAATTGGGCCCGTACCGGCTCGCTCTGGCCGATGACCTTTGGGCTGGCGTGTTGTGCGGTCGAGATGATGCACACTGCAGCCTCGCGCTACGATATGGACCGGTTCGGCTTCCTGTTCCGGCCGAGCCCGCGCCAGTCCGATGTGATGATCGTCGCCGGCACGCTGACCAACAAGATGGCACCTGCACTGCGCAAGGTCTACGACCAGATGCCTGAGCCTCGATGGGTGATTTCAATGGGCTCGTGCGCCAATGGTGGCGGCTACTACCACTATTCCTACTCAGTCGTGCGCGGGTGTGACCGGATTGTTCCTGTCGACATCTACGTGCCCGGCTGTCCGCCCACAGCGGAAGCACTGCTGTACGGAATTATGCAACTCCAGCGCAAGATCCGGCGTACCGGAACTATCGCGCGCTAATTCGGGCCTCGGCACAGGAATACGGATAAGAGCATGGACGAAGCTCTCAACGACCTTGGCGGTTATATTGCCGCCGCGTTGCCGCAGGATGTGGTCACCACCGAAGTTGTGCTCGGCGAACTTGTCGTGCGCGCGCGGCCTTCCGCCCTCGTCAAGGTGCTGACTTTCCTGCGCGATGACAGCAATTGCCAGTTCAAGGTGCTGCTCGATATCACCGCGGTTGACTACCCCGAACGCGAAGAGCGTTTTGAGGTGGTCTATATCCTACTCTCGCTGAGCCAGAACCAGCGTATCAAAGTCAAACTTCAGGTGAGCGAAGATTTTTCCGTTCCGACCGCGACCACGGTGTTCAACGCCGCCAATTGGAGCGAGCGCGAGACCTGGGACATGTACGGCATCTACTTCTCTGATCATCCAGATCTCCGCCGTATCCTCACGGATTACGGGTTTGAAGGTCATCCGATGCGTAAGGACTTCCCGCTCACGGGCCGGGTCGAGGTACGCTACGACGAGACCCAAAAGCGGGTGGTTTACGATCCGGTCAAGCTGACCCAGGATTTCAGGAGCTTTGACTTCCTCAGTCCGTGGGAGGGGATGGGCGATGTCCTGCCCGGCGACGAGAAGGCGAGTGCCGACGAAGAAGAGGAGGCCGAGGGCGCCTGATGTCTGAAGTCGCAATCAAGAACATGACGCTTAATTTTGGTCCGCAGCATCCTGCGGCTCATGGTGTGCTCCGTCTGGTGCTGGAAATGGACGGCGAGGTCGTCGAGCGCGCCGATCCGCATATTGGTCTGCTACATCGCGGCACCGAAAAGCTGATCGAGTACAAGACCTATCTGCAGGCGGTTCCGTATTTCGATCGCCTCGATTACGTCTCGCCCATGTGTCAGGAACACGCCTACGCGCTGGCGGTTGAAAAACTGCTGGGGATCGATGTTCCCGAGCGCGGCCAATACATCCGGGTGCTGTTCTCTGAAATCACCCGAATTCTCAACCACATTATGAATCTGACGACCTACGCTCTTGATGTTGGCGCCATGACGCCTCTCCTGTGGGGTTTCGAAGAACGCGAACGGTTGATGGAGTTCTACGAGCGTGTGTCGGGTGCCCGGCTCCATGCGGCGTATTTCCGTCCGGGTGGTGTACACCAGGATATGCCCGCAGGCCTGACCGATGATGTTGCGGATTTCTGCGAGACGTTTCCGAATTTCCTCAACGATATGGAGACCCTGCTGACTGAGAACCGGATCTTCAAGCAGCGGACCGTTGATATTGGCGTGTTCACCGCCGAAGAGGCAATGGATTGGGGCATGTCCGGCCCGATGCTGCGCGCCTCCGGTGTGCCTTGGGATCTGCGCAAGTCGCAGCCCTATGATGTTTACGACCGGATGAATTTTGATGTGCCGATCGGCAAGACCGGCGATTGTTACGCCCGCTACTTGATCCGGGTCGAGGAGATGCGCCAGAGCCTGCGGATCATCAAGCAGTGCCTGGCTGAGATGCCCGACGGTCCGGTGATGACGGAAAATCACAAACTGACCCCGCCGCGACGTAGCGAGATGAAACAGTCGATGGAAGCCTTGATCCATCACTTCAAGCTTTATACCGAGGGCTATCACGTGCCCGCCGGCGAGACCTATACCGCTGTTGAGGCCCCGAAGGGTGAGTTCGGCGTCTATATTGTGGCCGATGGCAGCAACCGGCCCTATCGCTGCAAAATTCGCGCGCCGGGATTTGCCTTCATGCAGGCGCTTGCGCCCTTGAGCAAAGGTCACATGCTCGCCGACGTGCCGGCTGTGATTGGAAGTATGGATATCGTGTTTGGAGAGGTGGACCGGTGAGCGAAACCTTCGCATTCAATTCCGAGTATGAGACTCGCGCGCAGACGATCATCGCGCGTTATCCCGACGGCCGTCAGCAAAGCGCGGTCATCCCGTTGCTGGATCTGGCCCAACGTCAGGCGGGCGGATGGCTGCCTTCCGAGGTGATCGAGTATGTCGCTGGATATCTCGGGATGCCAAAAATCCGGGTACTCGAAGTCGCCAGCTTCTATTCGATGTTCAATCTTGAGCCCGTCGGCAAGAATTTTGTCCAGCTGTGCCGCACCACGCCGTGTTGGCTGCGCGGATCGGATGATTTGCGCGAAGTGGCCAAGGATGTCACCGGCTGCGGGTTGGGCAAAACCAGCGACGACGGGGCGTTCACCGTGGTCGAGGTCGAATGCCTGGGCGCGTGTTGCAACGCGCCGATGGTTCAGATCAACGATGAATATTACGAAGACCTGACCGCAGAAAGTTTCAAGGCCGTTCTCGAATCCCTCAAACGGGGTGAAATTCCTGAAGCGGGTTCGCGGGTTGGCCGCTCGGGTTCTGAACCCGAAGGTGGTCTTACGACCCTGACGACGGAGGGTGCGTGATGCTGCGTGACGAAGACCGGATCTTTAAAAATCTCTACGGGCGTGACGACTGGCGTCTCGAAGGCGCGCGCAAGCGTGGCATCTGGGACAACACCAAGGCGCTGCTGGATCTCGGCCGCGAAAAGTTGGTCGATGAGGTCAAAGCCTCTGGCCTGCGTGGTCGCGGGGGCGCGGGCTTCCCGACCGGGGTGAAGTGGTCCTTCATGCCGCCCGAAGAACGGCGCGATGGCCGACCGCATTACCTCGTGGTCAACGCGGATGAATCCGAACCGGGAACCTGTAAGGACCGAGAAATTCTGCGCTACGATCCGCACACGCTTGTCGAAGGCTGTCTGGTTGGCGGTTTCGCCATGGGCGCCCACGCCGCTTATATCTATGTGCGTGGTGAATTCTTCTCGGAGGCCTCCAATATGCAGGTCGCCATCGACGAGGCCTATGAGGCCGGCCTGATTGGCAAGAATGCTTGTGGTTCAGGCTGGGACTTTGATGTCTATTTGCACCGTGGCGCCGGCGCCTATATCTGTGGCGAGGAAACCGCGCTGCTCGAAAGCCTTGAAGGCAAAAAGGGTCAGCCGCGTCTCAAGCCACCATTTCCGGCCGCGTGTGGTCTCTATGGCTGCCCGACAACGGTGAACAATGTGGAGACGGTCGCTGTCGTGCCAACCATCCTGCGCCGCGGCCCAGACTGGTTTGCCGGGTTCGGTCGCGAGAACAACACCGGCACTAAGATTTTCTCGATCTCCGGCCACGTGGACAATCCGTGCAATGTCGAGGAAGAGATGAGCATCCCGCTGAAGGAGCTCATCGAGAAGCATGCCGGCGGCGTGCGTGGGGGCTGGGACAATCTGCTGGCCGTGATCCCTGGTGGATCATCAACACCGTGCCTGTCCAAGAATATCTGCGACACGATCCTGATGGATTTTGATTCCCTGCGCGAACACAACACCGGGCTGGGAACCGCAGCGGTCATTGTCATGGACAAGTCGACCGACGTCGTTGAAGCGATCGCCCGGCTTAGCCATTTTTACCGTCATGAAAGCTGCGGTCAGTGCACGCCATGCCGCGAAGGCATGGGCTGGGTGTATCGGGTGATGACCCGCATGGTGACCGGGGACGCAGAAATCGAGGAAATCGACATGCTTTGGGATGTGACCAAACAGATCGAGGGCCACACCATTTGCGCTCTTGCAGATGGCGGCGTCTGGCCGGTTCAGGGCCTGATCCGGCATTTCCGCCCAGAGCTCGAACGCCGCATTGTTGAACGTAAACTTGCTGCCGACACGACGCCGGCGCAGGCCGCGGAATAGGCGAGGGACGCGCGATGCCAAACGTAACGATTGACGGCACCGAGATCGAAGTCCGCGCCGGGATCACGGTTCTTCAGGCCTGCGAGATGGCCGGCGTGGAAATCCCGCGCTTCTGCTATCATGAACGCCTTTCGGTCGCCGGAAATTGCCGGATGTGCCTGGTTGAGGTCTCACCAGGGCCGCCGAAACCTGCAGCCTCCTGCGCACTGCCTATCTCTGACGGGATGAACATCAAGACCGACACCGAAATGGTGACCAAGGCCCGCAAGGGTGTGATGGAATTTCTGCTGATCAACCATCCGCTCGACTGCCCGATCTGTGATCAGGGTGGTGAATGCGATCTGCAGGATCAGGCCATGGCTTATGGTCGCGACGGCTCACGGTTCGAAGAGAACAAGCGCGCGGTCAAAGACAAGCATATGGGCCCGCTGGTCAAAACGATCATGACCCGTTGCATCCACTGCACCCGTTGTGTCCGTTTCGCCACCGAAGTTGCCGGGGTTCCTGAACTCGGGATGCTCGGGCGTGGGGAACATGCCGAAATCACGACTTATCTTGAAAAATCTCTCGATTCCGAACTCAGCGCCAATGTGATCGACCTGTGTCCGGTTGGCGCACTGACATCCAAGCCTTACGCCTTCGTCTCGCGCCCCTGGGAGTTGAGCAAGACCGAATCCATCGACGTTCTCGATGCGGTCGGCGCGGCGATCCGGGTGGATGCACGCCAGACCGAAGTGCTGCGGGTACTGCCGCGCCTGCATGAGGACGTGAACGAGGAATGGCTCGGCGACAAATCGCGTTACGCCTGTGATGGGTTGATGCGTCAGCGTCTCGATCGTCCCTATGTGCGCGAAGACGGAAAGCTGCGCGAAGCCAGCTGGGATCAGGCTTTTGGCGCCATCGCGGCCAGGGTCAAGTCCAGCTCGGGTGACCGGATGGGCGCCATTGCTGGCGACATGTGCGATGCGGAATCGATGTTTGCCCTGAAGCAGATGATGGACAAGCTCGGCGCGTCGAGCATGGATTGCCGACAGGATGGCGCGAAGCTGCCAGCTGATCAGCGTAGCGGCTATCTGATGAACACAAGTATCGCCGGGCTGGAGACTGCAGATGTGATTCTGCTGGTCGGCACCAACCCGCGCTGGGAAGCACCGCTGGTCAATACCCGGTTGCGCAAGGCCTGGCTGCAGGGTGAGGCGCGGATCGCGATTGTCGGACCGCAGCTTGAGCTGAGCTATCCGAGCGAATATCTCGGTGCGGGTCCCGATACCCTGCGTGAAATCGCAGATGGCAGTCACGCGTTTGCCGATGTTTTGAAGAACGCCGAACGACCGGTTGTGATCGTTGGCATGGGGGCACTGGCCCGCAACGACGGTGATGCTGTTCTCGGCACGGTTCGTAAACTGGCTGAAACTTGCAACCTGATCCGGGATGACTGGAACGGCTTTAACGTTCTGCATACCGCTGCCGCGCGAGTTGGTGGTCTGGATATCGGTTTTGTACCGGGCGAAAACGGTCGGGATACGGCCGGAATTCTTGCCGGGGCTGAAGCCGGAAAGCTTGATCTGGTTTATTTGCTCGGGGCCGATGAAGTCGACACCGACAAACTTGGCAAGGCTTTCGTCGTCTACCAGGGACATCACGGCGACGCCGGTGCCCATCGCGCCGATGTCATCCTGCCGGGATCGGCCTATACGGAAAAGAACGGCACTTATGTAAATACCGAAGGCCGCGTACAGCTTGGGCGTCAGGCCGTTCAGCCGCCGGGGGATGCCCGCGAAGACTGGTCCATTATCCGGGCTTTGTCTGATGTTCTCGATGCTGGGCTCGACTATGCCACCCTGGGGGACGTGCGCGCGGCCTTATCCGCGGCCAATCCGATCTTCGACACCGTTGACGAAGTGACCTCAGCAACATGGGGCGCATTTGGATCCGACAGCGATATGGACGCCGCGCCGTTCGAAAGCCCGGTTGCGAACTACTACATGACAGACCCGATCAGCCGGGCGTCCGAGACCATGGCCGAATGTACCCGTGAATTCGTGAACGGGAACGGCGAGAGGACGGGCACCGATGGTTGAGTTCTGGTGGACTTACGCCTGGCCGACGCTCTGGATCGTGATCCAGATCCTGCTGCTTGTTGTACCGCTGCTGATTGTTGTCGCCTATCTGACCTATGCGGAGCGCAAGGTGATCGGCTTTATGCAGTTGCGTATGGGCCCGAATGTCGTCGGTCCGTTTGGCCTGCTGCAGCCGTTTGCCGACGCGCTGAAGTTGATGACCAAAGAACTTATCATTCCGACCGGTGCAAACCGGGTGGTGTTCCTGATGGCACCGATGCTGACTTTCGTCCTTGCCATGGTTGGCTGGGCGGTAATCCCGGTCAGTGAAGGCTGGGTGATTTCGAACATCAATGTCGGCGTGCTTTACCTGTTCGCGATCTCGTCGCTCGGTGTCTACGGCATCATCATGGCGGGCTGGGCCTCGAACTCGAAGTATCCCTTCCTCGGCGCGTTGCGAAGCGCGGCGCAGATGGTGTCCTACGAAGTATCAATCGGTTTTGTTATCATTACCGTGCTGCTCGCGGTCGGATCGCTGAACCTGTCAGAAATTGTTCTGGCCCAGCAGGACGTCTGGTTCGTTATACCGCTGTTCCCGATGTTCATCGTTTTCGTGATTTCGATGCTGGCGGAGACCAACCGCGCGCCGTTCGATTTGCCCGAAGCCGAAGCCGAACTGGTGACCGGGTACAACGTCGAATACTCGGCGATGGCCTTCGCGCTCTTCTTCCTTGGCGAGTACGCCAACATGGTGCTGATGAGCGGCATGACCGTGATCCTGTTCCTGGGCGGCTGGCTGCCGATTTTCGACATAGCGCCTTTCAACTGGATCCCCGGGATCATCTGGTTCGCCATCAAGGTCTCGGCGATGCTGTTTGTGTTCCTCTGGGTGCGCGCAACATTGCCCCGTTATCGTTATGACCAGTTGATGCGTTTGGGGTGGAAAGTCTTCCTGCCGCTGTCGCTGGCCTGGGTCGTCATTACAGCTGGTGCCATCGTCGTGTTCGACTGGTATCCGGGCATCGTGAACTAGGCGCGGGGAAGAGACGTTATGGCATTGCTCGACCGAACAGCGCGTTCCCTGCTCATGCTGGAGATTGTCTCCGGCATGTGGCTGACCCTGAAGTACTTCTTCAAGCCAAAGGTGACGATCAACTATCCCTACGAAAAGGGACCGATCAGTCCGCGTTTCCGTGGTGAGCATGTGTTGCGCCGTTATCCCAATGGTGAAGAGCGCTGTATTGCGTGCAAATTGTGCGAAGCGATCTGCCCGGCGCAGGCGATTACGATCGAGGCGGAGCCGCGTGAGGACAATTCGCGGCGCACCACCCGTTACGACATCGATATGACGAAGTGCATCTATTGCGGCTTCTGCCAGGAGGCGTGCCCGGTGGATGCCATCGTCGAAGGGCCAAATTTTGAATTCGCGACCGAAACCCGCGAGGAGCTGATGTACGACAAGGAGAAACTCCTGTTGAACGGCGATCGCTGGGAAACCGAAATCGCCGCGGCCCTCGCCGCTGATGCACCGTATCGCTAGGCCGGTGAGGGGAGTTTGAGATGATTATCCAAGCACTTGCCTTCTACCTGTTCGCCGCCGTTGCGATTGCGTCAGGTGTCATGGTGATTTCGTCACGTAATCCGGTCCATTCAGTCCTGTTCCTGATTCTCGCCTTCTTCAATTCAGCGGGCCTGTTCGTGCTCATTGGCGCCGAGTTCCTGGCGATGATCCTGATCGTTGTCTATGTCGGTGCGGTCGCGGTTTTGTTCCTGTTCGTCGTGATGATGCTCGACATCAACTTCGCCGAAATGCGCGAAGGGTTTCTGCAGTATCTGCCGATTGGCGCGTTGATCGGGATCATCCTGGCCGCCGAGCTCATTCTTGTGTTCGGAAGCTGGGTCGTATCGCCGGAATCTGCGAATGTGCTGGCAGCACCAAGCTTGCCTGCAGACGGGGTGACCAACACCCACGCGCTCGGACGCCTGATCTATACCGACTACATCCTGCTCTTCCAGTCCGCCGGTCTGGTGCTGCTGGTGGCCATGATTGGGGCGATTGTCCTGACCTTGCGTCACCGCCCGGGCGTGCGGCGTCAGAAGATCAGCGATCAGGTTGAGCGCCGACGCGAGGACGTCATTGAAACCCGGGATGTCACCATAGGGAGTGGCGTGTGATGCTTGAGATCGGTCTCTCCCACTACCTGACGGTCGGTGCCATCCTGTTCACGTTGGGCATTTTTGGCATTTTCCTGAATCGGAAGAACGTCATCATTATCCTGATGTCGGTTGAGCTGATGCTCCTTGCCGTCAACATCAATTTTATTGCGTTCTCCGCGCATCTGAATGACCTCGTTGGCCAAATCTTCGCGATGTTCATCCTGACCGTTGCGGCGGCCGAGGCGGCCATCGGTCTTGCCATTCTGGTGGTCTATTTCCGCAACCGCGGATCGATTGCGGTGGAAGACATCAACATGATGAAGGGCTGACCGCGATATGATTCAACTCGCGATCTTCTTGCCGCTCATGGGCGGCATTCTCGTCGGCGTCTTCGGGAACCGGATGGGAGACCGTACCTCGCAGCTCGTCACTGTGTTGCCGATGCTTCTGGCGGCTATTCTGTCGGCTTATCTGCTGTGGGAAGTTGGGTTCCAGGGGAACAGCCAGACCATCGAGCTGTTCACGTGGATTGATTCCGGGACGCTCGAGCTGAGTTGGGCGTTACGTTTTGATACGCTGACCGCGGTCATGGTGTTCGTGGTCAACGTCGTATCCTCGATGGTTCATGTCTACTCCGTCGGCTATATGGCCCATGATCCGCATAAACCGCGTTTCATGGCGTATTTGAGCCTCTTCACCTTTTTCATGCTGGCCCTCGTGTCCGCCGATAACTTCGTTCAGATGTTCTTCGGTTGGGAAGGTGTCGGCCTGATGTCCTATCTGCTGATCGGGTTCTGGTATCACCGGCCCGCCGCGAATGCCGCGGCGATCAAGGCCTTCGTGGTCAACCGGGTCGGCGATTTTGGTTTTATGCTCGGAATTCTGGGGGTCTTCTTCGTTTTCGGAACCCTCGACTTCGATACAGTGTTCAAGGCGGTTCCCGACATTGCGGGGCAGTCATTCACGTTCCTGAGTATGGATGTCGACATTCTGACGACGATTTGCCTGCTGCTATTTATCGGCGCGATGGGCAAGTCGGCTCAGATCGGCCTGCACACATGGTTGCCGGACGCGATGGAAGGTCCGACACCGGTCTCCGCGCTGATCCATGCGGCAACGATGGTGACCGCGGGCGTCTTCATGGTCGCGCGCCTGTCGCCGATGTTCGAGTTTGCACCGATTGCCCTGACCGTGATCGTCCTGATTGGAGGCACGACGGCCTTCTTTGCCGCGACGATCGGGCTGACCCAGCACGACATCAAGCGGGTGATTGCCTATTCGACCTGCTCGCAACTCGGCTACATGTTCTTCGCGCTCGGCGTGGGGGCTTATCCCGCTGCCATCTTCCATCTGATGACCCATGCTTTCTTCAAGGCGTTGCTGTTTCTTGGCGCGGGCAGTGTCATTCACGGCATGGATGACGAACAGGACATGCGCAAGATGGGTGGCCTGTTCCCAAAAATGAAGGTGACTGGGTCGCTGATGTGGATCGGCAGTTTGGCGCTGGCCGGCGTTCCGCTCTTTGCCGGGTTTTGGTCCAAGGATATCATTCTGGAATCGGCTTTCGCCGCCCATACCGGGATGGGGTTGTACGCGTTCTGGGCCGGTATTGCGGCCGCTCTGATGACCGCATTCTATTCCTGGCGGCTGTTGTTCCTGACTTTCCACGGGCGGACCCGGGCCGATGATCACACCTTCGATCATGCCCATGAATCACCACCAGTGATGATTATTCCTCTTATAGTTCTGGCATTGGGCGCGATCTTCGCGGGATGGCTGGCCGTGGATTATTTCGTCGGCCACCACATGGAAGAATTCTGGGGCTCGTCCCTGCTGATGTTGCACAACGTCATCGAAGAAGCTCATCACGTGCCCGAATGGGTCAAGAAATTACCGATTGTTGTCGGCGCTGTCGGGATCGTTGGGGCCTGGGTGATGTACATCGCTAAGCCGGAATGGCCGGCGGCTCTGGTCGCACGGATCCGTCCGGTTCATCGCTTCGTTTACAACAAGTGGTTCTTCGATGAACTTTATGACCGGATGTTTGTCCGCCCGTCCTTTGTGATTGGTCGCGGATTATGGAAATCGGGCGATGGTGCTGTCATCGACGGTGTCGGACCGGATGGGATTGCAGCGGCAACGCTTGATCTTGGACGCCGGGCGAGCCGGCTGCAGTCCGGTTATGTCTACCACTATGCTTTTGCAATGCTGATCGGGCTGGTCGTTCTTGCGACCTGGTTCCTGCTCGAGTTCTTCCGGTAGGGGCGGCAGACCATGGATTCTTTTCCCATTCTTTCGCTGATTACCTTCCTGCCGCTGGTCGGCGTGGCCTTTATCCTGGTCACGCGAGGCACAGAGGAGCAGGTCGCCCGAAACGCGCGCTGGGGCGCATTATGGACATCGCTGTTCACCTTTGTGATCAGCCTGCTGCTCTGGTTCAACTTTGATAAGACGACAGCTGATTTCCAGTTCGTCGAAAAGTTCGACTGGTTACCGAGTTTCGGAATCTCCTATCACATGGGGATCGACGGGATTTCGCTATTTTTCGTGATCCTGTCGACGTTCCTGACGCCGATTTGCGTGCTGGCCTCCTGGAAAGCCATCACCATGCGGGTGAAAGAATACATGATCGCGTTCCTAGTTCTCGAGACCATGATGATCGGAACCTTCGCGGCCCTCGATTTCGTGATGTTCTACATCTTCTTCGAGGCCGTGCTGATCCCGATGTTTATCATCATCGGCGTCTGGGGCGGACCGCGCCGGGTCTACTCGGCCTTCAAGTTCTTCCTCTACACGCTGGCCGGTTCGGTGTTGCTGCTGGCCGCGTTGCTGACCCTTTATTTTGAGGTTGGCACCACGGATATTCCGACCCTGATCGCTTATGCGGTGCCGCCGGAAATGCAAACCTGGCTGTGGCTGGCTTTCTTTGCCTCCTTCGCGGTCAAAATGCCGATGTGGCCGGTTCATACATGGTTGCCGGATGCCCATGTGGAAGCCCCGACTGCCGGATCCGTGATCCTGGCTGGTGTGCTGCTGAAAATGGGCGGCTACGGATTCCTGCGCTTCTCCCTGCCGATGCTGCCGCTCGCATCCGAAATGTTTGTACCGCTGATCTACACCCTCTCGGTGATTGCGATCATCTACACCTCGCTTGTGGCTCTGGCCCAGGAGGATATGAAGAAGCTCATCGCCTATTCATCTGTGGCCCATATGGGGTTTGTGACCATTGGCATTTTCACGGCCACCCAACAGGGTATCGACGGTGCTTTGTTCCAGATGCTGAGCCACGGAATTATCTCGGCCGCGCTCTTCCTGTGTGTTGGCGTGATCTATGACCGGGAGCACAGCCGCGAAATTTCCCATTACGGCGGCCTGGTCGAACGAATGCCACGTTATGCGTTTGTGTTCATGGTGTTCATGCTCGGCGCCGTCGGGTTGCCGGGAACCGGCGGGTTTGTGGGTGAGTTCCTGATTCTGGTGGGCGCCTTCCAGGACAACACCTGGGTCGCCCTGCTGGCCTCGACCGGCGTGATCCTGGGGGCCGCCTATATGCTGTTCCTCTATCGCCGGGTGATTTTTGGCAAGCTGGAAAAAGAACATTTGCGACAGATTCTGGATCTCGAGCCCCGCGAAATGTTGATTTTTGCACCACTCATCGTGCTGGTGATCTGGATGGGTATCTGGCCCGATCCGTTCCTGAGTGTGTTTGACGCTACGGTTTCGAACCTGCTGCTGAATTATCAGTCTGCGCTCGCCGTTGGTGATGATGCGTTGAACGTGGCCGGACGTTAGGCGAAGGGACGGAACATGAATACTACTGCCGATATTGCCGTCATCTGGCCTGAACTCTTCCTTGCGGTTGCAGGGATGCTGCTGCTGATGTTCGGCGCATTTCGAGGCGAGAATTCAGCCCGTTCCGTGTCCTGGTTTGCTGTCGGCGCGTTTGTGGTGACCGGCGTTCTGGTCTTGGCTGGTCCCGGTGGGACAACGACCGCGTTCGGCGCGCAATTCGTTGTCGATAACTTTGCTGTCTTTGCCAAAATCCTGTTGCTGGCCGGTGCGTCTTTGGCGCTGATTCTCGCTGTCCCCTACAATCTGCGTGAGGGGATTACCCAGTTCGAATTCCCGATCCTGATCATGTTTGCCGTGCTCGGCATGATGATGATGGTGTCGGCGAATGATTTGATGACCCTCTATCTTGGGATCGAGCTGCAAAGTCTTGCGCTTTATGTGGTCGCCGCCATCCGGCGCGATAACCTGCGTTCGTCAGAAGCTGGCTTGAAGTATTTCGTTCTGGGGGCGCTGAGCTCGGGCATCCTTCTATATGGCATGTCGTTGGTATACGGATTTGCCGGGACGACGAATTTCACCGTGCTCGCCGAAGTGTTCGCGGCCGATAGCGAGCCCTCCACCGGGGTGATTGTCGGCATCGTCTTTGTCGCCGCCGGCTTGGCCTTCAAGGTGTCCGCCGTGCCGTTCCACATGTGGACGCCGGATGTCTATGAAGGGGCACCGACCCCGGTGACCGCGTTCTTTGCCGTTGCACCGAAGATCGCGGCCATGGCGCTGTTTGTTCGAGTTATGCTGGAACCCTTTGGGGCTCTGGTGGCGGAATGGCAGCAGGTGATCTGGTTCATCTCGCTGGCCTCCATGCTCCTGGGATCGTTTGCCGCCATCGTGCAGACCAATATCAAACGGCTGATGGCCTATAGCTCAATTGGTCACATGGGTTTCGTGCTTGTGGGCCTGGCCGCGGGCAACGAGCAGGGCGTAACCGGCATCCTGCTCTATCTGACGATCTATCTGTTCATGAATATCGGCACCTTCGGCTGCATCCTGGCGATGCGCCGACAGGGACGAATGGTCGAGGATATCAATTCTCTGGCCGGGTTGAGCACCACCAACCCGATGATGGCGTTGGCGCTGGCGATCTTTATGTTCTCGATGGCTGGAATTCCGCCATTAGGCGGCTTCTTTGCGAAATTGTTCGTCTTTCGGGCGGCAATCGACGCAGAACTTTATGTGCTCGTGGTTGCGGGCCTGCTGACCAGCGTGGTGGGGGCGTTCTATTATCTGCGGATCGTCAAATTGATGTATTTCGATGAGGCAGCCGAACCCTTCGACCGTGTCCTGGGGCGTGAAATCTCGGTGATTGTCAGTGTAACAGCGGTTATCACCTTATTCTTCTTCATCGGTCTGGCCCCGATCCTGTCGGGTGCCGAAGCAGCTGCGGCAGTCTTGTTCGCCGTATGACGCGAAACTTCCAGGTGCCGTCCGGGTGCCGCCTGATTGCACATGAAACCGTGGGCAGTACCAGCGAGGAAGCCAAGGGTCTTGCCGAGACCGGTGCGACTGACGGCACTGTCGTTTGGGCGCTGGAGCAAACTGCCGGGCGGGGACGTCATGGACGTCAATGGTCATCCCCCAAGGGTAACCTCTACTTGTCAGCAGTTTTCCGTCCGAAATGCCGGATTGCGGAAGCCCCACAACTCGGTTTTGTGGTTGGCGTAGCGATGGCCAGTGCGATCCGGGCGCTATCTGATATCCCGGCTGAATTGAAATGGCCCAATGACCTGCTGGTATCGGGAAAGAAAGTTTCGGGCATTCTGCTCGACAGTTCCGATGATGGCGCCGGCGGTGTGGCCTGGGTGATCGCCGGAGTTGGTGTGAACGTGGAAGTACATCCCGAAGACATCGACGGCGCTGACAGCCTCAGGGCATTCGGCGCTACGTTTTCGGTAGAGGAGCTCCTCGAAGCGTTTCTGTCGCGTTTGTTTGACCTGATCGGGGTCTGGTCGCGGGACGGGTTTGAACCTATTCGAAATTGTTGGCAGGAACTGGCCCTGGCAACGGGTACATTAGTGTCGGTTAAACTACCGGACCAGCTGATCGGCGGAACCTTTGAGGGGATCGATTCGTCAGGAAACCTTCTGCTCCGGCACAATGACGAAGTCTTACACGTTGCGGCGGGGGATGTTTTTCCGGTAAGTGCTGCCACGAATACATCGACAGGAGCTTTGTGATGCTGCTTGCCGTGGATTGCGGGAATACCAACACCGTTTTTGCCGTCTTCGAAGGGGATACCCAGCGAGGCCAATGGCGCATTGCGAGTGATGCTCAACGGACAGCAGATGAGTACGCTGTTTGGCTCACTCAGCTGATGTCGCTGAAGGGCCTTGTGGTCAGCGACATCTCTCACGCCATTTTCACCACAGTGGTGCCTGGGACCCGGCGCAATCTGGCGGAACTTCTGGAATCCCATTTTGAGGTCACGCCGCTCGTGGTCCGAGACCCAAATGTTGACCTGGGGATCGAGGTGCTGATTGAGCGCCCTGAGCAGGTCGGCGCGGATCGCCTGGTTGCCGCTGTTGGAGCGCATTTACGCCATCCCGGCGATCTCATCGTGATCGATTTTGGCACCGGTACGACCTTCGATGTGATCGACAGTGAAGGAAATTTCCGGGGCGGTGTGATCGCACCGGGGATTAACCTGTCGGTCGAGGCTCTTTATATGGCTGGCGCGCTGTTACCGCGGGTCAATATCGAGAAGCCCGAAAAAGTCATCGGTGGCGCCACAGTGCCGGCTATGCAGTCGGGTATTTTCTGGGGTTATGTCTCGATGATCGAAGGCATGGTACCCCGTGTGGCCGAAGAGTACGGCAAACCTGTTACCGTGGTGGCGACCGGTGGTCTGGCCCCCTTATTTGCTGATGTAACTGAAGTCATCGATGAAACCGAACCTGACCTTACGTTGATTGGTCTTCGGGAAATCGCCCGCCTTAACGGCATTGCCTGAAGATTGGTCTCCAATATGTCTCTCGTTCCCGGTTCAGACGAAGTTCTGTTCGTTCCCCTTGGTGGGACGGGCGAAATCGGCATGAATCTCAATGTCTACGGCCATGACGGTAAATGGTTGATTGTCGATTGCGGTGTGACCTTCGGCGATCCCTCGATCCCCGGCGTCGATGTGATGATGGCTGATCCGACTTTCATCACCGACCGGCGCAAAGACCTGGTCGGCATTTTCATAACCCACGCTCATGAAGATCATGTGGGGGCGGTTGCCCATCTTTGGCCGCGGCTGAAATGTCCGGTCTATGTCACCTCGTTTACCGCCAAAATTCTGAAGCGCAAACTGGAAGAATCTGGAATTGCCGGGAAAGTGCCCGTGCAGGAGATCCCGTCCTCCGGGCAGGTGCAGCTCGGCCCGTTCGACCTGAGCCTGGTCTCGGTGACCCATTCGATCCCGGAGCCCAACAGTCTGATCTTGCGCACCAAAGCCGGCACCATCTTTCATACAGGTGACTGGAAGCTCGACCCCAAGCCGATGGTCGGGGAAGCAACCGATGAAGCCGCGCTAATCGCGCTCGGTGAAGAAGGCGTTCTGGCCATGGTCTGTGATTCGACCAATGCCGTGGTCGAGGGGCATTCGGGATCGGAATTCGATGTCCATGAGAGTCTGATGGAACTGGTTGGCACCTTTGAGCAACGCGCTGTGTTTGCCTGTTTTGCCAGCAATGTCGCCCGGGTGCAGACCTTGTCCGAAGTCGCCCATGCCCACGGTCGTGCGGTTGGACTGGTCGGGCGTTCGCTCTGGACCATGACCGAGGCCGCACGCGCATCCGGCTATCTTCAGGATTTGCCGCCGTTCCTTCGGGAAGAGGAAGCGATGCAAATGCCGCGCGACAAGGTGATGCTGATCTGTACCGGCAGTCAGGGAGAAGCACGTGCGGCCCTCCCGCGTATCGCGCGTGGAGATCATCAGAACGTGTCGCTGGACAAAGGCGACACGGTGATCTTTTCGTCACGCATTATTCCCGGCAATGAACTGCCCATCGGGCGCCTGCAAAGCCAACTGACGAGTATGGGCGTGAATGTGCTCACCGAACGGGATCACTTTATCCATGTCTCCGGGCATCCGGCCAAAGACGAGTTGCGGCAGATGTATGCCTGGATCAAGCCGAAGATCGCGGTGCCGGTCCACGGCGAAGCTCCGCACCTCGATGCCCATGCCGAAGTGGCGCAGGCGTGCGGGGTGCCCCATGTGCCGGTGGTCTACAACGGTGATGTCTTGCGCCTGCACGCCGATGGCGCAGAAATCTGCGGACAGGTGCAAACCGGTCGACTTGCCGTTGATGGCACCGACCTGGTTCGGGTGGATGACCCCAGCCTGCGTGAACGGGCTCACATGCTCTGGAACGGTTCGGCGGTACTCACCGTTGTCCTGGATCGGAACGGGAAAGTTGTTGCCGAACCCCAGCTCTCCGCGCCGGGACTATTGGGAGACAACGACGACGATTATGACCTGATGGACGATGTCCTCGACGATGTGGTTGATGCTCTCTCGAAAGTGAAGGGCAAAAAGCGGGACGACGATGACGGCATGACCGACCGCTTGCGTCGGGTTGTGCGAAAAAGCTTCCGAACGCGTCGCGGCAAAAGCCCGACCACCGAAGTGCATCTGGTGCGAATTGAAGGCTAGGAACGAGACATGATCGGACGGTTAAACCATGTGGCGATTGTGGTGCCCGATCTGGCAGCTGCGACGGCGGTTTATGCCGAGACCCTGGGGGCCAGGGTTTCTACACCGACAGATCTGCCTGCCCACGGTGTAACAACCGTGTTTGTTGAGTTGCCGAACACCAAGATCGAGTTACTTTATCCGTTCGGCGAGAATTCGCCGATCGCAGGGTTTCTGGAGAAGAACCCGTCGGGTGGCATGCATCACATTTGCTACGAGGTGGACGACATCTACGCCGTCCGGGATCATCTGGTGGCGCTGGGCGCGCGGGTGCTTGGTGACGGTGAACCCAAGCCGGGCGCCCATGACAAGCCGGTTTTGTTCCTGCACCCGAAGGATTTTATTGGGACCCTGGTGGAACTAGAGCAGGTCTGAGCCGAGATGAACCCCGTAACCGGCGTCGTCGTTTTCATCATAATCTGGTGGCTGATTCTGTTCATGGTTCTGCCGTGGGGTATCAGTCAGACCGAAAACCCCGAAGCGGGCCATGATCCCGGTGCCCCCGCACGTCCCATGGTGGTGCGCAAATTGCTGATCACAACCGGTCTCACGATTGTTTTGTTCGGGATATTCATGGCCGGTGTGGGGTCTGGCGATGTATCCCTGCAAGACCTTTCGGAACGGTATCGCCTCTAAACGCCGAAGAAACCCGCCGTCGCAGCAAGCAGTACGACCAACCATGACGGTGCGCGCCACATGGCGAGCAACACGGCCGCGATCACCACTGTCCCGAAATCCGCAGCGTCCTGAACGCTCGAGGTCCACACCGGCGTGTAAAGCACCGCCAGCAACAACCCGACGACTGCCGCGTTCACCCCGCTCAGGGCTGATCGAATGCGGGCCCGGGAGCGCAGCGCGTCCCAGTACGGCAACGTCGCGCCCAAAAGCAAAAATGACGGGAGGAACACGGCCACGATTGCAACGAGGCCTCCCAGCCAGCCGCCGACATAACCAAAGCCCGGATTGATGATATTGCCGAGATATCCGGTGAGCGCAAACATCGGACCGGGAATCGCCTGGGCAGCGCCGTAACCGGCCAGAAAAATGTCGGTCGACGTCCAGCCCGTGGGAACGAGCTCGGCTTCGAGGAGCGGCAGAACCACATGGCCACCGCCGAACACCAGCGATCCCACGCGATAGAAGCTTGAGAAAGCATCCAGATTGCCCGAAGAGACGGCCTTGGCGATCACGGGAAGCCCGAAAAGCAGTCCCAGGAATACGATCAGGAGAATGACGCCGACCACGCGTCCGCCCGGCTTGGCGGCGGTGTTGCTGGTGTCGAGCAGCTCGTCGCGGAGCAGAAAGGCGCCGGCAAGGGCTGCGACCGCGATGACGAGGACCTGGAACCAGGCCGATCCGGCAAACAAGATCGCCACACAGGCCAGGGCTGCAAAGGACGCCTTAAGGGGGCTGCCGCAGGCGGTTCGGGCCATACCCCACAAGGCGTTGGCCACAACGGCCACAGCGGCGAGTTTCAGGCCGTGGATCACACCCTGTCCGGCAGCGGTCTGGGCGAAGGACAAACCAAACCCCAAACCGATCATGATGATTGCGGCCGGGGTGGTGAAGCCGAGCCAGGCTGCGAACCCGCCGGCCCAGCCCCGTTGCAGCATACCGATGGCAATCCCGGTCTGGCTGGAGGCCGGACCCGGGAGAAACTGACAGAGCGAGACCAGATCGGAAAAGCCGCGTTCGTCGATCCATCGGCGCCGGTCAACGAATTCGGTCCGGAAATAGCCGAAATGAGCCACGGGGCCACCAAACGCGGTCGCACCGAGGATCAGGAATGTCAGGAATATTTTGGCGACGCCGGGACGGTCGTCGGTTTGCGGGGCGCTGAAAATGGCTATGCTCTCCGGAACGGAATTTACACGGACTATAAGGGACCGGAACGGTGTCAGGATACTGTGATGTTTCATTGGGCCATGAATGGCACGGGCCGTACCATGATACCGAATACGGGTATCCGGTTCGTGACGAGGCGTTCCTGTTCGAGCGCCTGATCCTGGAGATTAATCAGGCAGGTTTGAGCTGGCTGACCATCCTGAAGAAGCGGGAAGGATTAACCGCTGCCTATGAAGGGTTCGAGGTGGATAGGGTGGCTGATTACGGTCCCAAGAATCGCGAACGGCTACTGAACGATGCCCGGATCATCCGCAATCGCCTTAAGGTCGATGCTGCGATATCCAATGCCAATCGTATTCGTGAGATGCGGGACAGCCATGGCGGCTTTGCGGCGTGGCTGGATGCCCATCATCCGCTGACGAAGGAAGAGTGGGTCAAGCTGTTCAAGAAGACGTTCCGCTTTACCGGCGGCGAGATCACCCATTCGTTTCTGATGGGAGCGGGATACCTGCCGGGCGCGCATGGTGAGGATTGCCCGATCTATAAGCGCATCCTAAAACTCGATCCGCCCTGGATGGCTGCATCCTGAAACGAAAACGGGCCGGGAAAAATCCCGGCCCGCTCGTCAGTATTTGTCTGCTTGATCGTTAGATCAGACCGAAGCCGTAGAGTAATCCGAAGATCACGGCAAGAACGTAAACCGCCGGGCTGGCCTCGCTGAAGCGACCGGACAGAAGCTTGCCGGCTGCGTATGCGATGAACCCGAAGGCAATGCCGTGGGCAATCGAGAAGGTGAACGGCATAATCACAGCTGCGAGGACAGCTGGGGCATACTCGGTCACATCTTCCCAATCGATCTCGGTCAGACCGCGAACCATCAGCACCGCCACGAACAGCAGGGCCGGAGCCGTTGCAAACCGCGGTACGAGACCGATGATCGGTGCCAGAAGGAGCGCGATGATGAACAGCACACCCACCGTGACCGCGGTGAGGCCTGTGCGGCCACCTTCGCGGACACCTGCGGCACTTTCGATGTAGCTGGTCACAGTCGAAGCGCCGACCAGTGAGCCCGCGACAGTTGCGACACTATCGGAAATCAGCGCCTTGCCCATGCGGGGCAGCTTGCCGTCTTCGTCAAGCAGTCCGGCCCGATGAGAAACACCGATCAGGGTACCTGCCGTATCGAACAGATCGACAAACAGGAAGGCGATGATCACGGAGATCAGCCCGACCGACAATGCGCCGGCGATGTCGAGTTGCAGGAAGGTTGGTGCCAGAGACGGGATGGAGAAGTCCATCGTCGTCGCTTCTGCGACCCCGAAGATATGGGCGAGGACCGTGGTCCCGATAATCCCGAGGACAATCGCACCTGGAACCGCTAGCCGGTCGAGAGCGATGATCGCAACAAAACCGATGGCGACCAGGATGACTTCAAGCGAAGCGACTTCGCCCAAGGTGACCAGAGTTACCGGGTGATCGACAGTGATGCCGGAAATTTCTAGCGCAATCACACCAATGAACAGCCCGATGCCTGCCGAAATCGACATTTTCATCGATTTTGGGATCGCGTTGATGATCATAGCTCGAATGGGCAGGATCGACATGATCAGGAAGATCACACCAGCGACGAAGACGACGCCGAGGGCGGTCTGCCATGGGATGCCCATGCCGCCGACAACACCGAAGGCGAAGAAGGCGTTCAGGCCAAGACCTGGTGCCAGCGCAATCGGATAGTTGGCATAAAGCCCCATGATCAAACAGCCGAGCGCGGCCGCCAGGCAGGTCGCAACGAACAATGCGCCTTTATCCATGCCCGCAGCGGACATTATGTCAGGGTTAACGATGATGATGTAGGCCATGGTCAGGAACGTCGTTAGCCCCGCCATCACCTCAATGCGGACTGTCGTTCCATTTTCCGACAGTTTGAATAGGTTCTCGAACATTTGCGAAGTATCTCCCGTGGTTCCCCAAGAATATCCACGGAGGGCAAACAGCGGAGCGGTAACACCTCTCAACTTCCGCCGTGGCCTAAAAAAGCCAAATTCCCCCCATGCGGACTTAAATGTTAGCTTGATTCTTGAATCGGGCGTTAAGAATTTGTTACTGTGTTGTGAGCAGTCTTGAAGGATGAAAAAGTCATTCATTATCATGATGTTGGGTAGATTTTTGCTGCCGGGGCACATGGCTTACGCACAATTAACCGTACATATAAGAGAAGAAAATTGTGGTCATTTGGTCACTCACGCGCCTTCTGCGGACGTTAGTTATAGTCCAGGTGTCGATGTAAATGGGGCCGCTGTGGCGCCCGCCGACCTGAATTCAACGCCTCAGATCCGCGTCCCGGACGTCATTTCGATTCCGGTGACGTTTGATCTGGCCACCAATCTGGGGATTGCGACGCCGTTTCTGGCGCGCCCGACCGTGGACGAAGTGCAGGTTACCGCAGACGGTCGCGTAAGCTTTAACGTCCAGCCGATTACATCCGAGGCCGCGCATAAACTGGCCCAGCAATGTCAGCGCGCCGGGGTGCGCTAACGCCGTCCTGGACCGACTTCGCGTCAGATCGGTTCCCAAAGTTGTTGGCACTGAGGTAGCATGCAGCGTCGGTAATCATGCGAACGTCGAATAGTCTGCAAATGACATGGACAGGCGCGACCGGTTTTCCTTACTCTCGGCCGCGCCAAGCCCGACCGGAGACATATTCATGCGGCGCAGTCAGTTGTTTTTGCCGACCCTCAAGGAAACCCCGTCCGAAGCGAAGATCGTCTCGCATCGCCTGATGCTGCGTGCCGGTTTGGTGCGCCAGTCTGCCGCCGGGATTTATACGTGGTTGCCGGCCGGATACCGGGTGTTGCGGAAGATCGAGCAGATCGTCCGGGAGGAGCAGGATCGTGCCGGTGCGCAGGAAGTCCTGATGCCGACAATTCAGTCTGCTGAGGTTTGGCGCAAGTCGGGTCGCTATGACGACTACGGCAAGGAAATGCTGCGGATTACCGATCGCCACGACCGTGACATGCTTTTCGGGCCGACCGCCGAAGAGGTCATTACCGACATCGTCGCCAATGAAATCACCTCGTATCGGGATTTGCCGAAGAACCTTTACAATATTCAATGGAAGTTTCGTGATGAGGTCCGCCCACGTTTCGGCGTGATGCGCGGGCGCGAATTTCTGATGAAGGATAATTATTCCTTCGATCTCGACTATGCGAGCGCTCGTCACTCCTACAACAAGATGTTCGTCGCCTATTTGCGGACCTATGCGCGGATGGGTCTGAAGGCCATCCCGATGGCCGCTGATACAGGCCCGATCGGCGGCGATCTTAGCCATGAATTTATCATTCTCGCAGAGACCGGCGAAAGTGCGGTCTTCTGTGATCGCGCGCTGCTCGAGTTGCCGCCGCCGGGTGATGATGTGGACTACACCGCAGATTTGCAGGCCAAGGTCGATATCTGGGCCGATCACTACGCGGCCACGGACGAGATGCATGATCCTGACAATTGTCCGATCGACGGCGAACAGCTGATTTCCGCGCGCGGGATTGAAGTCGGACATATTTTCCATTTTGGAACCAAATACTCCGAGCCCCTCGGAGCGTCGGTTCAGGGACCCGATGGTCAGACTGTGACTCTCGAGATGGGAAGCTACGGGATTGGCGTGTCCCGCCTTGTGGGAGCGATCATTGAGGCGTCGCATGATGATGCCGGTATCATCTGGCCGGAATCCGTGGCGCCTTGGCTTGTGGGGCTGATCAACCTGAAAGTGGGTGACAGCGAATGCGATACCGCTTGCGAGAAGACCTACGCAGAGCTGAATGCTGCTGGTATAGAGACGCTTTATGATGATCGGGACGTCCGGGCAGGCGGCAAGTTCGCCGATATGGACCTGGTTGGTATTCCCTGGCAGCTGACCATTGGTCCGCGCGGCATCAAGGATGGCAAGGTTGAGATCAAGCGCCGCGGTGAAGATGAGAAGACGGAATTGTCGTTCGATGACCTCGGCGACTGGATTTGTGAGCGCGCGGCGTCATAGCTTGAACACAATGCCTTGCCAGTTTTGCCATCCTTCCTTGTCTGACCGGACCCGCTCCTGATGTTTTCCTCCGTCGAATGGATGATCGCCTGGCGCTATATGCGTGCCCGCCGGGCTGAAGGGTTCATTTCGGTGATCGCCGGGTTCTCTCTGACGGGGATTGCACTGGGCGTCGCAACCCTGATCATCGTACTTTCCGTGATGAACGGGTTCCGGATCGAGCTGCTTGACCGCATCCTGGGCCTGAACGGCCATATTTCTGTCGTCAGTTCGGCCAATACCCTGTCTGATTACAATCCCCTCGCCGATAGGGTTAGAGTTGTGGATGGCGTCCTGTCGGTCACGCCTTTGGTTGAAGGACAGATTTTGGCCACCAGCGGGAGCCGGGCTGCCGGCGCTTTGGTCCGCGGCCTGACACCGGAAAATCTGGGGCAACGCCCGTCGATTGCAGGCAACATTCGTGGCGGAAGTCTGGATAATTTCGTCGGCCGCGATTCGATCGTCGTCGGATCCCGCCTGGCGCGAAATCTAGGTGTGGTCGTCGGCGACAAGGTCACTCTCGTATCGCCGAAAGGCACCGTGACCGCCTTTGGCACCGTACCCCGAATGCAGGCTTATACTGTCGTTGCTACATTCGAAGTCGGCATGTTTGAGTTCGACAGCACTTTCATTTTCATGCCCCTGGCTGCTGCCCAGCAATATTTTCGTCTGGGTGACACAGTCAATCAGCTCGAAATCTTCGTGAAGGACCCAGACAATCTGTTGCGTCAGCGTATGGCCATCAGCGTGGCACTGGGGGCAGAGCACCGTCTGTTTGACTGGCAACAGGCCAATCGAAGCTTCTTCAACGCGTTGCAGGTCGAACGCAACGTGATGTTCCTCATTTTGACGCTGATTATTCTGGTGGCAGCTTTCAACATTATTTCCAGCCTCATCATGCTGGTGAAGGACAAGGGCTCGGCCATCGCGATCCTTCGGACCGTTGGCGCGACCCGCGGCACCATCATGCGAGTGTTCCTTATTGTGGGGACCAGCATCGGCGCTGTGGGAACCGTGTCCGGGACCATCCTGGGGCTTTTATTCGCACGAAACATCGAGACCCTGCGCCGGGCTATTGAATCCCTCACCGGAAATGACCTGTTTGCGGCGGAGATTTATTTCCTGAGCCAATTGCCGGCCGAGGTGGATACGGGAGAGGTGATCATGGTCGTTTCCATGGCGCTGGGCCTGTCGGTCCTGGCAACTGTTTACCCGAGCTGGCGTGCGTCGCGCCTCGATCCGGTGGAGGCGCTGCGCAATGAGTGAGCTGGCGCTGGAACTGAAAAGGATTACGCGGACCTTCCATCAAGGTGGGCGGGAACTCTCGGTGCTGCGGGACGCCGAAATGGCGTTGAAGCGCGGGGAGATCGTGGCGCTTGTCGGTCCGTCAGGAGCGGGCAAATCAACCCTGTTGCACATTGCGGGCCTGCTCGAACGGCCAGATGCCGGTGAAGTCGTGATCGGCGGCGAGAAGTGCTCAGGTTTGCCGGATTCCGAACGCACACGTCTGCGCCGGGAAGCCCTCGGCTTTGTTTATCAGTTCCATCATTTGCTGCCGGAATTCTCCGCCCTGGAGAATGTGATGCTGCCGCAGATGATCGCCGGCGTCAACAAGCCCACAGCGCGGGCGCGATCTGGTGAACTGCTTGAAATGGTTGGATTAAGTGATCGCTCAGCCCATCGTCCAGGACAATTGAGCGGGGGCGAGCAGCAGCGCATCGCGATCGCCCGCAGCGTGGCCAACGCTCCCGCTGTCCTGCTGGCCGATGAACCAACAGGAAATCTCGATCCGGAGACTGCGGGCGCGGTTTTTGGTCAGATGCTCAAACTGGTGCGGGGTGCGGGGCTGGGGGCGCTGGTCGCCACCCACAACCTCCAATTGGCATCGAAAATGGACCGGGTTCTGCAATTGCAGGACGGTAAACTCGCTCTCGCCTGACTTGTCCCCGTGTTACCCGGTATTCCTCCGATTTTCGTGATAAGAATCGGTCTACTCTCGGGCCATGACCCACGCTGATTTCGTCCATCTTCGAGTCCATTCCGCCTATTCGCTCGCCGAGGGTGCGCTACGCATTCCTCAGCTTGTTGAATTGTGCCGCGATAAAAAAATGCCGGCAGTTGCGATCACCGATACATCCAATTTGTTTGGGGCGCTGGAGTTCTCGATGGCGGCGGCGAAAGCCGGTATTCAGCCCATCGTCGGCTGCCAGATTGCCTTGTCGGTTGATCTGGACCCGGACGCAGCACGCAAGGGGGCTAACGGGGCCAACCTGAACGATGATGGGGACCAGTTGGTTCTGCTGGTGCAAACCGAGTCGGGTTATCAGAACCTGTTACGGATCGTCAGCCGGTCTTTCGTGGAAATGGCTGATGACGGCCGGCCCATGGTGCAAATCAAGGACCTGACCGGTTCGACGGACGGCCTGATTGCGCTTTCGGGAGGGGTTGCAGGGCGTCCGGGTCGGTTGTTGGGGGAAGGACAGGCCGACGCGGCCGAGGCAGCTCTTTTGCAGTTGGCCGGGCTGTTTCCGGGGCGTTTTTACGTCGAAATCCAGCGCCACAACATCGATAGCGAAGACAGGCTCGAGCAGGCCGTCCTGGAGCTGGCCTACAAGCATGATTTGCCGCTGGTTGCGACCAATGAGGCGTTCTTCACCGATTGAAGCGATGTACGAGGCCCACGATGCCCTGCTGTGCATCTCCCAGAGCGCCTATGTGTCCCAGTCGGCACGGCGTCGGGTCACGCCGGATCATCGCTTCAAGTCTGCGGCAGAGATGCGGGCGTTATTTGCTGATTTGCCGGAGGCGATCGACAACACCCTGGTAATCGCCCAGCGGTGCAGCTTCATGCCAACCGAATCCCCGCCCATGCTGCCGCTGTTCCCGACGGCGGATGGCAGCACCGAGGAGGAGGCACTTCGGGCCGAATCGGAAGCGGGTCTTGAGGTGCGCCTGGAAGCCCATGTTTACGAAGACGGCATGGATGCCGCAGCGCGGGAAGCGGCGGCGAAACCTTACAGAGAACGCTTGAGATACGAGCTGGAAATCATTGTCAATATGGGGTTTTCTGGGTATTTTTTGATTGTCTCTGATTTTATAAAATGGTCCAAAGCCAACAATATAGCTGTCGGGCCGGGGCCGTGGTTCAGGGGCCGGTTCCGTGGTCGCCTGGGTGCTGACGATCACCGATCTGGATCCGCTGCGTTTCGGACTGTTCTTCGAACGTTTCCTGAACCCGGAACGGGTGTCGATGCCTGATTTCGACATCGATTTCTGTCAGGAGCGCCGTGATGAGGTGATCCACTACGTGCAGCATAAATTCGGCAATGACCGGGTGGCGCAGATCATCACCTTCGGCAAGCTGCAGGCCCGTGCGGTGGTGCGCGATGTCGGTCGCGTGCTGGAAATGCCGCACGGACAAGTCGATCGGATCGCCAAGCTGGTGCCCAACAACCCCGCCAGCCCCACCACATTGGGGGAAGCGATCGATGGGGAACCCCAGCTGCAGGCAATGCGGGACGAGGATGAAGCGGTTGCGCATTTGCTCGATCTGGCGCTGAAGCTCGAGGGGCTTTACCGAAATTCGTCAACTCATGCAGCCGGTGTGGTGATCGGGGATCGCCCTCTGTCCGATATCATCCCGCTCTATCGGGATCCGCGTTCATCTACGTTGGCGACCCAGTTCAGTATGAAATACGTCGAAGCTGCCGGATTGGTAAAGTTCGACTTTCTGGGACTAAAAACCCTCGATGTGCTACAAAAAGCCGTGGAATTACTCGAAGATCGCGATGTTTCCGTGGATTTGGCTACATTGCCGCTCGATGACCCAAAAACCTTCAAAATGTTGGCGCGGGGCGACACAACGGGGGTTTTCCAGTGTGAATCCTCTGGTGTGCGCGATGTACTCCGTAAGCTGAAACCCGATCGCTTCGAAGACATCATCGCGGTTGTCGCGCTTTACCGGCCCGGGCCGATGGACAACATCCCGAGCTACATCGCGCGTAAACATGGCCTCGAGGAGGTCGATTACCTGCACGAAAGCCTCGAACAGTGTCTGGGCGAGACCTACGGCATCCCGATCTATCAGGAGCAGGTGATGCAGATGGCCCAGGAGCTGGCGGGCTATACTTTGGGCAACGCCGATTTACTGCGCCGGGCCATGGGCAAAAAGATCAAGGCCGAGATGGATGCCCAGGAAGAGCTTTTCGTCGCCGGGGCCAAGGCGCGCGGCGTTCCCGAGTCTACGTCGTCGCGGATTTTTGAAACCATCGCCAAGTTTGCCGGTTACGGCTTCAACAAGGCTCATGCGGCGGCCTATGCGCTGATCGCCTATCAAACAGCTTGGTTGAAGGCGAACCATCCGGTTGAGTTTTTTGCCGCTTCGATGACCCTGGATATGGGTAACACGGACAAGCTGGCGATCTATAAGCAGGAGCTTGAGCGTCAGAAGATCGTATTGTTGCCGCCGGAAATGAACGAATCCGAGGTCGAATTCAGCGTTGCGCAACTCGATGCCCCCGAACCGCCGGCAGGTGGCGACGACGAGGTGGAGGATGTACCCGTCGGCGCCATTCGGTACGCGTTGGCGGCCGTGAAGGGCGTGGGCCGCGCTGCCATGACAGAACTTGTAGCCGAGCGCGAGGGCCAATGGGCGGTTTGGGGATTCCTTCGAAGTCGCCAGCCGGCTCAAGGCCCATGTGCTGAACCGACGCCAGCTTGAACATCTGGCGGCAGCCGGGGCGTTCGACACGCTTGATGTTAATCGTGCGCGGGTCTTTGACGGGATCGATCAAATTCTGGCCCACGCGCAAGCGACCCAGCGGGAGCGGGAAAGTGGGCAGTTCAATCTGCTCGGCGACATGAACGGTGAGGGGGCAATCAAACCGCAATTGCCCGATCGTATGGACTGGATCCAATCCGACAAATTGCAGCGTGAGCTGGATGCTGTGGGTTTCTACATGTCGGCCCATCCACTCGACGAATATGCCACCGTGCTTGATCGGTTGAATATCGTCTCCAGCACTGAAGTCGAGCAAACGGTAACGATCCAAGGGGGGACCGCAGCGCTGGTGCTGGCAGGCTCGGTGATCTCCATCCAGCAGCGCACCTCGCAGCGCGGTAACAGATACGCATTTGTGCAGCTCTCCGACGCGTCAGGGGTCTACGAAGTGATGATGTTCGCCGAAGCCCTGGCTGCCTCGCGCGAAGTGCTCGAAAGCGGCAAGCCGGTGCTGATATCGGTTGGTGCTCGGATCGATCAGGGCCAGTTGCGACTTTCAGGCCAGACCGTGCGTTCTTTGGAAGCTGCTGTTGCGAGCGCGCCGGTTGCGATTCGGATTTGGCTGGACGATATGGCGCCGCTGCCCTCACTGCGAGCCCTCATTGAAAACCAGGCAACGCCGGGGGAGCATGACAACGCCAACGGCCGCATCAGCCTAGCGATCTATGACGGCAATTGTGAAGTCATCGTTCGGTTGAGCGGTCGATATCGCTGCACCCCGCAAATTCGCGCTGCCATGCGGACTATTCCCGGCATTGCTGAGGTTCGTGAGCTCTAGGCGCTGTGCAATATCCGGGTGTAAGCTGCGAAAAACTCGGAGAGAACACCATGTCGACTAAATTGCTGAATAAAACTGCCGAACAGGCCTCGGATCGTGAAGTTGGGGCGTTTACGACCCTGATGGACAATGATCGAACCCGGATTACCCATTGGGTAATCAAGCCGGGACAACAGACCGGCTGGCATCTTCACGACCATGACTATGTGACCATTCAGGAATCCGAAGGGGAGCTTTTTCTGGAGTACTCCGACGGCTCTGATCGCACGGTGAATTATGTGCCCGGGACCGCTTCGTCGGTAAGCGCGCCGGTCGAACATAACGCGATGAATATTGGTGATGTGGATATCGTGGTGACGGAAATCGAATATAAAATCTGAAAGCGAGGTCGAAGTGTCGAAAAAACTGGACGAGAAGACCCAAGCTGAAATCCCAAAGGATAAAGTCGGCCATTACGAAGTCCTGGTCGACAACGAGACGACCCGCATCACGTTCCATCGTATCGAGCCCGGCGAAAACTCCGGCTGGCACCGCCATGAGTACGATTATGTCGGCTACCACCTGCAATCGAGCGAGGTCCAGATCGACCGCACCGATGGCAGGGAAGGGGTTATGCGCTCCCAGGAGGGCGTGGCCGCTTTCTATGATGTCGGCGACGGGTTTGAACACAATGTCACGGTAAAAGGCGCTGCGGCGCTCGTGGCGTTGGAGATCGAGTACAAAAAACCCTGAGGACAACGTTTAAGGCCTTGTATTTCGGCTGTGCGGCGGGTATCACCCCGCCGGCTACTGCATGGTGCAGAACACAAATCCACACGTAGACATGCGGCAAGCGGACAGACATCCCCGCTCGTCGATCCGGTGCTCCCGAGGGGGCGACAGTCTGCGGAGGTTCAACCGGTAAAGGAGAGACCTATGGCGGTCCCAACATTTACGATGCGTCAGCTGCTCGAAGCTGGCGTTCACTTTGGACATAATACCCGACGCTGGAACCCCAAGATGGGTCCGTTCATCTTTGGTGTACGCAACGGAATTCACATCCTCGATCTGCAGCAGACGGTGCCGATGCTCTACACGGCCCTGAACGCCGCGCGGACCGTGGCATCAGACGGTGGACGCGTGTTGTTCGTGGGCACCAAGCGGGCCGCCAGCGACATTGTCGCGGAATCGGCACGCAAATGTGGCCAGTATTACGTCAACCAGCGCTGGCTCGGCGGCATGCTGACTAACTGGAAGACAATTTCCCAGTCGATCAAGACCCTGAAAGAGCTTGAAGAGCAGCTTAGCGGTGAGGCCCTCGAGGGACTGACCAAGAAAGAGACGCTGCAGCTGACCCGTCAGCGCGACAAGCTCGAGATGGCGCTTGGCGGCATCAAGGAGATGGGCGGTCGCCCGGATCTGGTCGTGATCATCGATACCAACAAGGAAGATATCGCGATCAAGGAAGCCAAGAAGCTTGGCATTCCGGTTGTGGGTGTGGTCGATTCCAATTCGAACCCCTCCGATATCGATATGCCGATCCCGGGCAATGATGACGCCATGCGGGCGATCCAGCTTTACTGCGACCTGTTCGCGGGTGCGGTGATCGATGGGCTGCAGCAGGATATGGCTGCTTCTGGTGTGGACGTGGGTGCGGCTGAAGCACCGCCGGAAGAGGCACTCGATCAGGCGGCTCCCGAAGCTGTGGCTGCAGTTGCAGCAGCTGAGGCGGTTGCCGAGGAAGCCGTCGCTGCTGAGCCAGCTGTCGAAGTAGCACCTGCTGCCGAAACACCCGTAGTCAGTTAATATTAAAACCGATACGTTACAACCAGTTACGAAAGTGGAGTATCAGCATGGCTGAGATCACCGCGGCTGCCGTCAAGGAGCTTCGCGAACAATCTGGCGCGGGCATGATGGATTGCAAGAAAGCCCTCACCGAAAATAATGGAGAGTTGGAGGCAGCAATTGACTGGCTCCGCAAGAACGGTCTCGCAGCAGCCGCCAAGAAGGCCGGCCGCGCAGCGGCAGACGGGCTTGTTGGCATGGTCGTTGACGGACAGATCGGCGCTCTGGTCGAAATCAATGCCGAGACAGATTTTGTCGGGCGGAATGAGACGTTTCAGGAGTTTGTGGCCAAAACGGCCGCGATCGCCTTGGAAAATGGTGAGACAGCCGACACCCTGAAAGCGGCTACTTTCGATGATGGCAAAACCGTTGACGAAGCAGTTGTCGATCTCGTGGCTCTGATTGGTGAGAACATCGGCTTGCGCCGTGCGACACGTTTGAGCGTCGAGAACGGCAGGGTTGCTGGTTACATTCACAATCAAGTCGCACCGGGGATGGGTAAGATCGGTGTTCTGGTCGCGCTGGAATCCACTGGTGATAAGACTAAGTTGGACGAACTCGGCCGTAGCCTCGCCATGCATGTTGCCGCCGCACAGCCGGAATTCCTCGATGTTTCATCGGTCGATGCTGATGCATTGAACCGTGAGCGAGAGGTTCTTGCCGATCAGGCTCGCGCCTCGGGCAAGCCCGAAGAGATTGTCGACAAGATGGTCGAAGGTCGCCTGCGCAAATACTACGAAGAAGTGGTGTTGCTCGAGCAGACTTATGTGATCGACGGCGAAACCAAGGTAGGGAAATTTGTCGAAGGGGCTGCCGGCGATGTCGGCGCACCGGTCGCGATCGTGGGTTTTGTGCGCTTTACGCTTGGCGAAGGGGTCGAGCGCAAGGAAGATGACTTCGCTGAAGAGGTCGCCAAGCTCGCGAACTAGAATTACCTCGACTGCGGGAGACAGTCATCCGATGATCGATAGCCGAACTTATAAGCGCGTATTGCTGAAGATCTCGGGCGAAGTCCTCATGGGGGACGGCGAATTCGGTCTTAATCCGGAAACTGTCGATCGCATTGCGGGTGATATTGCCGAGGTTCGCAGTCAAGGGATTGAGATCTGCCTTGTGGTTGGCGGCGGTAATATCTTCCGAGGTGTCTCGGTTGCCGCGGCGGGGATGGAGCGCGCCAGCGCCGACTATATGGGGATGCTGGCGACAGTGATGAACGCCCTGGCTCTGCAAAGCGCCCTTGAGGGACGCGATGTTCCCACCCGCGTCCTTTCTGCAATCCCCATGGCGACAGTTTGTGAGCCCTATATTCGGCGTCGCGCGGTCCGCCATATGGAAAAGGGCCGGGTCGTCATTTTCGCGGCCGGAACCGGAAACCCTTACTTCACGACGGACACGGCGGCGGCATTGCGGGCCTCGGAGATGGGCTGCGATTGCCTGATGAAGGGTACCAAAGTCGACGGGGTATATTCGGCGGACCCGGAAAAAGATCCGACTGCGGAGCGATATGAGTCCCTGACCCATTTTGATGTGTTGCAGCGCGACCTTAAGGTGATGGATGCCGCAGCGATTACATTGTGCCGGGAAAATGATATTCCGATACTGGTGTTCTCGATTCAGAATGCAGGTGAGGTGAACCGTGTCCTACAAGGCGACGGTCGGTTCACGATAGTTAGAGGAGAAGGCTAGTGTCTGCAGACGTAAATGATCTGATACGCCGGATGGAAGGCGCACTTGAGGCGTTGAAACGCGATTTTCAGGGGTTGCGCACCGGGCGCGCCTCTACGGGGTTGCTCGAAAATATTCAGGTTGAGGCCTATGGCTCCCCGATGCCTTTGAACCAGGTCGCCTCGGTGAGTGTACCCGAGCCGCGTCTGTTGACGGTTCAGGTGTGGGACAACGGCAATATCAAGGCGACGGAAAAAGCGATCCAGGACGCAGAGCTGGGCCTGAATCCCCAGACCGAAGGCAATCTCATCCGGGTACCAATTCCCGAATTGAGCGAAGAACGCCGCGAAGAAATGACCAAGGTTGCTGCCAAATACGCCGAACAGGGCCGGATCGCGGTTCGAAATGTACGGCGTGACGGTATGGATTCTCTGAAGAAGCTCGAAAAAGACGGCGAGATTTCCCAGGATGAGCAGCGCGGCCGCGGCGAAGATATCCAGAAGATGACGGATGACCACATCAAATTGGTGGATGAACTGCTCGAAGTTAAAGAGCAGGAGATCATGCAGGTCTGATCCTGATGGCAAGCGCGACAGACGAGGTGAATTCGGTTCCCGAACATGTCGCCATCATCATGGACGGGAACGGCCGCTGGGCGCGCGCACGTGGCTTGCCGCGGACAGCGGGTCACAAGAAGGGCGCTGACGCTGTGCAGCGCGCGCTTGAGGCCGCCAACGACCTCGGCATTCGTTATCTCACACTCTTCGCATTCAGCTCGGAAAACTGGAACCGTCCAGAAGACGAGGTCTTTGACCTCATGGGGCTGCTGAAACGTTATTTACAGGCTGAAACCGCCCAGCTGAACCGTAAGGGTTTTCGCATCCGCGTGATCGGAGACCGTAGCCGGTTTTCACCCGACATCGTGACTCTGATCGAAACTGCCGAAGAGATGACCGCTGGAAATAACGGTCTCAACCTCACCGCCGCGTTGAGCTATGGCGGGCGTCAGGACATCGCCAATGCGGCACGGGCCCTGGCCATAAAAGCGGCAGCGGGGGAGTTGGATCCGTCACTGGTTGACGAAGATATGTTTGCGGGGCACCTCTGGACCCACGATATCCCCGATCCGGACCTTTTGATCCGGACCAGCAACGAACAGCGGATCAGCAACTTTTTGCTGTGGCAGTGTGCTTATTCTGAATTGGTGTTTACCGACGAACTCTGGCCTGAATTCGACCGGGGAAGTCTTGAGAGCGCTATCGCCGAATATAATCGGCGAGATCGGAGATTTGGTGCCATCGCCAGCTGAACCAACAACCCCTGATCCTTCGCCGGATGGCGGATCAGTTGCGGGCCCAAGCAATTTGGTCCTCCGCATTGTCTCCGCATTGGTGCTCGCCCCTGTCGCGCTGGTTTGTGTTTGGCAGGGCGATCTGTGGTTTTCCAGTTTCATTGCAATTGTCGTTCTCGCGGCGAGCGGTGAGTGGCGCACCATGGCCGGGCTCAAGCACAGAGGTGTCGGCACGCTGCTGATTATGGCGCCATTTTTTGTCCTGATCGCCGCGCAGGCAGCTGGCGTTACACCGGCAATGTTCGCACTCCTCATTGGGCTTGGGCTGGCTGTTGCGAGTTTTGGCTCTTCGTGGCGTGAGCGCGGCTGGGTGTTTGTCGGAATGGCGCATCTGGGAATTGCCACCCTCGCATTGTTTTTTCTCCGGACTCAGCCCGACATTGGACGCGACCTTGTGATCTTCGTCTTCGCGCTCGTCTGGCTGTCCGATACTGGGGGCTATGCCGCCGGCCGTACATTTGGAGGTCCGAAACTGGCGCCGCGTATTAGCCCCAACAAGACCTGGTCTGGCGCGGCCGGGGCGCTGGTGCTGACCACCGTTGGGGCCGCGATTTTTGCCAATTTCACCGCGCTGGAAATTGAGACAGTTCTTCCCATTGCGGTGCTTATCTCCATCGCCACCCAGCTGGGAGATATCTTCGAATCCTGGGTCAAACGCTGCTTTGGCGTCAAGGATTCCGGCAATCTGATCCCCGGTCATGGCGGTGTGCTCGATCGGATCGACGGTGTGTTATTCGCAGCACCCGTGCTGGCGCTGTATGTCTTGGTGAACGATCTGGAATTCATTCAATGGCGATAGCCAACACAACGGAAGTCCCCGAGACTGCGACGGGTGCACGCCGCATATCGATTCTTGGTGCGACCGGGTCGATCGGGATGAGCACCGCCGATCTTGTGCGCCGTAATCCTGAGAAGTTTGATGTTTCCGTCCTGACAGCAAATCGCAATGTGAAGGACCTAGCTGCATTGGCGCGGGAATTACGCCCGTCACTCGCGATCGTGGCGGATGAGACCGCATATGCTGACCTCAAGCAGGCACTCGCAGATACCGATATTGAAGTGGCCGCTGGTGCTGACGCGCTTGTCGATGCCGCACAGGCGCCGGTAGATTTGACTGTGGCCGGTATTGTTGGGGCAGCAGGGCTCGAGGCGACGTTGGCAGCCATACGTCAGGGGGCCATCGTCGCGCTAGCCAACAAAGAATGTCTGGTTTGCGCAGGTGATTTGGTTCTCGGGGAATGCGCCCGTTCCGGAACGACATTGCTGCCGCTCGACAGCGAGCACAACGCGATCTTTCAGGTGTTTGAGACCGAGAACGCAAAGGATGTTGAGAAGCTCATCCTGACGGCCTCAGGTGGACCGTTTCGGACCTGGTCACGAGATCAGATGGCGGCAGCGACCCCGAAACAGGCAATTGCCCATCCGAATTGGGATATGGGCCGTAAGATATCTGTCGATTCCGCAACGATGATGAACAAGGGGCTCGAGCTCATCGAGGCCGCCTATCTGTTCCCCGTTCTGCCCCGCAATATTGACGTGCTGGTACACCCCCAATCCGTGGTCCACTCCATGGTGGCTTATGTAGATGGGTCGGTGCTCGCCCAGCTTGGGCCGGCTGATATGCGGGTCCCCATCGCGCATGCACTGGCCTGGCCGTCACGAATGAATACACCGGTGGATCGTCTTGATTTGGCTGAGATTGGCTCGCTCGATTTTGAAGCTCCCGACGACGTCAGGTTTCCCGCCATTTCGTTGGCGCGGCAGGCGCTCGAAACCGGCCAGGGTGCGACGGCCGTCCTGAACGCGGCCAATGAGGTTGCGGTGCAAAGTTTCCTCGACAATTTGATTGGTTTTCTCGATATCGCAGAACTCGTGCATTCGGTGCTGGATTCCGTGGAAGCTTACTCAGTAAGTACACTCGATGACTTTCGCGCACTGGACACAGAAACGCGAGCAGTGGCGGAATCTCTTGTAAAATCTAATTCTTAACCCCTAATCCAAGCATTGCAGGCAGGTTGGACCTTCAAGGTCAGAATGGGAGCGCGTCCGAATGGGCGGAGTTATTGCGTCAATTTTTTGGTTCCTGGTGGTTTTGACCCCTCTCGTGTTTGTGCATGAGTTTGGTCACTACTGGTTTGCGCGCCGGAACGGCGTCCGTGTCGAAGTCTTTGCTGTCGGGTTCGGCCGTGAACTTTTTGGTTATACCGACAAGGTTGGTACGCGCTGGAAGTTTTGCCTCATTCCTTTTGGTGGCTATGTAAAAATGTTCGGCCAAAGTGATCTTGGGCCTGATGATGATGGTGCCGAGATGAGTGAGGAAGACAAGAAAGTCTCCTTTCACCACAAGCGGCTTTCCCAGAAAGCAGCGATTGTTGCTGCCGGACCCTTCGCAAATCTGATCTTCGCCATTTTGATATTTACGGTGTTGTTCGCGACAACCGGACAACCGTTTACGCCGGCCAAGGTATCCGAAGTTGTTCCAGGCTCTGCAGCAGAGACGGCCGGTCTCGAAGCTGGCGACACATTTCTGGAAGTTGCTGGACGCTCGATCGCCCGGTTCGAAGAGGTGCAGCAGCTCATCCGTCTGCATCCGGGTATTCCCGTAGACATCAAAATTGATCGCGCGGGGCAGGCCATTGAATTGACCGCGACACCAAGCGTCCGGGTCCTGCCCGATGGCCTTGGCGATGAGGCGCGGCTTGGTGTGCTCGGGGTCAGGGGGGTTGAGCGGGCGTTTGAACGTCATTCGGTTCCTGTCGCCGCCTGGCAGTCTATTCGTGAAACGGTCCGGCTTGTGTCGGTGACGGTCACGGCGATTGGGCAGATGTTTGAAGGGGACCGAAGTGCCAAGGAATTGGGCGGTCCGGTCCGAATCGCACAGATGTCTGGAAGTGCTGCCGATTCGGGAATCGCCACATTAATTGTTTTTGCGGCGTTTCTTTCGATCAATCTTGGACTCATTAATTTGTTGCCGATTCCGCTGCTCGACGGCGGACATCTGCTGTTTTACGCCTATGAAGCGCTGGTGCGCCGTCCTCCCGGACGATGGGCGCAGGAATTTGGATTGAAAATCGGGCTGGTTTTCGTCCTTGGCCTCATGCTATTCGCCACGTTCAATGATATTGCCCGTCTTCCGGTTGTCCAGCGGATTGTCTCGCTGATCACATGATCCTTAAGGGTTTGACTGGAAAGAAAAAACGGGTGGCTTGCGTAACAGGGACGGGCGTGTGATTTCGCGCATTATAAAGTTAACAGGGATGGGGGTTTTGACGGGGGCTTTGCTCGTTGGAATTCTTTTTGAGGGTACTGCTCTCGCGCAGTCCCGCGGCGGGGCAATCATCGACGAGATCCGTGTGGTTGGCACCCAGCGTATCGACCCTTCGACTGTTAACTCTTACATGCAGCTGAAACCCGGTGAGCGCTACAACGCGACAAAAGTCGACGATTCACTCAAGAACCTCTTCAACACCGGATTGTTCGCCGACGTCACGTTGCGTCGCGAAGATAATTCGATTGTCGTGCAGGTGGTCGAGAACCCGATCATCAACAGAATTGCATTTGAAGGTAACCGCAAGATTGATGATGAGGCGCTGGGGACCGAGGTTAGCCTCCGGCCCCGGGTCGTTTATACGCGAACCAAAGTTCAAACTGATGTCCGCCGCTTGCTTGATGTGTATCGCAGGTCTGGCCGGTTTGCCGCGACAGTCGATCCGAAAGTCATTCAGTTGCCCGAAAACCGGGTCGATCTCGTCTTCGAAATCCAAGAGGGGGGGGCGACGGGTATTCGCGCGATCAATTTCATCGGGAACAAAGAATTTTCCGACGGCGAATTGCGGGATGAAATCCAGACGCGGGAATCGGTTTTTTATAATTTCCTGTCGTCCAACGACACCTACGATCCCGATCGCCTGTCATTTGACCGTGAATTGCTACGTCGTTTCTACCTCTCTGAGGGGCATGCGGATTTTCGCGTTGTCTCGGCAATTGCGGAACTGACGGAAGACCGCAAGGACTTCCTCGTGACGTTTACCCTCGATGAAGGGCCGATCTACACCTTTGGTGAACTAAGTATTTCGAGTTTGCTGCGCGGCATCGAGGGGGAGACTCTGTCTGCCGAGCTGAGTGCTGAGACCGGAAACATCTACAACGCGACAGATGTCGAGGACACAGTCCAGTCGATTACCGAAGCGGTCGGCGAGCAAGGTTTTGCCTTTGTTGATGTTCGCCCCCGCGTGAACAGAGATCGTGAAAAACTGAAGATCGACGTGACTTACGAGGTTCGCGAGGGGCCACGCGTATTCGTCGAGCGCATCGATATTGGCGGCAATGTTCGGACTCTAGATGAAGTCATTCGTCGAGAGTTCGCAATTGTAGAGGGTGATGCGTTTAACACTGCCAAGCTTCGACGGACCCGACAACGACTACAAGATCTTGGGTTTTTCGCCCGCGTTGACGTCAACAATAATCCTGGGACCGCACCTGACCGTACGGTTGTCACCGTGGATGTGCAGGAGCAATCCACGGGTGAGCTTTCGATTGGTGCGGGCTTCTCGTCGGCGGCCGGTGCGTTGAGTGATTTGACGATTCGTGAACGAAACTTGCTCGGGCGGGGTCAAGACCTTCGAATGAGCACAACACTCGCGACAAAGCAGCAGCAAATCGATCTCAGCTTTACCGAACCGTATTTTCTGGACCGGGAACTCTCCGCCGGTATTGATGCCTTCTATCGAACCACCGATTTTGGCGATCGTAGTTCTTTCCAGGAAGACGAGGCCGGTGCGGGCGTGCGGGCTGGGTACCAATTGACGCCCGAAATTCGGCACACGGCCAAATACGCGTTCACGCGTGACACGATCGACAATGTGGATGCCGGTGCATCGCCCGCAATTAGGTCGCAGGCCGGAACGTTCACGACATCGTTGATTAGCAGTGAGTTGTTCTACGATACGCGCGACAGCCGCTTTAATTCGACGGATGGATTTTTTCTCAGTTACGGAATTGATCTCGCCGGAATTGCCGGGACGGAGAAGTTTATTCGTAACGAAGTTGGCGGGGGAATATTCCAAGCCCTGTTTGGGACGCCGTTCATTGGTAGTCTTGATGGCTCAGCAGGTGTGATTAACGAAATCGGTGAGGATATCCGGGTTTCGGAAAGATTCTTCCTCGGCGGCTCAAGGGTCCGCGGTTTTAAAACCGGCGGAATTGGACCACGTGATATTTCGACAGATGATTCCTTGGGCGGAAAACAGTTTTACCGTGGTTCTGCGGAAGTTGAATTTCCATTGGGGTTGCCTGAAGAATTTAATATCAAGGGTTCGTTTTTCAGTGATTTTGGTTCGGTTTGGGGCAATGACGATCCGTTCGCGAATATCGTTGACGACGCTTCGCTCCGGGCTTCGATGGGAATCGGCTTAGGGTGGGTTTCACCCGCGGGGCCGATCCGTATTAATCTGACTCGTGCCATTCTGAAAGAAGACTATGACAAGACTGAATTTTTCAGTTTTAGTTTTGGCACCCGGTTCTAACGGAGCGATAGAATGTATTCATTGCGACTTTTGTTCGCGCTTGTCCTCGCTGTCCAGCTGGCCGGTACGCCCAGTGTTCTCGCACAAAATGCGTCTGGGCCGCCGGCACCGTCGATTGCTATCGTCGATGTTGAGGCGATCATGCGGGATTCGCTTGCCGTAAAATCTGCGCGTAGTCAGCTCGATGAAATCGCGAAGGATTTACAAACGGATATTGCTGTTGAGGAAGAGGCGCTTCGCGCCGATCAACAGAAATTGCAGCAGCAGCGTGCGCTTTTGGCGCCGGAAAAATATGCCCAGGACCGGAAGGCGCTGCAGGAACGCGCTGCTGCTCTTCAGCAACGCGCCCGGTCGTTGCGTCAGAATCTTGACCGCGGCATGGCGCAGACAATGCAGCGCATTCAGATCCGGTTGTTCAAGGAAGTCGGCAAGCTGGCCGAGGAGATGGGTATAAATCTCGTGTTGCCGCGTTCTCAGATCATTGTGGCGATTGATGCGTTCAATATCAGTGATAAGGCACTCGAGCGAATGAACGCGCGGTTGTCTGAAGTTGATTTGGCGCTTGAACGCAACGGTAAGAAGTAACGGAATGCCGGTGTCTGCTGATGGCTGACCCTAGATTTTTTGACAACCAGGGGCCGTTCACGGTGTCTGCTCTTGCTGAAATTTCGGATACTGAAGCTACCGTTGTCGGGGAACCAGGTCTCTCGATCCGTGATGTTGCGCCGTTGACGGAGGCCGGTTCTGGCGAGATCAGCTTTCTGGACAACCGAAAATATGTTGCGGTTTTTGAAAACTCGAGCGCCGCTGCCTGTATCGTCTCTTCTGAATTTGTAGAACAGGCCCCCGCGGGAATGACGTTGATTGTTACTGCGCGTCCCTATCGTGCCTATGCGCGCATTGCCAATGCATTTTATGCCGAACGTATTCCCGTAGCCGGTGTGCATGCCTCTGCATTCGTCGATGATACGGCGGAAATCGGGCCGGGCAGTTCAGTCGGTGCAAATGCGGTCGTCGAAGCAGACGCCCGGATCGGGGAGGGTGTGTTGATCGAAGCCGGTACGGTCATCGGCCGCGGAGTGACGATCGGTGATGGAACGTCGGTCGGTGCCAATGCCAGCCTTGGTCATTGTGATATTGGCAGCAACTGCCAAATCCACGCCGGGGTGAGAATCGGAACTCGGGGTTTTGGGTTCGACATGTCACCTGAAGGGCATCTCGACGTACCGCAACTTGGTCGGGTGCAAGTGGGTAACGAGGTCGAGATCGGAGCCAATTCAACCATTGATCGTGGTGCCGGACCGGACACCGTGATCGGGGATGGTTGCAAGATTGATAATCTCGTACAGATCGGGCACAACGTTCGTATGGGACAAGGCTGTGTTGTCGTGGCTCAGTCCGGAGTTGCCGGGAGTACCGAATTACAGGATTTCGTGGTTTTGGCGGCACAATCGGGAGTTGCGGGTCACATCACCATTGCGACAGGAACCCAACTTGCAGCACGCAGCGGGATCATGCGCAATACCGAACCTATGGCCAAACTCGCGGGCAATCCGGCCATTCCCGCAAAGGAATTTTTCCGTCAAACGGCGGTGCTGGCGAAGCTGACGAAAGATCGCAACCGCCGGAATTAAGGAAAGGGTTCGAAACGGTCTCGAGCTATGGATGTAAAAGTCGAAAAACCTCAGATGAACGAAAATCCACGCGAAGCAGTTGATGTTCTCGAAGTGATGGAGATGATTCCTCATCGCCAGCCCTTCCTGATGATTGACCGTGTCGAGGACATTGTCATCGGCGAAAGCGCGACGGGTATCAAGAATGTCACGATCAATGAACCCTTTTTCGTAGGGCATTTTCCGGTTCGTCCGGTCATGCCAGGCGTACTGGTCGTTGAGGCGATGGCGCAAACTGCCGCGGTTCTTGTTGTCGAAACACTGGGCCCCGATTCCCTGGGCAAGCTGGTCTATTTCATGACCATCGACAATGCGCGGTTCCGCAAGCCAGTGGTGCCGGGCGATCAGGTGAAGCTCTTTGTGTCTATTCAGCGAAACCGTCGCAATGTCTGGAAGTTTAAAGGGGTCGCCAAAGTTGGCGATCTGGTCGTTGCTGAAGCAACCTATTCTGCCATGATCATGGACGCCGAATGACCTCTATTCACCCCACCGCTGTAGTTGACGATGGTGCAGAGCTGGGTGCGGGTGTCGAAATTGGTCCTTACAGTATCGTTGGTTCACAGGTGTCGCTTGGAGACGGTGTAAAACTCTACAGCCACGTCGTGGTCGGTGGGCGCACGACTATCGGCGCCCAAAGCGAAATTTACCCCGTTTGCCTCGATCGGTCTGGCGCCGCAGGATCTCAAATACAGCGGCGAAGACTCCGAACTGGTGATCGGTGCGCGGACGCAGATACGCGAACACGTGACCATGAATCCGGGAACCGCTGGTGGCGGGCTGCTGACCAAAGTTGGTGATGATTGCCTGTTCATGGTCGCCGCTCATGTTGCCCATGACTGCATTGTCGGTAATCACGTTATCCTGGCGAATAATGCCACGATCGCGGGACATGTAACCGTGGGTGACTATGCGATTATCGGGGGCTTATCGGCGGTGCATCAATTTGTGCGGATCGGGGCTCATGCGATGATCGGCGGAATGTCGGGAATCGAGCAGGACCTTATCCCCTATGGTCAGGCACAGGGTGACCGGGCACGGCTGCGCGGATTGAACCTGGTCGGCTTGCAACGCCGTGATTTCTCCCGCGATGAGGTCCGAAATCTGCGCACAGCTTATCGCCTGCTGTTTGCCCCGGAAGGCACAATGCAGGAGCGCGTCGATGCGGTGATCGAGATTTACGCCGAGGATGTAGGCGTGATGGAGGTCGTCGACTTCGTGCGGTCGGATTCCTCCCGCGCGATTCTGCAGCCCAAAACTACCAATGGCGGCTAAGCTCGGAATACTTGCGGGCGGCGGCCCGTTACCTGGATATCTTGTCGAAGCGTGCCGTGCTGCGGATCGGCCAGTTTTCGTTGTCGCCTTTGAGGGGCAGGCCGATCCCGATGTGATCGCCAATGCCCCTCATGAATGGGTACGCTTGGGGGCTGCAGGGGCAGCTCTCGATTGTCTGCGGGCTGAAGGCGTCGAAGAGATCGTCATGGCCGGCCCTGTCCGGCGTCCGACCCTCAAAGAATTGCGTCCTGACCGCCGCGCCGCAAAATTCCTGGCCAAAGGTCTTCTCAACAAAGGGGATGATGGTCTGCTTGGCAGTATTGTTCATGCGCTTGAGCTTGATGAAGGATTTCGGGTTGTTGGTGCGAACGAAGTTCTCAGTGATCTTGCCGTGCCCACGGGGCCATTGGGGCAATTCCGCCCCGATCAGGATGTCGAAGCCGACATCGCCCATGGCGTGCGTGTGCTGCAGACCACGGGTGCGCTCGATATTGGACAAGCCGTAATTGTCCAGCAGGGAATCGTGCTCGGTATCGAAGCTGCGGAAGGCACCCACAGACTTCTCGAACGTTGTCGGGAGCTTCGGCGCGAAGGTCGCGGCGGTGTGCTGGTGAAGCTTCCTAAGCCGGGGCAGGAAACACGCGCGGATATGCCCTCGATCGGGCCGGATACGGTCACGGCAGCCTGTGCGGCCGGACTGGCCGGGATTGCTATTGGGGCGGGGGCAACGCTGGTTTTTGAGCAATCTGTTGTTGTGTCTGCGGCGGATGCAGAGGAATTATTCGTTATCGGTATTCGCCCCGAAGACTATGTCGAAGACTATGATTTAAAATCATGAGTGCGCCTGAACGGAACCCGAATTTGCACGTCTATATTATCGCCGGCGAGCCGTCCGGAGATGTGATCGGTGCCCGACTGATCACCGCGCTTGCTGAGCGCATCACCGGCCAGTTCAGAGTTTCAGGGGTTGGCGGCCCAGAGATGACTGCTGCGGGCCTCGAAAGCCTGTTCCCCTACGCTCAGCTCGCCATCATGGGGCTGACCGAAGTCCTCCCGAGCGTGCCGAAGATCCTGCGTCGAGTCCGTCAGGTCACCCGGGATATCGAGCGCGCCAATCCCGATGTGATTGTGACCATCGATTCTCCCGGTTTTGTTTTTAGCGTTATTCGACGCCTCAAATCGCGCAATTGCCCGCGGGTCCATTATGTGGCTCCGACCATCTGGGCCTGGCGTGCCGGGCGGGTAAAGAAGTTCCGCAAGAATTTTGATCACTTGCTGGCGTTGCTGCCGTTCGAGCCGCCACTATTCGAAACCGAAGGGCTGGACTGCACCTTTGTGGGTCACCCCATTGCTGAAGGGGCCGTTGCCGCCGGAGACGGCGTGGCGTTTCGAGCGCGGCACGGAATTGGGACGGATGAAAAACTCTTATGCGTTCTGCCAGGAAGTCGTCGCGGTGAGGTCGGCCGTCTGGGACCGATCATAAAAGAAGCCATCGAGCGACTTTCGGTACACCACCCGGATCTTCGTATCGTTATTCCTGCGGCTCCAATTGTGCGCGCGGAAATCGAGTGCACCAGAAACTGGGGTTACCCGGTTTTGATCGTCGATGGTGCGACCGAGCGCTACGATGCTTTTGCGGCCGCGAATGTCGCGCTTGCGGCGTCGGGAACCGTCACCCTGGAACTCGCCTATGCCGGGGTTCCGAGCGTTGTGATCTACAAGGTCGGAGACCTCACCGGCGAAATCGTCCGGCGCATGATCAAGGTCAAATTCGTTTCGATCGTCAATCTCGTCGGTGAAAAGGAGATCTTCCCGGAATTCATCCAGTCGCGCTGCCGCCCCAAGCCGATTTCTCAGGCTGTGAGCGCGCTGCTGGAGTCGTCGGAAGGGGCGCAAATGGTCGGCAAGAAGGCTCAGCGCGTGGCCCGGCAGATCGCCGGCGAGGGGGATATGCCCAGCATTCGCGCCGCCGCTGTCATTCAGTCAATTGTCGACGACGCGCGGACAAGCTAAGACAGCGCAAGAACTCACTTTGAAAGGACGCCATCATGGCTGACCTCGCGACTTACCGTCTGCTCCACACGATGATCCGTGTGAAGGATCAGGATAAATCGATCGATTTCTATACCCGCCATCTTGGTATGAAGGTGCTCCGCCAGAAGGAGTTTGAGGGTGGGCGCTTTACCAACACCTTTATTGGCTATGGAGACGAGACAAGCGAGACCGTCCTTGAACTCACCTATAACTGGGACCAGGACGAGCCTTATTCTCACGGTTCGGGCTTTGGCCACCTCGCCGTCGGGGTGCCGGATATTTACGCGACCTGCGAAGAGCTGGGTAAGGAAGGCGTGACCATCTCGCGTGCGCCGGGTCCCATGAAACACGGCACCACGGTGATCGCATTCATCGAAGACCCGGACGGCTACAAAATCGAACTGATCGAAGGCTAAGCCAACATGAGCGAGAAAAAACGTTCTGGTGCAGAAATGGTTGTCGATCCGGCGAGCTTGTCGGTGGAATCAGCGTCCGTCTATCCCGCGCCCTATGCAGATATCGTCCGGGGGCGTCATCGCGCGCGCTTGTCCCCGGCATTGGGGTTGTCCCGGTTTGGGGTGAACGTGCTGCGCATCGAGCCCGGCGGGCGTTCCTCGGCGCGCCACTGGCATACGGAACAGGATGAATTCGTCTATGTGCTCGAGGGTGAGGCGACCCTGGTCACCGATGAAGGGGATACGATCGTGCGCGCGGGCATGGCGGCTGGGTTTCCGGCCGGAAATCCGAACGGCCATGTGCTCGTAAACCGAAGCGATGCTGACGTGCTGGTGTTGGAAGTCGGCGACCGACCCACCAACGAGGATGTACACTATTCAGATGTCAACATGGCCAACGCCGTGCGTGACGGACAGCGCCATTTCACCCGAAAAGACGGCTCGGAGTTCGATCCGGAGTAAACTGCCCGGCGGTCGAGCGTTCGACTAGCGTTCGTCGGCGGGGACGTAGGAGCGTTCGGTGGAACCCAGGAATAGCTGACGCGGGCGACCGATACGCTGGTCGGGATCTTCGATCATCTCTTTCCACTGTGCAATCCAGCCTGCCGCACGGGCGAGGGCGAAGAGCACCGTGAACATGCTGGTCGGGAAGCCGATCGCCTTCAGGATAATGCCGGAATAGAAATCGACGTTCGGGAACAGCTTGCGCTCGACGAAATACGGGTCTTCGAGGGCGATCTTCTCCAGCTCCATGGCGAGTTCGAGAAGCGGATCGTCTTCGACCCCAAGCTCTTCGAGCACGGCATCGGCTGATTTCTTCAAGACCCCGGCGCGCGGATCGTAATTCTTGTAGACCCGGTGACCAAAGCCCATCAGGCGGAAGGGATCGTCCTTGTCCTTGGCGCGTTCGAGGAATTCGGGGATGTTGTCCTTGTGCCCGATCTCGTTGAGCATTTCGAGGACGGCTGAATTGGCTCCGCCATGGGCGGGGCCCCAAAGGGTCGCAATGCCCGCAGCAATACAGGCGAACGGGTTGGCCCCCGACGAGCCGGCCAGACGAACCGTTGAGGTCGAAGCGTTCTGCTCATGATCGGCGTGCAGAATGAAAATTTTGTCCATCGCGTCCGCGATCGCCGGACTAATCTCATAATCCTCGGCCGGAACACCGAAGGTCATGTTGAGGAAGTTTTCCGCGTAGTTTAGATCGTTGCGCGGATACACGAAGGGCTGGCCAATCGAATATTTATAGGCCCAGGCGGCGATCGTCGGCATTTTCGCAATCAACCGGTGAGAGGCGATCAGGCGCTGCTGAGGATCATTGATGTCGGTAGAGTCATGATAGAAGGCGGACATGGCACCGACGACGCCGATCATCACGGCCATCGGGTGCGCGTCGCGACGGAAGCCGCTGAACAGGTTGCGCATCTGCTCATGCACCATCGTGTGATAGGTGATGGTGTTTTCGAAATCGTCGAGCCCGGCCTTGCTGGGGAGCTCGTGATGGAGAAGCAGGTAGCAGACTTCGAGGAAACTGCTATTCGCGGCCAGTTCCTCGATCGAGTAACCGCCATGGCGCAGGATCCCGACTTCGCCGTCGATATAGGTCAGCTCGGAATCGCAGCTCGCCGTCGAGGTGTAAGAGGGGTCATAAGTGAACATCCCCGTTTCCGAATACAGCTTACGAACATCGATGACCTTGGGGCCTTCAGTGCCCTCAAGAATCGGAAGTTCGATGGTTTTGTCATCAATTGTAAGGGTGGCACTGCCGGCGGGTTTTGCTTCACTCATAAAGTCTTCTCCAGATATTTCGCATTTCTAGCGAAACGGCACAGTTTGCGAGCCAGAGTTATGTTGCAGCGCACTATAATGGTCGGGTTGCCTTTCGGCAACTTAACCAAGTGCGATTTTGAAAGCCTACTGGGCCTGAGTTGAAACCAGATTGAGCCGCGTCAGCGTTTCATCGCGATCGAGCACCTTCATAACTTCGAAAATACCCGGCGAAACGTTGCTGCCGGTCAGGGACGCCCGCAAGGGCTGCGCCACCTGGCCAAGTTTCAGTTCGTTTATATCAGCATAATCGCGGACAGCGGAATTCAGTTCGTCTTCGTCCCACAATGTAAGCTTCGACAAGATTTCGGCAAGCGCGCCGATGTGTTTCCGGGTGTCGAAATCAGCGAGCAGGCCTGCGGCCTTATCGTTAAATTCTAAAGGTGCATCAAACAGATAAAGATATGCTGAATCAACGACTTCATTAATTGTCTTGGCGCGTTGAACTAATCCTGAAATACCTTTTTCAAGGCGTGTTTGTGCATGATCGGAAAGGCTTTTGTTCCCGGTTTCACGGACCAGGGTCAGCACCATCTCTGCCAGCTGCGCCGGCTCGGCGGTTTTCAGGTAATGGCTGTTGAGGCTCAGCAGTTTGTCCATGTCGAACCGGGCCGGTGAGCGACCCACGGCATCCAGTTCGAACCATTCGATGGCCTGCTCGGTCGAAATTGTCTCGTCATCCCCATGGGACCAGCCCAGGCGCAGCAGATAGTTCCGCATCGCTTCGGGGAGCATTCCCAGCTCGGCATAGTGTTCGACCCCCAGCGCGCCATGGCGTTTGGAGAGCTTGGCCCCATCCGCCCCGTGAATCAGCGGAATATGGGCAAATTTCGGCACGTCCCAACCGCACGCCTGGTACAGGTGGTACTGGCGAAACGCGTTGTTGAGGTGGTCATCGCCGCGGATCACATGGGTCGCGCCTATGTCGTGATCATCGACCACAACCGCGAGCATATAAGTCGGGGTGCCGTCGGAGCGCAGGATGATGAAATCATCCAGGGTGTCATTGGTTCGGGTGACGTCGCCCTGCACCAGATCGTAGATCGTGGTGTCTCCGTCATGGGGCATTTTGATCCGCACCACCGGATCAACGCCGGCAGGAGCTTCGGACGGGTCGCGATAACGCCAACGACCGTCGTAAATCTGCCCAGAACTCCCGCTCTGCTTGGCCTTTTCACGCATTTCGGCCAGCTCTTCGGGGGAACAGTAGCAGTTATAGGCCTTGCCCTCGGCCACCAGCTGCGCGGCCACTTCGGCATGATGCGTGGCGTTTTGGGACTGGAACACCACGTCGCCATCATGCTCAAGGCCGAGCCAGCTCATCCCCTCGAAAATTTTGTCGATGGCATCCTGGGTGGACCGCTTCACATCCGTGTCTTCGATACGCAAGACGAACTTTCCGCCGTGATGGCGGGCAAACAGCCAGTTGAACAGGGCAGTACGGGCGCCGCCGATATGCAGATAGCCGGTTGGGGAAGGGGCGAAACGGGTAACAACAGTCATATCGGGCGTGGCTCTGTGGCGGAAAAGCAGGGTTGGACGTTGCTATGAACGTTGGCGAAGCGCCTTGCAAGAGCGATTGAACCCGCAAAGCTATCCACTGGCACCTTGACGGCACACCAAAGCTGATCGACGCTTTGGGCGGGACCATGGTTATTGATACCGCAGGATCTCGACTTTTCAAACCGGCATGTGAATGGCTGGGCTGGCAGCATATTGCCGAACGGGAGCGCTGGATCCTCTGGCTGCCGGTCGCACTCGGCCTTGGAATCGGGGTCTATTTCGCCCTGCCGATGGAACCGCCTCGAGTTGTTGGAGTCGCAGGGTTTGCGTTCTCTTGTCTGCTCGCGGTGCTGATCCGGAAATTCTGTTGCACTCGGCTGCTTGTGCTGGGACTGGTCGCCTTTGCCCTGGGATTTGTCGTCGCGCAAACACGAACCTAGGTCGTGGCGTCGCCGGTTCTCGACCGGGCGCTTGATTTTACCATTGTCGAGGGCGAAATCGAAAGCGTCGAACCCGGTCCCAAAGGCCACCGGGTGATCCTTTCGGTAGCCTCGCTTAACAACCTGCAAGAAGCAGACAAACCCGCTCGCGTGCGCCTGCGCCTCCGTCCCTCTGATATGGACATCCAGCCTGGGGATCAGGTCCGCGTACGCGGCCGTCTGGCTCCGCCGCCATCTGCTTCCTATCCCGGGGGCTATGATTTCTCCAGGAAGGCATGGTTTGCCCGGCTGGGTGCCGTCGGGTTAGCGTTCGGCCCTATGGAACGGCTCGGTTCGGTCGGCGATAACGGTTTCCTTGCCGATGCCCGACAAGATGTTGCGTCTTTGCGTGCGCGGATATCCAGACGCATCACCTCGCGGATCGAAGGCCCGGCTGGCGGCGTCGCGGCGGCGCTGGCAACCGGGTTGCGGGGGGATATTCCCGAGGATGGCCGTCAGCAGATGCGGGATTCCGGGCTCGCGCATCTGTTGGCTATTTCCGGCCTGCATCTGGGATTGGTCGCGGGGTTTGTCTTCGGGCTGATCCGGGGCGGGCTCGTGCTGGTCCCGGGACTGGCGCTGCGCTGGCCTCTCAAGAGGATCGCCGCGGTGGCCGCCTTGCTAGCAGCGGCGGCCTATATGTTCCTGGCCGGGGGAACGATCCATACCCAGCGTACTTTTGTTATGACCGCGATTGTTCTGCTCGCGATCTTGCTGAACCGCACCGGGATATCTTTATGCCTGATTGCGCTTGCCGCCGCGGTCGTCATGCTGTTGCGTCCTGAAGCGCTGTTGAGCGTGAGATTCCAGATGTTCTTTGCTGCGTCTATCGCTTTGGTGGCGGCCTATGAGGGCTTTTCCGGGCGGTTCCGGATATCGGCGGGAGAAATGAATTTCTCCGCGCCGGGTGTTGATGTATCTTGCGGCGGTGGCCTTCACCACCGTGATCGCAAGCCTGGCGAAAGGGCCGTTCGCGATATTTCACTTCAACAGGCTCGCCCTGCTTGGGACCGTGGCCAACATGGTTGCTGTTCCGGTCGCTGCGATGTGGGTGATACCTCTGAAGGTGATCGCTCTGGTGCTGATGCCCTTTGGCCTCGATAGCCTTTTGCTGCCCTTGCTCGGCTGGGGTCGGAGGTGATCCTCGGCGTTGCAGCCACGGTTTCTTCCTTCCCGCTGGCGGCCGTGACCATGCCCGGACCCGGGCAGGAGGGATTGTTGCTCATTGTCGCCAGGGGACTGTGGCTGACCCTTTGGCAGGGACGTTGGCGCTGGGCCGGTGTCACGGTCTTGCTGGCCGGGTTGGCGACTTCGGGGCAAACCCCCGCGCCGGATATTCTGATTGCGGATAATGCCCGCCTGATTGCGTTTCGTAACGGACCGGATTTGCTGCACGTCTCCCGGGCCTAGGGATAGACATTCGTTCGCGAGGTTTGGGAGCGGCGCTTTACGTTGCGATCAACAGAGCTGTATCGCGCAAATCGGCACGCAACGCGTGGCTTTCGTGACCCATGCGAACGCGTTTCCTGAGGATTTCCGCACCGCAGATGTGGTGGTGTCGAGCATTCCCGCGCCCTGGGCCTGCAAGCAGCCGGGATTGGTCATCGACTGGTCTGATTTCTGGCGCGATGGCGCCCACGCAGTTTGGCTGGATCAGAACGGGGCAGGGGCACGCATCTGGCACGCGCGTTCCGAATTCCTGGCGTGTCCCTGGATGCGGGCTTCCCCGCGTTAGAACGGTCGGGATCTAGTACTGGCGCAGAAGCCCCACGAGTTCGCCCTGCACCGTGACCTGGTCCGGTCCGAAGATGCGGGTCTCGTATGCCGGATTCTCGGGCTCCAGGGCCACGGAGTCATTCCGCTTGCGCAGCCGCTTCAGGGTAACTTCCTGACCTTCGACTAATGCCACCACGATCGAGCCGCTATCGGCGTTGTCCGTGCGCTTGATGACCACAGTGTCCCCATCGAGGATGCCCGCATTGATCATCGAATCGCCTTCCACCTCAAGGCAGTAGAAATTGCCCTTGCCGAGCATGCTCGGGGGGACGCTGATATGCCGGGTCGGGTCTCGCAGGGCCTCGATGGGCGTACCCGCCGCGATCTTGCCGAGGAACGGAATTTCGACCCCGTCGTTGCCCCCAGTGGGTATTTCCATGGTTGAGGGAGCTTCGATGATCGGGTGCTTTCGCCCGCCTTCGATCACATGAGGCGCGAAAGGTTCGGAAATCGTTGCACTGGAGTTTGCTGTAACGCCGGTATCTTCGGGCAGGCGCAGCACTTCCAGCGCCCGCGCCCGGTGGGCGAGGCGGCGAATAAAGCCACGCTCTTCCAGCCCGGAGATCAGACGGTGGATACCGGACTTGGATTTGAGCCCGAGGGCCTCTTTCATCTCGTCAAAAGACGGCGCGACCCCGGTCGCGTTGAGGCGTTCATTGATGAATATGAGTAACTGGTGCTGTTTCCGCGTCAACATGCGACGAAAATCCCCCTAGTGCGTTCAAAACAGGGCCTGTTTTCGCTTGCATAGTTACCGCAAGATTTAGAACAAACCACAAACATTCATGGGTGTTCTAGTGATGTTCTTTTGAATCGTCAACAAGGACGGTTCTATTCGCTAAACTCGGATGTGACTTCCGTCCAGCCGCACAACCTCCACCACATCTCCCGCGTTGGCTGCAGGTGCATGCGGTTCGCGGATCATCAGGCAATCGGCGGCGGCAAGCCGCGAAAACATAGAGCTGTCCTGTTTAGGGAATGGCATGGCGATGAGTTTGCCGTCTTCGTGGGATAGCGTGGCGCGGAGATAATCCTCGCGGCGGTCGTTTTCGTCGAGGTCTGCGCCCAACGTCGCGGTCTCGCGAACCGGTTCGGTTTCACCGGTGCCGAGCATGGCGGCTAACGCTGGTTGCAGGAACAGCACCCCGCAGACCATGGAGGAAACTGGGTTGCCCGGAAACCCAAGCATGGCGACGTCGCCCAATGTGCCGAACATCAGGGGTTTTCCCGGGCGCATGGCGATCTGCCAAAAATCGAGTTTGAGGCCCATATCGGTCAGGGCGTCCTGCACCAGATCATGTTCGCCGACGGAGGCACCTCCGGTGGTCACGAGCATGTCAGCCCCGCGTGCCTGTTCGGCCAACGCGCGGATCGCCGCGCGGTCATCCACGGCGATGCCCAGGGTGACCGGCTCGCCACCCGCAGCCCGGATCAGGCCTTCGAGGGCAAACGTGTTGGAGCTGACGATGCTCGTCGGAGCGAGTTCTTCGCCGGGAAGCTTGATCTCGTCGCCGGTAGCCAGTAGCGCAATGCGGGGCTTGCGGCGGACTTTCAGCCAGGGGTGGTTCATGGCAGCGGCCAGACCGATATCCCGGGCGCTGAGGACCGTGCCAGCCTTCAGCAACACGTCGCCTTCAGCAAAGTCGAGCCCGGCCTTGCGCACATAACGCCCCTCTGCGGAGGATTCCTTCACGGTGACCGTGTCGCCGTTGCGCGCGGTGTCTTCCTGAATGACGATGGCATCGGCGCATGCGGGGAGGGCGGCCCCGGTAAATATTCGCACGGCATCACCGGCCGAAAGCGTGCCGTCATAAAAACTGCCAGCAGGCACTTCCCCGATGATTGTCAGGTCGACAGGGACATTCACAACATCGGCAGCGCGCACCGCATAGCCATCCATGGCGGAAACCGCCAAAGGCGGTTGCGTGACCCGCGCGGCCACGTCCTCAGAGAGCACCCGACCATGAGCCTCGGTCAGGGCGGCTTGTTCACCCGGCATGGTTGGAAGATTGGCGAGGATACGCTGGCGCGCCTCACTGACGGGCATGAGTTCTTGAGCCATCAGGAACCCTCGTACGTCCCCGACTTGCCGCCCGCCTTGTGAAGCAGGCGGACGTCGGTGATGCGGGTGCCGCGATCAACGGCTTTCACCATGTCGTAGACAGTCAGGGCGGCAATGGTGGCGGCCGTGAGCGCTTCCATCTCCACACCGGTCTTGCCGTCGACGCGGACGGTGGCTTCGATGTTCACCGCGTTGGCGGCGTCATCGATGGAAAGCTCCACATCGGCCTTGTTGATCAGCAGCGGGTGGCACAACGGGATCAGCTCGGAGGTTTTCTTGGCTCCCATGATCCCGGCGATGCGGGCGATCGAGAGCACGTCGCCTTTCTTGACGGCGCCGTCGCGGATCAGCTTGACCGTTTCGGTCTGCATGAGAACCGTGCAGCCCGCCGTGGCGGTGCGTCGGGTTACGTCCTTATCGGAGACGTCGACCATGCGGGCGTTTCCGTCCGCATCGATATGGGTGAGTTTGTCGGATTTGTCTGATTGCGTGGTGCTCATGTCAGGATCAACCCATTTGTCATGTTGTCGAACGCGAAGCGCCGGACCTCCGCTCCTTGCGTCATTGCGAGGCGCGACGCGCCGAAGCAATCCAATCCCTCGGGTCTGCTCTGGATTGCTTCGCTTTGCTCGCAATGACGATTTAACCTCATGCTACGCGCTCGCTCGCTGGTCGGTTTCGCCGGGTGCCAGCAGGTCACGGACGGCCCCGGCGATGTCGTCCTGACGCATCAGGGATTCCCCGATCAGGAAACAACGCGCGCCGACTTCGGACATGCGGACCAGATCTTCCGGGCCAGACAATCCGCTCTCGCAAACCACGAGGCGGTCCTTGGGGACGCGCGGGGTGAGTTCTTCGGTGGTCGCCAGATCAACCTCAAGGGTCTTGAGGTTGCGGTTGTTGATGCCGACCAGATCAGAATCTACATCCAAGCCCCGGTCGAGCTCTTCGCCGTTATGCACCTCGACCAACACGTCCATGCCCCAGTCATGGGCGGCAGCGGCCAGCTCGGCAGCCTGGCTGTCTTCCAGCGCAGCCATGATCAGCAGGATACAATCTGCACCCAGCGCCCGGGCTTCGGTCACCTGATAAGTATCAAGTATGAAATCCTTGCGGATGGCGGGGAGGGAGATCGCCGCGCGGGCTGCGACGAGATCATCATCCTTACCCTGAAAATAAGGCGTGTCGGTCAGCACGGACATGCAGGTGGCCCCGCCAGCTTCATAGGCCCGTGCGATCATCGGCGGGTCAAAATCTTCGCGGATCAGACCCTTGCTGGGGCTGGCCTTTTTAACTTCAGCGATCAGGCCGAAACGTCCGGCCGCCGCGCGTGCGGCAAGTGCCCGGGCAAAACCTCGGGTGACGCCAGCCGCTTTCGCCCGCGCGTCCAGTTCGGCGAGGGAGGTCGCAGTCTTGCAGGCCGCAATGTGGTCGCGCTTGTCCGAGCAAACCTTGTCGAGAACGTTACTCATGATCCGGCCCCCCGATTGGTGATTTCGACCAGCCGGTCGAGGGTGACTTTTGCGGCCCCGGTATCAATCGCGGCCTGAGCCATCGCGACGCCGCTTGTCAGATCGTCGGCCTTGCCCGCGATCATCAGGGAGCCCGCAGCGGTCAGGCAGATGCATTCGCGGAACGCGCTGGGCGTGCCGTCGAGCATGTCGCGCATGGCGGCTGCGTTATATTCGGAATCCCCACCCTTGATGTCTTCCAGGGTGCACCGCCCAAGGCCGGCATCTTCGGGGGCCACGTCATAGGTCGAGACCTTGCCGTCCTTGAGTTCGGAAACCCTGGCCGGGCCGGTGGTGGTCAGCTCGTCGGAGCCGTCATGGGCGTGCACGACCCAGGCTCGTTCGAGACCCAGATTGCCGAGCACTTCGGCCATGGGTTCGGTCCATTGGGCGGCAAAGACCCCGGTCATCTGGCGTTTGACCAGAGACGGGTTCGAAAGCGGTCCGAGAATATTAAAAATTGTGCGTATGGCGAGCTCGACCCGGGGTCCGGCCACATTGGCCATGGCGCTGTGATGGCGCGGGGCCATCAGGAAGCCGATATTGTTCTCCCAGATCGATTCCCGGATCAGGGCGAAGTCCGCGTCCAGATTGATGCCGAGTGCGGTTAACACATCGGCCGCGCCGGTTTTTGAACTCAACGCGCGGTTGCCATGCTTCGCGACAGGGACGCCGCAGCCCGCCACCACGATCGCCGAGCCGGTGGAGATATTTAAAGTGCCCTTGCCGTCACCCCCGGTGCCAACAATGTCGATGGCACCCTCGGGAGCGTCGATGCCGTTGACCTTGGCGCGCATGGTGCGGGCCGCGCCGGTGATTTCCGCCACGGTCTCCCCGCGCAGGCGCAGGACCATCAAGAAGGCCCCGATCTGGGCCGGGGTCGCGTTGCCCGACATAATGATGTCGAAGGCGGTTTCCGCGTCGGCCTCGTTCAGGGTTTCGCCATCGGCGACCTGGGCGAGTAAAGGTTTAAGATCGTTCATATCTGCGCTCATAGCCCCACCATTTCTCCGGCGCGGGTTTCGTCGCCGTAACTGCCCGCGGCCTGACCGGTCGCGAGTTCAATGAAATTTGCCAGCAAATCGTGGCCGGCCTCGGTTGCGATGCTCTCCGGGTGGAACTGCACTGCGTGGATCGGCAATTCGGTGTGGCTGATCCCCATGATGACGTCATCGGAGGTTTGGGCGGTGACCTCGAAGCAATCGGGCAGGCTGTCACGATCCACCACAAGCGAGTGATAGCGGGTCGCCTCGAGCGGGTTGGTCAGGCAGCGAAACGGCCCGCCGCTGGTGTGCCGAATGCGGTCGACCTTGCCGTGCATCGGCTCAGGGGCGCGGATGATCTTGGCGCCAAAGGCCTGGGCGATGGTTTGGTGTCCCAGGCACACGCCGAACAGGGGCATCCGAACTTCGGCGGCTTTTGCCACCAGGTCGAGGCAGATCCCCGCATGGTCGGGATCGGACGGGCCGGGAGAGATCACGATCGCTTCAGGTTCGAGCGCGAGTGCCGCGTCGACCGTAAGTGCATCGTTCCGGCGCACCTCACAGGTCACCCCCAACTCGCCCAGATAGTGGACGAGGTTGTAGGTAAAGCTGTCATAGTTGTCGATTAACAGAAACATCCCAACGGGTTACCTGGCTTTCCTGAGGTGGGTTTCCGACCGCGCAAACCCGCGTGGCAGAAGAAGTGACTTATAACAGCGTTGGCTTGGGCGGCAAAGGCGCGTCATTCCGCTTGGTCCGACGCCGGGTGATGGTCGATTCTGTCATAACCCTGCCCCAATCGTCCGGCCATCTGTCCTGGTCGGAAAGGAAGTCTCGCCCGGATGGCCAGCAAGCCCAAAAAGAAGCCGCGCCGCACGACGTGCAAACCGACGAAGCGCTCAAAAACATCCAAGCGCGGGACGCCCGCGAAGGCGTCTGGCCAAAGCCGACTTGCTGGGGTTGCACTGATCGCGTTGTCAGTCGCCTTGCTGTCGGTCGGCGCCCTGGTGGTCTTCGCACCCGAAGCTGAGCGCCCTTGGCAACAGGCCGCGACGGCAGCCCTCCCGCCATCAGTGCCGGAGGTGATGGCACCGGTAATCCCGAAAGCCCGCGCACCACAGGCGCCTCCAACCGCAACACCAACTCCAGCAGCGCCCGAAGTGGCTGCCGTTCCGCCGCGACCACCCGCCTGGCTGAACAACGCCGTTGCGGGGAAGGTGGCGCCAGGTCAGCCGATGATTGCTGTGGTAATCGACGATATGGGGCTGGACCGAGGGCGGGCTGCAAAAACAGTGGCACTGCCCGGGCCGCTAACTCTGGCTTATCTCGCGTATGCCAATGATCTGGCCAGACAGACAAAATCTGCCCGCAAGGCCGGACATGAACTGCTGGTCCATGTGCCCATGGAGCCGGGTAGTGCGACCACCGATCCCGGACCTAACGCGCTTCTCACGACGCTTTCAGCCGAAGAGCTGGCCCGCCGCATCGAATGGAACCTGTCTCAGTTCTCCGGATTTGTCGGCATCAACAATCATATGGGCAGCAAGGCGACCAGCGATCGCGGGGCCATGACCGCGGTGATGGCCGCGTTGTCCCGGCGCGAATTGTTGTTTCTCGACAGCCGAACCTCGGGGGAGACCGTTGCCCATGATGTGGCCCAGGAAGCCGGCATTCCCGCTCTTATGCGCGATGTTTTCATCGACCATGATCCGTCTCCGATTGCGGTACGGGCAGCCTTGCTTCAGGTCGAACAGGTGGCGCGCCGGCAAGGCCATGCGATCGCCATCGGGCACCCGAGGGATGCGACCATCGCGGCGTTGGCGGAATGGCTGCCTGATGTTCTTGCCCGGGGTTTTGCCGTTGTTCCGGTGAGCGCCATCGCTGTTAAGCTGGCACCGTAATAACGCCGCGACAGACTATAGGACCCAGCATGAGCGATATCCAAACCGCCACCTCCGTGGCGATCGTCGAATTGAAGGTCGAGTCGTCCTATCTGCAACTCTCCCGGGAAACCCGGCTTGAGAAATGGTAGATGAAGCAAGGCATCATCCGCGCCCATCCTGGTGTCAGCATGACCTGGAACGATGCAGATGCGTTCAGCGGGGAGTGCTCAGACTTTGTGATCTGCCGGTTCAACTCGATGTTTGTGTATCACTGCATGTGGGAAGAGCTGAAAGACAGCGAACTGTTCACCACGCCGTATTTCCACATCACGCGGGTGCTTTTGGGCATGGAAAACGCGTTTGAGGCCTATGACGCCTCAATCGGGATCGACGTTTACGACAGTCTGGATTGCCACACCAGCCTGACGGCCGCCTCGCAATGGCGGATAAGTCACGCCGTCATCGCGAGCCCGAAAGGCCTGGCGATCTAGTGTTGGTGCTAGTTGACGAAGCGATGAGCCTGTTCGGCGGCGCGGATGAGGGCGCGGGCCTTGTTTTGGCTTTCCTGGTATTCGGCTTCCGGATCTGAATCCGCGACCACACCACCGCCAGCCTGGACGTACATTTTGCCGTCCTTGATCAGGGCGGTTCGCAATGTGATGCATGTGTCCATGCTGCCATCGGCAGCGAAATAGCCGATCGCCCCTGCGTAAAAGCTTCGGCGTTCGGATTCGAGTTCGTCGATGATCTCCATCGCCCGAATTTTCGGCGCGCCCGATACGGTACCGGCCGGGAATCCTGCGGACAGGGCCTCGATGGCATCGACACCGGGCTTGGCCTTGCCCTCAACATTGGAGACGATGTGCATCACGTGGCTGTAGCGCTCGATTTTGAAATCTTCGGTGACTTCAACCGAGCCAATTTCGGAAACACGGCCGACATCGTTGCGACCAAGATCAAGGAGCATCAGATGTTCGGCGAGCTCCTTGGGGTCGGCGAGCAGCTCATCGGCCAGCGCTTCATCTTCCTCAGGGGTTTTGCCGCGTGGTCGGGTGCCGGCGATGGGACGAATGGTGACGGTGTCGTCGCGTAGCCGGACGAGAATTTCCGGGCTCGATCCGACGAGGGCGAAATCTCCGATATTGAGCACAAACAGAAACGGTGACGGGTTGAGCCGACGCAAGGAGCGATAGAGCGCGGTTGGAGGCAGGTCGAAGGGCACGGTAAACCGTTGTGAGGGGACAACCTGAAAGACCTCACCGGCGTGAATGTACTCCTTCGCCTCCTCAACCATGGCGTGATACTCGCCTTGAGTACGGTTGGACGTGAAATTCAGTGTGGCTTCCGAACCGGCGGGTACGCTGGCCGTGCGTGGCACACCGTGATCAAAGCGGGACACCGAGTCATCAAGACGCGCACTGGCCGCGTCAAGGGCGGCGGCGGCATCAAGTGTTGGAGCGGGCCAGACCGGGGTGATGAGGGTCACCTTGTCGGCGACATTGTCAAAGACTGCGATAATTGTCGGTCGGAAGAAAACCGCATCGGGAATGCCGATCGCGTCCGGATTGTCGTCGGGCAGGCACTCGATCTGACGGACGATGTCGTAGCCGAAATAGCCGAAAAGGCCCGCGGACATCGGGGGCAGTTCCGGCGGGATGTCGATGCGGGATTCTTCGAGGAGTGCTGCGAGAGTCTCGAGGCTGGCGCCTTGCAGCGGCTCAAAAGCTTCAAGATCCGTGGCGGCGTTGCGGTTTATTTCCGATTTCGCTCCGTTGGAACGCCAGATCAGATCCGGGGCATAGGCCAGAATTGAATACCGACCGCGCACCGCACCACCTTCAACGGATTCCAGAAGGATGCTGTGCTTCTCGTCGCTGGCGAGCTTCAGGAGGGCCGAGACCGGGGTTTCCAGATCCGCAACAAGCTCGGTCCAGACAAGCTGTGGCTCACCGTTCGCGTAGCGGGCAGCAAATGTATACAGATCGGTCTCGGTCTGTGCGCTCATTTTAGCAGGAACGTCGCTTCAAGCGCGTCCTGGTCAATATTGACCTCGATTTCCTCGCGCAACGCATTGGCGAGCTGGGCCACCAGATCATTGGCGAGTTGTCCCCGGATTGTCGCCGTCAGCTCGTCACGTGCCGGGTTATTCAGATCGGCTGTTTCGATTTGCACGAGTTTGGCAACGGCGACCCCGGCCGCGACAGGCTGTTCGACGATGTCGCCGGGTTTTGCCTCGAACAGAGGGGCGATGAGGGGAAGCGGGACGGTGGCCCCATCACCGGTACGATCGAACGCGGGTGTTCGCTCGAAACGTCCGCCGAATTCGCGCGCCAGTGCTTCGAGCTGATCCCCACGCTTCGCACGGTTGGTGATTTTCGCGGCGATTTCCTCGACGCGATCCCGGACCCTGTCGGCGCGCCAGGATTGGGTCGCCAGGTCGCGGATTTCACTCAAATCGGGGATAGCCGGGCTGGCGATATTGTCGAGACGGACGACAACAAACCCGCCGCTGCGACTTTCGATGACCTCAGATGCACCGGGCGCATTCAAGCCGAACAGGCGTCCGACCAACTCGGCTGTGATAGCTGGATTGTCGTCAACCGCGCCGGATTTCGTGCGACCGTCCCGGGCGATGGGCGCGATCGTGGAGACCGCTAAATTGCTGTCACGTGCCACCTCATTGAATGAGGCACCGCCGGCCAAACCGTCCTCGACGTCGTTGAGGACATCAAAAATCAGATCAATGGATTCTTCGCGGGCGAGTTCGTCACGGATGGCGGTTCGCGCTTCAGAGAAGGGGATCGTGCGTCCCGGTGTTACGTTGGATACCTGGACAAGGTGCCACCCAAGTGAACTCTCGACGGGGGCGCTTGTTGTGCCGGTCTGAAGCGCAAAGGCAGCCTCAGCGAGCGCGGGCAGGGCGATATCGCCACGGGTCACTGCGGTGAGTTCAACCGGAATGATCCCGCCGACTTCTTCGGAAGCTTCAGTAAGTGTCTTGCCGTCACGCATCTGTGCGGTGGCCTGATCGGCTTCGTCACGGGTGGCAAAGCTCGATTGCACGATATTACGGGTCTCGGAGACCTGAAAATCGTTGCTGCGCGCCTCATATTCCTCACGGATGTCCTCTTCGGGGACGACCACCGTCTTGGCGAGCTGCTCGGTATCGAGGCGGGCGATGGTGGCGTTGCGTAATTCGGGAGTTTCAAAGCTGTCGCGGTTCTCCTGATAATACTGCGCGAGCTGAGCTGCGTCGGGATTACCAACCGCGGAAGCTGCGCCCAGGGGAAGGGTCACGATGTCGGCAACGCGACGTTCGTTGCGGCGCGCGAACAGATTGTCGCGCAGTGCCGTGGGTGTTGCGATGGCATTCTGGAGAGTGCCGACATATTGGCTGCGGAGCAGGTCCAGACGAACCTGATTGACGAAAGCTCCTTCGTCCTGGCCCTGATTGGACAGAAATCTCTCAAACAGCTGACGACTGAACCGACCCGACTGGTCCTGAAACTGCGGCAGGTTTCGGATTGCTTCGGACGCGGCATCGACCGAGGCCGCGAGACCGAGTTTCTGAGCTGCCTGGTCAAACAGGGATTGTGACACCAGGCGGGCCAGGGTTTGGTCGAGCAGGCCAATGCGGATCGCGGTCTGGGTATCGAGCTGCTGTCCGGTACGGGCGCTGAATTGCTGGACCTGTTCGTTGAATTCACGGCCGATCTGATGGGTCGTGAAGTTCTGATCGCCGACCTCGACGACCGAACCCGAGCCGCCGCCCTGGCCGCTACCGCCGCCGATATCAGACCCGAAGAACACCACAAAAGTACCTGCTAGAGCCAGCAGGAAGCCTCTCATGACCCAACTTTTGGTACCTCGCCTCAGCGCTTCCAACATTTCAAATTCACCATTGTCGTTCGGGTGGCATAGTTCGCCGTGGGCGGCGCATGATAGTGATCGTACCGAGGTGCCTCAAGCACCCCAAAAAAACGTGTTACTTCTCCCAAATTGGCAGAGGAGCAACGCGTGTGTTAGAGCACGTTCAATGCGATGTAACGACATGCAATTCCAGTAAAAAGCAACAATTTGGTGAAGATATGGCCGTCCGAAAAAAGTTAATCGCCGGAAACTGGAAAATGAACATGCTGCACACCGATGGTGCCGCACTCGCGCGGGGTGTGGTTGCCGGGGCCGAAAACGCGTCCTGCGAGCTATTGTTGTGCCCGCCTTCGACCCTACTTTCCTGGATCGCCGAAACCGTTCACGGCAGCACGGTGCGTGTTGGCGCTCAGGATTGTCACGAGGCGCAGAGCGGCGCGTTTACCGGAGACATTTCAGCCGCGATGGTGCGTGACACCGGTGCCAGCCATGTCATTCTGGGTCATTCGGAGCGCCGACACGGTCTCGGGGAAACCGATTCTCGGGTTCAGGCCAAAGTGGAGGCGGCTCATGGTGATAATCTGGTGGCCATCGTGTGCATCGGGGAAACCGAAGCAGAGCGCGACGCCGGCCAGACGCTGGAAGTTCTTTCCACACAGCTTGATGGCTCATTGCCGACCAGCGGGACTATCACCGGGGCGAACACGGTGATCGCTTATGAGCCTGTTTGGGCGATAGGAACAGGACGCACACCGACCCTGGATGAAGTGCGTGCCGCGCACGCTCATATCCGGGCTCATTTGGAAGCCAGCCCCGGAGAGGAGGCGCTTCAGGTGCGAATTCTTTATGGTGGCTCGATGAAGCCGGAGAACGCCGAAGAGCTGCTCGCGATCGAAAATGTCGATGGCGGACTCATCGGTGGCGCCAGTCTTTCGGCCGAGAATTTCCTGGCAATTGCGGCCGCTGCCAACGTTTAATTTTGGTCCCGAGATCGCAATCTCTTGATTTGGGCTGGAATTGCGACGCACAACGGACTAAATACCCGCTGATCGGGCGTGCACTGACGATCGTGTTCCGCTCCACTTCCGAAAGACGGTCGAAATCATGGAAACCATAATTCTGGTCATTCACCTGCTCATTGGGGTGTCCCTCGTTGGTGTGGTGTTGCTGCAGCGTTCCGAAGGCGGTCTCGGCGGTCTTGGGGGCGGCGGTGGCGGCGGCGGCGGTGGCGGCGGTGGCATGGGCGGATTGCTCGGCAACCGCACGACGGCCAATCTGTTGACCCGCGCGACGGCCGGTTTGGCGACCGCATTTATGGTGACGAGCATTACGCTGGCGATCCTGGCCGGGGGCACCAGTGGCGGCGTATCCATCGTTGAAGAGGGTCCTGGAGCACCGCACAGCGGTGATCGGATGACCCCGGTGCCGACCTTGCCAGTAACCCCGACCGTTCCCACCACGGAATAGCTGATGATGCGGCCCGAGTCGGACCCCAAAGGCGGCCTTTAGGGCCGCCTTTTTCACGACCAAATACTGGTATCTTAAAGACTTTTAGCCTGTGGACACTTCCCCTTTGGCGGATGCCACGCAAATTGAGTAAAAGTGCACATGGCGACACGGTTTATTTTCATCACTGGCGGTGTCGTTTCCTCTCTGGGTAAGGGGCTCGCGTCTGCCGCTTTGGGCGCACTGCTTCAGGCTCGCGGATACAGCGTTCGCGTCCGCAAGCTTGATCCCTATCTCAATGTAGATCCGGGAACGATGAGTCCATTTGAGCACGGCGAGGTTTTCGTCACCGATGACGGTGCCGAAACGGACCTCGATCTGGGCCATTACGAGCGCTTTACGGGCGTGGCGGCGACCCAGTCGGACAACGTCACGACCGGGCGCATCTATTCCGATGTACTTGGCCGTGAACGGCGGGGCGATTATCTCGGCGGCACCGTTCAGGTTATTCCCCATGTGACAGACGCCATCAAGAAATTCGTGACAGCGGATTTGCACGGCGAAGATTTCGTCATTTGTGAGATCGGCGGCACCGTCGGCGACATCGAAAGCCTGCCGTTTCTTGAAGCCATCCGCCAACTGGGTAATGAGCTGGGCACGGAGCGGGCGATGTTCGTGCATCTTACGCTGGTGCCCTATCTGGCTTCCTCGAAGGAGCTCAAGACCAAGCCAACCCAGCATTCGGTGATGGAATTGCAGCGCGTCGGGATTCGCCCGCACGTTCTGCTGTGCCGCTGTGACCGACCGATTCCTGACGGTGAGCGGAACAAGATTGCGCTGTTCTGCAACATTCGACCTGAATCCGTTGTGCCGGCACTCGACATCGACACCATCTATCAGGTGCCGATCGAATATCATGGCGAAGGGTTCGACACCCAGGTGCTCGAGCATTTTAAGCTGGACGCGGAGAAGACACCGGATCTCACGATCTGGACCAACATCGTCCAGCGAATCCGAGCCCCTGACGGCGAAGTGAGTATTGCTGTTGTCGGCAAATACACAGATTTGCCTGATGCCTATAAATCCCTGTCAGAAGCGCTGATCCACGGCGGGATTGCCAACAATGCCCGGGTCAATCTCGACTGGATATCTTCCGAGATATTCGAGAAAGAGGACGCGGTCGAGCATCTCAATGATGTGCACGGGATTCTGGTCCCCGGTGGTTTTGGTGAGCGTGGTGCGGAAGGTAAAATTCAGGCAGTGCGCTTTGCCCGTGAACATAAAATCCCGTATTTCGGTATCTGCTTCGGCATGCAAATGGCGGTAATCGAGGCCGCGCGCAATTTGGCCGGACTGAACAACGCCGGGTCGACCGAGTTTGGTGCCTGTGAGCACCCGGTGGTGGGATTGATGACCGAGTGGCAGCGCGGCGAAGACACAGAAGTTCGTGACGCGGGCGACAATATGGGCGGAACCATGCGCCTGGGGGCGTATCCAGCGCTCCTCGAAGCGCGCACGCATATCGCTGAAATCTACGGAATGAACGAGATCGCAGAGCGTCACCGGCATCGCTACGAGGTCAACATCAACTACCGCGAGCAGCTCGAAAAAGTAGGTCTGAAATTCTCCGGTACATCACCGGATGGTATCCTGCCCGAAACCGTGGAGCTTCTGGATCACCCGTGGTTTATCGGGGTGCAGTATCACCCGGAACTCAAATCCAAGCCGTTTGATCCGCATCCGCTGTTCCAATCGTTTGTTGCCGCGGCACTCGACCAGTCAAGACTGGTCTGAGCCATGAGCGAATACCGCCACGTAAAAATTGGAAATCTCGAAGTTGGCGGTGATTTGCCCCTGACCCTGATCGCGGGCCCCTGTCAGCTTGAATCCCGGGCCCATGGGCTGGAAATGAGCGCGGCGCCTCAAGGAAATCACCGAGAAACTCGGGATCGGCCTGATTTATAAAACCAGTTTTGACAAGGCGAACCGGACGTCGATCACGACCGCGCGGGGCCTGGGGCTTGCTGAAAGTTTGCCGATTTTCGCTGAAATTCGCGAAACTATGGGACTGCCGGTGATTACGGACGTACATATGGCCGAACATTGTGCCGCTGTTGTTGGGGGCCGCGGACGTCTTGCAGATTCCTGCCTTCCTGTGTCGCCAGACCGATCTGGTGGTTGCCGCCGCGAAAACCGGTCTCGCCCTGCACATCAAAAAAGGCCAGTTTCTGGCGCCCTGGGACATGAAGAATGTTGTCAGCAAGGCTTTTGAAGCAGGCAATGAGAACGTGCTGGTTTGCGAACGCGGCGCGAGTTTCGGCTACAACACGCTTGTGTCGGATATGCGTTCGCTGCCTATCATGGCAGCCCAAACCGGGTGCCCGGTGATCTTTGACGCGACCCATTCCGTCCAGCAACCCGGCGGACAGGGCGCCACGAGCGGCGGCCAGCGTGAATTTGCGCCGGTTCTGGCCCGGGCTGCCGTCGCGGTTGGTGTCGCAGGGGTTTTCATTGAAACCCATGAAGATCCGGACAACGCGCCGAGCGACGGTCCGAATATGATTCACCTCAAGGATTTGTCAGGTATTCTCGAAACCTTGCTCGAAATTGACCGGATCGCGAAAGCCAATCCGGTCTCGATCCAATAATCAGTCACCACATCAGAAACGGAACGTTCGATGAGCGCCATCGTAGATATTGTCGGCCGGGAAATACTCGATAGCCGCGGAAATCCGACCGTTGAAGTCGATGTGGTTTTGGAAAGTGGTGCCTTCGGGCGCGCCGCCGTGCCTTCAGGCGCCTCAACGGGGGCCCATGAAGCCGTGGAACGCCGCGACGGTGACAAGGGCCGGTATGGCGGCAAAGGCGTTCTGGGCGCTGTTGAGGCGGTCAATACAGAACTGTTTGAAGCCCTGGCCGGCATGGATGCCGATGAGCAGGAATATCTCGATCAGGTGATGCGCAATCTCGACGGCACCGAAAACAAGAGCCGGCTCGGGGCAAACGCGATCCTCGGCGCGTCGCTTGCGGTGGCCAAAGCAGCGGCCGATGACGCGGCATTGCCACTGTATCGGTATGTTGGCGGCAGCCACGCGCGGGTCCTGCCGGTACCGATGATGAACATCGTCAATGGTGGTGCCCATGCCGACAATCCGATCGATATTCAGGAATTTATGATTATGCCCGTCGGGGCCGACGGAATCGCCGATGCCGTCAGGATCGGTTCAGAGATATTTCAAACACTTAAAGGCCAGCTTTCAGACGCCGGGCATGGCACGAATGTGGGAGATGAGGGTGGATTCGCGCCGGGCCTGAAGAGTTCGGACGAAGCTATTGGTTACATTATGAAATCGATCGAAACAGCCGGTTATAAACCGGGTGATGACGTCATGCTTGCGCTGGATGCAGCGTCGTCAGAATTCTATGCTGACGGGAAGTACAACCTGGCCGGTGAAGGCCGCAGTCTGGGTTCGGATGAGATGGTGAAGTACTTAGTCGATTTGTGTGACCGCTACCCGATCGTCTCGATCGAAGACGGCATGGATGAAGATGACTGGGACGGCTGGGTTGCACTTACGGAGGCTGTTGGTGATCGGGTGCAGCTCGTCGGTGACGATCTGTTCGTGACCAATCCCGAACGGCTGCGCGACGGTATCGCCAGGGGGGCGGCAAATTCGATCCTGATCAAGGTCAATCAGATCGGCACTTTGTCGGAGACCCTGGACGCGGTGGAGACAGCCCATAAGGCTTCCTACACCTCGGTGATGTCTCATCGTTCGGGGGAGACCGAGGATTCCACAATTGCCGATCTGGCGGTGGCCACCAATTGCGGGCAAATCAAAACCGGATCGTTGAGCCGGTCTGACCGATTGGCGAAATACAATCAGCTGATCCGGATCGAAGAGGCGCTTGGGACGGCCGCACGATATGCGGGCCGTTCGGTTCTAAAGTCATAAAGTGAGTCCAAAACGAGAACTCTGAGTTACTTTTGCAACAGTTTCGTCATTGTTGCCAAAGAACTGATATCTTTGAATAAGTCGAAGTTGACGCGGCCTCTGAGCCTGTGATCGGCTGTGTCTATGGCAGTTATAGACGAAATTCGGTTTCGCGCACGATCCGCCCTGTGGCCGATCATAGGAGCGTTGTTGTTGGCTTATTTCTCCTATCATATGGTGCAGGGGCAGCAGGGTGTGCTGTCGCTATTGCAGATGCAGTCCAAGGTCGAACTGGCCGAATCTATCCATACCTCGGTTCGCGGCGAGCGCGAAGAGATCGAAGGCCGGGTGGCATTGCTGCGACCTGATAATCTGGATCCGGATATGATTGAGGAACGCGCGAAGGTGATGCTTAATTTTGCCCATCCCAATGAAATTGTGATTCTGCAGGGCAACTAGCCGCGCAACATACGCGACAAACTTTACAGTTGATTGTTTGATTGTTTCGCGCCCATATTCTATAATTAACTGAATATCGGTAAATAGTCCGTTTTTCCCGGTTTACTGATCCTTCCGGGCTGTTCAAGACTTGTTCAGATTCCCGATTTAACCTAGTTGTCGTTGTCGCAGTTCACCTAGGTTAAGGTTGAAGGGGGATCAAAATGGCGCGAAAGCCTGCCACCAAATCGTCTCGCACTGGTGCTAAAAGCACCTCCAGTCGACGCAAAGCACCGTCCGACGGCAAGCCCGACTACAGCAATTATGACGCCGATCAGCTCCGTGAGTTTTATCACGAGATGCTGCTGATCCGGCGGTTCGAAGAAAAGGCCGGCCAGATGTATGGCATGGGTCTGATCGGTGGGTTCTGTCACCTTTATATTGGACAGGAAGCTGTCGTTGTCGGCATGCAGGCCGCGCTTAACGAGCAGGATTCGGTAATCACCACCTATCGTGACCACGGCCATATGCTGGCCTGTGGCATGGACCCCAACGGTGTCATGGCCGAATTGACCGGGCGCGAAGGCGGTTATTCCCGGGGCAAAGGCGGCTCGATGCACATGTTCTCACAGGAGAAACACTTTTTCGGCGGCCACGGGATCGTCGGTGCAAACCTGCCCTTGGGAACCGGGATCGCGTTTGCTCATCAGTACAAGGATGACGGCGGCGTTTGCCTGACTTATTTCGGTGATGGTGCGGCTAACCAGGGCCAGGTCTACGAATCTTTCAACATGGCCTCGCTCTGGAAGCTGCCAGTGATCTACATCATCGAGAATAACCGCTACGGCATGGGAACCTCAATCGAGCGCGCCTCGGCCTCGGTTGATTTTGTCAGTCGCGGTGATGCCTACGGGATTGCCGGGCGCCAGGTCGATGGGATGGACGTGGTTAAGGTTCATGAGGCCGCCCAGGAGGCGCTTGCTTATGTGCGGGCCGGGAAGGGACCTTATCTGCTGGAAATGCAGACCTATCGGTATCGCGGGCATTCGATGTCCGATCCGGCGAAGTACCGGACCAAGGAAGAAGTCCAGAAGATGCGGACCGAAAATGATCCAATCGAATCCCTCAAGGAGACCCTGGTCAGCCTGGGGCACATCGAAGAAGACGCCCTCAAGGCCATGGACAAACAGGTGCGCGAGCGGATCAACAAGGCGGCAGATTTCGCCCAGGAAAGTGCAGAGCCCGATCCTGCGGAGCTTTACACCGATATCCTGATTGAAGCCTGACCCGAGCGGGCAGAGAGGAACGAAGTTATGCCAATTGAAGTACTTATGCCGTCTCTGTCGCCGACCATGACCGAAGGTAATCTTGCGCGTTGGCTTAAATCCGAAGGCGACAGCATTGCGCCCGGCGATGTGATTGCCGAAATCGAGACCGACAAGGCAACCATGGAGGTCGAAGCGGTCGATGAAGGCGTGCTCGGAAAAATCCTGGTTGCCGAAGGCGCCGAAGATGTTGCCGTCAACACGCCGATTGCAGTGATTGTCCAGGATGGCGAGAGTGCCGACGATATTTCGGCCCCGTCAGCGCCTGCAGCCGTTGCAGCCCCGGATGTCTTCGCAGCAGCACCGGCAGCCGTTCCGGCCAGTCCGGCGAAGGCCCCGCCACCAGAGTCCGACTATGACGGTGAAACCACCGAGATCACGGTCCGTGAGGCGTTGCGCGATGCCATGGCTGAAGAGATGCGCATCGATGGTGACGTGTTCTTGATGGGCGAGGAAGTCGCGCAGTATCAGGGCGCCTACAAGGTCAGCCAGGGTCTACTCGAAGAATTTGGTGAAAAGCGCGTCATAGATACGCCGATCACCGAGCAGGGTTTTGCCGGGCTCGGCGTAGGGGCGGCGTTCAACGGCCTGCGGCCGGTCGTCGAGTTCATGACCTTCAACTTTGCTATGCAGGCGATCGACCAGATCATCAACTCGGCCGCGAAGACCCATTACATGTCGGGTGGCCAAATGCGGGTGCCGATTGTCTTTCGGGGGCCCAACGGCGCGGCGTCCCGGGTGGGCGCGCAGCATTCTCAGTGTTACGCCAGCTGGTACGGACATTGTCCGGGCCTGAAAGTTGTCTCGCCGTATTCCGGAGCGGATGCCAAGGGATTGCTGAAATCGGCGATCCGGGATCTGAACCCGATTATCTTCCTGGAGAACGAGTTGCTCTACGGTCAGAGCTTCGATGTTCCCACGAATCCTGACTTCACTATTCCGATTGGTCGCGCGAAAGTTCTGCGTGAAGGAGATGACGTCACCATCACGGCGTTTTCGCTAATGGTCGGCAAGGCGCTGGAGGCGGCAGAGATGCTGGCAGCCGACGGGATTGAGGCCGAGGTCATCGATCTGCGCACGATCCGACCGCTCGACAGTCAAACCATCATCGAATCTGTGAAACGCACCAACCGTGTCGTCTCGGTCGAGGAGGGCTGGCCTTTTGCGGGGATCGGCTCTGAGATCGGCATGCGGATCATGGAAGAAGCGTTCGACTATCTGGATGCACCGGTCATGCGGGTCACCGGCGAGGATGTCCCGATGCCTTATGCGGCAAATCTGGAAAAACTGGCGCTGCCGCAAACCGAACGTATCGTCGAAGCCGCCAAGCAAGTCTGCTACCGGGGCTAAATCGTTGTGTGGCGGATATGCCTCCGGTGTTGGCAGAAACTGCTGCGTACAGCCAAAACACGCCTGCGCGATTGCGCAAATGACGGATAAACCAGCAATGTTCACAACTTATTTTGCCGACAACGACGATATTCTGCCGGTGTTATTGTCTCAGGGGGACATCTGATGCCTATCTCGATTCTCATGCCTGCGCTGTCGCCAACCATGACCGAAGGCAATTTGGCCCGTTGGCTGAAAGCCGAAGGTGACAGAGTTTCACCGGGTGATTTACTCGCCGAAATTGAAACTGACAAGGCGACCATGGAAGTTGAATCGGTCGACGAGGGTGTGCTGGGCAAGATCCTGATTGCCGAGGGGGCCGAAGAGGTCCCCGTCAACACACCGATTGCCGTGTTGCTTGAGGATGGTGAAGATGCCTCGGCATTGGACGGATTTGATACGGCGGGTTCTGTGGCACCGGTAACAGCAGCACCGGTTGCTGATCCGGCTCCGGTTGCCGACATTCAGCCGGCCGAAACGCCAGCGGCGAGCACCGGATCAGGCGATCGCGTTTTCGCCAGTCCGCTTGCACGACGCATGGCCACCCAGCAGGGAATCGATCTGGCGTCGATGACCGGCACGGGACCGCGTGGTCGTATTGTAAAAGCCGATATCGAAGCCTTTGACGGCCAAAACGCGGGGCGCCCGGCGGCACCAGGCGCGGCGGTGATCCAGGGTGCAGCGGGCGATGCGGCTTATGAGCTGATCAAGCCGTCGAACATGCGCAAGGTCATCGCGACCCGCATGACCGAATCCAAGCAGCAGGTTCCGCATTTCTACCTGACGGTGGATTGCGAGCTCGACAAGCTGCTCGATGGGCGCAAGGAAATCAACGCCCAGGCCAAGGACGGCACATACAAGATTTCTATCAACGATATGATCCTCAAGGCTACTGCCGTGGCACTCATGCAGGTGCCCCGCGCGAATGCGGGCTGGTCCGATGAGGGTATCCGGCTTTACCACCGCGCGGATATCTCGGTGGCTGTCGCCATCGATGACGGGCTGGTCACGCCGATCGTACGCGATGTAGAAAGCAAAGGATTGCGCCGTATCTCCAAAGAAATGTGTGATCTCGCTTCCCGGGCGCGCGACGGCAAACTTGTGCCCGAGGATTACCAGGGCGGCACATTTACGATTTCCAACCTCGGCATGTTTGGGGTCAAGCATTTCGAGGCGGTGATCAACCAACCCCAGGGCGCTATTTTGGCCGTGGGGGCAGGTGAGCAACGCCCGGTGGTTAAGAACGGCGAACTCGCCGTGGCAACCGTGATGTCTCTGACCCTGTCTGTCGATCATCGCGCGCTCGATGGCGCAATCGGTGCGGAGTTCCTGTCGGTGCTCAAGGGCCTGATCGAAAACCCGATCGGCATGCTGCTTTAGGGCGGCAACGACACCGTCGAAGCACCCGAAAGGATTTAGAATGGCCGAGAAAACATATGATCTCGCCGTTATTGGTGGTGGCCCCGGCGGCTATGTCGCGGCAATCCGCGCGTCTCAGCTGGGTCTCAAGGCCGTCGTCATTGAAGCCAATCACCTCGGTGGGATTTGCCTGAACTGGGGCTGTATCCCGACCAAGGCATTGCTGCGGACCTCGGAAATCTATCATTACATGACCCATGCCTCGGATTACGGGCTGAAGGCCGACAACGTTTCTTTCGATGTGAAGAAAGTGGTCGAGCGTTCACGCGGGGTCGCCAAACAGCTCAATCAGGGCGTCGGCTATCTTCTGAAGAAAAACAAGGTCGATGTGATCGATGGCTGGGCCAAGCTCGCCGGTGGCAAAGCAGGTGGGCGCAAAATTGCGGTCGAAAAAGACGGCAAGAACATTGCAAACGTCACCGCGAAGAACGTGATTATTGCCACCGGCGCCAGAGCGCGGGATATTCCCGGGCTCGAGGCGGACGGCAAGCAGGTCTGGACCTATAAGGAAGCGATGACACCTGAGGTGTTCCCAAAATCCTTGGTTGTGGTCGGGTCCGGGGCGATCGGGATTGAATTTGCCTCCTTCTATCGCACACTGGGTGCCGACGTGACCGTGGTTGAAGTGATGGGCCGGGTGTTGCCGGTTGAGGATGAGGAAATTTCAGGTCTTGCGGCCAAGGCCTTCGAGAAACAGGGCATGAAGCTGATTACCGGGGCGACGGTGACCTCTCTCGACAAGAAAAAATCCGGTGTAACCGCGGTCGTCGAGAAAGACGGCAAAAGCGAGAAGATCACGGCCGAACGGGTCATCATGGCGGTCGGCATTGTTGGCAATGTGGAGAATATCGGCCTTGAAGGCACCAAGGTGAAGGTCGACCGAACGCATATTGTGACCGATGAATGGGGCGCGACCGGCGAACCAGGCATCTGGGCCATTGGCGACGTGGCCGGAGCACCCTGGCTCGCCCATAAGGCGTCTCATGAGGGGATCATTGTCGTGGGCAAGATCGCCGGTGAAAAAGGTCTTCACCCGATGGACAAGAGCCGTATACCCGGCTGCACCTATTGCCACCCGCAAGTCGCCTCGATCGGGCTAACAGAAGCGAAGGCGAAAGAGGCCGGGCACAAGATCAAAGTTGGGCGTTTTCCGTTCGCCGGGAATGGCAAAGCCATTGCGCTTGGAGAACCTGAAGGCCTGATCAAGACGATCTTTGATGCGACCACAGGGGAAATGCTGGGCGCCCATATGATCGGGGCCGAAGTCACCGAACTGATCCAGGGGTACAGCATTGCCAAAACTCTGGAGACCACCGAGGAAGAGTTGATGCAAACCGTCTTCCCGCATCCCACGCTCAGCGAAATGATGCACGAATCCGTACTTGACGCTTACGGGCGCACGATCCACTTCTAGCCCATGACCTCAGCTCCGATCCGCGACAAGAAAACCGATCCTGCACTCCGCCATCCGGAGAAGCAGAAGCGTCCTGACAACCCCATTCAGCGCAAGCCGGACTGGATTCGCGTTAAGGCGCCCACCAGCGCGGCCTATCACGAGACCCGCAAGATGATGCGGGAACTCAATCTCACCACCGTGTGTGAGGAAGCTGCGTGCCCCAATATCGGGGAATGCTGGGCCAAAAAGCACGCCACGATCATGATTATGGGCGACACCTGCACCCGGGCTTGCGCGTTCTGCAACGTGGCTACCGGTATGCCTAAGCCGCTGGATCCGATGGAACCGGCCAATGTGGCGATCGCGCTGGGGGGAATGAACCTGGAGCATGTGGTGATCACATCGGTCGACCGTGATGATCTGGTCGATGGGGGTGCCGCTCATTTTGCCGACGTGGTGCGTTCCATCCGGAATTCTGCTCCGAACACGACGATTGAAATCCTGACACCCGATTTCAAGGACAAGTCCGGTGCAATCGACATTATGGCGACGACCCCGCCGGATGTGTTCAACCACAATCTCGAAACCGTACCGCGCCTCTATCCCACGATCCGCCCTGGCTCGCGATATTTCACCAGCCTGAACCTACTCCATGAGATCAAGGAACGGGTGCCGGGCGTATTCACAAAATCCGGCATCATGGTTGGGCTTGGCGAAACCCGGGAAGAAGTCGGCCAGGTGATGGATGATCTGCGCTCGGCCTATGTGGATTTCCTGACCATTGGTCAGTATCTGCAACCAACACCGAAACACGCCCGGATTGATCGTTTTGTGACCCCGGACGAATTCGAAGGCTACGCGACAATGGCGCGAGGAAAGGGTTTCCTGTTGGTCTCCGCCACGCCGTTGACCCGGTCGAGCTATCACGCCGGTGAAGATTTCGCGAAATTGCGTGCGGCTCGTGAAGCCAAGCTGGCCGCGGCCCAGTAGCCGCTGACTATCGCGAAAGCACGTGCCCTCCCATAAAGAAATCCGCGTTCTGCCGTATCGACCCGACCAGATGTACGATTTGGTGGCTGATATCGAACGCTATCCCGAATTTCTCCCCTGGTGTATCGCCGCCCGCAATCGTAAATGGGAAACCGGTCCCGACGGTGAAATCGTCTGGTCTGATTTGGTGGTGGGCCTAAAGCTGGTCCGCGAGCGGTTTACTTCGAAGGTGAGTCTGATACCGACGACGGGGGACGAACCGGCGCGGATTGATGTTGAATATGTCGACGGACCGCTAAAGTTCCTGCGTAACCACTGGGTTTTCCTGCCCGGTGAGGCCGGGGGTTGCGAGATCGACTTTTTTGTCGAGTTCGAGTTCCGCAACAAGCTGTTTCAGAAAATGATCGGCGCGTTGTTTCATGAAGCCATCACGCGGATGGTCGGGGCTTTCGAGAAACGTGCACAGGCGCTTTACGACGAAGCTGGCAAAAGCTCTTGTTAGGTGCTTTCGTCTTTCCGACACACCGCTTCAATCTTATTGCCATCTGGGTCCAGCACGAAGGCCCCGTAATAAGTTGGGATATACTCGGGTCGCAGACCCGGGGCGCCAACGTCACGTCCCCCATTTTCCATCGCCGCCTCGTAAAAGGCCCGAACGGCCGCGCGGCTGTCGGCGATCAGGGCAAAATGCGCGCCGTTATTGGGCTGGACGGCTTGGTCCTTGTCGATGGGTTCGCTGACCCAAAGCCACTGACGGCCTGATCCATTGCCGAAGGCAACGGCAAATCCCTTGTCCATGACAACTTCGAGCCCCAGCGCGGAGAGGGCGGGTTTGTAGAACACCATGGCGGATTTGATATCGCGCACACCGATCGAGATGTGATCGAAGATGGCCGAGAAATCCCGGCTTTCGAATGCCGGCTTGTTGAGATCGTTGTCGGACACGAAAACTCTCCTCTCGAAAACCGAAGTTAGCACTTTGTGGCGGCCCGGCGCAGCATTGTGAAGGCGGTCTGGACGGTTGCATCGCGAATATCGGCCCGGTCGCCCGGGAAGACCTGTCGGTTCGAAACCGTCCGACGTCCCCGACCCGCACAGGCCAGGTGAACCAGACCAACCGGCTTGTCCTTGCTGCCACCGCCTGGGCCGGCGACCCCGGTGACGGCGATCGAGATATCCGCAAGCGAATGGGCCAGCGCGCCTTCGGCCATGGCTATGGCCACTTTCTCGCTGACCGCGCCATTGAGATTGATCAGCATATTGGGCACGCCAAGCATTTCGTTTTTAGCTTCGTTGGAATAGGAGACGAAGCCGCGCTCGACCACATCTGACGACCCTGCGACCTCGGTGAGACATCCGGCGATCAGGCCGCCGGTGCACGATTCCGCGGTGGCGATTTTCAGTTTGGCGCGACGGCACAATTCCAGTAATTCGGCCGCATCGGTCAGCAATTGGGTATCGAACATGTCAGTCAGTTTCCAAACAATGTTGGCACGGTTCCCGCAGAGCCTAGCCAGAAGGCGATCAACCAGGTCAGTATACCGGCATAGATGCCGGCGCCGATATCATCGGCCATGATGCCCAATCCGCCGGGCATCCGTTCGAAGTCCTTGAGCGGCCAGGGCTTGGTGATGTCGAGGAAGCGGAACAGGAGAAAGGCGACCACGTAGTAGCGCCAGTCGAGGGCAATCGGCAGGATTGCGAGCCATTGTCCGGCCACTTCGTCGATGACCACACGCTGTGGGTCTTCGAGCCGATGAAATGTCGCAAGTTTGCCCGACGCCCAAATGCCCACCACAAAGGCAATCAGCACGGCGACGGCCAGCAGCAGCTGGCCTCCGACCAGAACAATCAGGATGGCGAATGGGATTGCCGCGAGAGATCCCCACGTGCCCGGGGCGCCGGGCAGGTCACCTGCGCCAAACCAGGTGGCGATCGTGCGGGCCAAACGTGGCTCGGGGGATTGAGGGTCGTTGTTGGGGGCGTTCATGACGACTCCATGGTGATCGTGACGCTGGCTTGCGCCGCGATGCCTTCGTTGCGGCCGGTAAAGCCAAGCCCTTCGGTTGTGGTGGCCTTCACCGAAATACGATGCGCCTCAACGCCCAGGATATTGGCGATTCTGGTCCGCATGGCGTCGCGATGAGGGCCGATGCGTGGGGCTTCACAGATGATGGTCAGATCGCCGTGGACGAAAACGCCGCCACGGGCGCGCAGCAGGTCGTGGGCGTGAACCAGGAAGGCGGCTGAATCCGTGCCCTGCCAGCGGGCATCGCTGGGGGGGAAATGCGAGCCGATATCGCCATCCCCAAACGCGCCAAGCAGCGCATCGGTCAGGGCATGTAGGGCGACATCCGCATCTGAATGGCCGGCGAGAGACTGATTATGGGCAATATCGATCCCCCCAAGGCGGACACTGTCTCCATCGGCGAACCGGTGCACATCAAGTCCGCTTCCTATCCGAGTTTCACGGGCGGCTTCCAGCCAGAAATTTGCGCGCAACAAATCGTCCTCTCGTGTGATCTTGATATTCTCTTCCACCCCGGCAACCGTGACCACGGACAGGCCGAAGGCTTCAGCGACCGCCGCGTCATCAGTCAGCGCCTGGCCGCTCGCATCGCGATGCGCCGCCAGAATATTTGAGAACCGAAATCCCTGTGGGGTTTGAACCCGAACGAGCCCTGCGCGCTCGACGGTCTCCAGCACCGTGGTGCCGTCGGTCCGTTTCAATGTGTCATGTACGTCGATAGCGGGCACGGCACCATCGGCTGTCCCCAATGCGCTGATGACACGGTCCACCAGGTCGTCAGTGACGAAGGCGCGCGCGCCGTCATGGATCAAAACATTGTCCGGCTCGGATGTCCCCGCCAGTTGCTCCAGTCCCAGGCGAACCGAATCCTGGCGTGTGGCACCGCCATGCACCGGGGTTTCAATATCGAGGTCCTCGGCTATCGCTGCGAAGGCGTCCGCATCGTCCGGGTGAATGACCGGACAAACCCGGCTTACCCCGGGATGTGCGACAAACGCCTCCAGCGTACGCCGCAGAACACTATGGCCTGCGAGCAATCGATACTGTTTGGGAACGTCGCCGGACATTCGCGTTCCGCGTCCGGCTGCGACCACAAGAGCTACGGTTTCCGTCACGTGGGATCCTCATGGGTCAGTCTGCTGCGGCACGTTAGTCGCCTGTCGCTGCCTTGCCAAGACGGGGACAGCATCATCGAAAGTGACCCGCGCTGCGCACGCGCCTATGATGCCAGAATGAGTGGTTCGATCATATTGGGTATCGCGGCGTTGTTGACGCTGTTGCCGGCCGCAATCCTTCCGGGTCGAAGGACAGATGCGACCGTATCGGGCGAGGGGCCGCTGTTCTGGCCGCTCTTGGCTGTGGCCACAATCGGCCCGATCGCGCTCGAAATTTCCGCCGGCGATGGAATCTGGCTTGTTGGGTTCAGCTCCGCGCTCTGGACCATAGTCGCCTCGAGTATGCTGGTGTTTTTTGTGATCTGCCTGGCGTCACCCTCAGTACGTCAACTGCGTATTCTCTTGCTGCCCTATCTTGTGCTTCTCGGCGTCATTGCATTGCTCTGGTCTGCGGTGCCTGACCGACCGCTTGACGGGTCCACCATGACCGCATGGCTTCAGGTGCATATCGGTGTGTCGCTCGCGACTTATTCGCTGATCACCATCGGCGCCATGGCCGCATTCGCGATCTGGATCAAGGAACGGGCATTGCGCAAACGCTTGCAGACGCTGTGGATCGAAAGTTTACCCGCCGTCGCGGATGGCGAACGGGTTCAGACCCGGATACTCATTGCCGCTGAGGTTATTCTCGGAATTGGCCTGGTCAGCGGGATGGCAACCCAATTTTTTGTGGGGGGCAGTCTTATGGCGCTCGACCATAAGACGGTGTTGTCGATCGCAGCCTTTGTCGTCCTGGGATTGCTACTGTTGATACAACGGATCAGCGGGTTGCGGGGGCGCCACGCGGCCCGGCTCGTGTTGATGACCTATTTGCTAATCACCTTGGCATTCCCTGGCGTGAAGTTTGTTACGGATGTGCTGGCGTCTTAGCCCAGAATTCGGCTTGTTGCATTGCACAATCGACGGTACTATGCACATAGAATAAACATGTCTCTCTGCTGCATATTTATTAGGCATAATGTCCGTTATTTTCTTCAATCCACTCAAGATAGGACCGGTCGAGATTTCGAACCGGGTGGTTCTCGCGCCCATGTCAGGGGTGAGCGATTTACCATTTCGTCGCCTGGCGTCCCGCTTTGGGGTCGGCCTGGTTGTCTCCGAGATGGTTGCAAGCCGGGAAATGCTGCGCAATTCTCGACAATCTGCGCGCCGGATGCTGTTTGAACGTGATGCGGGGCCGGTGAGTATCCAGCTGGCGGGAACCGAACCGGAGATCATGGCGGATGCCGCGCGCTTTGCGGTGGATCGAGGCGCTGAGCTGATCGATATCAATTTCGGTTGTCCGGCAAAGAAAGTGGTCAAAAAGGCAACGGGTTCTGCCTTGATGCGCGATGTTCCCCTGGCCACGGAGATCATGAAAGCCGTGGTTGGTGCGGTGGACGTACCGGTCACCGTGAAAATGCGAACGGGATGGGATGACGACAGCCGTAATGCGGTCGCGTTGGCCCATATCGCAGAATCCGTTGGCGTCCAAATGCTTACAGTTCATGGCCGGACCCGTTGCCAGTTCTATACCGGGACTGCCGATTGGGACTTCATCGCGGGCGTAAAGGACGCGGTTTCAATCCCGCTGATTGCCAATGGGGACATCCGGACGGTTGAGGACGCGCGCGCGTGCCTGGATGTTACCGGCGCCGATGCTGTGATGATCGGCCGGGCCGCGCAGGGGCGGCCTTGGTTTCCCGGTGATGTCGCGCATTTCCTTGCGACCGGTGAACGCCGAAGTGAGCCCGATCTTGCCGAACGGTGGACGGTCATGCGCGAACATCTCGATGGGATGATGACCTTGTACGGGGCGAATACGGGCATCCGAAACGCCCGCAAGCATGTCGGTTGGTATCTCACCGGGGTGCCCGGCGCCGCGGAATTCCGAAACGTGGTCAACAACACTCTTGATCCGGCGGTGATTTCCCGTGAACTTACTCGTTTTCGTAAAATGTCAGCTTTGGATGTGGCCTGATGTCAGCGCCGAAAGTCTCTCGTGATGTTTCGGCCATTGATACGTCGTCGATCCTGAACCTACTCGGTGATGCGGTCGTGGCGGTCGGAGAATCCGGTGTCATCGAATACGTCAACCACGCGGCCGAACAGATGTTTGGATTGGGCTCCCACACGCTAGTTGGAAGTTCTCTGGATAAATTCATAACATCGGATAGCCCATTGTTTTTTATGATAGAAAAGTCTCGTTCGACGGGCGCGAGCTATGCTGAGCGAAGCATCCGTATTGAAGGTCCCCGGTTGGAAGAACGCGAAGTCTCTGTCCAGGCACAACCTGGCTACGATAATTCCGGTGTTGTGGTTTTGAGTCTGCACGAGCAATCACTGGCCCAGCATATTGATCGTCAGCTTGTTCATCGGGGTGCGGCACGTTCGGTGACGGCGATGGCTTCAATGCTGGCCCATGAAGTTAAAAACCCGCTTTCGGGTATTCGCGGGGCAGCCCAGTTGCTCGAAGACGGCGTGGACAGTGAGGGACGTGAACTTACCCAGCTTATTTGCGACGAAGCAGACCGTATCGTGGCGTTAGTCAACCGTATGGAGGCGTTCTCCGATGAGCGTCTACCCGAGCGGTCTGCGGTAAACATTCATGAAGTGCTCGATCGGGTTAAGTCGATTGCGGAGAACGGTTTTGCGCGGGCGGTCAACTTTAGTGCCTCGTTCGATCCATCTTTGCCGATGGTTCTGGGTAACCGGGATCAGCTCATTCAGGTGTTTTTGAACCTGGTGAAGAATGCGGCGGAAGCGGCACCGGCCAACAATGGCGAAATTTCACTGGAAACCCGGTTCCGGCATGGATTGCGTTTGAGCGCACCCGGGACCGGTACGCGAGTCGATTTACCGATTGAAATTACGGTTCGTGACAATGGGAGCGGAATTTCCGTAGATGCGGAGCCGTTTTTGTTTGATCCGTTTGTAACAACGAAAAAGAACGGGACCGGGCTGGGGCTCGCTCTGGTAGCGAAATTGGTTGGTGATCACGGTGGTGTCGTCGACCTTGAGTCCGGTGGTCGGGGCACCTTGTTCAAGGTCATGCTGCCCGTGGATGTGACTCCGGAAGAATCGTCGGTATGAGCGGCGCGACAATTCTGATTGCTGATGATGACCGGAGTATCCGTGCGGTTCTAAGTCAGGCCCTGGGCCGCGCGGGATACGATGTCCGGACCACTGGCACTGCGGCGAACCTGTGGCGCTGGGTTTCCGATGGCGAAGGTGATCTCGTTATTACCGACGTGGTGATGCCTGATGAGAACGGCCTTGATCTCATCCCGCGAATACGCAAAATTCGCCCAGACCTCCGCATTATCGTGATGAGCGCCCAGAACACGCTGCTCACAGCGGTTCGGGCGACCGAGCGGGGGGCTTTTGAATACCTGCCCAAACCGTTCGATCTGAAAGAAGTTGTCGAGGTTGTGCAGCGCGCGCTTCTGGAGCGGGATACGCATGCGGGCGCCAGCGCGGCTGCGATGACCCCTGAAGAAGATGCCCTCCCGCTGATTGGCCGCTCATCGGCCATGCAGGAAATCTACCGTGTGCTCGCCCGGCTGATGAACACCGACCTGACAGTTATGGTCAACGGTGAATCCGGCACGGGCAAGGAGTTGGTAGCGCGGGCGTTGCATGACTACGGGAAACGGCGTTCGGGAGCCTTCGTGGCGATTAATATGGCTGCGATTCCTCGTGAGCTAATCGAGAGTGAATTATTTGGTCATGAGAAGGGTGCCTTTACGGGCGCCACCAATCGGTATGCCGGCCGGTTCGAACAGGCCGAAGGCGGCACGCTGTTTCTCGATGAAATCGGGGACATGCCGATTGAAGCTCAAACCCGCTTGCTCCGTGTGCTTCAGGAAGGCGAGTACACATCAGTCGGTGGGCGCACCCCGATTGCGACCAATGTACGGATCATTGCAGCGACCCATCGCGATTTGCGGGCGGCGGTCCGACAGGGCCTGTTCCGCGAGGATCTCTACTATCGGCTGAATGTCGTGCCGCTTCGAATTCCGCCTTTACGTGAGCGGTCTGAGGATATCCCCGAATTGGTCGCGCATTTTCTGACCAACGCAGAAGCCGAAGGTATGCCGGTAAAAAGCTTTGTTCCCGAAGCAATGTCACGGCTCCAAAACTATCGCTGGCCAGGCAATGTGCGGGAGCTCGAAAATCTCGTGCAGCGCCTGACGGCGCTTTACAGCCAGGATGTCATCTCGGTGGAGATCATCGAGGCCGAGTTGGCCCACGCAGCACCAGGGGCTTCTGAGGGTACAGGGACGGGGGGGGAATCGCTCTCGGACGCAATCGAACGACATCTGAGAACCTATTTTTCAGCGCATCGCGACGGTTTACCCACTGCGGGTTTATACGACCGAATCCTGCATGAGATGGAACGGCCTCTGATCACGTTAAGCCTCGAAGCAACCCACGGAAACCAAGTGCGGGCATCCACTCTCCTTGGCCTTAATCGGAATACGTTGCGTAAGAAAATCAGAGAGTTAGACATTGATGTTGTGCGGGGCGTAAAATAATGCACGCGTGTCGTTCGCGGCTTGGTCCGAAATCGAACGAGGATTCGTAGCAGTGTTATCGAGCATCATATGAACGATGAGATAACCCCCGGTAAGGCAACTCGTCCTGGCTTGTATGTCACGTCGGATCCCGCGTCAGAGTTTGCCGCGGGCTCCGCGGCGCATAAACCTGCTCTGATGCACGATTTCATTTCCTGGAGTCAGCGCGCCGGCCTGGGGCGCCGTATTGGCATTGCGTTGATGGTTGCGGCTGTTGCTGCAGGTCTGGGAACGTTCTTCACGCTGACCGGGGAGACGTCTTTCGGATTGGGTGAGGACGCACTTTTTGTTTTCCTCGTGATCGACCTGAGCCTTGTCCTGGCTCTGGGGGGGGCGGTCAGTCTCGGCCTGGTCCGGATGTGGGTGCAGCGCCGTGCGGGTTTAGCCGGTGCGCGACTGCATGTGCGCCTGGTGGGCTTGTTCTCGGTTGTGGCGATTGCGCCGGCGATCCTTGTCGCCATCTTGTCAGCCTTATTTTTTAACCTCGTGATTGAGAGCTGGTTCAGCGAACGTGTCCGAGAAGCCGTCAAGAGCTCGGTGTTGGTCTCGGAAGCCTATTTGAACGAGCACCAGCAGACGATTCGTGCCGATGCCCTTGGTATTGCCGACGAACTCAACAGAGTTTGGCCAGGCTCCCTGATCGATGTTCAGCGCGCACGTGAAATCCTGGAGGATGAAACCGAGAAACGCTCGGTTCCCGGGGCGGTGTTGTTCGATCGAAACGGGCGGGTGATCGCCCGGGCGGGGTTTACCTCTTCTTTGCTTTTTGATCGTCCCCCGTCGCTGGCTGTCGCCGATGCGGTCGGTGGCCAACCGGTCGTTTTGACCAGCGACAATGAAGACCGTGTTCGGGCTCTGATCGGCTTGCAGGTCCGCCCACAGGCGTTTCTTTATCTTGGCCGGTTCATTGATCCCAATGTGTTGCGGTATCGCGAAACGACAAAGCGCGCGGCAAGCGAATACGCGCAGGCGGAAACTCGTCGATCCCGACTGGAACTCGAATTGGCAGCGATCTTCGTGATCGTGACGCTGTTGCTGTTATTGACAGCGGTTGGCGTGGGCCTTGGTTTTGCCAATCGGCTTTCGCGTCATATTGCCAAACTGGTACACGCCACGGAAATGGTGCGTTCGGGAAATCTCGATGTTCGATTGGAAGAATCTGCGCAATCGGATGATGAAATTGGAATGTTGACCCGGGCGTTCAACCGCATGACCCGGCAGCTGGATGAACAACGCGGCGAATTGAGGGAAGCAAACCGTCAGCTCGAGGACAGGCGACGGTTTACAGAAGCCGTCCTTGCGGGTGTTTCAGCCGGGGTTATCGGCCTGGATCGCTCTGGCCGGGTAAGCCTTCCCAACCGTCCGGCGACGGCCTTGCTGGATGTCGGCCTGGAGCAGCTAATGGGCCGGCATCTTGTTGAGACCATTCCGGAATTCACATCTGCCGTGGAACAGGCTATCACGGATCCGAGCCGGCTCGTGGAAGACGAAATTGGTATCGAGACGGCAGAAGGTTTGCGGACGTTGCGCGTTCGCATTGCCGCCGAGCGGGATGCGCAGCAGGACGTTATTGGATTCGTGGTGACCTTCGATGACGTGACCGAGTTGCAATCGGCACAGCGCACGGCGGCTTGGGCCGATGTAGCGCGCCGCATTGCTCATGAAATCAAGAATCCGCTAACCCCCATTCAACTGTCTGCTGAGCGCCTGAAGCGAAAATATTTGAACGAAGTGACCACTGATCCTGAAATTTTTTCCCAATGCACCGATACGATCGTGCGTCAGGTGGGCGATATAGGCCGAATGGTGGATGAGTTCTCGTCCTTTGCCCGGATGCCAAATCCGGTCATGAAAACAGAGAACCTGGCGAAAATCTGCCGAGATTCGGTGTTCCTGCAACAACAGGCGCACCGCGACATCAAATTTGATACCGACTTCCCGGAAGACGGGATCGCCATAAGTTGTGACTCCGGGCTCCTCAGTCAGGCGCTTACAAACCTGCTGCAAAATGCCGTCGATGCGATCGAAGGACGTGAAGCAAGCCAAACAGAAAATGGGTGGATTGGTTTACGTTTGATCGAATCAGACGATAACGCGTCGATTGTGATTGAGGATAATGGGCGGGGATTGCCTTTGAAAGAACGTGACCGTTTGACCGAACCCTATGTAACGACGCGCAGCAAAGGAACGGGGCTGGGCTTGGCGATTGTGTCGCGCATCGTCGAGCAACATGCTGGAACTTTGCGACTGGTTGATCGCAACGATGGGGTTGGGGCACGTGTATCAATAGTGTTGCCTAACGATCCTCAGGCACACGAATCAACAGTTCACCGCGCGGGGAAATCCGCAGGACAAGACGGCTAGATCGATGGCGCACGAAATACTCATAGTCGACGATGAGGACGACATTCGTCTGTTGATCGCCGGTATCCTTGAGGATGAGGGTTACGAAACCCGCGAAGCCTCTGCCACCGAGGACGCGCTTGAGAAAATTGGCGCGCGCCGCCCGAGCCTTATCATTCTTGATATCTGGCTGGAAGGCAGCCGGCTGGACGGTATGGAGCTGTTGCATATCATTAAACGCGAGCACCCGGGATTACCGGTCGTCATGATCAGTGGGCATGGCTCAATTGAGACCGCTGTCCAGGCGATCAAAATTGGTGCCTATGACTATATTGAAAAGCCGTTCAAGACGGACCGTTTGATTCTGATCGTTCGTCGCGCCATTGAGGCCGCCAGGCTGAGGCGTGAGAATGAAGAGCTTCGGCTCCGCGCCGGCCCGGAAATAGAACTGGTTGGGGATTCCCAGCCGATGGCCGCCCTGCGTCAGACGATCGACAAGGTTGCGCCTACCGGTAGTCGGGTTCTGATTAGTGGTGCAGCCGGCGCAGGCAAGGAGGTGGCGGCCAGAATGATCCACGCCCGTTCGCGTCGGGCCGAACAGCCTTTTGTCGTCGTCAATTGTGCTGCAATGGCCCCTGAGCGAATGGAATCTGAATTGTTCGGGGTGGAGGCCGCGAGGGCGTCGTATCAAGACGGTCGCAAGATCGGATTGTTTGAACAGGCCCACAACGGGACGCTTCTGTTTGACGAGGTTGGCGACATGCCGCTCGAAACTCAGGGTAAAATTGTTCGCGTCTTGCAAGATCAGACTTTCGAGCAGGTCGGCGGGCATCAGAAGATTGAAGTGGATGTTCGTGTGGTGGCCACCACAACGCGTGATCTGAGATCAGAGATCGAGGCAGGCCGGTTTCGCGAAGATCTGTTCTATCGACTGAATGTAGTTCCGGTCGAAATGCCTGATCTGACAGATCGTCGGGAAGATATCCCGAAACTAGCAGATCATTTTATGCGTCGGGCATCGGAAACCGGGGGCATGCCGGTCCGTCGAATTGGACCCGATGCCATGACCGCGTTACAGGCCCATAACTGGCCGGGAAATGTCCGTCAGTTGCGCAATGTTATCGAATGGCTGCTGATCATGGCGCCAACGGATCCACAGCAACAGATCCGATCTGATATGTTGCCGCCCGAGCTCATTGAAAGAACCCCCGCAGCGTTGCAGGGAGCTGGACAGACGGAGTTTCTGACCCTGGGCCTGCGTGACGCGCGCGAGGAATTTGAACGGCAATATCTGGAGGCGCAGGTAAACCGGTTCGGTGGTAATATCTCCAAAACCGCGACCTTCGTCGGCATGGAGCGTTCGGCCTTGCATCGCAAGCTCAAGTCTCTGGGAGTGCAGGGGCCAACAATTAGAAGTTCGGAACAGGTTTAGACATTTTGCCGTGCGGATTTCGCACTTATCTCAGCGCTAGACCACAACCCGGGATTTACTCATGAAAGCGATTATTTGTGGCGGCGGCCAGGTCGGCTCCAGTATTGCGCGCGAACTGGCCGCAGAACGGGTCGATGTGACGGTTATCGACCAGAGCCCCGATCTCATTCGCAGAATTCGCGACACTTTGGATGTGACAACAATGGTGGGGTTCGCCTCGCATCCTGATGTGCTGGAAGCCGCTGGGGCGCGTGACGCCGATATGATCGTGGCGGTCACATTTGCCGACGAAGTGAACATGATCGCGTGTCAGGTCGCTCATTCGCTGTTCAATGTGCCCATGAAAATTGCTCGGGTTCGTGATCAGAGCTATCGTAATCCGATTTGGGCTGACTTGTTTTCCCGTGATCATTTGCCGATCGATGTGATTATTTCACCGGAGATCGAAGTCGCGCGCGCCATCGGCCGACGGTTTACGGTTCCGGGGTCGTTTGAGATGATCCCGCTGGCGCAAAACCGACTGCGTCTCATCGGGGTTCGCTGCGAGGCGAATTGTCCAATCCTCGATACACCGTTGCGCCAGTTGACCACGCTCTTCCCGGATTTGCGGCTCTCCATTATCGGTATTATCCGCGAGGGTAAGCCCATTGTGCCGAGTGGTGATGATCATCTGGAAGTGAATGACGAGGTCTATATTGTCATTGATGGCGAGCACGTGCCCAGGGCGATGGCGGCCTTTGGCCATGACGAGAAGGAAGCGCGCCGGGTTGTGATTATTGGCGGTGGTAATATTGGTCAGAGCCTGGCAAAGGATATTGGGGAGCAGTTCTCCGGCGTGAATGCACGGTTGATCGAGCTCGACAAGGACCGGGCGCAGGAAGCCGCACAAGCGCTATCAAAGACAATTGTTATCAATGGTGATGCGCTCGATCCGGAAATTCTGGACGAGGCGAATATAAGCAAGGCCAGTACGGTTGTTGCTGTCACCAATGACGACGAAGTGAACATTCTGGCCTCGCTCTTGGCCAAGCGATATGGCGCTGAGCGCGCGGTCACGCTCGTCAACAGCAACACCTACAATCCGCTGCTCGCCCCTCTGGGTATTGATGTGGTGGTCAATCCACGGGTGATTACGGTTTCCACCATCCTGCAGGTGATCCGTCGCGGTCGTATTCGTTCGGTTCATTCCATCGGGGAGAATTTCGGCGAAGTGATCGAAGCGGAGGCACTGGAGACGTCGAGCCTGGTGGGTAAGCCGATCAAGGATGCGAAGTTGCCTGCCGGCGTGATCGTGGCTTCGATCGTCCGCGACGACAAAGTGCTGATGGTCGACAAGGACACCGTCATCAATGTGGGTGATATTGTGATTATTTTTGCGACCAAGGACGCGGTTCGTAAAGTTGAACGGATGTTCGCCGTTCGTCTTGAATTCTTCTAGTCACCACGCTGTTCCCTGAATACCGGAGATTATCTTGCCACGGGTCGCATATGTGAATGGGCGTTACGTTGATCACCGCGATGCGGTCGTGCATGTCGAAGACCGCGGGTATCAGTTTGCCGATGGCGTCTACGAGGTTGTGCATCTCTTTCGTGGACGGCTGATTGATGAAGTTGCGCATCTTGATCGCCTGGACCGCTCGTTGCGTGAACTGGAAATGGACTGGCCGCTCGGACGCCAGGCGTTACAGGTCGTGATGCATGAGGTTGTCCGACGAAACAGGTTTGCCACCGGGCTGGTCTATATTCAGGTTACCCGCGGGGTTGCGCCGCGCGATCACAAATTTCCGCACGATGTGCCGTCATCTCTGGTGATGACCGTTCGCGCTATTCCTGAATTTCCCGATGATATGCGTGAACACGGGGTTGGCGTAATCACCATTGCCGATATTCGCTGGGCGCGCCGGGACATCAAAACCATTTCTTTGTTGCCCAACGTGCTTGGAAAACAGGCCGCCGCCCAGGCGCAGGCTTATGAGGCCTGGATGTATGACGATGATGGGTTTGTCACGGAAGGCACGTCGTCCAACGCTTGGATTATTACCACCGAAGGCACACTTGTGACCCGCCCCTCCGGGAATGACATTCTGCAAGGGATTACACGGCAGGCTATTTTGAAATTTGCCGAGGAATTGGACATTCCGTTCGAGGCCAGGAAGTTCTCACGTGACGAGGCTTACAACGCCCGGGAGGCCTTTCTAAGTAACTCATCCCATTTCGTTACGCCTGTGACTTCGATTGATGACCGTGTCATCGCTAACGGAGAGCCCGGTTCCACTAGCGTTGCCTTACATGAGCGATATTTTAAATTTATGGCTGAATCTAGCAAGATAGCTTGAGCAAATATGAATTTGTGAATTATTCCAGACGATTGGACTGGAATTCTGCCCGTTGAAGCCTAACCTATAGGGTAGTTCAAATATGCCGCGAGGGTGGAAATCGCTCCGCGTCTTCCCCTCTCTTGCCGAACAGCACATAATACAACCGACACAAGAAAAAGGCTGAGGTAACAAGATGGCTGTAGAACGGTCACAGAACGTTCAGGACGTTTTTCTGAACCATATCCGAAAAAACAAAACCCCGGTTACGGTCTTCCTCGTGAATGGAGTCAAACTGCAGGGCGTTGTTACCTGGTTTGATAATTTTTGTGTGCTCTTGCGCCGCGACGCCCATTCGCAACTGGTCTACAAGCACGCAATTTCGACGATCATGCCATCCTTGCCAGTACAATTGTTCGAGCCGGAATTGGCTGACGATGGCGATGATGATGACGCCGAATTCGGGTCGGTTGAGTAGACACAGGTTTTGGGTCACAGGGACAAACATTCCAGTAATTGGACGGGCGTCGATCCGCTGCGCGCGATTGTACTACAACCGGTTTTGCGGTCGCGCGGAACGACTGCTGAGGAGCGAGACCCCGAAGTCCTGCTCGAGGAAACGGCAGGGCTCGCGCGTGCTATTTCCCTCGATATCGTCAGCTCCCGCGCTGTGTCAATAAGCCGACCGCGACCGGGTACGTTGTTCGGCCCCGGTGTGGTTGCCGAAATTCATGACCGGATCGAAGCCGAAGAGGCGGAGCTCGTTGTGGTCGGCGGACCGTTGTCACCAATCCAGCAGCGAAATCTTGAACGGGAATGGTCGTGCAAGGTCATTGATCGCACGGGCTTGATTTTGGAAATTTTTGGTGCCCGGGCGCGGACCAATGAAGGACAACTTCAGGTAGAACTGGCTGCGCTTACCTATCAGCGCAGCCGTTTGGTGCGTTCATGGACCCATTTGGAACGCCAGCGTGGTGGCTTCGGTTTTGTGGGCGGTCCCGGTGAAAGTCAGATCGAAATTGATCGACGACTGATCGATGACCGGATTGTCCGGCTGAAACGTGAACTCGGCCAGGTCCAGCGCACACGGGGGCTGCATCGACGTGCCCGCGAGCGGGTGCCGTACCCGTTGATTGCTCTGGTCGGCTACACGAATGCCGGCAAATCAACTTTGTTTAACCGCCTGACCGAGGCCAAAGTCTTTGCGGAAGACATGCTTTTCGCGACCCTTGATCCGACCATGCGTCGACTTGAGTTACCGTCGGGGCGAACCGCCATTCTGTCGGACACGGTGGGGTTCATTTCCGAACTCCCTCACGATCTTGTGGCCGCCTTCCGGGCCACGCTCGAAGAGGTTGTGGCCGCAGATTTGATTCTCCATGTGCGCGATTGCGCAGATCCCGACACGGAAGCTCAATGCCGGGATGTGGAGAAGATTCTAAAGAATTTGTTTCTCGGGGAAAAAAAGAAGCAAGACGCTGAGGAGGTCAACACGCCGGCCCAGATCGAAATTCTGAACAAGACAGATTTGCTGAGTGTCGAAGATCTTGAGGCGCACCGGGTGCGGGCAGATAGATCTACAGATGTGGCGCTGGCCTCGGCCCAGACCGGCGATGGTTGCGATGCGCTGCTGGACGTTATCGACGCACGGCTTGCGGAATCTGACGCGGTGGCAGACGTCGAGATTTCGCTCAGCGACGGGGCCACGATGGCCTGGCTGTACGAAAAGGGTGAAGTTCTCGATCGTAATGACGACGGTTTGCAGTGCCGGCTGACGGTACGTCTGGCGCCGCGCGATTTGGCACGATTCCGAAAACAGCAAGCCGACAACGACGTGAGTTCATGACCGCCATACGGGTTGACCCTGAAGCGGTCATGACGTTGATTAAAACGGTGGCGGAAGAAATCATTATGCCACGATTCCGTTCCCTCAAGGACGACGAAATCAACGAGAAAGATGGCGGTGAACTGGTCACGATCGCCGATCTTGAAACCGAAAAATGGCTCACCGCACGGCTTCCCGATTTACTGCCCGGGAGCATTGTTGTCGGGGAGGAAGCTGTCTTCGCCGATAAAGCGATCATGGATCGTTTGGCCGGTGCAGACCCGGTCTGGGTCATCGATCCCATTGATGGCACCTGGAATTTTGCCAATGGGCGAACCGCGTTTGCCGTGATGATTTCACTCGTCTCGGGCGGTGAGGTCGTGTCTGGCTGGATTTTTGAGCCGGTAACCGGCACCACGGTGATCGGATCGCGTGGCGAGGGGGTCACCTTCGATGGCAAATCCGTTCGACTAAGCTCTGATCAGAGTGAAGGTTATATCGGCACGGCGGCCCGCTATCTCCGCGAGCGTTCCGAGTTGCGAACCGACATTGTGCGTGAGGTCTACGGTCCGAACTGCGCCGGACATGAATACGTCATGATCCTTTCGGGTGAACGGGCCTTTTCGGCCTATACGAAGCTGATGCCCTGGGATCATGCGGCAGGAAGCTTTCTGGTAACCGAAGCTGGTGGATACAGTGGCCTGATTGACGGCGGCCGATACAATCTTGCCCGTCCTCAGGGAGATTTGCTCACCGCGCAAAGTGAATCTATCTGGTACCAGATGCGCGATATCATGGCCGACGCCTAACAAATCATAAGGGGCAGTCAGTGGCATGCCCCAGGCCTGAAACACCTTCTGGCCAGCGACTGATCCGACGTTTAGCGCCCGTCGAGACCGTCGAAAAGTGGTTGGAGATGTACTTCATAGGTTTTCCAACGTCCCAAAGATGAACGATAGATCGGTCGACGCACCTGATCTTTGCTGCGGGTGCGGACATTGCGTTTGGTCTTGTGAAATTCGATGCGGGCGGGATCCCAGTCCAGCCCGGCAAAGGCCACCATTTTGCGGGACCACCCTTCCTGATCGTCGACCAGATCCCCATAGCGAACATCAAGAATGCGCCCCGGCAGAACCGTGTTCCAGTGACGCATAAGGCGCTCGTATTGGTTGTGATAGCGACCCAGATTGGTGAGGTCGTAGGAATAGGGATGGCTGCCCACAAAATCCCCGAAGTAGATCGAGAGGCATGTGTCACGCGGATCGCGCTGGCAGTGGATGATGCGCGCGTTCGGAAACAGTGTGGCGATCAGGCCGATATGATGAAAATTGCCTGGCATCTTGTCGATGATCCGCAAGGCATGGGGGTCGACCCGACGCAGTGATTTGAGAAAGTCGCCGCTAATCTGCGCGGTCGCGGGGCGGGTCATGCTCGACAGGCAATGGGGATAGGGACGGCTGTCGTTGAGCGCTTCGGGAAGACTGTCCGCCAGACGCAGCATGTCTTCACGTTCGCCGGCACCGTAGACGTCTGAATGACTGGCCAGAATTTGTTCGACGAGCGAAGCGCCCGATCGGGGCATCCCCAAAACAAAGACCGGAACCTCCGACGTGTCGCCCCATTCCGCAGTTCGTTCGAAATGGGAGGTGTCGAACCGCGCCATGATTGCGTCGAGATGTTGCGCGTAGCCGTCGATGTCGAACACGGTGTCCTTCAATTGATTTCCCTGGCGATAGTGTTCGAAACCCTGATCGTGATCGCCACCATTCATGTAACCGGCACCGGCAGCCATGTGCAGAACCGCGCGGCGCGGGGCCGTGCCGGCTGGATCGTCGAGCGCGCCAAGCAGAGGCGCAAATGCAGGGCTCTCAGGGGTCAATTCTTTGAGATTTGCGAGTTCGCGTAACGCGCCTGCATGATTAGGTGCCAGCGCGACAGTGCGTTGCATCCAGAGGATAGATTCCTGGCTCTGACCGGCATCCACCAACGCGCGCGCGCGACCGTAAAGGGCCTCGATCGAACGTGGTAGCTGGTCGAGTACGGCATCGAAGTCTGCGATCGCCCGTTGGCTTTGTCCTGCGCGATAACGGGCCCAGTCCAAAAGCAGCAACGGGCGAATCGCATCCGATGCGGAATCATGTGCTTCCTCGAGAATCCGCAAGGCGTCCTCGTGATGGGCCAAACGGCTCAGGGCACGGGCGTAATCGCATTCAATTTTCAGATTGTTAGGAGCAAGCTGGCGGGCTTGTTCGAGATTTTCCCAGGACAGCAAAAAGTTTTCCGCGTCGAACGCGAGTCGTCCCATGGCGTGCAGGGGACGTGGGTGTGTCGGGTCCAGGCTGTGGGCTTGGGTATAACTGCGCGTTGCAGACTCAATCTCTCCTCGCATCTCTTCGCGTCGTGCCAGGCGGAAGGCGATTGTGAATTCCCGCTGTTGCGCGTTGCCCAGCGGTGATTGCACCAGGGCCGACCATCGAATGGCCTTGAGCTCAACCGATTTTCGAAACCGGCGACCGACAGCGTCCCGAACAAGCGCGGGAGCATTTTTGTGTGCCTCGGCGGCTTCAGCGCTTTGCCCCAAGGTGCTCAGCGACGCGGTCATGCCAAAGGTAGCTTCGTGGGATTGAGGGTCAAGCAGTCGTGCGGCGCGAAAATGTTCCAGGGCAGGTGCCGCATCGCCGGTTTTCAGAAGGACCTGGCCGAGGGTAATGCGATAGGGCGCATACCCGCGCCGAATATCGACGGCCCGCAACAAGGGGGTAATCGCAATATCGGTTTTGCCGTCGCGCAACGCAGCGACCCCGAGGAGGAACCAGGCGTCAGGTTGCTCGGGATGTGAACCGACGATGCTCTCACATGTTTGTGCGGCCTCGTCGAAACGTCCGCCTTGCATGGCGTCGCGCGCCTGAGCGAGCAGTTCACTGAGAGTGTTGGCGCTATCGCCAACTGGGATGACAAGAGTGTCCATTAAACGTCTCCCGGATATGTCGCATGGATCGCCAGGATTGAGACCTGCAACACGCGGAAACACTATCGGGATCGGTGAGGACGCGGCGTAGTTCCGTGAATGATTTTAACTACATAAACGTAAATATTTGGCTCAACCTTTATCGGTCTTGGCCAATTGCCAGCGGCGTTCGTATTCCTCGATGCCAACCTCACCCCAGACAATTCCATCATTCCGCAGGGACGCTTCGATATGGCGAAAGCGGGTTTCGAATTTGGCATTGGTGCCGCGCAGGGCGAATTCCGGATCGAGCTTGAGGTGGCGGGCGAGATTGACGCAGGAGAACAGCACATCGCCCATCTCGTCGGACAAACGAGCCGGATCGGCGTTGTCGTCTATTTCGGCTTTCAATTCGCCGATTTCCTCTTCGAGCTTGGCCAAAACCGGGGCAAGGCTATCCCAGTCGAAACCCACCCGGGCGGCACGTTTTTGAAGTTTTTCGGCTCGGGTCAGCGCGGGAAGTGGGAGGGGGAGGTCATCGAGGGCGCTTGGCTCTTTGCCTTCGCCGGCTGATTTCTCAGCGCGTTCGCGTGCTTTCTGGCTTTCCCAGGCGTCCCGCAGACCAGTTTCGGAGTCATGGCTCTCTTTCTCGAAGACATGGGGGTGACGGCGTACGAGCTTGTCGGCAATTGCCCCGGCAACGTCCTCGAAGTCGAAGGATTTTTCCTCTTCAGCCATTTGGGCGTGAAACACGACTTGGAGTAGCAAATCCCCCAGCTCTTCGCGCAGGGAATCGCGGTCGTCGCGCTCAACGGCGTCCGCGACCTCGTAGGCTTCCTCGATCGTGTAGGGGATGATCGACTTGAAATCCTGCTTTACATCCCACGGGCAGCCGTCTTCGGGATCACGCAGACGTGCCATGATGTCGATCAGTCGGTCGATGTTGCGGGCGCTCATTGTCTGATCGTTCCTGCAGATTGATGTGGGACGAGTCAAAATTGCCCGGCATCATCGAGTCCGCATATAGGTAATTTGGAAACCGGGTGCCCACGAGCAAAAAATGGCAAATGCCAGGGGTGCGTCGGAGCATTGCATAAATACAAAGCAAAGTGATGAGCGACATGAATGGAACATACGGTATCGCCCAGCCCGTCCGCCGACGCGAAGATGTTCGGTTTCTGACCGGGCAGGGTCGCTTTGCTGACGATGTCAGTGAGGCCGGCCAGGTTCATGCTGCATTCGTAAGATCGCCCATCGCCCATGGGAACATCCGGAGTGTGGGGATCGAACAGGCAGCCTCAGCCCCCGGCGTGATCGCAATCTATACCGGGGATGATCTCGCCGCGGCAGGTGTAGGTCATATCGTTGCCCGTTGGCCCAAATATCAATCCGCGCAAATTCAGTCGGCACGACCGCTGCACACCCCACGACCCGGGCTCGCCCAAGGCAAAGTACGCCATGTGGGTGAGGTCGTCGTTCTAGTGGTTGCCGAAACACTGGGCCAGGCCGAGGACGCGGCAGATTTGGTCACTCTGGATATTGAGGAGCTCCCTGCGGCGGTCACGATTGCGGACGCATTGAAGCCCGGCGCCCCGATTGTCTGGGATGCGGCACCGGGCAATATTGGGTTGGACTGGCACCGGGGAGATAAGGCCGCCGCGGACATCGCTTTTTCGGAAGCCGCCCATATCACCCGGCTTTCACTGATCAACAACCGCATCGTCGCAACCCCTCTGGAGCCCCGGTCAAGCCTGGCACGATGGGACGGCGACAGCGCACGTTACACGCTTCTGGCATCGAGCCAGGGGGTTCAGTACTTTATGGAAATTCTGTGTGAGCAGATTTTCGATATTCCCCGGACCCAGATGCGGGTGCTGACCGGCGACGTTGGTGGCGGGTTTGGGGTTAAAGAACAGCCGTTTCCCGAAGATATCGCGATCCTGTTTGCCGCCCGGGCCCTCGACCGTCCGGTTAAATGGACAGGCACCAGATCTGAACATTTCCTGGGAGATTCTCATGCGCGGGATGCGGTGATCGAGGCGGCGATTGCGCTTGATGGCGAGGGAAATTTCCTTGGCCTGCGGGTCGCCGTCGACGATGCCATGGGGGCCTATTACGCCTGTAACGGGACCGGCATGCCGCTGCGTAACATGCCCAACGGGCTGGCATTGGTGTACCGCACGCCGGTGATCGATATCGACGTACGTCTGGTTCTGACCCACACCAACTCCCTGGGGCCGTATCGCGGCGCGGGGCGTGAGCAAGCGTCCTATATCGTTGAGCGGCTGATCGATCAGGCTGCACGGGAAACCGGACACGATCCGGTTAAGCTGCGCCGCCGCAACATGATCTCGCCGGAGCAGATGCCCTATGCGACCCCGGTCGACAGGGTTTACGATTCCGGGGAGTTCGAAGCGGTTCTCGACAAGACGATCGCTCTGTCTGACTGGAACGGGTACGAGGATCGTCGCGTGGCGAGCGAGGCTGCGGGTAAATTGCGCGGTCGTGGTCTTGCTTCCTATCTTGAATGTATTGGCGGGTCTCCCCACGAGGGCGCCAAGGTCGAGTTCGGGGATGACGGGGCTGTCGACCTTGTGGTCGCGACCCAGAGTCAGGGCCAGGGGCATGAAACCAGCTTCGTGCAGGTGGTTGCCGAACGTCTCGGTATTCCTTTCGACGCCGTCACGCTCCGTCAGGGGGATAGTGACTTTGCTCCGCGGGGGATCGCAACCATCGCCTCACGATCCATGACGATGGCCGGGTCGGCGATCGCGCTGACATGCGACGCGGCGATCGAGAAGGGCCGTCTGGCTGCTGCGCATTTGCTCGAGGCGGCACCTGCCGACATCGAGTTCGAGTCCGGTAATTTCCGGGTCACCGGCACAGACCGTGAGATATCCTTGCTCGATCTGGCGCAACAGGTGAAAAAGCTGCTTGTGGCGGGCGTCCCGGACAGTCTGGATTCTGAAGAGGAGTTCGAGGCACCGGAGCAGTATTTCCCCAATGGGTGCCATATCTGCGAGATCGAGATTGACCCGGATACGGGCGTCGTATCGGTCGAGAATTACGCCGCCATCGACGATTGCGGCATTGTCATCAATCTGCCGATTGTCCACGGGCAGGTCCACGGTGGCGTGATGCAGGGGGTCGGCCAGGCGTTGATGGAGCAGATCGTCCATGACCGGGAAACCGGCCAGCTGCTGACCGCCTCGTTCATGGACTACACCATGCCCCGTGCGGTGGATCAGCCGACGCTTGCTGTAGATTTTCATGAAGTGCCGTCACCCGCCAATCCGCTTGGCGTGAAAGGTGTCGGCGAAGCAGGAATTGTCGGGGCCTTGCCGGTGATCATGAATGCCCTTGCTGACGCGCTTGCCACCCGTGGGGCGACCGTCGATTTCGACATGCCGGCGACGGCCGAAAAAGTCTGGCGAGCGCTCAACCGTTGAATGAGGTTGGCGCAAGCCATAGGCTTTACGGCGGTTACGAAGACAGGGAACACCAATATGGCGGATGTTTACAGCAAGAGCCCGGGGATGCGGCCTGACGGGAACGTCGGCACCAAGCGTTTGCGCGAACGCGACAAGCGTAATTATCGCCATATCGAGGTGCGGCCCTATGCCCCCAATCTGGGTGCCGAAATTCGCGGTCTCGATTTGGCCGAAGGGCTGAGTGCGGAACAGTTCGAGGAAATCCACCACGCCTATCTCGACAACCAGATCCTGTTCTTCAAGGAGCAGTCGCCGATCCCGCCGGATATTCATGTCGCAATCGCCAAGATGTTCGGCGAGTTACATTTCCATCCTGCTGCACCGGGCAAGGACGGGTACCCGGAAATCTTCGAAATCCATGCCCACGCCGAATCAAAGATCGCCAATGGTGAGTTTTGGCATTCGGATGTGTCCTGCGACAAAATTCCGCCGCTCGGGACCATGTTGCAGATTCATATCCTGCCCGAGAGTGGCGGTGACACACTGTTTGCTGACAGCTACGCGGCCTGGGAGACGCTTTCAGAACCTTTGCGCGACATGCTTGATGGATTGCACGGGATCCATGAGAGCGAGCACATCTATCGCGGTCGTTATTCAGATCGCGGCATGGAGGATGAAGGCAAGGTTTACCCGTCCGCCCTCCACCCGCTTGCGCGAACCCATCCCGAAACCGGGCGCAAGGCACTTTACGTCAATCGCGCGTTCACGACCGGGATTGCAGAGCTTGAGCCCGACGAAAGTGCTGCAATCCTCGCGATGCTGCTCGAGCATGCCGAGAAGGTCGAATTTCAGATTCGGTTTCGCTGGGAAAAGAACGATATGGCGTTTTGGGACAATCGCTGTGCCATGCACCGGGCGCTTTGGGATTACTGGCCGGCTGAGCGCAAGGGCAACCGGGTCACGATCAAGGGTGATCACCCGGTTTAGTTCTCAGGTCACAGGTTACGGCGATAGAGATCGAGCAGCCGTTCCCAGTGCCGCTCAGCAGCCAGCTTGTCATAGATAGACCGTTGCGGGAATGCGAAGCCGTGATGGACACCGGGGTGAATTTCGATCTCGCCCCGTGTGCCTGCAGCGTCGAACAGAGTGTGGAGCTCCGCAACCATGGGCAGCGGGGCTAAATCATCTATCTCGGCGCATGAAATATAAGCCTCACCCTTGATCTTCGCGAGGTTGAGATGGGGGCTTTCCTCGGCATCTGAGACGATCCAGGTGCCGTAGAAGGACGCCGCGGCCGCAATGCGGTCTGGGAAGCGTGCCGCAGCGGCCAAGGCATAAGGTCCGCTCATGCAGTAGCCGTGGACCCCAACACTGCCGGGACGGGCCATATCCGGTCGCGCATCCAGAAATGCCATCATGGAGGCAATATCGTCCATCACCGGTGGGATCGTCATGTTGGTGCGAATGGCTCGCATGGCCGTCCAGTCTGCGCTTTCTTTTTCCAGCACGTCTGGTCCGTATTTCGTATCGCGACCGGCCCGGTAATAGAGATTGGGCACGAGGACGCAGAATCCGGCGGAAGCCAGCCGCCGCGCCATATCGTGCAGTTCTTCACGAATTCCCGGTGCGTCCATCAGCAACAGGACCGGCGGGCAGGGATCACCGCGTTCGGGGCGGGTGATAAAGGTTTCCATCGCACCGTCGCCGGTGGTGATATCCAGAGTTTCCTCAATCATCGAAACTCAGCCTAAAGAAGGTTACGAACGGTGCTGGAAGCCGGGATCTCGCTGCCGCTGACATAGTCTTCGTGGTTCGCCTCGATCTGGGTCTTGTCGTAGAGGTAATTGACCATCATGCCGGCGGATTGCTCGAAGCCCTTTGGCGACTGATCGCCAAGCCAGTTGATGCGTTCGACCCGGGCACCGTTGCTCAGGTGGAAATGGGCGACAGGGTCGAGCGCAGTGCCGGTGGCTTCGCGACGTTGATACAGCAGGTATCCGGCCGCCAGATGCGCCAGCACCGGCTCCAGAGCCTCCACGATACTTGGGTCTTCGTGCCAGCTATTCCGGTCGAGCAAGGATTGCAGCACCGATTGTCCGGCGGGGACATCACCGGCCACGGCCCGCAAAGATGCTTCCTGCTCATGGCTGAGAAGGTCCGCACCGTCCTTGATACGGCCGTCCAGCCAGCGTCGGAAGCCGGGGATTGGTGACAGGGTGGCAAAAGTCTTAACGTTCGGCAGGCGTGCGGAAAGCCGCTCGACGACCTGTTTGATCAGGAAATCACCAAAGCTAACCCCCGAAAGACCGCGTTGAGCATTGGAGATCGAATAGAAGATCGCGGTGTCGGCCTGCTCGGGGTCTTTGGTCGGCGCCGTCTGATCCAGCAATGCCTGGACGTTGTTTGCGATGCCATTGACCAGGGCAACCTCGACAAAGATTAGGGGCTCGTCGGGCATAGCCGGATGGAAGAACGCAAAGAAACGCCGGTCAGATTCGAGCCGGTTCTTCATGTCATCCCAGGACTTGATCTCGTGCACGGCCTCATAGGCGATCAGCTTTTCGAGCAAATCAGCCGGCGCGGCCCAGGTGATCCTGTGGAGCACCAGAAAACCGGCGTCGAACCAGGTCGACAGCAGATACTTCAGATCTGCGTCGAGGGGCCGGAGTTCAGGGTTCTCCCGGATCAGATCGAGAAGGTCGGCACGAAGATCCACAAGAAACTTAATTCCATGCTCTAAGCCGTTGAACTGACGAAAGAGTTTAATGCGCGGAGACTGGAGTCGATCGCGGAGTTTGGTGATCGCGCGGGCATACTCCGCCGGATCATCCGAGGAATCCCGGACACCGTCCATAACCTTATTCAAATGACTGGGGGCGACCCCGTACTCATGGGTCAGCAGGCGCATGAAGCGAAGGCGTCCTTCATCATTGAGATCGAGGTAGCAACGTGCCAAATCGGTTGCGTTGGAACGTGCCGAAGCTTCGCCGCCACGACCTGACAGACTGGCGTCGATCTGTTGCTGGAGGCGGGCAAGATCGTCATCCGTCAGGCTGGGGCTAACCGTTAAACCGTTGCGTGAAGTCAGGCTGGTCGCGCCATCGACAACATCACGCAGGGCACGGCGCAGCAAACCGCGCGTACGACTAAGAAAACCGTTGGAAACTGTGGTATCGGACATGGTGAGGCGACTTTGGCGAAGGGGTTGCTGCGGCGCAAGCGGCAGAATACGAAAGTTTCGTGGCGTGCACGTGATTTAGCGCATTTCGAGCTAGATATCTGGTACGAGACTGAAACGGCCTACGAGCGTTAGATGGGGAGTAAAATCATGGCAGACAAGGAAGTCGCGCTGATTGTTGGCGCCGGTGAAGGGCTGAGTGCCTCGCTCGCGCGTTTGTGTGCAAAACAGGGGATGCAGGTGGCTGTCGCGGCGCGCAACCCGGATAAACTTGCAGCTCTCTGCGCTGAAACCGGTGCAACGGCCTATGCCTGCGATGTGATCGACGAAACCTCAGTTGATGCGGTGTTCGATGCGGTTGTCGCCGAGATGGGCGTCCCAAACCTTGTTGTCTACAACCCAAGCGCCCGGGTTCGAGGCCCGATCGACGAAATTGACCGGGACGCGGTCAAAAATGCGGTCCTGATCACATGCTACGGCGGGTTTGTGGTTGGCCAGAAGGCGGCTCAGCTGATGCTGGAGCGCGGCAATGGCTCAATCCTGTTCACCGGTGCCTCGGCCAGCGTCAAGGGCTATCCGAATTCAACGGCCTTCGCGATCGGTAAATTCGGCCTGCGCGGTCTGGCCCAGTCCATGGCGCGCGAGTTGCAACCCAAAGGGCTTCATATCGGCCATTTCGTCATTGATGGCGGTATCGTCAAAAAATCTGGTGATGATCGGTCTGCCGGGCGAGGCGAAGACGGGATGCTGGATCCCGACGCGATCGCGGAGAGTTACCTGCAAGTACATGGCCAGCATCGCAGTGCGTGGAGCTGGGAAATCGAGTTGCGGCCGTGGGTCGAAAAATTCTAGTCAGAACTTCACGATGATGATTGTGATGCTGCGGGTTACGCGCACGGCTGTGATGGCCGTGTTTGGTCTGTTCGCTGCGGCATTTGTCGGATTGAGCGTCTACGCAGTGCTGCAGTTCGGTCTCTGGTGGCCAAGCTTCCTGGAAGTGTCTGGAACCATCCATTTGGTGCTCGGAGCGCTGACCTTGCTGCCGTTTCTGCTGTTATTTACGAAACTGAACTGGTCCCGGCCGATGGGCCATTTGGCGATGTGGTTCAACCGTCTTGTTGACCCGATTGATCGCGCGATCAAAGCTCGGGACCCAGATCAGGGTTAGTTGCCTTCGATTGTCGCGACGGCGAATTGAACGCGGAATGTGTCGCACCAGACAACCACGCTGCTCCAATCATCGATGCTTAGGTTTTGCGGCAATTCGTAGTTCTGGTCCCCCGACCGACTTTTCAACTTTCCCAGGGACGTAAACCCCGCCGTGACGTCTTCCGGGAAGAGCGGGTCGGGTTCCTTGACCAGATAGACGAAAAGGTTTGGGCCGGGAACGATTTGCATCGCTTCCAGCCGCATGGTCACCGTGCCGTCGGGCGCCCTCAGAATTTCAAGTTTCCCCGAACCCCGGTGTACGGGGTCACCGTCACGAAAGGCCCCCCGCGCCAGCGTTTCTGCTGCAGGGCGTGGTTCGGTCAACACCTGATCAGTTGTCTGGGCGTGAGACGACCCCAGCGAGATTGCAACAAGCAGCGCCACCAGAAGGCCGATGGCGCCGCTGCGCATGTCAGCCTCCGTTGGGAAGCAGGATGACCTTGCCGTTGCGCTCACCACGTCCTGCGTGCGCGACAGCTTCCTTGATCTGTGAAAGCGGGTAGGTGGCCTCGATAGCGGCGTGCATGCGGCCGTCAGCGATGTAGCCTGCGAGTTCATTGTAGACTGTCAGGCGTTCTTCCGGCGTCGAATAACGGCGTAACCAGAGCGTCAGCCAGACACCTTGCAGGTTGATTTCTCGAAAAATGACGTCATCCGGCCAAAGGTGGCAGGGTTTTTTGGACAGTAGGCCGTAATTGGCAATCGTTCCGCCATCGCTCAGACAATCTGCGAGATGCTGGGTGGATTCCCCGGCAACGGCATCAATGGCGAGCCGGATGGGCGCAGCACCTGTCGCTGCCTTGACGCGTTCTCCGAGATCCGGACCGTCGACGGCGCAAATATCGCCGCCAGCTTCTGCGACAAAGTCCTCAAGTCCTTCACGACGGACCACATTGACGGTTTTTAACCCGTAGATTTTGGCCAGCTGCATGACGTATTGGCCGACGGCCGAGTTCCCGGCGTTCTGAATGACCCATTCGCCGGGCTCCAGATCGATGACGCTTTTGAGCAGCAGCCAGGCGGTCGGCGGATTGGCCATGATCATGGCCATCTGGATCGGATCACCCTCATCGGGGAACATCACTGCAATATCAGCGGCTTTGACAACAACCTGTTGCCGCCAGGTGCCTGTGTAAGGTGGGATCATCACCCGGTCCCCGACTTTGACATTGGTTACATTCTTGCCAATGGCCCCGATAATGCCGATACCTTCCGCCCCGGGAACGGCCGGGAGCTCGGGCTGGACACCGTAAAGCCCCGCCAGTGTCAGTAAGTGGGAGGGGTTGATCGCGGCGGCTTCGACATCGATTAACGCGTCATCATCGCCCACAGGTGCGGTTTCCATGTCGATATATTCGACGACGTCTTCCGGGGTGCCGGTTCGCGAGAATTGAACGGCTTTTTTGGTCTCGGTCATGCTGAAGTGATCCTTGTTTGGTCTTAGGCCGCGGACTTGATTTCGCCGAGCTCGTTATCGACGATGAAGGGGGTGTCGAAGATCGTGATTTCGGGGTCCACGCCGTACAGGTTCTGGATCGCCATCCGCCACGGGCCACCTTCGATATAGACCTTTTCCGCCGCTTCCCGGCTCTCCCATGTGTAGACGCCGCCGCCAACGCCGCGGTCGTTGTCGAAGAGGAAATTTTTACGGATGAGACCGGGCATGCCTTCGAATTTGGGCGCCACATTGGCCATGTTCGTCAAGACCTCTTCACGGGTGGTGCCAGCTTTGACTTTGAACTGTACAAGTGCCGTAATCATGCTCGTTCTCTCCTGAGATATGTTGCCAAGCTTGCAGGTATTTTGCGGCAATCCCATCAGTCGCACAACCAACGGCATGCCGGAGTCTACCTATTGAGCAGTTCTGAAATCCGGCACCCGGTCTGGCTCACACCCAACCTTCAGGGCATGGGCTGGATGCTGATCACCACCGTGCTCATCGTGATGATGCACACGATGATCAAGTTCCTGGCTGCCCAGGGATTGCACCCGTTTGAAATCGGGTTTTTCCGCACGTTTTTCGGTTTTCCGGTGGTCGCGATACTGTTTTGGAAATACGGGCGTGGAATTCTCAAAACCGATCAGATCAAGGGGCACGGGATCCGCTCCATCGGTCATGTGACCGCGATGATGATGTTCTTCCTCGGGTTGACCACAACCCAGCTTGCGACCGCGAACTCACTGGCCTTTACCGCACCATTGTTTGCCACGGTTCTGGCGGTGCTGATCCTGGGGGAGACCATTCGCTGGCGTCGCTGGGTTGCACTTGCGGTCGGCTTCGCAGGGGCCCTGGTGATCATCCGGCCCGGGATTATCGAGGTCGAAACAGGACCGCTTCTCGTGCTCGGTTCTTCGGCCATCTGGGGCGTGATCCTGATCGTCATCAAGTCACTGGGACGCAGGGATGCGACCCCGACCATTGTTGTGTACATGGTGATGTTCATGACCCCGCTTTCGCTGATCCCGGCATTGTTTGTTTGGACCTGGCCGACATTCGATCAGTACATGGTCCTGTTGGTTATGGGCGTGATGGGGACTACGGGGCATCTCACGCTCACCCAGGCCTTGCGCATTGGGGATGCGGGCGTGGTGATGCCCATCGATTTCTTTAAACTCATCTGGGCTGCTGGGTTTGGTTTTATGCTGTTCGGCGAATTCCCCGATCTGTTTACCTGGCTCGGCGGATTTATGATTTTCTCTGGCGCGACGTATGTTGCGCTGCGTGAACGTGCCCTAGCGCGTTCACGCAGTAAGGCTAGTAAGGACGTTTGATGTTGCCTCATGCACGTATCACCGCCGTGGCGACCGCCTATCCGCCCTATATTCTGGATCAGAGCGAAGTCGTCGAACGCTCGCGGGAAATGTTCGCCCCGGACGTGCCGGGATTTGAGCGTTTCACCGAAGCGTATCGAAACGCCGCGATCGACACCCGCCATTCTTGTGTGCCGATCGATTGGTATTCCCAACCGCACCCGTTTTCGGAACGGAATGACTTGTTTATCGAGAACGCAGTCGACTTGCTCGCCGAGGTTGCTGAGAAACTGTTTGCCGAGGCTGGCATAAAGGCTTCGGACGTCGACGGTCTTGTTGTCGTTTCCACCACGGGTATCGCCACTCCGAGCCTGGACGCCTTGTTGCTCGAATGTCTGCCGTTTCGCCGCGATGTGCAGCGTCTCCCGATCTTTGGGCTGGGATGTGGCGGCGGTGTTACCGGGCTCGCGCGGGCAGCCCAGATGGCGATGACCCGCCCCGATAGTTGTGTCCTGTTTCTGGTCGTCGAGCTCTGTGGCCTGACCTTCCGGGTCAATGACATATCCAAGAGCAACATCATCGCGACAGCTTTGTTCGGAGACGGCGCGTCCGGCGCGCTGCTCGGATGTGGGCTGGAGGGCCCCGCCGTGAAAGCCTGGGGCGAACACACATGGGAAGATTCCCTCGACGTCATGGGCTGGGAAATCGGCGATGACGGGCTGGGCGTGGTGTTCTCTCGGGATATTCCGCATCTGGTGCGCACGAAGCTTGGAGAACCGGCCAAACGGTTTCTCGAAGGGCAGGGACTGACCGTTGGTGACATTGTGCGTCATGCCTGTCATCCCGGTGGATCCAAGGTTCTGGACGCGCTGGAGGAACTCTACGAGTTGCCGGAGGGCGGGCTTGTTACCGCCCGCAAGGTGCTCCGCGAAAACGGCAATATGTCGGCAGCAACAGCGATGTTCGTGTTGTCCGAAACCCTGAAAGATGGGGACCCGGGGCCGTGGCTGATGTCAGCCCTGGGACCGGGCTTCACCGCGACGTTTGCGTTGCTGGAGGCGGATTGAGCATGTGGTATTTCCTGGTTGGACTGATTGTTCTGCAGCGTTTGATCGAACTGGTCATTGCCCGGATCAACACCAAACGCCTGATGGCCGAAGGCGGGGTCGAGCATGGGGCAGCTCATTACCCGTTAATCGTCATGCTCCATGCGGCCTGGCTGTTCAGCCTGGTGCTGTTTCTGCCGGCCCAGGCGCCGATCAATCCGATATTACTTGTCGTGTTCATCGCCTTGCAGCTCGGCCGGGTCTGGGTGCTGACGTCACTCGGTCGGTATTGGACCACAAGAGTGATTACTGTACCCGGACGACCGCTCGTTAAACGGGGACCGTTTCGTTTCGTACGTCATCCAAATTATCTGATCGTCCAGGGCGAGATGATCGTGGTGCCGTTGATCGCCGGGGCGTGGGGGCTCGCAATATTCTTCGGGATTGCCAATGTCGTGGTCCTGGCGATCCGAATTCGTGTCGAAGAGCGGGCAATTTCCGAACGTCGCGCTTAGTCAGGTGTTTTTGGAACGGCTGGTGACCGGTGTTGTGTCGGGTATATTGTTGCGCACATCCATTCTGGGCAATTTCGCTCGTAGTTGATTTTCGGCGGGAGCCATATCCGCATGAGAACTTCGTTGTCCGGCCCGTTATCAAAGCGTGCCACCGGCCTTAATCGCTGGCTTGGACTGATTCTGCTGGTGGCTTTGGTGGCCCTGGTCACCGGGCTTTTGTTGCCGGCCATCACCATTCGTTCGATGTTTCTGGCGCGCGAGTTTTCACTGGTCGAGAGCGTTTTTGCGTTTCTGGGTGAAGGTGACTGGTTCCTGTTTGCGATCACATTCCTGTTTTCGATCACTTTTCCTGTGGTAAAGATCGTTACGTGTTTGCTGTTGTGGTTCTTCCTCGACGCAACGGGGTCCTACGCACGTCCTGTGCTTGGATGGCTCGCGATGCTGTCTAAATGGTCGATGCTCGATGTATTCATAATCGCGCTGATCGTCCTGGTGGCGGACGGCCGATTGCTGTCCAGCGCGGATATTCAGATTGGGGCGATCGTGTTTTCCGGGGCGGTCCTGGTCTCTACCTGGGCCACCAAGCGCCTGAGCGAACTCGCCGGTAATTAGCGGGCCGGGGGCGCCGGGGCATTGGAGGCCGTTGTTGGCGGCACGCTCGATTGACGCGGCGCAACCGTGACCGTAACGGTGCTGCCACCCAGCGTGCGGTTTTCGACCTGCACCGTTGCCGCACGCTCACCGCGGGTGAAAGACAGGATACTGACTTCCGCCTGCACGCTCATGATCGGCTCCCAGCCAAAATTCGTCATCTGGCTCTGATACAGCGCGAAGGTCTTGGTGCTCGCTTGCCCGACATTCAGGATGATGCGCCCCGTCCAGCGGTCCAGATCCCCGAGAATGAGGGAGCGTTCGACATCGAGCGTCGAATTTTGTGGAATTGGAATATCCGTGAGCAGCGAGAAGCTTTTCTCGATCGCACTTTCATCCGCTGACAGCGTTGATTGAAGCTTTGCGCCCTGTGCGCAGGCGCTCAGAAAGAGGGCCGCGATAATGCAAAGCCAGACCGGACATCGAAGATTGCCGAATTGAATCATACCCGAGGACTATCAACCCGCGCTGAGTCGCCACAATTTTAAGTCGCAGTCTGTTACGCGCTCAACGTATCGAATGCGGCGAGGGCATCGGCCCCGTAAACCGTTGCGGGACCCCCGCCCATTTCCACGGCAACCGCGATCGCATCGCAGAGTTCTTCGCGCGTTGCGCCGTGAGCGATGGATTGCTTGGTGTGGAAAATAAGGCATCCCTCACAGCGCTGCACGATCGCGATTGCTAAGGCCATGAGCTCGGTGGTTTTCACATCCAGGACCTTGGGGGATTGTGCAGCCTGGGTCACATTGCGGTGCCCCCGCATGATATCCGGCGCGGCGCGAAAAAGTTCTGTAGCTCGTTTGTCCTGAGCATCTGATATTTCCTGATAGTCCTTGGTCACGCTTCGTCCTTTCGAGAGATGGAGAGGAATAGTTTGTCGTGTTCAACGCCGCTCGGAAAGCATTGACCTCTGGTCAAATAGTTCTCCGCGGTTCAGGTTGACTCCACAATGAACGTTCCTGTTTCCAGACCCGCCGATGCCCCGTTTCGTGGTGTCCTGATGATGTGCATTGCCGTCGCTTGTTTCGCGGCGATGAACACATTCGTCAAGGAACTGCGTGTGCAGGAACTCCCGGTCGTTGAGATCATCTGGGGGCGCTACTTCTTCCACACTATTTTGGTGCTGGCGCTGTTTCCGAAACGTATTCCCACGCTTCTGTCAGGCTCGGATAAGGGCCTGCAGATTTGCCGTTCAATCCTGGTTTTGTCGGCGACAGCGTGCATGTTCACTGCGGTCGGTTTCATGCCGTTGGCCGATGCCGTGGCGATTACCTTTATCGCGCCGTTGCTGATTACCGCGCTGTCTGTTCCGTTTCTGGGCGAACGTGTCGGATTGCGTCGTTGGATCGCGGTCTGCGTCGGGTTTGCGGGTATGTTGGTGATTATCCGTCCGGGGGGCGGATTGTTTCAGCCCGCCGCGCTGCTGCCGATCGGGGTGACGGTCTTCTATGCGATGTACCAGATCATCACCCGGATGATCAGCCACCGGACCGATCCGATCAATTCGGTCTTCTACACAGCGATTGTGGGGGGAGTTTTGATGTCCGCAATTGTTCCATTCTTCTGGGAAACCCCGACCTTGGAACAATGGGGCATGTTGTTGGCAGCAGGCCTATTGGGAGGGCTCGGGCATTGGGCGATCATCATTGCCTATCAGCGAGCGGAAGCCCCGCTGGTCGCGCCCTTTGCCTATACCGAACTCGTCTGGGCGACGATGCTTGGCCTCACCTTCTTTGGTGATTTTCCTGATTTGTGGACCTTGGTGGGGGCGGCCATTATCGCGGCCAGCGGGGTCTATATTTTGCAGCGCGAACGCCAACAGCGGGCGAGCGCCAAACCGGTCTGAGAACCGATTTCTGCTATCGTACGAAATGCTCGACGAATACGAGAAGTTTGTCGACGGTTTCGCCGTCCGACGCGAGCGGCAGAATGATGTCTTCCGCGGTGACAAATTTGGCATGCGGACCGACATAGGGTGTCTGGCTGGGAAGCGCTTTGCCGCTGGTGGCTACATCCATGCAGGAATTGAAAATACGGCTGTGGCCGGCCATGTGTGGGATTTCGTCTAACCAGGAACCCGTCCAATCCTGGGCCAGATGAAAAAAGACGTTTGCTCCGATCAGGCGAAACTGAAATTCTTCGGTTCCCGGGTAACATCCAGCGGCCCTATGTCCTGGCGGGAGGGGATAGGTCCGTCGATAAGCTTGGATTTCCAGTAGGCGTGCCCCAGCTCGATCATCCGGTCGCGAACCGAACGGTCCGCGTCGGCCGAGAGCGATTTACGCGAGCGTGCGGTGCCTGACGATTGCATTTTTGATTACTGCGAACGAACACCGTATTGGGCGCTCTGCTATGCCTATTGGATTACCACAAAGGCGAAACACTCCGGGTGATTTTAGACCATCTGGAGTTCTTTTATGAGGATAAGTTCATATACATCGCTATAACCCAAAAAAAAACGGCCGACCCGGATAGGGATCGGCCGTTTTGAAATTGGCTCCGGCGACAGGACTCGAACCTGTGACCCGCTGATTAACAGTCAGCTGCTCTACCAACTGAGCTACACCGGAATAGGCTGGCGCGGTTATATCAAACCCCGCTCAATTCGCAACAGGTGTGTTGCGGTTTCCTGATCGGGAAGCGAAGTCAGTCTTCGAAGATCGCCACGGCGCGGATCGGACTCGCGGTTCCACCCTTGATTTTCAGCGGAAATCCGGCGAACCGGAACCGACCTTTACCGATTAGCTTATCGAGGTTCATCAGGCATTCCATATGGGTGATCCCGCGCTCAGCACAGGCCAAATGGGCTAAATAGTTCGGTTCACCTTCGGGAGCGGGGCTGACGGCCTCCACGCCGAACATGGTGATCTTATGGTCCGCAAGCCAATGCACCGCCTCGACCGACAGGCCGGGAAATTCGTGCACATAGTCTGGTGTCCCGTACAGTTCGTTGTGAATCCCCATATGGATCATCACGGTATCGCCCGGTTTGATGGTCTCACCGGAGGCCTCCAGGGCCGCTTCCATTTCGGCCACCGTGGCTTCGTGATTGCGCGGGGCCGGGGAAAGATCGAGGCAGATGGCTTCGGTGTAGAAATTTTCCAACGGAATTTCGTCGATCGAGGGGGCGTTGGGATCGGGATTAAAGTGAACCGGCGCATCCACATGGGTACAGGAATGGTCACTCATGGAAATCGACAAAGACTTCGAGGTGAATTCCGTTTTACCGGCCCGTTTGATTTCCGAATGATCGTTCCAGACCGTGATGACAACCGGCGGATGTGACGGATGGGCCGGTGCGCGGTGATGGATTTCCCGGCTTAGGTCAATGATGTGCATGTTGAAGCTCCCCTGTTCGGTATTGTTGTTCTGGCAATACTACACAGAATGGGCGCCTGTCCCCACCGTTTGGAACCGTGAATCTAGAGCGCGTCCTGCCCGGCGATATAAGTCGAGATCATCTGTGCCGGATTGCGATTGACCAGAGGACGCGCATAGAGCGGATGGCGAAGGCTGCGCACTTCGTGTTCCAGAGTGAAGACTTTCTCACCGGTGTCCAGATTCAGAATGTCCTCGAAACGGTACTGATGCGCATCAGATTCTTCCGTGATCAGGTTATGCTCGAGCAAACGTTCATGGGGCCTGGAGAAATCCGAGACGTAGATTTGAATATGGTGGCCGTCGAATTCCGGTAGTGCACGCTCTGTCTCGCGGAAAAATAGTTTCTGGTCCGCTCCCACGGTAATTCGCGCGGCCGGCGCATTGTTGAGTGCGCTTACAGCTGTCACGGCGCCGAGAGTTTTTGCGTAGAAATCCGATATGGCAATGGCGGTTCCGGTCGGCACATCGAGCACCACATAGGGCATGCCGATGGTCATCGCCCCAAACTCCGGGCTCACCGGATGGCAACGAATGCGATTGCCCCAGGGACAGGTGACGTCGATGTGAGAGTTGTGGACCGTAAAGGCGTACTGGGTGTCTACGAGAAGGGCTCTGGCCGCCTCAAGCTTCGCGGGCAACGCGTCAAACCACGGCATCACCAGGCCCGTGTAACCGCGCAGAACATGCATGCCCCGGGACGGCAGATGGAACTGACTGCGCCCGATATTGGCCCACATATTGTCAACGCCGGTCATCATGTAGGGGTCGCGGGTTAGACCAAGGGCCGAAATGTAAAAGGAGGTCGCCAGCGCCTGGTCAGGCACGCAAACATTCACGTGTTCCAGGCTGACAATGTTGCCGACGTCATCGGTCGCGCGATCATAGCTTTGGGTCATGGTTTTTCCGGCCGTTGATCGTGTTGAGTTGCCGCTGTTGCGGTGTGCCCTGATTTAATCTGCAATCTACGCAGATAGGACCCAGATGCAAAACGCGGTATCTAGGCGGATTGGCTAGGTGTCTCGCTGCTGCCTGAGGCGGCCATCTGCATTTTTGTCGCTTCTTCACGCAGCCATGTTCGAAAAGCCTGAACGTTTGGATTGGCTGCCTTTGCCCGGGTCGTCACGCTGTAGATACCACCGCGAAACGGGAGATCGAGATCAAATGGCGCGATCAGGCGGCCTTGTTCGAGATCACGGCTGGCCATGGATCTGCGCCCGAGTACGACACCAGAACCCGCAATCGCCGCATCGACACCATGATCGGAATGGTCGAAATGTAACCCTGTGTTGATATCCAGATCGGGGGATCCGGCAAGGGTCAGCCATTCGGACCAGCCCGAACTCCCCGGCCAATGCCGCACCAGGGTCTCATCGTGAATCAATGTATGGTGGCGAAGATCGGCTGGTGTGCGTAACGGTTGATCGCCATCGAGCAAGGCCGGGCTGCACATCGGTGTCACGGCCTCATCCATCAGCTTCTCAGCCACCAGACCATCGTTGTCTCCCAGATTGTAACGGATGGCGATGTCCGCCTTGTCTGTTGTCAGGTCGACCGTTGTGTTGCTCGCCGCAATCCGCAGATCGATTTCAGGATGGCGTTCGATGAATAATGTTAGGCGCGGGACCAACCACTTGGCCGCCATATGTGGAGAGATGGTTGCGATCACGACGTTGTCGGTGCGGGCCGGAATTTCGATCCGGTCGACCGCGCGGCGTAGACCTTCAAAGCTGCTCTTCACGCCGGGGTACATCAGGGCACCGGCTTCGGTCAGAATGATTGCTCGGTTGAGCCGGCGGAACAATTTGACCTTCAACTTGTCCTCGAGAGACCGGATTTGATAACTGATCGCTGCTGGGGTCACGTGCAGTTCTTCGGCAGCGTTGGCAAAGCTGAGGTTGCGGGCGGCGGCTTCAAACGCGCGCAATCCGTTCAGGGGTGGCAAATCGTACATAACTTTTTCAGTTTAAAAAAACTTGCGTGAAATGGCAACATTACTCGTTTGCCGGTGCCTCAAAATCCTTGTAACCAATATGTTCTAGGTGGAATCACAAATACGGTTCGATTTAAATAGATCAAACTAGCTTGGTCCGTTCTCTCGATAGCGGCGGACATGGGAAGGAACTCAAATCATGTCAGAGAACAAAATGCAGGCCGTCATATTGACCGAAGACGGCGTTACGCTCGCCGAAGTTGATCGTCCAGAGGTCAAGTCGACACAGGTGCTGGTGAAAGTCGCAAGCTGCAGTGTGAACCGGTCGGATTTGCTGAGCACCCAGGGCAAGAACTACGGCCATGTCGGCGGTGCGGCCAAAGTCATGGGGGCGGCTTGCTGTGGCGAGGTCGTTGAGGTGGGCTCCGACGTGAGCGGTGTTTCTCTCGGAGATCGTGTGATGGCTGTTGGTGCGGCGGGCTGGGCCGAATATGCGCTTGCGGATTATCGTCGGACATTGCCGGTTCCTGACGGGATGGATCTCATTCAGGGCGGCACGTTTTCGTCAGCCTTTCTGACCATGCACGATGCTATCGTCACCAATGGGGAATTCAAGTCTGGCCAGTCGATCCTGATCCAGGGTGCGAGCACCGGCGTCGGCATCATGGGCATGCAGATGGGCAAGTATTTGGGCGCGAGCCTTGTGATTGGCACCTCAACAAACGCCGATCGGCGTGCCCGTCTGGGCGAGTTTGGTGCCGATCTGGCGCTTGATTCCAGCGACCCGGGCTGGGTGGATCAGGTTCTTGAGGCGACGGACGGGAAGGGCGTCGATCTGATTATCGATCAAATCTCCGGAAGTATTTTCAATCAAACGATGGCGGCCACAAAAATTCATGGCCGGATCGTCAATGTCGGTCGCCTTGGCGGAGAGAATGCAGAGTTCGATTTCAACATGCTTGCGGAACGCCGCCTGACCTATATTGGTACGACCGGACGCACGCGTTCCCTCGAAGAGCATGCGGAAGTGTTCCGAAGTGCCAAGGCCGATCTTTGGGATGCCATGGAAGCCGGTGTCTTCAAGATGCCGATCGACAGCACGTTCGATCTGTCAGAGGCCTCCGCAGCTTTGGAGCGCTCGGCAGCGAATAAGCATTTCGGCCGCATCATGTTGACGGTCAACGCCTAAGACGCCAATCCAAAATATCCAACCAGACACCTGGTGCAAAGAAGAGAGAGCATTCGATGAGTTCCAACCTGACAAACCGACGCGTGATTTTATCGAGCCGCCCCAAGGGTGTTCCCACAGCGGAGCATTTCAGGGTCGACGAATGTGACGTGCCGGAACTTGAGGATGGAGAGATCCTGATCAAGACGGAGTATTGGTCGATTGATCCGGCGATGCGCGGTTGGACGAACGACGCACCAAACTACATGCCCCCCGTTGAACTGGGCACGGCCATGCGTTCATTTGCCGTCGGAGAGGTGGTGACAAGCCGCAACACGGATTTTGCCGAAGGGGATATCGTTTCCGGCCTGTTAGGGTGGCAACGCTTTGTTGTGAGCGATGGAAGCAACGTGCAGGGCAAGTTCACAAAGACGGATCTGCCGTCTTCACTGGCCCTGGGCATTCTGGGGCTGAACGGGGTGACCGCGTATTTCGGTTTGCTCGACATTTGCGAGCCCAAAGAAGGGGACACAGTTGTAGTCTCCACCGCGGCCGGCGCCGTCGGTTCTGCGGTCGGCCAGATTGCCAAGCTCAAAGGGTGCCGCACCGTCGGTATCACCGGCAGCGACGAGAAGGTTGATCTTTGCAAGGAGAAATTCGGGTACGATGCGGCGATCAACTACCGCACGGGGGATTTGGGTGAGGCACTCAAGCAGGCCTGCCCGGATGGTGTGGATTGCTACTTCGATAACACCTGCGGGCCGATCACCGACACCGTGATGACCCAGCTGGCGCACGGGGCACGAATCACGGTTTGCGGCACCGTTTCGCTGACCGATTGGGATCCGATTCCTGTTGGTCCGCGGGTCCACCGTCAATTGATGGTGGCGCGGGCACGCATGCAGGGCCTTTTGATTTTTGACTACAAAGAACGCTTCCCTGAAGCCATCGATCAACTCGCAAACTGGGTGCGCGACGGGCAGGTGGCGCAGAACGAACACATCCTTGAGGGCGCCGAAGCAGCGCGCGGCGGTATCGAAATGCTCTACGAGGGCAAAAACACCGGCAAATTGCTGGTCCGGGTCGACTAGCGGTTTTGAAGGTTGGTCGCTTGGGCTTACGCTTCGGACGACGAACCATCACGTTTAGGTTTTGAGCAGACGGTTCCAGGCTTCAAGGCGGGCGGTGTCTGTTTCACCTTCTGCCGCGGCTTTGGCCGCGACCTCAACAAGTTCGGAAAAGAGATGATCCGTCAGCGGACCTTTCCGCAGCTTGAGTTCTTTGCGGACCTGGTCGAGAACCAGATTTGCGGTCGCAGAATCGAGATCTCCCAAATCCATGTCTTTGGCGCGACGCTTGATCGCCATGGGACCTGAATAATGACACAACGCCACCTTGTCGGTGTTGCCAAGCACATCAGGTGACCAGGCGTTGAAGGACCACTTGTCGTCGTTTGGCAGCACATAGTGGACTTCGGCGGCATGGGAGAAGGCGGTGCGGCCGTTGCCGGGCAAATGCTCGGGGATCGGCTGGTTCCACACTTGCGCGACAAATTCGGAAAGTTCCTGAAAGCCGTCGAGGCGGAGCCCCATATCGTAGCCGTAGAAAATTTCGCAGATCGCAGCGAGCACCGCGATGTTGGGTACCCCGGCCCGTTCGCCCAGGCCGTTGACGCAACCTTCGAGTATTTCGGCACCGCCCTGAAGCGCTGATAGCTGGGCTGCCGTTGCCAGATCAAAATCGTCATGGCTGTGAATGGCCAGGGGCACGTCGCCGATCCGCGCTTTCACCGCTTTGGCATGATGCTCATAAACGGCAGGAATGGCGGGTGCGCAGATGTCGTCGATCCGAACAATATCGGCGCCGGCATCCACAAGGCGGTCAATGATTTCGAGCAGCCAGTCCAGATCGAGCCGCGTGAAGTCCATCGTGTTGACGTTGATGGTTGCGCCTTTTGACTTCCCGTAGGCAACCGCTTCGCAGGCCTTGTCGACAGCTTCTTCCCGGCTGATCTTGAGCCCGCCCATGGATTCCACGAGCTGGAAATTATAGTCGGAGACCGCAAAGGCGAGACAGATGATGTCGGAGCCGACATCCAGGCAGAGATCAATCTCCTGCTTGCAAAGCTCCGGGTTCAGGGCGGCCGTTGGATGGACCAGGGCTTGGACCTTGAGATCCAGGCCAAGTTTTTTGACCTGGAGGATTTCCTGAGGGTCGTCATGGTGCATTTCGATGATCGGAATTCCGACCGCATCAATGCGGCGGGCGAATTCGACGACCTCATCGATCCCGATCGAGACCCCATCGACCTGACGACCCTCACGCAGGGTCATATCCATCAGCTGGATTTTATCCGGAAGGTTCATGGCCGCACGAATCTTGGGATCAAAATTGTAGGGACTGACAGCCCACATATCTTCGCGGTAGCCGAGTGATTGGGTCATAGGATTTTCTTCCCTTCGCTGATTCCGATTTCCAGGCCATTGAACGATCGAGCGCATTCACGTCGTTCTGCCGCATAGAGTATCGCAACGAGGCGCGATGAACAGACAGATTCAGACGTCTCAGAGATCAGAATCGGGGGCGATGACTGTGCCGGCGCTCTGAGCCTTCCGCATCCGTAGCCTTCGTCGACCGCCGTTACGAACGCGCGGCTTTCGTCATTCAGTTTCGCGTACTCGAGCGATTTGAGCTAAACCGCGCTAGCTCAGCTCCAGCCCGAACAGCGAAACAGCATTGGTCCGGCCGATTGCCAACCGATCGGCATCGGATAGTTCTGCTTGGTCAAACCAAGTGCTTCCTTGCTCCATTGATTCGTAGGGATAGTCGATCGAAAACAACACCCGTTCCACGCCCATCTCTTTGATGGCCAGATGAAGGGGCGGATCATGAAACTGGCCGCTCGTGGAAACATGGACATTGGTTTGCATATAAGTCCGCAAGGTTTGCTTTGCCGGCAAACCTCTGGGGTTTTTCTGCAAAACATTATCGGCACGCCACAGGTCGAACGGGATGCGTTCTCCGAGATGCCCCAGCACCATCTGCAGGCGCGGATGGTCGTCGAAAAGGCCGCCACACATCAGGCGTAAGGCATGCATTGCGGTCTCTAATGCGTAGGCCCAGGAAGCATAGGTCAGCCATGGATGCCCATCGAAGAAGGGCATGTCATCGAAAAACGGGTTTCGCGGGTGCAGATAAAAGGGCACCCCTAATTTCTCGATCGCACTCCAAAACGGACAGTATTCGGGTTGATCGTAGTACAGATGGGTCGCCGACCCAACCGTTTCACTGAACCCGTTTACGTTGGCTCCGAGCAGGCCCAGTTCAACAACCGCCCGCTCTAGCTCTCGGATCGCTGCCTCCGGGTCCTGCATAGGCAGGGCTGCGAAACCTCCGAGCCGATCCGGACGCTTCCCTATTTCCCTGGCTAACAGATCGTTCGCCCGCTGCGCCATATCGATCGCCTTGGCAGTCTCGGTCTGGGCTTGTACGGCAGGTCCGTTGAGTGACAGGATCGCAAAGGCAACCCCGTAACGATCCATCAGCTCGATGCGTTCGCCGTGAAAATCTTCCAGCCGCCGATGCAGTTCCGAAGAGCCAGGTCCGAGGGTCTCGGGCAGCGCAAAATGCTCCTCGATGGTAACCTTGCCGTCCATGCCGGGTCCTCCGCAGTATCCTGTATTTGATAGAGATCAATAGAGGCGATCGGACAACGGACATCAAGGGCCGGGCGTTAACGGCCCTCTGGCGTCAAAACCGCCAGGTTAAAAAAAACTCCCGCTCGGGACGAAGAACCAGTAATTCTGCAAGTTTCGAATCGATCCGGTCAGTCGTCGGAACAGCAAGCGGCGATTTGTAAGAGGTCGGTCAATCGACCCAGGTTAGTCAGCCAGAGCTCTGCGAAATTAGCGCAAAAGAAGAACGGATTGGCTAAGCGCAAAGACGCTGGCTAAAGCGCCGACACAAACCGGGTAGGGATCAGTGCGTTAGCTGCAAACAGCAAGGAATTGGAGGCCCGGGCAGGAATCGAACCGGCATACAAGGATTTGTACTCGCAATACATTTTAACTATTATTCAAAGACGGTTAGTATAGCCTGTATTGGATCATTACCCATTTTCTCAATACCGCCGGCACCATTCATATCTATGCTCACCGCATCAGTTAGCTTAAATTCCAACTGAAACCTTGAAACCGGCGTTACAACAAAAGGCGTATTTTGCGTAGCCACCCAAACTAGCTTTGCGGCATTACCGCAATTTGATGCGTAGGCCTGATTAGCCGTGAGCACTCTTGCAAATGTCGTACCACCAGAATTAAATAAAGCTTCGCTAAATCCACCATTTGCGAATTCTTCGACTGTATCAAAATCGGTACAGCTGTTAGCTGCTCCCTGAAAATGAGTAAATATTTCAAAGTTGTATACCGGCGCCGCAGCGGCTGCTATTCCGCACTCCATAGTTCCACCTGGGGTGGTTGTTCCGTGCGGAGTTGTCACCACCTCATTATGGAATGTTGTCGTTCCCCCGCTGGTCCAACATACAGGGCCGGCTGTGGCACCAGTACCCGAAACATTGTTATCAAAAGTAGCAGTATGTTTCATTCCCAGCCTATTTGACAAAACCGCCACAAGAAAACCGTAGGACCCAGGCGCAATAGTAAACGGCGGAATATTCAGTGACGTTAAGTTTGGATGCCTAATCTCGGTAATAAGATCGGGCCCATCATACAGAAATTGACAACTACTAAAGTCCGGACCCCCAAACGGCGCCGCATCAGCCAACGGATTAGCCTTGCAAACCCCCATCTTATTAAACGTTACCAAGTACGCGTCTGGGATATCACTGCATTGATCACCTGCAACACCATTTTCTTGCACTGGGTTGTCCCCACCTACAAACACAATTTCACCGGCAACTTTTGTACAAGCTGCTTCGGCGCCCGACGGCAAAAACAACAAAAATAACAATGCTAAAAACGATGGAAACAGAGCATTTCTTAAAAAATTCATAGCTAGAACTCACCCACTTTGACACTTCCGATCGACCTTGTTTGTTTTACAATTATATTTTCACGTCGAACCTTTTTGTACCTATGCTCCTCCATACTCCCGAGAACATATGCTGCACTGCCGACCCATTTTGTATTTCTTTCAGTTTTCGTCGGTTTATCAGCAAGAAAATTATATGACATAGTTATAAATTTTTCATTTGGCCGGCAGCCGGTCGCCTTCAGGCGTTCCTGACCACGCGTTGTCTCCAGCCATGCACGTGCGGCATCGATCGCCTCACCATCCTCGGCACGAACTCCATCGACCCAATTGGGAGGGTTTTTAATCTTGTCGAATATCTCGGTGAAACCTCGACTGGCCGGGACCAGCAACGGGCTGACAAAAGCGCCGACCGCTTGGGCGTTGCCGGTTTTACCCACGGCCGGTGGCACAATTGTTTCGTAGAGCGTTCGAAGCTTCTCGCGAACGGCGCCAAGGGCTTCTGTGCCTGCGTATCCGTTTCGTTTTCTGGCGGCCACAATAAGCTTGTCGAGTTCGGAAAGTTGATCGGCAGCGGAATACGCCTGATCGCGCGTTTGGTGATCCTGTTGCCGACAGTGCAGCAGCATCTGCTCATAGAACTTGGTTGCTCGATTTATAGCGTCATGGGTCGACCAAAGCGCTTGGGCAGCATCAAGGTTTCCCGGCTTTCGTGGAACAACTAGCTTCAAATTGACTGCGCGAACTGACATGGCGAAATGCTCGCGGACTAAACCAGTCCCGTCAATGGTTTAGGTTTTCTTGAAACTGTAACAATCGCCACCCACATAATTATCAGCGGGGCCTGATGAGATTAAGGTAGGGTCTTGCAGCGCTGACTTAAGCAACAGATTGTGGGCGCTTAACAAATGTAGCTAAAGCGCGTGGGAATCGCCTAGCGTTATGGCTGCGGCGGTTTTCATTGGACTGATCCACCTAAGGGTCAACGACATTTGATTTTCAGCTTGTGCGCCGTGGCATTCCACCAAAAGCATTAAAGAGACGAATGATCGCTCACGTCGGCGACCATGAATATGCTCGCAGGACCAGAATGGCCAATCCCGAAGCCCTTAAATCCAAACCCCCACCGCCGCCGCACCTTCACAATCTGGATGCAGTGCTAGCGGCCACTTGGGATATCCTTGCCGATGGTGCCATCAATCGTCACGCGCCTGCTCACACGCCGACATTCGCCACAAGTGGCCCGGACGGCCACCCACGCCTGCGAACAATTGTTCTGCGCGGCTTCGAGGCACCAACAATGCAGCTTTGGTTCCACACGGACCGACGATCTGGCAAGATCACCGAACTACAGACAAACCCGTCCGCCGCGCTGCATATCTATGATCGGGACCAAAAGGTTCAGTTACAGATCAGCGGTCGCGCCGCGCTGCATGTGGATGACGATGTGACGGGGGCGGCATGGATGAAATCTCAGCCGATGAGCCGTATCAACTATCAGGTGATACAAGCGCCGGGCAGCGTGATCGAAAATCCACACCACACTGTGCAAGACCCCTCCCTGAATGCCGATGGGGCAGAGAATTTTATGGTGGTCGTCCTGCACATCGAGGCGCTGGAATGGCTGTACCTTGATGCACGCGGCCACCGCCGCGCGCGTTTCACACGCGACGGGAAAGTCTGGTCCGGTAAGTGGCTGGTGCCGTGATCCCGCCTAGCTCTTGCTCTCTGAATCGTCGTCCAACGTCCTCAAAGCAGCATGAAGGAGAAATTAAAATGAGAGTTCTAAAAGTATTGGAGAACGCCGAGGTCATCATCGCAGACCTCGAGGTTAACCTTGGAGATGAAACGCAATCCTCACCGACACTCTGTGTTCGATACGAGGGAAACATCATTCCCCTCAGTACACCTGATGCACGTCCGATCCTCATGAAATCAGAAAATGCGATTAAGACCTCATAAACGAGTGTCCAAAAAAGGGGGTCTGAAATGACCCAAAAAAGACACCCAGAGATCCTCGCTTTTTTGACCCAGATTTTTGTCCAACAGATGGTCGTTTGATGGTCGCCACAAAACCCCTTTAATCTCAGGAATATGTGCTTACTTACCCAGTGAAATAAAATAGTTGGTGCGCTTATGCCTGAAACTCAAAAGAATGTTCTTGGCACAGATTTGGAAGTTTGCGGAACAGACCCCGTTACAGGGTTTTTTCGAGACGGATGCTGCAACACGGGCGCGGGTGACGTTGGGACCCATGCCGTCTGCACGATTGTGGATGATCAGTTTCTTAAGTTCTCCAAGAGCAAAGGGAATGATCTGGTTACACCCAGACCAGAGTATGGGTTCAAAGGCTTGAAGAATGGAGACCGCTGGTGCCTTTGTGCCATGCGTTGGGAAGAAGCACGCCAGGCAGGTTTCGCCCCTCGGGTCAAAATTACATCAACCAACATAAAAACATTGGAATATGTGCGCTTAGAACACCTGAAAGAACATCAGGTCGATCTGCACTAGGTTCCCTGCGCGAAATATGCCCCCCGCCCGAGATGAAGTGGATCGAGGTCGACTAGCTAATGCTGTCGGGCCGCTGGCTATCAACTACCGGCCAGTATAGGTCGCACGGAAAGAATCAAACCCTCCGGCGCTACAGATCGAAACGTTTTGGCGAACAAAAGTGTAACCGCTTCCAGCAGCCAAGCCCAAAAGCCAGACCGTAGTGTTATCTTCGGGGTCACCGTCCGCATCGAGAAGGTCGAGTCTAAGCTCGCCTTGTATCTCGCGGGCTGATCGGTTCACGACGCTACCAAGAAATTGCCCAACGATGTTGCATCTAACGTTTTTGACCACAAGCCCGGGCACGTTCGTCTTAACTGTCTGAGCACTCGCTGTTGTAGCAGCGAAGCAAAGTCCAATGGCGATGATGGCGGGTGCGATAGCTTTCATGCCCAAAACATACGCCGGATCGCGCGCAAGCGTAATTATTTGGTCGAGGGTGCCAGTAGGCCCTCACATAACTAATGCCAGAACCCAAGAATTTGCTGCGCTATAAACGTCCTATGAAAGTCCCAGAATCGCACGCGCCACGGGGCGCGCTTTCGCAAAACCTATAAGCGTCTGTTTATATTGCAGGAATTGGAGGCCCGGGCCGGAATCGAACCGGCATACAAGGATTTGCAGTCCTCTGCATCACCACTCTGCCACCGGGCCATCCGGATGCGGGCAGCCGCATATCTGAGCGTGATATCACAGAATTCGTTGCGGATTGGAAGCCCCCGCAATCGATTGCGATACGATTGTCATCGTGACGGGCCCTGTCCTATAAGTTTGGCGTCTATACCGAAAACCCGCAGGACGGTGACGTGATGAGCAATTTTGAAACGGCACGCCGTAATATGGTGGATGGGCAACTTCGCCCGAACAAGGTGAAGGATGCGCGTGTTCTTGATGCCATGGAGACTCTCCCGCGGGAAATGTTCGTGAAAAAGAATCGGCAGGGCATCGCTTATGTGGACGAGGATATCGAGGTCGCACCCGGACGTTATCTGATGGAACCCGCTGTGCTGGCGCGCCTGGTTCAGGCACTCGAACTGACCGAGGCGGATTCGGCCCTCGTGATCGGACCCGCGTCGGGTTACGACGCCGCATTGATCGGGCGACTGGCGGGTCCGGTCGTTGCCGTTGAAAGTGACGCGACATTGGCCGAGCAGGCCTCCATGGTGATTAATCACCTGGGGATCGACAATGTTGCGGTCGTTGAATCCCCCCTCGCTGGCGGCTTTGCCGAGCAAGCTCCCTATGATGTTATTTTCATTTGCGGGGCCGTCGAGGAGGTCCCCGCGAGCATCGTTGATCAACTCGCGCCCAATGGTCGTCTGGTCGCGGTTGTCGGGGGCGGCGAAAATGGCGTTCTCGGCCGCGCCTGTCTGATGATGCGGGTGGGAGACGGGACTTCGCAGCGTCCTCTGTTTGATGCCGGAACCTGGCCACTTCCAGGATTTACCAAAGCTTCGTCATTTGTATTCTAGGTTTGCAATTGGAAGGGGCCTCGGGCACCTTATTATTAAATGCAATCCGGGTAGAAATCCCATGCAACTCAATATCTTAAACGTTCGGAAAAGAACGATCCCAATGACATTCAAATACTGTGTGAGCACGTTAGCTATGTTGGCTGTGCTCGGTTTTTCGGCGGGAAACCTGAAAGCGGAGACGTTGCAGGAAGCGCTGGCCCTGACCTATGAAACCAATCCGGATATTGGTGCTGCACGTGCAGATGTGCGTGCCACGGACGAAGAGGTGCCCCAGGCCCTGTCGAATTGGCGCCCGGAAGTCGAAGTGACCGGCTCTTATGGTTTGAGAACCCGGGATCGGGATCTTTCGTCTTCAGCGGCTGATATCGACAATACCGACCAGCCACAAAGCATTGGAATCGGGTTCACCCAGAATATTTTCCGGGGTTTCCGCACACTTGCAGCCACGGAATTGGCGCGCAATCAGGTTGCGGCGGAACGCGCTAATCTGATCACGCGTGAGCAAAACGTACTACTTCAGGCCGTCACCGCGTTTATGAACGTCAAGCGGGAACGTGCCATTCTAGATCTGCGCAGCAACAATGTGCGTGTGCTCGAACAACAGAAGAACGCTACCAAGGACCGGTTTGAAGTCGGTGAATTGACCCGCACGGACACCGCCCAGGCCGAGAGCCGTCTGGCGGCCGCTGTGGCTGAGCAGACCTCCGCGCGGGGAGCGCTGAACACCTCGATTGCGGATTATGTTGAAGTTATCGGTCGTGCGCCGGGGGCTTTGAAAGCGCCCGCACTTCCGCAAGGGATTCCGGCCACGGAAGCTGATGCGGTTGAGATGGCACGCACCAAAAACCCTCAAGTCGTTGCACTTGATTTCACTGAACGTGCTGCCCGTGACGCGGTCGATCTGACCGCCGGGGAGCTTTTGCCGGTTGTGAGGCTGGACGGTGATTTGGAGAGGAACAAGGACATTCTCGGATCCGATACGGTGACGACGCAAAAATCGGTCACTGTGAATGTTACCGTGCCGCTGTATCAGACCGGCGAAGTCTATTCGCGCATTCGTCAGGCCAAACACACGGCGAACCAGCGTTTGCTGGAATTTGTCGAACAGTCACGTGAAGCGCAGGAAAGCGCACGATCCAGTTGGGCAGTCCTTGAATCGGCACGGGCCAGCCTGGTCTCGTTGCAGGCTAGCGTGGATGCCCAGCAGGTTGCATTCGACGGGGTCCAACAGGAAGCGCAGGTTGGCTCGCGAACAGTTTTGGATGTCCTCGATGCGGAGCAGGAACTGCTTAACGCCCGGGTGAGCCTCGTGCGCGCCCAGCGTGACCTCATTGTGGCGGGTTATCAGGTTCTCTCGGCAACGGGGAAACTGACCGCACTTGATCTCGGTTTACAGGTGGAATTATACGATCCAACCCAAAATTTCAACGAAGTTGAAGATCAGGTCTTCGGTTCAGATATTCTTTACGAGCGGCAGTAGATAACCGTCGTAATGCATTGCGAAGATACCGTGTTTTGAGGAATTTTCTCGCATTGACTCGACCCGTTTTCTAGGGTTGTTCAGTACACATTAACCATTTTCTGCGGTTATTAGGCCCTATGAGTGATTCAAACGCCGATCAGCAAGAACCTTCAATGGAGGAGATCCTCGCATCCATCCGTCGGATTATTTCCGAGGATGGAGAAGAGGAATCTGCGGCCGATGACGAGGTGTCTCCCGAGGTCGAGGAGGGAGTTGCTGTGGCTGAAGTAGAAGCAGAACCGGTGGTTGTGCAATCCAAGCTTGAGCCCGCGCCCGCGCCACTAGCTGACATCGACGATGATATTCTTGAACTGACAGACGTCATTGAAGATGGGCCCGAGCCGGAAACAGAGCCGGAACCCGATTCACTGCTCGATGGCGAACCGGCAATTGAAATAGAATACCAATTAGAGCCCGAGCCTGCGATCCTCATCGAGGAAGAGAAACTGGTTTCCGACGAAGTCGAGGAAGTCAGTGTCGCGTCCATGTCGGGCCTGACCGCAGCGCTGGCCGCCAACGCCTTGGTGGGGAATGGCGACAAGACGCTCGAGCAGTTGGTAAAAGACGTGCTGCGCCCAATTTTGAAGGAGTGGCTCGACACCAATCTGCCCGAGACGGTGGAGCGGATTGTCCGTGAAGAGGTCGAGCGCATTGCCGACCGGGCCCGCAAGTAACCTCGCCAACCGATATTTTTGATGGGTTCTCTGCCCATAAGGGTCTAGCCGCCGCGCGTGAGCTTCGCTACACCGTGCGACGTAACGATTAGTTACGTCTGTTCAACGACTTTTCCGGTTCTAAGCGATGACGACGCTCGAAAAAACCTATGTTCCCGCAGAAATCGAAGGGCGGCTGTATAAACGCTGGGAGGACGCCGACGCGTTTGCGTGCGGGCGGACCGAAAATGCCAGCTATACGATCGTTATACCGCCACCCAACGTTACCGGTAGCCTGCATATGGGGCACGCCCTCAACAACACGCTTCAGGATCTCCTGATCCGGTGGCGTCGCATGCAGGGCTATGACGTGCTTTGGCAGCCGGGGCTCGACCACGCGGGGATCGCGACCCAAATGGTGGTGGAACGGCAACTCGCCGAAACCGGCACAGTGCTTGATCGGGGACGCGCGCTCGAAGACAAGAACGAAAACCTGATTGGGCGCGAGGACTTTCTCGAGAAGGTCTGGGAATGGAAGGTAGAATCCGGCGGTACAATTCTCAATCAACTCAAGCGGCTGGGCGCGTCATGTGACTGGTCGCGCGAGCGGTTCACCATGGACGAAGGCCTGTCGCGCGCCGTCCTGAAAGTTTTTGTGGCTCTCCACGGTCAGGGCCTGATCTACAAGGACAAGCGCCTGGTCAATTGGGATCCGAAACTGCACACGGCAATTTCTGATCTCGAAGTGGTCCAGCGCGAAGTCGACGGCAATCTCTGGTATTTTCGCTATCCCATCGAAGGGAAAGAAGGCCGGTTCGTCACGGTGGCGACCACGCGGCCCGAAACGATGCTGGGGGATACGGGCATCGCCGTACATCCCGATGATGAGCGCTTTACCGATGTGATCGGCAAATACGTCATTCTGCCGATTGTTGGTCGCAGGCTGAAGATCGTCGCAGATAGTTACGCTGATCCCGAACAGGGCTCGGGAGCGGTGAAGATCACCCCGGCCCATGACTTCAACGATTTCGAAGTGGGCAAGCGCGGCGGTCTTGGCATGATCAACGTGTTTGATGCCTCGGCGAATGTAACTCTCGACAGTGATGAGTTCCGCGCCGACACAAACGCCAGCGAATGGGGCGATCCCGACGCGGCGTTCGCAAAGTATGACGGAATGGAACGTTTCGAAGCCCGCAAGGCGATTGTCGCCGAGATGGAAGCGCGCGGGCTTCTGGCCGAGATTGAACCCCACAAACACACGGTGCCGTTCGGGGATCGCTCCGACGTGACGATCGAGCCCTGGCTGACCGACCAGTGGTATGTGGATGCGGAAACCCTGGCCAAGCCGGCGCTCGAAGCCGTCGAGAACGGCCAGACGCGGTTCGTGCCTGAGAACTGGTCAAAGACTTATTTCGAATGGCTGCGCAATATCCAGCCCTGGTGCATTTCCCGCCAGCTCTGGTGGGGCCATCAAATCCCGGCCTGGTACGGTCCGGACAGTGAAATCTTTGTCGCCGAGAGTGAGGCCGAAGCCGCCGAAGCCGCGAAGGCTCACTACGGCCAGGACGAAACGCTGACCCGTGATCCCGATGTGCTTGACACCTGGTTCTCCTCTGCTTTGTGGCCGTTCTCGACTCTGGGATGGCCCGATGAGGCCCCTGAAGTCGCGCGTTACTACCCGACAAGTGTTCTGGTGACCGGCTTCGATATCATTTTCTTCTGGGTCGCCCGGATGATGATGATGGGGCTGCACTTCATGGAAGACGACGAGGGCGCGCCGCAGGTGCCGTTCACCGATGTCTATATCCATGCCCTGGTGCGCGACGAGCAGGGCGCAAAAATGTCTAAGTCCAAGGGCAATGTGATGGACCCGCTCGATCTCATCGATGAGTACGGGGCCGACGCGTTGCGCTTTACCCTGACGGCCATGGCCGCCATGGGGCGCGACATCAAGCTGGCAACATCACGCGTGCAGGGTTACCGGAACTTTGGAACCAAGCTTTGGAATGTCGCGCGCTTCTGTCAGATCAATGAGTGCAGCGCACCGGCTGACTTTGACCCGGCGCGTGTCGAACTCACGCTGAACAAGTGGATTACCGGTGGTGTTGCCGAGGCGGCTACAACCGTGAACAAGGCGCTCGAAGAATATCGGTTCGATCAGGCAGCCGCGGGTATCTACCAGTTCACCTGGCACACGTTCTGCGATTGGTACGTCGAGTTTGCCAAGCCGATCCTGCAAGGGGACGATGAAGCCGCGAAGGTAGAAACCCGCGCCACGGCAGGCTGGGTGTTGCAACAGATCCTTAAAATCCTGCATCCGATCATGCCTTTCATCACAGAAGAGCTTTGGAACACCTTTGGTGACGGCAAGAGCATGCTGATCCACGCAGAGTGGCCGGCTGATGACATTGCCCCGATCAATGAGGACGCCAAAGCCGAGCTCGACTGGGCGGTGCGTTTCATCTCCGAAGTGCGCACGGTGCGCAGCGAACTGAACGTTCCCGCCGGTTCGCGTATCCCCGCGATCCTGCGCGGTGCGTCTGATCAGACAAAGGCACGTCTTGCGGCCAATGAAGGCCAGATCAAGAGCATGGCCCGGATTGCTGATATCGCCATCGATGCCGAGCTGCCCGCCGGGGCTGTACAAACTGTCCTCGACGAGGCGACGCTGGCCTTGCCGCTGGCCGATGTTATTGATCTGGACGCGGAGCGCGCACGTCTGTCGAAGGAGATCGACAAGCTGGCCAAGGAGATCACCGGTTACGACAAGAAGCTGGCGAACGAGGCTTTCCTCGCCAAGGCGCCGGAATCCGTGGTGGCTGAACAGCACGAACGCCGCAGCGATGCGAGCGATGCCAAGGCCAAGCTTGAAAGTGCATTAGAGCGACTGAGTGCAGCCTGACTAAGCATCCTTCGAGACGGCGCTCCGCGCCTCCTCAGGATGAGGATGGTGGATAGGGCACAGTCCTCATCCTGAGGAACGAGCAACGCGAGTGTCTCGAAGGATACTCAGATGCGCACCGGAGCCGTAACATTTGAGCCTTCATCAATCTGGTCAGTAGATCGCCGCGAGAGTATGCTCGCAGGGAACAATCACGCATGTAGAATCCGAAATCGGGGAAGGAATAAGGCCATGGACGGAAATACATCTGGCGGCGAATGGGACAAATCAAAACTGCCGAGCCGGCATGTCTCGATCGGTAATACCAGCGCGCCCCATCGAGCGTTCTATTACGCCATGGGCATGACCGATGAGGAGATCAAGCAGCCTTTCGTCGGGGTGGTGACCACCTGGAACGAGGCCGCACCGTGCAATATCGCCCTGTCACGCCAAGCTCAGGCCGCCAAGGCAGGCGTACGTGAGGCTGGCGGTACCCCGCGGGAATTCACCACCATCACCGTGACCGATGGTATCGCTATGGGCCATGACGGCATGCGCTCGTCGCTCGTCAGCCGGGAAGTCATCGCGGATTCCACCGAGCTGACCGTGCGCGGCCATTCCTATGACGCGATTGTCGGTCTGGCCGGTTGTGACAAGTCACTCCCGGGCCTGATGATGGCGATGCTGCGCCTCAACGTGCCGTCGGTCTTTATGTATGGCGGCTCGATCCTGCCTGGCCATTTCAAGGGCAAGGATGTCACGATCATCGATGTGTTCGAGGCTGTCGGCGCGAACGCTGCCGGCACCATGTCTGATGAAGATTTGCTGGAACTCGAATGCATTGCCTGCCCGTCTGCAGGTGCCTGTGGAGGCCAGTTCACGGCCAACACCATGGCCTGTGTGTCCGAAGCCATTGGTTTGGCGCTGCCCCATTCGGCGGGTGCGCCAGCGGTTTATGAGAACCGCGACGAATATGCGGTTGCCAGCGGCAAGGCGGTGATGGAGCTGGTGAAGTCTCAGCTGCGCCCGCGGGACATCGTGACCCTGAAATCCTTTGAGAATGCGGCTGCCATCGTCGCGGCGACCGGGGGGTCCACCAATGCCGGGCTGCATTTACCTGCCATGGCATCGGAAGCGGGGATTGAATTTGATCTGATGGATGTCTGCGAGATTTTCCGCAAGACTCCGTATATCGCTGATTTAAAGCCCGGTGGGCGGTACGTCGCCAAGGATATGTTCGAAGTCGGCGGTGTTGGTGTGGTCATCAAGGAATTGCTGAAGGGCGGTTTCATGCATGGTGACTGCATGACCGTGACCGGCAAAACTCTGGCCGAGAATTACGCCGATGTGGAATACCCCGCGGGTCAGGACGTGATCCGCGAGATCACCAATCCGATCTCGACCACAGGCGGTGTTGTTGGCCTGATGGGCAATCTTGCCCCCCAGGGAGCCATCGTGAAGATCGCCGGGCTTGCGAAAATCGTCTTTACCGGCCCCGCGCGGGTGTTCGAGCGCGAAGAAGATTGCCTGCAGGCGGTCCTCAACCGTGAATACAAAAAAGGCGATGTGCTGGTCATCCGCAATGAGGGACCCAAGGGCGGTCCGGGCATGCGCGAGATGCTGTCGACCACGGGTGCGCTATTCGGCCAGGGGATGGGCGAGAAGGTCGCTCTGATCACCGATGGGCGTTTCTCGGGCGGTACCCGCGGTTTCTGCGTCGGCCATGTTGGCCCGGAAGCTGCTGTTGGAGGACCCATCGGTTTGCTGGAAAATGGCGACATGATCACCATCGATGCCTACAAAGGCACCCTGGAAGTCGCCCTGTCAGATGATGAGTTGGCGGCCCGCAGGACGAAATGGGAGCCGATCCAGACCAACTATCAGTCGGGCACCCTCTGGAAATACGCCCAGACGGTTGGTGATGCACGCTATGGTGCAACGACTCATCCAGGTGCCAAGGTTGAAACGCACGTCTATGCGGATCTCTAGATCCCAGGCTGACGGCGACACTCTACCGAGGATAGCGTTATGTTGCGTCGCGTGATTGAAGGATGTGGTCTGGCCTTGGTGATTGTCATGCTCGGCCATCGATTGGGGGCGGGCGCTTTGTTCCCGGTCCTCATGATCGTCGGTCTGTTCGCTTTTACCGGCTGGCGGGTGCGGGGGGTCTGGAAACGTTACCAGCAACGGATCGTGATCCAGAGTTATCGCCCAAAACCGGATTCGGCGATCGCCAACGAAATGGACGCGTTGCGCGGGCAACAGCTCGGTCGCGGCGCAGAGCTGACCTTCTGGACCGGCTTCATCATGGGCGGTGCCATGGCCAACCCGGCTTCTGCCGGAGGTATGGGTGGTGACGGCGGTGAAATGGGTGCTGCCGGCATGGAAGGCGGCATGGATATCGGAGGCGGTCTCGGCGATATGTAGCCGAGGTCATAAATAGGCCACGTGATGATGTTGAATGTTCTGAAACGACTGCGCAGCCCCTTGCTGCTAGTGGGGTTCGCCTTGTTGCTTGCGGCCTGCGACGTGAACGCTGTTCCCAAGCTCGACGAGCAGGTGAATGCTTCCTGGTCCCAAATCCAGAACCAGTATCAGCGTAGTGCCGATCTCGTTCCTAACCTGGTGGCCACGGTTCAGGGTTTCGCCACTCAGGAACGTGAAGTTCTGCAGAATGTTGTGGAATCCCGGGCCAAGGTCGGCCAGATGCAAATTCCGGCCAATATCCTCCAAAATCCGGAAGCCTTGCAGATGTTCGAGCAGAACCAGGGCGCTCTGTCCTCGGCATTATCGCGGCTGCTCGTGGTGGTGGAACGCTATCCCGATCAGAACTTCCTGGCGCTGCAATCCCAGCTCGAAGGCACCGAGAATCGCATTGCTGTGGCGCGCCGTGACTACATAGGTGCCGTCCGGGACTACAACACGGAACTTCGTACCTTTCCGGGTAAGTGGATCACTTCCTCGCTTTATACCGAGGCCGAGCTGAAACCGAGCTTTACGGCCACAGCTGAAAATGCGGATAAGGTCCCGCAGGTCAACTTCAACTCCGGCTCGTAGATTGAATCTCTATTTCCTCCGTTGGCGTGTACGGGGCGTACTCGGTCTGTTTCTGACCGTGGCGCTCGTATCCACCGCGGCCCTTGCTCAAATCCCGTTTCCGGATTTGAGCGGCCGTATTGTCGACGAGGCAAATTTGCTGTCGCTAGAGAACGAAGCGATCGTCGATAAAATATGAGGTAGAGACCAGCAACCAGGTCGTTGTGGTGACGCTGCAAAGCCTGCAGGGACGGTCAATTGAGGAATTCGGTGTTGAGCTTGGTCGCCACTGGGGCATTGGTCAGGCGAACACGGATAGCGGCGTTCTGCTGATCATCGCGCCGAACGAGCGCCAGGTTCGGATCGAAGTTGGCTATGGCCTTGAATCCATCCTGACTGACGCCCGCGCCAACGTGATAATCCAAAACGAAATCATTCCGCCTTTCCGCTCCGGCGATCGAACCAAAGGCGTTGTCGACGGCGTTGCGGAAATTCTTTATGTGCTGGCGGCAGGCGAAGTGCCGGGAGCGGGGAGTGCAACAGACAATGGCCGGGCCGTGTTGCCGCCCTTCTTCTTTGTGATCTTCGTCGTGATCATTCTCCTGATCCGCAACAGTGGTTTTCGGTCGATCCGGTCCTCGCGACGTGTTGGCCTTTATGCTTCTGGTATTGGTATGTCGGGGCGCGGGTTCTAGGGCGGCGGCGGATCGTCAGGGAGTTGGTGATATGAGCGGACTTTCACCAGACGAACGCGACGCCATTCAAACCGCCATTGAAAGTGTGGAAAAACGCACCAGCGCTGAATTTGTGACGGTGATCGCCAAATCCGTCGAAAGCTATCTGTATATTCCGACCCTCGTCGCGGCCTTGGTCACATTAATCATCTCGGGCGTTTTGTTGCTATTTCGCGAGATTCTGGCGTTCAGTGTGACTGAGTTATATGGGGGGCAAGTTGTGGTGTTTGCGGTCCTGGCCCTGAGTTTCAGAATCCCTAAAATCCCGTTTGCACTGGTGCCCAAATTAGTTCGGCTTGCGCGGGCATCGAACCATGCACGGAAGATGTTTCTCGCTCTCGGTATGACGGAAACCGAAGATCGTAACGCGGTGCTGCTGTTCATCGCACTGGGCGCGCTATGTGGAAATCATCGCGGATGTGGGCCTGCAGCAAAAATTAGAAAGCTCGCAGGCCTGGGATGCGGTCGTGGAGAAATTTATCGGCGACATACAGGCCGGTGATATCGCCGAGGGTTACACACACGCCATCGAGGCATGCGCCGACGTGATGGCTGTTCACTTTCCAAACCGTGATGACGCCCCAAACCGTTTTCCCGATAGACTGATTGAAATCTAGAAGTCAGAGACCGGGCCTACGCGATGCGAAGAATTGCTTTCGCAGCATTGATGTTGATTTGGGGAAGTGCGGCACCATTGAGTGTTCTCGCGCAATCACCCTTTCCCGAACGTTCGGGCTATGTGATCGATGCTGCTAATATCCTACCTGCAGAGGCTGAAGCACGTTTGGGGAACATGCTCGAAGAGCGCGCCCGACTGACCAACCGGCGGGCCATCGTCGTCAGCATCGATTCTCTCGGGGACAAGTCCATCGACCTCTATGCCTTTGAGCTTTCACAACACTGGAAGATCGGTGAATGGCCCGGTGAAGCTGGAGCGATCTTGCTGGTGGCCGATAGCGAGCGACAGGTGCGAATAGAATTCGGGCCGCCGGTGCGCGGGTCGATGATCGATGTGCGGTCGAGCCAGATGGTGCAGCGGGTGATTTTGCCCGCCTTCCGCGCCGGAGAGTTTGAGATTGGCCTCCGCGAAGGTATTGATGAGATGTTCACGATGCTCGATACGGGCGTCGCCCAGGCGTCAGACGAGGCGCGTCACCTGTCGGATTTGATCTTTGACACGCGCATGCTGGTCCCGTTGGTGCTGCTGCTGGTCGCCATCGCGATGGCGCTGTGTGCAGTCGGCCGCGCGCCATGTCGGCGCGCGGAGTAACGCTGCGTTCGTCTACTGCACCACCGACTTTTTGTTCGGCACGATGCGCTGAACCTTGATTTTCTTCCGGTCGATCAGCTTGCCCACGCGCGGCGAAATCTCGTTTTGCCAGTGGGGGTCTTCGTAGACGGCCTTGTAAAGACGTACGCGCTCTTTTTCCGTGTTGAACCGGCGAATCCAGACAAAGACGGAATCATCGGTTTCGCCGTGGAACGATCCGCAAACCACCATACCCTTGGATATTTGGAAGGGGGCGATCTCCTCGTCGAAAATCTTTAGCCATTCGGCCATTTTTCCGCGTTTGATCGTGTATTGGCGAAGTTCAAAAAATGCCATGCGTTAACTCTCCTGAAGTTGGGGAGGGGCCTATTTTTCGGCCGCGTCGTTGTCCCCGAGTTTAACCTTGCCGTAATGGCCGAAGGTGTTGGTCATGTACCAGTTGAAAAATTCCCAATAGGTCTGGGTCGGAAATTGCGGCGGGTTATCTGCGTCCGTACAGGTTGGGAGACATTCGCTCACCGCCTCGAAACCCGGATTGACGAAGCAGGCCAGGGAATACCGGTCATTGATTTTCGGCGGCACCACCCGGTGCGGGGTGGCGCGGTACCGTTTGTTTGTCCAGCGCTCGAGGAACTGGCCCATATTGACGATCAGGGCATCTTCGCGGACTTCGGGCCAGAACCATTGTCCGTCAGTGTCGAGGATCTGAATTCCCTCTTCATCAGCCGGGGGCAGGAAGGTCATAAAACCTGTGTCGATATGCGCCTGAAGTCCGAGCTCGCCGTCATCAAGATCGGGTTTGGGCGGGTACTTCGCCATACGAAAATAGGTGTAGGCGTTTTCGAATTTCGGATTGAAGAAAATCGTATCGAGCTCGAGAGAACGCGCCCAGACCGGCAGCAGTTTCTTCCCAAGCGCGGTGATTGTGGTCATGTAGTCCTCGGCTGCTGCGCGGAAACCGGGAAGGGTTTCTTCGGCCAACCAGGGCATGAGACCGTAGAATTGCTTCCCGGCGATCACGTCAGGATGGTCTTTCGAGTAGTCGGTGGCGAGGACCAGGCACTCCACGGTGTCTGGTTTGCTGCTTTGATGAAACTCGGAATGGGTCGTGATTCCGGAACGGGTGGGGATGTAACCCTTTTGGTCGCGGGTGACCGGGATCGAATTTTTTACGTCGCGGGGAAGATCGTGGAACGCTTTGGCAGCCTCGGTCATCCGCCGGGTGACATCGAGGGAAACCCCATGATTGATGATGCTCATGAAGCCGACGCCTTCCCAGACCTCACGCCATTCCATGGCCAGGGCTTCGATCGCGTCGCGATCTCCGGTCAGGGCCGGACCCACATCAAGGATACGAAGGCTTTTGCGCGGCAGATCGCGGGACTGACGCCCGAATTCCGTTTCGATGGCAAGTGACATCGGCCCTGTCTCCCGTGGTGAAGCCGCACTATAGGGCGAAGATAAGTGTCCGCGCCAGAACCGGGGAAGGTTAGTTGGTCCCCGTAATATACGGCCCGGCAAACTGGATGAAACTGGCGACCAGCAGCATCACATAAAACGGTGAAAACACTCCAATCAATGTGGGTTCGAGAATGCGCCGGAACCTGGTTTTGGGGCGGGTCATGTCGTCGGTCTCGAAGGCACAACGCAGCACCGGAAACGTCATCAGAATCACGATGATCAGCCCGGCGTGCAAAAGCACCATGCGGAGTGGAAGAATGAAGGCCGGCGGATTCTCCTGCCAGAACGCGACCAGCATGGCCCCGAAGGCAAAGACCCAGAAGCCGACGCCATAGCCGATCAGCGAGGCACGATAGCCGCGTTTGCCCAGATAGAGACTGATGAGGAACAGGCGGAGGATACGCAACTTTGTAAGCAGCGAGGTCTTAGGCTGTGACGTCATTTTCGCCGCTGACTTTCAACTTGCCGTAATGGGTGTAGGAATTCTTCATGTACCAGTCGAAATACTCCCAATAGGTCATCTCGGGATATTGCGGCGGGTTGTCCGCGCTCGTGCAGGTCGGCAAGGCCGCACCGGACGTGCTGAAATTGGGATTAACGAAACAGGCAAAGGAATACCGATCGTGTTCGGTCGGCGGGACGACCCGGTGGGGCGTGGCGCGGAAGCGGTTATTGGTCCAGCGCTCGAAGAAATAGCCCATATTCACCATCACCGCGCCTTCAGGCAGGTCCGGCCAGAACCAGACATCATCTTCGCCCAGAATCTGGATGCCTTCCTCATTGGCGGGCGGCAGGAAGGTCATAAAGCCCGTGTCACAATGGGCGTTCGACCCGAGTTCACCGTCTTCGAGATCACTTTTGGGCGGGTATTTGGCGACCCGGAAATACGTGTAACTCGCTTCGAAGAACGGATCGAAGAACCCGGCATCGAGATCGAGGGAACGCGCCCAGACCGGCAGGAGGGATTTCCCCAGCTCGGTAATGCGCGCCATGTAATTCTCTGCCGTGGCCCTAAAGCCGGGCACGACATCGTCCGGCAACCAAGGCGTGGCGCCGTAGAAACGTTTGCCCTCAGCTGCATTCGGGTCGTCGTCGGGGAAATCGGTGGCCAGCACGAGGCACTCGACCGTGTTGAGCTTCTTGCTGTTGTGAAACTTTGAATGGGTTGTCAGCCCCCCACGCGCGGGAACGTAGCCCTTCTGATCATGGGTGACCTTGATCTCAAGTTTGGTTTCCAGCTCCAGATCATGGAACTGTTTTGCCGCATCCCGCATGCTGTTGATCAGTTCGGGCTCCAGCCCGTGATTGACGATGCACAAAAACCCCAGGCTTTCCCAGACTTCCCGCCACTGAACGGCGACTCCTTCAATGGCCGCAGCGTCTCCCATGCGGGCCTTGCCCACATCGATGACGGGCAGGGCCCGGCGCGGCACAGCGCGCACAGACTTGGCAAATTCGGTTTCGACGGCGAGGGACATGTCGTTTCTCCACGTGTGCCAAAAACTATAGCGTCAGGCGGACAGCTCACACCATACCGGCGTGTGGTCCGAAGCCTTGGTTTTGCCCCGCGGTCCGGGGTCAATCTCGCAAGCAGTGAGCTTGTCTGCGGCCAGCGGGGACAGCAGAAAATGGTCGATGCGGATGCCGTTATCCTTCTGCCAGGCGCCAGCCTGATAGTCCCAGAAGGAATAGATATTGCTCTCGCTGTGGAGGGAGCGCCACGCCTCGGTGTAGCCAAGGTTCATGATGGTTCTGAACTTGGCGCGGGTCTGGGGCAGGAACAGAGCGTCATCAGCCCAGGCAGCAGGATCGTAGCAATCCTCGTCGGCCTGGATAACGTTGTAGTCACCGCCGAGCACAACCGGTTCTTCCTGGGTCAGGAGGGTCGCGGCGCGATCGGCCAAATGGTCCATCCAGCGCAGCTTGTAATCGTATTTGTCACCGGGCGCGGGGTTGCCGTTGGGAAGATAGATCGAGGCGACGCGCACGCCGTCATCGCCGCCCGCATCGACCCAGGCTTCGATATAGCGCGCTTGCTCGTCTTCTTCGTTGCCGGGCAGGCCGGTGGTCACGTCTTCGAGGGGGTATTTGGAGAGGATCGCCACACCGTTGTAGCTCTTCTGCCCGTGAACGGCGCAATTGTAGCCGCGTTCCTCGATCTCCATCGCCGGAAACGTCTCATCGACGGTCTTGATCTCCTGCAACAGGGCCACGTCGGGCTGCGCCTCATCGAGCCAGTCGAGGAGGTTGGGCATACGGGCCTTGATCGAATTCACGTTCCAGGTGGCAATCTTCATGGTCATTCAACGCTGAGGGCTGGTGTGAAACCGCAATCTAAAGCGTTGCAGTGCAGTTGCGAAGAGCGCCAAACGGGGACCATGTGCACAGTCTGATTATTTCTGAGCGGCAACGAACTCCGAAATGATCCGGACCACGTACTCATCCTGACCCACGAACCCATGCGGCGTCTTGCCCGCACAGGCCTTCAGACCGCGTGCACGCATACTGTTTTCGGGGCCACGTTTGAGAGCGAGTATCGTGGCGTGGGTTGCCGTGGACTTTTTGACAATCTTCTCGCCGAGTCCCGACGGTGTTCGCGGACATTTATCGTCGACGTGAACAACCACGGAAAGTGGCTTGGTGATGTTGGCGAGCGGCAGATCGAAAACTGAATGGGCAACCCAGGGTTTAAACGCGCCGTCGCGTCCTAAAGTTAGCAGGGACATCAACATCGTGGCATTTGCGGCGTTCTGGCTACTCAAACATGAGGCCGCATTGGCGGCCGAGATCGTGCCGCGACTGCTCCCGATAACGTAGACCTGTAAGCCTGTTCGTTTCTGTAGATCTGCGATCACTAAACTCAGATCTTTTGCGTGGTCTTCTTCTATTCGGAATCCGCCAAGTCCGTCCTTGCCTTGTCGGTCAGAAGGTGCATCGACCACGGCGGTTGCAAAACCGACCTGTCGCAGTGATTTCTGGTTTCTCACCCGTGTGTTGCCTTTAAGCTTTCGGGCGCATCCTTCGTCGTCGAGATTTAGATATCCGGTGTCACCAGCCAGCAGAACAAGCGCGGCCCGTGAAAGTGCGGCTTCGGTGGCGCCATACCCGTAGGTAATGGATTCTGCGCCGCGGGTCTCAAGTCGGATTACCTCGCCGCAGTTGGCGTGGGTGGGTCCGCTGGCGAGTGGCAAGATTGCAAAGGCGAGTAGAAGACAGGAGAGGCAGACTGCACGAAACACAGGGCTAGCGCGTTTAGTAGACCGAGAAAGACGACCCGCAGCCTAGTAGACCGAGAAAGACGACCCGCAACCGCAGGATGACGTGGCATTGGGGTTTTCCAACTGAAAGTGACTACCCCCAAGGCTCTCAACATAATTGAGGATCGCGCCATTGATGAATTCGAGCGAAGCCTCATCGACGACGACCGTGACCCCATCGGTCTCGTAGGTTTTGTCGTCGTCTTTTGTGCTGTCGTCGAAATCGAAGGCGTACGTGAAACCCGAACACCCGCCGCCATTCACGGTAATGCGCAACATCTTGTCGCCGCTGTCTTCGGCCGCGATCAAGCTGGATAGCTGCGCGACAGCGCTTTCGCTCAAGCTAATACCATTGGCGGGCGTCGTCGCCGCGTCGGAGTCGTTGGTGTTCGTGAGAGCGTCGCTCATAAGTGTCATTTTACCTAAATTCCCTCAAGTACTTAGTTATAACACGGGAATTGTCAAATTTACGTTGCAATCGGACGGAGCACACGTACTTTGCCGTAAATGTCCGCAACGCCTGCTAATCTTAAGCTCACACCTGCCGGACCTGGCCCTTATGGCCCGGTGCTGGCGCCCTATGCCTGCGATCCGCTGGCAACGAGGGGGCGCTTCCACCCCGAGCCCGAAAGTGGCCATCGCAGTTGCTATCAACGCGATCGCGACCGGGTGATCCATTCCAGCGCCTTCCGGCGCCTCAAGCACAAGACGCAAGTGTTTGTGTATCACGAGGGTGATTACTACCGGACCCGGCTGACCCATTCGCTGGAGGTCGCTCAGATCGCACGCACGATAGCGCGTGCCCTGGGGCTGAACGAGGATCTCGCTGAGACCCTGGCCCTGGCCCATGATTTTGGCCACACACCCTTCGGACATGCCGGGGAAGACGCTCTTGATGCGGCAATGACGCCGTATCGCGGGTTTGACCACAACGCCCAGACATTACGTATCCTGACTAAGCTGGAAGAACGCTACCCAACCTTTGACGGGTTGAACCTCACCTGGGAGACCCTCGAGGGCGTGGTGAAGCACAATGGGCCGCTCACGGGGCATTACGCCGTCAGTGAACGGGAACTGCCGGCCGCCATTGTCGAATATGTAACCGACCACGACCTCGAGCTGAACAGCTTTGCCTCTGCCGAAGCCCAGGTGGCCGCGATTTCTGATGATATCGCCTATAACAGCCACGATATCGATGATGGGTTGCGTGCCGGGCTATTCGATATCAGCGACCTGATGCATTTACCTCTGGTCGGACCGGCCTTTGCGGGGGTGGTCACCAAATATGGTGAAATTGACCGGGCGCGGTATATTCATATGGGGATCAGTCAGATCATCGGGGCTCTGGTTACCGATGTGTTGGTCGAAACTCGGGCGCGGCTGGCCGAGAGCAATGTGGCCTCGCCAGAGGCGGTTCGCGCCCTGGATCATCCGGTGGTCGCGTTCTCCGAAAGCGTGTCGGCGGCCGAAGCCGCCTTGAAAGGCTTTCTCTACGAGAACATGTACCGCCATCACCGGGTCAATCGGATGACCTCCAAGGCACGCCGGGTTGTCGCTCAAATGTTTGAACTGTTATTTCACGAGCCTGATCTGTTGCCGACGGCCTGGCGCGCACGAGCCCAGGAGAGAGACAAGGCCGGACGGGCCCGCGTGATCGCTGATTATATCGCAGGCATGACCGACCGTTATGCTCTGGAACTGCACAAAAAACTGTTTGATCCGGAAGTTATTTAATGAATGTTTTTAAGGACTTAAAGGCCGATATTGAATCAGTGATTGAGCAGTTGGTGGAATCTGGTCAGCTGCCCGGTAACACGAATTCTAGCCGGGTGTCGGTGGAGTTGCCCCGCGACCCCAGCCACGGGGACTTGTCGACCAACGCGGCCATGGTCCTGGCCAAGCCAGCGGGATTGAAGCCGCGTGACCTTGCCGAAAGCATTGCCGAAGGCTTGCGTGCCCTCGACTTTGTTGAATCCGTTGATGTGGCGGGACCGGGGTTTATCAATCTGAGTCTGGCCGATCAGTTCTGGTATCAGCGGCTGGTTGATGTGCTGGAAGCGGGGACCACCTACGGCAATGGCGATATTCTGGGAAACGGCGCCGTCAATATCGAATATGTGTCTGCCAACCCGACAGGCCCGCTGCATGTGGGCCATGCCCGTGGCGCTGTCGTCGGGGACGTGCTGGCAGCCCTGCTGGCCAAGGCCGGACACGCGGTGACCAAGGAATATTACATCAACGATGCAGGCGGGCAGGTCGATGTGCTCGCGCGGTCGGCTCATCTGCGCTATCGCGAAGCCCTTGGTGAGGAAATCGGGGACATCCCCGAGGGCCTGTATCCGGGGGCCTACCTGCAACCGGTCGGCGAAGAACTGGCCACCCGCGACGGCACGAAATGGCAAGGCGTCGACGAAGCTGAATGGCTGCCCACCGTGCGGGAATTCGCCGTTGCAGGGATGCTGGACCTGATCCGCGATGACCTTTCTGCATTGGGCATCCGCCATGATTTGTTTTCCTCGGAGCGCGAACTGGTCGAAGCCGGTGCCGTCGATACGGTCATGGAGACTCTGAAAAATGATAGCCTGCTCTACGTCGGCACGCTGGAGCCCCCCAAAGGCAAGCTGCCTGACGACTGGGAAGAGCGTCCGCAAACCCTCTTCAAAGCCACGGAATACGGCGACGATACAGACCGGCCGGTGAAAAAATCTGATGGCTCGTGGACCTATTTCGCGAGCGATCTGGCTTATCATCAGGACAAGTTCAGTCGCGGATTTGCCACCATGATCGATGTCTGGGGCGCCGATCACGGCGGCTATGTGACTCGGGTATCAGCGGGCATCAAGGCGCTGACCGGCGGCGAAGCGGCGCTCGACGTCAAGCTTTGCCAGATGGTGCGTTTGCTGGAGAACGGTGAGCCGGCGAAAATGTCCAAACGCTCGGGAAATTTCGTTAGCCTGCGTGATCTGGTGGATGCGGTTGGCAAGGATGTCGTCCGTTTCATCATGCTCACCCGCAAGAATGATGCCCCTCTGGATTTCGACCTGGTGAAGGTGCGCGAGCAAAGCCGCGACAATCCAGTATTTTATGTTCAGTACGCCCATGCGCGGTGTCATTCGGTGGCAAAAATGGCCAGCGCGGCCTTTCCCGACGCGGATTTCACCGCAGAGGGTGGGGTTGATGCGGATCTCGCTCAGTTGACCGACTCGGATGAGCTTGCGTTGATCAGATTGCTCGCATCGTGGCCACGGACGGTCGAGGGAGCTGCCGAAGCGCATGAGCCGCATCGATTGGCCTTCTATCTTTACGATCTTGCCGCGGCATTTCACGGATTGTGGAGCAAGGCTCGGGAGGAGCCCGGATTACGGTTCGTGATCGCCGAAGATCAGGAATTGACCCGAGCTCGCATGGCGCTGGTTCGCGCTGTGCAGACAGTGGTTGCCTCCGGGCTCGACGTAATGGGTGTAGCCCCGGTCGATGAGTTGCGGGAATGAGGCGCAGGAATGAACGATTCTGAGATCATTGATCCCAACGACAAGTTTGATGACCCGTTTTCCGACGAGCCGTTCGACGAACCCCGTCCGGGCATGAGTGGTCGCGCCAAGACGTTCGCTGGCGCGGCGATATTCGTTGGGGTCGTGGCGCTGGGGGCGGTTGGCTGGTTTGCCTTCCAGCAAGGTATTCGCTCCGGTGCTGAAGAAACTGCCCCTGTTGTTCGGGCGACACCGGAACCGTTTAAGCGGAAACCTGCTGATCCCGGGGGATTGAACGTCCCACATCAGGATAAATTGGTGTTCAATCGTTTGGTGCCGGGACAAGTGCAGGAACCGGTCGATCGGTTGTTGCCGCCACCCGAGGAACCCACTGAGCGTCCGCAACCGCCGGTCGTCGTTGTCCCCGAGCCCGCGCCGCCGCCGTTGTTCGCGCCGTCACCGGCTGTGCCGGAAAAAGCCGCTCCCGTTGTCGCGGAGAAGCTACCAAGAATACCTGTCGTGCCACTAAAAACACCTCTGGCACCTCCGCCACCACCGCCTCCTCTAGCGGCAACAAAACCTGCCACGGCTCCAGCACCACCGGCTGTGGTACCGAAAATAGTCGCGCCACCACCACCATCTCCACCCAAAGTCGTTGCCGCCACGCCAACTCCAGCACCCGCTGCGGCTAAAGCGGCGGCGGGTAAATGGAGGATCCAGATCGCATCGGTTTCGAGCAAAGCTGCGGCTGACAGCGAATGGGCGCGGGTGAAGGGACGTAACACCGATATCCTTGGTGCCATGGATCTGAACATTCAGACGATCAAGCTCGACCGCGGGACGTTCTATCGTATCCAGGCTGGCCCACTTGCCGATCGGGAAGCCGCCAGCGCGCTTTGCGCCGAGCTGAAGACCCGAAGCCAGGATTGTCTGGTCGTCGCGCCCTGATATGGCCTGCTTTACCCGGTGTCCCACGCTGTGACGGCACCGCTTGCCGTCGTTTTTGCCATCTCCGGAACGGTTCTTACATCGGATGAACGGGCATTTCTGCGGGACGCCAACCCTTTGGGGTTCATTCTGTTCGCCCGCAACTGCGAGGAGCCCTACACAATTCAGGCTTTAACCGCTGATTTGCGTGATGCTTTGGGGCGTGAGGATGCGCCGATCCTGATTGACCAGGAGGGTGGCACGGTTATGCGGCTCCGGCCGCCGGTTTGGCATGAAGCGCCTCCTGCACAGGCAATTGGTCGGCTGTATCTTCGTGATCCGGAAAGGGCCTGTCGTGCCGCGCACTGTCTTGGCGCGTTGTTTGGTGCGGAATTGCGTGATCTGGGGATCGATGTGAATTGTGCCCCCGTTGCTGATCTTGGTTTCCCTGAAACCACCGCGGCGATCGGCACTCGGGCCTATTCGAGCAATCCGGATGTGGTTTCGACTTTATGCAGGCAGGTTGCCGAAGGCCTGATGGGCGAGGGATGCCTTCCGATTATCAAACACTTGCCCGGCCACGGGCGCGCCACCGTTGACAGCCATCGGGTTTTGCCGCGAGTCAGCGCCGATCTTGAGACCCTCAAGACGCAGGATTTCACCGTGTTCCGGGCACTCAATGATTTGCCTCTCGGGATGAGCGCCCATGTGGTGTTTGAGGCGATTGATCCCGACCATCCCGCGACCGTTTCCCGGCTTGTCATCGATCAGATCATTCGGGGCGATATCGGGTTTGATGGTTTTCTGTTTAGCGATGATATCGCCATGTCAGCCTTGTCTGGTACGCCGGGCGAGCGCGCTCGGGCAGTCTTGTCAGCAGGATGCGACGCGGTTCTGCATTGCACCGGGCAATTGCCGGAAATGATCGAAATTGCGACCGATGCACCCGTTCTCTCGAATGCTGCAGAAACCCGCTGGACACGGGCCATGGCAGCGCGCATGACAACGGCCGGCGGTGATGCTGCAGGCTATGCTGCCGAACTGGCTGAGCTCCTTCGGAACTGATGCGGACTTAATGGATATCAACGGAATTCTGTATCTGGCGTCGATCTGGGTTTTGCCCGTTCTGCTGGCGATCACCATGCACGAGGCGGCCCATGGCTGGGCAGCCTGGAAGCTTGGGGACGACACGGCAAAGCAGCTCGGGCGGGTGACGTTTAACCCGTTGGCGCATATCGACCCTTTTGGAACCATCATTTTGCCCGCTGTATTGATCACGGTCGGCGGGTTTCTGTTTGGGTGGGCCAAGCCGGTTCCGGTCAATTTTGGCCGACTCGGACGCCCGCGACGGGACATGGTGCTGGTCGCAGCGGCAGGTCCAGCCGTGAATATTATCCTGGCGGGAGCCTCTGCAATCGCACTGCATGCGGTCCAATTTATGGGGCCGGATGTGGGCGAATGGGCCGCTCGAAATCTTATAAACTCCATTAACATCAACCTGATACTGGCGATATTTAACATGCTTCCATTACCGCCATTGGATGGCGGACGGGTGGCTGTCGGTGTGCTGCCCTACCGCTTGGCGTTGCCGTTCTCAAAGCTCGAACGTTACGGTTTGTTTATTCTGATCGGGCTGATCTTTATCCTGCCCATGCTGGGACGCGAGTTCGGATATGACTTGGAAATCTTCCGCTGGCTCATTGGTGTTCCGCTGGAATTCTTGCGTGGCGTGCTGTTCAACGCAGTAGGAGTGATATGAGCGAGACAACCGACAGTTTTGAGCAAGCCGTCCCGGACTATCAGTCCGGGGACGAGGATGCGCCTGAGAACAGTGGACTGGTCCTCAATCTTGAAGGTTTCGAGGGACCGCTTGATCTGTTGTTGGCGCTGGCGCGCGACCAAAAGGTCGATCTAGCCAAAATTTCAATTCTGGCGCTGGCCGAGCAGTATCTTGTGTTCATTCATGAAGCACGACAACTGCGTCTGGAGATCGCCGCCGATTATCTTGTGATGGCGGCGTGGCTCGCCTACCTGAAATCACGCCTTCTGCTACCCGTTGAAGAGGAAGGTGATGAACCTTCTGCGGCAGACATGGCGCTCGCGCTCCAGTACCAGTTGCAGCGCCTCAAGGCGATGCGGGACGCCGCTGAAAAGCTGTTTGCGCGTCCGCTATTGGGGCGGGATGTCTTTGAACGGGGCACACCGGAAGGCATCCGCATTATCACCACGCCGGTCTACGATGCTTCGCTGTTTGAAATGCTGGAAGCCTACGGGACGATACAGCGGCGTGGCAAAATCGAAACCCTGACCATCGAGCAGTTTGAACTGTTCTCGATGGATGATGCGCTGGGGCGCCTGCGTAGTATTCTGGGCACCTCGTTCGATTGGGCAGCCCTGATGAGCTTCCTGCCCGAAGGTCTGGGTGAAGGCTTGCCAACCCGCGCGGCCATGGCCGCCACATTCGCCGCCAGTCTGGAACTGGTTCGCGATGGACATGCCGAAATCCGCCAGGATGAACGCTTTGGCACAATCTACTTCCGCGGCCGTCCTGAAGATTCCCCACAAACACCAGTGCCAACGGGAGGCGCGAGCCTTGATGACTAATCAAAAATTGGAGCCTGAGGCGAATCATCAGGAATTGGAACCCGACGCGGGCACCGACGTGCTGCGTCTGGCCGAAGCTGTCCTGTTCGCGGCTGTCGAACCCCTCGACGAGGCGTCGGTTGCCGCGCAATTGCCTAATGTTTCAAATATCCCCGAAGTCCTCAACGACTTGCAAAAGCTCTATGCAGGGCGCGGGGTCAATCTGATCAATGTGGGCGGGAAATGGACGTTACGCACCGCGCCAGACCTCGCTGAACGGCTTAAAATCGAGCGCGTTTCCCAACGACGTCTGTCTCGTGCGGCCCATGAAACGCTGTCCGTGATCGCTTACCATCAGCCGGTTACCCGTGCTGAAATCGAGGAAATTCGCGGTGTCAGCCTGAGCAAAGGCACCATGGATGTGCTGCTGGAAGTCGAATGGATACGGCCCGGGCGGCGGCGAAATTCCCCCGGACGCCCGCTGTCCTGGGTCACCACCGAAGGGTTTCTGTCTCATTTCGGTCTTGAAAACCTCAAGGATCTACCCGGTGTGCAGGAACTGAAAGCCGCGGGCCTGATCGATCAGCGGCCGGCTGTGAATATCTATTCGGCTTCAGCCGATAAGGATGAGCTCCCGTTTGAGTCCGTGACGGGGCAAGATGAGAGTGAACCTGTGATGGATGAGCCGCTCGAAGATGATGAGGACACGGGTTCCTGACCGCTCTACCCGGTTGCGGTTGATAATCGTTTTTAATAGGTTCCGGACGTTCGAACCTCGCCACACGGCACCCTTTGGAATCGACGGTTAGCAACGTGAACGACCTCGTACTCGACAATATTACCCATAGATTCGATGCCACTTTGGCCGTGGATGGTGCCGGTTTGTCGATTGGTGCAGGCGAACTGGTATGTCTCGTCGGCCCGTCGGGATGTGGGAAAACCACCTTGTTACGCGTGGCCGCCGGGATTGAGCCCTTGCAGGAAGGCCGGGTGCTGATCGGGGACGAGGTCATGGGTGATGGTAATATTTCGATCCCGCCCGAACATCGGAATGTCGGATTGGTGTTTCAGGACTACGCGTTGTTCCCGCATCTGACCGTACGAGGCAACATTGCCTTCGGGCTGCAGAAATACACTACGTCCGAACGCAATGAACGGGTTGAATCCGCGCTTGAGCGCACAGGCATGTCGGGCTACGCGGCGGCCTATCCACACAAACTATCCGGTGGCCAGCAGCAGCGTGTCGCGCTGGCACGCGCCTTGGCGCCACGCCCAAGGGTTGTGTTGCTTGATGAGCCGTTCTCCGGCCTGGATACTTCGTTGCGTCAGCGGGTACGCGATCAAACGTCGGAAATCCTCCGTGACAGTGGCATTGCGACCCTGATGGTGACCCATGATCCGGAAGAGGCGATGTATCTGGCCGACCGAATTGCAGTTATGGATCGCGGTCAAATTAGCCAGGTGGGAACGCCAGACGAAATCTACCTCAACCCGGAAAACAGCTTCGTTGCGACGTTTTTTGGGGATGTAAATCGCTTCACCGGAAGGGTGGAAAATGGGCATGTTCAAACCCCGATGGGTTTGATCGCGACCAACGGCACCCGGGACGGTGAAAGCGTTGAGGTTCTCATCCGGCCCGAGGCGCTCACCCTTGAGGAACCCGGGGGTGAGGGGGTCGGCGAGGTCACCGCCGCGCGCTTTCTAGGCCGAAGTAGCCTCATTGACGTCCTTTTGGCCGATAAGGCCGCAACAATGGTGCGGATTTACATGCCCGGACGTCATCTTCCTGATGTCGGCGGTAAAGTCGGCGTGTCCGGTGATCACGATCAGGCGTTCGTCTTTCCGCTTTCCTACTAAACGTTTGAGAACACTACTGAACCCGCGCGCACATGGATGTGAGCCAACGTTGCGGGGGACAACCCTTTCTGCGATAGTCTGCGCAAATATCCCGGGTGTCCGGGATGCAACAAGGCTTAACGGAGCACCTGAATATGGGCACGTTTTCAATCTGGCATTGGGTTATTGTACTCGTGGTCGTCCTGGTCCTTTTCGGTGGACGTGGCAAGATCCCGAGCCTCATGGGCGATGTCGCCAAAGGCATTAAGTCCTTCAAAAGCAACATGAAGGACGAGAACGCGGCTTCCGAGAAAATTGAGGAAACCAGCTCTACAACAGTCCGCGAAGACGAGACAGCCAAAAGCTGACCTGTCTAACGCGTACGGGCTCGGCTATGCCGGGCTGTGAACGGATTCCGCGATAATGTTCGATCTTGGTTGGCCGGAGCTGATGCTCATTATGGTCGTGGCGTTGATCGTCATCGGCCCCAAAGAGCTTCCCAACGCCATCCGTACGGTGATGGGGATCGTGCGCAAGGTTCGCGGCATGACTCGTGAATTTCAGTCAGGTCTCGATGACATTGCGCGAGAGACAGGCCTCGACGAGGTTAAACGTGATTTTCAGGACATTGATTACTACGATCCCGGCGAAGCGCTGAAAAGCATCGCGGAATCTGACAGTAACATGCTCGAACTTGAAGATAATCCGGACGCGGACAACAGCATTCTGGATCCCGCGAGCAAACGCGCCGAGCCTTCTCAGATAGCGACGGATGCTACTGAACCTGATGCTCCCGCATCTGACACCGCAGCAGCAGAACCGAATTCTTCGGCCGATGCGGTGGAAGAAACATCTGAAAAACCACCCGTCTCTGGTGGCTCCACAACATGACGTCAGACACTGAAGAGCTCGAAGCGCCGGACCCATCTGAAAATGGTCTCGACGACCGCAAGATGTCGCTGATCGGTCATTTGACCGAGCTTCGCAAGCGCCTGATGTATGCGGCGATTGCGTTCCTGCTCGTGTTCTTTGTCTGCTTTTACTTCTCCAACACGTTTTTCAATTTCCTTGTGGCACCACTTGCCGAAGTCTGGGAAGGCGGTCCTGACCGACGACTGATCTTCACCGCCATGCACGAGAAGTTCTTCACCAACATCAAGGTGGCGTTCTTTACGGCGGCTTTTATTTCGTTTCCGATCTTCGCGGCGCAGATATGGATTTTTGTCGCACCCGGTCTCTACAAAGGCGAAAAGGGTGCGTTTTTGCCGTTTTTGGTCGCCACACCGTTCCTGTTCTTTGGTGGTGGGGCGTTTGTCTATTACATCGTGATGCCGGTCGCCTGGGAGTTCTTCACCAGTTTTGAGCAGCTCTCGGTGGGACAGGGCGAACTGCCGATCGAGCTTGAACCCAAGGTAAATGAATATCTCTCGCTGGTGATGCGTTTGATATTTGCCTTTGGTCTCAGTTTTGAATTGCCCGTTGTCATCTCCTTGCTGGCGCGGGTCGGAATCGTCACCCCGGAAGGGCTGAAGAAAAAACGGCGTTACGCGGTCGTCATTGCGTTCGTTGCGGCAGCGGTTCTGACGCCGCCCGATCCGTTGAGCCAGCTTGCGCTCGCGATCCCGATTATTATTCTGTACGAAGTTTCGATCATCAGTTCGACGCTGATCTGGCGATCGAAAGACCGTGCGGCAGCCGCGACGGCAGCCGACGACGACGAGGCCTGATCTGGACGCGATTCGTGCGTGTGCCTATAAGTGCGCGTATCTCAATTCGGCATAAAAACCATGTTTGACCTTAAATGGGTTCGTGAGAATCCAGAATCTTTGGACCTCAGCCTGCAACGTCGCGGTGATGGCGCGGTCTCGGCGCGTGTGTTGGAGCTCGACACCGCCCGCCGGTCCGCGCAAACGCGCCTGCAGGAAATGCAGCAGCGTAGAAATTCCGCCTCCAAGGAAATTGGCGCCGCCATGAAGGAGGGACGCGGTGACGCGGCCAAAACGCTGAAGGCTGAAGTCTCCGGATTGAAAGCCGAAATGGACGCCGTGGAGAGCGAAGAACGTGAAGCTTCGGTCGCCCTGAACGAGATTCTCGTAACGTTGCCCAATGTTCTCGATGAGGTGGTGCCCACCGGGTCGGATGAAGCCGACAATGAGGAACTCAGGGTCGTGGGAACGCCGCCGGCTTTTCCCTTCCTGGCAAAACCGCATTTCGAACTGGGCGAAGCTCTTGGCCTCATGGACTTCGAAACAGCAGCCGAAATTTCGGGATCGCGTTTCGTAATTCTGAAAGGTGCTCTGGCCCGCATGGAACGCGCGCTGGGCGATTTCATGCTCGATGTTCAGACCGAGGAATTTGACTACACCGAGGTTAGTCCGCCCTTGCTGGTGCGTGAGGAAGTCCTGTTCGGCACTGGTCAATTGCCGAAATTTGGCGACGATTTATTTCGCACCACCGATGATCGCTGGCTCATTCCGACCGCAGAGGTGCCGCTGACCAATATGGTTGCCGGCAAGATTCTCGATAATTCGGAACTGCCCATTCGCCTCACTGCGCATACGGCCTGTTTCCGGGCTGAAGCAGGTGCAGCTGGCAAAGACACGCGCGGCATGCTGCGTCAGCACCAGTTCTACAAGGTCGAATTGGTCTCGATCGTGCGGCCCGAAGAATCCGAAGCGGAACTCGAACGTATGACCGGCTGCGCGGAAGAAATACTCAAGCGGCTCGGCCTCGCGTACCGGGTCGTGCTGCTCTGCAGCGGGGATACCGGCTTTGGCGCGGCGCGGACCCATGATCTGGAGGTCTGGATGCCGGGGCAGGACACCTATCGTGAGATATCCAGCGTATCCAACACGCGAGCCTTTCAGGCGCGGCGCATGAATGCGCGCTATCGCCCATCTGCCGAGGGACAGGGCCTCGAACATGTCCATACACTCAACGGTTCGGGTGTCGCGATCGGCCGGGCATTGATCGCGGTCCTAGAGAATTACCAAAACGCCGACGGCTCGATCACTCTTCCCGAAGCATTGCGTCCCTATATGGGTGGTCTCGAGATGATCCCTGCCAATGCATGAGTTTCCCCGCAAGCTTGATAAGCTCCGCATCCTGATTTCCAACGACGACGGTGTCCGCGCGCCGGGCATCAAGGCGTTACACCGTATCGCGCGCGAAATTACCGATGACGTCTGGATCTGTGCGCCGTTGCACGAGCAAAGCGGTGCCGGCCATTCCCTCACCCTGCGGTACCCGCTCTGGCTCCGTCGTATTGCGACGCGCCGCTATGCCGTGGAGGGAACCCCGACGGACAGTGTGCTGGTGGGTATTCACCACGCCCTGAAGGGCCGCAAACCCGATCTGGTGCTCTCCGGGGTTAATCGGGGTAGCAACATGGCGGAGTTCATTTCCTATTCGGGAACGTGTTCTGTGGCCATGGAAGCAACAATCCTGGGGGTTCCCGCGATTGCGTTTAGTCAGCAGACAGATTTTGACCGTAGCAACACCCACTGGGCGACTGCGGAAAAACACGCACCAGACCTGATCCGCAAGCTGCTCCGCGCGGGTTGGCCCAAGCGGACGTTTATCAATGTGAATTTCCCCGACTGTCTGCCCCATGAAGTAGAAGGGGTTGAAGTGACCTCTCAGGGCACGCGTCCCATGGGTGATTCCCTGGTCGAAAGCCGGCATCCGCGTGGCGGGCGCTATTTCTGGATCGGAGCCCTGCCAACCCATAGTGCTGGCAAGAAGGGAACCGACCTGGCCGCGGTCGATGCCCGACGCATTTCCGTCACACCGATCGAACTCGATTTTACCAACCGGCGCGCGATGAAACCCCTGGCTGCCGCGCTGGGAATTAAATCCAAGGTATGAGTACGCCCGCCCATCGAGCCCGCCTGGTTCTGGCCTTGCGCAGTGCCGGGATCACCGAGACGTCTGTGCTGTCCGCCATTGAGAGTGTCCCGCGCGAATTATTCGTGCCGGAGACTTTCATCGACCGTGCCTACGAAGACACTGCATTGCCTATTGGGTATGGCCAGACCCTCAGCCAGCCGCTCGTGGTCGCGACCATGATTCAGGCCCTTGATCTGGATAACCGGCATAAATTGTTCGAAGTCGGTACGGGGTCGGGCTATCACGCCGCAATTTTGTCCCATTTGTGCCGCCGGGTGTACACGATCGAACGCCACAAGCCGCTTTTGGCCGAAGCCCAGAAGAAATTTGAGACGTTGGGTCTTACAAATGTCACCGCAATGGCGGGTGACGGCATGAAGGGGTGGCCGGAACAGGCGCCCTTCGACCGTATCAGCGTCACAGCCGCGGGAGATACGCCGCCGCCGTCACTGCTGGAGCAGTTGAAAATCGGTGGCATTATGGTGATGCCGGTTGGTGGTCAAAGCCGGCTGCAGCAACTCGTTCGGTTCCGTCGGAGCGAGGCGGGCTATGAGAGTGAAGTGATGATGAACGTCAGATTTGTCCCGCTTCTTCCCGGGGTCGCGAGTGAAACCGGGACCTGACGCATGAGCGCGGCCGTCCACAAACCAAGATTTTTGCCAACGCCCGTCTTGCTGATGTGCGCCGCTGCCCTGCTGGCCGCCTGTGGGAGTGGCAGTGGTCCGGCCCAGGTTATCGATCGAAGCTATCAGAATTCGCCAAGCACTCGGGCAGATGCAGGCAACCATCTGATCCAGTCGGGGGAGACCGTCTACGGGATTGCTCAGCGATACGGGATCTCGACGCGGGCGCTGATTGACTGGAATTCGCTTCGCCCACCGTACCGGTTGAACCCGGGAGACCAACTGCGCCTTCCGCAAAGTCAGGGCTACGTGGTGCAACGGGGCGACAGCGTTTACAAAATATCCCGCCGGTTCGGGCTCGATATGGCCACTCTGGTGCGCGCTAACAATATGCGCGAACCTTATACGATTCATGTGGGCCAACGTCTGAAGCTTCCTGCCAATGCATCGCCAGTGGCGCAGACCGCTTCGACTTCATCCTCCCCCCCGGTGCGCAGCTCTGCGTTACCGATGGTCTCGTCGTCATCGACAAGTTCGGTCGCGCGCCCCACAGCCAAGCCAGCGCCACCAAGACCTGTGGTGACGGTTGCCAAGCCGCCGCCGCGTGCTGGCAGTGGCTTTATCTGGCCCGTCGATGGGCGGGTGCTGTCATCCTTCGGGGCCAAGCCCAACGGGTTACACAATGATGGGGTGAATATTGCCGCACCGCGCGGCGCGGCTATCCGGGCCGCCGATAACGGCGTGGTCGCTTATGCGGGCAAGGAAATTCGCGGATTTGGTAATTTGCTGCTGATAAAGCATGCGGACGGTTTGATCACCGCCTATGCCCATTCCGATACCATCCTAGTGGTGCGTGGTGACACGGTCACCCGCGGTCAGGTGATCGGGAAGGTAGGCACCACCGGTGGCGTCGACAGCCCGCAGCTGCACTTTGAAGTTCGTAAGGGCACGCGGGCCGTAAATCCGGGCAAGTATCTGCCGGGCTAGTCTTACAAATCGATCGATTTTCCCAGTCGCCCGGAGACTTCCTGTACGAATTGCCAGGCGACACGGCCCGAACGTGACCCTCGGGTCACCGACCACTCTTTGGCTTCGGCGCGCAGTTGTTTGGTTTCGATATCCAGTCCGAAATGCTCGCAATAGGCCTCGACCATGGCGAAGAACGTATCCTGATCGGTGTTGTGGAAGCCGAGCCAAAGCCCGAAACGATCCGACAGGGAGACTTTTTCTTCAACCGCCTCAGATGGATTGATCGCTGTGGAGCGCTCGTTTTCAATCATGTCGCGGGGCAGAAGGTGCCGTCGGTTCGACGTGGCGTAGAACACCACATTCTCCGGCCGCCCTTCAATTCCGCCTTCCAGCACGGCTTTCAGGGATTTATAGCTGGTGTCGGTGTTGTCGAAACTCAGATCGTCACAGAACAGAATCGCCTGTCGCCCGCCGTCACGCAGAATGGAAAGCAGAGCAGGTAGGGTGTGAATATCCTCCCGGTGGATCTCGACCAGCAGGAGCCCGTCAGGCAGTTCGGCATTGATTTCGGCATGCGCGGCTTTCACCAGGCTCGATTTGCCGGTGCCCCGTGCGCCCCATAACAGGGCGTTGTTGGCCGGAAGCCCGGCGGCAAACCGCCTTGTGTTCTCGATCAGCGTGTCCGCCTGTCGGTCAATACCCTGCAGCAAAGTCAGGGGAACCCGGTTTACCGCCGGGACAGGTTCGAGATAGCCCGCATCATTACCCACGGCGTGCCAGACGAAAGCATCGGCGGCGGACAGGTCTGCCGCCGCCGCATTATCTGGTGCAATTCGCTCCAGAGCTTCGGCAATTCGGGTAAGAAGAGGGACGAGATCGGGCTCGTTCATCTGTAACATTCCATATCAGGTTGAAAGCGGGCGGACCCTATCGGTCGATTTACCGCAATTCAAACGTAAATTCGTAACAGGCGTTGATTGCAATTCGTCAGCGCGTCGCTATCATCCGGCAACTTTGAGATCAGCACCCTGGAGGGGACATGTTTATTACACCGGCCTATGCGCAAGGTCTTGGCGGCGGAGACGCATTTACGTCATTCCTGCCTATCATTCTGATTTTCGTGATTTTCTATTTCCTGCTGATTCGTCCGCAGCAAAAGAAGATGAAAAACCATCGGGCCATGCTCGGACAGGTAAAACGTGGCGACCGGGTTCTGACCGGCGGCGGCATCATCGGGACGATCACCAAAGTCAAAGATGAGTCCGACGAGGTTACTGTTGAAATCGCCGATGGGGTGCGGGTCGATATTCTGCGCGGCACCATCACCGACGTGCTCACCGCAACCACTGCTGGCGGCAGCGGCAACGCGTCTGCAGCCAAGGGCGGCCCGACCGTGGTCGGCCCAGGGGCAAATGACGGACGCTCGGGTGGTTTGCTCGGCGGACTGTTCGGCGGACGCAAGTAACCCGAAGACAGAAGGCGCGACGAGATGGTCAATTATCCGCGTTGGGCGATGATCTTTACGGTCGTCGTTGCGCTGCTGGGCTTGGTTTATGCCTTGCCCAATTTTCTGCTGACGGCTGAAGAATCCGAGCAGGCAACGGGACCGCTGCCTTCCAAGAAAATGAATCTCGGCCTGGATTTGCAGGGCGGGGCTTCGCTTCTGTTGGAAGTGAAGGTCGATGTTGCGATCCAGGATACGCTGGAATCAGTCGAATCCACGGTTCGTCGGGAGCTGCGGCAACGTGGTGATCGCTTGGGCTACACGCGCCTGCGTGTTGAAGGCGGGGCCGTCCGGTTCTCCTTGCGTGATGCGGCTGACGCCGAGAAGGCCCGCGACCGGCTGCGCAATATTGAAGATGGTTTCGAACTTAAAATCGAAAACGATCTGAATTTCAGCCTTACAATGACTGAAGATGCGGAGCGCAATCGTCGACAGAGTGCGCTTGAACAATCCATTGAGATTGTCCGGCGTCGTGTTGATGAAACCGGCGTCTCCGAGCCGACGATCCAGCAGCAGGGAGCCGAGCGGATTCTGGTTCAGCTGCCAGGTATTCGTGATCCCGAACGGATCAAGCGTTTGCTCGGCCAAACCGCCAAACTGACATTCCACATAGTCGATGAATCAGCCGATCTTCGCGAAGCTCAAAACGGCCGGGTTCCGGCGGGCTCGCAACTCCTTTTCAGTCCGAAAGAAGATGGCCGCGTTCCCTACGTGGTCCGGCGTACGGTCGAAGTCGGGGGTGACCGCCTTGTTGATGCACAACCGTCGTTCCAGGATGGTCAGCCGATCGTTTCCTTCCGTTTTGATACAGCGGGTGGACGACAGTTTGGTGAGTTAACGCAGAACAATGTCGGGACTCGTCTCGCTATCGTGCTCGACCGGGAGGTCGTCAGTGCACCGACCATCCGCAGTCCCATTTTGGGCGGTAGCGGTATTATCACGGGCCGCTTCACGGTCCAGGAGGTCAACGACCTTTCACTGGTTTTACGCGCAGGTGCTTTGCCGGCACCCCTGACTATTCTCGAAGAACGTACCGTAGGACCGGGGCTCGGCAAGGATTCGATTGAAGCCGGCAAGGTCGCCAGCATGATCGGGCTGACCGCCGTGGTTGTCTTCATGATTGCGAGCTATGGCCTGTTCGGTTTGATGGCCGCCGTCGCGCTGTTGTTCAACCTGGCCCTGATTGTGGCCATTCTCTCCTTCCTGCAGGCGACACTTACGCTGCCGGGAATCGCTGGTATCGTGTTGACCATCGGTATGGCGGTCGATGCGAATGTGTTGATCCTTGAACGCATACGTGAGGAAACCCGAAATGGGCGAACGCCAATTTCGGCGATTGATGCGGGTTACCGGCGCGCGCTAACGACGATCATCGATTCCAATTTGACGACCTTGATTGCTGCGATCCTGCTGTTCCAGTTCGGATCTGGACCGATCAAGGGATTTGCGGTCACGTTGTCCGTCGGCATTATCACCTCGATGTTTACCGCGCTGATGCTTACCCGCCTGTTTGTTGTTGTCTGGCTGCGCAAGCGCCGGCCCAAAACCTTGTCGATCTAGGGACGAATTCATGTTCAAGCTCAACATCGTCCCGCAGAACACCAAGGTCAATTTCGTCGGCTATCGGCGGTTTGCCTACCCTTTGTCAGCGTTGCTGATCATCCTCTCGATCGGTGCATTTTTGATCCAGGGCCTTAACTTCGGGATCGATTTCCGCGGCGGTATCCTGATCGAGATCAAGACCGAGGGACCAGCCGATGTCGAACAGCTGCGCCGGGATGTTGGCAGGCTCGGCCTGGGCGAAGTACAGATTCAGGAGTTCGGGGCACCCGATGACATTCTGATTCGCGTCCAGCAACAGGACGGCGAGGAAAAAGAACAGGTCAAGGCGATCGAGACCATCAAGAACGCCCTGGGCGACAGTGTCGCGGAATATCGACGGACAGAATTTGTCGGGCCCACCGTCGGCGCAGAACTGATCTCGTCAGCGATCTGGGCCGTTGCGCTCGCGATCGGGGCTATCCTGATCTACATCTGGTTCCGGTTTGAGTGGCAGTTTGGTGTCGGCGCGGTGATCGCCCTGACCCATGACGTGATCACCACAATCGGTCTGTTTGCGTTTACCCAGCTGGAGTTCAATTTGGCAACGGTGGCTGCGATCCTGACCATTGCGGGGTATTCCATCAACGATACGGTCGTGATCTATGACCGGGTGCGCGAGGAATTGCGGCGCTACAAGAAGATGGACATGGCCGAGCTGCTCAATATGGCGGCCAACCGGACCCTGTCACGAACCTTCATGACCAGTGTCACCACGCTGATCGCGCTGATCGCGCTCGCGGTTTTCGGCGGCACAATCATCCGCGATTTTGCCTTAGCGATGATTTGGGGCGTGATCATTGGTACTTATTCCTCCGTGTTCATTGCCTTACCGATTCTTCTTGGCCTCAAACTCAGCCGGGAATCTCTGTCGGCCACAAGACCTGAGGAAGACACCGAGGGTGACGCGAACGCGCCGCGCGACGACTAGTCGTGGCGGGCGACCCGAGCCAGCCGACCCCGGTTTACCAGGTCGTCGAAGGCTATGGTCCAGCCCGGTTCAGAATCTCTGGAGAAGTTTACGAGACGTCGGTTATTGTCTTTCCAGAGCGCACCATCGAATGGCAGATTCCCAGCTTCGAAGAACTGACCCCATCTGATTTTGCCCCCATCTTGGAGGCGTCCGAGGTGATCGAAATTCTACTGCTGGGCTGTGGAACTCGGATGGAGCTGGTTCCCCGAAGCTTACGCGACCCGCTGCGTGCCGCGGGGATCGTGATCGAGCCGATGGACAGCGGTGCCGCAGCGCGCACTTACAACGTGCTCCTGTCCGAAGATCGTCGGGTCGCGGCCGCGTTGATCGCCTTGCCGAACTAACACCCCAAACGAAACGGGGCCCCGAAGGGCCCCGCACGTACTCTTTGGAGCTGGTATTCGATCAGAACGGTGAGTTCTGGAACGCAATCATGCCATAGAGCATGGGGATCGAAAGCAGTGTGTTGGTCCGCGAGAACAGCATCGCACGACGCGCAGAGGTCGGCTTTTTCTCGGCCGGTGCGTCGATAATGCCGAGCGCTATTTTCTGGTTTGGCCAGATCACGAACCAGACATTGAATGCCATGATCAAACCGAACCACATGGCGATTCCCAGGAGAGACATGGCCACGCCGCCACCGGACGTGCCGATTGCAAGTGCGTCACCGATATAGCCACTCATCCATGCGAGAAGCAGGCCGAACAGCACCGTGGAAGCAGCGCTCCAACGGAACCAGAACAGAACGGCAGGCGCGATGTGCTTGCCGATAGCTGGCTTCATCTCATCAGGGATTTTCGGCATGGTCGGAACCTGAACAAAGTTCAAATACCAAAGCAGGCCCACCCACATTACGCCGCTGGCAACATGCAGCCAGCGTACAAAATGTAATAGGAAAGGATCGTCGAGCATCATAGTTCTATCTTCCTTTCCCGCTTAAACAGCGATGTTTTGTGCAACGAGCACCATGATGACGGTCAGGACGACCCCCAACACAACGGTCATGTGCAGTGATTCTAATGGGTTCTTCATAGTATACCCCTCGTTGATTACTCCGAATCGAACTATAGCAAATTCACCGCGTCGAGCCTATGTGACTTATAAAACCTTTTGAAACCGCCTGAACACCGTGATGAACCTGACCGAGAGCGAAAGATACTGTCTGTCGGAGGTGCGCCGCCACGATCACGACCGGTATCTGACAAGCCTGTTTCTGCCTCCCGAAATACGTTCCGATGTGCTCGCACTTTACGCTTTCAACCTGGAAATTGCGCGCACAAGGGAAATCGTTAGCGAGCCCTTGCTGGGCCAGATACGTCTGCAATGGTGGCGCGAGACAATCGAGGGTGTCTACGGGGGCACCCCCCGGGCGCATCCGGTTGTCGAAGCGTTAGCCGCGGTTTGCCAAAAACACGATATTGAAAAATCCACCCTGGACGGCCTGATCGATGCCCGTGAGGCCGATCTGGATGACGCGCCACCGCCTGATTTACCCGCGCTGCAACTTTATGCGGCTGAGACATCGGGGCAGCTGGGGATACTTGTCATGCGGGCAATGGGCGCGACAGATGCCGCAAGCCTCGAGGCTGCCACGAAAGTTGGATCGGCGTGGGCCCTGGTGGGGCTCGCACGTTCGGTGGCGTTCCACGCTCAGCATCAGCGAATCTATATTCCCGATGCACTGCTTAGCGAGTATGAGGTCGAGCGACGACGGTTGTTCGACCTCAAACCTTCCCCGGGCCTGAACAAGTCGATTGAGCGAATGATCGAATCTGCCGAATCTGATTTGGCCAGCGCCCGGGCCCGAAAGCGCGAAATCTCTCGCGCAGAACGAAAAGCGCTCCTGCTCGCCCCGCTGGCCGATCGCTATATCGCGAGCATCCGCAAGCTGGGCTTTGATCCGTTCACTATTCCCGCAAGCCAGCCGCCACACATTCTTCGATTGGCGTGGGCGGCCTGGCGCGGGATTTACTAACTACTTTCTAACTATTCTGCGGCGTCACGATCATCGGTGACACCGGCTTCGAATGTGACGCCGATGCCGCGCAGCTTGTCGAGCACGTCGTCGCCAAATTCTGCCGCCAGACGGTCGGCTTCGACCTGTGGGTGGTCGATGTCGTTGAATTCCTCTTCGGAATCTCCGTTGATCCAGACCAGCAGATGCGCGGTCTGGTCACTGACGTTCTCGAACCGGCGAACAACCCCTGGCGGGACGGCAATCATGTCGTAGGGATCGAGGAACAGCTCGCTCTCGCCTTCGTCGCCCCACTGGATTTTGAAACGGCCGTCGAGACAGAAAAATGTCTCACGGGTGAACTGGTGGGCGTGGAGAAGGGGGCCATCACCGGGGGGGCATTCAGCGATGATGACGCTCATCTTGTCCTGGGTCACAACCGCGGGCGCCTGGGCCATCGGACCGCCCTGATTTTCCGGTGACATCAGCAGGTACAAAGTCCGAGCGGTCATCGTCTCATAGACTTCCTGAGGGATGCCGCCTTCGGAATCATAAGCGCTGCTTTGGGGTTTCAATGACTTGAAACGTGCCATCCGCGCGTTCATTTCCTGAGATGTGAAATTCACCGTTTTCATCGTTTTCTCCTACTTTTCAGATTCTGCGGCCGGGGGTCGGCCGCTCTAGTTGTAGACCGGATCCGGCGGTCCCTTTAGTTCGACCGTATTGCCTTCCGGGTCCTTGATATAAATCGCCGGGCCTTCGCCTTCCGCACCACCGCGGATCAGGGTGATGCCGAGTTCAACATTATGCGTCGCCAGATAGGCCCGGATCGCTTCATCATCATAGGGTTCTATCTGGATCGCGAAATGATCCATGTTGTGCCCGTCGAGCCCTGGGGCAGGACCACCTTGACTGCCCATCGGCTCTCCGATCGGTGCCAGATCAATCAAATGACTACCGACGCGGACCTGGTAGAGGCCAAGCTCATTGTCCTCATCTTCTAGTGTGCAGCCAAGAACATCGCAATAGAAATGCATCATCGCGGAAAGATCGACGCATCGGATCACCACGTGATCGAGGCCTTTCATGGCGTAGGGCTGCTTGGACATGCGCTTTCCTTCCGGGTTATTAGTTCAGGGCGGGGTCGCGGGGGCCCTTGAGTTCAACCGTATTCCCCTCCGGATCGAGAATATAGATGCTGGGACCGGTTCCCTCAGCGCCGTAACGGGGCCCGGCCTCGACAATTTCGATGCCGTGGCCGCCCAGATAGGCGCGCAAGGCGGGTTCATCATAGGGCTCCACCCGAATCGCGAAGTGATCGAGGTTTAGTCCCTCGGCGCCGGGCGCTGCTCCGCCTTTGCTGCCGAGAATACCATCGATGGGGATCAGGTCGATCAGATGGGCGCCGGCCCGGACCTGAAAAAGACTGAATTTCTCGTTGTGCCGGTCGACTGTGCAACCGAGCACGCAACAATAGAATTACTTCATGCTCTCAAGATCAACACAGCGAATGACAATGTGATCGAGGCCGAGCATCTCAAAAGGCTGTTCACCACTCATGACGTCCTCCATGGATCGTGTTCATTCTGCTCCCATTGGCGTGTCGCTGAACCAGACCGCAATATCCGACAAGGCGCGCTGCGACATCAAGCGCCGGCGCATCACCTTGCGCTCCTTGCGTTTGAATTCGTCGAGGGCATTATCCTCGAGGGGGGGGAACAGGCCAAAATTCACATTCATGGGCTGGAAGGTCTCATCATCAGCACCGCCGGTAATATGCGCGAGCAACGCGCCATGGGCCGTGGTCGATGGGGGGAGAACTAAATCCTCGTTAAACCGTTCTGCGGCGGCAAAACGCCCGGCGAGGATCCCGGTGGCTGCACTCTCGACGTACCCTTCAACCCCGGTGACCTGTCCGGCAAACCGTAATCGCGGCATGGCGTCGAGACGCAATGTGCGGTCGAGCAAACGCGGACTGTTCAGGAAGGTGTTGCGGTGAATACCGCCGAGCCGGGCGAATTCCGCGTTCTCCAAACCGGGTATGGTACGCAGGATTTCCTGTTGCGCGCCGTAGCGCAGCTTGGTTTGAAACCCGACCATGTTGAACAAGGTGCCGAGTGCATTGTCCTGGCGCAGCTGCACCACCGCATGCGCGCGCGACCCGTCATGGGCATTGGTCAGACCCACTGGCTTCATGGGCCCAAACCGTAAAGTCTGGCGTCCACGCTCGGCCATCACCTCGATGGGCAGGCAGCCGTCGAAATAAGGTGTGTCTTTTTCCCATTCATGGAATTCAACCTTGTCGCCCTCGATCAGCGCATCTATGAAGGCCTCGAACTGTGCTTCATCGAGGGGCAGTTGATGTAATCCTTGCCCGTGCCGCCGGGACCGGGTTTGTCGTAGCGCGACTGGAACCAGGCTTTCTCCATGTCGATGCTCTCGGCATGGATGATCGGGGCAATGGCATCAAAGAAAGCGAGGTTTTCCTCGCCGGACAATTCGATAATTGCCGCGCTAAGAGCCGGCGAGGTGAGGGGGCCCGTGGCCACAATCACGCTATCCCAATCTTCCGGTGGCAAGCCTACGACTTCACCTCGTTCGAGGGTGACCAGTGGGTGTCCCAACAAGGTGGTGGTCACCTGCTCGGCGAACCCCTCCCGGTCGACCGCAAGCGCGCCTCCGGCGGGAACCTTGTGCATATCGGCTGCGGCCATAATCAGAGAACCGAGCACGCGCATTTCCGCATGAAGAATGCCGACGGCGTTGTTTTCGGAATCGTCCGATCGAAATGAATTGGAACAGACCAGTTCGGCCAGGCTGTCGGTCTGGTGGGCGTCGGTGCCCTTTCCCGGGCGCATCTCATGGAGAATGACTGGTACACCGGAGCGTGCGAGCTGCCACGCCGCTTCGCTGCCGGCGAGACCGCCGCCAATGACGTGAACAGGATCGGGGGATGATTTGACCATAGTCACGACATAACGAGCCGGGCGCGGGAAGGCAATCGCATGAGATGTTGTGAATTGACGCCCGCGCCGGCGAAATGCAACGTTTCAGCGGGGCCGTCGCCAAAGGGATGCGTCATTCGAAAAATCGCCTTTTCAACAATTCTGGCAGTGCCGCTGGCTCTGGCGGCCGGCAACGCTGCAGCAGACCCGCAAATGCTGGGGGTGGTGCAAACCGCTTCGGCGGTGCAATTGCACTGCGTCGCCACCGAATACGCGGCCCAACTCACGTCGATTTGCCAGCATGAGCAGCGCCCGACCCCGACAGTCGGTTACCCCTATGTGCCCCACAACCCAGATGCATTGCAGGTGACAGGCACCCGTCCTGACGGGAACGAAATTGCGTTGAAAGCTGGTGATGTCCTGAAATTTGCCGCCGCGCGTGGATTTTCCACCGTCAAAGTCAGCGTGCCTAATACCGTTCTTGCGCAGCTCGGGCTCACTTCCGTTGCCGTTCGCGTGGCCAAGCCGTTGACCCTTGTTCCCGTCGAGACAGGGATTACAGGCGCACCATTCACCGAAGCCGATATCGAACTCAGCGCCGGACCGATGCGGGCCACAGCGACCGCGATCGTGGATTAAGACACAGACACGATACATTCCAGCGAAGTTCTCGCGCGGATAATTGATGTACTGCCAAAATGGGGAAAGCCTTGAGCGATCTCCGCACAGGGGTTCGGCAGTCAGTGGCCGTTCCGCAGGGCGGCAGCGACGATTCCGCGCTGCATGGCGGCGGATCTCTTGCGGAAAAGGGGCATTATGGTGTCCAACTATTCGATATCCAGATATGAAACTCTAGCCGCCGTGGAATTTTGAAGTCCGCACTGGCCCCGCATTTTCTTGTTACGCCCGTTTCTTCGTCTTCTTCGTAAACGCCGGCAGATACGGGGCCAGAAAGGCACCCGTATAGCTGCGTTTGACCGCGCAAATATCTTCGGGGGTCCCGCGAGCGACGAGTTCTCCGCCCTTGTCGCCGCCTTCGGGACCGAGATCGAGGATCCAGTCTGCGGTCTTGATGACTTCCAGATTGTGTTCGATCACAACGACCGTGTTGCCCTGTTCGACCAAAGCATCGAGCACTTCGAGAAGCTTGCGGACGTCGTGGTAATGCAATCCGGTGGTCGGCTCATCCAGGATGTAAATCGTCTTGCCGGTGGCCCGACGTGACAATTCCTTGGCCAGTTTCACCCGCTGCGCCTCACCGCCCGACAAGGTGGTGGCGGCCTGGCCGACCTGGATATAGCTCAGGCCAACACGTTCGAGGGTTTCAAGCTTGTCGCGGATCGAGGGCACAGCCTTGAAGAATTCACGGCCTTCCTCGACGGTCATGGCGAGGACATCGGCGATCGATTTGTCCCGGTAGAGAATTTCCAGGGTTTCGCGGTTGTAGCGTTTGCCGTGACACACATCGCACTCGACATAGACGTCAGGTAGGAAATGCATCTCGATCTTGATGACGCCGTCACCCTGGCAGGCTTCGCAGCGCCCGCCTTTGACGTTGAAGGAGAACCGACCCGGCTTGTAACCGCGCGCCTTGGATTCCGGCAGTCCGGTGAACCAGTCCCGGATCGGAGTGAACGCCCCGGTATAGGTCGCCGGGTTCGAACGCGGCGTACGCCCAATGGGCGACTGGTCGATGTCGATGACCTTGTCGAGATGTTCGAAGCCTTCAATGGACTCATACGGGCTCGCCGCCTTGCGCGAGTTGTAGATGTGCCGGGCCGCCGCATTGTAGAGCGTGTCGATCACCAGGGTCGATTTGCCCGAGCCCGAAACGCCGGTCACACAGGTAAACGTCCCAAGCGGGATTTCCGCGCTGACATTCTTGAGGTTATTGCCGGTCGCGCCGTTGATCTTGACCGACTTCCCCTCTTGTCCGGAGCGGCGTTCGCTGGGGATTGGGATTTGCTCAACGCCGGTCAGGTATTTCGCCGTCAGGCTTTTGTTGACCTGCTGCATAACTTTTTTCGGCGTGCCCTGAGCAACAACCTGGCCTCCATGCACACCGGCGCCCGGCCCCATATCGATCAGGTAATCCGCCGTCAGAATCGCGTCTTCGTCATGTTCGACCACTACGACCGTGTTGCCGAGATCGCGCAAGCGCTTGAGGGTTTCCAGCAAACGGGCATTGTCGCGCTGATGCAGGCCGATCGAGGGTTCATCGAGCACATAGAGTACCCCGGTCAGCCCAGAGCCGATCTGAGAGGCCAGGCGGATACGCTGGCTTTCACCACCCGAAAGGGTTCCCGAGTTCCGGTTCAGGGTCAGATATTCGAGCCCCACATCGTTGAGGAAGCCCAGCCGCTCGTTGATTTCGCGCAGGATGCGCTGGGCGATCTCGTTCTGCTGATCGGTGAGATGGTTCTCCAGATCGGCAAACCATGCGCCTGCATTGGCAATCGACATCTCGGTCGTCGCGCTGATGTGCTTGTCGTTGATCCGGACCGCCAGTGCCTCGGGCTTCAAACGCGCGCCTTTGCAGGTCTCGCACACCGACGTCACCTGATATTTCCCGATTTCTTCGCGGGCCCAGGAGCTTTCGGTTTCGCGATAGCGGCGCTCCAGGTTCATCACTACACCCTCGAAGGCCTTCTTGGTTTCATAGGTGCGCAGCCCGTCATCGTATTTCATCTTGATGGCGGTGCTTCCCGAACCGAACAGCACGGTCTTGCGAACTTTCTCGGGCAGTTCAGACCAGGCGTCCTTTATCGATGCCTTGTAGTGGCGGGCAATCGCCTCGAGGGTCTGGGCGTAGTAGGGGCTCGAGGAGTTCGACCAGGGGGCGACGGCGCCGTCACCCAGGCTCTTGGTTGTGTCGGGGACCACCAGTTCGGGGTCCACCACGACCTTGGTGCCCAAACCATCACAGGCGGGGCAGGCGCCAAACGGGTTGTTGAAGGAAAACAACCGGGGCTCGATCTCTTCGATGGTGAAACCGGAGACAGGGCAGGCGAATTTCGCCGAATAGATCGTCTGCTCGCCGGTTTCCGCATTTTCTCCAAAGGCCAGACCGTCCGCAAGCTCAAGCGCGGTTTCGATTGAGTCCGCCAGCCGGGTTTCAATGCCGGTGCGCACCACGATCCGGTCCACAACCACGGCGATATCATGTTTGAAATTCTTGTCGAGGGCCGGGGCATCTGCGATCTCGTACATCTCGCCGTCGATCTTTACCCGCTGGAAACCACGTTTCTGGAGTCCGGCGAGCTCCTTGCGGTATTCACCCTTGCGGCCGCGCACGATGGGGGCGAGCAGATAAAGACGGGTGCCTTCTTCCATACTCAGGGTCCTGTCGACCATCTGGCTGACCGACTGGGCTTCGATCGGCAATCCGGTGGTCGGGGAGTAGGGGATACCAACCCGGGCGTAGAGCAGGCGCAGGTAATCGTAAATCTCAGTCACCGTACCCACGGTTGAGCGGGGATTGCGGCTGGTAGTTTTCTGTTCGATGGAAATCGCCGGCGAGAGGCCTTCGATGGAGTCCACGTCGGGCTTTTGCATCAGCTCGAGGAACTGACGGGCATAAGCCGAGAGGCTTTCCACGTAACGGCGCTGGCCCTCCGCATAGATCGTGTCGAAGGCGAGGGAGGACTTCCCCGAACCCGAAAGGCCGGTGATGACCACCAGCGCATCGCGCGGCAGGGAAACATCAACGTTCTGCAAATTGTGTTCGCGGGCTCCGCGGACGACGATTTTCTTCTGCATATGTGCCTTGGGAGCAGGGGCTGGTGGCGAAAAACCGCCGAAACAAACGCGCTGTTAACATGGCGGTGGATGGCACAAAAGGCTAGAGGATAGGCCTTGCTTGAAATGAGAACAAAACATGAATATCATGGGGATAACTTCACGTCCATCCCGCTTGTGAGCCTCGAGGCCTCATGCCAGTGTGAGCGTGGTTTTGCGCCCGATTCGTAGTGATCTGGGTGCATGAAGATCGGATTAGAAAGTGTCAGGAGGCACATCAAATGGCAGGCAGTGTAAACAAGGTCATTCTCGTTGGAAATCTGGGCCGCGACCCGGAAATTCGCTCCATGCAGTCGGGGGACAAGGTGTGCAACCTGTCTGTCGCCACGTCGGAACGTTGGAAAGACCGCAATTCCGGCGAAATGCAGGAAAAAACCGAATGGCATCGTGTGGTCATTTTTGACCAGAAGCTTGCCGAAGTGGCGGAAAAATACCTCAAAAAGGGCGCCAAAGTGTTCCTCGAGGGCCAGATCCAGACCCGCAAATGGACCGACAATGCAGGTGTTGAGAAATACACCACAGAAGTGGTTCTTCAGCGTTTTCGCGGAGAACTCGTGATGCTCGACAGCCGCGGCGAAGGTGGCGGTGGTGGCGGATATGATTCCGGCCCGACCGATTACGGGAACCCCCAGCCGGCAGTGGCCGGCGGCGGCGGCGGCATGTCCGGCGGCGACGATCTGGACGACGAAATCCCGTTCTAGTTTGGAGATAGCCCGTGACCGACGACAACCCGAGCGTTTTTTCGCACCTGTCGGTCGGCATCAATGATTTTGCCCGTGCCACGGGGTTTTATGATCAGATTCTCGCCGTACTCGGCTGTACCCGGATAATGGAACACCCGGGCGTGGTGGCCTATGGCAAGGCGTATCCGGAACTCTGGGTGCAGATCCCCGTAGACGGGAAACCGGCGAATGTGGGCAACGGCAGCCATGTCAGCTTCGTTGCTTCCACGCTGGCTGGGGTAGATACTTTCCCTGCGGCCGCTCTGGCCGCAGGGGCGCAAGACGAGTGCGCACCGGGGCCGCGGGAAGAATACGGCGCGCCCTATTACGGTTGTTTTGTACGAGATCCCGATGGCCACAAGATTGAAGCCGCATTCTGGGACGAGTCGGTGGGGGAGTCCTGACCGGATAACGCTCCATAGAAGCTGATTTCCTATGGGTAAATGTCTGAAAACGCCGAGTTTCGAACGTATTCGGTAGAATTTGGCACAAGAACACCCATCTAAAGTGGGGTATACTGATGCCTATAATTGCCGAAGAGGGGGCGTCTTATGGAATTTCTGCCGAGTGGATTTCTTATATTTGTCATCGCGGTCGTTGTTTTCGCGATTATCATTATCTGGGCCGGACTCAAGCAGGTTCCCCAGGCGCAGGAATGGACCGTCGAGCGCTTCGGGCGCTACACACGAACGCTTTCGCCTGGTCTGCAGCTGATCATGCCTTTTGTGGATCGCATCGGGTTCAAGCTTTCTCTGCGTGAAACCGTTCTCGATATTCCCTCCCAGGACGTGATTTCCTACGACAACGCGACGATTACGGCAGACGGTGTCGCGTTCTATCAGATCGTGGATTCAGCCCGTGCGGCTTATGAGGTCAATGACCTAGTGCGCGCTATCACCAATTTGGCGATGACTAATATTCGTACCGTAATCGGGTCCATGAGCCTCGATGATGTGCTTTCGAAGCGCGATGACATCAATGAGCGGCTCCTGCGGGTCATCGACGCAGCGACAAACCCCTGGGGCATCAAGGTCACCCGGGTCGAGATCAAGGATCTGACCCCGCCGGGCGATCTGGTTGAGGCTATGGGCCGCCAGATGAAAGCCGAGCGTGAGAAACGCGCCGAAGTGCTTTCGGCCGAGGGTGAAAAGCAGGCCGCAATCCTGCGCGCCGAAGGTATGAAGCAGGGGGCCATTCTTCAGGCCGAAGGCCGGCGGGAAGCCGCGTTCCGTGATGCCGAAGCCCGTGAGCGCGAGGCTAATGCCGAAGCCAAGGCGACGGAGTCTGTGTCCAAGGCGATTGCCGCAGGCGACATGCAGGCCGTGAACTATTTTGTGGCGCAGAAATACGTCGAAGCCATCGGCAACATCGCCTCCGCGCCCAACCAACGGGTCGTGTTGTTCCCGATCGAGGCGTCGAACTTCATCGGCAGCCTCGGGGGCATAGCCGAAATCGCGAAATCAGCTTTCGGTCTCGACGGCGAGGGCGAATCACGCCCGGGCCGGCAGGGCAGTGTTCCGGTGAATCTCCGCGTCAGCGACGAATAGGCAGGGCGTAGCATGGATGAATTTGTCGCCTGGTTCTGGGACCTCGAATTCTGGCATTGGTGGGCCTTCGGCATTGCCTTGGTTGGGCTCGAAGTCTTCACCACCTCGACTACGATCCTCCTGTGGCCAGCCATTTCTGCCTTTGCCATCGGGCTGATTCTTCTGGTCATCCCGGACTTTGACTGGCGGTTCCAGCTTTTGTTGTTCGCCGTCCTCTCGGTGGTGACGTCGATCGGATGGCAGGTGTGGTTGCGCAAGCATCCGACCCAGTCCGACCATCCCATGCTCAACACGCGGGGCCGCAGCTATTTGGGCCGCCGCCTGACCATCGATGAAACCCTGGAAAACGGCCGGGGCCGGGTGCGCATTGACGATACCTGGTGGCTGGCTTCATCACACGACCAGGAGACCCTGTCCGCCGGCGCCGAAGTCAAAATTGTCGATACGGATGGCGCGACCCTGATCGTACGCGCGACCTCTTAAAACCGGTTCTGCCCGGAATAAACCCATCGCTCCGGCGTCTAGGGAACGAGGTCGGCAGCAATGATGCTGCGGCCAGGTTCCCACCAGACGGAGGAGTGTGATGAAACTCAGAAAATCCGGCCGCCGAATGCTATCCACCCTCGCCGGGTTGACGGTGTTGCTCGCGGGAGTGCCCGTCATCGCCGCAGAGAACAGTCGCGCCCAGGTGAACGAAGCCTCGGCGTTCTGCCAGCAAGGCGAACCCGAAGAAGCCCAGCGGATCCTCGATCAGGTGGTCCAGGATATGCGGACACAGCCAAAAACACGCACAAACTAGAGGAATAGTCGCAGGTCGGCACTCAGTCTGACCCGCGCTCCAAAACTGGCGCCAACCAGACGCCAGTCGCGATCCCGGCGGTGGGGTCTTCAATGCTCGCCCCCGAGCTCCGACCGCCGGGATTCGCACCTTCTGGCTACAACAACCGGATTTCCCATGACCAAAGATGACACGGCTTTGACACACCAAAACCCGCTGATGGCGAGGGAGTTTTGCTCACCCGTCGCACCCCGCTCGGGGTGCCGAGAAAAGGTGATCACATGCCGCATCAAAAAGCCGAACTGGAGAAGGAAATCGACGGACTTCGCCGGTACGCCCGAATACTCGTTCGAAACGGAAACGAGACCGACGACCTGGTTCAGGATTGCCTGCTTCGGGCACTTAAGAAATGGCCCGCGATTGCTCAGGTCACGAACCCGCGCCGCTATCTGTTTTCAATGCTCCACAATTTATTCATCGATGGCACCCGCAAAACCAAACGCCGGGGCACCGTTGTGCCGCTAGAAAACGTGGTCAATGTCGCCCCTCTGATCCAGCCTGCGGCCCAAATTCACAATCTCGAACTCTGCGACCTACGTGACGGCATGGCCAACCTTCCCGACACTCAACGCGAAATTGTCCTCCTTATTGTTTTGTCCGGCTTCACCTATGAAGAGGCCGCCGAGATCACCAATTGCCCGGTCGGCACTGTGATGTCCCGGCTTTTCCGCGCTCGGGCGGCGTTACTCCTGCATGTATCCGGGGAAATCCTGGATCGACAAAAGCAATTCGTGCAATGAGGTAGGAGCGCGACAACGTCACGGCGATCATTCCCGAGGCGTTGCTGCATGCGTATGTCGATGTTCTCCTGGTGCCCGGCAAACGCGTAGTTGTCGACTACGCCCTGACTCGTGATCCTGTTATTCAGGAAACAATTGACGACTGGCGACGACAGAACGCGCGCATCCGCTTGCTGGCGACGCTCGATACCCCGCCACCGACGCCAATCGCTATGCAGGGCGCTATCTATCACCTTGAGCGTCGGCTCCGTCGCTGGACGGCCCTGGACTGCTGGCGCCTGGTTGCTGCTGCCATGCTGGTCCTGGGCATCGGCATTTTTTTGCCGGTTTTCCGGGCTTTTGGAGGTTTGATATTCGGGTCAAAACAGACGCTGGTTTCCTTGCCCGAATCCGTGCTTTCGAGTAGGTTTTCAAGATGGCAAATACCCGATTCGAATTGTTCACAGTTAGCTTAAACTGTGTCCCATACAGCGTTGTAATTAAACGATGAGTGATCAGTCGTCAGAACTACCACCGAACGATTTCGATATCCAGCCGGTGACGATCGAGGACGAAATGCAGTCGTCCTATCTCGATTACGCCATGAGCGTGATCGTATCGCGCGCGCTGCCCGACGTTCGTGACGGCCTCAAACCGGTCCATCGACGGATCCTTTACTCGATGAAGGAATCGGGTTTTGAGTACAACCGGCCCTATCGCAAATCCGCCCGTATCGTCGGTGAGGTCATGGGCAAGTACCATCCCCATGGCGACTCCGCGATCTACGACGCCATGGTGCGTATGGCGCAGTATTTCTCCATGCGTCTCGAATTGATCGACGGGCAGGGCAATTTTGGCTCCATGGACGGCGATCGCGCGGCGGCGATGCGCTACACCGAAGCCCGGATGTCGAAAGCGGCCCATTCGCTGATCGAGGATATCGATCGCGACACGGTGGATTTCCAGCCGAACTACGACGAAAGCATCAACGAACCCGTTGTTTTACCTGCACAATACCCTAACCTTCTGGTCAATGGTGCCGGCGGTATCGCGGTTGGCATGGCCACCAATATCCCGCCTCATAATCTGGGCGAAGTGATCGATGCGTGCTGCCTCTATCTCGACAATCCCGATCTCACCATTGATGACATGCTGCAGGTGATGCACGGGCCTGATTTTCCCACCGGCGCCACAATTCTGGGCACCAGCGGTATTCGCGCGGCGTTCCACACCGGCCGTGGGTCCGTGGTTATCCGCGCCAAAACCGCGTTTGAGGAAATTCGCGCGGGCCGTAACGCGATTATCGTCACGGAAATTCCCTACCAGGTGAATAAATCCCGGATGATCGAACGGATTGCCGAGGTTGCCCACGACAAGACCATCGAAGGCATTTCCGACCTCCGGGACGAAAGCGATCGGCACGGGGTACGGGTTGTCATCGAGCTCAAGCGCGATGCGGTGCCCGAAGTCGTGCTCAACCAGTTGTTCCGCTACACGCCGCTGCAGAACTCGTTTGGCGTCAACATGCTGGCCCTGAATGGTGGCCGGCCGGAATTGCTCAACGTTAAGGAAATCATCGCCGCCTTCGTCGGGTTCCGCGAAGAGGTAATCACACGCCGTACCATCTACGAGCTCGGTCGCGCCCGTGATCGCGCCCACACTCTGGTGGGACTGGCTGTGGCCGTGGCAAACCTTGACCCGGTGATCGAGCTGATCCGGGCCGCAGATGACGCCAGCGATGCGCGCGAGCAACTGACCGCACGCCGTTGGCCCGCGGGTGAAGTGACGCCGCTGATCGCCCTGATTGATGAGCCGGGACGGGGGGTCGATGACGACGGTACCTACCAGATATCCGAGGAACAGGCCAAAGCGATCCTGGAACTGCGCCTGCACCGACTGACCGGGCTTGAGCGCGACAAGATCGCCAAGGACCTTCATGAGCTGGTCGATCGGATCCGTGGCTATCTCGAAATTCTCGAAAGCCGGGAGAAGCTCTACACGATTCTGCGCGACGAATTGCTCGCCATGCGGCAGGAATTCGCCGATCCGCGCCGCACCGAAATCATCGAAGGCGAGTTCGAGCAGGATATTGAAGACCTGATCCAGCGAGAGGACATGGTCGTTACGGTTACCCATAACGGCTACATCCAGCGTGTGCCGCTTTCGACCTACCGGGCGCAACGGCGTGGGGGCAAGGGCCGGGCCGGCATGAAGGCTCGTGACGAAGATTTTGTCAGCTCGGTGTTTGTGCTGAACACCCACACCCCGGTGTTATTCTTCTCTTCCCGGGGCATGGTCTACAAGCAAAAGGTCTACAAGCTGCCCATCGGCACCCCGCAGGGGCGTGGTAAGGCGCTTGTGAACGTGCTGCCCCTCGAAGAAGGCGAGATAATCACCACCCTGATGCCGCTACCCGAAAACGAGGCCGATGCAGAGAACCTGTTCGTCATGTTCGCCACGGCCTCGGGCAATGTGCGGCGTAACAGCCTGGCCGATTTCACTCAAGTGAAGGCCAACGGCAAGATCGCCATGAAGCTCGATGAGGGCGACACCCTGATCGGGGTGCAAACCTGCGATGACACCGATCATGTGCTGCTCGCCACGGCCAAGGCCAAGTCGATCCGTTTCGAGGGCACCGATGTGCGTGTCTTTGCCGGACGAAATTCGACCGGCGTGCGCGGCATCCGGCTGGACAAGGATGACAGCGTTATTTCCTTGTCGATCCTGGGCCATGCTGAATTCTCGGTCGCCGAACGGGAAACCTATCTGAAGCGCTCGCGGGCCGAACGTGGGGCAGAAGCCTCGGAATCCACAGAATCCGACGATACGGCGACCCCAGTGAGTACGGAAACGTCCTCCGAGGCCGGGGAAACCGGTGACGTAGTCGTCGAATTGACCGATGCTCGGTACGCAGAACTCGCCGAACAGGAACAATTCATCCTGACGGTGACCGCCAACGGTTTTGGCAAGCGTACCTCAGCCTATGAATACCGGATCACAAACCGCGGCGGGCAGGGCGTGGTCAACATTGTGCTGGCCGAAGCGGAAAACAACGGCGTCGTTGCGTCGTTCCCGGTGGAAGATGATACCCAGCTGGTGATGATGACCGATGGTGGTCAGCTGATCCGCACGGGAGTTTATGAGGTCCGTATTGCCGGGCGATCGACCCGAGGTGTCACTTTGTTCCGAGTAGGTGAAGAAGAGCGGGTTGTGACCGTGACCCATTTGCGCGACGATGATGATAACGAGAATGTCGGCGAAAATGAAGACGAAGCAGGTGATTACGCTACTGCGGGCAGTGAGACCGCTGTAACCAGTGACGCCGTGACCCAAGACGCCGATAACGGCGCTGAATCAGGGGACGGAGGGCCGCCGAATAGTGGTGACGCGGCACCGGAGACAGGAAATGACGAAGACTGAGCGGGTCGGGGTTTATCCCGGCACTTTTGATCCCACGACAAATGGGCATATGGGACGTGATCCGCCGCGGGGCGCGGGTTCTCGACCGTCTGGTTGTCGGAGTCGCAGTCAATGCGGGCAAAGGGCCGTTGTTTTCCCTCGAAGAGCGGGTCGAAATGGTGCGCGACGAAATCGCCACAATCGATGATCCCCGGGCCGGCGTGGTGGAGGTCAAACCCTTCAATTCACTGCTGATGCACTTCGCCGAAGCCGAAAACGCCCAGTGCATTTTGCGCGGCCTGCGCGCGGTGTCGGATTTCGACTACGAGTTTCAGATGGCGGGCATGAATGCGCGCCTTAATCCCGGCATAGAAATCCTGTTTTTGATGGCCTCGGAGACGAACCAGTTCATCGCCTCGCGCCTGGTCAAGGAAATCGCGGCGCTGGGGGGGGATATCTCCAGTTTCGTTTCGAAAGCTGTCGCCGATCGGGTCAATGATCGGTATCGGCACCTCGACCTGCAAGCCGCTAACGAATAGGTGCACTTCACATGAAACGCCGTTTTTTTCTGTCCGCGATCGTGATTGGGGCAGGCATTTTCGCGATGTCAGGCCTTGATGGGTCAGGCGTTCAATCCGCACAGGCCCAAAGTGCCAAACAGGAGACCAACTTGGAAAACACTCTTTATCTCGACCTCAAGGATGGTCGTGTCACCATCAAGATGCGCCCCGATCTGGCGCCGAACCATGTCGCCCGCATCAAGGAGCTGGTGCGCGAAGGCTTCTATGACGGCATCGTCTTCCATCGTGTAATCGACGGCTTCATGGCCCAGACCGGTGACCCAACGGGCACAGGGCGCGGGGGCTCCGGCCAGAATCTCGACGCTGAGTTCTCTCTCGAGAACCACAAGCGTGGGGTTCTCTCGATGGCCCGGTCACAGGATCCCAACAGTGCGGACAGTCAGTTCTTCATCGTCTTTGATGACTCCAGCTTCCTCGACAACCAGTACACGGTGTGGGGCGAAGTGAGCGACGGTATGGACCTGGTCGACAAGATCAAGCGCGGCGCTGAAGGCAGCGGCGCCGTCGACGACCCGGACAAGATCGTCAAGATGCAGGTTGCCGCCGACGCGGATAAGTAGCGTCCGACCGCCAAGATTGTATGGTAAGCGAGGCCTCAGGGCGCCGTTTTCTGTTGATGGGCGAGAATTTCTGGCCTGTATCTCGCCAAGTCTCGATCCAGAGGTTGACCCGGTAACGGGGCCTGCCTAATAAGAGCAATCCTTTTGGTGAGGGCCCATAGCTCAGCTGGTAGAGCAACTGACTTTTAATCAGTAGGTCTCTGGTTCGAACCCAGATGGGCTCACCAAAGTGATAGAGGGTTTCCGGCGAAAGCTAGAAACCCTTTAGTGTTTTCGTCGCAGGGCATGCACGGGTTTGAAATGACTTTTGGGCATTACCCATGGTCATTTTCGAAAATCACCCGCCGCAGATCGCACAACAACCATTCAATCTTGTGGCCGTTCTCCTCTCGTCATACCAATCGGCTCTCACCTCGGCGTGCGCGTCCATGGTGCATTCAGGAGAAAAGTAGATCGCTTCCCCAACATTGTCGCGGGAGGCTTTGTGAAATACTGTGTTCTCGCGGAACCGCAGTACGTCTGGTGCAAGACGAACTAACATCTGCCGCAGAAGACCGCGGCGCGAAGCTGGAGACATGAAAATGGCCATCCCCAAAATTTCAGCCGAGGAAATGGAGACGAAATACGTCGCCCGTGAAGCGGGTTCGCAGGGGTCCGACCTTGCCTTCCTCGACCAGCGCTTGCCCGGTTACCAGCGTGAAATCATCAATATGATTGGTACCAGCGTCACCGAAAACCCCGAAGATCCGCTGCTTGAACCCAAGATCAGCGCCCCGGCGCACGGTTTTGCCGTGATCTATAACCGTGCCGAGAACGGCAACGGTGCTGCATTGCACGCCCATTTGACCGAGGAAGTCTTCGTGCCGATCCGCGGGTCGTGGGAGATTTTCTGGCTGGAAGGCAAAGACGAGCGAGCGGTAAAGCTCGATCCCGGCGACATTATTAACGTGCCGACGCTCATCTATCGGGGCTTCCGTTGCGTGTCCGACGATCCGGATGCCTTGATTCTGACGATCGTTGGCGGTCCGGATGCGGGTAGCGTCGCCTGGCACCCGAGCGTTGTCGAGTCCGCACGCGGCACCGGGCTCGAAGTCGACGAGGAGGGTAACCTCCGCGAGATTGATAGCTAGAGCGCCAACCGGAAACCGACAACATGCCCAAAGCAAATATTGGAAATGGCGAAATCCACTACGAAATCCACGGGGAGGGGCCGCCCTTGCTGCTGGTGGCTGGCCTCGGGGGCACGGCGGATTACTGGAACCCGCAGATCGAGGCCTTCACCAAGGATTATACGGTCATCGTTCATGATCACCGTGGCACCGGCCAGAGCACCCATTCCGAGATAGATTATTCGGTCGACCAAATGGCTGACGATCTGTTGGCCCTGATGGATTTTCTGAAAATCAACCAGGCCCATATCGTCGGGCATTCGACCGGTGCTGCCATGGCCCTCATCATCTCGGTGAAGACGCCGGAGCGGCTGGCCAGTGCGGTTGTTTATGCTGGCTGGACCAAGGCCGACGCACAGTTAACGCGTTGTTTTGATGTTCGAAAGGCACTTTTGCGTGGGTCAGGTGTTCAGGCTTACGCT